>JANNZG010000001.1:0-65831 GCA_031410495.1 Porphyrobacter sp.
CCCGCCTCGCGCGCCAGCCGCAGCGTGCGGATCGCGTCGTCGGCGGTGAAGCAGCCGGCGGTGTTGGGAAGGTAGGTGACGAGCTTGGGGTCGATGAAGTCGGTCAGCATCGGGGCATTGCGATCGCTGACATTGACCCGGCGTACCGCAACGGTGACGATCTCGGCCCCGCTGGCGGCGACTGCGGCGGCATTCTGGGCGAAGTCCTTGTACTTGCCGGTGCCCACGATCAGGCGGCTGCGAAAGGTTTGTCCGGCGACGGTCCAGGTGTCGTCGTCCCCCGCGACCGGATGGTCGCCAACTTCTGCCGTGGCAGGGGAATCGCCGCCGCCTACAAAATGGACGATCTCGAGGATGTCGCCGTCTTCGAGCACAACCTCCGCTAGTGTCGAGCGTGGGGCGATCTGGCTGTTGCGCTCGACCGCGACCTTGGTGGGTTCGAGACCAAGCTCGCGGACGAGATCGGCTACCGTGGCGCCCGCGGGGGCGCGGCGGGGTTCGCCGTTGACGGTGAGGGCAAATGTGGCGGGGGAGAGCGTGGTCATCGCGCCGTGCTTAGCGGGCGCCGTTGCGCTTCGCTAGATCAGGCGTCGAGATGGCGGACGTTACGCCAATGGGCGAACGCGAGCAACGAAACCCCGGTGATTGTCAGCGCAGCTTCTACCGGGCTGTGGCCCGTAAGTAGCGCCAGCGCCATCAGCGATAGCCCGGCGCCACCAAACATCAGCGGCTCGCGCCGTCCGTGGCGGGAAACGCCCAATCCGAGCGCAATCCCGCCGACCAAGATCGCCAGCGCCAGTCCCACGCGATGAAGCGCCGGGTTGAGCAGAAAACCTCCGCCCAGCCCGAGCACCGCGACCAGCACCAGCGTCGCCACGCAATGCAGCGCGCACAGCCCGCTCAGCAGGATCCCGACCCGGTCGAATCGGTCGCGCATCAGTTTGAAGGCTTGGGTCATGCTGCGTGTTATATGTAACATTGTAACATCACGCAAGCCAAGTTGCGGCGATCCCGCGATAATCGCTTGCGCTTTGCCACTACGCGACGCAGATAGCCGCAATTATGGTCGCCATGGCGGGGAATATGCGGTCGTTGGGCAACGTGCGGCATGGTGCTGTGCGTCCGCTAGAGTTCGCCCGCTGGCTTTTTGCGGTCGCCGCGCTGATTTGCATGATCGTCGTGGTCGGCGGGATTACCCGGTTGACCGAATCGGGGCTGTCGATCGTCGAGTGGAAGCCGGTGACGGGCATCCTTCCGCCGCTGAGCCACGGCCAGTGGCAGGCCGAATTCGAAGCCTACCAGCGAATCCCGCAATACACCCAGGTCAACGGCCCGGCGGGGATGACACTGGCGCAGTACCAGTCGATCTATTTCTGGGAATGGCTCCACCGCCTGCTTGGGCGGGTCATTGGCCTGGCGATGGCGCTGCCGTTCGCGTGGTACGCGTGGCGCCGCGCGGTCCCCAAGGGCTATGCCCCGCGGCTGCTCGCGCTGCTCGCGCTGATCGGCCTGCAAGGTACGTTTGGTTGGCTGATGGTTCGGTCGGGTCTGTCGGGGCGTACTTTGGTAGCGCCGCACTGGCTGGCGATCCACCTTGTCACCGCGCTGGCGACGATGGCCGGGATGATCTGGACCGCGCTTGATCTGCGCACGCTGGCACGGCGCCAGCCAGCCGCCCGGCTGACCGCTTTTTCTGCCGTCACGCTGGCGATGCTTGCGGTCCAGCTGGTCTATGGCGCACTGATGGCGGGGTGGCGCGCAGGGTATCTCGCCAGCGACTGGCCGCTGATGCAAGGTCGCGTGGTTCCCGCCGGGATCGATTGGACCATGGGCGCCGGGGCGCTGGTCGACGATCCGTTCCTGATCCACTTCATCCACCGCTGGTGGGCGTTCGCACTGGTTGCGATGCTGGTGGTGATGGGGCGCAAGCTGCGCGTACGCGGCGCCCGCCTCGCCTCCATCGCGGTCCATACCGCATTCGGCGTTCAGATCGTGCTGGGGATCGCTACGGTAATGAGCGGCATGACGCTTTGGCTGGCGGTGCTTCACCAGTTGACCGGTGCGGCGCTGGTCGCGGCGACCGTGTGGGGCGCGCACGAGCTGGGACGGCGGGTGTGACCCGCGCGGGGCTGGCCGAATGGCGCGCCACCGTTCACGCTGCATTGCTGGCCGGAGCGGCCACGTTGGCACTCCCCGCCGCGGCGGCATCCCCCGAACCCGCGTTCGCGCCGCCCCGCGACCCCCTCATACTCAGTCGCACCTTGGTACGGGAGCTGCGCGATGGTGCGGCGATTGTTGCCACCAGGCGTTATCGCGTGACGTTTCACCCCCGTGCTGACGGCTGGGAAGTCGAGGGCACGCTGGTCGCCAGCGAGGTCGATGTCCCGCCCGCGCTGGCCGCCATAGCGGCGTTCGAACGCGACCGGCCTGAGGACGGGTTGTTCCCGATGAGGCTCGACCACACCGGGCGAATCGTCTCCGAGGCGGCGAGCTCCGGGCTCGGGCGCGAAGCGGTGATTGGGGCGCTGGGTGCGGCCAGGCAAATGGCGGGAACGAGCGAAGCGGCTGCCCCCGGCGGGTTCCTCACCCAGCTCGGTGCAGCGGCGGCAAGCCCCGGCGGCGGGCAGACCGGGTGGCCCGAGGCGCTGTTCCTGCCCCACGGGCTGTCCGGGACCAGTGAACAGACCTTCATTCTGCCCGACGGCAGCAACGGCAGTGTTTTGGTGCTGCTCGACAGCGAGGCCGCGCCCGCGTTGGCGACCATGGGCCGCGCGCGCCGCACCGTGGTCACCCAGGTCTCTGGCACCCGCCGCGTGGCGCGCGAAGAGTGGACGCTGGGGCCGATTTCACCCCCCATCAAACAGTAAGGTATTATTTTACCTCTCGGCAAATCCCCGCAAAAGCTTGACTTGCGGGGTCTGCCGCCGCAATGGGCCGCCTCTCGCAGTGCCTGGTGCGTCGCGTTACATGATTTCCAGCAGCCCCAAGTTTCCGAAAAGGACCGTCCTTTCATGAAGGCGCTCAGCAAACAGACCCGGTCGATCAAGCCGGCCGAGGTCGAGAAGAAGTGGCATCTGATCGATGCCGAAGGCCTCGTCGTGGGGCGCCTCGCGGTGATCTGCGCCGATCTGGTGCGCGGTAAGCACAAGCCCAGCTACACCCCCCACGTCGATTGCGGCGATCACGTGATCGTGATCAACGCCGACAAGGTGCGGCTGACTGGCAACAAGCTCAAGCAGAAGACCTATTACAAGCACACCGGGTACGCCGGCGGGATCAAGGAGATTACCGCCGACAAGATTCTCGATGGCCGCTTCCCCGAACGCGTGATGGAAAAGGCGGTTGAACGCATGGTCCCGCGCGGTCCGCTGGGCCGCGTCCAGATGAAGAACCTGCATCTCTATTCCGGCGTCGAGCATCCTCATGCAGGGCAGCAGCCCGAAACGATCGATGTCGCTTCGCTCAATCGCAAGAACAAGGTGGGCGCGTGACCATGGCCGACACCCCGAACACTGAAAACACCGTTTCCGATCTCGCAGATCTGGGGGCGCTGACCGGCGCTGCCGCCAGTGCAGCCCCCGCCCCGGCCGAAACCGCGCACGCGATCTCGGGCGACGAAGGCGACATCATTGTCGCCGCCCCCCCGCCGCCGCGCGGTGGGCCGCTCGCGCCGCTGCGCGAAAAGGAAGTCGATGCCCAGGGCCGTGCTTATGCCACCGGCCGCCGCAAGGATGCGGTCGCCCGCGTCTGGCTCAAGCCCGGCACCGGCAAGATCACCGTCAACGGGCGCGATCAGGAAGTTTATTTCGCGCGTCCGACACTGCGTCTGGTGATCGACCAGCCGTTCCAGATCTCCGATCGGGCCGGCCAGTACGATGTCATCTGCACGGTCAAGGGCGGCGGGCTTTCTGGCCAGGCGGGTGCGGTCAAGCACGGCATCAGCCAGGCGCTCAGCAAGTTCGAGCCGTCGTTGCGCCTCGCGGTCAAGGCCGCCGGATTCCTGACCCGCGATCCCCGCGTCGTCGAACGCAAGAAGTACGGCCGTGCCAAGGCCCGCAAGAGCTTCCAGTTCAGCAAGCGCTGATCGGTTCGCTTATATCGAAATACGAAAGGGCGGTCCCGCGGGGCCGCCCTTTTTCGTTTGAAACGCTTATGTGGACGCCAAGCTGCGCAGGTTCGTGCGGCTATGCTGACCCGAACAGCTTGCCCTTCCAGGAGCGCCCGGCGTTATCGATCACACCTTCGGAGTAGATGACCGTGCCGTCCGACACATTGACGGTTTCCGTCGTCTTCCAAACGTGTTTGCCGACGCTCTCATATGTGCCCGTCGAAGCACCGCCAAGCTGCTCGCCATCGTCTAGAAAAGCGGCCCAAAGCGCGCTGAATGTCCCGCTCTTGCCACCGACGAAGGTTGCGGTGCCGCGGACGGCGCCATAGCCGGTAGCGGTTCCCTCGACGTTGGCTTGGTGAAGCATGCTACCGGCAGGGCCGGGCAGCAAGGTGATCGAACTCCAAGTGTGCGAGAACTCGCCGACTTCTTTGCCTTTGGCCATTCCTTACGCTCCTCAATTAAGCGACTCGACCGGCAGTGCTAATCGTTATGAACCCTCATTCAGAAAGCGCAATCGTCGGGTCGAAGCCTACTTCCCCCAAATGTTCCGCCACGAGGCTTCGCAAGTCGGCTTCGGGCCGCGCGCCGTAGTGGCTGATGATCTCGCTGGCGCAGATCGCGCCGAGCTTGAGGCATTCGGCGAGCGGGCGTCCACGGACGTGGCCCGCGAGGAACCCCGCAGCGAACAGGTCGCCCGCGCCGGTGGTATCGACCACCCGCACGACCGGCTCCGCAGAAACTTCGGCGCGTTCGCCTTGGGCCACCGCGATGGCGCCCCTGGCGCTGCGCGTTGCTACCAGCACGGGCACTTTGGCCGAAACCGCGGCGACGCCCGCTTCGAAATCGCTTGTCCCGGTCAGCGTCGCCAGTTCGTGCTCGTTGACGAACAGGATGTCGATCCGGCCTTCGTCGATCAACGCGCGGAAGTCGGCGCCGTGGCGCTCGATCACGAAGCTTTCGGACGCGGTGAAGGCGATCTTGCGGCCTGCTGCGCGCGCTACTTCGATGGCACGACGCATCGCGCGGCGCGGCTCTTCGGGATCCCAGAGATAGCCTTCGAGATAAAGGATCGCGGCACTGGCGATCAGGTCTTCATCCATCGCCGCCGCGGGCAGGAACTGCCCCGCGCCGAGGAAGGTGTTCATCGTGCGCTCGCCATCCGGAGTGACGAAGATCAGCACGCGGCCGGTGGCAGGCTCGCCGTCACGGCCCGGCGTGTCGAAGTCGATCCCGGTGGCGCGCATGTCGTGACGGAACACCTTGCCGAGCTGGTCGTCGGCGACCTGGCCGATGAAGGCGCATTGCAGGCCAAGCGTGGCCAGCCCCGCCAGTGTGTTCGCCGCCGAGCCGCCGGAGACCTCGCGCGCGGGCGGCATGGCTTCGTAAAGTTCGTCGGCCCGCGCCTCGTCGATCAGGGTCATGCCGCCGCGGTTGAGCTGGAGCTCGTCGATCAGCTCCTCGGTGCAGGAGGCGATCACGTCGACCACGGCATTGCCGATGGCGATCACGTCGTAACGGGGCGGGTTGGTCTCGGGCACGGGCGCAGCTTTCTACGGGAGTGGTGGGTTCGTTGTGATTGCGGGGCCGCCTAGCCGCCTTCGGCCCCCGCGCCAAGCTTCTGTGTGCGAGGCGTGTGCAGCGCGTTGACTTCGCTGCGTCTGCCTCGCATCGGATGGCGCATGTCCGCCGTTCCTGCCGCCATCGTAAAGGCCATCGGCCAGCTCGGCGATCGTGCCGTGGTGAAGGTCGCGGTGAAGAGCATCGCGATCACGCTGCTGATCTTCGCCGGCCTGGGCGCGGGACTTTATGCCGGGTTCGGCATGGCGCTCGAAGCGATGGGGTGGGCCCCCGTCCAAGGCGCAACGGTGCTGCTGACGGTGCTGGTCGGCGCAGTGCTGGGGTGGCTGCTGTTCCGGGCCGTCGCAGTCGCTGTGCTGCAATTCTTCGCCGACGAGATTGTCGCCGCCGTCGAGGCTCGCCACTATCCGGAACTTGCGGCCACGGCCCGGCCGCTGCCGTTCCGGCGCGATCTCGCCAATTCGGTGAAGGGGCTCGGGCGGACCCTGGGATACACGCTGCTGGCGCTGCCCGTGGCGGGCCTGCTGGCCTTCACCGCCATTGGCCCGGCGCTGGTGCTGCTGGGCGTCAATGCCGTGCTGCTGGGCCGGGAGCTGACCGACATGGCGTGGTTGCGGCATTGCCGGGGGGACGAGGCGGGCACCCCCGTGCCGCGCAGCGAGCGGATGCTGCTGGGGGCTGCCATCGCGGGCCTCATGCTCATCCCCTTGGCGAACCTCATCGCACCGATTATCGGCGCGGCGGCGGGCACGCATCTGGTGCTCCGGCGGCTGGAGGAGCGATAAGGGGACATGGGGCAAAGGGGGATTGCGACGCTGGCGCTGTTCGGAGCGGCGCTCGCCGGCTGCGGGGGCGGTTCGGCCCCCGTGCGCTCGGCCTCGGCGCGCGTGCCCGCCCCCGCGTCGCCCTCGCGCAGCACCATCGTCGTCGTGCCCGAGGTGATGTCGCCGGAGGGCCTCGGCGGGGTAATCGGCACGCCCGCCGAGGCGATCACCCGCCGCTTCGGCGCGCCGCGCATCGATCTGGCCGAGGGCGACGCGCACAAGCTGCAGTTTGCGGGCAAGAGCTGCGTGATCGACATCTACCTATATCCGGTCAGCGCCGGAGCGCAGCCGACCGCCACCCATGTCGAGGCGCGGTTGCGGCAGGGCGGCGCTGCGGCAGATCCGGGCGCCTGCATCCGCGAGGTCGAACAGCGGTAACGCGGCTTTAAGCCTGCGTGTGCGATAGCCTCCCCGACCAAATTCACGGGGACCAACGCCGCATGACCACGCAATTCATCGCCATCGCCGAGGCTGCCGCCGCGGACGGGCAGATCACCGCCGACGAGCTACTGTCGCTGCGCCGCGAAGGCTGGGGCGACGGGATCATCACCCGCGCTGAAGCCGAGGCGCTGTTCACGCTCAACAGCGCCCTCAACCAGCGCAGCAACGAGTGGGTCGACTTCTTCGTCGAGGCGATCGGCGAATTCGTGCTCAACGGCACCGAACCGCGCCTGCAATGCTCGCTCGAGGAAGCCGAATGGCTGATCGGGCAGATCGACCGCGACGGCAAGGTCGACAGCATGGCCGAACTCGAGACGCTGGTCCGCATTCTGGAGCGCGCCGAGAACACGCCCGACCGCCTCAAGGACTTCGTCCTCCAGCAGGTCGAGCGCGCGGTTCTGACCGGCACCGGCCCGACCCGTGGCGGCGGTGACCTGTCTGCCACGCACATCAGCGCCGCCGAATGTCGGATCGTGCGGCGCGTGATCTTCGCCGCTGGCGGCCACGGCCCTGCGGCCGTCACGCGCTATGATGCCGAGATGCTGTTCCGCCTCAAGGACGCGACTCTCGCCGAAGAAAACGCCGACGCGTGGGACGATCTGTTCGTCGATGGTGTGGCGAACTTCCTCAAGGGCTTTATTCTGCCCCACGCCCAGCTCAGCCACGAGCGCAAGCTGGAGCTCGAAGCCTTCGTCGCCGAAAACCGCGCCAGCGTTGGCCGGTTCCTCGGCCGCGTCGCGCGCGAGGCACCGAAGGTGGCGAACCACTTCGGCAAGGTGTTCGGCAAGAAGCGCCCCGAGGGCACCGACTACACGGCGATTGCCGAGGCAGGCGAGGAAATCACCACGTCCGAAAGCGAATGGCTCGACCGGATGGTCGATGCGGACGGCGAGGTCGACGAGCTCGAAAGCCGCCTGATCGCACGCCTCGCCGAAGAAGACTGAGGCTCAGGCCTCGAAGTCGAGCATTGCCGCTGCGCCGCCCTGCTTCGGCAGGGGGCCGCGCGGCGGTACGGCGGGTGCGGCGATACCGCCTTCGGGAGGCTTGCGCCGGTTCTGCCCGCGTTCGCGCATGAAAGCGCCGAACGACTGGGAGCCGGGGACCAGATCTGCCTTGGGGCCTCGCTTGCTCGCTGCGATGACTTTGGCCGCAGCAAGCGCAAGCATTCCAACGCCGGCAACGATGCCCGCTATGTCGCCAAGAACGTCGCGTTTCCCAGAGTCTCTGCCTGTCATAGGCTTGATTATACCATGAAGCTTTCGCCGCAGCCACAGGCACCCTTGGCGTTCGGGTTCTCGAACACGAAGCCAGCGGTGAAGTCGTCCTCGCGCCAGTCCATGACGCTGCCGATGAGGTAGAGCACCGACGCCCCATCGATGTAGAACACCCCGCCCGGAGTGACGATCTTCTCGTCGAACTTTGCCTCGGCGGTGACATAGTCGACCGAATAGGCAAGGCCGGAGCAGCCGCGGCGCGGGGTCGAGAGCTTGACGCCGATGGCATCTGCCGGAGCCTTGCCCATCAGATCGGCGATGCGCGCCTCGGCGCTGGCCGTCAGGATGACGGCGGCCTTGGGGGCGGGGCGCGAAGTGGTCGTGGTCTCGGTCATGTCAGCCTCTTCTGCCAAAACAGCGCGTGCCCGGTTGCTGGGTCGAGCTGGTAATCGCCGTAGCCGCACGCTGCATAAAGGTGCCGCGCCGGATTGCCGCTCAGCACTTCCAATGTGACCTTGCAGGCCCCGCGCTTCAAGGCCTCGGCCTCGATGGCGGCCAGAAGCGCGCGGCCGGTGCCCTTCCCCCGGTGGTGGGGGAGCACGGCGAGATCGTGGATGTTCACAAGCGGTGCGGCGGCGAAGGTCGAATAGCCCATGAAGCAATTGGCAAGGCCAACCGCCCTGTCGCCGATCCGCGCCAACATGGAAAAAGCGTGCGGATTGGCCGCTAGATCGCTAACGAGCCGCGCCTTGACGTCTTGTGAGAGCGGAATGCCGCCACCCATCGGATCGCGCGCATAGGCATCGAGCAGAGCCACGACGTCCGCCGCAACGCGCGGGTCGTTGTAATCGGCGATACCGATGGTCAGGGCGACCGTGTCGCTCACAGCATCCCCAGTTCGAGCCGCGCCTCGTCGCTCATCTTGTGGGGCCCCCACGGCGGGTCCCAGATGAGGTTAACCTCGGCATCGCGGATCCCCGGCACGCTGGCAACGCGCAGCTCCACTTCGCCGGGCATGCTCTCGGCCACCGGGCAGTGCGGTGTGGTGAGCGTCATGGTGACGGTGGCGTCGCGGTTGTCGTCGACCTCGACACCGTAGATCAGGCCGAGGTCGTAGATGTTGACCGGGATTTCCGGATCGAAGATCTCGCGCAGCGCGGCGATCACGTCGGCCTGCAGGTCGCTACCCTCGCCGCCCACGCTGTCGGAGCCAGGCTTGCCGGCGAGGAAGCCATCGAGATAGTCGCGGGTGCGCGGCGTGTCGGTATCGACCGCGTCCTGAACGCGCGCGCGGGGCGGCTTGTCGTCGGTCATGTCAGTGTGATCCGCAGAGCTATCCATCGCTCTTATCCTCTTCCAAAAATCTTGCGGGTGCGGGCAATGCCGGCGAGCAGCGCGTCAACGTCTGCCTCGGTTGAATAGAGCCCGAAGCTGGCACGTGCGGTGGCCGGAACGCCAAGGTAGTCCATGAGCGGCTGGGCGCAGTGGTGCCCGGCGCGGATCGCGACATTCGCCTCGTCGAGGATCGTGCCGAGATCGTGGGGGTGAATTTCGTCGATCGCGAAGCTTACGATCCCGGCGCTGTCGGCGGGGCCGAACAGGCGCACGTCATTCATCGCCCCGAGCTCCCGGCGCAGGCGAGCCACAAGTTTCTGTTCGTGCGCGTGGATGCGCTCCGTCCCGATGGCGCTCACGTAGTCGGCAGCCGCCGCGAAGGCGATCGCCTCAGTGATCGCAGGAGTGCCCGCTTCGAAGCGCTGCGCGCCGGAGGCATAGGTGGTGCGCTCGAAGGTCACGCGGTCGATCATCGCACCGCCGCCCTGATAGGGAGGCATTTCGGCGAGGATGTCCTTGCGCGCCCAAAGCGCGCCGATCCCGGTCGGGCCGTAGAGCTTGTGCGCGGAGAATACGTAGAAGTCGCAGCCGAGCGCCGCGACGTCGACCCCCATGTGCGGGGCGCTCTGGCAACCGTCGAGCAGCAGCATCGCGCCGACCTTGTGCGCCATGGCCGCAGCGCGCGACGCGTCGAGCAGGCTGCCGACCACGTTGGAGACATGACCGAAGGCGACGAGCTTGTGGCGCTCGGTCAGCATGGCCTCCGCGACGTCGAGGTCGATCTGGTGATCTGACGTCAGCGGACAGACGTCGATCAACGCGCCGGTTTCCTGCGCCACCATCTGCCACGGCACGATATTCGAGTGGTGCTCCAGCTGCGAGAGCAGGATGCGGTCGCCCGCCCTGAGGTTCGCCCTGCCCCATGTCTGGGCCACGAGGTTGATTGCCTCGGTTGCGCCCCGGGTGAAGACCAGCTCGTCCTCATGGCCGCCAATAAAATGCGCGACAGTCCGCCGCGCCGCCTCGTAGGCGAGCGTCATCTCGGCCGAGCGCGCATAGACTCCGCGGTGGACGGTCGCGTAATCTTCGCCCAGCGCGCGCGCCATGGCATCGATCACAGCTCGGGGCTTCTGGGCGGTGGCGGCTGTGTCGAGGTAGTGCCACGGCTTGCCGTCATGGGTGACCATGCCGGGGAAGTCGGCGCGCAAGTCGGAGAGTGTGGCGAAGGTTGCAGGGGCGTTCACAGCTTTGCTCCTTCGAGCGCCGCGAGTGCGGCATCGAGCAGCGTCTCACGCTCGGCCTCGTCCTCCAGCGCCACGAAGGCATCGCCGATGAAGGCTTGCACCAGCAGGCGCTGCGCAGACGCAGGATCGACCCCTCGCGCCATCATGTAGAAGCGCGCAGCTTCATCGAGCGCACCGACGGTTGCGCCATGTGCGCATTTGACGTCATCGGCGAAGATCTCGAGCTGCGGGACGGCATTGGCGCTCGCCCCGGCTTCTAGGAGGAGGCCCTTGAAATCCTGCGCCGCGTCGGTCTTCTGTGCATGGCGCGCGACCTTGATCTCGCCGAGGAAATTGCCCGTCGCCCCGCCCCAGTGCACCGCACGGATGGTCTGATTGGAGGTCGCCTCGGGCTCGGCATGAATGACCTGTGTCACGAATTCGCGGGTCACGCCCGCGCCGCCGATGGTCACGCCGCCGAACTCGAAATGTGCACCCCTGGCGAGCTGCACTTCGACCTCGACACGGGTATAGTCGGCCCCCGCATTGGTCACGAACAGCTCCGCCCGCGCGCCTTCGCCGATCGTGAGCCGGATGCGGTGCAGCTCAGGCACGGCTGAGCCGACCGCCATCGCGTGCCGCCGAACTTCCCCGGGAGCGAGGGTGATGTCCTTCCACTGGTCGAGCGCCTCGACACCAAGCCGCGCCACAGCGTCGAAGTCGGCATAGCGCCACGCTTCGTCGCGGCGGGTTGGGAGGGTCGCAGTGGCGCCTTCTGCCATCACGCCATCACCGAATCATAGCCCTCGGCCTCGAGCCTGAGCGCGAGTTCCGGGCCGCCGGTCTCGACGATGCGGCCGCCGGCAAGGATGCTCACCTTATCGGGCGCCACGACGTCGAGAAGGCGTTGGTAGTGGGTGATCAGCAGCACGGCTTTGTCGGGGCGGCGCATGATGGCGTTGATGCCCGCGCCGACGATCCGCAGCGCATCGATGTCGAGGCCAGAGTCGGTCTCGTCCAGCACTGCGAAGGCCGGGTCAAGAATGCCCATCTGCACCATCTCGGCGCGCTTCTTCTCGCCGCCGGAGAAGCCGACATTCACTTGCCGTTTGAGCATCTCCATATCCATTTTCAGGAGCGCGGCCTTGTCTTTGGCGAGCTTCAGGAACTCGCCGCCCGAGAGCGGTTCCTCGCCCCGGCTCTTGCGCTGGGAATTGAGTGCCTCGCGCAGGAACTGGACGTTGGAGACGCCGGGGATCTCGACCGGGTACTGGAAGCCGAGGAACAGGCCCTTCGCCGCGCGCTCGTGCGGGTCGAGGGCGAGGAGATCCTCGCCACGGAAGGTCACGCTGCCGCCGGTCACCTCGTAGCCGGGCTTGCCGCCGAGCACGTTGGCAAGCGTCGACTTGCCCGCGCCGTTGGGGCCCATGATCGCATGGATCTCGCCCGCGGGGACGGAAAGGGTGAGGCCCTTGAGGATGGGCTTGTCGCCGACGGAGGCGTGGAGATCGGTAATTTCGAGCATTAGTACTTCCTAGGCGAACGCTTGGTGTCGTCGCCCGAACTGGGGCGCGAATAGCTTTGCTTGGGGTTGGCCGCCTTGTGGGCGCGGGCGGCGGCTTTGCGTTCCTCGATCCGGGCACGCATCACCTGCGTGAGCTGCTTGAGCACGGCGTCAATGTCCTCGAGGATGTCTTTGGCCGCGATCCGCATCACTTTGATGCCCACGCTCTCAAGGCTCTTGTCGCGGCGTTTGACGAGGGCATCGTTCTGCCCCTCCTCGTCGATCGCGAGCGCGAGACCGAGGTTGTGGCAGTTGAAGTCGACGATCGCCGAGCCGACCACGGCGAAGCGCTTGAAGGTGTAGCGGCCCAGATCGGCCTTGCTGAACTTCTCCGCCAGCGCCTTGTGCGCCTCGGACGAATGGCGCCGCATCTCGCGCGCCTGTTCGTGCAGGGCGTCGAGGCGAGCGTCTGAAATCTCCCACCCGCGGCCCTTCTTCTTGAGCGCGGGGGCTTCGGCGGCGGAGGCCTCGGGGTTAAGGGCGAGGGTTTTGCGGGTCATCCGACCGATCCTTCAAGCGAAATCGCCAGCAGCTTTTGCGCCTCGACTGCGAACTCCATCGGCAGCTCTTTCAACACGTCCTTGGCAAAGCCGTTGACGATCAGCGCCACGGCTTCCTCTTCGCCCAGCCCGCGCTGCATTGCGTAGAACAGCTGTTCATCGCTGATCTTGGAGGTGGTTGCCTCATGCTCGATCTGCGCGCTGGGGTTCTTCACCTCGATATAGGGCACGGTGTGCGCGCCGCATTGATCGCCGAGCAGCAGGCTGTCGCACTGGGTGAAGTTGCGCACGCCGCTCGCCGACGCCCCGACGCGGACTAGGCCGCGGTAGGTGTTGGACGACTTGCCCGCCGAAATGCCCTTGGAGATGATCGTCGAGCGGCTGTTCTTGCCGTTGTGGATCATCTTGGTGCCGGTGTCGGCCTGCTGGTAATTGTTGGTGACCGCGACCGAGTAGAATTCGCCCACAGAATCCTCGCCGTTGAGGACGCAGGAGGGATACTTCCACGTCACCGCAGAGCCGGTTTCGACCTGCGTCCACGAGACCTTGGAGCGGTCGCCCTGGCACAGGGCGCGCTTGGTGACGAAGTTGTAGATCCCGCCCTTGCCCTCGGCGTTGCCGGGGTACCAGTTCTGCACGGTCGAATACTTGATCTCGGCATCGTCCATCGCGACCAGTTCCACCACGGCTGCGTGGAGCTGGTTCTCGTCGCGCATCGGGGCGGTGCAGCCTTCGAGATAGCTGACGTAGCTGCCCTTCTCGGCGATGATCAGCGTGCGTTCGAACTGGCCGGTGTTCTCGGCATTGATGCGGAAGTAGGTGCTGAGCTCCATCGGGCAGCGCACGCCTTCGGGGATGTAGACGAAGGTACCGTCGGAGAAGACCGCGCAATTGAGCGCCGCAAAGTAGTTGTCGCGCACCGGCACGACGCGGCCGAGCCACTTCTGCACCAGTTCGGGATATTCGCGGATAGCCTCGGAGATCGAGAGGAAGATGACGCCGGCGCGCTTCAGCTCCTCGCGGAAGCTGGTCGCGACGCTGACCGAATCGAACACCGCGTCGACCGCGACCTTGCGCGCGCCCTTAACTCCGGCGAGGACTTCCTGCTCGCCCAGCGGAATACCCAGTTTGTCGTAGATGCGCTTGATCTCGGGATCGAGCTCATCAAGCGATCCGAGCTCGATCTTCTTCTTGGGCGCAGCGTAGTAGTAGGCGTCCTGGTAGTCGATCTTGGGATAGCCGACCTTGGCCCAGTCGGGTTCCTCCATCGTCTGCCACAGGCGGAAGGCCTTGAGGCGCCAGTCGAGCATCCATTCAGGCTCGTTCTTCTTGGCGCTGATGAACCGTACTGTGTCTTCAGTGAGGCCCTTCTCGGCGAATTCAGTCTCGATGTCCGACGACCAGCCATGCTCGTAATCAGCAACCTTGGCCGCAGCTTCGCGCGCCTCCCTATCCGTTTCAGGGACGTCCGTTTCCGGCTTGGTCTGAATGTCGATGTGATCGCTCATGCGAGATAGTCCTCGGCAATGGGGGTGGGCGCAGGCGCGACCGGTCCGCGCAGCTGGGCAAGGGTGATGCCCGCCAGCGCGCCGCGCAGTGCGTTGTTGATGATCGGCCAATGCGGCTTCATGTTGCAGCCCGCTTCGAAGTCGCACACGCTGTGATCGATGCAGGCGGTGAGCGCAATGCGGCCTTCTATCGCCTCGACGATGTCGGCGACCGTGATCGCCGCTGCAGGCCGTCCCAGCTGGAGGCCCCCATGCGCACCTCGCACCGAGCGTAGAAGTCCAGCACCCGTCAACTTGGAAACAAGCTTCTGCACTGTGGGCACCGGCAGGCCCGTCTCGCTGGCAAGCTCGGCCGCGCTCACCCGCCCATTGCCGCAATGGAGCGCGGCCTGGCACATCGTGATGACGGCATAATCGGCAAGGTTTGACAGACGCATTGCGAACGGTTCTCAATTCGGACTTAATCAGTCCGAATTGGAATTAGGACGAGTTTGCTCGCATTACAACCGCGAATGCGGGGATTGAGAAGGCCCCTGCGCGACCTGTGGGCGCAGCAGCGCCTCATGTGGGCATTCAGCGCGCAAAAAAAGGCGACGCATCCCGGGGGAGCGCCGCCCTTGCAAGTCAAGGAACTCTTTGCATTCCTGCTCCGAGCCCTTCGGGTCGCGGATTACGTCATAACCCCGAATTCGCCGGCAAGATTGTATGCAAGCGACAAGCCTTGCCCTTGGCGACACGGCTCGACATGGGCTGCGGGCTGACATAGGCGCTTGGCCATGCTGTTCCGCCTGCTCAAGCCCGCGCTCTTCGCCCTCGATTCAGAGACCGGTCACCAGCTTGCGATCCGATCGCTCGCCGCGCTGCCCCGCCGCGCTCCTGCGGCGGCTGGCCCGCTGGCGATAGATGTGGCCGGACTGACCTTTCCCAACCCGGTCGGGGTGGCGGCGGGGTTCGACAAGGATGCCGAAGTTCCCGACGCGCTGCTCGGGCTCGGCTTCGGGTTCACGGAAGTGGGCTCGATCACGCCCTTGCCGCAAGCGGGTAACCCCAAGCCGCGCCTGTTCCGGCTGCTCGAGGACGCGGCGGTCATCAATCGCATGGGGTTCAACAATGGCGGCGCCGAGGCGGCGCTGGCCCGATTGAGGGCGCGCGCCGGTCGCCCCGGGATCGTCGCGGTGAACATTGGCGCAAACAAGGATTCCGCTGACCGCATTGCCGACTATGCGGTGATGGCCCGAGCGATGGCGCCAGTCGCGAGCTACCTTTGCGTCAACGTCTCCTCGCCCAACACGCCTGGGCTGCGCGCCCTGCAGGACGAGGGCGCGCTTACCGCACTGATAGAAGCGGTGATTGCGGCGCGCGATGAAGCTGTGCCGTCTGCGCCTCCGCCGATATTCCTCAAGGTTGCGCCCGATCTCGAACCTGCCGACATCGACGCGATCGCGCGTATCGCCATCGACAAGAAGCTGGGCGCGCTGGTGGTTTCGAACACCACGATCTCACGGCCCGCACTGCGGTCGCATCATGCGGGCGAGACCGGCGGGCTGTCAGGCGCGCCGCTCCGGGAGCTTGCCACCCAGCGTCTGCGCGATTTCCGCAAGGCGACCGGCGGCATCGTACCGCTGGTCGGTGTCGGTGGCATCGCCACAGCCGAGCACGCCTGGGAGCGCATCCGCGCGGGCGCAAGCCTCGTGCAGCTCTATTCGGCGATGGTCTACGAAGGCCCGGGTCTCGGCGCGAGGATCGTCCGGGGGCTCGAGACGTTGATGAAGCGCGACGGCTTTGCCAGCATTGCCGAAGCGGTCGGAAGCGAGGCCCGCTAGGGCTTCTTGCCTAGCAGCACGACGCCCTCGCGTCGCGGATCGTAGCCACCGTCGACCCGTCCTCCCTCGCGGATCAGCACCCCGTGGACGCCCGAATCTTCTCCCTGTCCGGGGGTGAGCACGACCCCGCGGTCCGCAAGCCCAGCGACCACAGCGGGATCGAAGAGATCGGTCTCAGCACCCACGCTTTTCCCGCGCGCGACGAGGTTGGGTTGGGCGAGTGCCTCCTGCATCGGCAGGCCCCAATAGACCGACGCCATCAGCGTCTTGCCCACGTAAGCCAGGATCGAATTGCCCCCCGCCGAGCCGATTGCCCCCGCGAACCTGCCGTCCTTGTCGAGCAGGATCAGCGGCGTCATCGACGAGCGCGGGCGCTTGCCCGGCGCTACGGCGTTCGGTGCCTCGGCCCCGTCGGGCTGGAGCGGGTTGAAGCTGAAATCGGTGAGTTGGTTGTTGAGGAAGAACCCGTCGACCATCCGTCCCGTGCCGAAGATCGATTCCACCGTGGTCGTGATCGAGAGCACATTGCCATGCGCGTCGCGGATGACGAAGTGCGACGTACCGGCCGGCTCAAGCGTCATGTCGGCCATCGCGACCTTGGTCCCGGCAGGCTGGCCAGCCGTGACCGCTGCCGCCGCCTTGGGCCCGATCAGCGCGGCGCGGGCGTCGATATAGGCGGGGTCGAGCAGGCCCTTGACCGGAACGTCGACGAAATCGCCGTCACCGAAATAGGCGTCGCGGTCGGCATACATCAACCGGCTTGCCTCGGCGAAGAGATACCACGCCTGCGGGTCCTTCGACCCACGGCTGGCGATGTCGGTTCGGTCGAGCAGGCCGAGTAGCTCGATCATCGCCGCCCCGCTCGACGGCGGGGGCGGGGCGCAGACGCGGTAGACGGCCCAGGCACCGCAGACCGGCTCGCGTTTGACCGGGCGGTAGGCGGCCAGATCCGCGATCGTCATCGTCCCGCCGAGCGGCGCGGCGCGGGTCTTCTGGACGATCGCGGCCGCCGTGCTGCCCTTGTAGAGCGCATCGGTGCCCTGATCGGACAGGCGGCGCAGAAAGGCGGCATAGGCGGGGTTCTTCAGAACATCGCCCGCCCTCTTCCGCGTCCCGTCGGCATTGGCGAAATAGGTGGCAGCATCAGGCTGCGAAAGCTGCGGGAAGCTCGCGCCGAGGAACCTGCCTAGTCGCGGGGAGATCGTGAAGCCCTCTTCCGCGGTGCGTATTGCGGCGCCGAACAGCCCGTCCCACGGCAGCGCGCCGTGATCCTTGTGCAGCGCCGCCAGAGCCGCCACCGCGCCCGGCACACCAGTCGCCCGCCCGCTCGTGACTGCGGTAGGGAAGGGCAAGGGCTTGCCATCCTCGCCGAGGAACATTGTCCGGCTGGCCTGCATCGGTGCGGTCTCGCGCCCGTCATAGATCGTGATCTTACCCGTCGCGGCGTCGAAATAGGTGAGGAACGCGCCGCCGCCCACGCCCGAGGACTGAGGCTCGACCAGCGAGAGCATCGTCTGCACCGCAAGCGCCGCATCGGCAGCATTCCCGCCGCGCTCCAGCACCTCCATTCCGGCCTTTGCGGCAAGCGGGTTGGCGGCGATCACGAAAGGCTGGGCGCTGGTCTGCGCAGCAGGCGCGGCGGCCATTTTGGGCGAGGGAACGCAGGCGGCGAGCGCGCCGAACAGGGCGATGGTCCAGAGGCGGGTGCGTAACATCCCGCCAGTCTTAAGGAGGGCATGCACGGCTGGCAACGCATGGCTCGCCGTGGGATCAAGCGCCTCGCGTCTTGCCGCTACGGCCTACACCTTCTAACTAGGGCGCCGCGCGCGGGTCGCACCAGAACCTGCGAACAAAAACTCGAAGGGATCAGGAGCCTTTGCCAGTGCATTCTCCCAAGCTGCCTCATTCGGCCCGCGGAAAGGCCAATCCTGCAGATCACCAGATCCTGCAGGACATCGATAACGCGCAGAACCTCGTCGAGCTGTTCCTCAAGCGTGCGGATGAGAAGGGCGATGCGCCGTTCTTCGGCCATAAGACGGGCGGGCAATGGGTCACCCAGAGCTGGCGTTCGGCGGCGGAGCACGTGTGTCTGCTGGCGGAGAGCCTGCGCAAGCTGGGCCTCGAAGATGGCGACCGCGTCGCGCTTGTCTCGGAGAATCGTCCCGAATGGTGCATTGCCGACCTCGCGATCATGGCCGCCGGGTGCATCACCGTGCCCACCTACACCACCAACACCCGCCGCGATCACGCGCACATCCTCGACAATTCCGGCGCACGCGCGGTGTTCGTATCGAACGAGAAGCTGCTCGCCCCGCTCGTCGGCGCAATTGCGCAGACTGGCTTGGTTGAGCATGTCATCGGCATCGATGCCCTCAAGCCCCGCCAAACGGGTAGCTTTCAGTATCATGGCTGGGAGAGCGTCATCACCGGCGATGCGGCTGCGGCGCGTGCGGCGGTAGACGAGCGGATCGGGCGTATCGAGCGTTCCGAAACCGCCTGCCTCATCTACACCAGCGGCACCGGCGGCGCCCCGCGCGGCGTCATGCAGCACCATGGCGCAATTCTGTGCAATGTCGCGGGCGCGGCGGAAGTCCTGCTGACGGATTTCGGCATCAAGGACGAGCGGTTCCTGTCCTTCCTGCCCCTCTCCCACGCCTATGAACACACCGGCGGGCAGTACCTGCCCATCGGCGTCGGTGCGGAGATCTTCTATTCCGAAGGCCTCGAAAAGCTCGCCAGCAATATCGAGGAGACGCGCCCTACGATCATGGTCGTCGTTCCGCGCCTGTTCGAGGTATTGCGCACCCGCATCATGAAGCAGGTGGAAAAGCAGGGCAAAGTCGCCAATTTCATGATGGATAGCGCGCTCAAGATTGCCGAGCACTCCAAGGAGGGCAAGAAGCGTCTGCGCGACAGGCCGGTCGACTACCTCGTCGAGAGGACCTTGCGCCCCAAGATCCGCGCCAAGTTCGGCGGGCGGATCAAGGCGATGGTCTCGGGCGGCGCGCCGCTCAACCCTGAAGTCGGGAACTTCTTCGACGCGATGGGCCTCACCATGCTGCAAGGCTACGGCCAGACCGAGGCCGGACCGGTGATCAGCTGCAACCGGCCCAAGGTCGGCCTCAAGATGGACACCGTCGGCCCGGCGCTGCGCGGGGTCGAGGTCAGGATCGCGGAAGACGGCGAAATCCTCGTGCGCGGCGAGCTGGTCATGCACGGCTACTGGCGCAACGACGCCGAGACAGCGCGCACGCTCAAGGCCGATCCGGCTGATCCTACTGGTCTTCCGTGGCTTCACACCGGCGACATCGGGCACATCGACTCGCGTGGGCGGATCGTCATTACCGACCGCAAGAAGGACATGATCGTCAACGACAAGGGCGACAACATCGCGCCCCAGAAGGTCGAAGGCATGCTGACGCTCCAGCCCGAGATTGCGCAGGCGATGGTGACCGGCGACAAGCGCCCCTATGTGGTCGGCCTGATCGTTCCCGACGCCGAATGGGCACTGGAATGGGCGCGGGCGAACGGCGAGAAGTTCGATCTGAAGGCGCTGCAGGAGCTCCCCGCCTTCAAGAACGCGGTTCGCGCGGCGGTCGACCGGACCAATGCCGATCTCTCGGTGATCGAGAAAGTCCGCCAGTTCGCCTTTGCCGACGAGGCGTTCAGCATCGAGAACGAGGAAATGACCCCGAGCATGAAGATCCGCCGCCACAAGATCCGCGAACGGTATCAGGAGCGGGTCGACGGGCTTTATCGGGGATGAGGCGCTAACCTGCTCTTGTCGTCACCCTGGACTTGATCCGGGGCCCGACTTTTTGAGCTGCTCCATCACAGTAGTGTTCGTCAGGAGATTGCGGATCTGGTCCGTGATCGAGCGTCCATCGCTGGTAGCCACACGCAAGAGTTCCCGACATTCTTCGTCCGACCAGAGCCGATCCGGCGTGACGTCGTAGCGGTCAAGCGGAAGGTGGCGGGTCAGCACGAAGCGATTCCCCGCAGCGTCATGCACCACCATGACAGTCGCGTGCGCCAACAAATGACGCAGCGGTCTGAACGATCGCCAGCGCTCTATCCGGCGCAGCAGTGTCTGACACCTCTTGTCGGGCTGGCTCGCAAGGCGGGCGCAGAGCGTTTGCAAGCTCGACAGGGGCCCCTTCTCGACAGGTAGGTCGAGGGCGATGCACAATTGACCGATAGAACGCTCGCCGAGCGCGAATTGCGTGAGCACGCGCCCCAGCCAGTCGAACGGCTCAATGGCGGCAAGTTGTTGCACCTCTGAAGTGCCCACGGGAAGCTGCTCGGACATGAGGTTTGCTTAAAGCACAGGGCCTTAAGCCTTCGTCATCGCCCGCTCGCCGCGCTCATTTGACGCCCGACGCTGCCGCGGGTTACTCCCTCTCATGCGGGGTCATCCCGCGCCGGGGGGCACAGCGATGGCGATAGCGGACGACGAGCGGGCGGCGATCGGCGCTGCGGCGATGCGCAAGGCGTTCTGGCGGATCATCCCGCTCATCCTCGTCGCCTATCTCTTCGCCTATATGGACCGGGTCAACGTCAGCTTTGCAGCTGCCGAGATGAACGCTGATCTCAAGTTCAGCGCGACCGTTTACGGGCTCGGTAGTGGACTGTTCTTTCTCGGCTACGCCCTGTTTGAAATCCCCTCGAACCTGTTGCTGGTACGCTTCGGCGCGCGCCCTTGGATCGCACGCATCATGGTCACCTGGGGGCTGCTGTCGGCGGGCATGATGTTCGTCGAAACCCCGATGCAGTTCTACGTGCTGCGCTTCCTGCTTGGCGTCGCCGAGGCGGGATTCTTCCCGGGCGTGATCACCTATTTCACGCTGTGGTTCCCGCCGTGCCACCGGAGCCGTGCCGTCAGCCGCTTCTACATTGCAGGCCCTCTCGCCTCGGTGGTGATGGGCGCGATGTCGGGCTGGCTCCTCTCGCTCGACGGCACCGCTAACCTGCATGGATGGCAATGGCTGTTTATCGCGCAGGGCTTGCCCACGGTCCTCGTCGGGCTGGCAGTGCTTGCGTTTCTGCCCGACAGCCCGGCCAAGGTGACGTGGCTCGAGCCGGCGGAGAAGGACTGGATCGCGGAAGAGCTCGCGCGCGAGCAGCGCCTGATCGGCGGGCCGCAGAGCCACAATATGCTCGCCACGCTGCGCAATCCGCGCGTGCTCATGTTCGGCGCGATCGGTTTTACCTGCATCGGTTCGGGCATTGCTTTCGCGCTTTCGGCTCCACTGATCCTGCAGAAGGCGACGGGGCTGGACATGGCCCATATCGGGTACCTTGCCGCCGTCGGAGGGCTGATCGGCACCGCCGCGATGCTCGCGATCGGCAACCGCGCCGACCATAGCGGAGACCGGTTCTCCTACGCCGCAGGTTGCGCCGCAGTTACCGCCACCGCGATGTTCGTCATCATGCTCGCCCCGCCGCCTGCCGTGGTAATTGGCGCCTATCTCGTGCTGGTGATGGTCAGCTTCTCGATCTCGATGCTGATCGCATCGGCATGGACCGAGGCGTTGCCGCAAAAGGAGGTCGCGGTCGGCGCGGCGGCGATCAATACGATGTCACAGATCGGTGCCTTCGTGACGCCCTTCGCCTGGGGCGTGGCGACCGACGCGACCGGAAGCTACGCTGCGGGTCTGGCGGGAACCGGGCTGATGATGTTGGCGAGCGCCGTGCTGATCATGGTGCTGCGCGGGCAGGTGCGCGCCCGCGCGCTGCAGGCCGCCGCCGCCTGAGCGTACCTTAGTAAGGCGGCTTAGCCCGCTCTCTTTGCGCCCTTGCCGCCGCCGTCCACCACGCCAGATCGTCGGCGAAGCGCGGGAACTGCTTTTCCAGAGCCTCCCCGCCGTGCCCCGTTGGCGCGCCGTGCTGGTCCAGCGTGTCCTTGATTAGCCCTGCCGCGATGGTGCTCGACACCACCACCATGCCCATCTCGCCGAGGATGTCGCGCCATGCCAGCGCTGCGCGGACGCCGCCGAAGCGTCCGGCGGAGTAGCTGGCGATGGCGGCGGGGCGCCAGAACCACTCTTCGAGGAAGTGGTCGGTGAGGTTCTTCAGCCCCGGCTGCACGCTCCAGTTGTATTCGCCGACAACGAACAGGAAAGCATCGGCCGTTCGGATTTTTCCGGCGAGCGACTCCAGCGCTTCGGGCGCCTCGCCCTTGGGGTATTCCTTGTACATCCGGTCGAGCATCGGGAGATCGAGCGCCTTGGCGTCGATCAGCTCCACCTCCGCCCCACGCGCCGCCAGCTGGCGGACGCAGTATTCGGCGAGACGAATGCCCTGCCGGTCGCGGCGGTAGGAACCGTAGAACACGAGGATGCGGTCACCCATTGGCAGTCTCCTTTGTGTGCCACGCTAGCGCGGGAGTGCGGCAAAGGCTCGCGGATTTCCGGCGAGCCGTGGCCTTGATGCGATACGAATATTTCGGGGTGGCCGCGTAGGGGTGCGAGCCCTAGACATCCTGCATGACCACCGGGCTCGATGCGCTGACCGACAAGGAGAAGCAGACCCTGCGGCTGATCCTGCGCGGGCATGATGCCAAGTCCGCCGCGCGTGAGCTTGCTCTGTCGGTGCACACCGTCAACGAGCGTTTGCGCGATGCCCGGCGCAAGCTTGGGGTCACCAGCAGCCGCGAGGCGGCGCGGCGGTTACTGGCGGAGGAGGCCCCCGAAAGCCCCCCCGAAATTCTTGCGGACAAGCCGTTGGGGGATGCGTCCGAGGCAACTCCGGCTGCAAAGATTACGGCATCCGCCGCCCGGCGGTGGGCGAGGTCAGGCCTTGCCCTCCCAGCTCTCGGAGTGCTTGCCATGTCGCTGATCCTTGCCGCCCTGATACTTCCCGCTACCATGGTTATACAAGACACTGCACCCGCGCCGACCGCTTCCATGCAGAGCGAGTCTGCCGGTGCCGCGCGCGCTGCGGAAGACTTTCTCAAGCTGATCGATGAGGGGCGCTGGGCCGAAAGCTACGCCGTCACCTCTGCGTCTTTCCGCGAGCTCAGCCAGATCGACACGCTGGAACGGTGGAGTGACGTCTCCGCCCGCCAGCGGCAACCGCTCGGCAGAATGTTGACCCGCGATATTGTCGGCAACGAGTTTGTTCCTGCGCCGTTGGCGGGCTATCGGCTGGTCAAGTTCCGCTCGGCCTATGCGAACGGCACAGAGCAGAGCGAAAGCCTCTCGCTGGTACGGGAGGGCGGGGCATGGAAGGTCGCGGCAATCATGGTCGAGTGAGCTGCCCGACTATGGGCGAACGGAGCGCAGTTCGCTGCTTTGTCGGCGTGGCGCCGGCACCTGAGCCACGCCGTGGGCTGGCGGGCTACGACCCCGCGCCCCGCCTCAATACATATGCTGGCCGCCGTTGATGCTCATGGTCGAGCCGGTCATGAAGCCGCCGTTCTCGCTCGTCAGGAAGGCCACCCCGCGGGCGATTTCCTCGGCCATGCCGAGCCTTCCGACGGGGATCTTGGCGACGATTTTCTCGAGCACCGGCGCAGGCACCGCGGCGACCATGTCGGTGTCGATATAGCCCGGTGCGATGGCGTTCACCGTCACCCCGAACTTCGCGCCTTCCTGCGCCAAGGCCTTGGTAAAGCCATGAATTCCGCTCTTCGCAGCGGCGTAGTTGACCTGCCCGTACTGCCCCGCCTGCCCGTTGATCGAGCCGATGTTGACGATCCGGCCCCAGCCCCTTTCGCGCATCCCGGGGAAGGTCGCCTTGGCCATGTTGAAGCACCCGCCGAGGTTGATGCGCATGACATCGTTCCAGTCTTCGAAGCTCATCTTGTGCAGGGTGCCGTCGCGGGTGATGCCGGCGTTGTTCACAACGATGTCGACCGGGCCGTGATCGGCCGCAACGCGGGCGCAGCCTTCGAGGGTCGCCTCGTGGTCGCCGACGTCCCACCTGTAGGCGGGGATGCCCGTCGCCGCCGTGAAGGCAGCCGCCTTTTCCTCATTGCCCGCGTAATTGGCGATGACCGTGTGGCCCTGGCGTTGGAGACGCTTGCAGATCGCCTCTCCGATCCCGCGTGTTCCCCCGGTGACGATGGCAACCCGGCCCATGGCAATTCTCCCTGTATTCGCGATGCTTGCTTTTCCGGCAGCGTAACGGTGCCGTAGGGGAAGGGGAAGCGGCGAATAGCTATGCTGGCGTAGGAGCGCCGCAATTGCTGTTCTGGAAGGGGTCCAAGCGGGGTCTAAACCGCGCAATAAGGGGTCTAGAGGGGGTCTAGACGCGTCAAAAGAGAGGCTAAAGCGCCTCTAAAACATCCAAAATTTTCATGAAAACCCTGCCGGAACAGCAGGATAGGCCCGATCAGAACTTGATCTGGGTGCCCACGTAGACGGCCTGGCTGTCCTGCACCGCATTGGTCAGCGGGTCGATCCGCTCACGCTCCTGCGAGTAACGCACGCCCGCGGTAACGTTCAACGTCGGCGAGAGGCGGAAGCTGCCGCCGACGCCCACGGTCTGGGTGGCGGTCGAGTCGAGCGTATTGGGCGAACGGCCCGCGATTTCGCGATCAACAAACTCGATGCGCGGCTGGAGACGCGAAGGCTTGTCTTCGGCCTTGGGCCGCGAAGGTTCGAACTGTGCGAGGTCGGGCATCGCGAGAGTGCGAACATTGGCCGACAGATCGACGTCGCGCGCAAAGCTCTTGTAGCCGCGCGCCGCGCCAAGCTGGAACTTGCCGCCATCGAAGCCGCCCATCGCAAGGTTACGGCCGGGTGCCGCTTCGAGCACCTTGCGCACCGAGACTGCGCGCGCCGTGTCGTCATCGACGCGGATCGCCACGGTCACCGTGCGATTGCCGCTGATCGGCGGGGCGCTGGCAGGCGTGAAGTGGATACCGCGCAGGCGGGCCTTGTCGGCAACGCGCGCAGCGAGAGCAGGATCGACCGTGGCCGGCGTGAACATTCCGATGCCGAGGCCATCGAGAGTCGCGGCGGCGCGGGCGGGAACGCCCTTACCGACCAGCGCGAGACCCGCGCTCGGCACGGCCAGCGACAGGGCACCGCAAAACAGCGCGACGGCCGCAAAACGCGGCAGCTGACGCTGCGCCTTCGCTGTCCTGTCCGCCCGCCTTGTCATTTCCTGTACCTGTTGCCTTTTTCCGTATCGCTCAGGCCATCGGCCTAAGCATTGTGAACCTTAACTGCGCCTGAGTCGGCGGCTTGTCCACAACCAAGGAATAGGCGCGCCTTGCTCGGTTGCAATGCCCTTGCCGCCACCTGACCGGATTCGCCGTTGACCTGTGGCACTGTGCACACAGAATCTCTTTGAAAGGCTTGAATTCAGGCTGCGTAAAGCCCGCAGGCGCTCTAGGCCCGTGACCGGCGAACTGCCCCCTCATAAGGAGGGGCGCGGATGAAGCTTGCCGCAGGGGGGCTTGGAGCTATAGAGCGGGCCCGAGACAGATGATGAGGATGACCCGGCTGTGACACGCGCCAATACCGCCAATTTCCGCCGCCCGATGGCTCTTGCGCTGCTCGGCGCCTCGCTGGTGTCCTTGACCGCCTGCGGCGGCAACGACCGTCCGCGCACCGAGCTGGCCGCTGCGCAGCTCAACACCATCGGCGTCAACGCCTACCTGTGGCGCGCTGCGCTCGACACGGTAAGCTTTGCCCCGCTGCTTCAGGCCGACAGCGCCGGTGGCGTGATCGTCACCGACTGGTACGCCAATCCGTCGAACCCGACCGAGCGCGTCAAGCTGACCGTTACGATCCTCGACCAGGACCTGCGCGCCGATGCGCTGCGGGTCGCGGCGAGCCGTCAGGTCAACGACAACGGCAGCTGGGTCGAAGCCCCGGTGCAGGCGGCGACCGTGCAGAAGCTCGAGGACATCATCCTCACCAAGGCCCGCGACCTGCGTCGTCAGGCTCTCGCTTCCTGAACGCCGCTGGCGTCCTGAGTTCACGCTTCCCACTGAAAGCCGTTCATGACTGACACCCGTTCTGAATCGTCCGGCGGAGACGAACGGGGGCGTTTCGACCCTGCCGTCGCCCCCGCGGATCGCTTCGATCCGCAAAGCGCTGACGTACGCTGGCAGCGTGCCTGGACGGACGCCGGCACGTTCACGGCGGATTCGGACAGCCCCAAGCCCAAGAGCTACATCCTCGAGATGTTCCCCTATCCCTCGGGGCGCATCCACATGGGCCACGTGCGCAACTACACGATGGGCGACGTGCTGGCGCGCTACCAGAAGATGCGCGGTTTCGAGGTGTTGCACCCGATGGGCTGGGACGCCTTCGGGATGCCGGCCGAGAACGCCGCGATGGAAAAGGGCGTCCACCCGGGCGGCTGGACCCGCCAGAACATCGCGCAGATGAAAGCGCAATTGCAGCGCATCGGCTTCGCGCTCGACTGGACGCGCGAATTCGCCACCTGCGATCCCGAATATTACGGCCACGAACAGGCGCTGTTCGCCGACCTTTATGAGGCGGGGCTCGTTTACCGCAAGGAATCGACCGTCAACTGGGACCCGGTCGACATGACCGTGCTCGCCAACGAGCAGGTGATCGACGGCAAGGGCTGGCGCAGCGGCGCGGAGGTCGAGAAGCGCAAGCTCAACCAGTGGTTCCTCAAGATCACCGATTTTGCGGACGATCTGCTGGAGGGCTTGGGCAAGCTCGAGGACTGGCCCGAGAAGGTTCGCCTGATGCAGGAGAACTGGATCGGCAAGTCGCAAGGACTTGAGTTCTCGTTCGATCTCTCCGACGGCGGGAAGCTTCCGGTCTACACAACGCGTCCCGACACGATTTTCGGCGCGAGTTTCTGCGCGATTGCTGCCGATCACCCGATTGCCCAAGGGCTGGCGGGCGACCCCGAGGTGGCCGCCTTCATCGAAGCGTGCAAGCGCGGCGGGACCAAGGCGGCGGAAGTCGAGACGGCCGAGAAGCTGGGCTATCGCACCGCGATCACCGCGCGCCATCCCTTCACCGGCGAGCCTTTGCCGCTGTTCATCGCCAACTTCGTGCTGATGGAATACGGCACGGGCGCGGTGATGGGCGTGCCCGGCCATGACCAGCGCGACTTCGAATTCGCCACCAAATACGACCTGCCGATCATGCGCGTCGTCGCCAGCGATCCGGCCCGCGCGGGCGACCCCTTCAAGGGTGAGGCCGAGGCGGGCGACGGGATTATCGTCAACTCGGACTTCCTCAATGGCATGAGTGTCGAGGACGCCAAGCAGGCGGTCATCACCCGTGCCGAGTCCGGCGGCTGGGGCGAGGGCCGCACCGTGTGGCGCCTGCGCGACTGGGGCGTTTCCCGGCAACGCTATTGGGGCACGCCGATTCCCTTCATCCATTGCGATGCCTGCGGCGTGGTGCCGGTGCCCAAGGACCAGCTCCCCGTGACGCTGCCAGAGGATGTCAGCTTCGACATCCCCGGCAATCCGCTCGAGCGCCATCCGACGTGGAAGCACGTCGACTGCCCCAAGTGCGGGAGCCCCGCGCGCCGCGAGACCGATACGCTCGACACTTTCGTGGACAGCTCGTGGTACTTCCTGCGCTTTGCCAGCCAGCCCGCCGACCGTCCCTTCGACCCTGAAGAGGTGGCGAAGTGGATGCCGGTGCAGCACTATATCGGCGGCATCGAGCACGCGATTCTGCACCTGCTCTACGCCCGCTTCTGGACGCGGGCGCTCGCGCACATCGGCAAGATCACCGTGCAGGAGCCGTTTGCCGCGCTGTTCACGCAGGGGATGGTGACGCACGAGACCTATTTCCGCGTCAACCGCACGCGGCATTACGAAGGCGATGTCTTGGTAGGGCGCTCAATTCTCGACCAAATGTATTCGCCGGATGATGTCATCCGAACGTCAGAAGGCGCGACATTAAAGGCAGACGGCCAGCCGGTTGAGATTGGCCGCGTCATCAAGATGTCGAAGTCGAAGAAGAACGTCGTCGACCCCGATGCGATCATCGCCCGCCACGGCGCGGATGCGGTGCGCTGGTTCATGCTCTCCGATTCGCCCCCCGAGCGCGATCTCCCGTGGTCCGACGCCGGGATCGAAGGCTGCGCGCGCTTCGTGCAGCGGCTGTGGCGGCTGTTCTCCGCCTATGATTCTTCGGCCGAGGGCGAGGACAAGAGCCTCGAACGCAAGACCCACCAGACCATCGCCGCTGTCGCCTCCGACATCGAGGCGCTGGGCTTCAACAAGGCCGTGGCGCGCATCTACGAGCTGACCGGTGCGACCGAGAAGGCCGCGCCGTCTGTGAGCCGCTCCGCCGCGATCCGCGCGCTGGTGCACCTCGCCGCGCCGATGATGCCCCACCTCGCCGAAGAGGCTTGGGCGAGCATGGGTGAGGGCCTGATCGCCGACGCCGCATGGCCCACCGTCGATCCCGCTCTGCTGGTCGATGACGAGGTGACCATCGCCATCCAGCACATGGGCAAGCTGCGCGACACCGTCACCGCGCCCAAGGGTGCGGGCAAGGACACGCTCGAGGCGCTGGCGCTGGCATCCGCCAACCTGCAACGCTCGATTGACGGCGCGGCGATCCGCAAGATCATTGTCGTGCCCGACCGATTGGTGAATATCGTCACCTGATGCGGATCTTGCTCCTCCTCGCGGCCTCGCTGGCCCTCTCGGCATGCGGCCTGTCGCCGATGTATGCAGGCGGCAGCAACGCGGCGGTGGCGCAGGGCATCGGCGCGGTGGATATTCCCGCGATCCAGGGCCGCGGCGGCTGGCTGGTCAAGAACGCGCTCGATGCGCGCCTCGGGATCGCCGGGCAGACCGCGCCGCAATACCGCCTCGACGTGCGGCTGGACGATTCGCTCGAGGCGCTGGGCGTTCTCAACGATGACACCATCAGCCGCGAACGCCGCATCCTGCGCGCCCGTTACCAGCTCGTCGACATCGCCACCGGCGCAATCCTGCTCGACGCGACCGCCGGTTCGGACGCGGGCATCGACGTGGTCTCCAGCGAATACGCCACCATCGCCGCCGAGCAGAAGGCACTCGAGAACCTCGCGGTCGAGGTCGCCGACCGGATCGCGACCCAGGTCGCGCTGACGCTCCGCGCCCGAGCCGCGACGACTGCCGCCAAGCAGCCGTGAAGGCGACCCAGAAGGACTTCCTGCGCGGTCTTCCCTCAGGCGCGGCTGCGTGCCGTATCTTCTTCTTTTGCGGGCCCGACGAGGCCGGAGCCAGCGCCGCCGCCAATCGCCTCGCCGCCGCCCTCCCCGATGCGGGCGAACGCTTCGAACTCTCGGGCGCCGACCTGCGCCGCGATCCCGCCTTGCTCGGCGACGAGGCGCGATCGACCTCGCTGTTCGGCGGTGAACGCCATATCTGGGTGCGCGCCAGCGGCGACGATGCACATGACGCGCTGCAATTCCTGATCGAGACCGCAGACGCCGGCGCGGGCGAGGCGGCGCCGGTGATCGTCGTCGCAACCTCCGCCACCGACAAATCGCGCACCGCCAAGCTGCTCGAAAAGCGCAAGGATGCGCTGGTCGCCATGTTCCATCCGCCCGATCTGTCGGCGGTGGCGCAGGCGGTGCGCGGCATGGCGGACGCGGCGGGCCTCAGGCTCGGTGGCGATCTTGCCGAGCGGATCGCGCGCGGTGCAGGGCTCGACGTCCGACTCGCCCAGTCGGAGGTCACCAAGCTCGCGCTCTATTGCGATGCCGATCCGCAGTCCCCCAAGCCCGCCACGCCCGAAGACCATGCCGCGATCGGCGCTGCGACCGAGGAGGATGGCTTTGCCCCGCTGGTCAATGCCGTCCTCGGCGGCGAGCTCGGCAAGCTGCCCGGCGAAATCAAGCGGCTGCGCGAGCTGGGCCTCAACCCGGTTGGCGTCGCGCTCGCGCTGGAACGCCGCGCCGCGCAGCTCGCCCAGATCGCTGCCAAAATCGGCACGGCGGCGCGCATCCAGTCGCTCGGTCAGGGCGAGAAGATGCAGCTCGGCATTTTTTTCCGCGAGGAGCGCGCGATCATCCAGCAGTTCGAACGCTGGATGCTCCCCGCTGCGCGCGGCAGCCGCGAGACCCGGCTCGACCGGCTGATTCCGCGCCTGACCGCCTTGCACCGCAACCTGCTGGCCAATAGTCAGGCCGCCGAACTGCTGCTCGCCCAGGAGCTTTCCGAGATCGGAAGATTTGCTGCGAGACGCCCTTGAAACGTGGCGATCCGATCTCGCAGGTGCACAAAAGTCCTTTCACAGTTTATTGACCATGCTACGGGTAACTACGGGCGCACCGTTGGGGAAAAGTTGCCGGTGAACCGGGCCACATCAAACATGCTGCAAGCCGCAAGGCACGGGTCCGTCGAGGACCGCGTCGCGCCCTCGCTCGAACGGCGGAGGCTGCGTGCCTATATCCTGCTTCTGGTCGCCGACGGCGTGGTTCTCAACCTCTGCTTTGCCCTGGCGGCAATGCTGTGGGAAGGATGGTTTGGCGAGCCGCGCGCGATGCTCGCTGCGCAGGCGATGCTGCCGCTGTTCTTCACCATCGCCCTCTATAACGATACATACGGCGTCACCGCGCTCAGCGACTGGATGTATGCGAGCCGCAAGGCGCTGATCGCGCTCGCCCTGTCGGCGGCGCTGATCAACTTCCTCGGCTTCTACACCAAGTCCAATCAGGACTTCTCGCGCGCGGCAGTGACGCTCGGCCTGCTGTTCACGGCCATCGGCCTTGTCACGCTGCGACGGGTGGTGGCGATGGTGATCCAGTATCGCTGGAGCGGGCGGGTGACCAACCGGATCGTGATCGACGACGGCGGTTCGGGCTTTGCCGATGACAGCGCGGACCATATCGCCGCGGCCGATTACGGCCTCGATCCCAGCAGCCACGATCCCTTCATGCTCGACCGGCTCGGCAAGCTCCTGCGCAATCAGGATCAGGTGGTGGTGAGCTGCCCGCGCGAACGGCGCGAGGACTGGGCCTTCCTGCTCAAGTGCGCCGGGGTTTACGGCGAAATCGTCAGCGAGCCTGCGCACAGCCTCGGCGCCGTGGGCGTGCATCGCTACGACGCGCTGGACCGCACCACGCTGGTGGTCGCCACCGGGCCGCTCGGCCTGCGCAATCGCATCCTGAAACGCGTCTTCGATCTCGCTCTGGCGGGCGGCGCCTTGCTGGCGCTCTCGCCGGTGCTGATCATGGTGGCGGTGCTGATCAAGCTCGAGGACGGCGGCCCAGTGCTGTTCGTCCAGCGGCGCCTGGGGCGCGGCAACCAGTTCTTCGATATGTTCAAGTTCCGCTCGATGCGGCACGAAAAGCTCGACCATCAGGGCGAGCAGTCGACCGCCCGTGACGACGAGCGGGTGACCCGTATGGGCGCCTTCATCCGCCGCACGAGTATCGACGAGCTGCCGCAGCTGCTCAACGTCCTGCAAGGCGACATGGCGATCGTCGGCCCGCGCCCGCACGCGCTGGGCTCACGCGCAAACGACAAGTATTTCTGGGAAGTCGACCGGATGTACTGGCAGCGTCACTGCCTCAAGCCCGGTCTGACCGGCCTTGCACAGGTGCGCGGTCACCGCGGCGCGACCGAGGTCGAGAAGGACCTCACCGACCGCCTGCAGTCCGACCTCGAATATATCGCAGGCTGGTCGCTGCGCCGCGACATCGGAATCGTCCTGCGCACCGCGCGGGTGCTGATCCACGAGAACGCTTACTAGGGCGCGTCGTCCCAGTCGGGAGCATTGGCGATGGCGGCGTAATACTCGGCCAGAGCCGCGTCATAGGCACGTCGCGTGCGGGTCAGCATGATGTGGCGTGCGGCTGCGCCCAGCGCGAAGACCGCAGAAAGAGCCAGCAATACCAGCGCGAAGCTGCTCACGCCGCGCTTCGCAAACTCCTCGAAGGCCACGACGAAACCGGCGACGGACATGGCTGCGAACATTGCATTCATGATGCGGTCCAAGAGCCAGTTGTCGTCGGTTTCCGGACGACCGGTGCGTCGGTTGATCGTGTGGCTCTTGAAGCCGATCAATGGCATCATCCAGGTGCGGCCCTAGTTCTTCTTGCCGTCCTGCGGGACCGAGAAGCTGCCCGTCACGCGGCCACGGCCCGAGGGTGTGCCCGGCACTGACGCGCTTCCGCCGCTTGCCGCGCCGTCGACAGTGGAAACCCCGCTGTCGAGGTCGATGGTCAGACGTCCGCCGTTGAGCGTGTCGGTTCCCCGGCGCAAGGCGACATTGCCCGCCATGGTGATGATCCGGCGGTTGAAGTCGTAGATCGCGTTGTCGCCGCTGGCGCGTTCGTCGCCGCGGGTGATGACCACGCCGCCGGTCGCGGTGATGCGCTGGATTTCGAGGCTCCCGGCATCGCTGAAGTTCACCAGCATCCGGTCGGACTGGATGCGCAGGTCGGCCTGGTTGACGATCACGCCGCCGCTGAAGATCACCCGGTTGGCCTTGTCGTCGAGCACGAACTTGGCCGCGTCATAGGTCACCGGCGCGCGCGAATCGTGGCGGGCGATGCCCTGGGCGGAAAGGTTCATGCCCCCCGCCAGCGCAAGGGTGAGCGCGAAGCCGCCTAGCCCCCAGACGAGGGCGAGACGCTTGATCGGGGTGCGGTTGTCAGTCTGGCTCATCGCGGCATCCTCAGCTGGCCGGGGATCATAGTGAAGCGGGCATGGCCCTCGAGCGTGATGGTGCGCGCGGCAAGATCGGCGCTGAGCGTGTCGGCGGAGAAGGCGCCGGCCGGCACCTCGCCCGAAACGCCTGCGTCGCCCTGCATGGTGCGCGACCTCAAGTCGAGCGAGACGCCGCTCGCGGTCATCGCATAGCCGTCGCTCGCGGTGAGGCGCACCGGGCCTTCGACCGCGACGGTCTCCTTGTCGATGTCGTAGATGCCGCCATCGGCGCTCAATTGCGCGGGGCCGTCGGCGAGCAGGATCTGCGCCACGAGGTCGCGCATCCGCACCAGCCCCTCGATGCCCGACCGCTGCACCGCGTCGCCCGCGAGCAGCGAGAAGGGGCGGCCCTGATTGTCGCGCCCGCGATACATCGCCTTGTCGACCGACAGGCGCTCGTCGATCTGGGCGACCTTGTTGCGATCGAGCAGGAAGCTGACCTCGCCGCGCGGGCTGAGGGGCGTGATGATCATCAGCGCGGCGATCACGCCCACGCCCATCGGCAGTGCCTTGGCCAGGAAGCGCACCAGCCGGTCGTGCGACCCGCCGGGCGCGGCAAAGAACTGCCGCCGGCTACGGAGCGCGCGTGCCCCTGCCGTTTCAATCGGGCTGGTTTCGATGCTTGCTTCGGGGGCCATGATGTCGCCGTGCCTACGCCATCATTACATGTGGCTGAAGATGTCGTTCTCGGCCCAGCCGGCGATGTCGAGCGCCGCGCGGGTCGGGAGGAAATCGAAGCACGCCTGCGCGATTTCCATGCGGCCCTCGCGCTCCAGACGCCGTGTCAGCTCGTCGCGCAGGCGGTGGAGGTAACGCACGTCGCTCGCCGCGTAATCGCGCTGCGGCTCTGAGATCACGGGCCCGCCCCAGTCGCTCGACTGCTGCTGCTTGGAGATGTTCTCGCCGAGCAGTTCCTCGACGAGGTTCTTGAGCCCGTGGCGGTCGGTGTAGGTGCGCACCAGCTTGCTGGCGATCTTGGTGCAGAACACCGGCCCGGCGTTGACGCCGAGATAGTACTGGATCGCGGCCAGATCGAAGCGGCCGAAGTGGTAGATCTTTACCCGCGAAGGATCGCCGAGCACGGCTTCGAGGTTGGGCGCGTCATAGGCGCTGCCCGGGCCGAAGCGCACCAGATGCTCGTCACCCGACCCATCGGACAGCTGCACAACGCACAGCCGGTCGCGGTGGGTGATGAGGCCCATGGTCTCGGTATCGACCGCAATTGCGCTCGTGCCGGTGAGAACGCCGGCGGGGAGGTCTTCCTCGTGAAAATGCACTGCCATGCGCGAAGCCCTACGCGTATTGGGGAAAGAGGGAAAGGGGCAGTGGCCCTTGGCGCGGCGGCGCGTGTAGGCTGACGGCTCATGGCAAGCGAAACCATCCCCGAAAGCTGGCGCGGCGTGCTCGATCCGGTGCTGGCCGCCCCCGAAGCGCGCAAGCTTGGCGGGTGGCTGAAGGCCGAGGAGGCTGCGGGGAAGGTCGTCTATCCGCCGCGGGGCACGCGTCTCGCTGCGCTGGCGCTGACGCCTCTGGATGCGGTGCGCTGCGTGATCCTGGGGCAGGATCCCTATCACGGCCCGGGGCAGGCGCATGGCCTCGCCTTTTCGGTGCAGGCAGGCGTGAAGCCGCCGCCCAGCCTCGTGAATATCTACAAGGAGCTGGAGAGCGACCTCGGCCTGCCGCGCGCGCAGACGGGCGATCTGACGCCTTGGGCGCGGCAGGGTGTGCTGCTGCTCAACAACACGTTGACGGTCGAGGCTGCGCAGGCGGGCAGCCATGCCGGGCGCGGATGGGACGCGGTGACCGATGCCTGCGTGGCGGCCGTGGCGGAGCGTGCCGAGCCGACCGTGTTCATCCTGTGGGGCAGCCATGCAAAGAAGAAGGCGAGCCGCGTGCCGGCCTTGGGTCGTGCGTCTCACCACCTCGTCTTGACCTCCGCGCACCCGAGCCCATTGTCGGCGCATAACGGCTTCTTCGGATCGCGCCCCTTCAGTCAGGCGAACGCCTTCCTCGAGGAACACGGGCGTGGCACGATCGATTGGAGAATATGATGATTGATGACGTGATCCTGCTCGACGTGGCCGATGGCGTCGCGACCGTTACCCTCAACCGTCCGGCTGCGATGAACGCGCTCAACCGCGCCCTGCGCAAGCGCCTTGCCGAGGTGATGCGGCAGGTCGATGGCGACGATGCGGTGCGCGCGGTGATCCTCACCGGGGCGGGAGAGCGCGCCTTCACGGCGGGGCTCGACCTCAAGGAGCTCGGCAGCGAGGCGGGCGCGCTCGGCAGCGCCAACGCCACCGACCCGGCGGACAATCCGGTCAAGGCCATCGAACTGTGCAGGAAGCCCGTGATCGGCGCGATCAACGGGGTGGCGATCACCGGCGGCTTCGAAGTTGCGCTCGCCTGCGACGTGCTGGTCGCCAGCACCAATGCGCGCTTCGCCGACACCCATGCGCGGGTCGGGATCGTGCCGGGCTGGGGGCTGTCGCAGAAGCTTTCGCGGATGATCGGCATCAGCCGCGCCAAGGAACTCGCCTTCACCGGCAATTTCCTCGACGCCGCGACGGCGCAAGCATGGGGGCTGGTCAACCACGTGGTCGCGCCGGAGGAACTGCTTCCGCTGGCGCGCAAGCTCGCAAGCGACATGGCCGGGATAGATCCGGCCTTCCTCGCCAACTACAAACGCCTGATCGACGATGGCTATGCGCAAAGCTTCGGCGAAGGGTTGGCGCTCGAAGCGACCCGCTCCAGCGCAGCCAACTCGGCTGTCGCTCCCGAGGAAGTCGAAGCCCGCCGCGCCGCCGTGCAGGCGCGCGGGCGGGGACAGGGGCAGGGCTAGGCCGCTACCTGCTCACGCCGCAATGGCGCGCTCGATCCAGTCGCGGGTGTCCGGGATGGCGGCTTCGACCTGCGGCAGATCGTTGATGCACAGAAACTTGAACTGCGGCTGGAGCGCGCAGGCAAGCAGCGCGCGCACGTCCGGCAGGGGGTAATCATGCACCGCGCCGGTGCGCAGGTGCAGATGGTCTGCAACCGTGTGCAGCACGGCATCACCGGCCGCGATGCAGGCGTGGTTGTGCAGGCCCTGCGGCAGGAACTGTGAAATGCAGCGGAACCTGTGCCCGATATTGGCGAGGAACGCGGACCGGTGCTCGTCATAGAGCCGCGCCATCACGGAGCGGCGCATCGGATGGACAACGTGCGCCGCGCGGAACAGCCGCTCCGCGCCGAAACCGGCCAGCGCCGCCGCATTTATCTGCGCGAGCGGATGCAGCAGCGTCGGGTCCGTGCGGCTGGCAGGATCGGCCGCGATCGCGCGGTGATCGACCCAATCGCCGCGCAGCACCGGAGAATCCCCGCAGAACACATGGCCCGGCGCCAGCGGCCCGGTCAGAAACACATCGTCGTTGAAATAGACGAAGTGTTCGGCCAGCCCGGGGATGCGCCACAGCAGCGTTTCGATCGCCAGCGAGTTGAACGTCGGCAGCACGTCTTCGTGTCCGGCGAACACCGTCAGATGATCGACTATCGTGATCCGGTCGACTAAGTCTTGCGGCAGGCGCGAAAGGTCGGGCGCCTGCGCATCGGTGATGATCCAGATCCGCGCGATCCACGGCGCGTGATTGGCGATCGAGCGCAGGCAGTAGCTCAGCTCGTCATTGCAAGCCCAGCGGTGCGGGTTGATGGCATTGGCGTGGCGCGCTGCCTGAGGCTGATAGTGCTGGCGCTTGGCGCGGTGCAGCGGATCGCCGCCGTCCACCCAAGTGATGACCGCATCGATCCGTGCGGTGCTGCTGGCAATTGGCATTCGTCCCGTCCGGGGCAAGAGTATGGTCTGCCACGATAGAACAGGACAGCGCCGCCTCTGGTGCGCTGCTTAACATAAGTCAATGATCTGTGAGGCCGCGCCGCCGTCAGCCGGCGTGCGCGGCGATCCATTCCTCGACCACCGGCGCGACCTTCGTGCGCCAGCGGCTGCCGTTGAAGATGCCGTAATGCCCGGCGCCCTCGGCCATGTAGTAGCGCTTCTTCGCTTCGGGCAGCTTTGGGGTCAGCTTCAACGCCGCCTTGGTCTGGCCGAGGCCCGAGATGTCATCGCGCTCACCCTCGATGGCGAGCAGCGCGGTGTCGGTGATCCGGGTGATGTCGACGAGCGTGCCCTTGTGGCGGAACTCGCCCTTGGGGATCGAGTGCTTCTGGAATACCTCTTCCACGGTCTGGAGGTAGAACTCGGCGGTCATGTCGCAGACCGAGCGGTATTCGTCGTAGAAGTCCTTGGTCGCCTGCGCGGATGCATCGTCGCCTACGGTGAGGTGTTTATACATCTCGTAGTGGCTCATCATGTGGCTCGACAGATTCATGCTCATGAACGCCGAAAGCTGCATGAAGCCGGGATAGACGCGGCGGCCGGCGCCCGGGTATTTGAAGGGCACGGTGGCGATCACGCTCTGGCGGAACCACTCGATCGGGCGCTGCATCGCCATGTTGTTGACGACCGTGGGGCATTCGCGCGTGTCAATCGGGCCCCCCATCATGGTGAGGGTGGCGGGCGTCGCAGGCGATTTGCGCAGGTTGAGCAAGGCGGTCGCGGCAAATGCCGGCACGGAGGGCTGGCACACCGCCATCATGTGGATGCGCTGGCCGCCTGCTTCGCTGTGCACGTGCTCGGCAAAGGCGATGAGGTAGTCGATATATTCGTCGAGATCGAAGGAGCCCGCGTCGGTCGGCACCATCTTCGCGTCGGCCCAGTCGGTGATGTAGACGTCGGCGCTTTCCAGCATCCGCTCCACCGTGCCGCGCAGCAGCGTGGCGTAGTGCCCGCTCATCGGTGCGGCGATCAGCAGGCGCGGGCGGTCAGCAGGGACGCCAGCGACTGTGAACTTGAGGAGATCGCCGAAGGGGCGCTTCACCGCGATGCTCTCGGTCACCGCATGGGCCTTGCCGCCGATCTCCACCGAAGTGATGCCGAAGTCGGGCTTGCCGTAGTTGGCGGTCGCGTGGGCGAAGACCTCGAGCGCGTTACCCATCATCGGGCCCATGCCCATGTAGCCCAGGGGATTGGCGGGATTGGATAGCATCTCGGCGCTGATCGCGGCGAGCGCGCTGGCGCTGTTCATCCAGCTGCGCTGGAGCTCATAGGCATGATAAAGCATCGGTTTCCTTAGCCGCGAACGTTCCGGCGCCTTGTCCCGGCAGCGCCTTGAGCCGACAAATGCGCCTTCGCGCTTCATTGTGCAATGCACAATTACATCAGGCCCCAGCCCTGCAAGCCGGAGGCCCTTCGCTTTTTGCACGTGAAATTCACCGCCGAGGGGTCTAGAGGCCTGCGATCATGCACGGTGAAACCCCCACGCGCGAGCCCAACGGCACCCCCGACGACGCAACCCCCGAAGGTGCCGAACTGGTGCCCGTGGCGGTTATGGACGACGCAGACGCGCCCCCCAAGTCGCGCACCCTTGCGCCCTTGCGCATGGTGTTCGGCACGGCAATCCAATATCCGCGCGAGATCGCGCTGGCGCTGATCGCGCTGGTCATCACCTCCGGGGCGACGCTGGCGATACCCTACCGGTTCAAGGTGATCATCGACGAGGCCTTCTCCGGCCGGGCCAACCCGACGCAGATCGGCCACGCCTTCGAATACCTGCTCATGATCGTTGCTGTCCTCGGCCTCGGCACGGCGCTGCGGTTCTACTTCGTGAGCTGGCTCGGCGAGCGGGTGGTGGCGGACATCCGCCTCAAGGTGCAGAACAACCTGCTGCGCCTCTCGCCCGGGTTTTACGAGGTCAACAGCCCCAAGGAAATCTCGAGCCGGATGACCTCCGACACCGCGGTGATCGAAAACGTGGTGGGCACGACCGTGTCGGTTGCGCTGCGCAACACGCTGACCGGGATCGGCGGGATCGGGTTCCTTGTTTACCTCGCTCCGTCGCTGACGATGGGCCTGCTGATCGGCATCCCGCTGGTGATCCTCCCGATCGTCTATTTCGGGCGGAAGATCCGCACCGTTTCGCGCACCAGCCAGGACCGCATCGCGGACGTGGGCGCCTATGTCACCGAGGTGCTCTCGGCGATGAAAATCGTGCAGAGCTTCGGGCAGGAGCGCCGCGAGGCCGACCGGTTCTCGGCGGTGGTCGAGAGCACCTTTGCAACCGCAAAGCGCCGCATCATGCTGCGCGCGGCGATGACCACGCTGGTGATCCTGCTGGTGTTCGGCGGGATCGTCCTTGTGATGTGGCGCGGCGCGCTGGCGGTGGCGGCGGGCCAGATCAGCGGCGGCACCATCGCAGCCTTCGTGCTGACCGGCGGTCTCGTAGCGGGCGCGCTTGGCGCGCTCACCGAAGTTTATGGCGATCTGCTGCGCGGCGCAGGCGCGGCGAGCCGGCTGGCCGAACTGCTCGAAGCCAAGCCCGAGATTGCGCCGCCCGCACGGCCCGAGCGTCTGCCGGTGCCCGCACGCGGCAGCCTGTCTTTCCGCAATGTAACCTTCCGTTACCCCGCGCGGCCCGAGACTGCCGCGCTCAAGGACTTCACGCTCGAAATCGAGCCGGGCGAGACTGTCGCCATTGTCGGGCCTTCGGGCGCGGGCAAGTCGACGATCTTCCAGCTGGTCGAGCGGTTCTATGATCCGCAGGGCGGCACAATCCGCATCGATGGCGTGCCTTTGACCAGCGCCGACCCTGCCGAGGTGCGCGCGCGCATCGCGCTGGTGCCGCAGGACGGGGTGCTTTTCAGCGCCAACGCCCGCGACAACCTGCGGTATGGCCAGTGGGACGCTACGGACGAAGACATCTGGCAGGCCGCCCGCGCCGCCAATGCAGAGGCCTTCCTGCGCGCGCTTCCCTTGGGGCTCGACACCTATCTCGGCGAAGGCGGCACGCAGCTTTCGGGCGGGCAGCAACAGCGCGTCGCGATCGCCCGCGCACTGCTGCGCGATGTGCCGATCCTGCTGCTCGACGAAGCGACCAGCGCGCTGGATGCCGAAAGCGAACAGCTCGTCCAGCAGGCGCTCGAAGGGCTGATGAAGGACCGCACCACGCTGGTCATCGCCCACCGCCTCGCCACCGTGCGCGCCGCCGACCGGATCGTGGTGCTCGAAGATGGCCGGATCGTCGAACAGGGCACGCACGAGGTGCTGAGCAAGGCAGGCGGGCTCTATGCGCGCCTCGCCCGCCTGCAATTCACCGCCGACGCGGCGTGATTCCTCCCACCTAATCGACGAAGAGCTTCGCCAACCGGACGAAGCGCAACCCTTTATCGCTTGCGACGTTAATGTGACGCTCGGCAAATCTGCTTCAGCATCACAGGGACACGTCCATATGATCCACAAGACCGCCGCCCTTCTCGGGGCGAGCCTGCTCGCGCTGGCGACGCCCGCGTTCGCCGATGACCACACCGACAACGACAGCGCCGACACGCTGGCACAGGCCGCGCCGGCTGGCGCTCCGGCCACCGCTGCCGCCCTGCCGACCATCGACTTCGGCAAGTGGGGCTTCGATCCCAAGGGCATCGACACCAGCATCAAGCCGGGCGACGACTTCAACGCCTTCGCCAACAAGAAGTGGATCGACGCGAACCCGCTGCCGGGTGACTTCAGCCGCATCGGCGCCTTCGTCCTGCTCGGCGAGAAGAGCGTGTCCGACGTCAAGAAGCTGATGGACGAGCTGGCGGCCAAGGACCCGGCCACGCTTTCGGGCGACGAGCGCCGCATCCTTGACAGCTACAGCACCTATCTCGACACCGATGCCATCGAGAAGGCGGGCCTTGCTCCCGCGCAGCCCTATCTCGACCGCATCAAGGGCGCCAAGTCGATCAACGACCTTGCCATGCTGTGGGCCGAGCCCGGCTTTGCCAGCCCGATCGGCGGCGGCGTGACCATCGATTCCAAGCAGCCCGACCGCTACATCGCCAGCGTCGGCTTCGGTGGCCTCGGCCTGCCCGACCGCGACTACTATCTCGACACCACCGAAAAGGGCGTCGCGATCCAGACCAAGTACAAGGCGTACCTCGCCTTCCTCTTGGGCGAAGCCGGCTATGCCGATCCGGCGGCGATGGCCGAGAAGGTCTACGCCTTCGAGGATGCCAACGCCCGCACCGTCCAGTGGGACCGCGCCGTGCGCCGCAACCGCGACCTTACCTACAACCTGCTGACCGCCGACGAGCTCGCCGCGATCAGCGGCAAGGTTCCCGTCAACGCGATGCTCGGCAAGATCGGCATCGACAAGAGCCCCGGCTTCGTCGTCAGCCTGATGCCGCCGACGGCGGAAGAAATCGCGCAGTACAAGCTCGATCCCGCGACCCTCGCCAAGATCGGCACGGGCATGCCGGGCATGTTCACGCTCGTCTCCGACACCCCGGTCGAGGTGCTTCAGGCGTGGATGGTCAAGGAGTTCCTGTCGGGCAACGCCGCCGTGCTGCCGAAGCGCTTCGATGATGCCCAGTTCGCCTTCTACGGCAAGACGCTGCAAGGCACCCCCGAGCAGCGCCCCCGCTGGAAGCGCGCGATCCGCGAGTCGGAAGGCCTGATCGGCGAGCTCGTCGGCAAGGCCTATGTCGCGCGCTACTTCCCGCCTGCAAACAAGGTGGCGATGGACGAGCTGGTCGCGAACCTGCGCGTCGCGCTCGGCCAGTCGATCGACGAGATCAAGTGGATGGGCGATGCGACCAAGGCCGAGGCCCACGCCAAGCTCGACAGCTTCGACCCCAAGATCGGCTACCGCCCGAACCTCGAGGTCTATGAAGGCCTCGCGATCACCCCGGGCAATGCCATCGCCAACCGTATGGCCGCCGCCAAGTGGCAGCTTGCCGACAACGTGAAGGATCTCGGCAGGCCGATCGACCGCACCGAATGGGGCATGCTGCCGCAGACGGTGAACGCCTATTACAACCCGGTGAAGAACGAGATCGTCTTCCCGGCCGGCATCCTCCAGCAGCCGTTCTTCGCGCTGACCAACGATGTCGCCGTGAACTACGGCGCGATCGGCGGGGTGATCGGCCACGAAATGGGCCACGGCTTCGACGATCAGGGCTCCAAGTCGGACGCCACCGGCGCGCTGCGCAACTGGTGGACCGAGGCCGACCGCGCCAACTTCGACGGCCTCACCGACCGCCTGGTGGCGCAGTACAACGCCTTCTGCCCGCTCGACGAAGGCAAGACCTGCGTCAACGGCCGCCTCACCCTCGGCGAGAACATTGGTGACGTCGGCGGGCTTTCGATGGCCTACCGCGCCTACAAGATCGCCACCAAGGGCAAGGAAGTGCCCGTGATCGACGGCCTGACCGGCGACCAGCGCTTCTTCCTCGCCTGGGCGCAGGTGTGGCGTTCGTCGCAGCGCGAGGAGAGCAACCGCAACCGCCTGCGCACCGATCCGCACAGCCCCGAGGAATACCGGGTCAACGGCGTCGTTCGGAACCTCGACGAATGGTACAAGGCCTTCAACGTCCAGCCGGGCGACAAGATGTACATCCCGCCCGAAGAGCGCGTGCGCATCTGGTAAGCACCCTGAAGGCCCGCTCCCCCAAAGGAGCGGGCCTTTTCGGTTTGACTTGCCGAGGCGCCTCGTCAAAGCGTGCCGCCCATGAACGATTACCTCGCCGCGATCCTCCTCGGCATCCTCGAAGGGTTGACCGAGTTTCTGCCCGTCTCCTCGACCGGGCACCTGATCCTCGCCACCGAGCTGCTCGGCTTCGACCAGCGCGACTGGGAGGTGTTCAACATCGCCATCCAGCCCGCCGCGATCCTTGCCATCGTGGTGCTCTACTGGAAGACCTTCTGGGGCGTCGCCAAGGGCCTGCTCGGCTTCGAGAAGGGCGCGCTGTACTTCGTGCGTAACCTGCTGGTCGCTTTCTTCCCCGCCGTAATCCTCGGCCTTGCCTTTGGCGACGTGATCGAAACGATGCTCGGCAATGCGGTGCTGGTGTGCTGGACGCTGATCATCGGCGGCGTGGCGATCCTCGCCATCGAACGCTGGGCCAATCCGCCCGCGACCGGTGCGGGCGTGTCGGGCGTGCCGCTCAGGACCTCGATCCTCGTCGGCCTTGTCCAGTGCCTCGCGATGATCCCCGGCGTCAGCCGTTCGGGCGCGACCATCCTCGGGGCGATGGCCTTCGGGGTCGACCGCAAGACCGCAGCCGAGTTCAGCTTCTTCCTTGCCGTGCCGACCCTCGCGGGCGCGACGGTGTACCAGCTCTACAAGCAGGGCGGGAACCTCACGAGCCACGACTTCACCCTGATCGGCATCGGCTCGGCAGTCGGTTTCGTGGTCGCGCTGGTGGTGGTGAAGCTGTTCGTCACGATCATCACCCGCGTCGGTTTTGCGCCCTTTGCATGGTACCGCATCGTGGTCGGCACCGCGGGCCTCGCCTGGCTCGCCTTGCGATAAACCCGCAATTGCAGGAACCGCATGCGTCCCCACTCATTTGAGGGGGGACGGCGCCAATTCGCATTGGCCGCTACGGTACTGGAGACTTCGGGTAAAATGGCATTGCTGGTGCTGATCGTGTTGGGGGTGACTCTGGGCTGGCTGGCCTCGATCCTCGCGCGCACCGAAGCGCCGGGCGATATCCTGCGCCAGATGGTGCTGGGTCTCGCCGTCTCCGTGATCGCAGGCGAGATCGCCAACGAAGGCACGATGATCGGCAGCCTCTCGTTCCTGAGCCTCGGCATTGCGCTCGCCGCGACGGTTGCAGCGCTGGTGCTGTATCACGCCGTCTCGCGGCGTCTCGCAAAAGCCTAAACCGGCCCTAAATCGCTTGGGCCCCGCTGCCGCGACCGCCGCGCAGGTGATACTCCTGCGTCCCCCGGTGCAGCACATTGTCCACATCGATCACCGCGGAGTTCGCATAGGTGAACCCGGCGGGCAGGCTGCGGTACAATCGGTCGAAGTCGCGCTCCACCGTCTGGCGGAACAGATCGCCGAAGCTCTCGATCACGAAATAGGTCGGTTGCAGGTCGCTGATCACGTAGTCGGTGCGCATCACCCTATCGACGTTGAGCATGATGCGGTTGGGGCTTTCCGCCTCGACCGCGAACTTGGCTTCGGTCGGGCCCGAGAGGATCCCCGCCCCATAGGCGCGCACCTCGCCCGCCTCCTCGATCAACCCGAATTCGACCGTGTACCAGTAGAGCGCGCCCAAGGCCTTCAAGCGGTTGTAGCGCATCGCCTTCCACCCGGCGCGGCCATACTCCTGCATGTAGTCGGCATAGGTCGGGTCGGTGAGCATCGGCACGTGGCCGAACACGTCGTGGAAGACGTCGGGCTCCTCGATATAGTCGAAGGTCTCGCGGGTGCGGATGAAGTTGCCCGCCGGGAAGCGGCGGTTGGCGAGGTGCCAGAAGAACACGTGATCGGGGATCAGCATCGGCACCGGCACAACGCTCCACCCGGTGAGCGCGTTAAGCTCCTCCGACAGCGTGCCGAATTCCGGGATGCCGCCGCGCGACAGGTCGAGCTTGTCGAGCCCATGCAGGAACGCCGAGCAGGCGCGGCCGGGCAGCACCTCCATCTGGCGGGCGAACAGATCGTCCCACACGCCGTGTTCCTCGGCGGTGTAATCGGTCTGCTTGGGCTCCAGCCAGTCTGCGCCCACTTGCGCAGGACGCGCGAGCGGCGCGGTGAAGACATCTGCCGCCATGTCTGGCAGGATGGCAAAGTCGGGCTGAAGGTCTGCTAGCGTGGCCATATCGTTGCAGTTGATACTACCTTCGCGGGCCGAGGACAAACGGGGAGACGGCACTTGGGGATGAAGCGCAAGGATTACGAGGCGGCGCTCGAACCGCTGACGCTCGAGATGGTCAGCATGGCGCGCTGGGTGAAGGCGAGCGGCGCACGCGTGGTGGTGCTGTTCGAGGGGCGCGACACCGCCGGCAAAGGCGGCGCGATCAGCGCGGTGCGCCACGCGCTGAACCCGCGACAGTGCCGCACGGTCGCCCTGACCAAGCCCACGGACGCCGAGATGGGGCAGTGGTATTTCCAGCGTTACATCGAGCACCTGCCCGGCGCGGGCGAGATCGTGCTGTTCGACCGGAGCTGGTACAACCGCGCGGGCGTCGAAAAGGTCATGGGCTATGCCTCCGAGGCGCAGGTCGAGGCGTTTTTGGAGGCGACGCCGGAGTTCGAGAAGCTGCTCGTCGATGACGGCATCCTGCTCTTCAAATACTGGCTCGGCGCTGATCAGGCCGAGCAGGAAGCGCGGCTGCGCGAGCGGCTCGACGATCCGCTGAAACGCTGGAAGCTGTCGCCGATCGATCTCGCCGCGCGCGAGAAGTACGACGATTACACCAAGGCGCGCGAGGCGATGCTGAAGGCGACGCACACGAAACACGCGCCGTGGACTCTGGTGGACTTCAACGACCAGCGCCGCGGGCGGCTGACGCTGATCCGCGATCTGCTCAGCCGCATTCCCGACACCCACGAAGCGCCCGAAGCGATCGACTTCCCCGAGCTCGGCAGGGAGCCCGCCAAGGAAAAGTACAAGGTGCTGAAGCCGATTGCGGACTGGGAGGCGGACTAGACCGTCGCGCTCGCCTGCGTGACCTGCCGGCCATCATCGGCGAAGGCGGCAAGGTCGTAGCCCGCATCGCTCTTGCGCATCACGAGGTGTAGCGGCTCGCTTGCGATGGCGGGGGAGAGGCCGCGGAAGGCGAAGCTGCGCAACCGGTTTGCGCCGAGCTCGCTGGCGGCGAGTTGCAGCAGCAGGCTGGCGATCAGGGGGCCGTGGACGACGAGGCCGCGATACCGCTCGACCTGTTCGGCATAAGGCGCGTCGTAGTGGATGCGGTGGGTGTTGAAGGTCAGCGCCGAATAGCGGAACAGCAAACGCGCGTCCGGCGTGAGGGTGCGGGTCGCCTCCCAGCCATCGGGCGAAAACGTGGCACCGTTCAGGGGCGGCGGAGAGAGTTCTAGACCCCCTCTAGCCTCTTCTCGGTACACGATAGACTGCGTTTCGACCACCGCTAGCGTGCCATTGGAGCGTGTTTCATGTGAAACATCGACGAATGCGAGCGGGCCGGACGACCCCTGCTTTTCGCTGATCGCGGCAATCCGGCTGGTCCGCTCGATCACCGCTCCGATGGCGATCGGGGCGTGGAACTGCATCTTGGAAGAAGCCCACATCCGCCGCGGCAAAGGGAAGGGCGGGAGGAAACTACCGGGCGAGTCGTCTCGCGCCGGATGCCCGTCCTCGCCTAGCGTGGAAGTGGGCGCCTCGGGGGTGCAGAGGGCGAGGTGGATGCCCTGCGGCATGATCGGCGGATGCGGATTGGCGAGGTCGAAGGTGGCAAGCCAGCGGTGCGCTAGCCCCTCGTCCAGGCGGTCCTTCGCACGAACCTCGCGCCCGATCCACGCGTCGTAATTCATGCCGCGCGCTCGAACACTGCGGCAATGCCCTGACCGCCGCCAATGCACATGGTTTCAAGGCCATAGCGCACATCGCGGCGGTGCATCTCGTAGGCCATGTCAGCCAGAATGCGGCCTCCGGTAGCGCCGATCGGATGGCCGAGACTGATGCCCGACCCGTTGACGTTGAGGATGTCGCGGCGCGAATCGTCCTCCGACCAGCCCCAGCCCTTGAGCACGGCAAGCACCTGCGGGGCGAAGGCCTCGTTGAGTTCGACCAGCCCGATATCGTCCCATGAGTAGCCACGCCGCGCGAACAGGCGCTCGACCGCCGGAACGGGGCCGATGCCCATGCGCGAAGGATCGCAGCCCGCCGCCGCCCAGCCGCCGAACCACAGCATCGGAGTAAGGCCCAGCTCCTCGAGCTTGTCCTCGGCGACCACGAGGCAGGCTGAGGCCGCGTCGTTCTGCTGGCTGGCATTGCCTGCGGTTACAATGGCTTCTTGGTCGCGCTTTCCGTCGATCGGTGCGAGCTTACCGAGTGTCTCCATCGAGGCATCAGTGCGGTAGCCTTCGTCGTGGTCGAAGATGACGGGATCGCCCTTGCGCTGCGGGATCGCGACAGGGACGAGCTGCTCGGCGAAGCGGTTCTCCGCCCAAGCCCGAGCCGCGTTCTGGTGCGAGCGGACAGCGAAGGCGTCAGCCTGTTCGCGCGAAATGCCGTAGTCCTTGGCGAGGTTCTCGGCGGTCTCGATCATCCCGGTGATCACCCCGAAACGCTCGACGGGCTGGCTCATCACCCGGCCGCGCGAAAGGCGATCATGCAGCACCATATCGCCCATCCGCACCCCCCCGCGCGCGGCGAGGGTGTAGTGCTCGACATTCGACATCGACTCGACGCCGCCCGCGACGACCACGTCGGCCATCCCGGTTTCGACCATCATCGCCGCCGTCGCCACCGCCTGCACGCCCGAGCCGCAGCGGCGGTCGAGCTGGAAGCCGGGCACTTCGATGGGCAATCCAGCCGCGAGCCAGCTCCAGTGGCCGATGGCGGGTGCCTCGCCGTTGCCGTAGCCTTGGGAGAACACCACGTCGTCCACCCGCGCCGGATCGATGCCCGAGCGTTCCATCAGCGCCTTGAGGATTACCGCTCCCAACTGGCCCGCATTCACGCTGGCAAGGCCACCGAGGAACTTGCCCACCGGGGTGCGAAGCGGGGTGCAGATGGCTGCCCGTCTGGTCATGTTCTGTCCTTGTCCGAAAGAGCCACCGTCCCCGCATCGACCAGTTTGCCGATCGCACCCGCGGAAAGGCCAAGCTTCTCCGCCAGCACCTCTTCGGAGTGCTCGCCGAGATAAGGTGCAGGCGCAGGATCACCCGCTTCGCGGCCCGGGAGGTTCGCGAAGCTGCGGGTTGCGGGGTAGTCGAAGCCCGAGGGGTTGGCGGGCGCGGGGCCGAAGAGGGGGTTGTCCGCCACCAGTACCGGATCATTCGCCGCCTCGTGGGCGGTGCGGTAACGTTCGAAGGTGCAGGCCTGTGCCGCCATGCGGCTCTCAAGCTGCGCGAAGTCCATGCTGTCCGCAGCCTGCTGGAACAGCGCGAACAGCGCGGCGCGGTGCTGGAAGCGCGGGGTGTCCCCGTCGGCGAAGCGCACGCCGTGTTTGGTCTCCAGAGCGGCGATCCCGGTCTCTACCGCGAAGGCCTTGACCAGCCCGCTCCACTGTTTGGGCGTAAGGGCTGCGACCATGAATCTCACGCCATCAGCGCTGCGGAAATCGCGCCCGAACGCGCCCCAGATCGCATTGCCGAGCCGCTCGCGGTCGCTGCCGCGGTAGAGCACCTCGGCCATCAGCCCGGCGTTCGCCATCGTCCCGATCGCGACGTCGCCTAATGGCAGGCGCACTTCGCTGCCCTCGCCCGTGTGATCGCGATGACGTAGCGCGGCGAGCATGGCGAACGCGCCGTAAGCGCCGGTAATAAAGTCCCACGCAGGCAGCACCTGATTGACCGGCGGCGCGGTGGCGGGGTCCCAATCCTCCGGCCCGGTCATCAGCGGATAGCCCGCAGCGGCGTTGACGGTGAAGTCCATCGCTTGGCGCCCATCGTGCCAGCCCATGACGCGAAGGCTGATCATGTCGGCGCGCTTCGCCTGCATGGCGGCGTGGCTGAGGAAGCTCTGTTCGGGCAGGTTGGTGATGCACTGGCCGACCGCACTTGCCAGCTCCACCAGCAGCTCGCGCCCCTCGCCCGATTGCAGGTCGAGCGCGACCGACTTCTTGGCGCGGTTGAGGTTCTCCCATGACAGGGAGCGCCCTTCACGGGTCAGCATGTAGCGGTTGTAGTCGAGCCCGCCCGCCTTGTGGTCGACGCGGATCACCTCCGAGCCCAACTGCGCGCAATAAAGGCCGGCCGTGGGCGAGGCAACGAAGCTAGAGACTTCGACGATACTCAGGTCATTGAGGAGGTTGTACATTTCAGGCGTTGGCTGCCCATTCGCGCAGCATGTGCTTGGCGATCTGGAGCTGGAGGATCTGCGTCGTGCCTTCGTAGATGCGGTAGATGCGGGCGTCGCGGAAGAAGCGCTCAGCATCGTATTCGGCGAGATAGCCCGCGCCGCCGTAGATCTGCACCACGCGGTCGACCACCCGGCCGCACATCTCCGAGGCAAAGACCTTGAACGCAGCGGCCTTGACGAGGATGTTCTCGCCCCGGTCAGCGCGGGCGGTGACGTCGGCCATCATCGCCTCGGCGGCATAGATCTCGATCTCGCTGTCGGCGAGCATCGCTTGGATGAGCTGGAAGTTGGCGATCGGTTCACCGAAGGCCTTGCGCTCGTTGGCATAACGCAGCGCAGAATCGAGCGCGCGGCGGGCATAACCTGTAGCCGCCGCGCCCACGGAAATGCGCCCGTTGTCGAGGCTCTTCATCGCGAAGACGAAGCCCTTGCCGGTTTCGCCGCCGAGCAGCGCATCACCCGGCACGCGCACGTCGTCGAGCATGATGTCGGAGATGTGCGAGCCGCTCTGGCCCAACTTCTTGTCGGGCGAACCTCGCGACACGCCCGCGCTGTTCATCGGCACGATGAAGGCGGAAACGTGGGCGTTCTTCGGTAGCGGCTCCTTGCTTGTGCGCGCCATGATCAGCGCGACGTCGGCATGGGGGGCGTTTGTGATGTAGCGCTTGGTGCCGTTGAGGATCCATCCGTTGCCATCCGGATCGGCGACAGCGGTGGTCTGGAGACCGGCCGAATCGCTCCCCGAGCCGGGTTCGGTCAGGCCGAAGCAGGCGATCCGGCCTTCGGCGATCTTGGGATACCATTCGGCCTTCTGGGCCTCAGTGGCGCCGTTTTTCAGCGCGCTCGCGAACATGCCGACATTGATCGAGAAGATCGAGCGGTAGGCGGGCGCGGCATAGGCCATGATGTTCACGACGCGGGCGTACTGGGTCATGTTCAGCCCCGCGCCGCCGTATTCCTCGGGCACCGAGAGGCCGAACAGACCCATCTCGCGCATTTCCGTCAGGATTTCCTCGGGGATCCGGTCCTCGGCGATCACTTGCTGTTCGGCCGGAAGCAGGCGCTCGCGGACATAGCGGGTGAGCTGCTCGGCAAACTGCTCGAACGTGTCCTCGTCCATGCCGGCATTGTGCGGGGCGGCGAGGTTGGCGGGGGCATTCATCGTGATGATCCTTGATCGCGGGAGGCGGGCAGGCCGGGTGCGACTAATTGCGCGCGGGCGCGGCGTCGCCTGTCATTTCGGCAGGCGCTGCCGTCGGGACTGCTCCGGTCGGCGCATCGGTCGGAAGCGCCTCGGGCGGCAGCTGGCGCTCGTCGAGCATCGAAGCGGCGTCGTCGAGCGCCTTGGCCTCGCCCGGGCTCACCCCGCCCGGCGCGCTCGCCCTGTCGCTCCCGCAGGCTGCAAGAGCCAGCGGGAGAGCAAGAACGGTAGCGAGCAGTCGGCGCGGCGGCATGGGGCGTTGCTTACTCAGCAGGCTCTTCTTCGGCGGCAGCTGCAGCCTTGGCGGCGACATCGGCAGCGGCATCGCCGGCCTGCGTAGCGGTCGCCTCGGGCACAGCGGCCTCGGGCGCGTCGGTGGCGGTGGCTGACGGATCGGCGACAGGCGCGTCACTGACCGGCGCGAGCGCGCTGTCGGCGGGCATCTCGACGGTGTCGGCGCTGGCTTCGCTCGAGGCGTCATCGGCAGAGCCGCAGGCAGCCAGCATCAGCGCGGAAGCCGACAGCACGGCGAAGGTTTTGAGCATACGCATGATAGGGGTCTCTCCTCTGGAACAAGTCGGAGTAGGGTTTAGCCAAGCCTTGGCCCTGCCGCCAAGCGGCAAATGGTGCCTTAACTTTTGCGCGTTAGCTTGGCGCGCATGACGCCGACTATCCGCAAGCCCTCGTTCGCGCTCAACGCGCTCGCCGCGGCCATCGCGCTGCCCACCGCCGTGCTCATGGCCCAGCCCGTTCCGAACGCCTTTACGGTGGTCGAGAGCGGCAAGAGCTACGACACCCTGCAGGAGGCGGTGAACGCGGTCGGCAACGCCCGCGCGACAATCCGCATTGCGCCCGGCACCTACCGCCAGTGCGCCGTGCAGCAGGAAGGCGTGATCGTCTACGAAGCGGCCGAGCCCGGCAGCGTGACCTTCATTGGCCGCTCCTGCGAGGGCAAGGCGGCGCTGGTGCTGCGCGGCACGGGCGCGGAGATCCGCGGCCTCACCTTCAGCAACCTGCGCGTGGCGGACGGCAACGGCGCGGGCATCCGCCTCGAAAAAGGCGCGCTCAACGTCGCGTACGCGCGCTTCGAGAACAGCCAGCAGGGCATCCTCACTGCCGACGATCCCGGCAGCCGGATCTATATCACCCGCTCGACCTTCACGGGCCTGGGCACCTGCGAGAACGACGCAGGCTGCGCGCATTCGCTGTACGTCGGCGACTATGGCTCGCTGACCGTGCGCGAAAGCCGCTTCGAGCGCGGCACGGGCGGGCACTACCTCAAGGCGCGCGCCGCCTCGGTCACGATCGAGGGCAACAGTTTCGACGACGCGAACGGGCGCACCACCAACTACATGATCGACCTGCCCGCCGGCAGCATCGGCCGGATCGCGGACAACTGGTTCGTGCAAGGCCGCGACAAGGAAAACTATTCGGCCTTCATCGCCTTGGGCGCGGAAGACCTGCTCCACCCGTCTGACGGCCTGCAGGTCGAGAACAACGAAGCGCGCTTCGTCCCTGGCCTGTCGCGCAGCAGCGCCTTCCTTGCCGACTGGACCGGCTCGCGGATCGTGATGAAGGGCAACACAATCGCGGCCGGCATCAAGCCGTACGAGCAGCGCTAGGTCAAAAGGTGCCCTGACCGGTCCCGCTTGGTGGCCAGATAGCGCGCGTTGTGAGGGTTTTCGGGGAGTTGGTGCGGGACGCGCTCGCTCACCGCAATTCCGGCCGCTTCGAGCGCCGCGACTTTGGCGGGGTTGTTCGTCAGCAAGCGGATCGTCCGCGCGCCGAGCAGTTCCAGCATCCGTGCCGCAAGCGGGAAATCGCGCGCTTCATCGGGCAGGCCGAGCCGCTGATTCGCCTCCACCGTGTCGAAGCCCTGGTCCTGCAAGCGATAGGCACGCAGCTTGTTGACGAGCCCGATCCCGCGCCCTTCCTGCCGCATGTAGAGCAGCACGCCCCACCCGCCCGAGTTCTGCGCCTCGTGCGCCATCGCGTGGAGCGCGGCGTCCAATTGCGGGCCGCAGTCGCACTTGAGGCTGCCGAGGATGTCGCCGGTCAGGCATTCCGAATGGAGCCTCACCAGCGGCTGGCGGTCGCCCGATTGGCGCCCGATGATCAGCGCCACATGCTCGCGCAGGTCGGCATTGGAGCGGAAGGCGACGATCTCGGCGTCCTCGCAGGCGGAGACGGGCAGGCGTGCGCGGGTGACGATCTTCAGCGCCCCGGCGTCAGCGTATGCCGCAAGGTCGGACGCCGCGACCGGCACCGCTTCCCCCGCGCCCTCAGGGTCGACGAGAAACGCCGGAAGTATTCCCGCAATCCGCGCCAGTTCGAGTGCGGCGGCGGCAGTCTCCGCCCAGTCGAGGCTCACCGCCTTGAACGGACCTTTCAGCGGATTGCCGAGATCGAGCGCCGGGTCGGCGACCGGCAGCGCGTCCCGAAGCGTAAAATCCTCGCCGCCCGCGATCAGCACCGGGGCGTGGGGCACGGCGGCCTCGCGCTGGTTGGCGAGCTTCAATGTCGCGGCGCGCGCAGCGGAGATCAGCATCCGAGGTGCCCGCGCCCCGTTGGCGATGGCGGTCTCCACGGGGAGCAGGACGGGCCCACCTGCGAACGCCAGCGGCCAGCCGTGGCGCAGGGCGTCCACGGCCTGTGCAGCGCGGCGTGCGACCGAGGGGCCAGAAGCGGGGGGCTCGCTCAGAGGTCGAATTCCGTGATCAGCGGCACGTGGTCCGAAGGCTGCGTCCAGCCGCGCGCCTCTTCCAGCACGCGGTGCCCGGGTGCCTGCTTGGCAAGGTCGGGCGAGGCCCACATATGGTCGAGGCGGCGGCCCTTGTCGTTCTCCTGCCAGCCCGGATTGCGATAGCTCCACCACGAGTAATAGCGCGCCGGATGCGGCACGTGTTCGCGGCCGATGTCGACCCAGCCGTGCGCGTCGCGGAACTTGGCGAGTGTCTCGACCTCGATCGGCGTGTGGCTGACGACCTTCAATAGCTGCTTGTGGCTCCACACGTCGCTTTCCAGCGGTGCGATGTTGAAATCGCCGACGATCAGCGTCGGGCGGTCGAGCTTGTCGGCCCATGCCGTCATTCGCCCGAGGAAATCGAGTTTCTGGCCGAACTTCTTGTTCACCTCGCGGTCGGGCACATCGCCGCCAGCGGGGACGTAGACATTCTCGACCAGCACATCCTTGCCCAGCACCTCGACCCCGATGTGCCGCGCCTCGCCATTGTCCTGCCAATCGTGGCGGGTCACCTCGCGGATCGGCACGCGGCTCACCGTGGCGACGCCGTGGTAGCCTTTCTGCCCGCTCACCGCCTGGTGGACATAGCCGAGGTTCGCCAGCGCCTCCGCCGGGAACAGGTGACTCTCGCATTTGATCTCCTGCAGGCACAGGATGTCAGGCGATGCTTCGGTGAGAAGCTTTTCGATCAGACCCACGCGCAGGCGCGCCGAGTTGATGTTCCAGGTGGCAACGGACAGCATGGTGCGGGACTTAGTTGTCCAAGCGCGAAACTTCTAGCTTTCACTTTATTGTCGCATCGGGGCGCGATACGGCGTGGCATCTTCACCGGAGCCAGCCATGAACCGCACCATCCTCGCCGCCCTGCTGCTCGCTAGCACCGCCGCTACCCCGGCGCTCGCCAAGGACAGGCGCCCCGCGCCGCCTGCGGAGCCGAAAGCCAAGAACGTCATCCTGTTCATCGGCGACGGCATGGGCATCTCGACGATCACCGCAGCGCGCATCTACGAAGGGCAAAAGCGCGGCGAAACGGGCGAGGAGAACCAGCTCAGCTTCGAGAAATTCCCCAATGTCGCGCTGGTCAAGACCTACAACACCAACGCGCAGGTGCCTGACAGCGCCGGGACCGCCAGCGCAATGAACACCGGGCTGAAAACCCGCATCGGTGTGCTCGGGATCGGGCCGGAGGCTGTGCGCGGCGTGTGCAAGGACGCGCTCGCCCATTCGTTGCCGACCCTCGGCGAGCAGGCCAAGGCGCGCGGCCTTGCGGTCGGGATCGTGACCACCACCCGCATCACCCACGCGACGCCGGCGGCGGTTTACGCCCACACCGCCGACCGCGACTGGGAGAGCGACAGCAACATTCCCGCCGACCAGCAGGGCCAGGGCTGCAAGGACATCGCGCTCCAGCTGACGGATGCCAAGTTCGACGTCGCGCTCGGCGGCGGCACGAGCATGTTCTACGGCAAGAACGGCGGCGGGCGCCGGGCCGATGCAGCGGCGGATCTCCCCGCGCAGTGGGCCGCGAAGAACGGCGGCGTGGTCGTCAGGGACGCTGCGGGCCTCGCCGCTGCCCCCAAGAACAAGCCGGTGCTGGGCCTCTTCAGCGCAAGCCACATGACCTACATGGTCGAGCGCAAGCCGGACACCACCGAACCGACCCTCACCGACATGACCGCGCAGGCCATCGAGCGGCTGAAGACCGATCGCGACGGCTATTACCTGATGGTCGAGGGCGGGCGCATCGACCACGCGCACCACGAGGGACGCGCGGGCTATGCACTCGAGGAAGCGGTCGAGTTTGCACGCGCGGTGCAATACGCGGTCGACCACACCGACCCCAAGAATACGCTGATCATGGTCACCGCCGATCACAGCCACGTCTTCACGATTGCGGGCTATCCGGTGCGTGGCAACCCGATCCTCGGGCTGGTCGTACCCCCGCCGGGGGGCGGCGACGGCGACCACGCGGGTGCTTTGAAGGAGGGGGATCCGACCCCGGCGCTGGACGGCAAGCCCTATACGACGCTCGGCTACGCGAACGGCCCCGGCGCGGTGAAGGGCGAGCGGCCGGTGCCCGACACCGGCATCAATGCGCGCCAGCAGTCTCTCGTCCCGACCGGGGCCGAGACCCACGGGGGCGAGGACGTCGCGCTATTCGCCACCGGCCCGGGCGCAAGCGGCGCGCACGGCGTGATCGAGCAGAACGTGATCTACACGATCATCACGAAGGCGCTGGGCTGGGTGAAGTAAGGGGAGCTGCGCGCGCCCCAAAATCATAAAACCCTCGACCCGGGGGCGGTGGGTCGAGGGTTCCATGGAGCGTTCGTCACGCTTGTACAAGACAGGCCCTGATGAAGGGTGGGCAACAGGGGGGAAACCTCCCTTCGGCCCGGCTTGTTGACAACAATTAGCCGATCCAGCCTTTCATTCCGATGAACAAGGCGCTTTTCCTGTCGCCTTCCTACAACCGCTCGGCCTCCTTCGGTTCATCCCGGACGACGAGTTGAGCGGCGCGGATCCTTGAAGTTGAACGTGCTGTCGTCGACCGCGACTCCGTATTTCTGATTTGACAGCTGCACCCGGGTGCGGTTGTTCTGCGCGTCGAGCGCGACCCAGTGGGTGAGCTGCAATCCGCCCGGGGCCGAGGCGTTCTTGACGAAGATCAGCGTGATCATGCCGAACTCGGGCTTCTTGGGATCGCGCACTTCGACACTCAGCACGTCGGGGTTGCCGGTCGGGACCAGCTTGCCGAAGCGCTTCACGTCCTTGTCGGGATCGAACAGCGCACCGAGCGGCGAATTGCCGATCGGCCAGCGTTCGACCTGCGCAACTTCGTAATCGACGACAAAGAGCGACTTGCCATTGGAGATGACGAGGAAATTGGCGTCCTTGCCGTAGTCGAAGCGGATCTTGCCGGGGCGCTTCAGGGTCATCACGCCGCGCATGGTCGTGCCCTGCCGGTCGGTCTGGATGAAGTCGGCCTTCATTGTCGAGATGGCGCGCAGCGCGCCTACGACACGGTCAAGATCGCCCGTTTGCGCGCTCTGGGCGGCGGCGGGCTGCGTCAGGGAAGCGGAGTTGCCGGGGGCGAGGCCAAGCGCGAGCGCGCCGGCACCAAGGCCGAGCACCAGCGTGCGGGCGGGGGAGAAATGTGTTTTCATGCCGTGCCGACTAAGGCGCAGGGCTTGAACTGTCGATGAATTATCGCGCCCGCTCTCACCAGAGCAGGCGCAAGAAAGCCGATCTTACTTGATCTTGGCTTCTTTGAACTCGACGTGCTTGCGCGCGACGGGATCATACTTCCGGAAGCTCATCTTCTCGGTGATGTTGCGCGGGTTCTTCTTGGTCACGTAGAAGAAGCCGGTGCCCTCGCTCGAGACGAGGCGGATCTTGACGGTGGTGGGCTTCGCCATGGCGGTTTCCTGTCAACTGGGTCGGCCCGCAAGGTGCTGCACACGGGCGTCAAAAAATAAACGCGGCGCGCCCGGATCACCCGGCACACCGCACACGGCGGCGCCTCTCGCCGATTCACGGGGAAAAGTCAAGGCGACTCACCAGTCGCTGGAGGTCGGCCTTCCGCGCCCCGCCTTGACCGCGCCGCGCGCCTTTTTCGTCTTCAGGCGCTCGGCCTTGCCGATCCGGTTGAGGCGGGTTTTCGCCCGCCGCTTGGGCTCGGTCTGGGCTTCTTCGAGCAGTGCCGTCAGCTTGGCGCGCGCGTCCTGGCGATTGGCTTCCTGCGTGCGATGCGCCTTGGAATTGACGATCAGGTCGCCGTTGCCCGCCAGCTTCGCGCCCGCCAGCGCGCGCAGCCGCGCGAAGATCGGGGGCGAGAGGCGCAAGGCGTAGATATTGACGCGCAGTTCCACCTCGGTGGCGACCTTGTTGGCGTTCTGCCCGCCGGGGCCGGAGCCAGCAAGAAAGCTCTCGCTCGCCAGCCTCAGCGCGCGGGCGGTCAGCGGTTCGGGTGCATCATGATCGGGCTCGTCATTCATCGCCCGCCCCGAATGCGAGGAAGTCCGCTGGCAGCGGCGCATGGGCTTCGATGGCCGTCTTACCGGGGCGCGTGACGGTCAGGCTTTCGGCGTGGAGCATGGTGCGCTTCGCCCCGGCGACAGCGCCTGCGCCATAGACCGGATCACCCAGCAGCGGGTAACCCAGACCTTTGAGCGCATGCACCCGCAACTGGTGGGTGCGGCCCGTCTCCGGGCGGAAGCGGATGAGGCTGTTCGCCCCGAGCTTACGCACCAGCTCCCAATGCGAGACGGCAGGCTTGCCCTTCTTTGCCGCGATCATCCGCCAGCCCTTTTCGGCCGAGCTGATCTTGGTGAGCGACAGCTCGATGGTCCCCTCCGTCCCCTCGGGATGCCCGGCGAGGATCGCGAGATAGGTCTTGCCGACCAGCCGCTCCTCGAAGGACTTGTTGAACCGCGCCAGCGACTTGGGATTGCGGGCCAGCAGCAGGCAGCCGCTCGTGTCGGTGTCGAGCCGGTGCACCGCGACCGGCGCACGCTGGAAGCCGAGCTTGAGCTGTTCGAGGTGGTCTTCGAGGCTCGCGCCGCCCTTGCGCGGGCGGTCGACTGAGAGACCCGCGGGCTTGTCGATGACGAGCGCCTCGCCGTCTTCGTAGAGGATTTTGATGTCTGGCATGGCCGCCCCCTAGCCGTTCGCGGCGCGCTTGTCGAAGCGCGATGGACTCGGCCTAGACCAGCACCGCCCGCACCAGCCCGCGCACCGCGTTGCCGATCCAGAACCCGCCCGCCATATCATCGAGCGTCAGTTCGGCCTCGCGCGCTTTGCCTTCCGCGATGAGGCTGCCGCGCAGCACGCCTGGGAGCAGGCCGAGGCTGGTGGGCGGGGTCAGCAGCACGCCGTCGGGGCCTTCGAGGAAGACGCAGGTATAGCTCCCCTCGGTTACCCGACCATCGCCCCTCACCAGCAGCGCCTCTTCCGCGCCGAGCGCGCGCGCTGCGGCTGCCGCTTCCTCGTAGAAGCCGCGGTCGGAAGTCTTGTGCATCAGCCGCCAGTCGGACGGATCGAGCGGATGGGGGAGCGCGGCGACCCGCACCGGCTCCGTCGGCGTGGCCGGGAGCGGCCCGGTCTCCAGCGCGCTCGCCCCGCTGCGCGACACCAGCAGCCGCACCTTGGCGGGCGATTCCAGCTCGAAGCACAGCGCCTGGATCTGGTTGCGCACGGCGTGGCGGTCGAAGGCGAAGCCGAGTTGCATCGCGCTCGCCTTCATCCTTGCGAGGTGCAATTCGAGCAGCGGTATGCCGCTCTCGGGCTCGAATCGCATCGTCTCGATGAGGTCGCAGGTCGGCGCGGTCAGGTCGGGCGCCGCGCGGCGCAGGAAGCCCGCCTTGACCTCGCATTCGCGCCGCTCGGACATGGCTTCGCTGTCGGCGACGATCGCCGAGCCGATGCCGAGCACTGCGCTGCCCTGCCCGTTCTCGATGGGGGTCAGCCGGAGCGTGCGGATTGCCACATTGAAGGCGGCGTTGCCGTCGGCATCGATGCGTCCGATCGCGCCGCAATAGGGTCCGCGTGCATCGCGTTCGACCTCGGTGAGAAGCTCCATCGCCCGGATCTTGGGCGCGCCGGTGATCGAGCCGCAGGGGAACAGTGCGCGCACCAGGTCCATCGCGCCGTGTCCCGGGGCGAGGCGGGCGCGCACGGTGGAGACCATCTGGTGCACCGTCGGATAGCTCTCGACCGCGAAGGGCGCATCGACATGGACGCTGCCCGCCTCGGCAACGCGGGCCAGATCGTTGCGCATCAGGTCGACGATCATCAGGTTCTCGGCGCGGTCCTTGACCGACGTGGCGAGGTCTGCGGCCATCGCCGCGTCGGCCTCCGCCTCGGCCATGCGAGGGCGCGTGCCCTTCATCGGCTTGACCTTCGCCTCGGCGCCGTTGAGCGCCACGAACAGCTCGGGCGAGAAGCTCAGGAGCCAGTGCGACCCGTCGAAAATCAGCCCGCCATATCCGGCGCGTGCCGCGTCGCGCAGGCCCGCATAGAGCCCCACCGGATCGCCGCGAAACGAGCCGGCGAGCGGATAGGTGAGGTTCGCCTGATAGATATCGCCCGCGTGGATCGCCTCGTTCAGCGCGGCAAAGGCCTCGGCATATCCGCCGGGCGAGAGCTGCGGTTCGAGCGGGCCGAGCGTGCCCGGACCCTCGGCGCGGGCTTCGAGAAAGGCGGGCACATCGGCGGCGGCTATGCGGCGCGGGTCGCCGAACAAGCCGAGCCATACCAGCGGGCCCACCGCGCCGCTTCGTGCCGCGGCCCGACCTGCGAGCTTGGTTTCGAGCGCCAGCCCCGCCTCGTAAGCGATGTATCCGGCGAGCGATCCGCCCTGCGATTGTCGCGCCGCTTCGGCCTCCGCCAGCACGGCTTCCACCTGCTCCGGCCGGTGGGCAACGAACAGCGCGCGCGGGGCTTCGTAGAGCAGCGCATCGGCTGCATTTTCCCCGGCGCGGGCATCGTCGAGCAGGACAAACGGGACTGGCTGAGCCATGCGGCATTCCTTAGCCCATTTGCCGCCTGTGTCGAGAACTTGACCGCCGCGCTTCGCCCCTGCACATCGCGCGGGGAGCTATCGGGAAAAGGGCATACGTACATGGCAGAGATCGCGGGCGAGATCTTCCTCGGACTGGGCGGAGACGGAACGCGGCAGTCGCTGCTCCTCAACCGGGCGAACCGCCACGGGCTGGTGGCGGGCGCGACGGGGACGGGCAAGACCGTGACGCTGCAAGGCATTGCCGAGAGCTTCTCCGCTGCGGGCGTGCCGGTGTTCCTCGCCGACGTGAAGGGCGACCTGTCGGGCATCGCCATGCCGGGTTCGCCGACCTTCAAGAACGCCGCGCGGATCGAGAGCCGGGCGAAGGAGCTCGGGATGACCGACTTCGCCTATGCCGACAACCCGGTGATTTTCTGGGATCTTTACGGCGAGCAGGGCCACCCGATCCGCACCACGGTTTCCGAAATGGGCCCGCTGCTCCTGTCCCGCCTGCTCGACCTCAACGAGACGCAAGAGGGCGTGCTCCAGATCATCTTCAAGCACGCCGACGATAACGGCCTCTTGCTGCTCGACTTTGCCGACCTTGCCGCGATTCTCGCCTGGGCGAACGAGAATGCTGCTGAATTGTCAGGGAAATACGGCAACGTTACCAAGCCCTCGGTCGGCTCGATCCAGCGCCAGTTGCTGAGCTTCGAGGCGCAAGGGGCGGACCATTTCTTCGGCGAGCCGGCGCTCGAGATCGACGACTTCATCAAGCTCGACGAGAAGGGGCGCGGTTACATCAACGTGCTCGCCGCCGACAAGCTGATGCAGAGCCCCAAGCTCTACGCCACGTTCCTGCTGTGGCTGCTGGCGGAACTGTTTGAAACGCTTCCCGAAGTCGGCGATCCCGAAAAGCCCAAGCTGGTGTTCTTCTTTGATGAAGCGCACCTCCTGTTTGACGAGGCACCGACTGCGCTGATGGACACCATCGAACAGGTCGTGCGGCTGATCCGTTCCAAGGGCGTCGGGGTCTATTTCATCACCCAGAACCCCATTGATATTCCTGAGAAAGTTGCAGGCCAGCTGGGCAACCGAGTGCAGCACGCCTTGCGCGCTTTCACCCCGCGCGACCAGCGGGCGATCAAGGCGGCGGCGGAGACGTTCCGGGTCAATCCGAAGCTCGATGTCGAGACCGCGATTACCGAGCTGAAGGTGGGTGAGGCGCTGGTTTCCACCCTTGATGCGGACGGCGCTCCGACCATTGTGGAGCGCACACTGATCAAGCCGCCGAGGTCGCGGTTGGGGCCGGTGGATGCCAAGGAACGCGCGATAATCCAGTCGGTTAGCCCGCTTCAGGGCAAGTACGACACGCTCGCCAATCGCGAGAGCGCGTCGGAAGTTCTGGCCGCCAAGGCCGCCGATGCCGCCGCCACTGCCGAGCAGGTCGAGGCGGAAGGCGAGGAAGCGGTGCGCGGTCAGGCGAGAAAGAGCCCGAGCCTGTGGGGCAAGGCTTTGACAACCGGCGCGAAAGTCGCGCTTGGCGGTGCGGCGGGGGCGGCTGCGTCGCGGATGCTCGGCAAGAAAAGCCGCGCCAATCCGATGGCTTCGGGGGTCACCTCGGCAGTCGGTTCGATCGCCACCGATCTGGCCGGGCCGATTATCGGACGGTTCGTCCGCAACCTGATCGGCGGATTGATGCGCTGAGCCCCCAAAACACAATGTTTCACGTGAAACACCGTGTTTGGTGGGGGTCTAGAGAGGGTCTAACCGGGGTCTAGAGGGGGTCTAAAACGATCTGGAGCCCCGCCAAACGTGGCAAGCGCCCCTCTAAAACGATCAGGCTTTCGGCACCATGCAATAGACGTTGAGCTTGTTGCCGTCCGGATCGCGGAAATAGCCCGCGTAGAACCCGTCCTCGCCGCGCGGGCCGGGTTCGCCTTCGTCGCTGCCACCATGCGCCATCGCGGTCGCGTAGATGGCGTGGACCTCCTCCGGCGTCTTGACCTCGAACGCGACCATCACCCCGTTGCCGACCGTCGCAGCCTCGCCATCGAACGGCTTGGTTGCCGCGATCCCCGCTTCGCCGCCGAATTCGCCCCAGGCGATGAAACTGTCGAACTCCATGATCCGCTTCTGGTCGAAATGCGCGGTGATCGCGTCATAGAATGCCGCAGCGCGCGGCAGGTCGTTGGTGCCGAGGGTGACGTAGCCGATCATCGTGTTTTCTCCCGTTCGATGCGAATCGTGTAGGAGAACAATACAGGAACATCGGCGTTCCAACAAGGCGCTCTTGTTTCCTGCACGCCCTCCGGCGTGCAGTCCTCGGCGCTGCTCTTCCGTCGGACTGCCTCCGTCTCCAGGCGCCTGCGGGCGCGCAGTCGCGCTTGCGGCCCGTCCGCCGGCGGGCCGAGGTCATCCCAGCACAGTCGGCGACGAGTTCAGAGAGGCAGCGTTTCCCGCTCCAGCCACGCCAGATCCTCGCCCCCAAGCCGGGGGCTGAGCAAATCGCGCACCTGCGCATGATACCCATCCACCCACGCGATCTCGTCGGCGCTCAGCAGCCCCTTGTCGATCAGCTTGCGATCCAGCGGCACGTAGGTCAGCGTCTCGAAGCCGAGATAGCGGCCTTCCATGCCTTCGATCTGCCGCTCCTCGACCAGCACGAGGTTCTCGATGCGGATGCCGAAGGCGTTCGGCTTGTAATAGCCCGGCTCGTTGGAGAGGATCATCCCGGCGAACAATTCCTGCGCGGTGCCCGCCTGCCCGCCGCCCGGCTTGGCGATGCGCTGCGGGCCTTCGTGCACGGCGAGGAAGCTGCCGACGCCGTGGCCGGTGCCGTGGGCGTAATCGACGCCCGCTTCCCAGAGATATTGCCTCGCCAGCACGTCGAGCTGGCCGCCTGCGGTGCCCTGCGGGAAGACCGCGCGGGCGATCTGGATGTGGCCCTTGAGGACGCGCGTGTTGCGGTCGCGCATTTCTGCCGTCGGTTCACCCAAACCATCTGGCGTTCCGACCCAGACCGTGCGGGTGATGTCGGTCGTCCCGCCCGGATATTGCCCGCCCGAATCGACGAGGTAGATCGAGCCCGGCGGGATAGGGATATTGCTCTCCTCGTCCACCTTGTAGTGCGGCAGCGCGGCGTGGCCGGCGGCGGCGGAGATGGTATCGAAGCTGAGGTCGCGAAGCCCGGCGTCTTCCTCGCGGAAGGCTTGCAGGCGGGCGGCGGCAGAGAGTTCATCGACGCCGCCCTTGGGGGCCTCGATCTCCAGCCAGCGCAGGAACTTGGTCACCGCCGCGCCGTCACGTGCCTGCGCATCGCGGTGGCCCTGCTGTTCGGCTTCGTTCTTAACCGCTTTGGCGAGGATCGTCGGGTCCTGCTTGAAGGCGAACTGCGCGCCCCCTGCCTTGAGGCCCAGAGCAATGCCCGCCACCGCAAAATCGGGGTCGATGGCGACGCTCTTGCCGGCGAATTCGCTCAGGCTCCCCTCGAAAGCCGCGCGGTCACGGATCGTCACCGCGTTGCCGAGGTGGCGGGTCAGCTCGGGCGTGACCTTCTCGGGCGCGATGAAGAGTTCGGCGCTGCCGTCCTTGTGCGCGACCACATAGGACAGCGCGACGGGGGTGTGCGCCACGTCGGCCCCGCGGATGTTGAGGAGCCACGCGACCGAATCGAGCGCGGGGATCACCACCGCATCGTGGCCTTCCTTGACCAGCCAGTCGGCGACCGCAGCGCGCTTGTCCGCAGACGAGCGCCCGGCGAGCGCCTCGTCATAGGCGGTGGCGGCGGCGGGCGAGGGCGCGGGGCGATCACCCCACACGGCGTCAAGCGGATTGCTGTCGGCAGCGACCAGCGCGATGCCCTTGTCGGCGAGCTTCGCCTCGTGCGCCTTGGCCCAGGCATAGGTGTGGAGCCACGGATCGTAGGCGATTGTCGCGCCGCTCTCGCAGACTTCGCCCAGCCATCCGGCCAGCGTGTCGGCGGGGACCGAGCGGTATTCGAACAGGTTTCCGTCGACCTGCTCGCGCACCTGCACCGTGTAGCGCCCGTCGACGAAGATCGCGGCGTGGGTGAGGGTGACGGCGGCGAACCCGGCCGATCCGCCAAAGCCGGTCAGCCACGCGAGGCGCTGGGCATAGTCGCCGACATATTCGCTCATATGCTCGTCGGAGATGGGGACAACGAAGCCGTCGAGACCGCGGCGCTTCAGCTCTTCACGCAGGGCATTCAGGCGGGCTTCGTGCGTTTGCATCAGCATTTCGTCGATCCTCGGGAGCGGCGCGGGCCTTGCCGCGTTTGAATGTATGTCTAGAACGTCCATCATAGTCTTTCGTCTCGCGACTTTCCACCGGGGAACACCATCACATGATCCGTCCGATCAGCACGCACGCTCTTGCTTTGGCGATTGCCGCCACCAGTTTTGCTCCGGCCGCCAAGGCCGCCACAGCCGAGGATTCTGCCCACGTGACCACTTCTGCCGCCGCCGCTTCCGCCGCCGCAACCCAGATCAAGCCGCCCGTCGCCGAAAAGCGCCCGCACTCCTACACCGTGCACGGCATCACCGTCGAAGACCCCTATGACTGGCTCTACGACAAGTCCTATCCGGTGGTGGACGACAAGGACGTGCTCGATCACGTCAAGGCCGAGAACGCCTATTTCGAAGCGCAGATGGAAGGCCAGAAGGGCCTGACCGACGCGCTGTTCAAGGAAATGCGCGGGCGCATCAAGGAGGACGATTCGACCGTTCCCCAGAAGGACGGCAACTACCTCTACTGGAGCGAGTTCGAGGAAGGCGCGCAGTATCGCAAGCATTGGCGCAAGCCCGTCGCCGGCGGCGAGGCCGAGCTGCTGATCGACGAGAACAAGCTCGCCGAGGGTCAGGAATATTTCCGTCTCGGCGCGGCCACGGTCAGCCAGAACGAGCGTTATCTCGCCTACACCACCGACACCAACGGCTCCGAGCGGTACACGGCGCGCATCCTCGACCTCAAGACGGGCGAGCTGCTTCCCGACGTGATCGAGAACCTGCGCGGCGATCTGGTGTGGGTGAAGAACGACACGGCGCTGGTTTACGGCCCCTCGACCGAAGAATGGCGCACGCTGGAAGCCAAGCTCCACGTGATCGGCACCCCGGTGGCGAGCGACGTGACGCTCTATAAGGAGGAGGACCAGAGCTTCGGCGTGGGAACCGGTCTCACCGCGCAGGAAGACTGGCTGGTGATCGCGACCGGCGACAACGAGACGAGCGAAGTGCGCCTCGTCCCCGCCGCCGATCCGACCGCGAAGCCCATTCTGGTAAAGCCGCGCAAGAAGGGCGTCGAATACAGCGTGGACGTCCGTGACGGCGACCTGTGGGTGTGGACCAATGACGAGCACATCAACTTCCGCCTCGCCAAGGCGTCGCTCAAGGCGCCGGGCGACTGGCAGACGGTGATCGCCGGGTCGGACGATTTCTATCTGACCGGTTTCGACCTGTTCAAGGGCTTCTTCGTCACCGAAGGACGGTTGAACGGCCTCGACCAGATCCAGCTGCGCCAATACAGCGATCCGGCCAAGATCACCCCGATCAGCTTCCCCGAGCCGAGCTACACCGCGGGCCTTGCGAACAACCCCGAATATGACGTCAGCAAGCTGCGCCTCGCCTACCAGTCGATGGTGACGCCGAGCACGGTCTATGACTACGACGTCACGACCGGCGGGCTGGAGACGCTGAAGACGCAGGAGATCCCGAGCGGTTACGACCCCTCGCTCTACGTCACCGAGCGGCTCACGATCACCGCGCGGGACGGGACGCAGGTGCCGGTCAGCGTCGTGATGCGCAAGGACCGTAAGGCGATCCTCGAGAAGGCCGGCATCAAGGGCCCCGGTCCGCTGCACCTCTATGCCTACGGCGCCTACGGTTACGCCACCGAGCCCGGCTTCTCGACCACGCGCCTCAGCCTCGTCGATCGCGGCTTTGCCTATGGCATCGCCCACATCCGCGGCGGGGACGATCTCGGGCGGCGCTGGTATCTGGCGGGCAAGATGTTCGAGCGGACCAACACCTTCAACGATTTCGTCGATGCGGGCCGCGGGCTCATCGCCAAGGGCTACACCGCCGAGGGCATGGTCACCGCCAGCGGCGGATCGGCGGGCGGCGAGCTGATGGGCGCGGTGATCAACCAGGACCCGTCGCAATACGGCGCGGTCGTCGCGCACGTGCCCTTCGTCGATGTCGTCAACACGATGCTCAACGAGAAGCTGCCGCTCACGCCGGGCGAGTGGCAGGAATGGGGCAACCCGATCACCGACAAGGCGGCGTTCGCCTATATGCTATCGTACTCGCCCTACGATCAGGTGGTCGCCAAGGCCTATCCGCCGCTGATGGTGACCGCCGGCCTCAACGACCCGCGCGTCACCTATTGGGAGCCCGCCAAGTGGGTCGCCAAGCTGCGCGAGCTGAAGACCGACGACAACCTGCTGGTGCTCAAGACCAACATGGGCGCAGGCCACGGCGGGCAATCGGGCCGCTGGAACAGCCTCAAGGAAACGGCGGAGGAGTTCGCCTTCATCCTGTGGCAGATGGGGATGGCTCCGAAGGACGGGAAGTAAGCCTTCTCCCCTCCCGCTTGCGGGAGGGGCCGGGGGTGGGCAGCGCCGCTATGCTGCCTCGACCCCCCCCCCCCACCCCCCCCCCCCACCCGGGGGGGGGGGGGCAAAAAAACCCACCGGCGGGGGCCCCCACATAGCCAAGTAAAACACCACCGGGGGAATCGAGACGCCCAACCCGATACCGTACAACCCCACGTTTTAGACCAATGTAAAC
>JANNZG010000002.1:0-2731 GCA_031410495.1 Porphyrobacter sp.
GACCAAGATCGAATATCTGGTCGACAACCTCTATGCATTCAACCGCCGGCTGACCGCGCTGGGCGGCCAGATGCTGCGCCTTGCCGAGCGTCACAAGGTCAACCGCAAGGACTTCCTCGATAGCTACGTCGGCCACGAGCTGGACGATGGCTGGCTGGGCGGGCAGGCCGCCAAGGACAAGAAGTGGGCCGCTTTCGCCGAGCAAGAAGCCGATCCTGTCGAGCGTATCCGCGCCGAGGTTGCCGATATTGCCTCGGCCACCGGCATGGCGCTCCCCGAGTTCCGCCGCATCGTCAACATGGTGCAAAAAGGCGAGCGCGAGGCACGCATTGCCAAGAAGGAAATGGTCGAGGCCAACCTGCGCCTGGTGATTTCCATCGCCAAGAAATATACCAACCGCGGCCTGCAATTCCTTGATCTTATTCAGGAAGGCAACATCGGCCTGATGAAGGCGGTCGACAAGTTCGAGTATCGCCGCGGCTACAAGTTCAGCACTTACGCCACCTGGTGGATCAGACAGGCGATCACCCGCTCGATCGCCGATCAGGCCCGCACCATCCGCATCCCGGTCCACATGATCGAGACGATCAACAAGCTGGTGCGCACCAGCCGGCAATTTTTGCACGAACAGGGCCGCGAGCCGACGCCGGAAGAAATGGCCGAGCGCCTGTCGATGCCGCTCGAAAAGGTCCGCAAGGTGATGAAAATCGCCAAGGAGCCGATTTCCCTTGAGACGCCGATTGGCGACGAGGAAGATTCGCACCTCGGCGACTTCATCGAGGACAAGAACGCAGTGATCCCGGTCGATGCCGCAATCCAGGCCAACCTCAAGGAAACGGTCACCCGGGTTCTGGCCAGCCTCACCCCGCGCGAGGAACGCGTGCTGCGCATGCGCTTCGGCATCGGCATGAACACCGATCACACGCTGGAAGAAGTCGGCCAGCAGTTTTCGGTGACGCGCGAACGCATCCGTCAGATCGAGGCCAAGGCGCTGCGCAAGCTCAAGCACCCGAGCCGGTCACGCAAGATGCGCAGCTTCCTCGATCAGTGAGGGTTTCGGCGGTGCGTGCCCTGCTACGCGGCGGCGCCCTTGCCTGTCTGCTGGCAGCGATGCCCATCCACGCGCAGGCAGTCGATCCGGCGCGGCTGGCAATGGGCCGGCAAATCATCGCCATCATTTATCCGCCCGAGCGGCGCGATGCCATGACGAACGAGATGGTCGCGGCGCTGATGGCGCAGATCCGCGGCGGCACGCAATTGCCACCAATGTTCAGCGATCCCGGCCTCAAGGGCATCATGGACCGCGCTTTCGCTTCGATCCCGGCGCGCCTGATGCCCGTGATCAGCCGCAACCTGCCACGCATGCACGAGGCCATCGCCAGCGCCTATGCCCGCGAGTTTTCGGCTGCCGAACTCAGCGAAATCGTCGCTTTCGCCCGCACCCCGGCTGGCCGGCACTATTTCCAGCAATCGGGCGGGCTGCTTTCGGACCGCGACGTCGCGGCAGCCAACACCGTCTATCTCGGCGAGGCGCAACAGGTGAACCAGCAGTTTTCCGCAAGCGTCCGTCAGGAAGTGACCGACTACCTCGCCAAAGACCCCGAAGTACTGGGCAAGTCCGCGCCAGCCGGGCGCTAGCATAACAAAGGGACAGTCCCTATTTGATCGCGCCCGCCTTTAGCGCGCACGCGGGGGTGGCTTCGCGGGCCGCCACCGCTTATGGGGGCCCAATTCCGACTCACCCCCCAGAGCTGGCCAGATAACCCATGCGCATCGCTATCGCTTCAGACCACGCCGCTTTCGCACTCAAGGCCGAGCTTGCCGCCTGGCTGTTGGCGCAAGGCCACGAGGTTGCCGACCTTGGCCCGGACAGCGAGGCCTCGGTCGACTATCCTGATTATGGCTACAAGCTCGCCCAACACATCGCCGCCGGCAAGGCGGAACGCGGCGTGGCGTTGTGCGGCTCGGGCATTGGCATTTCGATCGCGGTGAACCGCATTTCGGGCGCGCGCTGCGCGCTGGTTTCCGAGCCGCTGTCCGCCAAGCTAAGCCGCGAGCACAACGATGCCAATGTCATCGCCATGGGCGCACGGCTGACCGGCTCCGACATGGCCAAGGCCTGCCTTGAATCGTTCCTTGCCACTCCCTTCGGCGGGGATCGCCATGTGCGCCGCGTCGACAAATTGTCCAACCCTCCCTTCAGCAGAGAAGAAGCATGAGCACCGACACTTTGACCGCCGTCACGCCCAAAGGCTTTTTCACGGCGGGCCTCGCCGAAACCGACCCGGCCATTGCCGGCTGGATCGGCAAGGAACTTGGCCGTCAGCGCGACAAGATCGAGCTGATCGCCAGCGAGAACATCTGCTCGAAGGCCGTGCTCGAAGCCGCCGGATCGGTGCTGACCAACAAGTATGCCGAGGGCTATCCGGGCAAGCGCTATTACGGCGGCTGCGAATATGTCGATGAGATCGAACTGATCGCCATCGCGCGCGCAAAGGAGCTGTTCGGCAGCAATTTCGCCAATGTGCAGCCCAATTCGGGCAGCCAGATGAACCAGGCGGTGTTCCTCGCGCTGCTGTCGCCGGGCGATACTTTCATGGGGCTCGACCTCAACGCGGGCGGGCACCTGACGCATGGCTCGCCGGTCAACATGAGCGGCAAATGGTTCAATCCGGTCGCCTACACCGTGCGGCCCGATGACCACCTGATCGACATGGACGAAGTCGCGCGG
>JANNZG010000003.1:0-1971 GCA_031410495.1 Porphyrobacter sp.
GCGCCTGGGTGCCCACCGGGATCAGCAGGCAGGCGAAGATCAGCGCGGCGCTGAACAGCGTGCTGCGCCAGTCTTCGGGAAAGATCGTGCCATGCTTCTTCAGCCAGAGGATCAGCGGGATAATCGCAATGGCGACACACGAGATGATCGAGCTTTCGTAAAGCCCGGTATTGTCGTTTACGAGCAACTTGAGTGCACCGTAGCCGCCGCCGGTGGCCAACGTCTTGATCGATCCGTTGATGATGATTGATGCTGCGGAAAGCACCATGACCAGTGCCACAGCTTCAAAGCGCAGCCGCGTGCGCAAGGTGAGCGGCAGGAAGATGGCAAAGACCATCGCTTTCCACACCCACGACCACTTTTCCGCTGCATTCACCGCAAAGTCGGCAGTCATGGTCGTAAAGCCGCAGTAAATGAGAAGAAATAGCAGCAACCCCTGTCGCACGCTGAACCGGCTGTCGATCTTGTCGTCGGCCATCGCCCATGCGCCGAAAGCACCGACAAAGACGATCAACGAGATCGGGATCGAGGCGAGCAGGAAATAGGAAATTTTTTGCGGGGCGACGATATCGACATAGAGATAGGCCAGCACCCACAGGAACGGACGGCGAAAGCCGAGCGCGAGGAAGCCCGCCATGAAGCCGGTGAGCGCCAGATCAAGCACGGCGTGTTGCTCCGGTCCTGCCTTTTGGCGCTTCTCCTGCCGCTTCCTCGCCGGTCTGCGGTTTGGGATCGCGATCGAGATCGGCGCGCATGACCAGCCGCCAGGCGGCAAGCGCCAGCAGGCCGTGGGTCAGTGCAAGTGAGAAATAGTCGACCATGAAAAGCCCCATAGCCCGGCGGCAGTTGACGGGGCGTTAAGCCTATTTGGCTAGGGACGCGGGGCCAGTTGCCAAGAAAGCGCGGACGTAATGATAGGATTTCTCAAGCCGGTGCAGGAACAGCTTCGCGCTTCGTTCCCCTCGGATACTCATCCCAACCGCGTGATCGAGCGCGCAATTGCCGAGCGGCTGAAGCCCGGCGCCACGGTGCTCGATATCGGCTGCGGCCGCACCGCGCCCAACCTGTCGCAGCTGATCGGCAAGGCGGGAAAGCTTTATGGCATCGATGTCGTCGATTTCACCGTTGATGATCCGGCGATGCAGCTGTTCCCCAATGATGTCCGCGATATGAAAGACATTCCCTCAAATTCGGTGGACCTCGCCTATTCGCGCGCGGTGATGGAGCATCTCGAAAATCCCGAGCGCGCCTATGCGGAAATCGCCCGGGTGCTCAAACCCGGCGGGGTTTATGTGTTCACCACGCCCAGCATTTATGACTACGGCTCGATTGCTGCGCTGCTGATCCCCAACCGCTTCCACGCGAGGATCGTCAGCGCCACAGAAGGCCGCGCGGGCGAAGACGTGTTCCCCACCGTGTTCGGCAGCAACAGCCGCCGCGCGATCACGCGGCATGCCGCGCAAGTGGGCCTCGATGTCGATCACTTCGCCTATATCGGCCAGTATCCCAGCTATCTGGTGTTCAACCGGGTGCTGTTCTGGCTGGGCAGCATTTACCAGAAGGCTATCGAGAGATTCGCCCTGACCCAGCCGTTGCAGGGGTGGATCTTCTGCACGCTCAAGAAGCCGTGATGCGGGTTCTCCACGTTCTCGATCATTCACTGCCGTTGCAGAGCGGCTATACCTTTCGCACGCGCGCGATCCTGAAGGCACAAGCTGCGGCGGGAATGGAAGTGCGCGCCATCACCGGCCTGCGCCATAGCGCAGGAGGTGGGGCACCGGGCGATCCGGTCGAAGTGCACGACGGCCTGACATTCCATCGCACGCCCGGCGAGGCCTCAGGACCGGTGGGCCTGCGCGAATGGCGCGAGATCGGCTTGCAGGCCTCGGCCATCGAAAAGCTGTGCGAGGAATGGCGTCCGGACGTGATCCACGCCCATTCGCCTGCCTTGTGCGGCGCGGCGGCTTTGCG
>JANNZG010000004.1:0-13482 GCA_031410495.1 Porphyrobacter sp.
CGCCCGACTGCTCGCGGCGCAGCTTCCCGCGATGGCCGGTGAAGTCCACGCCACTGGCAAGATGAAGGTCGGTTATTTCACCCAATATCAGGTCGAGGAATTGTCGGGCGACGACAGCCCGCTCGAGCATATGACCCGCGCGATGAAGGGCAACACTCCCGCCGCGGTCCGCGCGCAGCTCGGCAGGTTCGGTTTCTCGGGGGAAAAAGCGACGACCTTGGTCGGCAAATTGTCGGGTGGCGAACGCGCGCGGCTCGCGCTGGCGCTGATCACCCGCGACGCCCCGCATTTGCTGATCCTCGACGAGCCGACCAACCATCTCGATGTCGACGCCCGCGAGGCACTGGTCCAGGCCTTGAACGGTTATGACGGAGCGGTGATCCTGATCAGCCACGATCGCCACATGGTCGAGCTGACCTCCGACCGGCTCGTGCTGGTCGATGGCGGCACGGCGCGCGAATATGACGGGAGCATGGAGGATTACATCGACTTCATCCTCGGCCGCAATCAGCCCAAGGGGGCAAGCGGCGGTAAGGGGAAGGGCGCGCGCGGGGCCAATGCAGGCGGAGAGATGCGCACGGCCCAATCGGATCTGGGCAAGGCCGAAGCCGCCATCGCCCGCCTGTCGGCCGAGGTCGAGGCGCTCGACGCCGAGATCGTCGCGCTCAGTGGCAAGGCTGGCGGGCAGTCGGGCACGCAAATGCAGGCCCTGCTGACCAAGCGCGCCCGCGCCGCCGATAGCCTCGCGGCGGCTGAAGAAACGTGGCTCGCGGCCAGCGCGATGCTCGAGGCGATCGAAGCGGCCTAGGGCACGGTCAGGCGGCGGCGCGGTCGCCTGTCGCCGCGTCCGGGTCATGTGCGGGCGAGATCGAGAGGGGCAGCATCACCGTCGCGGTCAGCCCCTCGGGCGCGAAGTCGAGGCGGGTGCTGCCGCCATACCACGCCAGACCCTCCTCGAGCAGGTTGGTGCCGAAGCCACCCTTGGGGGGACGCTGCGCCCCCAGCCTCGGCCCGCCGGTCTCGCGCCACATCAGGCGGAAGCCGGCCCGCTCGCCGAGCGGCGCGTGTTCCCAGCTGAGTTCGACCTCGCCGCTCGGCACCGAAAGCGCGCCGTGCTTCAGGGCATTGGTCGCCAGCTCGTGGAGCGCCAACGCTAGGATCAAGCCGACCTGCGGCACGAGCTCGATCTCGGGCCCGGCAGCTTTGATCCGCGCGGTCTTTGCACTGAACGGCGCCAGTGTGAGGGAAACGAGCTCGCCGATCGAGGCGGCCGCGTAGTTGTGCCGCATGATCGCCTTGTGCGCCGCGCTCAGCGCCGCAAGTCGGCCGAGCAGCAGTTCGGTCACCTCGGGCGGGATCGACTGCGAGCGCAGGGTCTGGCCGATGATCCCGCGCACGATCGTCATCAGGTTGCGCGCGCGGTGATCCATCTCTTGCGCGACCAGCGTGGCGCGCATTTCGATGTGCTTGCGCGCGGTAATGTCCTCGGCGACCCCGATCACCCGGATCACCTTGCCGCCGTCGTCCATCACCGGATAGGCGCGATCATGGATCCACTTCTCGCGGCCCTCGCTATCGTTGATGCGATACTCGGTTTCGGTCTCGTGCCCGTGCTGCTGGCGCTCCACTGCCGCTTCCACCCGCGCACGGTCCTCCGGGTGAACGGCATCGAGGAAGGACATGGGTTCGGCCACCAGGCTTGCGCGCGAGCGTCCCCAGATCTCCTCGAAGGCTGAACTGATATAGACGACCGATGGCCCGTCTTCGCCGTATTCGAGAGTATAAAAGGCCTCGCGCACTGTTTCGGTGATGCCGCGCAGGATCGCCTCGCTGCGGATGAGCGCCGCTTCTGTCACCCGGTGACCGTCCGCAAAGCCGCCGCCTTCCTGGCTCGAATGATCTGTCCGCAAATGGCCAACCCCTTCATGGTTACCGTAACAGGTTATCCACATGGGTCCTATTCGTAGGCGAATCCGCTGGTCGCAAATATTGCAACGTTCACAACGCCAAAGCACCATCCGACACATGCGATTACAGATTGACAATCATTCTCAATAGCAACAGATGGCGGCTCCTGTTCAAAGTCCCAACGGAGCCAAGATGCCCTTGTCCACAGTGCCTGTCCGCCTGATCTTCGCCGCCTTGCTTGCGACCGTGGCGGCCCCGGCGCTCGCTGCCGGCGAGGCGGCAGTGGAGGGCGGAGAGCAGGGAGAGGCGTCCGCTACTGCGAATCAGGCGACTTCGATCATCGTCACCGCCGACCGCGATGGCGACCGCCTTCCCGACGAATCCGGCACCCTGATCTTTGCGGGCAAGCTGGGCGATATCGCCGTGCTCTCCGACATCGCCCCCGTGCCCTCGCGCAACCTGCGCGTTGCGCTGGCCGATATTCCAGGCGTGCTGGTCTCGGAAGTCTCGAACGGCGCATGGGCCTCGCTGTCCTATCGCGGGCTGGGCGAACCGCACGAGAGCTGGAACATCCTCACCCTGCAGGACGCGGTGCCGGCCGTGCCGGACATGTATTCCTACCCCGCCGGCTACTTCACCCCGCCGCTCGAAATGGTCGACCGGGTGGAGTTCATCCGCGGCGCATCGGGCCTGCTCTACGGGCCGCAGCCGGGCGGGGCGATCAACTACGTGTTGCGCGGGCCGCGGCGTGAGGCGGGCGCGGAAGGTCAGGCTCGGGTCACGCTGGGCAGCTGGGACATGCGCTCCGGCCTCGCCAATCTGGCGGTCTCGGACGGGCGTTTCGCCGCCGATGGCTTCATCCAGTATTCGGAGAGCGACGGCCCGCGCCGCGTCAACTCCGATAGCGAGCAGACCACCGGACGCCTGCGCGGCCATTATCTCGGCGACGACGTCACCGCCACGCTCGCGCTCGACTACTACAAGGGCAAGTTCGGCGAGCCGGGCGGCCTCTCTGCCGCGCGCCTCGCAGCCGATCGCCGCGATGGATCGACGCCCCGTGACCGCATAAGCATCGAGCGTTTCGCCCCCACCTTGGCCATCGATTGGCAGGTCGGTGACGCCACCCAGATCACCGCACGCGCCTTCTATAGCCGCTTCGAGCGCACCAGCTGGCGTCAGGCGGGAGGCAGTTTCGGACAGGTGACGCCCGATGCCAACGTGCTCGTTCGCCAGCTTCAGGTGTTCGACACCGCCGGCATCGACCTGCGTGCCCGGCACGACTTCGGCGCCGCGGGCCAGCACAGCCTGACCATCGGCGTGCTCGGCCACACCTCGGACGCGCCGGTGTTCGTCGACAAGGGTGCGAACAATGCCGACTTCAGCGGCACCGCGGGCGCACTCTCGCGAGTCCAGCGCAGCGGCGATACCGCGGCCCTGTTCGGCGAGGTCAAGTTCGGCCTCGGCAATGTGCAGATCGTCCCCGGCTTCCGGCTGGAGCGCCTGCGCCAGAAGGTCGTCGAAAGCCTCGACCTCGCGCTCGGCAGCGCCACGGGCGGCGCGCCCGGTGCTGCGAATGGCGTGCTGGGCAACCGCGAGAACGTCACCACCGTCCCGCTCTACGGCATCGGAGTGACATGGGACGCTTCGTCCGACCTTCGCTTCGTTGCCAATGCCAGCCGCGGGTTCAAGCCGCTGCTCTATAATGACGGCGTGACCTTCCAGGCCGGGATCGACGCGGCGGGGACCTTCGAGGCCTCCTATGCCTTCACGGTCGAAGCCGGGCTTCAGGCCGAACCGATCGCGCCCGTCCGCATCGACGCGAGCCTGTTCAGGGTCGAGTTCGAGAACCAGGTCGGCTTCCTTGCCGGACCGCTGGCGGCTGCACCGCCGTTCGGCGCGGTCAGTGCAGGCGGTGCGCGGCGGCAGAATGTCGGGAATATGCGCAACCAGGGCGTGGATCTGGCGCTGCGGCTTGATCTGGTCGGCCCGCAAGGTTTCGCCAAGGGCGAGAACACGCTGCGGCTGTCGACCAATCTCCAGCTGCTCGATGCCGATTTCACCGATGGCGTGGCGGCGGGCTTTACCCCGCAATATGCGCCGGGGCATCTGCTGCGCTCGACCCTCGCCTATATCGGCAAGCACGGTGCGCGGGCCGCGCTGATCTTCACGTCGGTGGGGGACCAGCAGGGGTCGGACAACAACGTCGCGGACTTTTTCCTGCCGGGTTACGAGGTGCTCGATGCTTCGGTCGAATGGCCTCTGGCGGGCGGTTTCACCATCGGTGCGGGGGTGAACAACCTGCTCGACGAGGACTATGCGAGCCGGGTCCGTCCGGGCGGCGGCGGGGGCTTCGATCCCGGAGCGCCGCGCAATGTCTACGTTTCGATCGGTTGGCGGGGCTGAGCCCTCGCGACCCGATCAGGCCATCAGCGTCGGGCTGGCAGGGATGATCGCGTAAGCGAAGAACACTGCCGAGAGCACGACCGAGAGGGTGGCGGCGACAAAGCGGTTGCTGGTTTCGGTGGCGAACATGTGAGGTCTCCTTTGGGTGTTTCTGGTGTTTTCCGGGGCCATCCCGGGGATGCCAGATACTTTGCATCAGCCGTGCCAAACTCGAAAAATGGCGGATTTGCGGGGTTTTTGAGCTGACGCCCGACGAAGGACCTGTTCAGGCAATCGAAAGCTTGGGAAATTTTGCCAAGTGTTGGCAATGGCCTTTTCGGGGCCATGTGCGGCCGGCTTCCGGCGCGGCGCTTTCCTACAGGGAAGGGCTTGGGATAGGCTTCCGGGGCGCCGAAATGGTGGGTATTCGCCCCGATATCGGCAAATGCCGGCGTTCTGGATAGAATGCCTAGTAAAAACAAAGAGATGGACTTGATCTAGACCCTCTTTAGGGGCGTTTAGACCCCCCCTTGACCCCGGCTAGACCCTCCGTAGACCCCCGCCAGACCGCGCTTCAGACAGCCTCGCCCAACACGTACGGTGTAGGATGGCCGATCACAGCCAGCGCTTCGGCCTCGCTGATCACCTCGGCATATTTGGCCTGAAGGTCGAAGAGGTTTGCTTCGTGCGGCCCCGGGTGGCGGTCCGCGCAGGCCTCGCGCACCACGAGCGGGATGAAGCCATACTGCATCGCATCGAGCGCGGAGGCCCGCACGCAGCCCGAGGTCGAGTAACCGCCGATCAGCAGCGTATCGATCCCCTCGGCGTGGAGCGCCTCGGCAAGGCCGGTCCCGAAGAAAGCGCTGGGATATTGCTTGGTGACCACCCGGTCGTCGGGCTTGGGGGTGAGGTCTGCGGGGAAGTCCCCCAAGGGCGACCCCTCGACGAAAGCCGCCAGAACGGGAGCCTTGCGGTAGAATACCCCGCCATCCGAGCCATCCGCCTTGTAGCGGACATTGGTAAAGACCACCGGCACGCCCGCAGCCCGCGCCGCTTCGGCGAGCCGAGCATTGCTGGCGAGCGCGGCGGCAGCGGTGTCCATGAACAGCGCCGAGCCCTCAGTGAGATAGGCCGTCACCACATCGACGATCAGCAGCGCAGGCCGCGTCCCCGGCTGGAGCCGCCCCTCGTAAACCCCGGCGTAATTGTCGGCTGCCGAGGGGCCGGCCATCAGATGATCCCCGCCTCGGCGAGCCGCTTCAATTCGCCCGCATCCAGTCCCAGCCGTTCGGCAAACACCTCGGCATTGTCCTGCCCTGCGGTCGCGGGCGCGGGGCGGCGGATGGTCGAGGGGGTCTTGGAGAGCTTGGGAAAGGCGTTCTGCATCTTGATGCGCCCGCGGTTCTGGGTCTCGACCTCGATGATCGCCTCGCGCGCCTGGAAATGCGGATCCGCGAGCATGTCGGGCGCACGATAGACGCGGCCCGCAGGGATCGAATACTCGATCATCAGCGCATCGACTTGGTCGACGGTGAGCGTGCCGGTCCAGTCGTTGATCAATGCATCAAGCTCGTCCTGATGGATGCCGCGCGCGATATGGGTGGCATAGCGTTCGTCGCTCGAAAGCTCCGGTCGCCCCATTGCTTGGCACAGCCGCGCAAAGATCGCGTCGCCATTGGCGCCGATCATGTAGCTGCCGTCGCTGCACGTATAGACGTTGGACGGCGCGATGCCCTTGAGCACCGAGCCCGACCGTTCGCGGATCACGCCGTTGCGGTCGTACTCGGGGACGAGGCCCTCCATCACCTGCAACACCGCCTCGTAGAGCGCGGAATCGACCACCTGCCCCTCGCCGGTCTTCTCGCGGTGGTGGAGCGCGGCCAGCACGCCCATCGCGCCATAGGTCGCGCACAGCGTGTCGCCGATCGAGATGCCCATGCGGCTCGGCGGACGGTCAGGCTCGCCGACGACGTAGCGCCAGCCGCCCATCGCCTCGCCGATCCCGCCGAAGCCTGCGCGGTCGGAGTAGGGGCCGTCCTGCCCGTAACCCGACATGCGGGCGATGATCAGGCCGGGGTTCTCTGCGTGGAGTTCCGCCGGGCTCATGCCCCAGCGTTCGAGCGTGCCCGGCTTGAAGTTCTCGATGAGCACATCGGCCCCGGCGATAAGCCGCTTCGCCAGCGCCTGCCCCTCGGGCACACGCAGGTTGCAGGTGACCGATCGCTTGTTGCGGGCGATGACCTCCCACTGCACCTTCTCGTCGCCCTGGCCCCAGTTGCGCATCGGATCGCCCGCGCCCGGCGGCTCGATCTTGACGACGTCGGCGCCCATGTCGCCGAGCAGCTGGCCGCAGAACGGGCCCGCCAGAAGCTGGCCCATTTCGACGACCTTGATCCCGTCGAGCGCGCTCATTCGGCTGCCTCCCTGAGGCCGGGATGGGCATTCCAGACGGGCTGGACGGGGGCGGGGAGGCCGGTTTCGGCCTCGCAATTGGCTCGCAGAGCGTCGATGCCAGGGCCGTAGTCGAACAACGGCAGCTCGCCGCGGCTAGCGGTCATTTCTGCCCGGAGCGCGGTGGTGGCGGCGGTGTCGACGGCGCCCGCAGCATCGGCCACCACGCCATAGGCGCGCGCGCCTTCCGCGGTCACCAGACCCTGACGGATTTCGAGGCCCACCAGTTCGGGATCGCGCGCCAGAGGGTCACCCCAGCCGCCGCCGCCCCAGGTGATGAAGTGGAGCAGATCGCCCGCCTTCACAGCGACGCTCTCGACCTTGTTGCCGACGATTTCCGATGAGCCATCGGCGCGCTCGAGCACCTTCTTCGCTCGCGCGCCCGGAAGCCCGCCGTTGACGCCCCACGGCGGCACGAACCAGCGGTCGTCATGGATCGCGATCTCGCCATCGGCGAGGAAACGGTAGGTCATGTGGATGCCGTTGCCCCCGCGATGCAGGCCCGCCCCGCCGCTGTCGGGCGCGGTGGAGTAACGCTCGATCCGCAAGGTGAAGTAGCGTTCGAGGAACTCGTTGGGCACGTTGGTGAAGCCCGGCCACAGCGAGTGTCCGTCCGGCCCGTCACCCAACGGGCGCCCCGGAATGCCGCCGAAGCCGATCTGGAACAGCTGGAACCAGTCGCGGGTCCCGTCCTCGCGGCTGTCCCATCCGGAGTAGAACAGGTGCGGCGAGGAGGAGAAGCCGGCGGCGTTGAGGAATTCCGGGGTCTTCTGCCCGAGCAGCCCGCCCAGAATGTCGAAGATGCGGCCCAGCGCATGCGTGCGGCCCGAGAGCGCGGCGGGGAAATGCGGCTTCAGCAGCGAGCCTTCCGGGATGCGCACCTCGATCAGGTCATAGAACCCGTCGTTGAACAGGATCTGCGGATCGAAGACCATGATCATGTAAATGCCGAAGAACATCTTGAACATGTTCTCGTTGAGGAAGAAATTGATCGAGGCTGCGGACTGCGGGTCGGTGCCCGCAAAATCGAGGATCACGCGGTCGCCGTCGCGCCACATGGTGCAGCGGATCTTGTAGGGGCCGTAGCCCTTGCCGTCGTCGCAGATGTAATCCTCGAAGCTGACCGGCTCCTCGGCCACGGCCATCGCCAGCAGCGCCTTCATCGCGCGGTGGTTGCGCGCGAGCAGCTCCTGCGTGGCGGAGACATAGATGTCGTCGCCGAACCGCTCGGCCATCTCGACCACACGGCGCGCGGCGACGCGGCAGGACGCGATCAGCGCATTGAGATCGGCCTGGCACCAGTCGGGCTTGCGGGTCTGGTGCATCACCAGCTTCATCAGGTCTTCATTATATTCGCCGCGCTTCCAGATCTTCACGGGCGGAATGCGCACGCCTTCCTCGAAGATCGAGGACGCGCCGATCGGCATCGAGCCGGGGACGCTCCCGCCGATGTCGCTCTGGTGGCCGAACATCGCGGTGTAGGCGAGCAGGCGCCCGTCCTTGAACACCGGGAGCATGACCAGCCAGTCGTTCGAGTGGCTGACTGCGCCGCCGCAGGAATAGGGATCGCTGAGGAAGATCATGTCCCCGTCCTCGATCGTGCCATCAAACTGCTTGAGGAAGCCGTCGATGAAGCTGCCGAACTGGCCGACGATCATCTTGCCGGCGGGGTCGGAGATCAGCGGGAAAGCGTCCCCCTGTTCGCGGATGCCGGGCGACATCGCGGTGCGCACGAGGGTCGCGTCCATCTCGATCCGCGCATTGCGAAGCGCGTTCTCGATGATGTCGAGCGTCACCGGGTCGATAGTGACCTTTGCGAAGGGAGTGGTGTTGGGTTCGATGATCTTGGCGGGCATCGTCTTATCCCTTCGCCTTGAGAGTGATGAGGATGTTGCCGACAGCGTCGACGACCGCGCGGCAATCGTGTTCGACCAGCGTGGTCGAGTCCATCTCGGTGATGACCGCTGGACCTTCGATGACGTCGCCCTGCTTGAGCTTGGCACGGTCGTAGATCACCGCCGGGCGCTCGGCCCCGTCGATCCACACTACGTGGTCGCGGATCTTGGCGGCGGACGGATCGCCGTCGCCCTTGGGCAGTTCGGTCGCGGGCAGGGCGGGGGCCTGCCCCTGAGCGACGGCGCGCAGGTTCACGATCTCGTGCGGGGTGTCCATGTTGAAGGTGAAAAGCCGCAGGTGTTCCTCGTCGAAACGGGCGAGGATGCCTTCGATCCCGTCCGCCTCCAGAATGTCCTGCGTGATCGTCAGCGGCACTTCGAAGGCCTGCCCGGCGTAGCGCACGTCGATCTCGAACAGCGAGGTGATCTGGTCTTCGGGAATGCCGTCGCCCAGCAGTTCGCTGCGGGTCTGCGCGGCCATTTCGTCGAGCACGCTGACGAGGTCGGCGATGCTCGTATCGCGGGCGAGGCGCGAGAAACTGCGCGCGGTCTCGGTGCGCATCCGCGTGGTGGCGTCGCCCAGCGCGCAGAGCACGCCGGGGGAAACGGGCGAGATCGCGGGCCAGCTGCCCATCAGGCGGGCGACCGCGTTGACATGGAGCGGGCCAGCCCCGCCAAAGCCCATCAGCGCGAACTCGCGCGGGTCGTAGCCTTGCTGGACGGAGATCATCCGCAGCGCCCCGAACATGTTCTCGTTGACGATATCGATGATCCCGCGCGCGGCTTCCATCAGCGTGACGCCCAGCGCATCGGCAACGGTCTGCACCGCCACCTTCGCGCCCTCACGGTCAAGCTTGAAGCTGCCGCCCAATAGATCCTCGGGAAGGTAGCCCAGCACCACGTTGGCGTCCGTCACCGTGGGGAGCGTGCCGCCCTTGTTATAGGCGACCGGCCCCGGCACCGCGCCCGCGCTCTCCGGCCCGACGCGCAGCGCCTTGGTAAGCTGCGGGACGTGGGCAATGGAGCCGCCGCCCGCACCGACCGTCTTCACATCGAGCGCCGAGGCGCGCACCGAAAGGTGGCCCACTTCGGTGGTGCGCTGGCGGCGCGGCTCCAAGCCCTGGATCAGCGCCACGTCGGTCGAGGTGCCGCCCACGTCGAGCGTGAGGATGTTTTTGAAGCCCGCATTCTTCGCCACCCACAACGCGCCCGTCACCCCGCCTGCGGGACCGGACATGAGGATGTTGACCGGGTGTTCCTCGGCCTTCTGGCTGCTCATCAAGCCGCCATCGGACCGCAGCAGCGACAAGCGGCCTCCGAAGCCTTCGTCGGCGAGCTTGGTGCGCAGGTTGGAGACATATTTGCTCACCACCGGGCGCACTGCCGCGTTGGCGACTGTCGAGAGCGTGCGCTCGTATTCCTGCATTTCGGGCAGGACTTCGTGGCTTAGCGAGACAGGGATGCCCGGCAGTTCCTCGGCAGCGATGGCGCCGATACGCGCCTCGTGCGCACCGTTCAGGTAGGCATTCATCAGGCTGACGGTGAGCGCCTCGATCCCGTCATCCTTGAGCTTGCGTAGCGCCACGCGAACCGCGTCCTCGTCGAGCGGGGCGACCTCGCGCCCCAAGGCGTCCATCCGGCCCGGCACTTCGACCGTGTGTTCAAGGCGCGCGAGCGGCTGGGGCTTGGGCCAGACGATCCACGCGGCGAGACCGCCGGGCACGAAGCTGCGCGCGATCTGCATGATGTCGCGGTAGCCCTGCGTGGTGACGAGGCCGACGCGCGCGCCCTTGCCTTCGAGCACGGCGTTGGTGGCGACTGTGGTGCCGTGGAGGAAATAGGCGATGTCCGCGGCGGTGATCCCGGCCTGCTGCGTGATCGCCTTCACGCCGGTCAGGATGCCTTCCGAGGAATCATGCGGGGTGGACGGGGTCTTGTGCCGCCAGAACGCGCCGCTCGCCTCGTCGAACAGCAGGAGATCGGTGAAAGTCCCGCCTACGTCGACGCCCAACCTGTAAGTCATGCCCTGTCCTTCTTATGCCGCGCGGGCGACAGCCGAGGGCAATTCGCGCCCCAGCAGTTCCGCAAACCACTTGTTCGCCGCAATCGCGGCTTCGAGATCAATGCCAGTGTCCACGCCTGAACGGCCCATCATGTAGACGAGATCCTCGGTGGCGATGTTGCCCGTCGCCCGCGGCGCGAAGGGGCAGCCGCCAAGGCCGCCCAATGAGGCGTCGAAGGTACGCACGCCCGATTTGTAAGCCTCCCAGGCATTGGCGATGCCGGTGCCGCGGGTGTTGTGGAAATGCGCGCGCATCGGGATTTTGCCGCCCAGCACCGCGCCGAGCTTGCCGAAAAGCTCGCCCGCTTCGAACGGCGTGCCGACCCCGATCGTGTCGGCGAGCGCGATTTCCTCGGGCGCTTCGATGGCGAGTTCCTCGGCGATGGCGAGGACGGTGTCATGCTTGACCTCGCCCTCGAACGGACAGCCGAACGCGGCGCTGATCGTGACCTGTGCGCGGATGCCTTCGGCTCGGGCGAAGCGGAGCATGTCGCGCGTCTCGGCAAGGCCTTGGGCGATGGTCTGGCCCTGGTTCTTCTGTCCGAAGGTGTCGCTGGCGACGATCACGCAGCCGACCTGATCGATCCCGCGCGCGCCGCCTTCGCGGGTGGCGAGCGCGCGCATCACGCCGCGCTTGTTGAGGACGAGGCCCACGTAAGTGCAGTCCGGATTGTCGGGCAGGCCCGCGATCACAGCCTCGGCATCGGCCATCTGCGGTACGCGGGCGGGGTGGACGAAGCTTGCGACCTCGAGCCGCCGCGCGCCGTAGCCGATCATGCGATTGATGAGCGCGAGCTTTACCTCGGTCGCAATGATGTCGGGCTCGTTCTGGAGGCCGTCGCGCGGGCCAACCTCGACCAGTTCGATTCTGGTGCCTGCCATCGTGACTCGCCTGTTGCTGCTGCGGGGAGCGTGTGCCGCCTGATTAGCCGCTTTGTATACAATTGCAATCGTGCTTGGCTGCCTAGGATGCGCCTTGCGGAAGCCGGCTGCGTTATGCCGTGTCACCGCCGCGATCGGTTGCTGCCGGGCCGACCGCGCGGGCGAAGGTGTGGAAGGCGCGGCGCAGGTGGCTACCCATCACCGCGCGGGCCCAAGAGGGATCGCGCGCGGCGAAGGCGGCTACCAGCTCGTCATGGTCGCGCGCCGATTGCCTGAGGTCGCCCTGCGAATAGGTGCGCGCGGTGCGCAGCACGACGGGCGCTTCGATCAGCTTGGCGAGGAGCTGTCCGAGCCGCGGCGAATCCGCTGCTTCGATGATCGCCTCGTGAAAGGCGCGGTTGGCTTCTAGGAAGCGGGTCACGTCGGGCGGCGTTTCCTCAACCGCCGCCTTGAGGTCGCGGTTGAGGGTCTCCAGTGCGGCGATCTGAGCTCGGGAAAGTCGCTTGGCCGCGCGCTCGGCCGCATGGCATTCGAGCATCTGGCGCAGCGTGAACATCTCTTCGATATCGTCGCGGCTCCAGTCGGCGACGAACAGCCGCTTGGTATCGGATCGCACCAGCAGCAGCTCGCCCTCCAGGCGCCGCACGGCCTCTCGCACGGGGGTGCGGCTGACGCCGGTGATCTGCGAAAGCTGGTCCTCGGTAAGCTGCTCGCCCGCCTTGACCGCACCGCTCAGCAGATGCGCGCGGATTGTGGCATAGGCCTGTTCGGACGCGCGGCTCACCGGGCGAGGGCCATTGGCAGGGAAAAGAGGTCGCGCGCGTCCATGGCCTTCCTATGTGCGGCGGGGACTTCGCCCCTGCAAGCCTGTGCGGCGGCAAAAACACACCCGCATCATGACTCGCTCACCGGCGGAGAGTTTCGCTTGACGGAAGCGATTTGTATACAATAACCACACGAGCACAGGCAACAGGGGAGTGCCCGTGAACCGCAAAACGCCCAATTTGCTGCGCGCGATCGAAGACGCCGGGGCCGCTGTGTGCGCCCGGGCTGCGCTTACCCCTGCGCCCCGAACCCATCTACCTTCCTAGGAGAGCCGTCTCATGAATGTCCGTCTGCTTCTTGCCTCCGGCGCGGCTCTCGGTGCCATCGCCGTTTCCGCTCCTGCCGCCGCCCAGTCGGCTCCTGACAGCGAGCCGACTGCCGAAAGCAGCGGCGAGATCATGGTCACCGCCCGCCGCCAGTCGGAAACGCTGGCGGACGTGCCGGCCTCGGTCACCGTGTTCACCGCCGACACCCTCGCCAAGACGGGTGTGCAGCGCGCTGACGAGTTCGTGCAGCTCACTCCCGGCGTGACGATCGTCACCGGCACCGCCGAAGCGGGCGACACCCAGATCAACATCCGCGGCATCAACGGCGCGCGCGATGCGGAAAGCTCGGTGGCGCTGGTCGTCGACGGCATCCTCAAGACCAACACCGCCATGCTCAACCAGGACCAGGGCACCCTGCGGCAGATCGAAGTGCTCAAGGGTCCGCAGGGCGCCATCTACGGCCGCAACGCCGCCGCGGGAGCCATCGTCGTTTCAACGCTGAAGCCCGGTGACCGGCTGGAGGGCGGCTTCGTCGCGAGCTACGCAGAACTGAACACGTTCGAAGGGACTGGCTATATCGCGGGCCCGTTTTCCGACGCGCTGGGCTTCGTGCTCTCGGCAAACTATCGCAAGACCGACGGCTTCTGGACCAACAACTTCCTGAAATCGAAGACCGTCGATGACCAGGAAGTCTATGGCATCGATGGCCGGCTGGTGGCGCAGCTCGGGGCGGACACGACGCTCGACCTGAAGGCGCGCTATGCCAAGCTTTCGGGCGCATCGATTAACTTCAACTCGGTTTTTCACGTCC
>JANNZG010000005.1:0-538776 GCA_031410495.1 Porphyrobacter sp.
GCTGGATCAGGCTTTCGCCCATTGTCCAATATTCCCCACTGCTGCCTCCCGTAGGAGTCTGGGCCGTGTCTCAGTCCCAGTGTGGCTGATCATCCTCTCAGACCAGCTATGGATCGTCGCCTTGGTAGGCCTTTACCCCACCAACTAGCTAATCCAACGCGGGCCCATCTAAAGGCGATAAATCTTTGGTCCGAAGACATTATCCGGTATTAGCAGTAATTTCTCACTGTTATTCCGAACCTAAAGGCAGGTTCCCACGCGTTACGCACCCGTGCGCCACTAGACCCGAAGGTCTCGTTCGACTTGCATGTGTTAGGCATGCCGCCAGCGTTCGTTCTGAGCCAGGATCAAACTCTCAAGTTGTGTCACACACCAAACCAGCATGGGGAAAACCCCACCCTCCAGTCTGGCATGAGCTGCAAGGAGCCGATACCTGCATTCAAACGTAATGGATACGAATGAACATGCTTGCCATCCGGGCAGGCGTGGAGCCTGCGATCGGATGTGGCATCGGCATAAATTAACCGGTTACCGGAGCCTTGAGGTCCCCGGACCGGGCGCCGTCGCCCACATGTCCCTTCATCAAAAACCAACAATGTCAAAGAGCCGCCAGACAGTAATAGCGGACAGCGATTGGTTCCCCGATTTACACCGGGGGACCGGCTATCCGTTTATGTTGGCGACCGGTCGTTGCGGTGGCGGTGGAAGCCGTCAGCGCCGCGTCGGTGGAGGTCATCTATGCGCGCTTCGGGATTCGGTCAACGGCTTTTTGCAATTTTATTTCAGTGCCGCGCAAGAACCGCAGAATTCCGCCATTTTTTCCCTATTTTTGACCCCAAACACCCGCCTCAGCATGGGGTAAATGGCCCATAACAGGGCCCGAATCCGGGTGAATCGGGCCCTGAAACCGAGTCTGAGCACCTCTTCTGCCTCCCTTCCCCCACGACTCTGTTGGATTGTACGAGTCATCCATCCGCTTCGGGCGATTCCATCCATCGAGTGGTTGGGCAGCGTGTTGGGAAGCGATCTCCATGATGGTACAAGCAGTCGTTGGACAGGCGCCTCATGCATCATGCCTTACAGGAGAGGTCATATATATATGTGTGCGCGCATGATCCTTGCCGCCTCCTTGCTGGCTGCCGCCATGCCGGCTTCCGCAGAGAGTCCGGTGCTTGCCCCTCCCCTACCCGCCACCGCTACCGGGGTTGTCGATCCGCAGGCCGAGGTGCTCTTGCTGGAAGCCGATCGCCATACCCGCCTCACCCTCCCCGTGCTTGTCGAAGGCACGGGCCCCTTCGCCTTCATGATCGACACCGGCAGCCAGGCGACGGCCGTTACCCCGGAAATCCGCACCGCCGCCGGACTGGCGCCGGCAGGCACGGCAACTCTGGTGGGCATGGCCAGCCGCCGCGAGGTCGAGCTGGTCGACGTGGGAAGAATAGAATTCGGCGCGAACACCTACACCAATTTCGTCGCCCCTGTGTTGCTGCGAGAGAATGTCGGTGCCGACGGGATCATCGGACTCGACGCGCTGCAGGACTTCCGTGTCCTCATCGATTTCCGCAAACAGACCATCGCGATCGAGGACGCCACCTCCAAGGACAAGCCGAGCGGTTACGAGATCGTAGTGCGGGCACGCAGCAAGCTCGGCCAGCTGCTGATCACCGACGCCTTGGTCGAAGGCGTGCGAGCGACCGTCATTATCGACACCGGCGCGCAGTCGAGCCTCGGCAACCTTGCCCTGCGCGACCGGATCCGCGCCAAGCGCGCACAAGACGTCGTCACCACCGACGTCAACGGCGTGGACATCGTCGGCCAGCTTGCCTTCGTTCGATCGCTAACAATTGCGGGCCTGTCGATGACCGACGTGCCTCTTACCTTTGCAGACACCCCCGCCTTCGCCGCGCTCGGTCTCGAGGACACGCCGGTGCTCTCGATCGGGATGCAGCACCTGTCGCTGTTCGACCGCGTCGCGATCGACTTTGCCAATCAGCGGATTCTCTTCGATGTTCCTGCCGATGTCGCGCGGGCCATGCGCAAGGCGCAGCGCGGCACATCCTATTCTCCTCGCTTCTGATAACCTGCGGCTTCGCGCCTTGCGGGAACAGTCCTCCGCGCCCACATGAAGGGCCATGCCGCCAGACAACGCCACATCCGCCGATCCCGCTGACAAGAAGACTCGCGCGCGGGACGTGGAAAGTTGGCCGACACTGAAGCGGTTCCTCCCTTACCTCTGGCCCAAGGACAATCCCGGCCTTCGCACACGTATCGCCGTCGCGATGGCGCTGGTCTTGGGCGGCAAGGCGATCACTCTCGCCCTGCCGTTTGCATATAAGGGCGCGGTCGACGCCATGTCGGGGACGCGCGGAGGGCCGGAAGGTCAGGCGGCCACGGTCGCCTTCGCGCTGGTCGCCGCCTATGCGCTTGGGCGCTTCACTTCGGTCGCTTTCGACAACCTCAGGAACATTGCCTTCGAGCGCGTCGGGCAAGTCGCGACGCTTCACCTTGCCGAAGATGTGTTCCACCGCCTCCACCGGCTAAGCCTAAGGTTCCACCTCGCGCGGCGCACCGGCGAGGTCACCAAGATCATCGAGCGCGGGACCAAGAGCATCGACCAGATGCTCTATTTCCTGCTGTTCAACATCGCCCCAACGATCATCGAGCTAATCGCCGTTGGCGTCATTTTCTATATCAACTTCGGCATCGACCTTGTGCTGGCCACCGCCGTCACCGTCGTCGCCTATGTGTGGGTGACGCGCGCGATCACCGAGTGGCGCACCAAGCTGCGCCGCGAGATGAACGACCTCGACGGCAAGGCGCTGTACCGGGCGGTGGATTCGCTCCTAAACTACGAGACTGTGAAGTACTTCGGCGCCGAGGGCCGCGAGGAGGCGCGCTACAGCCAAGCCGCCCGCGCCTATGCCGAGGCCGCGATCAAGTCGGAGAACTCGGTCGGCCTGCTCAACATGGCGCAGGCGCTGATCACCAATTCGCTGGTCGCTGCCGCAATGGCCTACACCGTTTGGGGCTGGAGCACCGGCGCGATGACGGTTGGCGACCTCGTGCTGGTCAACAGCTACCTCATCCAGCTGTTCCGCCCGCTCGACGTTCTGGGCTGGGTGTACCGCACCATTCGCCAAGGCCTCATCGACATGGCCGAGATGTTCCGCCTGATCGACACAGACATAGAGGTGAAGGACAAGCCGGGCGCGCCGGCGCTGATCATCCGCAAGCCCACCGTGGTCTTCGACAACGTGACCTTCGGCTACGATCCGGGCCGCACCATCCTCCACGGCCTCAGCTTCGAGGCCCCGGCGGGATCGACGACCGCGATTGTCGGCCCCTCGGGCGCGGGCAAGAGCACCATCGGGCGGCTGTTGTTCCGCTTCTATGACCCGCTGTCAGGCCGCATTCTGGTCGGCGGCGAGGATATTGCCGACGTCACGCAGGAAAGCGTGCGCGCGGCGATCGGGATCGTCCCGCAAGACTCGGTGCTGTTCAACGAGAACCTCGCCTACAATATCGCTTACGGCGCGCATGATGCCGACGACGCGATGGTGGAGCAGGCGGCGCGCGATGCCGCACTCACGCCGCTGATCGAGCGCCTGCCCGATCGCTACAACACGATGGTGGGCGAACGCGGCCTCAAGCTTTCGGGCGGGGAGAAGCAGCGGGTCGCCATTGCGCGCACGCTGGTGAAGAACCCCCCGATCCTGCTGCTCGACGAGGCGACGAGCGCGCTCGACACCCGCACCGAGCAGGAAATCCTCGCGACCCTGCGCCGCATCGCCAAGGGCCGCACGACGCTTGCGATCGCGCACCGCTTGTCGACCATCGCGGATGCGGACAACATTCTCGTGCTCGATCACGGCAGGCTGGTGGAGAGCGGCAATCATGCCGTCCTGCTCAAGCGCGGCGGGCTCTATGCCGAGATGTGGGCGCGGCAGGCGAACGAGCGGCGCGAGATCGTGGACGACGCCGAGGCGCAGGCCGCCGAATAGTGCCTCGTGCGCGGCGGATTGCGTGATGCCCGCGCGCCCGTTACCTCTTGTCGCAAGCCCCGTCCGGGGCCGCACCCATCGCAAGAGAGACCACCACGATGCGCCATGCCGCCATGATTGCCCTGCTGCTTGCCAGCGCCGCAGCTCCCGTCGTCGCCCAGGATCAGGCCGCACCCGCTGCGACCCCGGCCCCGGCCGTGCCGAAACCGGCCGCACTCACCGCCGAGGACATGCCGCCGATCCCGCTGGCGCTTGCCGATACCGCTCGGCCCTATCTCGAGGCCCGCGGCGCAGGCTTTGCCGGATGGGACCCGAACGCCCGCGCGGTGCTGATCTCGACCCGCTTTGCCAACGTGAACCAGCTCCACCGCGTCGCCCAGCCGATGGGCGCGCGCACCCAGATCAGCTTCGAGGCCGAGCCGGTCTCGGGCTCCTATGCGCCGACCAAGGGCGACGTGATCGTTGTCAGCAAGGATCGCGGCGGGGACGAATACTACCAGATCCATAGCCTCAGCAATGGCCGCCTCACCCTGCTAACGGACGGCAAGAGCCGCAACGAGCGCGGCGCTTGGAGCAATGACGGGACCCTGCTCAGCTTCAGCTCGACCCGCCGCAACGGCGTGGATTCGGACCTCTATGTGATGGATCCGCGCGACCCTGCCTCGGCGCGGATGGTGCTGGAGAGCAAGGGCGGCGGCTGGGCGATCACCGGCTTCTCGCCCGACAAGGCCACGGCCTACCTCGCCGACTACAACTCGGTGCAGGATGTCGACCTCTACCGGCTCGATCTCGCCAGCGGCAAGCTGACCGCGATCGGCGATCCCAAGGCCGAAGTCGCTTTCAGCGGAATGCGTGTGGCGCCCGATGGCACCCTTTGGGTGACCGCTGACCAAGGCTCCGATTTCCAGCGGCTAGGGCGTCTCGATCCGGTGTCGGGCAAGTTCACGCCGGTTTCCAAGGAGGCCTGGGACGTCGACGGCTTCGACATTTCGCCCGACGGCAAGACCATCGCCTACGAGGTGAACGAGGCGGGGTCCGACCGGCTGCGCCTGCTCGATGTGGCGAGCGGCAAGGTGACCAAGGTCGATGTCCTGCCCTCGGGCCAGATCGGCGGGCTGTCGTTCGCGCCGTGGGGCGAGATCGGCTTCTCGTTCAGCAGCGCCAAGAGCGCCGCGGATGTCTGGTCGCTCGACCCGGCAAGCCTCCAGCTCACCCGATGGACGCAGAGCGAGACCGGGGGGCTCGACCCGCAGGTGAACGTCGAACCGCGCATCGTCACCACCAAGAGCTTCGACGGGCTCTCGGTCTCGGGACTTCTCTACATGCCCGATCCGGCCAAGTTCCCGGGCAAGCGCCCGCTGATCGTGAGCGTCCACGGGGGGCCGGAAGGCCAGAGCACCGCAGGCTTCCAGGGCCGCAACAACTACTACCTCAACGAGCTCGGCATCGGCATCTTCTACCCCAATGTGCGCGGGTCGACCGGTTACGGGAAGACCTTCGTCAGCTTGGACAACGGGCCGTTCAAGCGCGAGGACTCGGTCAAGGACATGGCTGCGCTGATCGATGCGGTGCGGGGCGATCCGTCGGTCGATCCTGACAAGGTGGGCCTGACCGGCGGCTCCTATGGCGGCTATATGTGCTACGCCGCCGCCGTGCAGCTGAAGGACAAGCTGACCGCAACCCAGTGCACGGTCGCGATCAGCAACTTCGTGAGCTTCCTCGAGAACACCAACCCGTACCGCCAAGATCTGCGCCGGGTGGAGTACGGCGACGAGCGCGTGCCCGCCCAGCGCACCAAGCTTGCCGAGATCAGCCCGCTCACCCGCGTGAACGAGATCACCAAGCCGATGTTCGTCGTCACCGGCGCCAATGATCCGCGCGTGCCCAAGTCGGAAGCCGACCAGATGGTCGCGGCAATCCGCGCCAAGGGCGGCGAGGCGTGGCACCTCGTGGCGGCGGACGAAGGCCACGGTTACGCCAAGAAGGCGAATTCCGACTACGCGTTCCTTGCGCAGCTGGTGTTCTGGAAGAAGTACCTGCTCGGCGAGTAAGGCTCAGGCGGCGAGGCGCTGGAGGATTGCCAGCGCCTCGTCCCGCCGCTCCCACGGCACGAACAGATGATCGTGGTGGAACCCCGCCACGACATTGCAGGCGATCCCCTGCTGCGCGAGCGCGGTGGAGACAGCAGCGGTCAGACCCACGCCATCAAGCGCGGAGTGAACTGTCAGCGTGATGCGGGCGAACCCGCCGCTCTTCTGCGCGACGATCGCGGTCGTACCCTCGGCCTCGCGAATAATCGCGAAGGCGTCGGAAGGCGGATCGCCCTCCTCCACGGCAAACGCCCATTCCCGCGCATCGAGCACCGGTGCCATGCCCGCCAGCATTCCCTGAAGGTCGCTGACCGGCGCGCCTGCCATTACAGGATATACTTGCTGAGGTCGGTGTTGCCCGCGAGGTTCGCCAGCCGCGCCTCCACGTAAGCAGCATCGATGGTGATCGTCTCGCCGACGTGATCCTCGGCCTCGAAGCTGATCTCCTCGAGCAGGCGCTCCATCACCGTCTGCAACCGCCGCGCGCCGATGTTCTCGACGGTGGAGTTCACCTGCGCGGCGATGCGGGCGATGGCGGGCACCGCGTCATCGGCGAACTCGAGCGTCACCTCCTCGGTCTGGAGCAGCGCCTTGTACTGCGCGACAAGATTGGCGCGCGTTTCGGAAAGGATGCGCACGAAGTCGGCCTCGGTCAGCGCCTGCAATTCGACACGGATCGGCAGGCGGCCCTGAAGCTCGGGGAGCATGTCCGAGGGCTTGGCGACGTGGAACGCGCCGCTGGCGATGAACAGCACGTGGTCGGTCTTCATCGGGCCATACTTGGTGGCCACCGTCGTGCCCTCGATCAGCGGCAGGAGATCGCGCTGCACGCCTTCGCGGCTGACGGATCCGCCGCGCACATCGCTGACCGCGATCTTGTCGATCTCGTCGAGGAACACGATCCCGTTGGTCTCGGCATTGAGCAGCGCCGCGCGGGTGACGTCGTCCTGATCGAGGCGCTTGTCGGCTTCCTCGTCGACCAGCTTGTCCCAGGCATCGGGTACGCGCAGCTTCTGGCGGCGGGTATTCTTCCGCCCCAGCGCCTTGCCCATCATGTCCGAGAGGTCGATCATCCCGATCTGCCCGCCCATGTTGCCCATGTCGAACGGCGCGGCGGGGGTATCGCGCAGCTCGATCTCCACCTCGACATCGTTCATCGCGTTCTGGACGATGCGCTGGCGGAAGCTCTCGCGGGTCGCCTCCGACGCGCTGTCACCGACCAGCGCGGTGAGCAGACGGTCCATCGCCGCCTCGCTCGCGGCCTCGCGCACCTTGTCGCGGCGGCGTTCCTTCTCGAGCCGGATCGACTCCTCGACAAGGTCGCGGGCGATCTGTTCGACATCGCGGCCGACATAGCCGACCTCGGTGAACTTGGTCGCCTCGACCTTGATGAACGGAGCTTCGGCGAGCTTTGCCAGCCGGCGACTGATCTCGGTCTTCCCGCAGCCCGTCGGGCCGATCATCAGGATGTTCTTGGGCGTCACCTCGTCGCGCAGGTCCGCGCCGAGGCGCTGGCGGCGCCAGCGGTTACGCAGCGCCACCGCGACTGCGCGCTTGGCGTCCTGCTGTCCGATGATGTGTTCGTCGAGCGCGGCGACAATCGCCTTGGGGGTCAGCGCCTGAAGGGGAGAGGTAGGGGGTGTCATGGGGTCTTTCTGAGGTGTTCCTCTGAGCTATGTGGCGCGGCGAAACGCCGGTTCAAGGCCGCCATCATCGGCCGCTCGACGTAAGTGTTGAACAGCCAGGCCAGTATGATGGTCGCAGCAAGGGCGCTCACGAAGTAGTCCCAGGGCCCGGCATCGAAGAACGGCACGCGCCCCCAAGCCGGCAACCAGAACCATGCGAGCGGAACATGGAACAGATAGATCGCGTAACTCGCATCGCCCGCCTTGTTGATGATGCCCGGCATAGGCAGGGCCAGCGGGCCGGAAATGGCGGCAAAGGCGATCATCAACGCCGGAAGAGCGGCCCAAGCGAGAAAATCGAAGCCCATCGCGTCGGCATCCACCGGATAGGGAACGAACCACCAGACCGGGACGACTGCGAGCAACACTATCCAGCGTAGCCAGGCCGGCGCTTTGCCGCCCCTCGCGCGCCACAACGCCAGCAGCACCCCCGTGCCGAACACAAGGATGACCGGACGCGTGATAGCAAACAGCGGGGCGCTCACCGGCGGCACCCACAGCCCTGCGATAACCGTCAGGACCAGCACCGCGATCACTCCCGCAACCGCCGCCTCGCGCCGCCACATGATGAACAGCCCGAACAGCGCGTAGAACAGCATCTCGTAGAACAGCGACCAGCCCACCCACAGCACGGGCAGAGGCCGGAGAAGGCCATCGGCTGGCCAATAGGGGATGAGCAGCAAGGACTGCACGACATGCACGGGATCGACCGGCCGCGCGTCGAGCGGGATCAGCAGCGCCACCAGCACCACCGTGGCGATCCAGTAAGGCGGCATGATGCGGATGAACCTGCGGATCCAGAACGTCCGCCGCGCGCCGGGCCGGCCGAACAATCGCTCCGAGGAGATGACCATCACATAGCCCGAAACGACGAAGAACAGCATGACCGCGATCTGCCCCGCGCCGCCGTCGCCGCTGTCGAGACTGTCACCCAGCCCGCCCGGGAGATGGTCAGCAAAGGCAAAAGCGATGTGCCCGGCGGCGACGATCAGCGCGGCGAGTGCCCGGAGCAGCTGGATTGCGACGATCTTGCCGCCCGGTTCCTGCGCTTTTCCCAAGCCGATTTTCCCGCTCCCGCGCGCGCCTTTGCCGCACGGGGAAGCGTTAGGACTAAACCGTCTCGACCGTCAAATTGCCGTTAGTGAAGACGCAGATTTCGGCCGCGACCGCCATCGCCTTGCGTGCGATCGTCTCGGCATCGCTTTCGTAGTCGGAGAGGGCGCGGGCAGCGGCAAGGGCGAAGTTTCCGCCCGATCCGATCGCAGCGATCTCGCCGATCGGCTCCAGCACATCGCCATTGCCGGTCAGCACCAGCAGCGTGTCCTTGTCGGCGACGATCATCAGCGCCTCGAGGTTGCGCAGATACTTGTCGGTGCGCCAGTCCTTGGCGAGCTCGACGCTCGCGCGCATCAGCTGGCCGGAATACTGCTCAAGCTTCTTCTCGAGCCGCTCGAAGAGGGTGAAGGCATCGGCGGTCGCGCCGGCAAAGCCCGCGATCACGCTGCCGTCACCAAGGCGGCGGACCTTGCGGGCATTGGGTTTCATCACGGTGTTTCCCATCGAGACCTGCCCGTCGCCCGCGATGACGGTGGTGTCGCCGCGCCGGACGCCGATGATGGTGGTGCCGTGCCATTGCACGAGGCCATGGGCCGAGGGATCGTGTGTCATGCCAGCGAATATGGCGCGCCTGCCCCGCGTATCAAGCACACGGCGACAAGCGCAGGCTTACTGCCCGTTGGGGCCGCTGCCCGCAGGCGCGCCGCCCGGCAGGCCGCCGCCGCCGACCTGGCCGATATTGCCGAACAGGTCTTCGAGGAAGCCGCGCTCGCGGCCCAAGGTCGGGGTCTTGTTGCCGTTGGGATCGAGGAACACGACCTTTTCGATACCGCTGCGTTCAACCTTGGCAACGCGGCCCTGCGCATCGAACTGCACGGCGAGCACGCTGTGCGTGCGGATGCGCGGACGGTTGAAGGGGCGCTGTCCGGTGAAGCTCGAGACATAGTACCAGGTCGGCGTGCCGAACTGGCTGGTGAAGGTCGGCCGCCCGAGGGTGCTCTCCACCGACTGCTGGTTGTCGATGCGCGGCTGGACCGCGTCGGTCAGCAGCGGATCGAGGATGTACCCGCGCGATTCGGAGATCGCCGTGCACCCGGGCAGCAGCGTTGCCGCTCCGGCGAGCAGGACCGGCCCAAGCACCTTGCGCCAACCGAATTTCATCGCGCCCGAATGTGTCATCTGCGCCAAACCGTGTCCGTTCCGTTGTTCCCGCGCTTTCGCGCACTTGTCCCTTGGGCGAGGTGCTTTAAGGGGCTAGGCGCGCGCTTGCAACGCACCATATGGGAAAGCGGTGGCTTGGCCACGTTGAACGGCGGTTGAACGCATCCGCGCCTCGTGCGTTGTCGTAGGAAGCGAGGGGCGCCAACCCTACGCGCCCGACCGATTATCGATGCCCCAAAGCGCGAAAGGCTTTTGACCTCATGTCCGTTCTCTCCCGCCTGTTCGGCACCGCACCCGACCCGCGCGAAGGGGTGCGTCCGCTGTGGCACCGCGTGATCGAGCTGGCGCGCGAGCCGGTCTATTACACCGATTGCCGCGTGGCGGATTCGGTCGCGGGGCGCTTCGACATGATCACCGCCGTGCTGAGCGCGGTCATGGTCCGCCTCGAAGCCTCTGAACTTCGTACGGAATCCGCGCTGCTGGCCGAATTGTTCGTCGAGGACATGGACGGGCAGCTGCGCGAATTCGGGGTCAATGACGTGGTCGTCGGCAAGCGGATCGGCAAGCTGATGAGCGTGCTCGGCGGGCGGCTCGGGGCCTATCGCGGGGCCTATAATGACGGCGATATGGAGCGGCTCACCGCAGCCGTTTCGCGCAATGTGACCTATGCGCAAGGCGCCGACGAGGCCGCTTCCTCGCACGCGGTGGCTGACAGATTGATGAAGCTTTTCCAGCGGTTGGGACGCTTTTCCGACGCCGAAATGATGCAGGCGAGCGCGATCTGGTGAGTGCGCCGATAGTGCCTCCTTCGGAGCTGACCCGGATGGTCAAGGCCCGGCCCCTGCCGGCCAGCGCCGTGGTGATCGAGGCGACCGAGGCCGAGCGCGCCGCTTTGGCCGCGCGGTTCGGGCTCGGAGCGGTGGCGAGCCTGAGGGCCGAGGTCGATCTTGAGCAGAAGCCGAGCGCGATCCGCGCCACGGGGCGCTTGCGGGCAGCCATCCGCCAGCCCTGCGCAGTCTCGGGCGAGGACTTCCCCGTCACCATCGACGAGCCTGTCGATCTCAGATTTGTCGAGCAACATCAGCGCCCTATGCCCTCCGAGGAAGACGCCGAGATCGAGCTCGAAGCCGATGATTGTGACGAGATTTTCTTCGAAGGCGATATGTTCGACCTTGGCGAGGCGGTGGCGCAGACCCTTGGTCTGGCGATCGATCCCTATGCCGAGGGGCCTAATGCCGACGCATTCCGGGCCGCTGCCGGGATCGTCAAAGAGGGCGAACAGATGGGGCCGCTGGCCGATCTTCTGGCGGGTCTCAAAAAAGACTGAAACGCGATTGTTTCACGTGAAACATCCCCGCCAGAACGAGTCTGGAGGGGGTCTAAACGCGTCTAAGGGGTGTCTAAAAGGGGTCTGGAGGGGGTCTAGAACGATCTAGGCCCCCTCTAAAACGACCAGCTTAGAACGGAATGTCGTCGTCGAGGTCGTCGTAACCGCCGCCGCCGCCCGCCGGAGCGCCGCCGCCGCCGAAGCCGCCGCCCGAACCGCCGCCGCTCTGATCCCACGCGCCGCCGCCGCCGCCGCCCGAGCGACCGCCGCCGTAGCTTCCGCCACCGCCGCCGCCGCCCATGCCGCCACCGCCGCCACCCGCGCCGCCGCCAGCCGCGCCATCAAGCATGGTCAGCGTGCCGCCGAGGCCCTGGATCACGATTTCGGTGCTGTAGCGGTCCTGACCGTTCTGGTCCTGCCACTTGCGGGTCTGGAGCTTGCCTTCGACGAAGACCTTGCTGCCCTTCTTGAGGTAGCGCTCCACGACGCTGACGAGGCCTTCGGAGAAGATCGCGACGGTGTGCCACTCGGTCTTTTCCTTGCGCTCGCCGGTCGCCTTGTCCTTCCACTGTTCGGAGGTGGCGATGCGCAGGTTGGCGACCTTGCCGCCGTTCTGGAAGCTGCGGATTTCCGGGTCCGCGCCCAGATTGCCGATCAGCATGACCTTGTTGAGCGAACCCGCCATCGAAATACCCTTCCCGTCAATATCTTGATTCTGCGGCCACGAAGATGGCCTGCGAATCCGAGTCGGGCAATAGGGCAGACCAGCCCCGTGTGCGACGCGGGGTGCGGCGTTTTGCACGGATGAATCCTTGCCGTCGCAATCGCGGATGGCGGGCAGCCCGCGCCCTTGGTAGGTTGCCGCCATGATCTGCTCCGACCAAGCGTGGAACAACTTCGTCATGCTGAGCGAGCCCGAGCATCACGAGTGGGGCAGCCCCCGGCGTGCGGCCGCGATTGCCTCGCTGTTCAACGCGATCAGCGGGAACGGCGGCCTCGTCCATTTTCTCGACTTCTCGCATCATCTCGACGCGGAGGAAGTGCTGGCAGCGCTGGGAGGAATCGGTGCGGGCAAGGCGCAGCGCCAGCTCGAACACGTGATCGAACGGATGGGGTGCGCGCTGCCGGTGATGGACGAGAAGGAGCGCGAGGACATCATCTCGCGGTGTTGCCCCGAAGACCTCGAGGCTTACGAGGACTGCCTTACCGAAGTGGCAGAACGGGAGTTGCTCGCAGCGATGGAAGCCCACGTCGCCGCGCATGAGGCGTATTACGCCGGGCTTGGTTGATAACCGCGTCGTCCCTGCGGTTTCGAACACACCGTCGCCCCTGCGCAGGCAGGGGCCCATACAAGGGTAGCGGGAAACGCGAGCTTAGATGGATCCCCGCCTTCGCGGAGACGGAAAAAAGTGGCGATTTACCGCCCCAATTACCGCGCCGGATACCGCAGCCGCCCGAGGAACCGCGTCAGGCTCGGCAGCTCCCGGTCCTTGCCGAGCAGCTGCGCCTTGGCTTTCTCGAACTTCATCACCCCGTCGATGCGGCGTTCGAGGAAGGCGTGAGTGTCGGCCTTGCCCTCGCTATCGTCGTTGACGAACACGGCGAGGGTCGCGCTGTAGATCCCCGCAAGGATCGCACGCTTGGTGTAGTGATTGTAATCGGTCGCGGTGTCGCCGGCGAGCCGCCACATGATGTCCGCCGAGTGCCAGCCGAGCTTCAGCGCGCGGCGGGCGTTCTGCGGCTGGGCCATCACGGCGAGCGCGCGGCGCACTGCCTCGTCGATGTTGGCCACCGCTTCCAGCCGGAAGGCGACCAGCACGCGGATGCGTTCGCGCACCTTCAGGGTGGCGAGGCGTTCGGCAGGCCACTCGGCCTCCATCGCCTGATCGACGCTCGCGATCCATGCGTCGATCATGTCCATCGGCCTGGCGCCCGGGAAGGCGAGCCGGGCCACGTCCACGTCGCAGCCCGCCATTTCGGCGGCGGCAGTGAGCGCGGTGGCGTTCCACCCGTCAAAGATCGCGGACGCCGCGATATCGGGGGCGAGCGCGATGCGAAGCTCGTCGAGGGTCAGGTCGGCAAAGTCGGTAGGATCGGTCATGTCAGAAAGAAGGCCCGTAATCTTTCTTGGTTCCCGCAGCGGCGCGCTTCTTGTCGGCGGCTTCGAATTCCTGCTTCATGAGCGTGTTGGCGCTGCCGATCAGGGTCATGTAATCGCGCGCCGAACGGCCCGAATTGTCGGCACGGTCAGGATCGGCGCCCTTTTCGAGCAGCAGCCGCACCAGCGCGACATTGCGCGCATGGACCGCGGTGATCAGCGGCGTCTCTCCCGTCTGATCGGCGACGTTGATGCTCGCCCCGCCCTTGACCAGCGCCTCGACCCCTTCGACGAAGCCGAGCGCGGTGGCCAGCTGGAGCGGCGAGACGCCTTTCTTGTTGCGGATGTTCGGATCGGCGCCGCGCTGGAGCAGGAAGCGCACCCACAGCCCGTCGCTGCGCGCGACCGCGATGTGCAGGCCGGTGTCGCCGCTCGACAGATCGCGGGTGTTGACGACCTGCGAGCCGGTCTTGCTGAGCAGCTCGGTGGCCTTGTCGCCTTCGCGGTCCTTCACGGCCTCGAGGAACTGGTAGCCTTCGGACTGGAACTGCGCAGCCGCAGGGACGGTCAGCGCCAAAGCCATACCACTGGCAATCGCGGCCCGAAGCCCTAACTTGCGCAAAACATCTAGACCCAAGGTTTGATCCTTTCGCATTACCTGTCACACATCTGGTGTGTCGCTGGGCGCGGGGCAAGCTTCCCGCCCATCGCAGTCAGCCAGTTAGCAGAGCATGAACCGCATCAACAAGCCTTCCGCCTCGATCCTTGTCGCAATTGCGGCCTCGCTGGCGCTTGCCACCACACTCTCTGGGTGCGGCGCTGCTGTTCCCAAAGAAGAGCCGCCGCTGGCGGGCTCGACCATCGGGGGGGACTTCACGCTGGTGAACAGCAAGGGCGCGGCCGTGCGCTGGGGCGATTTTGCGGGCAAGTACCGGATCATCTATTTCGGCTACACCTTCTGTCCCGACATCTGCCCCACCGATATGCAGCGCGTGGCGCAGGGGCTGAAGATCCTGAAGGGCAAGTCGCCTGACCTCGCCGCCAAGGTGGTGCCGATCTTCATCTCCATCGACCCCGAGCGCGATACGCCTGCCGTCGTGGGCGAATTCGCCGCCGCCTTCTCGCCCGACGTGGTGGGGCTGACGGGCACGCCCGAGCAGATCGCGGCCACCGCCAAGACCTTCAAGGTCGCCTATGCCAAGGAGCCTGCGGAGGCGAACGGCAGCTACCTGATGCAGCATTCCACCATCGTCTACCTGTTCGGCCCCGATGGCGCGCCGATCGCCACGCTGCCCACCGATCTGGGCGCCGAGGCGGTGGCTGCGGAACTCGAGCGATGGGTGAACTGAGGGACAGCTTCTGGGAGCTGCCCTTGGGCGAGCTCACCCGTCCCGAATGGGAGGCGCTGTGCGACGGCTGCGGGCGCTGCTGCCTGCACAAGCTGGAGGACGAGGACACCGGCGAGGTGATCGACACCAACATCGCCTGCCGGTTGCTCGACACCAAGACCGCCCAGTGCAGCGACTATCGCAACCGCAAGGCTTTCGTCCCCGACTGCCTGCGGCTGACGCTGCGGATCGTCGAGCAGGTGAGCTGGCTCCCCCGCACCTGCGCCTACCGCTTGCGCAACGAGGGCCGTCCGCTGCCCGACTGGCACTACCTCCTCTCGGGCGACCGCGATGCGGTGCGGCGTGCGGGTGTCTCCATCGTCGGACGCGCGGTGAGCGAGGTGGATGCCGGGCCGATCGAACATCACATCACCGAGTGGCCCCGCGCCCGCGGTGACTGGCGCAAGGAGGCCGGCTCGTGATCGACTGGCTGCGCGGCGCTTCGGCCAGGAACGCGCTCGATCCCGAGATCGACCTCGGTGGGCGGCGGGTGCCGATCGTGCTGAAGCGGCTGCGCAATGCGCGGCGGCTGACGCTGCGGCTCGCGCCCGATGGCTCGGAGGTGCGCATTACGCTCCCCGCCTGGGCCGAGGGGCGCGAGGCCATCGCCTTTGCCCATGCGCGCGCCCAGTGGCTCGCCGACCAGCTCGCCAAGATGCCCCAGCGCGCCGCGCCCGTCCCCGGCGGCATGGTGCGTTATCGCGGCGAGATGCTGCGGCTCCAGTGGGAGGCCCGCGCCGCGCGGCGTCCGGCGGTGGAGGGCGAGGTGCTCAGGATCGGCGGCCCCGAGACCGGTCTCGAAGGGCGCTTGAAGCGCTGGCTGGAGACCGAGGCGCTGCGCCTCGCCGAGGCCGATATGCAGGACTATTGCGCCGCCGCCGGGCTGGGGCCGGTGCCGGTCGCCCTCACCCGCGCGCAAAGGCGCTGGGGATCATGCTCGGACATGAGCCGCATCCGTATCAACTGGCGGCTGGTGCAGGCCCCCGACTTCGTGCGGCGCTCCGTGGTCGCACACGAGGTCGCGCACCTTGTCCACTTCGACCATAGCAGCGCCTTCCACGCCCTGCTCGGCCGCATCTTCGAGGGCGAGATCGCGTCGGCCGACCGCTGGCTCAAGGAGCACGGGCGCGGGCTCTATACCAGCTTCGGCTGATCTCAAGCATCTGGCGTTCGGCCCCGACACGCCTATATTGCCGCCCATGCCCCGCTCCCCCCGCTCCAAGTCGCTCGCCGCGTCGCGCTTCAACCCCGCTCCGGGCTTTGCCGACCTGTGGAACGAGCTGCGCCGCCCGCGACCCTATCGCTGGCTGTTCCTTGCGGTGTCGGTGCTGCCGGCTGTCGTGATCGGCGCCTGGGCGCTGGATCAGGAATTCTACGCACCGCCCGAGCGGCCGCGGATCACCTATATCACCACGCTCGCCGATGGGCGCAGCGATGCCGAGATCCAGGCCGAGATCCGCGCCAATCAGGACATCAAGAACCTGCGCGCCGCCGAGGAAGCCAAGGTCGCCGCAGAAAAGCGCAAGATGTACAAGGCGCTGGGCGCGGCTGCGGGGATGGATGTCGACGAAATGGAGCGCAAGGCCGACGCCGAACGCGCCGCCGAGGAGGCTGCCGCCAAGCAGCGCCTCGAAGCCGCCCTGAAGGCCAACAACCCCGCAGCCGAAAGCACCGGGCAATAGCCGTAGCCGCGCTCCCGTCCGACCGCGACTGGATGGCCGCCGCCGCGCGGCTGGCGCTGCGTGCGCGCCCGCTCTCCCGCCCCAATCCCGGTGTCGCCGCCATTGTCGTCCACGAGGGGCGCGTGATCGCGCGCGGGTGGACGCAGGCGGGCGGGCGTCCCCATGCCGAGGCGGTTGCGCTGGCGGGTCTTGCGCCCGAGGTGCTGTCCGGAGCGACGCTCTACGTCACGCTCGAACCCTGCGCCCACCAGTCCGAGCGCGGCCCGGCCTGTTCCGACCTGATCGTGTCCGCCCGCCCCGCCCGCGTGGTCATCGGCCAGCGCGATCCTGATCCTCGCACCGCCGGGCAAGGCATCGCGCGGCTCGAAGCGGCGGGGATTGCCGTGAGCCTGCTCGATGACGCGGCCTCGGCGGAGAGCCTAGCGGGCTTCCTCACCCGGCAGACGCTCGGACGCCCTTGGGTCACCCTCAAACTCGCGACCTCGCTCGACGGCTGCATCGCGCTGGCCGACGGGACGAGCCAGTGGATCACCGGAGAGACCGCCCGCGCCCACGTCCACGCCTGCCGAGCGCAGCACGACGCCATTCTGGTGGGCGGCGGGACATGGCGCAGCGACCAGCCGCGGCTCGACGTGCGCCTGCCGGGGCTCGAAGCCCGCTCGCCGCAGCGCGTGGTGCTGACGCGCGGGGCCAGGCCCGAGGGCGTCACCACCCTCCCCTCGCCCGAAGCCATCGGCAGCCTCGAAGGCGTGCATTACCTCTATGTCGAGGGCGGCGCAGCCACCGCCGCCGCTTTCCTTGCGGCTGATCTGGTGGACGAGCTCCACCTCTACACCGCCCCGATCCTGATCGGTGACGGCAAGCCCGCATTGGGCGCGCTCGGCCTCACCAGCCTCGCAGACGCGCATGGCCGCTGGAGCCTTGCGACGCGCCGCCAGCTTGGCAGCGACAGCTTCGCGTCCTATCTGCGCACCCGAAACCCTTAGAGAAAGCACGCCCATGTTCACCGGCATTGTCACCGCCATCGGCACCATCGCCGCCGCCGAACAGCGCGGCGACCTGCGCCTGCGCATCACCGCCCCGCTCGATCCGGCGCGGATCGACATCGGCGCCTCTATCGCGTGCTCGGGCGTGTGCCTCACCGTCGTGGAACGCGGCGGCACGGCGGGGGACGCATGGTTTGATGTCGACCTCTCGGGCGAGAGCGTCAGCCGCACTGTCCCCGGGATGTGGGAAGCGGGCGCAGCCCTGAACATCGAACCCTCGCTCAGGCTCGGCGACGAGCTGGGCGGCCATATCGTCACCGGCCACGTGGATTCGGTGGGCGAAGTAGTGAAGGTCGCGCAGGAAGGCGGCAGCTGGCAGATCGCGATCCGCGCCCGCGCCGAAATGTCGCCCTTCATCGCGGTGAAGGGCTCGATCACCGTCAACGGCGTGTCGCTGACCGTCAACGACGTGCGCGACCGGCCCGACGGCACCTGCGACTTCCTGCTCAACATCATCCCGCACACCGCCGCCGTGACGACGCTGGGGACACTGGCCGAGGGCGACGCGGTGAACCTCGAGATCGACGTGCTGGCGCGCTACCTCAAGCGGATGCAGAGCCTTATCGCGGTAAAGTGATCAGCCGCCCGGGTGGGCCGCGCTCAGCCGGATGAACGGCGCGAGGAGCTGCTCGGGCGTGGCCGCCTCGAGCGTGCCTGCAGCGACATCCTCCGCCGACCAGAACAGCGAGGGCGCCTCGTCATCGAGCATCGCCCAGTTGGGGAACATCCGCGTCTCCGCCTCTTCGCTCAGCAGCAGCTCGACATTGGCGTGGCGGTCATCCTCGCAGATCCGCGCATAGAGCGCGTCGATGGCCTCGGCAGGGCCCTCGATCAGCTGGAGATAAAGATCATGCCGGCAGATCAGCGCCCCGGTGATGCCCATCTGCGGATTATTGCGACGGGCGACCGAGAGGATCCCCGCCAGCACAGAACGGTCAAAGCCGAAGGGCTGCGAGCGGTAGACGATACGCTTTTCGATTGGAGACTCTCCGCGTGACGTGATGGCTGTGAAGCTACGCGAAAGCGGGGCGGGGAGATAGGGGTGTGTTTGGGTGGCAGCGCGAGATCGTGCGATCCTCTTCACTTTCGTCACCCCAGCGAAAGCTGGGACCCATGGCGGCAAGCGCCGCACGTTTCCGCCCTAGGCCCCAGCTTTCGCTGGGGTGACGGGAGTCGCAATTGCCCGGCGCTCACCCCGCCAGCGGCCCGCTCGCAAAGCTCTCCCGCGTGATTGCATAGGCGAGGGGGCATCGCCTCACCGCACGCGGTGGTCCGCTCCTCGCGACACTCACCTTGGTTAATCTTCGCAGCTTTCGCCCATGCCATCAGCGCCGCGCGGGCGAGTGGCTGAGAGAGACCGGTTGAAACACATCCAGGAATTCGAGGGTCTGCGCGGGCTCATGGCGTGGTGGGTGGTCATCGGCCACTGGTCCACCACGGCGCCGATCCCCTACACCATCGCAAAGACGAAGCTCTTCAATGGCTATGCGGTGGATGTCTTCATCATCCTGAGCGGCTTTGCGATAGCTGCTCTCGTCGACAAGCGGCCCGAACCGTACGGGCTCTACATCAGGCGGCGGTTTTTGCGGATTTTCCCTGTCTATGTGCTGTTCCTGCTGTGCTCCGTCGCCGCATCGTCTCTGGCGCTGGATGTCTGGTCCTCGGCGCCCGAGGGCTACATGAAAGCGACCAGAATCCAGATTGCGCGGGATTCACTGGACCAGTTCTGGCCCCATCTGGCGGCGCATCTGACAGCGCTCCACGGTCTTGTGCCTCCCGTGTTCCTGCCGAACACCGACTATGCGTTTCTGGGGCAGGCGTGGAGCATTTCGCTGGAATGGCAATTCTACCTGCTGGCGCCGTTCCTCATCGCGGCGATCAATCGCGCGAACTCGCTGCGCGCTTTGATTGTTGTCTTGCCGGTTATCGTGCTGATCGCAGTCCTGTCGCGGTTCATGCCGGTGGGGTTCCTCGGGAACCACCTCCACCTGTTCCTGATCGGCATCCTGAGTTTCAGGTTCTTCAAGGAGAGGTTTGCGGGCAATCCTCACCTGCAATTTCCGGTCATTCCGCTGCTGGTGATCGCCCTTCCCTTCCTGGTGCTCATCCGGACGGCGGAAGCCATCCCCTACGCGATCTGGTTATCGATGGTCGCCTTGATCGTCGTGAACCACGAGAATGGCCATGCGGGGGCCAGAACGCTTTCAGGGCTGTTCACCAATGCCTTCGCGATGAAGATGGGCCAGATGTCATACTCGGTGTACCTGTCTCACATGCTGGTCATCATCGTCAGCCTGACGGTGCTCGAAGGGCGTGGTCTCGGCAAGGTGTCCTTCTCCGCGATCTTGCTCGTGATGACGATCATGGGCACGCTACTGGTTTCCAGCCTGTCGTTCCGGATGGTCGAACTGCCGTTCCACAAGCTGGGGCGGTCATTGCGCGGCAGGCAAGGTGTGCCTGAACCTTCAATGCGATGAAAGGGTCGCACGGAGAGAGGCGCAGCGACGCGCCGCGCTCTCACCCCGCCAGCGGCCCGCTCGCAAAGCTCTCGCGCGTGACCACGTAGGTGAGGTGCGGGATCATCTCGCCGCCTGCCATCACCCGCTCCTCGCCGCGGTCGGTCAGTTTTGCGCCGATCCGCTCCAGCGCGGTGCGCGAGCGGGTGTTGTTCTCGCCGACAATGAAGCGCACTTCGGCAACGCTCGCCAGCGCGTGGGTGAGCATCAGGCGCTTCATTTCGGGGTTGGTGCGCCCGCCCCAGTGCGCGCGGGCCAAGAACGTCCAGCCGATCTCGACCGAGCCGCCGCCGTTCTCGTCCAGACCCTGATAGCGCGAGGAGCCGATCACCGCTCCGGTCTGCGCGTCGATCGCCACCAGCGCGCCCTTGTTCGCCAGCGCATCGTCGAAGAAGGCGCGGAACACCGGCTCCTGCCAGCGGTCATGGGCGGGGTGCTGCTCCCAGATCAGCGGGTCGGACGCGACCGCGAAGAGCGCGTCCCAATCGTCCGGCCGTAAGGGGCGCAGGCGAACAAGCTCGCCCTCCAGCACCGGCTGGCGGTCGAGCATCGGCGCGTCCCTAGGCCGCCACCGCCGCGAGGGCAGCGATGAACTTGGGCAGGTTGCCCGGCGTCAGCCCGGCGATGTTGATGCGGCCCGAGGCGGCCATGTAGATGCCGTGCTCCTCGCGAAGCTGCGCGACCTCCTCCTTGGTGATCGGCAGCATCGAGAACAGCCCGTTCTGGTGGCCCAGCGGGGTCAGATCGACGCGCCCCACCGTGCCAGCCGCCGCGAGCGCATCGCGCACCTGCCGCATCCGCGCGCGCATGTCGTCGAGCTCGGCCAGCCACTGCGCGGTCATGCCGGCGTCGCTGAGGATAATCCGCACCGCCGCCCCGCCATGATCGGGCGGCATCGACCATGCCGCGCGGGCCAGCGCATTGGCGTTGGAGAAGGCGGTGCCGAGTTGCCCCGGCTCCTTGGCCATCACGTAGAACGCGCCGACGCGGTCGCGGTACTGGCCGAAGTTCTTGTCGCAGCTGTAGGCGATGAAGGCTTCGGGCACGGCGGCGAGCACGGCGCGCATCCCTGCGGCGTCCTCCTCCATCCCGTGGCCGAGGCCCTGATAGGCAGCGTCGATGATCGGGAAGGTCCCGCTCGCCGCGAAGGCTGCGGCGATCGCGGTCCACTGGCCTGCGGTGTAGTCGATCCCGGTCGGGTTGTGGCAGCAGGCGTGGAGCAGCACGGCCTCGTCGTCCGCCGCGCCGTTGATTGCCGCCAGCACCGCATCGAGGTTCGCCGTGCCGTCAGGGTTGGCGTGATCGAAGGGGGCGAGCTCCATGCCGAGATCGGCGAGAATCTGCGCGTGGTTCGGCCAGCTCGGCACGCCCATGTGGACGCGCTTCACCCCGGCCTTGCTCGCCATCGCCAGCGCGAGGCGCACCGCGCCCGTGCCGCCGGGGCTCTGCATCCCCTGGATGCGCCCGCCCATCGAAGGATCGGCGGCGCCGAAGACATAGGGCATCAGCGCGGTGACAAAGCCCATGTCACCCTCGGGGCCGAGGTAGGACTTGCTCTCCTGCGTATCCAGAAGCACCTGCTCGGCCGCCTTGATCGCGGCGAACACCGGCGTCGCGCCGTTTTCGGTGCGGTAAACGCCAACGCCGAGGTCGATCTTGTCTTCGCACGGGTCGGCGGCGTGGAGGCGGATCAGGGCGAGGAGGGCGTCGGGCGCCTGGGGGCTGAGTCGGTCAAGCATCATGCGCGAGCGCATGGCCCCCGCACGCCCTCACCGCAACCCGATTTTCGCACGCAGCGGCGGAAAACCCCGCCCCGTCAGCGCCTCAGAAGGGCACCCACTTCTGTTCGCGCGAGAACTTCATGTAACCCGCATTGACCCCGAGCCGCAGCCCCGCGCCGACCCGGATCGGGATCAGCACCACATCGCCGCGACGCATGTAGCTCGCATTGAGGCCGCCCACGAAATAGGCCTGCCCCTCGCCCGCCGGGAAGCGGTTGTAGAGGTCTTCGCTGTCATAGAGGTTGTAGACCAGCACGAAGGTGTTGGCGGCGTTCGCGCCGACATCGAAGCCGACCGACGGCCCGGTCCAGTAGACCTTGCGCTCGCCCTCGACCTTGTGGTGGAGCGTGCCCGAGCCATAGCGCGCCCCGAAGATGAACGCCCCGCCCGCCTCGCGGCCGACGATATAGGCGTTGGGGCGGCCCTGCTTCTTGAGCAGGTCTTCGATCATCTTGGCGAGGCCTTCCGCGCCCTTGCCGAACACGCCCTCGGCTGCGCCGATCAGGTCGTCCTCGCCATAGGTTTCGGATGTCGCGGCGGGGGTGACGGCAGGAATGGTGGAAGCATCGACCGGCGGCGCGGTGTCGGCCGGGGCGACCGGATAGTCGCTCCAACTACCCGTCGGATCGGCAGGCGGCGTGTTCGTCGTGGTGGCCGGCGCCTTGGGATTGGCGAGATCGCCGTCGATCCCCTGATCGGTCATCGCCGCATCGGGATCGACCTTCTCGAGATCCTGCGCGGCCAGCGGGGCCGTGAATGCAAAAGCGGCAAAGGCTCCGAGGATCACCCCTGCAACGCGGCGGCGGAAATCCGGAACCCGGGTGTTCGTCACACTCATCTGTCGACCTTTCGCAGCCACGTGCCTGCCCCATCATGTTGCGCAGGCGAGGAGAATCTTTGTCCACGCTTCCCGCAACCGCTCGTCGCCGGAGCGAATCGGAATTGCGACGAACCGCGTCCGGGCTAACCCTGCAAGGCTGAACGCCCGCCGAACCGGGGCCCCGGATACGTGTTAGCCCTCAGGGCAAAAACGCCCCGCGAGGCTTTTTTGTCGTCGCACCTTGCCGCTGGCCAAAGGGCCATCTATAGCGCCGCCCTCACAGCCAAGCGATGTGCCCGGAGACGTGGGTGAGTGGCTGAAACCAGTTCCCTGCTAAGGAACCGTACTCTATCAGGGTACCGAGGGTTCGAATCCCTCCGTCTCCGCCACCGGCTGTTGATAAGGTTGAGCTTTTCCCCGCAGTGGGACGCCGCTCCCTGAAAAGCTCCACGGAAAGTGCAGCCCTTCACCTCTGATACCAGAAACGAACTCTCGGCACTCGCAGTCGGCAAACTGCCTGACCTATAAGCCGAGCTCGTTCAGGCCGGGGTGATCGTCGGGACGATGGCCGAGCGGCCAGTGGAACTTGCGCTCGGCCTCGCTGATCGGGTGTTCGTTGATGCTGGCAATGCGGCGCTCCATCAAGCCGTCGGCGTCGAACTGCCAGTTCTCGTTGCCATAGGCGCGGAACCATTGGCCGCTGTCATCGCGATATTCGTAGGCGAAGCGCACCGCGATGCGGTTGCCGGCATGGGCCCAGACTTCCTTGATGAGCCGGTAATCGAGCTCGCGCGCCCATTTGCGCGTCAGCAGAGCCTCGATGGCTGCGCGACCGGTGACGAACTCGGCGCGGTTCCGCCACTGGCTTCCGGGCGTGTAGGCGAGCGCCACGCGCGCCGGATCGCGGCTGTTCCACGCGTCTTCGGCGAGCCGCGCCTTTTCGGCGGCAGTGGCATCGGTGAAGGGCGGCAGAGGGGGGCGGGTCATGCGGAGGTTCCTTTCAAACGGGCGATTTCGGTCTTGAGGCGCGCGATCTCGTCATCGCGTTCGGCGAGCGCAGCCGCGACCTGATCGGCGTCGAACTTCTGCGGGATGTGCTGCGGGCAATTGATGTCCCAAGCTTCGATGTCGAACAGCAGCGCCGCTTCGGGCTGGGCGCGGTAATCGCCGGGCATCAGCTGTGCGATGATGGCGGGATCGTCGGTAAAGCGCGCCCTGCCCCAGACCTTGATCCGCGCCTTGCGGGCGTAGTCCATCAGGAACAGGAAGGCCTTGGGGTTATCGGCGAGATTGCCGGTCGAGACATACTGGCGGTTACCCGCGTAATCCGCGAAGCCGAGCGTGCGTTCACCCGTCACGCGGATGAACCCGCGCGGGCCGCCGCGGTGCTGGATATAGGGCTGGCCGTCGGCAGTAGCAGTGCCGAGATAGGCCGAGTTCGCATTCGCCAGCATCGCGATCAAACGATCATCGATAGCGGTGCGAAATCCGCCCTGCGCTTCCATCCGGGCATAGGCGCTGCGCGATCCGCGCCTGGTCTGGATCGCCTTGACCGTTGGGGTGAAGGCGATGTCGCTGCTGGGGCTCGTCATGTGCGGTGATCCTTTGTCCGGGGGGAGAGGGTGGCAGACACCGGCGTGGAGAGCGGGGCCGGTGCCTGCCGGGGGGACATCAGGCTGCCTTCGGGGTCTGCGAGCGGGCGGTGACGACCGGGAAGTCGATTGCGGTCTGGAAGGTGTTGTTGAAGAAGTTCGTCCAGACATTGAGCGCGACGTGCTGGACGATCTCGATGATCTGCGCGTCGGAGTAGCCGGCGACCTTGACGGCGGCGAAGTCGGCATCGCTTACCCGGCCACGCTCGCGCGCCACCGTGGCGGCAAAGCGCACTGCGGCGTCCGCCTTGGGATCATTCGACGCGCCGCTGCGGTTGGCGGTGATCTCGGCATCGTCGAGCTTGGCGAGGTTGCGCGCCAGATAGGTGTGCGCCGACAGGCAGTAGTCACAACCGTTCACCTCGGCGACGGCCAGCGCGATCCGCTCGCGGGTGGCGGGCGGCAGGCTGCCCTTGGCGAGCGCGCCAGACAGGCCAAGATAGCCTTCGAGCGCCTGCGGGCTGACGGAAACGGCGCGGAACAGGTTGGGGACCGAGCCGAGCTGCTTGGCGACGGCTTCGAGAAGCGGGCGCGATGCCTCGGGGGCGTCGGCGACGGTGGCGGGGATCGTAATACGGGTCATGGCTTTGGTTCCTTCAGCCGGGGTCGGGGATTGGGAGGATCGGTCCGGCGAAGACCTAAGTGGTGCATTTCGTTTTATGCGAGTAGACGCTAAGATCGGAAGCCAGACTTCCATAATTCGGAAGGGTAGATGGACCGGTTAGAAGCAATCCGCACCCTGATAGCGGCCGTTGACGGGGGCAGTCTGTCGGCAGCCTCGCGCGTGCTGGGCACGCCGCTGCCGACGGTCAGCCGCCGCGTGTCCGACCTCGAGGCGCATCTCGGCGCGCAGCTTCTCGTGCGCACCAGCCGCAAGCTGATCCTCACCGAGGCGGGCGAAGCCTTTGTCGTGAGCGCGCGGCGGATCATCGACGAACTTAGCGAGGCCGAGCGCGCGGCGTCGGGCGAGTATCGCGAACCGCGCGGCGAACTGATTGTCGCCGCGCCGATCCTTTTCGGCCGCCTCCACATCGCCCCGATCGTCCACGATTTCCTCGCCGCCTACCCACAGGTCAGCGTCCGGCTTGTCCTGTCCGACGCGGTGATCGACATGGTCGAGGCGCATGTCGATGTCGCTGTGCGGATCGGGCGGCTGCCGGACAGTGATCTGATCGCGCGGACTGCAGGCCACATCCGCTGGGTGCTGTGTGCCAGTCCTGACTATCTCGCCCGCGCCGGAGAACCGGAAACGCCCGAGGCCCTCGCCGATCACGACTGCGTCGCCTTCGAGGGGCTCCAGACCTTTCGCAGCTGGACGATCGGCAGCGGGCCGGCAGCGCGCACCGTGCCGATCCGGCCGCGCTTCTCGGTCAATACGGCAGAGGCTGCGGTGGCAGGCGCGATGGCGGGGCTCGGCATTGCCCGTGTGCTATCCTATCAGGCGGCAGACGCGATTGCGCGCGGACGTGTGCGCCCGGTCCTGCGAGGGTGTGTTGCCGAGCCGATCCCGGTCAACCTGATCCACCAGCCGCAGCGCGTCCAACCCCTGAAGCGGCGCGCCTTTCTCGACTTCGCTGCCCCGCGGCTGGCGATCACGCTGGGCGAGATCGAACGCACGGTCGATGCGGCCTAGGCAAATCGTTTGCCAGGCAACGGCATGAACCCTGCGGCGAAAGGAGAGTGAACTCCAACCCATGTGATGACGGCGGGTTGTCAGCAACTTAGTCAATCCACGTAAGGTGCTCGAGCAACTGAAACATTCGGTGTTCGAGGGATCGAAGCAAAGAGAAGCCGCCAATGCCAAGTGACGCCTCCGACGCCGCGAAGGATCACAAGCAAGACATTTATGGCCCGAGCATCACAAATCGATCGCTACCAGCGCTCTCTGTCCGAATTCGGGGACTTCGTTCTCGATCATGACGAGTTCGATGACATCCTCAATGAAGCCTGCCGCCTTGTCGCGCAGGGGCTCGGCGTCGACCTTGCCAAGGTGATCGAGATCGACTGCGACAGCGACACCGGACTGGTGCGCGCCGGCGTCGGATGGAAGCCCGGGGTGGTTGGCGAAGCGCGGGTAGAGTTGTCGGAGAAGTCTTCCGAAGCTTTCGCCATCGAGAAGTCCGAACCTGTGATCACGCAGGACATCCGCACCGAAACGCGTTTCGAGTTTCCCGAATTCCTCGTCGATCACGGGGTGGTCGCGCTGGTCAATGTGCCGATCTTCCTGTCCGGCCGGGTGCCCTACGGGTTGTTGCAGGTGGATTCCCGCGAGCCGCGCGCTTTCGACGAGTATGACGTCCAGTTCCTCAAGACCTATTCGATGGTCCTCGGCCCGGCGATCGAGCGGCTCAGGACGGCCTCGGCGCTCAAGGTGTCCGACGAGCGGCTCCAGCTGATCGAGAACGCCCGCGCCTACGTGATGGTGATCTGCGACGAACAGGACCGCATCACCGCATGGCTCGGTGGGTCAGAAGATATCCTCGGCTGGTCGTCGCGCGAGGCCATCGGTCAGCCGCTCAGCATGATCTTCACCGAGGAGGACAGCGCGGCCGGCGTGCCGGAGCGCGAGACAAGGCGGGTGCGCGAGCACGGCGCGGCAGCCGATGTCCGCTGGCACCAGCGGCGCGATGGCTCACGCGTATTCCTCGACGGACAAACGATCGCTGTCAGGGACCAGCAAGGCAGGGTGACCGGCTCGCTCAAGATCGCGCAGGACGTGACCGAGCGGATACAGACCGAGGCGGCGCTGCGGGAAAGCGAGGAGCAGCTGCGCCAGTTCGGCGAGGCGACACAGGACGTGTTGTGGATGCGCGATGCGCAAACGCTCCAGTGGCTCTATCTCACCCCCGCGTTCGAGGAGATCTACGGGTTCTCGCGCCATGAGGCTCTGGAGGGGGACAATTTCGGCAACTGGGTGGGCATGATCCTTGAGGAGGATCGCGAAAAGGTGCTCGACGCCATCGCAAAGGTGCGGAGCGGCGAACACGTGACCTTCGATTACCGCATTCGCCGCCCCTATGACGGCGCGGTTCGCTGGCTGCGCAACACCGATTTTCCGATCGCCGACGAGACGGGCGCCATCAAACTGATCGGCGGCGTGGGTCACGATCTGACCGAACTGCAAGAGACGGAACTGCGGCTGCAGGTGCTGATGGAAGGCATTCCCCAGCTGGTCTGGCGCGCTGCCAATGATGGCGCCTGGACATGGTCCAGCCCGCAATGGACCGAATTCACCGGTCTGACGCTTGAAGAAAGCCAGGGCGATGGTTGGCTGAAAGCGTTCTATCCCGAAGACCGCGACAGGGCCCGCCGGGCCTGGGCCGAGGCTGCCGAAACCGATCGATACGAGGTCGAAGCGCGAATTCGCGGTGCAGCTACCCAGGAATACCGCTGGTTCCAGACGCGGGCAGCGCCGGTTCGCAATGAAAGCGGATCGATTATCGAATGGCTGGGGACGTGCACGGATATCCACCAGCTGCATGACCTGCAAGCGCGCCAGCAGGTGCTGGTCGCCGAACTGCAGCATCGCACCCGCAACCTCATGGCAGTCGTGCTCTCTGCATCCGACAAGACCTTGCAGACCAGCGCCAATCTTGCGGATTTCCGGCATAGGTTCCGGACTCGCTTGGAGGCCCTTGCCAGAGTTCAGGCGGTGCTTTCGCGGCTGTCGGAGCCTGACCGCGTGGCGTTCGACCAGTTGCTGAATTCCGAGCTCGAGGCGCTGGACGGCGCTGCAAACAAGGTCCGCGCCCATGGGCCCAGCGGCATCCGGTTGCGGTCCTCGACGGTGCAGACTTTGGCCATGGCCATTCACGAGTTGGCGACCAATGCCCTCAAATACGGGGCCCTCAGCCAACCTTCCGCGAAGCTGGAGATACGCTGGACACTCGAAACCGAGGTCGAGGATGACAGCCCCTGGCTGCATATCGATTGGCGCGAAACGGGCGTCACGATGCCGCGCGACCTTTCGGCGTCGGCCCGCGGCGGGCACGGGCGAGAGCTGATCGAGCGGGCCCTGCCGTATCAGCTGGATGCGAAAACCACCTTCGCATTGATGCCTGACGGGGTTCACTGCACGATTTCGCTACCCGTCTCCAGCAATTGAGCCTGCAAGGAAATTCCGATGGACCGTTCGTGCCTGAAACACCGCCGGATCCTGGTGGTGGAAGACGAGTACATGCTGGCTGACGAATTGCGCACGGAGTTGGAGTCGATCGACGTTTCAGTCATCGGGCCGGTCGGGCGGCTCTCGCAAGCTCTGGCCCTGCTGGAGCGGACAGAAGACATTGATGCGGCGGTACTCGACGTCAACCTGCGCGGCGAAGCGGTGTTTCCCGTCGCGCAATCGCTGCGCGAGCGCCATGTGCCGATCCTGTTCGTCACCGGCTATGATGCCTCGGTAATTCCGCCGAACTTCCGGAATTCGCCGCGCTGCGAAAAGCCCGTCGGTGTGCGCTTGGTCACAGAGAAGCTGGTCGAGCTGATCCTGGGCCGCTGAAGCTGGCAATGTCGGAAGAAGAGCTGGAAGATCTCGCCAAGACCGATCGCAAGCCGCTGCCGGAGCGCAAATCCTAGGCCGCAAAATACCGCGAAGGTCATCGCATTTCAGGGGCAGTTCGAGGCGCTCCCGCTGATCCGCCCGATGGCTTTGACCTATGTGGGTGCCCGGGCGCTCCCTTGGCAGCAGCATCCTCCTGCCAACACAGGAGGAACCTCATGGCTGACAACATCAACACCGACGAAACCCGCGAGCTCATCGCTTCGAGCAAGGTCGAGGGCACTGCGGTCTATAATGCCGAAGGCGAACGGCTGGGCACGATCTCCAACTTCATGGTCGACAAGCGTTCGGGCAAGGCGGAATACGCCGTGCTGCAATTCGGCGGGTTCCTCGGCGTCGGGGCCGATTACTACCCCGTGCCGTGGCAGATGCTCAGCTACAGCACCGATCACGGCGGCTATGTCGTCGACCTCGACAAGGACACGCTCGAGGACGCACCGCGCTACGGCAATGACGACGAGCCGACCTACGACGCGGACTACGACCGCTCGGTCTACAACTATTACGGCGTGAACTACTGACGAAGTCCCGGGCGGCCCCGCTCCTGTTGCGGGAGCGGGGCCGTCACGGTTTCAAGAATCCTCAGGTCGTCGGGTCCAGCTTCTCGGCGACCTTTTCCGTCTTGGGCTGCGGCATTGCGATCATCGCGAAGATGAACAGCGCAAAGGCGAGGCAGATCGCATTGGGGATGATCAGCGTCCACTGGCCCTGAAGCACGCCGAACGTGGTCCACGAGGCAAAGCTGAGGCAGGTCAGCGCGAACATCGCCAGCGACAACCCCTTGGTGCTGCGCTCGCGAATGATCTTCCAGGCCTGCGGCGTGAAACTCGCCACCGAGGCGCAGGCGCCGATGGTGCCGACCACGGTGGTCCAGTCGAAGTTCATTGCCTCAGCTCCCCACGATGATGCCGCCATTGGGGTGCAGCACCTGCCCCGTCATGTAGCTTGCGTCCTCGCAGGCGAGGAACAGGAAGCAGGGCGCGACCTCGTTGGGCTGGCCGGGGCGGCCCATCGGGGTGGACTGGCCGAAGGTTTCCAGCTTCTCCTCGCTCGCTCCGCCGAACGGGTTAAGCGGCGTCCAGATCGGCCCGGGCGCCACACCATTCACGCGGATGCCCTTTTCGGCGAGGTTCTGCGAGAGCGAGCGGGTGAAGGCCGTGATTGCGCCCTTGGTGGCCGAATAGTCGAGCAGCTCCTCGGCGCCTTCGTACATCGTCACCGAGGTGCAGTTGATGATCGCCGCGCCCTTCTGGAGATAGGGCATCGCCGCCTGCACCATGTAGAACATGCCGTAGACATTGGTCTGGAAGGTGCGCTTCAGCTGCTTGCGACTGATCTTGGTGATGTCCTTGTCGGGGTGCTGCTCGCCCGCATTGTTCACGAGGATGTCGATCTGGCCGAACTTGCGGATCGCAAAGTCGATCACCTCGCGGCAATGGTCGCGGTCGCCGATGTCGCCGGCGATGGTGACCGCGCGGCCGCCCTCGTCCTCGACCAGCTCGGCGGTGCGCATCGCGTCTTCCTCTTCCTCAAGGTGCGAAATGACGACGTTGGCACCCTCGCGGGCGAACAGCACAGCGACCGCGCGGCCGATGCCGCTATCGCCGCCGGTGACGATCGCGACCTTGCGATCGAGCCGCCCCGACCCGGGATAGCGCGGCTCCCAGTCGGGCTTGGGATCGAGGTCGGCTTCGAGGCCGGGGAGGTCGCCTTCGTGGAGCTTGGAGATGATCTTGGACATGGGGGGTTCCTTTTGCGGGGTGGGGGATCAATCAGGAGAGGGCGGTGTCGAGCACCATCATCAGCGCAAGGCCCGCCATCAGCGCGGGCGTGGCCGAGACCTGCCCGACCTCGAGCGCGGCGCGCCGCGTGCGGGGGATGATCTCGGCCATCACGACGTAGAGCATCGCGCCTGCCGAAAAGCCGAGCGCCCAGGGGAGCACCGCGTTCGAAGCGCTGGCGATACTGACGCCGACGGCCGCGCCGACGGGCTCGACCAAGCCGCTCGCCAATGCGCCCAGCGCGCAGCGCGCCGGGCTCCAGCCGAGGCTGGCGAGAAGCGCGGCGACGGCCATGCCCTCGGGGATATTCTGGAGGCCGATGCCGATCATGGTGGCAAAGCCGAGCTCGGGGTCATCGGACAGGAAGCCGAGGCCGACCGCCGTACCCTCGGGAAGATTGTGCAAGGTGATGGCGATGAGGAACAGGGCGATGCGCTGGGCATCGGGCGCGGCGGGCCACCGGCCGAGCCGTGCGGGGATCATCCCGCGCTCCGCCAGAGCGTCGACCCAGATGCCGAGCCGCCCCATCACCACCACGCCGATCCACACCGCTGCAATGACGCGCAAGGCCGCGCCTTCGAGCGATGCTCCGCCGGTCAGGGCCGCATCGAAGGCGGGCAGGATAAGCGAAAAGACGGCGGCGGCGATCATTACCCCGGCGGCGAACCCGATCAGCAGGTTCTGCCGCCGCGCGTCCGGCGCTCCGGTAACGACGACCAGCAGCCCGCCGAGACCCGTGAGGGCCCCGGCGCACAGGCTGGCCGCGACGCCAAGGAGAGCCGGACTGACCACCATCGCCGTCTCTTGCGTCACTCGGCGGCGGCGGCGCTGCCGAGCTCCGCGCCGGTCAGCGGATCGGATGCGGGGTCGGAAGCAGTGCGTTCCGCCAGCACCTTCAGCGTTTCGAGCTGATCGGCAGGCAGGGAGACTTCCGCCGTCCCTTCGCTCCCGTCGACCGGCTTGCGCGCCTCGTCGTCATCAAGCCGCTCCCATTCCGGCCCGCTGTTCCACGGCCCGTCCATGTCTCCCGGCCCGGTCGAGGTGTTGATGTAGAGCGAATCGTATTCCGGCATCCCGGCAAGACGACCCGGAGGGAAGTTGTCGCTGATCGCGTAGAGCGCCTTCTCGAAGCTCTTCTGGTGCGCGATCTCGCGGGTCATGAGGAAGCCCAGCGCGTCCTTGATCCCCGGATCATCGGTGATTGCGATCAGGCGCTCGTAGACGATCTTGGCCCGGCTTTCGGCGGCAATGTTCGAGCGCAGGTCGCAAGTCGGATCGCCGCGCGAGTCGATATAGGCCGCGGTCCACGGCACGCCCGAGGAATTGGTGAGCGACGGGCCGCCGCCGTACAGGATCGCCTGGGTGTGGCTGTTCCCGCCCGCCGTCAGCGACGTGTAGAGTTCGGCCTCCTCCAGCGCGGCTTCAGCCAGATCGCCCTTGGCACCCTTGTTGAGCATGGCGACGATCGAACCGATCACTTCAAGGTGGGAGAGTTCCTCGGTGGCGATATCGAGCAGCAGGTCCTTGCGGCCCGGATCTTCCTCGGCAAGGCCTTGCGTGAAGTAGCGCATCGCTGCGGCGAGTTCGCCGTCGGGACCGCCGAACTGTTCGAGCAGGAGCGAGGCCAGCGCCGGGTTCGGCTCGGCGACGCGGACGGTGTATTGCAGGCGCTTGTTGTGGCTGAACACGGTTCTAGCCTCCTATTTGCGACCGCGCGGGTGCGGTCTGGGACGATTTGCGTGCGTGGGTTAGCGAAGGTTGTTGCGGCGCTGATCAGATGTGGCGAGATCGCGATGCTTGGGAGTACGCACATAGCTAATCATTGCGATTACTAGCGGCACGCCGAGTATCCAGAACGGCAAAGTGGGAATTCCTATAAAAGAAGACATAAAACACGCTCCCTATTGGGCAACAACTGTCGGATCCCCTGATTGCTTCAAGACTGTAAGAGCATCGCTTCTGGCCCCATAACATGGGTTCCAAACTTCTCGGGTTTCTCGCAAAAACGCCGGGATTCACCTATGTGAGACTGTCTTTGTTCAGAATGCGCTAACCTGCGGCCATCGCCCCCTTTGGCGATGTCGCCTGCCCGGTTCCGCGCAGACGGCCACCCCCCGACCCGGAAGGCCCGACACCATGCATCGCCCGACAGAGACCCGCCCCTTGTCCAACCCGGTGCGGCGTCCGGTGATCATCTGCTTTTCGCACCTGCGCTGGAATCTCGTGTTCCAGAGACCGCAGCACATCCTGACCCGGCTGCTCAGCCAGTATGATGTCCTCTATTGGGAGGAGGCCCGCGAAGACGCTGGTTGCGCTGCGGCGCGGCTTGACCGGACGCAGCTGGAGAGCGGGCTAGAGCGGATCGAGCCGGTGGTGCCGACCGGCCTTTCACCTGCCGAGACCGACGCGGCCCTGCGCGCTCTGCTTGAAGAGACGCTCAAGACCCAGACTGGTCCGCTGGTGTTCTGGTACTACACCCCGATGATGCTCGGCTTCAGCGCCGGTATCCGTCCCGATCTCGTGGTCTATGACTGCATGGACGAGCTCGCCAATTTCGCCTTCGCGCCCGAAGATCTGGTGCGGCGCGAGGCAGCGCTGATGGCACGCGCCGATATCGTGCTGTGCGGCGGCAAGAGCCTCTTCGAAGCGCGAGAGGCCCGTCACAACAACATCCACTGCGTGGCCTCGGGCGTCGATGTGGCGCACTTCGCGCGCGGCGCGGACGGCCTGCCCGATCCCGCCGATCAGGCCGATCTTCCGCACCCGCGCCTCGGCTTTTACGGGGTGATCGACGAGCGGATGGACCTCACCCTCCTCGCCGAGATGGCCCGCCTGCGCCCGGACTGGACCTTCGTGATGCTTGGCCCGGTGGTGAAGGTTGCCGAAAGTGACCTGCCGCGCGCTGCCAACATCCATTGGCTGGGCCGCAAGGACTATGCCGAGCTTCCCGCCTATGCCGCCCGCTGGGATGTGGCGCTGATGCCCTTCGCGATCAACGCCTCGACCGAGTTCATCAGCCCGACCAAGACGCCCGAATACATGGCGAGCGGGCTGCCAGTGGTCTCGACCCCGATCCGCGACGTGGTAGCAGGCTATGGCGACCTCGCCAGCGTGCAGATCGCCGGGGACGCGGCCGGGTTTGTCGCCGCGAGCGAGGCATTGCTTGCTGCCGATGATGCCGAACGTGGCCGGTGGAGCAGCGAAGCGCGCGATTGCCTTGCCGACAAGAGCTGGGACGGCATCGCCGCGCGGATCATGCGCGAACTCGACAACGCCTTTGCCGCACGCCGCAGCAGCGACCGGGCGAGCACCGCGACGGGCCGGGCCAAGCGCCACTACGACGTGCTGGTGGTGGGTGCAGGTTTTGCCGGATCGGTCATGGCCGAACGTATTGCCGCGGGATCAGGCCGATCGGTGCTGGTCATCGACAAGCGCGAGCACATCGCCGGCAACGCCTATGACCACAAGGATGAAGGCGGCATCCTCGTCCACAAATACGGCCCGCACATTTTCCACACCAACAGCCGCGACATCGTCGACTACCTGTCGCGCTTCACCCGCTGGCGGCAGTACGAGCACCGTGTGCTCGCCGAGGTCGACGGCCAGCTGGTGCCGATGCCGATCAACCGCACGACGCTGAACGCGCTTTATGGTCTCGATCTGAAGGACGATGCGGAGGCCGAGGCGTATCTGAAGTCGGTTGCGGTCGACATCCCCGAGATCAAGAGCTCGCGCGATCAGGTGGTCGCGCAGGTCGGGGTCGATCTCTACGAGAAGTTCTTCGAAGGCTACACCCGCAAGCAGTGGGCGATCGATCCGAGCAAGCTCGACAAGTCGGTCGCGGCGCGTGTTCCGGCGCGTACCAACACCGACGATCGTTACTTCACCGACACGTACCAATGCATGCCGGCGGCCGGCTACACGGCGATGTTCGCCGCCATGCTCGCAAATCCGCGCATCACCGTGATGACCGGCCAGACCTTCGACGATCTGCCCGATGACATCACGTGGGATCACCTTGTCTGGAGCGGGCCGATCGACGAATATTTCGGTCACCGCTTGGGCAAGCTGCCCTACCGCTCGCTGCGTTTCGAGCACGAGACGCTGGACGTGGAGCAAGTGCAATCGGTCGCGACCGTGAACTATCCGGACTTCGATGTCCCCTACACCCGGATCACCGAGTACAAGCACCTCACCGGGCAGGTCGCAGCCAACACCAGCATCACCCGCGAATATCCGGCGGACGAGGGCGATCCCTATTACCCGATCCCCAATGACGAGGCGCAGGCGATGTACAAGCGCTACGACGCGCTGGCACGGGCGCAGCAGGACGTGACCTTCGTGGGGCGTCTGGCGACCTATCGCTACTACAACATGGACCAGATCGTGGGTCAGGCGCTCGCCACGTGGCGGCGGCTCGACGCGCGCTGGCAGGCGGAGGCCCATGCGGGGTCCGGGGCGGTGGCGGCGGAATGAAACCCGTCGCCGCGATGGCAGGCGAAGCGATTTGCCGCGTCGACCCGCCCGAAACGGGTGGCTCGTCGTGGATCCGCTGCGCACCAAACGCGCCCTATTTCGAGACCGAGGCAGGAGAAGCGTGGACGCCGGTCGGCCATAACGAGGCGGTCACCTGGCCGCGGCTCGGCGGCCTGCACCGCCGCCGTGACGTCGCCCCGGTCGAGGCGCACTTTGCCGATCTTGCAGACTACGGCGTCACCTGCCTCAGGCTGATGCTCGAATACAGCCAGGTGCGCCATCGCCACCTCGAACACCGCGTCGGGGTTTTCAACCCGGCGATGGTGCAGATGTGGGATGACCTGATTGCGCTGGGCGAGAAGCATCATATCCGCTTCCTCCTCACCCCCTTCGACACCTTCTTCATGGCGAAGCGGTGGAAGAGCCACCCCTATTCGCGCCACGCCGGGGGGCCCAGTCGCTCGATCCAGACGATGTTCACCTGCCCGGAGACGCGTGCGGCGGTGATCAACCGACTGCTGTTCGCGACCCGGCGCTGGGGGGCGAGCCCGGCGGTGTTTGCCTGGGATTTGTGGAACGAGATCGACACACTGCACGCGGGCCATGACATCACGGCCACCGCCGATTTCGTCACCGAAGTCTCGGCCGCGCTGCGGGAGGAGGAGCTGAAGCTTTATGGGCGTTCCCATCCGCAAACCGTGTCGGTGTTCCACCCGACCATGGTCAAGCGCCCGGACCTGGCGGACATCATCTTCCGCCACCCCTCGCTCGATTTCGCCAGCGTGCATCTCTACGAGAAGGGGACAATCGACGCGCCGCGTCGCTCGCTCGATCCTGCCGAGGCAACGGTGCGGCTGATCGGCGAAGGGATCGCCCAATGCCCGCCGGGGCGACCGCTGCTCGATACCGAGCACGGTCCGATCCATTCCTTCAAGGATCGGCGGGTCACCCTGCCTGATGATTTCGATACCAAGTGCTTCCGCCGCACACAGTGGGCGCACATCGCCGCCGGCGGCGCAGGCGGCGGGATGCGCTGGCCCTATCGCCATCCGCACGTGTTGCTCCCTGCGATGCACGAGGCGCAGCGGGTGCTGGCCGACTTCCTGCCCTTGATCGACTGGCAGATATTCGACCGCCAGCCGCTTGGCGAGCGCCTGACTGCCCATGACTTCGCCGGGCTTGCCTGCGGGTGCGGCAACGGCGATCAGGCGATTGTGGTGCTGATGGCGAGCGAGAGCGACGGCGGCACCGCGCGCCATGTCGACATCGCGGGGCTCGCACCCGGCTGCTACGACGTGACGCAGGTCAACACCGTCACCGGCACGCGCGAGACGAGCCAGGTCCACACCCGGCAAGACGGCACGCTGGTGGTGTTGACGATGGGCGGAGGGCAAGACCTCGCCCTCGCCATTACCCCGGCGCCCGACGGCAGCTAGGCGAAAGCTCTCACGCCCGCAGCGCGATTTTTTCCGGCTGCGGGAGTTCGCCCGACTTCGCCTGATCCTTCAGTTGCTGCTTCAACTGCGCCATCTCCGCGCCGATCGCCTCAAGGTCGAAGTCGGCCTTGCGCACCTGCGCGAAGATGCTGCCGCGCTGGCGCTCCTCCTCGTAGACGTGGTGCTCGACCTGCTCCTTGAGCACGCTGACCTTGGCCTCGTAGAAGGGGTCGTTCGGTTCCGACACCAGAAGCGAGGCGATCAGTGCCTTGGCACTGTCGTGCTCGACCTGCGCTTCGTCCATCATGCTGTCATCGACGATCGAGCGTACGGCGGGATAGAAAACCTGCTCCTCGATCAGGCAGTGGATGGTCAGCTCCTCGCAGATCTGCCGGACCAGCTTCTGCTGCACCGACGCACTGCGGGCATTGTCGTACTTCTCGAACAACGCCTCGACGGTGCGGTGATCGTCGGCAAGCAGCTGAAGCGCGTCGCGCGCGGGGGGTGTGTTGGCCATGTCGAAGGGTCCTTTCGTGAAGGGGCTGATTCGCCGTGATGGTCTCACAAGCGAGCCGCGCCGACCCTCCAAAGGGCCACACGCATATGTTAGTGTCCCCCGCCCTGCCCTGCGCCACCACCCGTGCCGCCGCTCACCGCGCGCTAGGGAGGAAATCGCATGGCAGCCCGCGCTTACTGGTCCGGCCAGATTCGCCTCGCGCTGGTCTCGATCCCGGTCGAGATCTTCGCCGCGACCAAGCCCGGCGCGCAGCTCCATTTCAACCAGATCCACAAGCCAAGCGGCAAGCGTATCGCCTACGAGAAGGTGGTCCCAGGCGTCGGCCCGGTGAACCGCGACGACATCATCAAGGGCTACGAGGTCGAAAAGGGCGAATACGTGCTGCTCGAGGAGCGCGAGATCGAGGCGGTGAAGATCGAGAGCAAGCGCACGCTCGAGCTTGTCCAGTTCGTCGATGCGCAAGAGATCGACCCGCTCTATTTCGAGAAGCCCTATTACGTCGTGCCCAAGGACCAGCTGGCGGAAGAAGCCTTCGTGGTGCTGCGCGAGGCGCTGCGGCGCGCGAAGAAGATTGCGCTCGGCCAACTGTCGGTGCGGGGCGCGGAGAAGCTCGTGGCGATCAAGCCGTGCGGCAAGGGTCTGCTGATGGAAACGCTGCGCTATGCCGACGAGGTGCGCGCAGGCCGCGCCTTCTTCACCGAGATCGACGACATCACGCCCGATGACGAGCTGCTCGAGCTTGCCACCGCTCTGATCGACAAGCGCACGGCTCCCTTCGATGCCAGCGAGTTCGAGAACCGCTATGTCGAGGCGCTGCGGGCGTTGATCGATCGCAAGGCCAAGTCGAAGACCGGCAAGGCAATCATCGAGGATGCGGACGAGCCTTCGGGGCGCGGGAGCAATGTCGTCGACCTGATGGCGGCGCTCAAGAAATCGGTCGGGACCACCGGCGGCGATGCGCCGAAGAAGGCGCCCGCCAAAAAGCCTGCGGCAAAGAAGGCCGCCCCCGCCAAGAAGCCCGCCACCAGCCGCAAGCGCGCCTGAGCGGAACGATGGCCAAACGCGCCGATCCGCTCGAGTCCTACAACGCCAAGCGCGATTTCGCGCGCACCGCCGAGCCCGCGGGCAAGCACGATCCCGCGTCCGCCGGCAACAGCTTCATGGTCCAGAAGCACGACGCGACGCGGCTGCATTGGGACCTCCGGCTGGAAGTCGACGGCGTGCTCAAGAGCTGGGCGGTCACCAAGGGCCCGAGCCTCGATCCGGCGGTGAAGCGCCTCGCGGTGCGCACCGAGGACCATCCGCTGGACTATGCGACCTTCGAGGGCACGATTCCCAAGGGCGAATATGGCGGCGGCACGGTGATGCTGTGGGACCGCGGCACCTGGGCACCGATTGCGGGCAAGAGCGCCAAGGACCTCGACGAGGGCCACCTCCACTTCACGCTCGAAGGCGAGCGGATGAAGGGCGAGTGGATGCTGATCCGCCTCAAGGGCCGCCCCGGCGAGAAGCGCGAGAATTGGCTGCTGAGGAAGGTCACCGACAGCTTTGCGCAGGAAGGCGAGGTGCTGGTTGATCAGGCGCTAACCAGCGTTTCCACGGGCCGATCGATGGCCGAAATCGCGGCGGGGAAGGAGGCCGAGGCGACAGCTCCTGCGGCGCCAAAGCCCAAGCCGAAAGCCAAGGCAAAAGCCAAGCGCAGCGGCAAGATCCCCGCCTTCCGCGCGCCGCAGCTTGCCACGCTCGTCGATGCCGTGCCGACCGGCAATGGCTGGATGCACGAGATCAAATTCGACGGATACCGCGCGCTGATTGGGGTGAAGGGCACAGAGGTCAGGGTCTACACCCGCACCGGGCAGGACTGGACCGACAAGTTCGCCCCGCTCGTCACGGCCATCGCCGCGATGGACCTGCCGCCCGCGCTGATCGACGGCGAAATCGTTGCGCCGGGCAAGGACGGCAACCCCGACTTCTCGACGCTCCAGAACGTGCTGAAGCGCGGCCACGGCTCGCAAGGGCCCGGCGACCACCTCGCCTTCCACGCCTTCGACCTGCTCGAGGAGAAAGGCGAGGATCTGACTGCGCTCTCCAATATCGAACGCAAGGAGCGGCTCGCCGCGCTGCTCGAGGATGCGAAACCTCCCATCTTCGTCGCCGACCACGTCATCGGCGCGGGCGAACAGCTCTTCGAGGCGATGTGCAAAGCGGGACAGGAAGGGATCATCGCCAAGGCGATCGACGCGCCCTACGCCTCGCGACGCACGAAAAGCTGGGTGAAGGTCAAGTGCACCCGGCGGCAGGAATTCGTGATCGTCGGCTACAAGGCCTCGACTGCGCGGGGACGGCCCTTCGCCTCGCTGCTGCTGGCGCAGCATGAAGGCAAAAGCCTGATCTACAAAGGCAATGTCGGCACAGGGTTCGACACAGACACAATGGCCGACCTCGCCGCGAAGATGGCGCCGCTGGCGCGCGAGACCCCGACAGTGGAGGTGGAGCGCACCGCCGCGCGCGGGGTGACGTGGCTCAGCCCCAAGCTGGTCGCCGAGATCGCCTTTGCCGAATTCACCGCCGAAGCCCGCGTGCGCCATGCCAGCTTCATCGGGCTGCGCGCCGACAAGCCCGCAAAGGAGGTGAAGCCGGAAAAGCCCGCGCCGGTCCCCACCTCGCCGCCTGCGCCCGATCCGGCCAGTGATGTGACCATCTCCAGCCGCGAGCGGGTGATCTTCCCCGAAAGCGGCGAAACCAAGGGCGATCTCGCCGACTATTACGCTGCGATTGCCCCGCTGATGCTGCCCTTTCTGGCCAACCGCACGATCAGCCTCGTGCGCTGTCCGCAGGGCCGCGCGCGCAAATGCTTCTTCCAGAAGCACGATAGCGGCGCGCTGGGAGATGCCGTCCACCACGTCCCGATCCGCGAGAAGGACGGCGGAGCTGAGGATTACCTCTACGTCACGGACGTGCGCGGCATCCTGCAATGCGTGCAGATGGGCACGATCGAGTTCCACTCCTGGGGCGCGAGCGTCGATGCGGTCGAGGCGCCCGAGCGGATGATCTTCGACCTCGACCCCGACGAGGGCCTCGACTTCGGCGACGTGAAGCAGGCCGCGCGGGATATCGGCAAGCATCTTACCGACATCGGCCTCGTGAACTTCCCGATGCTGTCAGGGGGCAAGGGTGTGCACGTCGTGGTCCCGCTGACACCGGGGCACTCGTGGGAGGACCACAAGGACTTCGCCCGCCGCTTCGCCGAGGCGCTATCGCAGGCCGAGCCCGAACGCTTCGTCGCGACGATGAGCAAGGCCAAGCGGACGGGAAAGATCTTCATCGACTGGCTGCGCAACCAGCGCGGCGCGACGGCGGTGGTTCCCTACTCCGCACGCTCGCGGGAGGGTGCGCCGGTGGCGGTGCCGGTGACTTGGGACGAGCTCGCCGGGTTCGACAATGCCCATCCCTTCTCCATCAATGACGCCGCCGCGCTGGCGAAGCACGCGGCCTCGCCCGCGCTCAAGGGCTGGGGCGTTGCCGCGCAGGTCCTCCCGCCGCTGTGATGGCTATTGGCGGTTGAAGTGCAGGTAGTTCCTGTTGAACATCGCCACCTCTTTCAGCCGATCGAGATCCATGATCTTGAGCTGCCGGTCGGCCAGCTCGATCAGCCCCTCGCGCCGCATCTCCTGAAGCGTGCGGTTGAGGTGGACGAGGCTGAGGCCGTTGGCTTCGGCAAGGTGGTTCTGGGTGATCGGCAGGTCGAAGCTCAGCCCCGTTGCCAGCCCCACCGCCTGCAAGCGGTAATACAGCTCGACGAACAGGTGGGCGAGCCGTTCGAGCGGCGAGCGTTGGCCAATCGACAGGAGCCATTCGCGCTGGATGCCCGATGACACCATCTCGTGCCACAGCAGGGCGCGCAGCAGATGCGGGCGCTCCTCGATCACCGTCTGGAATTGCTGCGGCTGGATCTCGTAATAACGCACCGCGGTGAGCGCGCCGATCGAATGGTCGAGCTCGCTCAGGATATAGACATTGAGGTCGCAAAAGTCGCCCGGCAGGAAGAAGCCGACGATCTGGCGCCGCCCATCGGGCAGATCCTTGTACCGGCACGCCCAGCCCGACACGAGCAGGCGCACGACCTTCGGATTTTCGCCCTCGCGAGCAATGTCGTGGCGTGCTTCGCGGTAGCAGACAGGGCCCGCCTCAAGCGCCGTCAGGGCGTTACGGTCAGCGTCTTCCAATTGCATATAGCGGCCAAGCAGGCGGAACAGTGGCTCGATTCCGGCAGCAGTCAGTGTTGTCATTCGCATCACCCAGTGTCGGCTTTCGGATTGAGAGCCCATCAAGCAAAAAGGCGAACGACGACCGCGGCGCTCTAACGCAGATTAGCGGCCTGATGCGGAAAGTTGCGGCTGACGGGGCGCGGACCGCGCTGAACAGATCAATAGTTGGCGGGCGGATCGCTTGCCGGGAAGCTCTGGTCGCTGGCTTCGTCGACGGACGACCACGTCCGGGCCTGCCCGTCGCGCATCGCTTCGGGTCCGGCCTCGCGTACGGGGTTCGTCCCGGCGTACGGCTGGCCGTCGGCAAAAGCCGCGCGCGTGCCTGCGCTGTCAGCGGCCTTCTTGCGCGACAGGACGTAGGCGGCAGCACCGACGGCGAAAAGGCTCAGGATCAGGCGCATGGCGGGGATTTCCTCGTCGGACGGGGCGCTTGATCGGCCTAGTCCTTTACGGAAACCTTCTTCACTTCCGCCCCAGTAAGGTCTTTATCTTGCATTAGGTCTTGGGTGGACTTGCAGCGGAGCCAACCTATGTTAGGCAGTAACGTCACTGGGCCCCCTATGCGAAGTGAAGTAGAAAACGAGCGCATGGCGGATAGTCCTCAACCACAAGAACAGTCACTTTTTGTAGCTGCCTTTCAGGCCCTGCCCGAGGCTGCCTGCATTCTTGAGCCCATGTACGGCGGGGACGGGGCGATCACCGACTGGCGCTATATTGCCGCCAACCACCAGATCGGCGAACTCCTCGGTTTGCGTGAGCCGCAAGGCCAGACCCTGTTGGGCCGTTGGCCGAACGGACCGGCTGAATGGATGGACGAGTTTGCCGAGGCGATTGGGACAGGAAAGCCAGTCGTCGTGGTTCGGCCCGGCTCGCAACGAGATCTCATCTACGAAACTACGCTGACGCCCATTCCCTTTGGTGAGCACGGGGCGATCCTCGCCACCATCCGCGATGCCTCAAGCGAGCACCGCGCGCGTCTCAAACGGCGCGAGGCGGACGCCCGCTACAAGCAATTGTTCGACGCCATCGACGAGGGCTTCTGCATCATCGAGGTCATCTTTGGTGAGAACGGCAAGGGGCACGACTATCGCTTCATCGAAGCGAACAAGGCCTTTGTCGGGCAGACCGGGCTGATCGATCCGATCGGCAAAGCAATGCGCGAGTTCGAGCCTGACATCGAGGACTATTGGGCCGAGACCTATGGCCGCATCGCGCAAACGGGTATCGCCGAACGGTTCGAAGACAAAGCGGCGGCCATGAACCGCTGGTTCGACGTCTTCGCCTTCCCCATCGGCGAGACCGCGCCTTATCAGGTCGGTGTGCTGTTCGAGGATGCCTCGGCGCGCAAGCAGATGGAAAACGCGCTGCGCCACAGCGAGAACCGGCTCCACACGCTGATCGAGGCGAGCTCGGACCTGATCTTCCGCATGAACCCCAAGGCCACGCTCATGGAGCAGGTCGGCGGCGACGCACTGCTCGGCGATGTCGGCGAGGAGAGCAACTGGGTCGACCGGTTCGTGATCGAGAGTGACCGCGCGATGGTTCAAGCCGTGATCGACGACGCACTTGCCCGCCGCGCGCCCTTTCATGTCGAAAACCGGGTGCGCACGGATGATGGAACCGTCCGCTGGCTTTCGTCGCGCGCGGTTCCGGTGCTCGACGATGACGGAGCGATCACCGAGTGGTTCGGCATGGCGACCGACATCACCGCGCGGCGCAATGCCGATCAGCAAATCGCCCGCGGCGCGCAAATGCTGCTGGTGGCCAGCGAGATCGGCAAGGTCGGGATGTGGGACTGGAATGTCGAGACCGGCGAGCTTGTCTGGTCGGACGAGCATTTCCGCATAGAGGGCTACGAGGTCGGCGAGGTGATCCCGACTTACGAACTGTGGGCCGAGCGCGTGCACCCAGAAGATCGCGAGGGCTGCGACATCAAGATCGCGCATGCGATGGAAAGCGGCGAGGACTACGTCAACGAATACCGCATCTGTCATCCGGGCGGGGACATCCGCTGGGTCTCGGCCCGCGGGCGCTATCTCTATGACGAGAACGGCAAGCCGGTCCGGATGCTGGGCGCGATGATCGACATCACCCAGCGCCGCCGCGAGGAAGAATGGCAGCGGCTGCTGGTGGCGGAACTCCAGCACCGGGTGCGCAACCTGATCGGCATGGTCCGCTCGGTCGCGCGGTTGTCGGCGCCCAGCCACCGCAATGTCGATGATTATGTCGATCACCTGATCGGCCGCTTGCAGGCCATGGGCCGCACGCAGAGCACCCTCACCCGTTCACCCGGCCGCAGCGTCGATCTTTCCGAACTGGTACGCGAAGAGCTGGTGGTCCACGCCGTCCAGCCCGATATGTGCCACGTCGATGGTCCCGAAGTGGCGCTGTCACCCCACGCGGCGGAGATCGTCACGCTGGCGATCCACGAACTGGCCACCAATTCGGTCAAGTACGGGGCGCTGGGCGATAGCGGTCATATCCGGATTGTCTGGTCGACGCTGGAGAAGGACGGCAAGCCGTGGGTCAAGCTTCGCTGGCAGGAAACCGCGCCGCGCGGCAAGACGAAGAACAACCGCAAGGGCTTTGGCCGCCGCCTCATCGAGGAACGCGTGCCTTACGAGCTTGAAGGCAAAGGCAGCTTTGCGGTGTACGACACCGGCGTGCTGGCCGAACTGGAGTTTCCCCTGTCGGATGCCGGCAGTATTCTCGACACCCGAACCTGAGGACGCCGAACGATATGACCGACCGACCTCTCTCCGGCTGCAAGATCGTCATCTTGGAGGACGATTATTACCAGGCGCATGACAGCAAAGACACGCTGGAAGATGCCGGGGCTAAGGTCATCGCGGTTACGGCAACGGTGCCCGATCTACCGGCGCTGATGGCCGAGGGGCAGATCGATGCGGTGCTGATCGACATCAATCTGGGGCGCAGCACGTCGTTCGAGTTCGCCCGGGAACTGCGCCGCAACGGGATCCCGTTCCTGTTCCTGACCGGTTATGATGCAGGGATGCTTCCCGAGGATCTGGCTGGCAGCCCCTATATCAGCAAGCCCGCCGACCGGAGCAAAATCGTCGCCGGTCTGGCGAGCCTCACAGCACGCCAGACCTGAGCGACGTTATCGCGAGCGAGGCCCCTAGGCGGCCGCAGCGATCTTGAGGCGATCCCGCTCCACTTCGGTCTGGGTGCGCGGCGCGAGATAGGCGCTGTCGAACCCGGCGATCTGCTGCAGGGAGCGCAGATCGAGGATGGTCAGCTGCTTCGAGCGCAGCGTGATCAGATCTTCCTGCCGCAGCTGCTGGAGCTTGCGGTTGATATGCACCGGCGTCAGCCCGAGCACGTCGGCAAGATCATCCTGCGTCAGCGGGAAGTACATCTGGTTGCCGAGATTGGGATCAACCAGCGAAAGGCGGAAATGCGATTCGCAGATCAGGTGCGCCATCCGCTCGAGCGCATCGCGGCGCCCGACATTGACCACCCACGACGACAGCACCGCGTTTTCCATGCAGCCATAGCTGCGCATCGCCTCGCCCACCGCAGGGAAGCGGTCGATCACGCGGCGCATGTCGGAATGCAGGATGTTGACGATCTTGCACGGGCTCAGCGTGATCACTTCCTCGATCGCGATCCCGTCGGGCGAGCAATCGAAGTAGAAGGCATCGCCGGGCAGCAGCAGCCGGGTGATCTGGCGCGCACCGTTGCGCAGGATCTGGTAGCGCGCGGCCCAGCCGCTGATGATGACCGGGAAGGACACCATCTCGTCACCATCGCGCGAAAGGTACTTCTTCGCGCCGATATCGCGCGGCTGGCGGCACAATTCCTCGACCGCCGCGACTTCCTGCTCGTTCAGCTCGGCTGCATGCATAAGTCTCTGCAAAAAGGCGTTGGACACGTGCGTGCTCCTCAATGAAATCGGGATCCCATTATCCCTAAACTACGACAGACTTTCCCACTCAAAAGCTACGCGACGGGTCGATTGACTCTCGCCGTGTCAGATGACCAATGCTCGCCCTATCGACCGGGTTCCTGCAACTTATCGCAGATATCGGTCGGCACAACACGGCGGCACGATTCCCATGAGTCGGAACCATCTGCATTTCCCCGGGAACCAACAGCCGTTTACGATGCGCAGTGCGATTTATCCGATGAATAACGTCCACGACGAACAGGCGTGATGCGGGGACGGGGCGTCACGCGTGGGTAATGCAGGATAGGGGGTCGGTTATAGCAGGGTGACACCTTTCGACCGGGCCCGAATTGCAGGGAGATCTGCAGGTTCGGGCACAGAACCGGAAAGGAAGCTAACAATGGCACACGAGCGAAATCAGAGCCGCGACGGCCAGAATCCGACCAGCCAAGATCAGGGCGGCCGTAACGACAATCAGCAGCAGGCCAGCGAGAGCCAGCGCGGGAAGAACGGCGCCTCGCAGAGCGGGTCGGACTGGTCGCAGGGTCAGCAGGGCGACAATGATAGCTACGGTCGCGGCCAGCAGGGTCAGTCCCGCCAGAGCGACTATGGTCAGGGCCAGAACGACTGGGGCCAGGGCGGATACGGCGGACAAAGCGGTGGCGGGAGCCAGGGTGGTTACGGCAGCCAAGGTGGTTACGGCGGCTATGGCGGTACCGGCGACGGCTACGGTCAGGGCGGCCAGAAGAGCACGGGCAGCAGCTTCGGAAGCGCAGGCGGGGCCGGCGGCTTCGGATCTAGCGGACGCGGCGGCGAGGATGCGCTGATGGGCAACTCGCAGCATGGCCAGAGCGCCTGGGGCCGGGGCCAGTCGGGTCAGGGCCAATCGGGTCAGGGCCAGCAGGGCCACCATCACGACCACAGCTACAGCCAGTGGCGTCAGCGTCAGATGGATCAGTTCGACAACGACTACCACGAGTTCCGCCAGACGCAGCAGGACGAGTTCAACAGCAAGTTCGAGGAATGGCGCAAACAGCGCGGAGGCGAAGGCTCGGGCGGGTCGACGAGCACCGGAAGCGCGAGCAGCACCGGCAGCCAGACTCCCGGCAAGCCCGGCGGTCCGACCTCAAGCTGATCGCAAGCGGCGAAAGGGGAGAACTCTTTCCCGTCACACGACCTCGCGCCCCGGACCCCAGCGGTTCGGGGCGCTTTTCATGGGCCGTCTCGCTCGCCAGAAATCCGCCAATTTCAGAAGAAGCAACACAGGTTAGAGCGTGCATGGAACGGGTCCGGCAGAGTCTCCGATGCCCGAGGGTTCCCGATCTCTCCGGCATTGGATGGTCAGGTCGCCTAGGTTTCCATTTTACCTGACCATTTGCCCCAAAACCGACTCCCCCGCCCAGCGATGGGCGGGGGTTTTTTTATGCATAGCACATCGCGAAATGCCGGAGCCCTATGGGCACGCAAACGCCCGCAAGATCGAGGAGCAGCCCGGTTCGGCGGCTCAGTCATCCTGCAGGCGTCGGCTCAATCCGGCAAAGCGCCTCAGTCGATGTCGACGCGCTCGAAATAGTCGCGGTACTCGAGGCTCATGCGCTGGCGCTCGGCCATCGGTGCGTAGCGGATCACGTCGGGCAGCCAGCTGTCTTCTTCCTGATAGACGTGCTGCTGCACTGCGCTCTCGATATGGTCGAGCTTTTCGTGCCACTCTTGCGTGCCCGGTTCGAGCTTCTGCAGCGCGGCAAGCTGCACCTTGGTCATGGCGTGCTCTTCGTAGGCCATGCTGGCGTGCGCCTTGCTCGAATGGTCGGAGATCTCGGGATAGATCACGGCTTCCTCGGCCATCGAGTGGGCGCTGAGCAGGATCGCGAGTTCCTCGATCGTGTCCTGAGCGCCAGCGGCGTCACCAGTCCGGGCCTGCTGGAACAGGGCTTCGATCTGGCGGTGCTGGTCGAGGATGTCCTGTGCGAAAGGCTCGCTGGTGGCGAGTTGTTCGAGTTTGCGGCGGGCCTCCATGCGCTGTTCGTCGGAAGCGGCAGGCGCGATCGCGGCGGCTATGCGGTCCAGAAATGTCATGGGGAGTCTCCTTTGGTGCTGGACGAATTCGTCCCGTCTCACCCTAGGGGAGACCCGTATGAGGGCCTTTTCCTGCGTTCCTAACCGGCATTAGGGCCGATCCACGAGGCGCTTGCCATGCCCGCTTCACCGCGTGGGGCCAATGGCAAGTATTCGATGAACTATCATGAATTCCTGCTGTTTGCGGGCCTAGCGATCTTTGTCGCCTACTGGTTGCCGCGCTTCGTTTCCGGACGCGAGCCGGCATCCTCTGCCTTGCTGATCGTTGCGGGTGCAGCCTTTGCGTCCGCCCTGCCCAGCCCCCCGCCACTGTTCGATCCGGTCGCCGATGCCGAGTGGTGGGAGATCCTCAGCGAGATGACCGTGATCGTCGCGCTGTTCGCGACCGGAATGCAACTCGACGTGGTGCGGCCGTTCACGCGGTGGCGATCGACCGGGCGGCTGCTGGTGGTGGCGATGCCATTGACCATCGGCGCGATGTTCCTGATCGGCCTTGCTGCGGGACTGCCGATTGCCGCCGCGCTGCTGCTGGGCGCGGTGCTCGCTCCGACCGATCCGGTGCTGGCGAGCGACGTGCAGGTCGGCCCGCCCACCGAAGGCGGCGAGCATCCGGTGCGCTTTGCCCTCACCGCCGAGGCCGGGCTCAACGACGGGCTGGCTTTCCCCTTCGTCTACCTCGCCATCGCCGCCATCGCCGGCCTGACCGGCACCGAGGCGCTCGAATGGGCCGGCTATGATTTCGTCTACCGCATCCTTGCCGGCACGCTCGTCGGCGCGGGCGCGGGGTGGCTGATGGGGCAGGTGGTGTTCCGCTGGCCGTCCGAAAACGTCCTCGCCGAAACCGGCTCGGGCGTGCTCGCGCTGGCGGGCGTGCTGGTGTGCTACGGCGCGGCGGAGTTCATCCACGGCTACGGCTTCATCGCCAGCTTTGTCGGCGGCCTTGCCTTCCGGCGCGTGGAGGCTGGGCACAAGTTCCACAGCGACCTCCACCTCTTCAACCGCGCCATCGAGCACGCGCTGACCGCGGTGCTGCTGCTCATGACCGGCGCGGCGCTCGGCACCTATGCGGCGCTGTTGCGCTGGGAGCACGTCGCCATCGCTGGCAGCCTGATCTTCGCGGTGCGCCCGCTGATCGGATGGGTATCGCTCGCCGGTACCGGCCTGCGCCCGCGCGAGCGTCTGGTGACGGCCGTCTACGGCGTGCGCGGGATCGGCAGTCTCTACTACCTTGCCTTTGCGGCGGGGACCGCTGCGGCGATGCCGGCGATGGCCGAGCTATGGCTGATCGTGCTGGTGAGCATCGCCATGTCGGCCGCAGTGCACGGGCTCACCGCCGGAGCCGCGCTGTCGGGCATCCGTGCCGATGCCGCCGGTCCTGAACCCGAACCCCTGCCCGAGGCCACATGATGACCAGCAGCAACGCCGCCCCCCTCGCCCTGCTGCTCGATTTCGACGGAACGCTGGAGCCGATCGGCCCGACGCCCGACGCGATTTGTGTGACCGACGAGGTCCGCGCGCTCGTCGCCGAGGCGATGGAGAAGCTGGACGGGCGGGTGGCGCTGGTCAGCGGGCGCTCGCTCGATCAGCTCGACGAACTTTGGGGCCGCAGCCTGTGGCCGGTCACGGTCGCGGCCAGCCACGGGCTCGAACTGCGCCACGACGGCCACCGCCGGGCGCCGCAGCCTGCGAATATCTTCCCGCGCCTGATCCGCGAGATCGACAAGGCCTTCCCGGCCGGCGGCGGCGTGGTGATCGAACTGAAGAGCTTCGGCCTCGGGCTCCACTACCGGCTCGCGCCGGAAAAGCGCGAAGCGGTGCGGATCTGGGCAGAGGCGCGGGCGCAGGAGCACGATCTCACCATCCAGCCCGGCGACATGGTCTTCGAACTGCGCCTGCCGGGCGCGGACAAGGGCGATGCGGTGCGCACGATCATGCGGCTGCCGGGCTTCGCGGGTAGCCGCCCCGTCTATATCGGCGACGATCTGACCGACATTCCCGCCATTGCCGCCGCTCGCGCTCTGGGTGGCAGCGGCATCGCGGTAGGGCACCGGATCGCCGCCTATGCCGACGAGGTCGTTGCCTCGCCCACTGCGGTGCACGATCGCATCCGCGCCCTGCTCGAAGGCGTTGCTAGCGCCTTGATTACCTAGACATCACGAGGCCATCGCAAAGGCGGCATCTTGTCGCAGCCTTGCGATAGCCCCGGAAGATGTCCGCTTAGGGCACGGGCGCCGCGCTCCCTGCGCCGGGGGTGCCGCCGGTCGCTTCCGGAAGCTTGCGCATGGGAGAAGTTGCCGAGGCGTTGGTGTCGAGCCAGTCGCTATGCTTCTGCACGGCCGGGATTGTCGCCTGCGCAAACTGGCGTAGTTCGGCCACGTCACCGCCGCCCGCGTAGGACTTAAGCAGGTCCAGCGCCTTGCGGTGCGCGGACATCTGCTGCGCGACATATTCCGTCTCGAAATCCTGCCCCTGAAGGCCGCCGAGCGCATCGATCAGCGACTGGTGTTCGGCATTGAGCTTGGACGGCATCGCGAGGGTCTGGCCAGACGCCGAAACCGCGTCCTTCAGCGCCTTGGACGACTTGGTATGATCGGCGATCATCATGTTGGCGAACTCGCGGACGTCTTCGGTCTTGGCCTTCTTAAGCGCGATGTTGGCCGACTGGATTTCGAACAAGTCCGACGAGGCCTGCATCTGCGCGAAATCCTGCGCGCTGGGTGCCGGTTGGGCAAAAGCCCCGCCCGCATCCGGCTGTGCAATGCCGGTGCCGGCGTCGGCGCCCTGGGCTTCGGTTTTAGCGTCAGCGTCGCGGTCGCTGCAGGCCGTCGCCAGCAGGCTCGCTGCGATCAATAGTGCAATCCGCATCCTTGGTCCTTTCAGGTCAGCCATCCCCTTTGGGGGGGCCGCTACCCCTAGGCGCCGGTGCCGCGCGCTGCCCTCACATAGGGCACTGTCCCGCTTTACGGCGATGGGCTGCGTCCAGCGGACAAATCCTTGCCGAGTTTAGGGAACTTTCCCGCCAGCACGCCGACAATGGGTGGGGAGGAGTGCAACGTCAAGAAAGGTGCGATACCTATGCAAGCCCTAAGCGAGACCTGCGAACGTCCTCTCCCGAGCTATGAGATTTTCACCGCCGAGATGACCGCTGCGATCCCGTCGCTGCGGAGTTTCGCCCAATCCCTGTGCCGCCAGCGCGACATGGCCGAAGATCTCGTACAGGAAACGATGGTGCGGGCCTGGGCGTCGCGGCACACTTTCCTGCCCGGCAGCAACTTTCGACCGTGGCTGTTCACGATCCTGCGCAACCAGTTCTACAACGCGGTGCGCAAGCGTAACCGCCTGGTTTCGTGGGAGCCCGAAGCGGCCGAGCGCCTGCTGGTGCAGGAGCCCGAACAGGAATCGCGTATCCATCTAGAGGATGTGGAGGGCGCGCTGCGCCAGCTGCCGCACAACCAGCGCGAGATGCTGCTGATGATCGCCGGCGCGGGCATGACCTACGAGGAAGCGGCGTTGGCCGCCGACTGCAAGCTGGGGACCGTCAAGAGCCGCATCAATCGCGGACGGGCGGCGATCCGGGCGATCATCGACGGGGCCGACGCCGCCTACTGATCCATGCTTTTCTGTATTCGCACATAAATACGGGCCCGACTCCCTCGAAGGAGTCGGGCCCGTAATGCAAAGGGCGCCGCGGTTGTGCCTCGCGAAATGGCGCCCCCCGTATTTCTGACCTCGCTTACTTCGGGTCGGTCGCGTCGGCCTTGTCCTCGATGGCATCGGCCTTCTTGTCGGCGTTCTCACGCACGGCTTCAGCCTTGTTTTCCATCGACTGTTCGGCGGTGGAATCCACGCCGTCAACGGTGGTGTCCATCGTGTCGGCCTTGTCTTCCATCGCGTCCGCTGTGGCTTCGCCCTGCTCGCGCACGGCATCGGCCTTGTCTTCAGCGGCATTTTCCTTGGCGCTGTCACAAGCAGCAAGGCTGAGGGCCGAGATCGCGACGGCGGCCAGAATGATCTTCTTCATATGGGTATCTCCCGGAATTAACGGACGGAGCCGCGACGGAACAGGTTGACGATCGCCAGCAGCACCAGTGCGCCGAGGAACGAGACGATCAGGGCACTGATCGAGAAATCACCTTGGGTGATGGTCCCGCCGCCGATCAGCGGATTGATGAGGAAACCGGCAACAAGCGCGCCGACAATGCCGACAACGATGTTCAGGAAAATGCCCTGTTGGCCGTCGGTGCGCATAACCATGCTGGCAAGCCAGCCGAGGATGCCACCGACGATGATGATCAGAATGAGATTCATTGCTTGTCTCCACGTCGAGAGGGAGATCGCGTCCGCTGGACGACCGGATTGGTCGCAGACCAGACGTGATCAACTGGGCCGTGGGTGACAGGGTGGGGGTATTATGCCCTCACCTATGTTGTAGAGAGTGCAACAGGGCATCGACCCTGATCAATCGAGCGAGGTTTTGCCCTCGTAACCGCGCCACCAGATCGCCGGGTTCACCACGATCGGCTGATGTGCCGTCATGCGCGCATGGTGGCTCGCCGAGGCGTTTTGCAGCAGCACGCTGACCAGCCACCGCCGCGCCGCGATCAACCAGTAGGCGACCCCGACGATTTGCGCCAAGGGCGTGCGCCAGTGACGGCGGGCGTAATGCATCAGCCCGGTCTGCGTGTAACGCATCCGCGCAGGCGTATAGGCATTGCCGCTGCCGATATCATGGATGATCCGGCTCCCGGGATAGAGCCACACCTCCTTCCCGATATTGCGGAGGCGGGTGAACAGGTCGATCTCCTCGGAGTAGAGCAGGAACGAGGGGTCGAAGCCCCCGACCGCATCCCACGCCTCGCGGCTGACGAGCATGAACCCGCCGCACAGCACATCGACCCGCTCGGGCGCGGTCAGCTGTTCGAGACGCGCGCGGTGCTGGCCGCGTGCGCTGAGCCCGACAACGTCGCGGGCGATACCGCCGAGCGTCGGGATGGTCAGAAAATTGCCGCCGTCGAGACTCCCGTCGGGCAAGGTCGTCAGTCCGCCCCACGCCGCCGCCGGCTGGCTGCGGGCGAAGGCGAGCAGCTTGTCGATCGCGGGATCGACCAGCGTCGTATCGGGATTGAGGAGCAGCAGGTAACGCCCGCGCGCATGGTCGGCGAGGAGGTTGTTGGCCTGCCCGAAGCCGATATTGCCCCGCCCGGGGATCACTCGCACCTTCGGGAATTCGTCCGCGACCTTGGCCGCCGTGCCGTCCTTGCCGTTGTCGACCAGCAGGATCTCGTAACTGCCGGGCGCGGTGTGCTTGATCACCGATCCGATGCAGTCGGCGATGAAGGCGGCCGAGTTGTAGGCGACGATCAGTATGCTGAGCTCCGGCGCTGCGCCAGCTTCTGCCTGCGGGTCGTTCACGCTGGGGCCTCTCGATTGGTGGGGTGCAGCACCGCCGGGGCGGCTGATGCCAGAGGGGCCTTGCCCCCACAAGCGCGATGGGCGGGCAATCCCCCGATCAGCCCCGCCGCTTGAGGATCAGGTAGAGCGCCCCCTCGCCGCCATGGCGGACATGCGCGCGGCGCACCGCGGTGATGGCATCGGAATGGCGGCTGGCGGCGAGCCAGTCGAGCAGCTTGGCGCGGATCGCCCCGCGCTTGGCCATGCGGTCGGCCGGATCGACGGGCCGCTCGCGCCCCGCCACCACCAGCACCACCCGCGCATCCATCATCCGCGCTTGATCGAGCCCGGCCATGATCCGGTCATAGGCGGTCGTCAGGCTATGGCCGTGGAGGTCGAGCGTGAGGTCGGGATCGAGCCGCCCCGCCTTCACCCGCCGGTCCCAATGGGAATCGAGGCCCACCTGCGGCGCCGGCGCGCGCGGCGGGGGGGCGGCCAGCGGCCTGTGCTGGGCCGGACGAGGCTGGGGTTTGGCAGGCTTCAAAGGCTTCAAAGGCACCGCCGGCTTGGCTAACGCAGGCACCGCAACCTTGGGAAGCACCGGCGGCGCGGGCCGCTTCTTGCCCGGGAGGGGCTTCACGCTCGAAGCGAGATGCGCCCATGCCGCCTGCTCGCCGGTCGACAGCCCCCGCGGCGTTCTCATCGCTGGGTCAGCCGCGCGGCCGCCGTCTTGGGGAGCAGCACCAGCGCCTGCCCGCGCCCGCTCATCCCGCCCGCGATCCGGCGCGCATCCTCGCCTGCACCCCAGAAGGTGTCGAAGCGGTTCGCGCCCTTGATCGCCCCGCCGGTGTCCTGCGCAATCCACAGGCCATTGGCCTCCATGCGGTCGAGATCGAGCCACACCGGCGCGCCCAGCGGCACGAAGGCGGGATCGGCGGCGACCGAGCTCTCGCGCCGCACAGGCACGCCGAGCGCGCCCAGCGGCCCGTCGCCCTTCAGTTCGGAGAAGAAGATCCAGCTCTTGTTCTCGCGCATCAGCGCGCGGCCTTCCGCAGGGTGCTCGCGGATGTAGGCCATGATGCCCTGCATCGAGCCCGCATACTTCCCCGGCCCCTCGCCCAGCAACCCGCGTTCGCGCATCACCGATCCGATCCCGGTATACTCGCGCCCGTTCTGCCCGGCATAGCCGATGCGGATCACATCGCCTTCGGGCGTGCGAAGGCGGCCAGAGCCCTGGATCTGGAGGAAGAAGAACTCGACCGGATCAGCGGCCCAGGCGATGATCTGCGCCTTGCCCGCAAGTGCCCCGTCCTCGATCGCCGCGCGGTCGTGGTAGAGGACGAAACGGCCCTGCTCGTCATAGCGGCCAAGCGGCGGGCGGCCGGTGCGCTCGGACAGCGCAACGTCGTCGGGCCAGCCGCGCACGAGGTCGGTGGGCATGACGTAGACCGGCACCTCGAAGCCCGGGCGGCGGGTGCGGCTTCCGGCGATCTCGGGCTCGAAATAACCGGTCGCGAAGGCCTGGCCGTCGCCGATCTGCACGGGCGTGAACTGTTCGGCGAAAAAGGCGCGGGCGCGCGCTGCGGGCCACCCGCGCGCGGCGTCGCAAGGGGCCTGCCAATCGTCGCGGCGGGTGAGGCCGCTCGCATCGTCGCGGGCCAGAAGGCGCGGGCAGGATTCGACGAAACTCGCTAACGCCGCGCCAGCATCGGCATCGCCGACACGCAGAGCGGCGAGCGAGGGGCCGAGCGCCACGCCCGCACGCGCAGCGTTGGCAGCGGCGGGCACGGCAACCGGAGGAACGCTGCCCGCTGGCGGGACCACGCGCCCGCAGGCCGCCAGTGCCAGCAGCATGGCCAGGGCAAGCACCGCGCGCATGGTCAGCTCCTCAAGCGAAGGGGGCCACGCGGCCGCCCGATCAACCTTCGTCGGTTTCGTCGAGCAGCCAGTTGGGATCGCGCGACGCGATGTTGCGCGAGAAGGTCCACACGTCGCGGCTCTCGATCGCATCGTCGAGCGATCCGGCGATGACGGTGCCGTCCTTGTCGCGGGTGACGGCGGCGACATCGGCCACGAACAGCAGCGCGATGCGCGCCATGCGTCCGTCGAGCACGGCGGAATGAATGCGCGTTTCCTCGATGCGGATCAGCTTGTTGTCCATCGTCTCGCCCGCCGCCTCGCGCGCGTCCATCGCGGCGACGAAGCCTGCGTAGACGTCATCGTCGCACAGTTCGCGCAGGGTTTCGCGGTCGCCCTTCCAGAAAGCTTCGAGCACCATGCGGTAGGCACCGCGCGCGCCTTCGAGGAACTGGGCGAGATTGAACTTGCTGTCGGCAGCGGCGATGTCGCGCAGCGCGCGTTCGACCGCGGGCATCACGCCTTCAAGCTCTGCCGGACGCGGCGGCACCGCCGGCGCGGGCACGGCAGCAGGGCGGATCGCAGTTTTATCATCCGACTCGAAACGCTGCACCACAGGCTCTTCTTCCTGCTCCGCACGGCGCCCGAGCACCGAGTAGAGGCGAAGGCCGAGGAATGCGGCGACCATGGCGAGGAGAATGATTTCGGGCACGTATCAATTCCGATCTTCGAACATGGCGCGTCGGCAGGCGGAAGCCCGCGCCATTCTTGGGACTACTACCCTGCCTTAAATAGGGTCTCATTACAATTCGCCAACGCCCGATAGGTTGCCGCGCGGGTTGAATCTTCCAAGGGCCCGCTGGCGGTTGCGGCGCCTTCCCGCCCCTGCTAGGCGGCCCAACGCGACGTGCCCGGCGGACAAGCTTGCGTCAGGCGCACCACATCATACCCACTTTGAAAGACAGGCAAGCAATCATGGCCGAAGAAGAAGGCGTCCTCACCAACCTCGACACCGGCGCCGCTGGCGACGCCAAGCCCAATGGTGTCGACAGCCTTCCGGCGGTCGGGATCATCACCCAATACGTCAAGGATCTCTCGGTCGAGAACCCGAGCGCGCCGGACGTGTACCAGTGGCCCGAGCCGCCGCAGATCGACGTGCAGTTCAATATCGCGTCCGAGCCGGTCGGCAATGACATGCATGAAGTGACGCTCAAGCTGACGCTTACCGCCACTTCGCAGCGCGGCACGATGTACATGGTCGATCTCGCCTATTGCGGCCTCGTCGGGATGCGCAACGTGCCCGAGGATCAGGCCCACGCCTTCCTCTACGCCGAAGCGCCGCGCCTGCTGTTCCCCTTCGCCCGCAGCGTCGCCGCCGATGCGGTGCGCGATGCCGGTTTCCCGCCGCTGCTGGTCGATCCGGTCGACTTCGGCGGGATCTACGCGCAGCAACTCGCCACGCGCCGTGCCGAGGAAGCCGCCGGCGGCGAGCCGATCAAGCCGGTCACGGGCAACGCCTGATCGGCGCACGCCCGGGCAGGCGGCAGCACGCGTGAGCCTTCTCAGAAACGTCGGCACGATCGGCGGGTTGACTGCGGTGAGCCGGGTGTTCGGTTTCGCCCGCGACATCCTGCTCGCCCGGGTGCTGGGCGCGGGGCTGGCGGCGGACGCCTTCCAGCTCGCCTTCACGCTGCCCAACACCTTCCGCCGCCTGTTTGCCGAAGGGGCGTTCAGCGTCGCCTTCGTGCCGCTCTACAGCCGTGCGCTGCATGGCAACGAGGGCACGCCGGGCAGCGAGGAGGCCGCCGAGCGTTTCGCCAATGACGTGCTGAGCGTGTTCGTCTGGGTGCTGCTCGGCTTCACCGCGCTGTGCATGATCGTGATGCCGGGGATCGTGTGGCTGCTGGCCCGCGAATATTCCTCCGTGCCGGGCAAGTTCGAGCTTTCGGTGTTCCTCAGCCGGGTAACCTTCCCCTATCTCGGCCTCGTCAGCCTCGTGGCGATGCTCTCCGGACTGCTCAACGCGCGGTCGCGCTTCGGGCCGGGGGCGGCGGCGCCGATCCTGCTCAATGTCTGCCTGATCTCGGGCATCCTGATCGGCAATCACTGGCGCGGCGTCAGCAATAACGACGTGCTGGTGGTCTATGCGCTCGCCACCGCGGTATCGGTTTCGGGGGTGGTGCAGCTGGCCTACATGACGTGGGAGGCCCGCCGCGCGGGCGTGCGTCTCAAGGTCACCGCCCCGCGCCTCACGCCCGAAGTGCGCAAGCTCGGGATACTGATCCTGCCTGCGTCCTTCGGGGCGGGAATCTACCAGATCAGCCAGCTGGTCGACACCTTCTTCGCGACCTCCCTGCCGCAGGGCTCGCTGACGCTGCTGAAGCTGGCCGACCGGTTGAACCAGATGCCTTTGGGGATCGTCGGGATCGCGCTAGGCACGGCGATCCTGCCGATGCTGAGCCGCCACATCCACACCGGCGAGAAGGAAGAGGCGCAGCGCCTTCAAGCCAACGCCTTCGAGATCGCAACGCTCCTCACCCTCCCCGCCGCCGCCGCGCTGGCGGTGTGCGCGCCCGCCTTCTGCACGGCGTTCTTCGTGGGGGGCAAGTTCACCGCGGCCGACGGCGCGATCATGGCGAACATCGTCGTCGCGCTGGTCGCGGGGCTCCCGGCCTATGTGATCGTCAAGGTGCTCAACCCGGGCTTCTTCGCCCGCGAGGACACGCGCACCCCGGTGTGGACCGCGCTCGCCTCGCTGATCTTCAACGTGGGGCTCAACCTCTACGTGGTCGGGCGTTACGGGATCGTCGGCCTCGCCGGAGCGACCGCCGCCTCGGCGAGCCTCAATTGCGTGCTGCTCTACGTCATCCTGCATCGCCGCGGCTGGTTCCACTTCACCCCCGCCCTGTTCGGCAAACTCGCGCGCCAGATCGCCGCGACCGGTGCGATGACGGCGGTGCTGTGGTATCTCATGCCGCTGATGGCAAACCGCTACGGCGGGCCGTGGTTCGACCGCATCTGGTCGCTGATCGCGCTGGTCGGCGCGGGCGGCGGCGTGTTCTTTGCGGCGGCCTTTGTGCTCGGCGCGCTCGACAAGCGCCTGCTCGGCCAGCTACGGCGGCGGCGGCCGGTGCGTGAGCAGGCCGATGACGACATTCTGGAGGTTGAATAGCATGCGCGTGGTTTCCGGCATCCAGCCGACCGGCAAGCCCCACCTGGGCAACTATCTCGGCGCGATCCGCAATTACGTGAAGTTGCAGGACGACGCCCACGCGTCGGGCGGCGAGTGCCTGATCTTCATCGCCGATCTCCATGCCATCTCGATGCCGCACGATCCGGCCGAACTGCGCTCCTCGACCCTCGAACTGGTGGCGACGCTGGTCGCCTGCGGGCTCGATCCCGACAAGGCGATCCTGTTCAATCAGGCGCAGGTCCCGCAGCACACCGAACTGCAATGGCTGCTCAACGGCACGGCCCGCATGGGCTGGCTGAACCGCATGACGCAGTGGAAGGACAAGGCTGGCAAGAACCGCGAGGGTCAGTCGGTCGCGCTGTTCACCTACCCCGTGCTGCAGGCCGCCGACGTGCTGCTCTATCAGGCCACCCACGTGCCCGTGGGCGAGGACCAGAAGCAGCACCTCGAGCTGGCCCGCGACATCGCGCAGAAGTTCAACAACGACTTCGGCACGGAAGAGAAGCCGATCTTCACCCTGCCCGATCCGATCATCCCCGCCGAAGCTGCGCGCATCATGAGCCTGCGTGACGGGGGGGCGAAGATGTCGAAGTCGGACCCGTCCGACATGAGCCGCATCAACCTTTCCGACGATGCCGACACGATGGCGCAGAAGGTCAAGAAGGCCAAGACCGACCCCGAGCCGCTGCCGTCCGAGGAAGCGGGCCTCGCGGAACGCCCCGAGGCGCGCAATCTCGTCGGCATCTACGCCGCGCTGACCGGTCAGTCGGTGGGCGAAGTGCTGGGCGAATTTGGCGGACAGGGCTTCGGCGGCTTCAAGCCTGCGTTGGCCGATCTGCTGGTCGCCAAGCTCGGGCCGATCCGCGACCGCTTCGTAGCGCTCAAGGACGACACCGAGGCATTGGACGCGATCCTCGCGCGCGGCGCGGCCAAGGCGCGCGAGCGCGGCACCCCGACGCTCGATGCAGCCTACAAGGCACTGGGTCTGGTCCGGCACTGATCTGCAACACACGTTGCGCTGAATCGATGCAAGGGGGCGGCGATATTCAATTGCCGTTCATGGCCATGTAATATGATATCGCTGTTCAGCGCCGTTGCTGTCATTGCAATGGCCACCAGACAGAGGTTGTGCCAAGATGCGTCCTATGCCCTCCATGAAATCCATCGCTCGCCTCGCCCTGCCCGCAGCCCTCGCGCTCGGCCTTGGCGCCTGTGCCCCCACGCCGTTCAAGGCGGACGTGTCGCGCTTCAACGTGCCGTTGCCCGCGCCGCAGGGGCAGAGCTTCGCCGTCGTGGCCGAGGATCCCAAGCTCGCAGGCGGGCTGGAATTCGCGACTTACGCCAATGATGTCGCCGAACAGCTGACCAAGCTGGGTTACGCCCGCGCTGCCTCGCCCGAGAGCGCCGATCTGCTCGTGCGCTTCGATTACCGCGTCGATAACGGCCGCGAGCGGGTGCGCACCGACTTTGGCGGGTCCAGCCTCGGGGTCGGACTTGGCGCCGGTCGCTGGGGCCCGTGGGGTCCGTGGTCGGGCTGGGGCCCGTACGGCGCATGGGGCTACGGCTTCAACGATCCGTTCCTCGGCGGCCCGAACGTGCGCAGCTACACCGTCTACACCAGCGCGATCGACGTGAAGATCGACCGCCGCGCCGATAACCAGCGCCTCTTCGAAGGCAAGGCCGAGGCCGTCTCGCGCACCAACCGCCTGCCCTCGATCGTGCCCAACCTCGTGGATGCGATGTTCACTGATTTCCCGGGCAATTCCGGCGAGACACTGCGCATCACCATCCGCGACGACGAAAAGACCGTGCGCCCCGCCGATTGATGGTGTATCGCACTCCGTAAGGGACCCTTGGACGGGTAAAAAGAAGGCGGCGCAGGGGATCGCGCCGCCTTTTTTATTGTCCGGAATCCGCGCCGAGCGGACTGCTTACCACTCCGCGCTTTGCTCTTTCCGCTCGGCGCTCTGAACCCAAGGCAGGCGGGTGTAGCGCGCAGAGGCGCGGCGGCGGGTTGCCGTTTCGTCCTCGCGGCCGATGCCGTGGCGGGTGCGGTGTTCGCGCAGGAGCTGGGCGAGCAGGAGCTGGCCGAACGCCCAGTCGTCGATCCCCGAGTCCGCATTGATGTGCCCGATCGAGCCTGCATAGGCGAAGGTTGCGCCCCAGTCGGTCGCCAGCCCTCGCGCGGTGCGCAAGCTGCAATAGTGGTCGTTTTCGCTCGCCGCGAGGAACGCGGGGAACGGCAGCGCGCTGCGCGGGGACGGGGCGAAGCGGGCGAGCCGCTCGTCCACACCCTCGCGCTCGACATCGGGCGGCGCGACCAGCAGCGCGCCGACCACCGGGTTGCCGTAGCCGGGCTGCTCGTACTCCGCCCACCACGCGACCGCCTGGCAGCCGAGCGAATGCGCGACGAGGATCACCGGACGCCCGGCGCGGTGCACCGCGAGGTTGATCTTATTCACCCAGGTGTTGCGGTGCGGATCGTCCCACATGCCGAGATCGACACGCTGGCAATCGGGGATCTGCGCCTCCCAGCGCGTCTGCCAGTGCTCCGGCCCGCTGTTGTCGAGACCGGGGATGACGAGGATCAGCGGATCATCGGCGAGCCGGACGGGATCGAGTTCGAGGCTGTGGGTATGGGCGGTTTGCGAATCGGGTGTTTGGGTATGGGCCATTTCGGCGCTCCTTGAAGCGGGTGAATGACCGTCCATTGGAATGGTCCGACAGCTGCAAATGTAACTCAACCGATTTGGTTGACAAGGGGCTAGCGGCGAGTGATGGGGATTTTTGCGGCGAGTTGCGGGGTGGCGGCGCTGCGCTGCACCCCTCCTTCACGGCAACGCCGAATGATGCCATCGTCACGCCACTGCAAAAGGGTCGCGCGCATGATCAGATCGGCAATCATCACAGGAAGTTACGCTATTGCCGCGCTCGTCGCACTCGCCGCCACCATCGCCCATGCCAGAGAGCCCGTTCCGGCCCGGTGGGTCCAAGGCCCGTGGACAGTCTATTCCCTGCCCGACGAGAACCGCTGCGCGCTGCGATATGGAACCGAGCCGCGTGCGCCGCTGATTCTCGGCAAGGGTGGTTTCGAACCAGCCTTCTTCCGTTATTTCCTGCCGGAGGCACCGCTTCCGGGTGAAGAACAGGCAGCTCGGCTGTGGCTGGATAGCGAGAGCTTGCCCCTGCACCGCTTCAGCAAGGACGGCCCTCACTGTTCGTGCCCTATACGAACGATGCGAAGATCAGCGAGCTCATCAGGACAGCGCGGACCTTGCAAGTGCGGGTTGAAGACAAGGTACTATCTGAATTGCCGTTGGACGGCGTCGCACAAGCCCTTGCCGCGCTCGAACGCTGCGCGGCGTATTGGCCCGATGGCGTCCAGCGCCCCTTGCCTCCGCTACCGCCCGTGCCCCCAGCCATTCCTGAACCCGATCTCACCGGGCCGTTCGAACCAAACCTTCTGGCGCGCAGGCTGGCTCCGAACAACTGGATCACGTCGAGCGACTACCCCGAGGCAGCCCTGTCTGAGGGTCGAGACGGGCGGACTGGCGTAGAACTGCGCATCAGCGCGGTGGGAAGGGTCGAAGCCTGCGCGGTAACGCTATCGAGCGGCCATGCGGATCTCGACGCGGCGACCTGCGCGCTCCTCAAACGCAAGGCGCGGTTCCAGCCTGCGACCGATCCCAAGGGCAAGCCGATAACCGCGGTGACCAAAATCGCCATAACTTGGGCCCCACCCGAGACGCCTCGGAATGGAAAGACGGCAAAGCCCTGAACGTGCGCTGATGCGCTGCTTGGCCCCCTCCAGATCGGTTTAGACCCCGTCCAGACCCCTTCTAGACCCCCTTTAGACGCGTTTAGACCCCCGCCAGACCCCCACGTGCAGGCGTGTTTCACGTGAAACATCGCCAATCGGGATCAGCGTGGGCCGAACCGGTCAGAGCTTCGCGTGGCCTCCGGTCGAGCCGAAGCCGCCCTCGCCGCGTGTCGTCGCATCGAGCTCCGCAACCTCGTCCCAAGCGGCCTGCACCACCGGGGCGAGCACCAGCTGCGCGACACGGTCGCCGCGAGCAATCGCGAAGGGCTCGTCGCCCAGGTTGATGAGGATCACCTTGAGCTCGCCGCGATAGTCGCTGTCGATCGTGCCGGGGGTGTTGGGGACGGAGATGCCATGCTTCAGGGCCAGTCCGGAGCGAGGTCGGACTTGAATTTCAAAGCCTTGCGGGATCGCCAGCGCGAGGCCGGTCGCCACCGCGTGACGCGCGCCCGGAGCAATCGTCACATCCTCGGCGCTCACCACATCCATCCCCGCCGCGCCGCTGGTGGCATAGGCGGGGAGCGGGAGGCCTGCGCCGTGGGGGAGGCGCTTCACCTGAACCGGGATCGTCATTGTGCGCTACCGCCTTCGGCTACTTGAGCGCGGCTCATTCCGCGGCCTCGGCGTGCAAGGTCGCCGCGATCCGTTCGACCAGCGCCATCGCGACCGCCGCCTTGGGCATGTCGTCGAGGACCTCGATGCCGTGGCTATCAATGATAGTGACGCGGTTGTTGTCGCCCCCCATCACGTCGCCCGACACATCATTGGCGACGATCCAGTCGGCCCCCTTGCGCTTGCGCTTGGCCTTGGCGTGCTCGAGCATGTTGTCGGTCTCGGCCGCGAAGCCGATCACCAGTTCGGGCCGGCGCGGCGCGGCGGCGACGTTGGTGAGGATGTCGGGGTTCTCGGTGAGCACCAGCGCCGGAGGAGCATCGCCGCGTTTCTTGATCTTGGCGGCGCGGTATTCCTTGGGCCGCCAGTCGGCGACTGCGGCGACCATCACGGCGACATCGGCAGGCAGCGCGCGGCGGACAGCCTCGGCCATCTGGACCGCGCTCTCGACATCGACGCGGTGCACGCCCGCCGGGGTCTTGAGCGCGACCGGCCCCGCCACCAGCGTCACGCGCGCGCCCAAAGCGGCAGCGGCGGCGGCGATGGCAAAGCCCTGCTTCCCGCTCGAACGGTTGGCGATGTAGCGCACCGGGTCGATCGCTTCCCACGTCGGTCCGGCAGTAACCAGTACGTGACGACCGGCGAGCGGGCGGTGGGTCGGCACGATGCCGAAGTCCGCGCCTTCGGTCACTTCGCCAAGATCGGCCTCGATCTCGTCCGGCACGGCTGGCGCAAGCAGCTCGGGCGCGGATTTGCGCGGGTCGACCATGTGATTGATCGAAGCCAGATCAATCGGCGGAGCGGCAGCGGCGCCGCCCTTCTTGGCGAGCAGCGGGCCGCCGAAGTCCGGCGCGAAGTCGGGCGCAGGCTCCTCCTCGGGCAGCGGGAGATCATCCTCGCCAAACTCGGGCAGGTCCTCGTATTCGGCCTCGATTTCCTCGTGGGTCCGCTTGGCGGTCGACCGCGGGATGATCCGCGAGAAGAAGCCGCCGAAACCGCCCTCGGGCGCGGCGGCGGCGCTGTCATCCTCTTCTTCGGGCTCGAGCGCCTCGACGGGAATCGGCGAAGGTGCGGCAAGCTGCGCCGGTGGCGGCGCAAGCTGCGGCTGCGGCTCCGGCACCTCGATCCCGAGGAACCCGGCGATCTCGCGCCAGATCGCCTCGGGCTCGGGCAGGCGGCCATAGCCGAACTCGCCGCAGGCCATCGGCCCCTTGTCGGGGTCGAGCACTGTGACACCGGCCGCCTTGAGAACGCCGATGTTGCGCTGGGTTGCCTCGTGTTCCCACATCCGCACATTCATCGCAGGCACGGCCATCACCGGCTTGTCGGTGGCGAGGATCAGCGTGGTGGCCAGATCGTCCGCGATGCCAGCCGCCATCTTGGCGAGCAGGTCCGCGGTCGCCGGGCAGACCACCACCAGATCGGCCTCGCGGCTGAGCTGGATGTGCCCCATCTCGGCCTCGTTCTTGAGGTCGAAAAGGTTGGTGTAGACCTGATTCTCGGAGAGCGCGGCGAGCGACATCGGCGTGACGAACTGCTGCCCGCCCTTGGTAAGCACGCAGGTCACGTCGCCCCCGCCCTTGCGGATCAGGCGCACGAGTTCGCAGGCCTTGTAGGCCGCGATTCCGCCGCCCACGACCAGCAGGATGCGTGGGCCCCTGCCCTCTGCCGCGCCCGTGGCCGCCTCCTCAACGCTCATCTTGCTATCGCCTCTCGCGCCTCGCTTGGGGTGTCAGACATAGTGCAAGCCGTAGCCTTCGCAAAGTTTGGTTAAGTTTGCCTTGCCACGCCGCGCCACAGTTCAAGAAGTGCGCGCGGGGCGAAAGCAAAGCCGACTCCGTAGGCCGGAAGGGCAAGCTGCACCCAGTAGAAGTTCTCGGGCCGCGCGAACAGGGCGATCATGGTGAACAGCCCCGCAAACCAGAGCAGCGCGAATAGCCCGAAGCGCCCGCCCACCGAGATCCAGCCGATCAGCGGCAGGATCGCGAGCGGGGCGGCGATCGGCACGGGCAGGTAGGCGAGCCCGGTGAGCCGCCTGAGCGCCATCAGCGGCAGGGCGTAACCGGTCAGCGAATCCCACCCTTGCGAGACGTGATCGCCCGGCAAGCGCCCGGCCTCGACCGCGAGATAATGGAGCGCCATCCCGCCGGCGAAGGCCGCGATCAGCACAGCGACGCCAGCAGCCTCGCGCCAACGCTTTCCGATCAGGGCAAAGGCCAGCCACAACAAGACGAAGGGCAGCGCCAGCTCGCGCACCGCCAGCGCCATGCCCGCCGCCAGCAGGGCAGGCCACCAGCGATCCTCGCGGTAGACGAGCAGCGCGAGCGCCAGCCACAGCCCCGCCCACAACTCGTGGATCAGCCCCGCAAGCGGCACCAGCACGGCCGCTCCGCCGAGCACCAGAATGAATATTGCAGCGAGCCGCTCGGGCATGGAGACCAGCGTGGCAAGGCGCATCTGGAGTGCGACGATACAGGCGGCAACCAGCCCCATCTCGAGGTAGCGCACGCCGCCCACCCCGATCAGCCATTGCAGCCACGCGAGCGTCGGCTGGCGCACCGCGACGAAGGGCTTGGTCGGGTATCGGCTGTGGCGCTGTTCGTCCATCGCCGCGGTGTAGTACTCCTCGCCCCCTGCGAGGCGGTCGGCGATGCGGCTGTAGAGTGCAAGGTCGCCCTTGCCCTTGGCGGGGGGCTTGCCGGCGGTGGTTGCGGTGAGCGGGTTCTTGGCGCGCTCGGCGTGCTCGACCGGTGCCGTGGCGAACGCACTCCACACCATCGCAGCGGCGAGCAACGCCAGCACCAGCCCCGCCGCCCGGCGCGGCAGGTGCGGCAAGGGTCGACCGAGCGCCTCCCAGCGGTCGAGGATCGAAGCGGGATTAGCCACGGTTCGCCGCCCTTTGCACCAAATCCAGCACCGCACCCGGCGCGAAGGCAAAGCCTGCGAAATAGGCGGGAAGCGCAAGCTGCACCCAGTAGAAGTTCTCCGGACGAGCGAACAGCGCAGTCATGATGAAGAGGCCCACGAACCACAGAAGCGCAATCAGCCCCATCCGTCCGCCCAGTCCCAGCCAGCCGAGCAAAGGCAGGATTGCCAGCGGCGCGGCCAAGGCGGCGGGGAGCAGCGAGAGCACCGTGAGGCGTGCCATCACCATCAGCGGGAGGGCATAGCCGCTCATGGCGTTCCAGCCCTCCGAAGCGAGATCATCCGGGCGCGACACCGCATCGACCGCGAGATAATGCAGCGCGATGCCGCCCGCGAAGATCGTCAGCAATGCAGCCACGCCAGCGGCCTCGCGCCAGCGCTTGCCGACCAGCGCAAAGGTCAGCCACAAGAGCGCGAAGGGCATCGCCAACTCGCGCACGGCGAGCGCGCAGCCTGCCACCAGCAAGGCGGGCCACCAGCGTTCGGGGCGATAGAGCAGCAGCGCAAGGCTCAGCAGCACGCCCGCCAGCGCCTCGTGATAAAGCCCGGCAAAGGGCGCAGCGATCGTTGCGCCGCCGAAAAGCAGGGCAATGGCACCGCCAACCTTCTCGGGCAGTGTCGCCCCGCGAACCGCTCCCGGAAGCGCCAACAGGCAGGCAAGGAGCAGCGCCATCTCGAGATAGCGCACACCCGTCTGACCGATGAGAACGTGCAGGTAGGCGAGCGTCGGCAGGCGCACCGTGACGAAGGGGCGGGTGGGGTAACCGGCTGCGCGCTGTTCAGCGGTGGCGGCGGCGTAGTAGCCCTCCCCTGCCGACACTCTGGCGGAGATGCGGTCGTAGAGCGCGAGGTCGCCGCGCTGGTCGATAGCCGTGCCGTCCAGGTTCGTGGTCGGCCCTTCCCGCGCGGCCTCGAGGCGTTCGATCGTCCCGGTGGAGGCGACGCTCCACGCCATTACGGCAATCATTACAGCGAGCAAGGCGGCAGCGCCCCAGCGTGGCAGGCGTCTCAGCGGGCGGCCAAGCGCAGCCCATTGGTCGAGGATCGAAGCGCCGGTCGCCCCCCGGCCGACCGTTGCCGTCATCCGATCCAGCCAGCCGCCATCGCGCCCCAAACCGCGCCTCCGCCAACCAGCAGGGCGACCAAATAGCCAAGCCGGCTCGGCCCCTCGCGCTTGTCGGTGAGCAGCGCGATCGGCGGCAGCGGCGGTGCCTCGGGCGCACCGCCCTTGGGCGGGAACTTCTCCTCCAGCCGCCGCAGCAGGCCCGGCAGGCGCAGCAGGGTGTCGGTATCGTCCTTGATCCGCTGGGCGAGCGCGGCTTCCGGCCCCAGCTCGTCGCGGATCCACTCGCGCACATAAGGCGCGGCGGTGTCCCACATGTTGATGTCGGGGTTAAGCTGGGTGGCGATGCCTTCGACCATCACCATCGTCTTTTGCAGGAGCAGCAGATGCGGCTGGGTCTGCATGTCGAAATCGCGTGTGATCGCGAACAGCCCGTCGAGCATCTGGCCGACGCTGAGCTCCTTCACCGGCTTGCCGCGCATCGGTTCGCCCACGGCCCTGAGTGCAGTCGCGAATTCGCCGACCGAGTGGTAGCTCGGCACATATTGCGCCTCGAAATGGATCTCGGCGACACGCTGGTAGTTGCCCGTCGTCAGCCCGTAGAGGATCTCCGCGAGCCACTGGCGCGCACGGCGGTCGATGCGGCCCATGATGCCAAAATCGATCGCGACGATGGTGCCGTCGTCTTCCACGAACAGGTTGCCCTGGTGCATGTCGGCATGGAAAAATCCGGCGCTGATCGCCTGGGTGAGGAAGCTGATCACCAGCTTGTCCGAGATCGCCGCAAGGTCGTGGCCGCGCGCCCGCAGCTCGTCGACGCGGCTGATCTTGATGCCGTCGATCCACTCGATGGTGAGAACGCGGCCATTGGTGCGATCCCAGTCGATGCCGGGGATGCGGTAGCCTGGGACGCCCGCCATCTGCTCGGCCAGCTCGCTCGCCGACGCAGCTTCGCGGCGCAGGTCGAGCTCGGAATTGGTCCACCGCTTGAAGTTGGCGATGGTGAGGCGCGGGCGCAGGCGGCTTGCCTCCCCGCCCATCGCCTCGACATGGGCGGCCGCCCATTCATAGGTCTGGATGTCGCGCGCGAATTTCTCGCGGATGCCGGGGCGCAGCACCTTGACCGCGACCTTGCGCCCGTCGGTGGTGGTGGCCTTGTGGACCTGCGCAATCGAGGCTGCGCCGACCGGCTCGGGATCGATGTCGGAGAACAGCTTTTCGAGCGGCACGCCGAAACTCGATTCGATAGACGCCTTGATCTGCGCGAAGGGCACCGGCGGCAGACTGTCCTGAAGGCTCAGCAGGTTGTTGGCCGCTTCGTCGCCGACCAGATCGGGGCGGGTGGCGAGGCTCTGCCCCAGCTTGATCGCGGCCGGGCCGATGGCGCGGAAAGCGCCCGAATAATCGCGGGGACCGTTCTTGCCGGTCAGTGTGGCCAGCCGTGCGAGGCGCACAAGGCGGCGCAACGTCGCAGGCGCGTTGGGGTCGTTCTCGATCCCCACCAGCGCGCGCCGCCGCGCAAGCGTTACACCCCAGCTGGCAAGGCGGGACAGGTGGACAACAGACGACGTCACTGGATCAGATCTTCCACCCCGAGTGGATCGCCACCAGCCCGCCCATGATCGGTTCGACCTTGGTGTTCGCGAAGCCGGCTTGGCGGATCATCTGCTCGAAGGCCGGCATCGGCGGGAACTTGCGGATCGATTCGGCGAGGTAGCGGTAGGAATCCGCGTCGCCTGCGATCATCTGGCCCATGCGCGGCAGCAGGTGATCGGAATAGATGTCGTAGGCTTCCTTCAGCCCCGACCATTCGACGGTCGAGAACTCGAGGCAGAAAAACCGCCCACCCGGGCGCAGCACGCGCAGCGCTTCCTTGAGCGCGCGGTCGATGTGGGTGACGTTCCGGATGCCGAAAGCGATCGTGTATGCATCGAAGCTGCTGGAAGCGAAGCTCACCTGCTCCGCGTTCTGGCAGGTGAACACAAGGCTGCCGTCCTCCTCGCCAAACCCGCGCTCAAGCGCGCGCTCAGCGCCAACGTCGAGCATGTCCTGATTGATGTCGGCAACGGTGATGTGCGCGCCCCTGGCGGCCATGCGGAAGGCGATGTCGCCGGTGCCGCCTGCCATGTCGAGGATGTTCTCGCCCGGCTGCGGCTTCACGCGCTTCACGAAGCGATCCTTCCACAAGCGGTGCATCCCGCCCGACATGGCGTCGTTCATGATGTCGTACTTGCGTGCGACGCTGGAGAAGACCTCGCCGACCTTGCGGGTCTTTTCCTGGGGAGAGACCTGCTGGTAGCCGAAGGAGACGGTTTCGTCGTTGGTATCGCTCATGCCCGGTCCCTAGAAGGAATTGAGGACTGCGCAAAGGGTGTTACAGGGCATCCTATGTGCGAAGTTTGCAATGCCTGAGCTGCCCGAAGTCGAAACGACCGTCCGGGGGCTGGCGAAGTTCCTCGAAGGCGAGCGGATCACGCGGGTGACGTTGAACCGCGCCGACCTGCGTCGCCCCTTCCCTGCCGATCTGGTGCAGGTGATGACCGGGGCGACCGTGACTTCGCTTTCGCGCCGCGCCAAGTATGGCCTCATGCATCTCGATCGGGGTGAGACAATGATCTTCCACCTCGGCATGAGCGGGCGCTGGCGGATCGATCCCGAGGTTCCCGACACCCACGATCACCTGCTGCTCGAGACCGAGGCGCACCGCTTTGCCCTGTGCGATCCGCGGCGCTTCGGATCGGTCGATCTGATGGCGACCGAAAAGCTGGAAAGCTGGCCGCAATTCGCCGCACTCGGGCCCGAGCCGCTGGGTCCGGGGCTGACAGTCGCGCACCTCAAGAGCGCGCTTAAGGGCAAGGTGCTCTCGATCAAGCTGGCGCTGCTCGATCAGCGGATCGTGGCGGGCCTTGGCAATATCTATGTGTGCGAAGCGCTGTGGCGGGCGGGCATCCGTCCGACCAAGCCAGCGGGAAAGGTGACGGGGCCGCAGCTCGCCAAGCTCGTGCCCGCCATCGTTGCCGTGCTCGAAGCCTCGATCCGCGATGGCGGCTCGACCTTGCGCGACTATGCGCGGCCCGACGGCGAGCTCGGCTATTTCGCCAGCTCCTTCGACGTCTATGGACGCGAGGGCGAGGCGTGCCGCCGCAATGACGGCGGCGTCATCAAGCGCATCGCGCAAGGCGGGCGCAGCACCTGGTTCTGCCCCATCTGCCAGAAGTAAGGGAGAATCGTTGACCTTCGAGGCAGTTCTGACTATGCGCGCTGCTTTCCGGCGGTTGGGCCATGAGTCCGCTCGCCCATTTTCGAGCAAACCGTCACCAATTTCCCGGTCGTGCCAAGCGGCCCGAAGCAAACGCGAGACAGACACAGATTATGGCCAATACGCCGCAAGCCAAGAAGCGCATCCGTCGCAACACTGCTCGTGCCGAAATTAACGGCGCGCGCATCAGCCGCATCCGCAGCTTCATCAAGAAGGTCGAAGCCGCTTGCGAAGCGGGCGACAAGGAAGCAGCTGCTACGGCGCTGAAGGCAGCCCAGCCGGAAATGGCCCGCGGCGTTGCTCGCGGTGTGCTGCATAAGAACACTGTCGCGCGCAAAATGTCGCGCCTCACGCGCCGCGTTTCGACTCTTTGATTCGAATCGATTCGAACCTGAGTTCGTGATTCAGGTTTGACCGGCTTGTTGCCGGGGTCTGACAAAATGAAAGGGCCGCGCTCAAACAGCGCGGCCCTTTTCGTTTGCGTAAAATGCACGGGTCCTGACTGACGGAAACATCAGGATTTCTCGCGATTCGCGGTGTCTAAAGGCTGAATTTCCTTGTCGATCAATGACATGAACGCAAGCCTGCGGGTCACACATGAGTCAACAGGAATATTTCACTTTTTTTAAAAGTCCGCGCTTGCGCAAAGGCGCTCAGCGTTCTTTACATGGCTCACCCGGCGGGGACACTCCGGGTGCTTTTACAATCTTACCGACAGGGGGGTTCCGCTGAATCATGGATTCGGCGGGGGGGAAGGCAATGCCTGTCGACATGGAATCAAATGCGTTTGCGAACCACGGGGTTCAGCAGGCCGTGCGTGAATTGGGGAAGAGCTTGTGCACAGGACTGACAAGGCGCGGGCCGCTGGCCGCCAGGCCGACGAACATCTGATGGAAGATGCCGAAGCTGTTAATCTCGCGGCCGACTGGGCGGACATCAGTCAGGGCCTGCGCAAGGATCTGGGGCACCAGCTGCACAGCCAGTGGATCAAGCCGATCCAGCTCGGCGCGCTGACCCGCGATACCGGAACGCTCGATCTTTACCTTCCGACCGAATTCTCGGCCAACTGGGTGCGCGACCGTTTCCACGATCGCCTGCAGCTGGCTTGGAGCATCGCGCGCTCCGAAGTGCGCAAGGTCAACATCATGGTCCATCCGGGCCGCCGCCAGCTTCCCGACCTGCGCCTCGACGACGGCCGCCGCCCCGCCAATGACGGCGCGAGCGCGATCGCCATGGCCGCCGGCGCGCTGGGCGATGCGACCTTCACCTCTTCTGTGGGCCTCGATCCATCGCTGACCTTCACCGCCTTCGTCACGGGCGAGGCGAACATCCTCGCCTGCAATGCGGCGCAGCGCATGGCGGCGCTCGAACAGCCGCAGTTCTCGCCGCTCTACCTCAAGGCGGCGACCGGACAGGGCAAGACCCACCTCCTCCACGCGATCGGCCACGCCTATCTGCAGTCTCACCCGCGCGCACGCATCTTCTACTGCTCGGCCGAGCGTTTCATGGTCGAATTCGTGCAGGCGCTGAAGTCGAGCCAGACGATCGAGTTCAAGGCCCGGCTACGCAGCTTCGATTTGCTGCTGGTCGACGACATCCAGTTCATCATCGGCAAGGCGAGCGCGCAGGAAGAGCTCCTCTACACGATCGACGCGCTGCTGGCCGAGGGCAAGCGCCTCGTGTTCGCCGCCGACCGCGCCCCGCAGGCGCTCGACGGGGTCGAACCGCGCCTGCTCAGCCGCCTCTCGATGGGTCTCGTCGCCGACATCCAGCCCGCTGATATCGAGCTGCGCAAGAAGATCCTCGTCTCGAAGCTGGTGCGATTCGCGCCGCTCGCCGTGCCCGAGGACGTGGTCGAGTTCCTCGCCCGCACCATCACCCGCAACATCCGCGAGCTGGTCGGCGGCCTCAACAAGCTGATCGCCTATGCCCAGCTGACCGGGCAGGAGGTTTCGCTGCAACTCGCCGAGGAGCAGCTGACCGACATCCTCTCGGCCAATCGCCGCCGCATCACGATCGACGAGATCCAGCGCACGGTGTGCCAGTTCTACCGCATCGACCGCGCGGAGATGAGCTCCAAGCGCCGTGCCCGCGCGGTTGTGCGCCCGCGGCAGGTGGCGATGTATCTCTCCAAGGTTCTCACTCCGCGCAGCTATCCCGAGATCGGGCGCAAGTTCGGCGGACGCGACCACTCGACGGTGATCCACGCCGTGCGCCTCATCGAGGACCTCCGCCAGCGCGATGCCGATATGGATGGCGACGTGCGGAGCCTGCTGCGCCAGCTCGAAAGCTGATCAGCGCACAGGACTTCCCCAATCCGTTCACCGCACTTTCGACAGGCCCCTCCACAGGCCTGTCGACAGGCGGTGTGCAGGCTGTAAACAGCCTTTCCATGCCTTCGGAGCGCCTTTCTCCCGACTTTGTCGACCTGCCATCAGGGTGGCTCCCCGCGCTTTTCCGCGGGCTGAAGGGATGCTGCCCGCGCTGCGGTAAGGCGCCCCTGTTCCGCAAGTGGCTGAAGCCTGTCGAGCGCTGCGCACATTGCCGTCAGGATTGGTCACTCCAGCAGGCCGACGACTTTCCGGCCTATATCGGCATCTTCTTGGTCGGCCACCTGCTCGCCCCTGTGGTGATCATGATGATCGGCACCTTCCACATGTCGGCCTGGGCGACGCTTGCCACCATCCTGCCGGTGGCGATCATCCTGCTGCTGGCGACGCTTCAGAATACAAAGGGCGCGGTGATCGCCTTCCTGTGGTGGCACGGCATCGGCGCCTTCCGGCAGGAGCGGCGAGTGGAAGAGGACAAGCCGTGATGCTTTCCTCCGCCCGCCTTGACCGTTTCGCGCGCCATATCGTCTTGCCCGAAGTCGGCGGAGCCGGTCAGGTCAGGCTCGCCGAATCGCGGGTCGCGGTCATCGGATTGGGCGGGATTGGAAGCCCGGCGCTCCAATATCTCGCCGCGAGCGGCATCGGGCGGCTGGCGCTGGTCGACAATGACGTTGTCGATGTCAGCAACCTCCAGCGGCAGACGATCTTCACCACCCGCGATGTCGGCTACGGCAAGGCAGTCTCGGCGCGGCGCTGGCTGGCCAATTTCGACGATTCGCTGAACGTCGATGTCTCCGATGCGCGGATCACGGCAGACAACGCCGCGAGCCTGATCGCTGGCGCCGATCTGGTGCTCGACGGCACCGACAATTTCGCCACGCGCCTCGCCGTCTCGGACGCCTGCGTCGCGGCTGGCATCCCGCTTCTCTCCGCCGCCGTTGGCCGCTTCCAGGGCCAGGTCGCCGCCTTCGCGGGCCACCTGCCGGGCGAGTCCTGTTACCGCTGCTTCGTCGGCGATGCCTTCGATACCGAGGACTGCGATACCTGTGCCGACGATGGCATGCTCGGCGCGATGGCCGGATGGGCGGGCACTTTCGCCGCCCTGCAGGCGGTCAAAATGTTGCTCGCGGGCGTGAGCAGCCTTGGCGAGCCCGGCTGGGGCCGCCTCCACGTGCTCGACGGGCTTGAGCCGAGCCTGCGCACGATCCGCATCGCCAAGGACCCGGCCTGCAAGACCTGCGGCGGCTGACTTCAGCCTACCCCGCGCTTGCCTCGACGCGGCACGTAATACGATTCTTATGGGAACATCGAAGCGACGGATCGGGTCAGCCTCTACCACCCAAGGAGGCCAAGATGCAGAATTTCGATATCGTCGGCGCGCTTGCGTTTTTCACGATCGGTGCCGTGCTGGTGTTCGGCATCATCTCGTGGATCCGCGCGAACAAGGCGCAGGCCGAGCACAAGGACGCTGCCGTCGCCCAGCGCCAGCGCAAGGAAGACGGCGCACCGCCGCGCGAGGAGCATATGACCGAACAGAGTGGGCTCCCCGCCGATAAGATTGCCCCGACCGATGGGGGCCGCGCCTGGAGCAAGGACCGCGGTGCCAACCCGCCCACCGCGCCGATCACCCCGCCGGACTGAGTACCTCGTCCACCCATTGCGGCACCACGACGCTTGCCAGACCGAGACGGGTCTCGTGGAACATCCGCGAACCCTCACTCGGCTCGAGGTTGAGTTCAAGCGTGCGCGCGCCGACCGCGCGGGCTTCTTGCACAAAGCCCGCCGCCGGATAGACCGCGCCCGATGTGCCGATGCTGACGAACAGGTCGCAGGTCTCGATCGCCTGATAAATCCGCCCCATCTCATAGGGCATCTCGCCAAACCACACGACATCCGGGCGCAATGACGGAGCGCGGCATACAGGGCACGGAGGGCGGTCCAGCATCGATGCTTCCCAGCGGCCGCGCATTTCGCAAGAAGTGCACAGGGCGCTCTTGAGCTCGCCATGCATGTGCAGCACCCGCGCCGATCCGCCGCGTTCGTGCAGATCATCGACGTTCTGGGTGACGAGCAGCAACTCGCCCGGAAACTCGCGCTCCAACCGCGCGAGCGCCTCATGCGCGGGATTGGGCTCGACATTCGCCAAGGCGGCTCGCCGTTTGTCGTAAAAGCCGAGCACGAGGGGCGGATCGCGCGCAAAGCCCTCGGGCGTCGCGACATCCTCGATGCGATGCTCCTCCCATAGCCCGCCTGCCGAGCGGAAGGTGTCGATCCCGCTTTCGGCGGAAATCCCTGCCCCGGTGAGGATGACGATGCGTTCGAACTCTGCCATGAGGCGATCAAGCACAGGGCATAGAGGCGAGGCAATGGCACAGCTGCAATTCGGGGTGATCGGGCACAAGGGCCGGATGGGCCGCGCACTGGAAGAGGCGATTGCCGACGCGGGTCACGCGCTGTTCGCGGGCGTCGATGCTGGCGGGAGCATCGGGCCCTTTGCCGCGCAGTGCGACGTGCTGGTCGATTTCTCCGCGCCCGATGCGCTGGCCGCCAATCTCGGCGCGGCAAGGCAAGCGGGCAAGCCGATCATCGTCGGCACCACCGGGCTGGAAGAGCCGCATTTTGTGATGCTCGCCGAAGCCGCGCGCGCGGTGCCGGTGCTGCAATCGGGCAATTTCTCGCTGGGCGTCACGCTGATGGCGCATCTGGTGCGCGAGGCAGCGGCGCGGTTGGGCACGGACTGGGATATCGAGGTGCTCGAGATGCACCACCGCATGAAGGTCGACGCACCCTCGGGCACCGCCAAGCTCTTGGGCGAAGCTGCAGCGGCGGGTCGGCGCATCAGCCTTTCCGACAACATGGAGAGCGGCCGCCACGGAATGACCGGCGCGCGCGCAGAGGGCGCGATCGGCTTTGCCACCCTGCGCGGCGGAACGGTCGCTGGTGAGCATTCGGTGATCTTCGCCGGCAACGAGGAACGCCTCACCATTGCGCACTCGGCAGAGAACCGCACGATCTTCGCGCGCGGGGCGGTCCGGGCGGCCGAGTGGCTCTCGGCGCAGGGCGCAGGGCGCTACACCATGAACGACGTGCTGGGGCTTTGACGCGCCAACCATGACCAAAGACCAGATCTTCGAATTCTTCCGCCGTCTGGCCGAGGACAACCCCTCGCCCGAAACCGAGCTGGAATATGGCAATGCCTACCAGTTGCTGGTGGCGGTGGCGCTGTCGGCACAGGCGACCGATGTGGGCGTGAACAAGGCTACCCGCGCGCTGTTTGCCAAGGTCGAAACGCCGCAGCAGATGATCGACCTCGGCGAAGCGGGGCTCAAGGAGCACATCAAGACCATCGGGCTGTTCAATTCAAAGGCGAAGAACGTGATCGCGCTCTCCCGCATCCTTGTCGATGAACATGGCGGCGAGGTACCCGATACCCGCGATGCCCTCACCCGGCTCCCCGGCGTGGGCCGCAAGACCGCCAACGTGGTGCTCAATTGCTGGTTCGGGCAGGAGACTTTCGCAGTCGACACCCACATCTTCCGGGTGAGCAACCGCACCGGCATGGCCAAGGGCAAGACGCCTGAACAGGTCGAGGCGAAGCTCGAAAAGCGCGTGCCCCAGCCCTTCCGCCGGGATTCGCACCATTGGATGATCCTCCACGGGCGCTATGTCTGCAAGGCGCGGCAACCCGAATGCTGGCGCTGCAAGGTCGTGGACCTGTGCTCTTTCAAGAAGAAAGTGCTGGAAAATCCGCGTCCCTGAGGCGCAGCAATCCGTTGCAAAACCATACCATTAGGCGCGCCGAGAAAATCGGGTTAGCTTCTCCGGACATAGTTGGGGAGATGAGCCATGCGCTTCACGATGTCGTCCCGCCGCGCTCTGTTGCTGAGCGCTTGCCTTTCCCTGCTGGCCATCCCGGCATTGGCGCAGGACACCTCCTCCTCCCCACCCCAAGACGAGGACGATGATAACGACGTGCTGGTCGTTACCGCCACGCGCATTACGCAGGGCGGCGCGCAGGATGTGAAGCACTTCCGCTCAATCGCGCTCGACGACGCGGCCGAAACCGGACTGCCCACCATGGCGGGCTTCACCGCCGAGGGCCTGTTCAGCGAGCATGATCTTATATTGCCCGCCAAGGCCGCCTGCGAGCAGCTGTTCTGTGTTTCCGCCCACGCCAAGCCATCGGCCCGCGCGAAGGGCGAATATTTCCTCGGCATCGGCTTCGACAGCGGGATCGACGGCGCGGCCTATGCCGCCGAGCCGGTCAGCCTCATCGCGGTGGTCGACCGTTCGGGATCGATGACCGGCGTGCCAATGGCGCGGGTCAAGGAAGGCCTGCACGCGGTGATCGATAAGCTGGGCGAGAGCGACCGGCTCGGGATCGTGATCTACGGCACGACCTCAATGGTGCATCAGCCGGTGATCGACGTTGCGGGCAACAAGGAGGCGCTGCACCGCGCGGTCGATGCGATCCAGATCGACGGCTCGACCTCGATGGAAGCGGGCATGAAGCTCGGCTACCAAGCCGCGCTTGCCGAGGTGCCGAATAGCCGCGGCAAGACCCGCATGATGCTGTTCACCGACGAGAACCCCAATACCGACAACACCACGCCCGAAGGATTCATGGCGCAGGCGATCAACGGCTCGCGCAAGGGCGTAGGCCTCACCACCATCGGTGTCGGCGCGCATTTCGATGCCGGGCTGGCGACCAGGGTGTCAAGCGTGCGCGGCGGCAACCTGTTCTTTGTCGATACCGAAGGCGCGGCAACTGATCTGTTCACCAAGGAATTCGGCAACATGGTGAGCGAGGTCGCGCAGGATCTGGTCATCTCCATCGACCCGGCGGACGGGGTGAAGGTCGGTGCGATCTACGGCGTGCCTGGCGAACTGATTGGCAATGCCGGCAACGGCACGGTGACGGTCAGCATCGGCAGCGCGTTCCTGTCGAACAACGGCGGCGGGATCTTCGCGACGCTGGAAGGCAGCGCCAGAGGCGCGCCGCTGGCGGAGATCGCGGTAAGCTACACCAACGCGGTCACCCAGAAGCGCGAGAGCAATGCCGACACGGTCGCGCTCTCGGCAGAAGGCGTACCCGCCAACCTCGCCAAGGCCGAAATGCTGGTCGACCAGTATGTCACCACCAGCGCGGCGCTCACCGCCTATCAAGAGAGGCGGGATGCCAAGAGCGCGGCGGCCATGCTGGCGGGCCTGTCGGAGCGGATCGCCAGTTCGGGCATCTCGGGGCTCGATGGCGAGGTCGAGCTGGTCGCGGGCCTTCAGGCCAAGGCGACGCACCTTGCCGCGCTGGGCGGGCGCACCCTGCCGGGTGAGGTGTTCGGCACCTGGCGCGTCGCGCGTCACAAGGGCGTCGACGACGTCTCGCGCGGCGATCTCATCGAGATCAACGAATATGGCGATTTCAACACCGAGCGCACCAAAGGCCGCGACGCGGGCGATTCGATCTATCAGACTTTCGCCATCAACGAGCGGCAGTTGCACATCGAAGGCACCGACCTCGTGTTCGACTACCGCATCCGCGGCAACCGCCTGATCCTGCAAAACGTGTTCGACGGGACCGAGATCGTGATGGAGCGCGAGGACACCTGATACCCTTCTGGATTAAGGCGCGGTTCAAGCGCGGGGGCGACAATCGTGCATCCTGTCGGTGGAGAGACATGTCATGACCCTGCGCTTCCTCGCTCTAGCCCCCCTTTCCCTCCTCGCGCTCGGCGCTTGCGCGCCCGACCCGGCGGGCGATGCGGCGCGGGTTGCCGCTGAGATCGCCAAGGCACCCGCCGCGACGGTGAAGGGCGCGGGCATAAGCTGCATCAACCGCTCGCAGGTGCGCAACACGGTGGTCCGCTCCGACCGGGTGATCGATTTCGAGATGGTGGGCGGCAAGGTCTACCGCAACACGCTGCGCAGCAGCTGCGCGGGCCTCGGCTTCGACCGGGCGCTGACCTACGAGACCTCGATCGATCAGCTGTGCACGCCGCAGATCGTCTATGCTTTGCAGACCATCGGCGGCAATCTCCAGCGCGGCGCAGGCTGCCAGCTGGGTGAGTTCGTGCCGGTGGAATATGTGAAGGACAAGAAGGGCTAGGCGGCGCTCAGCCCTTCATCTCGCCTGCCCTGCCCCCGGCGCATTGTTCGAGCGATATCGAACCGCCGCAGAAGGCTTGAGAACGTACTTATCGCCTTGAACTACAAGGTCGTCGGGAAGCGGAATCGTCTCCCCGCGCAGAACCGGCAGTTCTTTGGTGTCCGGCCAAGTCGCACGCACCTCCTTCATCAGTGATGTCCTGAATTGCGTGATAAGCGCCGGATCGTCGCCGACGTTGAAACTGAGCCATACCCGCTCTGTGGTATTTGGCGGGCTCATCGCCGATGCGACGAACTCTTCGTCGAATTGCCCTGCCCAGACGGTAGCGTTGAACGATATTGGCGACACGGAGGACTGCGCCGTCAACTCCTCGTCCGTTGCGTAGTCGACGTGGTAAGAAAAGCGCGCAGCGTGTTTCTGCATTGCGGCAAGCAGTTGCTTCCGATCCTCAAGCCCTCGCGCTGGCACCTCGTACGCCGCCGATTTCTTGACGACCTCCCCTGGGCTGCACGAAGCAGCACCCACTAGCGCAAGCGCCAGTGTGAGGGTGAGCCGCGCCTTCACCCCCGCCCGTCCCCGAAATTGCTCGCGTCCAGGTCCAGCCCCGCTCGGCCCTCCGCGGCTGTATGGTCGGGGGCTTGGGGATGCGGCACGAATTCCGGCTCTTCGACCTCGAGCATCCCTTCCCACTTGGTGATGACCGCCGTCGCAACCGCATTGCCGACCACGTTGGTGGCGGTGCGGCCCATGTCGAGGAACTGGTCGATGGCGAGGATGATCGCCACGCCCTCCACCGGCAGGCCGAACATCGCGAGCGTGCCGGTGATCACCACGAGGCTTGCGCGCGGCACGGCGGCTATGCCCTTGGAGCTGATCATCAGCGTTAGCAGGATCATGATCTGTGTCGGGATCGGAAGCTCGATCCCGTAGGCCTGCGCGATGAACAGGGTGGCAAAGCTCATGTACATCATCGAGCCGTCGAGGTTGAACGAGTAGCCCAGCGGCAGCATGAAGCCCGAGATGCGGCGCGGCACGCCGAAGCGGTCGAGCTGCTCGAACAGCTTGGGCAGCGCGGCTTCCGACGAAGCGGTCGAGAAGGCGATCATCAGCGGCTGGCGGATATAGCGGATCAGCGCCCAGATGCGCTTGCCGAGGAACACCGCCCCGGCGCTCAGCATGATGATCCACAGCAGCACCAGCGAGAGATAGAACTCGGTGAGCAGTTGCAGATAGGTGCCGAGGATCGCCAAGCCGCTCGCTGCGACGACATTGGCGAGCGCGCCGAACACCGCGACGGGCGCAAAGCGCATCACATAGCCGGTGACTTGCAGCATCATCTCGGCGAGCGCGTCAGCGCCTGTGACCAGAGCCTTGCCGCGCTCGCCGATCGCCGACAGGGCGACGCCAGCGAAGATCGAGAAGACGAGGATCTGGAGGATGTTGTTGGTCGCCAGCGCATCGACCGCGTTCTTGGGGAAGATCGAGAGGATGAACTCGGTCGCCTTCAGATGCTTCACCTCGCCCACCGCCGCAGCGGCCGCGGCAACGTCGGGGATCGGCGCGCCGATGCCGGGCTTGAAGAGGTTCACCATGATGAGGCCGAGGCCGATCGAGACGAGGCTCGCGGTGATGAACCATGAGAGCGCGCGCACGCCGATGCGGCCCAGCGCCGCGCTGTCACCCATGTGGGCGATGCCGACGACGATGGTGGAGAGCACCAGCGGCGCGACCAGCATCTTGATGAGGTTGAGGAAGATGTCGGAGAGCAACTTGAACCACGGCGCGATCAATTCCTTGATCACGTCGGCCGGGACCATCTGGTTGAGCAACTGCCCGACCACCACGCCGAGCACCATGCCGATCAGGATGTAGAGGGTAAGCTTGCGATCCATGGTCTGAGGTCTCTCCCGCGCGTCTTGCGGCGCTAGTTTTCGGTGTCGGCCAGCGCCAGTGCCTGCACGGCGATGCGGGCATAGATGCGGGCGAGGACGGCCAGATCGGGGATCGCCACGGCCTCGTCGCGCTTGTGCATCGTCGCGTTGCACAGGCCGAATTCGATCACCGGGCACACGGCGCGCAGGAAGCGCGCGTCGGATGTGCCGCCGGTGGTGCTGAGTTCGGGCGCGGTGCCGGTTTCGGCTTCGACCGCGTCGCTCACCAGCTTCGAGAAGGCGCCCGGCTCGGTCAGGAACGGTTCGCCCGAGATGACGGGGCGCGCCTTGCCGCCGTGCTTTTCGGCGATGGCCATGACCCGCTCGGACAGGCTGTGGCCGGTGTGCAGGTCGTTGAAGCGGATCGAGATGCGCGCCTCGCCCTTCGCCGGGATCACATTGTGCGCGCGGTTCGGGGCGGTGATTTCGGTGATCTCAAGGTTGCTCGGCTGGAACCACTGCGTGCCCGTGTCGAGCGTCAAAGAGTCGAGCTCGGAAAGGATCGCGGTCAGCTTGGGCAGCGGATTATCGGCGAGGTGCGGATAGGCGACGTGGCCCTGCGTGCCCTCGACGGTGATGAAGATGTTTACCGAACCGCGCCGCCCGATCTTGGCCATGTCGCCCAGGCGGTTCACCGAAGTGGGCTCGCCGACGAGGCACAGGTCGGGCTGGTGGCCCTCGGCCGTCATGTAATCGATCAGCGCGCGGGTGCCGTGGAGCGCGGGGCCTTCCTCGTCGCCGGTGATGATGAAGCTGACCGTCCCTGCCTCGGCAGGCACTTCGGCGACGGCGGCGACCATCGCGGCGATCGCGCCTTTCATGTCGACCGCGCCGCGCCCGTGGAGCAGCTCGCCGTGCGTTTCGGGCGTGAAGGGATCGGACTCCCAGCCCTCACCCGGCGGGACGACATCGAGGTGTCCTGCGAAGGCGAAGTGCCGCGAGCCCACCGGCCCTTGCCGGATCGCGAAGAGGTTCTCGACCGGCGCTTCCTCGCTCCCTTCCTCCCCGTCGCCGCGCGTAAAGCGGTGGACGGCGAAGCCCAAGGGGGCCAGCATCCCCTCGAGCGCGTCGAACACCGCGCCGGTCGCGGGCGTCACGGAGGGCGCTGCGATGAGGCGCTTGGCAAGATCTAGCGTGTCGAGCATCCTTGAGGGCCTAGCAGGAGTTGCCGCGAATGCCCAAGCTCGATCTAGCCGCCATTCCCCAGACCAATGCGACCGGCTACCCGCCCCCGTTCGATGCCGCAGTCGAAGGGCGCTGGTACCGGCGTCTCGCGCCGGTCGCGGGTCTCACCCGGATGGGCGCGAGCCACTGCACATTGCTGCCCGGCGCGTTCTCCTCGCACCGCCACTGGCACCGGCTGGAAGACGAGCTGGTGATCGTGCTGGCAGGCGAGGCGGTGCTGATCGACGACCATGGCGAAACTCCGGTCGGCCCGGGCGACGTACTCGCCTTCCCGGCGGGCGTGGCGAACGGGCACCACCTCCACAACCGCTCGGATGCGCCCTTCGTCTTCGTTGCGGTCAGCGCAGGCGACAAGACCGCAGACAGCGGCGACTATTCCGACATCGACATTGTGTTCGACGCCGAGGGCTATGCCCGCAAGGACGGCACGCGTTACGAAGCGAACCGAACGCCATGATCGACATCATTGGCTTTGCCGTGGCGGTGCTGATCGTCGAACTGACGCCCGGACCGAACATGGCGTGGCTGGTCACGCTGACATTGTCCGAGGGTCGCCGCGCAGGACTTGCCGCCGTGGCCGGGGTTGCCGGGGGCCTTGCCGCCAATGCCGTGGTCAGCGTGCTCGCGGCGAGCTTCGTGCTCGAAACCGACGGGCCGCTGGGTCGCGGCATGTCGCTGCTGGCCGCGGCGATGATGATCTGGCTGGCGTGGGACGCTTGGAAGGGCTCGGCCGACACCTCGCAATTCGAGCGTGCAGGCCGGGGCGGGCGTCACGCGCTTGCCGGATTTACGCTCAATCTGTTCAACCCCAAGGCCGCTCTGTTCCTCGTCGCCGTTATGCCGCAGTTCGTGGCGGGCGGGCGGCCCACGGTGACACAGGGGCTGATCTTCGGTGCGATCAGCGTGACCATCGCCACCACGATCCATCTGGTGCTGGTGCTCGGTGCAGAGCGCGCGCGGGGCACGCTGATGGCCGAGGCCCGCGCGCGTATCGTCAGGCGGGTGCTGGCGATTGCCATGCTGGGCGTGGCGGCATGGTTCCTGATGAAGGCCTTTGCCTAGGGCGTGCGCCGCCGCTCGTCCGGCACCACCAGAGGCCCCGGCGCAAAGGCGCTGTCGAGCAGGTCCGCGATCCTCAGCCCCGCCTGCACCACCCGCCGCTTGGCGATGGGCACACCGCGCACGATGTCCTCCTGGCTGAGCGCCGTCTTCTCGGGCAGCGGGCCGGGGCAGACGTTGTCGGTATCGAAGGCGGTGGGATAGACGAAGCTCCGCGCGATCTCCCAGCTTTCGCGGCCCCAGTCGTCGGGCTTGCCACCCGCCAGCTCGGCGCGTTCGGCGGGAGTGTAGGCCCGCGCCACCGGATCGGCGGGGTCGCTGATCGCGCGCTCGGCCAGCGGACCGTCCCAGATCGAGTGGAGATTCAGCCCCGGCTTGATCCCGTAATCGGCCTCGCGGTCGTTGCCGCCCTTGTCCTCGTCATCGCCCGAGTGGAGCGGCATGTGCACATCGCCCGCGAAGTGCACCATGAAGGCGAGCGCCTCGAGGCGGATGGCGGCGGGCAGGCTCTCGTCAGCGAGAATACGGTGCGCGCGGGTGATCTGCGCGGTCACGCAATTGCCCCCGGCGCAGTTGGAGCGCGGGTCGAACACCTGGCAGATCGGTGCGGTGCGGTAATGCCACGCGGCGGTGTAGCCCCAGCGCCAGCCTTCGCCGCGCACACAGTCGGCCCAGACCGCCGCGTCTTCCAGCGTCTTCAGCGGACATTGCGGCGTGCCCAATTCCTTCTCGTGGGCGAGCAGCGCGCGGATCTTGGCGCGCACTTGCGGCGAGACATTGGCAAGCGCGATGCTCGCTGTCTGGCGGTGCGCATAGGCGCCCCATGCGCCCGCCTGCACCGGCGCCAGCAGCGCAAGCAGCGCCGCGATGGCGAGGACCAGCCGCCTCATTGCACCTTCTCGAACTGCTCGATCACCCATTCTTCCTCGCCCGCCGCGCCGATCCATTCGGCCATCCAGTCATGCTCCCAAATCGCCTGCATATAGGCCTGCGCGAAGCCGGGGACGCCGATGCCGTAGGTGACGAAGCGGGTGACGATCGGGGCATAGAAAATATCCGCCGCGCCGAAGGTGCCGAACAGATAGGGCCCCGCGCTGCCATGCCGCGCGCGGGCTTCGGCCCAGAGGGTGAGGATGCGCACGATGTCGTGCTTGGTCGTCTCGGAGACGCCGGGCAACTCCACCTTGCGGCGGATGTTCATCGGCAGTTCCTTGCGCAGCGAGAGGTAGCCCGAGTGCATCTCGGCGACCATTGCGCGGGCCATGCCGCGCGCCGCCTCGTCCTTGGGCCAGAACCGTTCGCGGCCCACCTTGTCGGCGCAATACTCTAGAATCGCTAGACTATCCCACACCACTGCCTCGCCGTCCCACAGGATCGGGACCTTCCCGCTGGAGGGCTGGACCTCCCCCATGTCGTGCTTCAGGCGGTCCCATTCCTCGCCCATGATCGGCACGGTCAGCTCCTCGAAATGAAGCCCCGACTGCTTGACCGCGAGCCAGCCCCGAAGCGACCAGCTCGAATAGTTCTTGTTGCCGATGATGAGTTTCATTGCGGCGCGCTCCACCTGCGTATGCCTTGTGGGGCTGCCCTAGATATTCACTCTGGCACTGTCGAGGCTGAACGGGTTATCGGGTGCAAACAAGGAGCCTGTGCCCATGACCCTGCCCCCCTTCCACCTCGCCTTCCCGGTCGACGACCTCGCCGCCGCGCGCCGTTTCTACGGCGAGGTGATGGGTTGCGCCGAGGGCAGATCCTCCAGCGAGTGGATCGACTTCGACTTCCACGGCCACCAGATCGTCGCCCACCTTGCCCCCGGACAGGCGGGCGACCGGGCGAGCAACCATGTCGATGGCCACGGGGTGCCGGTCCCGCATTTCGGCCTCGTGTTGGAGATGACCGAGTGGGAGGCCCTCGCCGAGCGCCTTCGCGAAGGCGGCTGCGACTTCGTGATCGAACCGACCATCCGCTTCAAGGGCCAGCCCGGCGAGCAGGCGACGATGTTCCTGCGCGATCCTTCGGGCAATGCGCTGGAGTTCAAGGCCTTTGCCGACATGGGCAAGCTGTTTGCCACCTGAGACCCCCGAAAGGCCGATGTTTCACGTGAAACACCGTTCTGGGCCGTGTCTGGAAGGGGTCTAAGGGGGGTCTAAACGCGTCTAAAGGGGGTCTAGAAGGGGTCTAGAGGGTATCAAAACCGATCTGGCGCCGGTCTGGAAAATCCAACGCTCACGTCGCCGACCAGCCCGCGTCGATCATCAGCGCCGATCCCGTCACCACCCGCGCGGCCTCGCTCACCAGATACATCACGGCCGCGGCCGATTGCTCCGAGGTGATCCGCTCCTTGATGAGGTGCGGGGTCAGTTGCAGCTCGTAAGCGTCGTCAATCGAGAGGCCGTAATCCTTCGCCACCTCGCCCGTTGCATGGGTGACCATCGCGGTATCGACCAGCCCGGGGCACAGCGCGTTGACGGTGATTTTGTGCGGCGCAAGCTCGCCCGCCATCGCCCGCGTCAGGCCCATCAACCCGTGCTTCGAGGCGCAGTAATGCGCATAGTTCGGCGTGCCGACGTGCCCTGCGACAGACGCGATGTTGACGATCCGCCCGCCCTCTCCGGCTGCGATCATGGAGGGCAGCACCGCCCGCCCCATTCGCCATGCGCCGGTCAGGTTGACGTCGATCATGGTCGTCCATGTATCGTCGTCGAGCTCGTGCGAGGGCCGCCCGCCGCTCAGGATCCCGGCATTGTTGACGAGAATGTCGATCCGCCCGAACACGTCCAGCGTGGCGGCGACAAAGGCGTCGATCTGCGATTGGTCGCGCACATCGCAGGCCATCGCCAGCGCCTTGACCCCGTGCGCCTCTATGTCGCGGGCAACCTCGTCGAGCGCGCCGCCTAGCGCATAACCCACCGACGGCATCGCCGCCGCGCCGACATCGCAGATCGCCACATCCGCCCCCGCTTCGGCCAAAGCGAGCGCAATCGCCCGCCCCTGCCCCCGCGCCGCGCCGGTAACGATCGCCGATTTGCCCGCCAGTGTGCCTGTCATTCCCGTCCCGCTTCCGCTTGCATTGAGCGCCGAAAGCTATCGCAAAGCCGCGGAATCCATAGCGGCGGAAGTGATAGGCTGCCGCGCCCGCAAACAAAAAAGGACGCTCCCCGAGGCCCGCGCATCCGTTCGCGAAAAAATCTTCGTAGCTGCTCGTGAAGGCGGCGCCAGGGCGCGGCCTCACCATGTGGGTCATCCCGAGGGGCTGAAGCGTTATGAGAATATTTCCGCAAGCAAGGTTTGGTGTGGGCATTTTCGCGGCGATGGTCGCGGCAACCGGGCTTTCGTCGCCCGCGTTCGCTGCCGGCGAAGGCGACGACACCGGCGAGGACGCTTCCACCGCTGCAGTGCAGCCGGCAGAAGAACCGATGGAAAGCGCCGCCCGTGAGGACGTCAGCCGCAGGGATTTTCTGCCGAGCAATGGCCGCCTTCTGCTGACCGGCGGCGTCTCGACGATCGAAGGTGCAGGCGGCGGCGGCCTCGTTCCGTGGGCGCTGATCGGCGGCTACGGCACGCGCGACGAGGTGGGGCTCAACGCCTATGTGACCGGCGTCGACACACGGGACTTCACGCTGGCCTCCTATGGTGCCGCGCTCAATGTCGGCAACCGCTTGGAGGTGTCTGTTGCCCGGCAGAACTTCAATCTGCGCGAAGTGGGCAATGCTCTGGCGCTCGGCAACCGGTACACGATCAGCCAGACCATCCTCGGTGCCAAGGTGCGCCTGTTTGGCGACGCCGTGCTCGAGCAGGACAGTCTGCTTCCGCAGGTCGCCGTCGGGGTCCAATACAAGTTGAACGACGACAAGCCGGTGGTGGGCGGGGCCTTGGGTCTCGAACGCAAGGGGCTCGATTTCTACGTCTCGGCGACCAAGCTCATCCTCTCCAAAAGCCTGCTGCTCAACGCGACTGTCCGGCTGACCAAGGCCAACCAGTACGGCATCCTGGGCTTTGGCGGCCTCGGCGGGCAGGATCAGGATTATCAGGCGCAGTTCGAAGGCTCGGCAGCCTACCTGCTCACGCGAAAGCTGGCATTCGGCGGTGAATACCGGACGAAGTCGAACCGCCTCGAAGGCGCTCTGGGCGGCACCACCTTCCGCGAGGAAAACGCGTGGGACATTTTCGCCGCCTATACCCTCAACCGGAATGTCTCGCTGACGGTCGCCTATGCGCGGCTCGGCCAGATCGCGCTGCGCCGGCAGGACGGCGCCTATGCCTCAATCCAGATCGGCTTCTGACCGCACCCCATTGCAAGGAATTGTCATGCGTAACATTCTCTTCCCCCTCGCCGCCGTGTTGCTTGCGTCGGTGCCTGTCATGGCAGCGGCAGGCGAGCCGCCCGTCTCCGATCCGTCAATCAAGCCTTCCGCCCCGACCCTGCCGGTGATTACCGACGATACGGCGCTCTATGAAACCTTCGGCGGGCGCGAGGGGCTGGTGAAGATCATGGACGATGTGATGCCGCGCTGGCTGCAAAACCCCCGCACCCGCCCGTTCTTCGAGAATGCCGATCAGGAGCGGATCAAGCTGCAGTTGGTCGAGCAGTTCTGCGTCATCATGAAGGGCCCGTGCGAATATTCGGGCCGCACCATGGCGGAAGCGCACCGCGGCATGAATGTCGATGAAGGGGCGTTCTACGCACTGGTCGAGGAACTCCAGCGAACGCTCAATGCGATGGACGTGCCGTTCGCGGCGCAGAACCGGCTGATCGCGGCGCTCGCGCCGATGCACCGCGACATCATCGACAAGTAATGGCGATGCGCAAGGCTCTGGCCGCGTCGATCATCGTCACGGCTGTTGTGGCGGCTGCTCTTCCGCATCTTGCGCAGGGGCAGCCGCGGCAGGCCGCTACGCCGCCGGCATCGTCCAGTGGCGCGGCACTGTATCAGGCCAAATGCAGCGGGTGCCACAGCATCGCGGCCAGCAAGATCGGCCCTGCGCACAAGGGTGTTTTCGGGCGGAAGGCGGCGTCGGTGGCCGGATATAATTATTCGCCCGCCCTGCGTGCGGCCAACATCACATGGGACGCGAAGACTCTCGATCAGTGGCTGCAAGGACCGCAGAAACTGGTCAAAGGCTCGAAGATGTATCTGGTCGTTGCTGATCCCGCGCAGCGCGCCGCAATCATCGCTTACTTGCAATCGGATGCGGCGAAATAGGTCTAGCACGCATCATTTGACACACCGCGTCTGATCCCATAATTCGATAATTATCGAAACGTGGGAGAGTGCCGTGGAGGCCAGCTTCGTCATCCGTGCGCTCGGCGCGCTTGCTCAGGAGCATCGGCTCGCCGCGTTCCGGCTGCTGGTGCAGGCCGGGGCCGAGGGCATTCCGGCAGGTGTTCTGGCTGAGCGGCTCGGCATTCCGCCCTCCTCGATGAGCTTTCACCTCACCCAGCTTGCCCATGCCGGGCTCGTCACCCAGCGCCGCGAGAGCCGCTCGATCATCTATTCGGCGGACTACTCCGCGATGAACGGGCTGATGGGCTATCTCACCGAGAATTGCTGCGCGGGCGAGGCGTGCGCCGTGCCGCAGGCCGCGGCGGCGACGACCTGCTGTTGAGGGGCGACGTGATGCGTATTCTGGTGCTGTGCACGGGCAATTCGGCCCGTTCGATCCTCGGCGAGGTGATCCTGAACCGGCTTGGCGAGGGGCGGATCACCGCCTTCAGCGCGGGCAGCCAGCCCAAGGGCGCGGTGCATCCGGGCGCTTTGCGGCTGCTGGCGGCCAAGGGGATCGATACATTTGGCCTGCGCTCCAAAAGCTGGGACGAGTTCGCCCGCCCCGACGCGGCGCCGATCGACCTTGCGATCGCGGTGTGCGGCAATGCCGCGGGCGAGGCCTGTCCGGTGTTCCCCGGCGCGCCGCTGCGGGCGCATTGGGGCCTGCCCGATCCGGCCGACGTCAGCGGCGATGATGCCGCGGTCGACGCCGCCTTCGCGCAGACGTGGGACTGGCTGACCTTGCGCGCCGAGGCCCTGCTGGCGCTGCCGTTCGAGACGATGGAGCGCAGGGAATTGCAGGCGCGGCTCGCCGCCATCGGCGCGATGGAAGGTGCGGCATGAAGGCGCGGCTGCTGGCCGAGGCGCTCGGCTCGTTCTTCCTGTTCGCCACCGTCGTCGGATCCGGGATCATGGGCGAGAGCCTCGCGGGCGGGAATGTCGCCATCGCGCTGCTCGGCAACACGCTGGCGACCGCAGCGATATTGTTCGTGCTGATCACGATGCTCGGGCCGATTTCGGGCGCGCATTTCAATCCGGCGGTGACGCTGGTCTTCGCGCTGCGCAGGGAGATTAGCGCGGGCGAGGCGCTGGCCTATGCGGCGGTGCAGCTTGCGGGCGGCATCCTCGGCGTGTGGGCGGCACATCTGATGTTCGATCTGCCGATCCTGCAATTCAGCACCCATGCGCGCACCGGGACCGGGCAGTGGGCGGGCGAGGCGATCGCGACCTTCGGGCTGGTGCTCACCATCCTTGCGACCCTCCAAGCGCGGCGCGAGTGGGTGCCGGTGAGCGTCGCGCTCTACATTGCAGCGGGGTACTGGTTCACGTCGTCAACCAGCTTCGCTAACCCCGCGATCACCGTCGCGCGCAGCCTCAGCGATACCTTTGCAGGCATTGCTCCGGAGGACGTCGCGGGCTTCGTGATTGCGCAGGTGGCCGGCGCACTGGCCGCGCTGGGAACCGCGAAGGTGCTGCTGGCGGGCCCGGACAAAGCGGCGCGGGCCTAGCCCGACCAGCCCCCGAACCAGTCGGCGCCCAGCGCGTCCGACACCACGGCGGCGCGCAGGGCTTCGATGCCCATGCCCTTCTCGGCGCTGGTGAGGTGCAGCTCGGGATAGGCGGCGACGTGCTTGCGCACTTCGGCAGCGGTCTTTTCGGCGACCTCGGCCAGCTCGCTCGCCTTGATCTTGTCGGTCTTGGTCAGCACCACGCGGTAACCCACGGCGGCCTGATCCAGCATCGTCATCATCGTCCGGTCGACCTCCTTGAGGCCGTGGCGGCTGTCGACCAGCACCAGCGTGCGGGCCAGCACCTGCCGGCCGCGCAGGTAGGAGTTCACCAGCGCCTTCCACTTGTCGACCACCTTGATCGGCGCCTTGGCAAAACCGTAGCCGGGCATATCGACGAGGCGGAACAGCGGCGCGGCGCCCTCCTCTTCAGGGCGGCCCACATCGAAGAAGTTCAGCTCCTGCGTCCGCCCCGGGGTGACCGAGGCGCGGGCGATTGCCCTGCGGCCCGTCAGCGCGTTGAGCAGCGAGGACTTGCCCACGTTCGACCGTCCGCAAAAGGCGATTTCCGGCACGATGGGTTCGGGCAGGAATTGCAGCTGCGGGGCCGAGCGCAGGAAGTCCACCGGCCCCGAAAAGAGCCGCGATGCCGCTTCCTCGCGCGCCGCGTAATCCTCGGGATCGAGCACGTGCCTATCCCTTGCCCGCTTTGGGCGCGGCCGCTGCCGCGTTGGCGGCCTTCAGCTGCGGGTGGCGCGAGTAGAGGTAGCTCTGCTGCGCCACGGTGAGCAGGTTCGAGGTCACCCAGTAGATCAGCAAGCCCGCGGCGAACGGCGCCATCACGAACATCAGGATCCAAGGCATGATCGAGAACATCTGCTGCTGCACAGGGTCCATCGCCGAAGGGTTCAGACGGAAGGTCAGCCACATGGTGATGCCGAGCAGCACCGCGAGCGGCCCGATGGCGAGGAAGCCGGCGGGCACCTGATAGGGCAGCATCCCGAACAGGTTGAGGATGTGCGCAGGGTCGGGCGCGGAAAGGTCGTTGATCCAGCCGATGAAGGGCTTGTGACGCATGTCGATCGCCAGCACGAGCACCTTGTAGAGCGCGAAGAACACCGGGATCTGGATCACCATCGGCAGACAGCCGGACAAGGGGTTCACCTTCTCGTCCTTGTAGAGCTTCATGATCTCCTGCTGCTGGCGCTGCTTGTCGTCCTTGAAGCGCTCCTGGATCTCTTTCATCTTCGGCTGCACGGCCTTCATCGCCGCCATCGACGAAAAGCCCTTCTGCGCGACGGGGAACATCAGCCCGCGGATGACCACGGTGAGCAGGATGATCGCGACGCCGAAATTGCCGACGAGGCCGTTGAGGTGCCGCAGCAACCACAGGATCGGCTTTTCGAAGAACCAGAACCAGCCCCAGCTGATCGCAAGGCCGAAGCGGGTGATGCCGCTGTCCTCGTACTTGTCGAGGATCTGGCTTTCCTTGGCGCCTGCAAACAGGCGGGTCTGCTGGGTCATGCTGCCGCCCGCAGGCACGGTGGTCGCGCCGTAGAGCAGGTCGGAGCGGAACAGGTCGCCGCCCAGCGATCGGAAGCCCGCATTGTCGACCGCGACATTGCCCTTGCCATCGCCGGGGATCAGCGCGGCGAGCCAGTACTGGTCGGTGAAGCCCAGCCAGTCGGGCTTGCCCGCAGGCGTGTCACCACCGAGCTCGGCGAGTTCCTTGTAGGAATGCGGGTCCCACAGCGTATCGGCGAACACGCCGACGGGGCCGGAGTGCGAGACATACTGGTCGTGGGTCGCGTTTACGTCGGTGCGCTTGATCAGCGCGAAGGGCTGGACGATCGCCGCAGCCGCGCCCGCATTGCTGACGCTTTGCGTGGCGGTGATCATGTAATCGGCATCGACCGCAAAGCGCACCGTGTAGGTGATCCCATTCGCATCGGTGCGCGTCAGGGTCACGGGCGTGGTCGGGGTGAGCTTCGTGCCATCGGCCTGCCACAGCGCGTTCGAAGGCTGGCGCTGCCCGCCTGCGACGAAGCCGAACTCGGCGAAATACTGGTTCGGCGTGCCTTCGGGCGCGAACAGGCGCACGGGGCCGGAGTCCTTCTTCACCGTCTCGCGGTAGTCCTTCAGCTCGATATCATCGATCCGCGCGCCGACGAGGTTAATCGAGCCGGTGAGGCGCGGAGTGTCGATCGCAACGCGGGTCGGGCTGGCGAGCGCGGCCTTCAGATCGACCTTGCGCGGCCCTGCGGCATCAGCGCCGAGGTTGCCTGCACCCTTGGTCGCTGGCGCTGCTGCCGTTTGCGTTGCGGCGGCAGTCTTGTTGGCGGTCGGCGAGCCGGCCTGCGTCGAGACCGCAGCCTCGGGATACACGTAGCGCATCCCCACGTCCCACCCGAGAATGAGCAGGCCCGAAAGCACGACGGCGAGGAGGAGATTGCGATTGTCCAAGGTGTAGCCTTCGAGAGAAATGCGGCGGATCGGTGTGTTATGGGGATAGAACGGTTCGGTTTCCAGCCCCCGGCTAAAATGCCCTAGGGAACGGGATCATGACCGTGACCACCCCACGGGTGGCAGCGCATTAGCCGCTTGAAGGCCATCCATCCACCCTTAAGCGCGCCATATTTGCCGAGAGCCTCGATCGCGTACTGGCTGCACGACGGAGAGTAGCGGCACGAGGGCGGCAGGATGCGCGACGGGCCGAGCTGCCAGGCGCGGGCGACGAGGATGAGGAGCTGTTTCACTTGCGCCGGTTCCCCTTGCGCGGCCGCCGCCCGCCGGACGGATCGCCCCGCCCTTCCCGCGCGCGTTCGAGTGCCTTGGCGAGTTCATCGGCCATCGTGTGAAAGTCCCGCTCGACCCCGCCCGCGCGTCCGATCAGCACATGATCGTGGTCCGGCAGGCCCTGCGTGGGGAGCGCCGCGCGCAGCAATTCTCGAAAGCGCCGCTTCATGCGATTGCGCACGACAGCGTTGCCGATCTTCTTGGTGACGGTGATCCCGAAACGGATGCCCTGCCCGTCGTTGGGGCGGGTCAGCAGCACGAAGCCCGAGCGCGCATTGCGAAGGCCCGAATTGGCCGCAAGGAAGTCGGCGCGCTTGGTAAGAACCGAGATCATGGCTTGTCCAGTAACGCAAACGGGCTCCCGGAGGGAGCCCGCAAGGGCGACTGCCCGTCGCGGCTTATGCCGCGAAAGCCAAGCGGGCCGGATGGCCCGCGCCCGGCGCCTGAGGGCGCCAGAAAATTAAGCGCAGAGCTTCTTGCGGCCGCGGTTGCGGCGGGCGCGGAGCACCTTGCGGCCACCCGGGGTCGCCTTGCGTGCGAAGAAACCGTGACGACGGGCGCGCACGAGATTGCTGGGTTGGAAAGTCCGCTTCATATCGTCCTCGAAAAATTGGCCGGCACATTCACCGGGGCCGCATTGCTGCGAGCCGTAAATCAGACCGGGGTCGTTATGGGAAAGCCGACCATGAGTCAAGCAGACCTGCTGCCGGAACGGCATAGGCGAGCCTCGGGGCAGGCGGGGCAGCAAGCAGGAGGCCCGGCTTGGGCAGGCGCAGCGTGTGGGCCCATCCGGCCAGAGCGTTGCGCAGGTTGTTGGCGAGCCGCAGGTCGATCTCCCGCGAAGCTGGATCGCGGGCCTCGGGCGTGATCCATGCGGCCATCTCCGCCCCTTCCATCCAGCGAGCGCCTGCGTGCGGGACGGAGTTGGTCATGGCGTAGAAGGCGCGGGCCTGATCGGGGCTCATGCCCATGTCGGCATAGTAGTCGAGATAGAGGCGGTTTTCTGGCGCATCGGGGGCAAAGTCGGCAGGCTCGCGGCCCAGCGTGTCGCGCCACGAATGGACTGCGAACAGCGCGCCGGGATCGACCGTGCGCCGGGTCCCGGCAAGGAACAGCTCGACCGCGCCCGAGCGCGCCGAACCGCCTGCGGGGATGTGGGTGGCAAGCCCCGCCGCGCGGATGGCGCGCCCGACCTTGAGGTTGGCAATATCGTGGGTGGTGCCCGGCCCGTCGAGGAACTCGATAACCTGAAGATCGGGATAGGCCGCCAGCATCGCGGCAAAGTCGGCCGGGCTGCGCCCGTCGGTCGCGCCGACCAGCGCGGCGTGCTGGCCATCGAGCACGCGGAACGGGCCGAAACGGGCAACGCCGGCGGACTGGAGATCGGGCCGCGCGCGGGCGGCGATGAAGCGCACCGGCTCCTCGATCACGGTCTCGGTGATGGTCGTGTTGCCGTCACGGGTGATGGCGGTGGAGCGCGGGGCAGCGCTCTCGTAACTGGCGTGGGTCAGTGTCGCAGGGGCATCGGCAACCCGCACCCATTGCTGGCTCGCCGGGTCCCATTCCTCGACCCAGCTGGTGGTCGAAACGACCCGCGCGCCGCTCGTATAATTCTGCGCCAGCGCGCCGCTGCCGGGGAGCAGCAGCGCAAGTGCAGTCAGAAGCAAGACGAGAGCGCGGTTCATCGCAGCCTGTGTCGCCCGCCGCCCCCTGCCAATTCGCCAAGATTTATCCTTTAGAAAAGCCTTCGTAGTCGTGCTGAGGGGGGCGCTCGACAAGTCCCTTGGAACGCTGCACAATCAGCGCTTGGGGCGGACTAGGGGGCAAGCAGATGGTCGCGCTGGTGAGGACGGTTGCCTATCTCGGGCTCGAAGCCCGGGAGGTGGAGGTGCAGTGCCAGGTCGCGCCGGGCCTGCCACGCTTCAACGTGGTGGGCCTGCCCGACAAGGCGGTGAGCGAGAGCCGCGAGCGGGTGCAATCCGCCCTCGCCGCGATGGGCCTTGCGCTCCCGCCCAAGCGGATCACCGTGAACCTCTCGCCTGCCGACCTGCCCAAGGACGGATCGCACTACGACCTGCCGATCGCCCTCGCCCTGCTGGCCGCGATGGGCGTCACCGATGCCGAACAGCTGGGCGACTGGATCGCGGTCGGAGAGCTCTCGCTGGACGGACGCGTGGTCGCCAGCCCGGGCGTGCTGATCGCCGCGCTCCACGCCAGCGAGGCGGGCACCGGCCTCATCTGCCCCGCCGAGCAAGGCCCCGAAGCGCGCTGGGCCAGTGGCGTGCCGGTGCTCGCCCCGCGCGATCTCACCAGCCTGCTCGGGCACCTCAAGGGCAGCCTCGTGCTCCCCGAACCGCAGCGCGGCGCGGTCGCCGATGCGGCGGGGGGCAATGACCTCAGGCAAGTGAAGGGGCAGGAGACCGCCAAGCGCGCGCTCGAGATCGCGGCGGCGGGCGGGCACAACTTGCTGATGGTCGGGCCGCCGGGATCGGGCAAGAGCCTGCTCGCCTCGTGCCTGCCGGGCATCCTCCCCCCGCTCACTCCGGGCGAGGCGCTGGAGGTGTCGATGGTGCAATCGGTGGCGGGCACGCTGGAGGCCGGGCGCATCAGCCGCAACCGCCCGTTCCGTGCGCCGCACCATTCGGCGAGCATGGCGGCGCTGACCGGCGGCGGGTTGAAGGTGCGCCCCGGCGAGGTCAGCCTCGCGCATCTCGGCATCCTGTTCCTCGACGAGCTGCCCGAATTCCAGCGCCCCGTTCTCGATTCGCTGCGCCAGCCGCTCGAGACCGGCAAGGTCGATGTCGCCCGCGCCAATGCCCACGTGACCTTCCCCGCCCGCGTGCAGCTGGTGGCGGCGATGAACCCGTGCCGCTGCGGCTATGCGGGCGACCCGGCGCGCAATTGCAACAAGTACCCCCGCTGCATCGGCGACTACCAGTCGCGGCTCTCCGGACCCTTGCTCGACCGCATCGACCTCCACGTCCATGTCGGCGCGGTCAGCGCGATGGACATGACGCTCCCCCCGCCCGCCGAAGGTAGCGCCGAGGTCGCCCACCGCGTCGCCGCCGCCCGCGCCCGCCAGACGGCAAGAGGCGTGCGATCAAACGCCGAGCTGGAGGGCGACAAGCTCGACGCCTTCGCCACCCCCGACGAGGCGGGACGCAAGCTTTTGCTCCAGGCCGCCGAGAAGCTGCGCCTCTCCGCGCGCGGCTACACGCGGATGCTGCGCGTCGCCCGCACCATCGCCGACCTTGCCGGGGCCGAAACGGTTGGCCGCGTCCATATTGCCGAGGCGCTATCCTATCGGCTGATGACGGGCTAAGGGACACGCCAAGGCGGCGCACGCCCTCCCACGTGCGGCCGATCAAAGGCGCACTTGGCGATTTCGGAACATCCTTCAGCACTGGTGGTCGACGAGCCGCGCGGGTTTGCTGCGCTGCTGGCGGCGGTGCGCAATTCCTCGCGGCGGCGCAAGCTGGCGAGCCTTGCCATTGCGCTCGCTCTGGAGGCGCTGATCTTGCTCGTGCTGCTGACCCTCGGCGTGAACATCGCCGGGGAGGAGGACAGCAAGGAGAAAGTGACGACGTTCAAGTCGGTCGAGTTCGCCGCGCCGCCCAAGCCGGAGGAGCCGCCCGCCGAAGCCAGCGCGGAGCAGACCCCGCAGGAGAACACGCCGGTGCCGCAAACGCCCGAGGTGATGCGCCCCTCGCCGCTCGCGCTCAATCCGCAGCCCGCGCCGCAGCAGCCGCCGACCCCGCCCACGCCGCCGCAGCCCGACCCGCCCAAGCCCCAGCCCGCGACCCCGGCCAAGATCGGCGCGCGGATCAGGCCCGGCGCTGGCTACGGCCCCGCCGACACCGGCAACCCGCGCACCGCAGGCGACAGCGAACAGGTCGGGACGATGGCGAACGGCGAGCCGCTCTACGCCGCGCGATGGTATCGCGAGCCGACCGATGATGAACTTGGCGGATACCTCTCGACCGCCAAGGGCCCGGGCTATGCGCTGATCGCCTGCAAGACGGTGTCGGGCTATTATGTCGAGGATTGCCAGCTGCTCGGCGAAGGACCGCAAGGCTCGCAGATGGGCCGCGCGGTGATGGCGGCGGCGTGGCAATTCCGGGTGCGCCCCGCGCGGGTCGGCGGGCGTGAGCAATTCGGCTCGTGGGTGCGCATCCGGATCGATTACACGATCAGGAAAGCCAAGCCCTAACCGCGCAGGTGCTCGCTCACCACCGCGACGAAGTCCGGCCCCCACGTCTCCAGCTTCTTGGCGCCTACGCCTGGGATCGTCGCCAGCTCGCCGAGCGTCTCGGGGCACTGGTGCGCCATGTCGCGCAGCACCGAATCGTGGAAGATGACATAGGCGGGGATGCCATGCTCGGCTGCGAGCGCCTTGCGCTTGTCGCGCAGCGCCTCGAACAGCGGATTGCCGATGGGATTGGTGCCTCCGCCGCTCCCGCCCCGCTCGCGGCGATTGCGACGGGCTTTCGCCGGCGGCTCGGCAATGGTCACGCCGGCCTCGCCCTTCAGAACGCCGCGCGCCTCGGGTCCGAGCATCAGCCCGCCGTGCTCGGTCGACGCCAGCATGCCCCTTGCCACCAGCGTGCGCGCCAGCGGGCGCAGCAGCGCCGCCTCATCGCGCCCGACGATGCCGAACACCGACAGCTTGTCATGCGCGCGCGATTCGATGCGCTCGTCGTTTTGGCCGGTCAGCACTTTCTCGATATGCCCGATGCCGAAGCTCTGGCCCGTGCGGTAGACCGCCGAGAGCAGCTTGCGTGCCAGCTCGCTCGCATCGACCACCTGCGGCGGGTTCTCGCAATTGTCGCAGTTACCGCATTGCGCAGGTGGGTGCTCGCCGAAATGCCGCAGCAGGATCGCGCGGCGGCAGGTCGGCGCTTCGACCAGCGCCGCGAGGGTGTTGAGCCGCGCCCGCTCGCCCGCCAGCCGCTCGGGCTCGACGTCGGCGAGCCATTGCTGCGCACGGGCAAAGTCGCTCGCGCCCCAGAACAGGTGCGCCTCCGCCGGATCACCGTCGCGCCCGCCGCGGCCGGTCTCCTGATAATAGGCCTCGATCGACTTGGGCAGACCGGCATGGATGACGAAGCGCACGTCGGGCTTGTCGATGCCCATGCCAAAGGCGATCGTCGCGACCATCACCATGCTTTCCGACGCCACGAAAGACGCCTGCACCGCGGCACGGCGCTCGGGTTCAAGCCCCGCGTGATAGAACGCCGCCTCGCGCCCCGACCGCGTGATGGCGGCGGCAATGTCCTCGGTCGCCTTGCGGCTCGGCGCGTAGACGATGCCCGCTCCCGGGAGCCGCTGGAGCAGGTCGATGATCTGCCGCGTGCCCGAATCGCGGGCGGTGATGGCGTAGCGGATATTCGGGCGGTCGAACCCGGCGACGATCAGGCCCTCGTCCGGAATGCCGAGTTGGCGCAGGATGTCCGCGCGGGTCGCCTGATCGGCGGTGGCGGTGAGCGCGAGGCGCGGCACGTCCGGGAAGCGGTCGAGCACCGGGCGCAGCATCCGGTAGTCGGGACGGAAGTCGTGACCCCACTCCGAAACGCAATGCGCCTCGTCGATGGCGAACAGCGCGATGGGCGCGCGTTCGAGCAGCGCCTGAAAACCCGCGGTCGAGGCTCGTTCCGGGGCGACATAGAGCAGGTCGAGCTCGCCCCGGCGGAAGGCCTCGGCGGTAGCGGCGTTGTCCGAATCGGCGGAGGTCATCGAGGCAGCGCGGATCCCGGCCGCCTCTGCCGAGCGGATCTGGTCGTGCATCAGCGCGATCAGCGGCGAGATGACGATCGCCGTCCCTTCGCGGGCGAGAGCGGGGATCTGGTAGCACAGGCTCTTGCCCGCCCCCGTCGGCATCAGCGCAAGCGCGTGCTCGCCGCGCATCACACGGTCGATCACCGCCTCCTGCTGGCCACGGAAGGCGGTGAAGCCGAAGGTGCGGCGCAGGATTTCGAGAAGGTCGGGGGCGGCGGGGGCGAGCATCACCTGCGCGCCTAGCCCAAGCCCTGCGGCATGGGCACCCGCCGTGTCGACGCTATCGACGGATTATCGCGCGGCGGCTTTCTTGGCGGCGGCGATGTCGACCACGTCGCCTTGGCCGAGCGCCTCGACCGGAGTCGCGATTGTCCCGTCGGCGCGCTTGCCGAGATTGGCGGGGCGGGTCAGCCACAGGTCCTGATGGCCGAGAATACGGCCGTCATGGGCGAGGATCGAGACCGGCCCGATCGGCAGACGGTCACGCTCGTCGACCAGCACCGGGTCCTCGATCACGGTCTCGGCGCCGTATTTCTGGCCCCACTGTCGCAGCGCGAGCATCGCGGGGAGCAGATCGAAGCCCTTGTCGGTGAGGCGATACTCGATCTTGCGGCGGTCATCGGCGCAAGGTTCGCGCTTCAGGATACCGTGCTCGACCAGCTTGGCGAGGCGGTTGGAAAGGATGTTGCGGGCGATCCCGAGCTCGCTCAGGAACTCCTCGAAGTGTTTGAGACCATTGAAGCTTGCGCGCAGGATCATGAAGGACCAGCGTTCCCCCATCACCTCCAGCGCCTGCGGCAAGCCGCATTCGATCAACTCGCGCAGCGGTTCTCTCAACTCACCCATAGGTCTCTGTTCCTTCCCCTTGCGGGGTTACGTGTAACGGCTTTTTCGGCGGCTCACAAAAAATTTCAGTTTTCAGTTGCAACCCGCAACCTAGTTAGGTAGGTAGCGAATAGCAACCGGTTTCGAATCGAAATGTTGCATTGCAAAATACGGTGATAGAGACCAAGGGGCATCCCGCCCCAAAACAGAAAAAGGCAAAGGATCCCCCGATGACCAACACCCTCTCCGCTCCCCGCTTCGGCAAGTTCGCCATCCTCGCTTCGGCGCTGCTCTACACGGGCCTCACCTTCGGCATCGCCACTGGCGCTTCGCCCGTCGAAGCGGCCGGCGCGCCCTACTACACCGCCAAGCTTACCGCCCCCGCGAGCGATGCGCATGTCGTTGCCGACGGTGTCGCATGGGCCTGCAAGGACGCGACCTGCGTCGCCAACAAGACCTCGGCCCGCCCCCTGCGCGTGTGCCGCGGCCTGAACCGCAAGTTCGGCGAAGTCGCCGAGTTCAAGGTGAGCGGCGAGCTGCTCGCGGCGGAAGAACTGGCCAAGTGCAACGGCTGATCGCCGTCTGATACGAAGTCCCTCTCCGTCCGGCGTCCCCCCTCTCCAACCGGACGGAGCTCAATGACCCCCGGCGCGCCTTTCCCTAGGCGCGGCCGGGGGTTTTTGGTTTAGCGCGCTGGAGGGAGAGTGCCGGAACCGGACCCGCAGGGTCCGCAAGGCCACGCGGCCGCCCCGCAGGTGCCCCGACGCGGAGCGGCGGGAACAGCACCGAGGACGTCCCTCGGAGGCGCGGACGCGTATAAAAGTCAGAGGAGGCCAGCGGCAACCAGTTGCGCCTCGAGACTCGCAGCATCCGTGAACAGATGCGCATCCCACCCGCGCGCTTTGGCGGCGGCGATGTTGGCGGGGTTGTCGTCGGTGAAGAACAGCTCTGCCCCGACGCGCCCGCTCCGCTCCTCGACGATGCCGTAGATTCGCGCATCCGGCTTGGCGACCTTCTCGGTCCCCGAGACGATGATGTCTGCGAACAGGTCGAAGATCGGCTGGGTCGGGCGGAAGCCTGCGAAGAACTCGTCGCCGAAATTGGTCAGGCAGAACAGCGGAACGCCCTTATCGGCGAGTCGCTCCACCAAGGCGTGCGAGCCCGCAACCGGGCCGGGAATCGTCTCGTTGAAGCGGGTCGCATAGGCGCGGATGTGCGGCTCGTATTGCGGGAAGAGCGCGATCCGCTCGGGCACCATGTCGGCGAGCGCGCGGCCGCGGTCATGCTCGAAATGCCATTCCTCGGTGACGACGTTGGCGAGGAACCAGTCGAGCTCTTCGCGATCGTCAATCAGCTTGGCGAACAGCGCGCCCAGCTCCCATTCGAACAGCACGCGCCCGATATCGAACACGACGGCCTTTTGCATGATACCCCCAAAAGCCTGCGGCCCGCACTCCGGTCGGGAGGCGGGCCGCAAATTCCGTCAGCCGCCCATGCGGGCAGCCGCGTCGATCATTAGCCCTGGCGGGCCTTGAAGCGACGGTCGGTCTTGTTGATCACATAGGTGCGGCCGCGACGACGGATCACGCGGTTATCGCGGTGACGGCCCTTCAGCGACTTCAGGCTGTTGACGATCTTCATGGCTTTTTTCCAAATACAAAGCGCGCCGGATCGGCCCGACGCGCGGAAATTCGAGCGGCCCCGTTAGCGGCAGCCCCTCGCGGCGTCAATCCGACTCTGTCACGTCTGCGCCCGCAATTCGGTCAATTTCCGCTCCCAGGCGAGTGCATGGGCGATGATCGTGTCGAGATCGGCGTTGGCGGGCTGCCAACCGAGGGTCGCCTTAAGGCGCGACGGGTCCGAAATCAGCGAATCGGGATCGCCCGCGCGGCGTCCTTCGATGCGGCGGTCGAGCTTGCGATTCGTCACCCGGTCGACCGCGTCGAGCACCTCGTTGACCGAGAAGCCCCGGCCGTAGCCGCAGTTCATGGTCAGCGAGCGTTCCGGCACCCCGATCAACGCCTCCAAGGTCAGCACGTGGGCGGCAGCAAGGTCGCTGACATGGATATAGTCGCGCACCCCCGTGCCGTCGGACGTCGCGTAATCGGTGCCGAACACGCTCACCGATTCGCGCTTACCCAGCGCCGCTTCGATGGCCACCTTGATGAGGTGCGTCGCGCCGGCCGTCGATTGCCCGCTCCTCGCCTGCGGATCGGCGCCCGCCACGTTGAAATAGCGCAGCACGCCATAGTTCATCGGATGCGCGGCAGCGACGTCGGCGAGCATTTGCTCGGTCATCAGCTTCGACCAGCCATAGGGATTGATCGGGCGCTGCGGCGTGTCCTCGGAGACGGCTGCCACCTCGGGGATGCCGTAAGTCGCTGCGGTCGAGGAAAAGATGAAGTGCGCGACGCCTGCCTTCACGGCAGCAGCAATCAGCGCGCGGCTCTTGGCGGTGTTGTTGTGGTAGTACTTGAGCGGGTCCTCGACGCTCTCGGGCACCACGATGGAGCCTGCAAAGTGCATGATCGCGCCCGTGCCCTGCTCGGCGAAGATCCGCGCCAGCAGGTCGGCGTCCTCGATGTCGCCTTCATAGAGCGGCACGTCATCGGGGATCGCAAAGCGGAAGCCGGTGGTGAGGTTGTCGATCACCGCGACGGGCCAACCGGCGTCTTTCAGCGCGAGCACGGCGTGGCTGCCGATATAGCCGGCGCCGCCGGTAACGAGGACGGAAGGTTTGCTGTGTGAGGTCATGGCGCGGCCCCTTAGCACATAATCGGCTTAGAAAATCTCAACCTGAAGCAGTCAAACGGGGCCTGTGCACGGACCAGCCGGAAGCCTATGATGATCAAGCACAACAAAGGAAGCCCCGTCATGCGTCGCATCACACTGCTCGCCCCCCTCGCCGCTGCCCTGATGCTGTCGGCCTGCGCGACCACGCCCTATACCGGCCCGGTGGAAGTCACCCGCTTCGTCGCCGCCGATCGATCGGGGCTGGGGAGCGGCACGATCGCCATTACCTTCCCCGATGAAGTGTCGAACCTCAGCGCGCGCAGCGCCTTTGCCGCCGCTGTCAGCGCGGAACTGACGCGGCTCGGCTACACGGTGGTTGCCGAGGGCGCGCCCGCCAGCCAGACCGCCGCGATCCGCACCGCCCGCAATTCCATCGCCGCAGCCCCGGTCCGTGACAGCGGGCCAGTGAGCGTCGGGGTCGGCGACGGCGCGGGCAGCTTCGGTTCGGGCGTCGGCCTCGGGGTCGGTCTGAACCTCGGCGGCGGCAGCGAGGGCCCGAGCGCCAACACCGAGCTTTCGGTGCGCATCGCCCTCAGCGGCGGCGCAACCCTGTGGGAAGGCCGCTCGCAGATCGCCACCGGCGTGAAGTCGCCCTATTCGCAGGTCGAAACCAGCGCCCGCACTCTCGCGGCGGCCTTGTTCCGGGACTTCCCCGGTGGCAATGGCGAGACCGTAACGATCGACGCCAAGAAGCTTCAAGGAACCAAATGACCCTTTTTATCGATGCCGGGTTCGATAGCGGCAATATCGACGTGCTGGGGATCGACGGCGCAACCGCGCGCCTTGCGATCCGCCGCGACAATGCCTCGGACTTCTTTCAGTGGTTCCACTTCCGCGTGGCCGGCAAGGCAGGCGAGGAAGCCGTGCTCAAGCTCACCGGCCTCAATGCCAGCGCCTATCCGGGCGGCTGGCCCGATTACGACGCCTGCGTTTCCGAGGATCGCTCCTACTGGACGCGCGCGGCGAGCACCTATGACAAGGACGAGGACGGCGGCACGCTGACGATCCGCTACCTTCCCGCCACCGACGTGTTCTGGGTCGCCTATTTCGCGCCTTACTCGATGGAGCGGCACCACGATCTGATCGCCGACGCGGCCTCTTCCGAAGGTGTCGATTACGTCCGCCTCGGCACCACGCTCGACGGGCAACCGATCGATTGCCTCGAAATGGGCGAAGGCGATACGCAGGTGTGGCTCTACGCCCGCCAGCATCCGGGCGAGACTCAGGCCGAGTGGTGGATGGAAGGCGCGATCGAGTGCCTGATCGACGCCGCCGACCCGGTGGCGCGCGCGCTGCGGGCCAAGTGCCGCATCCACATCGTGCCCAATTGCAATCCCGACGGGTCGCGGCGCGGGCATCTCAGGACCAACGCGGTGGGCACCAACCTCAACCGCGAATGGGCCGAGCCGACCCCCGAGCGTTCACCCGAAGTCCTCGCGATCCGTAACCGCATGGACCAGACCGGCGTCGATTTCGCGATGGACGTCCACGCTGACGAGGCGATCCCGGCTGTGTTCCTTGCAGGCTTCGAGGGCATCCCGTCGTGGAAGGAAGAACAGGGCGAAGGCTACTACCGCTACCAGCGCATCCTGGACCGCCGCACGCCGGACTTCCAGACCAAGCTCGGCTACCCCAAAGCCCGCCCCGGCACCGCGAACCTCACCATGAGCACCAACCAGCTCGCCGAGCGCTTCGGCGCGGTGTCGATGACGCTGGAGATGCCCTACAAGGACCTCGCCGACTACCCCGAGCCCGAACAGGGCTGGTCGCCGGAACGCTGCAAGCTGCTGGGCCGCGAGTGTCTGGCGGCGCTGGTGGAGTGGCTGGAAGGCCGCGACGCCTAAGCTAGGTGCCCGGGACCGAAGGCGTGCGGCAGCAGCGCCGATAGCGTCACGCGGTGCACGTCGTCCTTGCTGACGCACAGCACCAGTGGATCGGTCGATCCGAGCGCGGCGACCTCGTTGAGCACTTGGCGGCAGCGCCCGCATGGCGTGATCGGCTCTGCGTCCGCCTTGAGGCCCACCACCGCGACGGCCAGCAATCCGCCGCGTCGTCCCTCGCCCATCGCCTTGGCGACGGCGACCGTCTCGGCGCACAGGGCTAGGCCGTAGCTTGCGTTCTCGACATTGCAGCCGGTGATGACCGCGCCGTCATCGAACAGCAGCGCCGCGCCGACGGGGTAGTCCGAATAGGGCGCATAGGCGTTCTCGGCCGCAGCAAAGGCGGCGGCGATCAGGGCCTGTTCCTGCGTGTCAGAGAGGCTCATTTCTGCACCACTACCCATTCCACCGGCTCGGCGCTCGCCTCGGTGAACAGCGCGCCGTTGGCGCTCCATAGCAGCCACGGCCTGCCCGCATAGTCGGGCCGCGCCCGGTCGCGCTCCAGCCACAGGTCGCGCGCGAGCGTGGTCGCGGTGTTGTGGCGATCCTGGAAGGCGCGCGACAGCTTGAGGATCACCGGCTTGCCCGCGTGGGTCTCGATCTGGTTGATGAGCGTCATCAGCTCGCTTTCCACCGCCGCATCGCTGACCTTGGGCGCGCAGTCAGCGGCGAGCGTATCGAGGCCGATTGCGGGCGGAAGCAGGTCCTTGTCGCGCGGCACCATCTGCGCGAACAGTCCGCTCTGCGCGTCGGCGCCGGTGCAGGGGTCGAACTCCAGCACCACGCCCACCCGCAGGCCCGCCGCGCGGGCGCGGACGAAGCGGTCGGCGAAACCGCCGGGCGCATTGGCCTGCGTGTCGCCGAGCGCCAGCGGGAGATAGACGAACTGCGCGCCCACGGCCTTGAGTGTCGCGAAGCCAACCTCGCTGCCGCCTGCCGGGACGAAAGCGCCCTGCTCGGGATAGAGGCCGGGATCGGGGCGCCACGAGCGCATGTCCCACCACAGCCATGCGGCAAAGGCGAGGCCGAACAGCACCGCCAGCGCCGCAAGCCGCCACAACCAGCGCCGCGGCGCGCGGCGCGACCTGGGGCGCGCGCGCGCTTTGCCCGATTTTGCCATGATGCCCCTGTCAGCCCTTAATGTGTAGTACGCAGATCAGCGTGAACAGCCGCCGCGCGGTGGCGAAATCGGTCTCGACCTTGCCTTCGAGCCGTTCGAGCAGCAGCTCGGCGGCGCTGTTGTGGATGCCGCGCCGCGCCATGTCGATGGTCTCGATCTCTGCCGGAGTCGCCTTGCGGATCGCCTGATAATAGCTGTCGCAGATCGCGAAATATTCGCGGATCGGGCGGCGGAAGCGGCCCATGCCGATCAGCAGCGTCTCGAGCAGGGTGCCGCCAGTGTCGCTGATGTCCATCACCAACCGCCCGTCGGTGACCGAGAGGTGCAGATTATAGGGCCCGCCCGCGCCCCGCTCCACCGAGCGGACCGGCTTGAAGGTGTTTTCCTCGATCAGATCGTAGATCGCGACCCGCCGCTCCTGCTCGACATCGGCGTTGCGCCACAGGATCGTCGCCTCGTCGAGGGTGACGTGGGCAATGCGATGCGCCCCCGCGGCACCGGGCGCAGGGGACACAGGCAGGGAATCGGACGGCGGCTGGGCCATGAGGTCTGCCTTCGCAGATGGAAGGGGCGCACTTCAAGCACTTCGACAATCTCTCCCCACTATCCACAGCATCGGAAATAAATATTGCCGCCATTCACCCTTGCACCGGAGGGGTCCTCGCGCGCATCAGGCGGCACATGGCCGAGCCCGTAAAAGTGACCCCGATCAAGCCCCAAGGCGACGGCAGCGAGCTGCCCGTGCGCAAGCTCCCCGCGAATCTCGAGGCCGAGGCCGCGTTCCTTGGCGCGGTGCTGATCGACAACCGCGTGATCGAGGAATTGCAGGTGCCGATCCGGCCCGAGCACTTCTTCGAAGCCCTGCACGGACGCATCTACGAACGCGTTCTGACGCTGATCGAGCGCAACACCACCGCCTCGCCGGTGACGCTGCGTCCCTTCTTCGAGGCGGACGAGGCGCTCAAGGAGCTGGGCGGCACGTCGTATTTGGCGCAGCTCACCGCCAATGGCGCGGGGCTTCTGGTGCCGCGCGAGCTGGCCCAGCAGATCTATGACCTGGCCCTGCTGCGCGAGCTGGTGAGCGTCGGGCGCGGGCTGGTCGAAGGCGCGCTCGACACCTCGGAAGACACCTCGCCGCTGGACCGCATCGCGCAGGCCGAGGCCGACCTGTTCAAGGTCGCCGAAGGTGCCAGCACGGGCCGCGAGGCAGCGACCTTCCGCGAGGCGGCGATGCAGGCGATCCGCATGGCCGAAGCCGCGATGAATTCGGGCGGCGGCCTGTCGGGCAAGACCACCGGGCTTTCGAGCATCGACCAGAAGACCTCGGGCCTCCACAATTCCGACCTCGTGATCCTCGCCGGACGTCCCGGCATGGGCAAGACCTCGCTTGCCACCAACATCGCCTTCAACTGCGCCGAGAAGCATCTCGAATGGCAGCGCGAGGGCGGCGAATTCAACTACGGCGCGCCGGTCGCCTTCTTCAGCCTCGAAATGAGCGCCGATCAGCTGGCGACGCGTATCCTCGCCGAACAGGCCGAGATTTCCTCCGAGGCGCTGCGCAGCGGTAAGCTGACGCGCGAGGACTTCCAGAAGCTGTCCTATGCCAGCCAGCGCCTCGCCGAACTGCCGCTCTATATCGACGACACCCCGGCGCTCACCATCTCGTCCTTGCGCACCCGCGCGCGGCGGATGAAGCGGCGGCACGACATCGGTCTGATCATCGTCGATTACCTCCAGCTGCTGCAAGGCTCGGGCCGCGCGAACGACAACCGCGTGAACGAAATCTCCGAGATCAGCCGCGGGTTGAAGACGCTGGCCAAAGAATTGCAGGTCCCGGTGATCGCGCTCTCGCAGCTCAGCCGTGCGGTCGAAAGCCGCGAGGACAAGCGCCCGATGCTGTCCGACCTGCGCGAATCCGGCTCGATCGAGCAGGACGCGGACATGGTGTGGTTCATCTTCCGCGGCGATTACTATCACCTGCTGGTCAAGCCCGACACGCCCGACGCCAGCAGCGCGCCCGATGTGCAGGAGAAGTACCGCCAGTGGGAGGAGAAGTTCGAGGGGCTGGTGGGCCGCGCGACGCTGATCGTCGCCAAGCAGCGCCACGGCTCGACCGGGAACGTCCCGCTCCACTTCCAGAGCGACATCACCAAATTCACCTCGCCCAACTACAAGGACTATTCCGACTACGGGATGGAATAGCGGGCGGGCGCCCTAACCCGCGCTCACCCGGCTGAGGCGGTAGTCCGCGAGGCTCATCCAGTAGGCGATCCGCCAGCGCATCCGGTTGAGGATCGTGTTGTGGCGATCGTACCAGGCTTGGGTGATGGGTTCGCTCGAGGCTTCCATGTGGTCGATCATCTCGCGCAGCTTGGCCGCCAGCTCCGCGTCCTCGACCCGCACCATCAGCTCGACATTGATGCGGAAGGAACGCTTGTCGAGATTGGCGCTGCCGAAATAGCTGACGTCGTCGACCACCACGAGCTTCATGTGCAGCTTGCACACGCCGAATTCGAAGATCTTCACGCGGGCGCGCAGCAGCTGGCCGTAGATCAGCCGAGCCATGTCGATCGCGGCGGCGATATCGGACTTGCCGGCCATGATCATCCGCGCCGTTCCGCGCCGTCCGACCCGCGCGATCAGGCGGCGGAAGCTGCGCGGCGGCGAGAAGTAGGCCGAGACCGTGTCGAGACGTTTGGCCGCCACCAGATCCTTGCGCAGCACCCAGGCCCAGTGGCCTTTGCGCACTAGCGGGCCGCCGACCAGCAGTCGCACCGGGCCGTCGCCGCCGTCCCAATCCTTGACGATGTCGCGCAACGACCGCAGCTTCTGTGTGCGCCCCTCGGCCTCGTTGGCGACCCAGCTTTGCAGGAGCCCGAACCAGCGGGTGAACTGATCGACCACCGGCCCTTCGACCAGCACCGACAGGTCGCACCAGCCGTTCTCGGCGGGAATCGCGAAGTAATGGTCGGAGACATTCGCGCCGCCGGTCATCACCCGCGTCTCGTCGGCGATCGTGAACTTCTGGTGGTTGCGCACGAGGTATCGCTTGCCCCACTTTGGCGAGAAGACCGCAAAGGTGCCGCCCGCCTCGACCAGCGGCGCGAAGAATTCCGCGCCCGCATCATTGCCGAATGCATCGACGATCAGCGCGACCGACACCCCGCGCCGGGCTGCGCGAACCAGCGCGTCTCGCACCATCGTGCCCGAAACGTCGCTGTCGAAGAGGTAGTAGAACACCCGTAAGGTCGCTTGCGTGCTGTCGATCAGCTCGATCAGCGCCTTCAGCCGGTCCTGCCCGTGGGGATAGAAGGTGAACTCGTGCCCTGCCGCGCTGACGGTAAAGGGATCGAGGTCGCAATAGTCGGGGACCCCGTCCTTGGAACCGTCGGTTTCGGAAGGGTTGTGATCGGGGGCGGTCGCCATTTTGCTAGCCTAGCCGCACGCGCGGATGAGACAACAGGGATAAGCGACGAACGGTTGCGGATGTGCGGGGGCATGGCAAAAGACACACCCTGATGCTTGACCCGATTGCCTACCGGGCAGATAGACAATCCATGCTTTCGCAGAAGACCCGCTATGCCATCAGGGCTATGCAGCACCTCGCCGATACTTACGGCCAAGGCCCGGTGCAGCTTGCCGCAATCGCCGAAGCGCAAAAGATCCCCGCCAAGTTCCTGACCGTGATCCTGTCGGAGCTGACCCGTTCCGGCCTCGTCGATTCGCAGCGCGGGCGCGACGGGGGCTACTGGCTGGCGATCCCCCCGCTCGACATCACCTATGGCGATCTCATCCGCCATATGCGCGGCAGTCTTGCACTGGTGCCCTGCGCGAGCCGCTATGCGCACGAGAAATGCCAGAACTGCCTCGAGGAAGGCGAGTGCCGCACCCGGGCGCTGATGCTCGACGTGCGCGACCGAACGGCGCAGATCCTCGACGGCATCCGCCTCTCGGATCCGATCCAGCCGATGCCTCCCTTCGCCGAGGATACGGTCTAGGTGGCCCTGCCCGAACGCTCCGGCGCACAAAGCTAACCTTTCGCCCCAAGAGAGAATTTCTGCGCGGGCAGCCTATTGTCAACCAGATCGATTGAATTTAATTCGTTCGCTGCGGGCATATCCCGCGCAACGAAAGGCGTGTCCATGGACCGACCCGAGAAAGGCTCTGCCAAAAGCACGCTTGTGCCCGAGGCCTTGGCTGCTGTGAGCGAGGCGCTTTCGCGTCTGCGCTACGGGGCCATCCAGATCACCGTGCATGACGGCAAAGTCATGCAGATCGACGTCACCGAGAGGAAGCGCCTCGCCGAATGACGGCAGGCCGCATCCACCATCAATCAACAGGGAACCGCAGACCGGACCAGCCGGATGCACGCCCGCTTGCAAAGGCGAGATAGCATGTCTTCGACTTCCTTCCGAACCACCCTACTGCTCGGCGTAGCGCTGGCAGGCTTTGCCGCCGCGCCGGCCTATGCGCAGGACGAGACCACAACTGAGCAGACCGCCGCTGAAGGCCAGAGCAACCCCAACGACATAATCGTCACGGCCCGCCGCCGTTCGGAAAGCGCGCAGGACATCCCGCTCGCCGTGTCGGTGCTCGACTCCAGGCAGCTCGACGCGACCGGCGCGTTCAACGTGAACCGCCTCCAGCAGCTTGCGCCAACGCTCCAGTTCTACTCCTCCAACCCACGCAACACGGCGGTGAACATCCGCGGGCTCGGCGTGCCCTTCGGTCTGACCAGCGACGGGTTCGAGCAGGGCGTCGGCATCTATGTCGACGACGTCTATTACTCGCGCGTCGCCTCGGCGACCTTCGACTTCCTCGATGTCGCCCAGATCGAAGTGCTGCGCGGGCCGCAGGGCACGCTCTACGGCAAGAACACGACGGCGGGCGCGATCAACATCTCCACCAACCAGCCGACCTTCGATTTCGAGGGCCGCGCCGAGCTGAGCGTCGGAAATTACAACTTCCAGCAAGCGCGCCTCGCGATTTCCGGCCCGCTGTCGGACAAGGTCGCCGCGCGCGTTGCCTTCTCGGGCACCAGCCGCAACGGCACGATCTTCAACGTCACGAACGGGCAGGACATCCAGAGCCTCGACAATATCGGCGTGCGCGCACAGCTTTTGTGGGAGCCGAGCAATGATCTGAAGATCAAGCTGGTCGGCGATTACAACAAGCAGGACGCCAATTGCTGCGGCTCCGTGTTCGTGCGCACCGGCGCGACGCAGCGCCCCTTGAACCGCCAATACGCCGCGCTCGCCGCGGTGCAGAACTATGCGCCGCCGAGCACCAATCCCTTCGACCGGCGGACCGATCTCGACGCACAACTCAATGCGCAAAACGTGATCGCGGGCGTCGCGCTGAACGTGACGTGGGACGTCGGCCCGGGCACCTTCACCTCGGTCAGCGCATGGCGCACCTGGGACTGGGTGCCGCGCAACGACCGCGACTTCACCGGGCTGTCGATCGTCTCGGCCTCGAACAACCCATCGCAGCAGGACCAGTACACGCAGGAATTCCGCTACGCCTACTCCAGCAAGGCGGTCGACTTTGTGCTCGGCGCCTTCGCCTTCAACCAGAGGGTCGACACGCAAGGCCTGGAAGCGCAGGGCCGCAACGCGAGCCGTTGGAACATCGCGCCTAGCAACGCTCTGTCGCTCGATCCCACGGTGCTCGACGGGCTGACCGCGCGCAACACGCAGAATTTGAAGAGCACCAGCGCGGCGCTGTTCGGCCAGCTGAGCTGGAAGTTCACTGACGCCTTCACCATCCAGCCGGGCGTGCGTTTGAATTACGACAAGAAGTCGGGCTTCTACCAGCGCCGCGTCTTCACGGGCGCGGGCACCGAGCTGCTCGGCACCGAGACCGATGCGCGCAGCCGCGCCCAGCTTGGCATCTACCAGCCGCAGCTGAGCGCGCCCGAGGACACCGACTGGAACCTCACTTACGATCTGACGGCGAGCTACAAGCTGGCGCCCGACGTGCTGGCCTACGGGACCTACGCCCGCAGCTTCAAGACCATCGGCATCAACCAGAACGGCCTGCCGACCGATGCCGCCGGTGTGCCGATTGCTGCGGCCGGCACGATCCGGCCGGAGAAGGTCGATCACTTCGAGATCGGCCTCAAGAGCCAGTTCTGGGACCGCCGCGCGACCCTCAACCTGGCCGCCTATCGCACCGATATCCGCGATTATCAGGCAACCGTGAACAACGGCCAGTTCGGGGTGCTGCGCGGCTACCTTGCCAATGCCGGCAAGGTGCGCTCGCAGGGGATTGAGGCGGACTTCTCGGTGCGTCCCAGCGAGCGGTTCAACGCCTATGTCAGCGGCGCCTATACCGACGCCAAATACAAGCAGTTTGTCGATGCGCCCTGCCCGCCGGAACTGTCGGGCGGCACGACGGTCGCCGCGGGCCAGACGCCTTCCGCCCCGGGCACACCGGGCGGCCTCAGCCCGGCGAACTGCGACATTTCGGGCCAGCGCCTGCCCGGCGTGTCGAAGTGGTCGCTGTCCTTCGGGGCCGAAGGCAATCTGCCGGGCGGGGTTCTGGGCAAGACAGGCGAGTTCTATCTGGGCTATGACGGTTCGTACCGTTCGAACTTCTCCTCCAACCCGTCGCCCTCGGCCTATACCAATGTCGATGGCTACAGCCTCTCCAACTTCCGCGCAGGCTTCCGCTCCGATGACGGGCTGAACATCTTTGCCTGGGTCCGGAACGCCTTCGACGAAAACTACTTCGAGCAGCTGTTCGTCGCCCCGGGCAATACCGGCCTGATCGCAGGACTTCCCGGCGATCCGCGCACCTGGGGCGCAACCGTCAGCGTCAATTTCTGACGCAGCTTTAACGCAGAGAGGACTCACCTCATGCCCGATATCGCCGCCCTGCTGCTCCAGATGGCACCCTTTATCGCCATCGGCTTTACCGCGCAGATGATCGATGGGGCGCTGGGCATGGCCTTCGGCGTCACGACCCAGACCTTGCTGGTGAGCGCAATGGGCGTGCCTCCGGCGAGCGCCTCGGCGAGCGTCCACCTTGTCGAGCTGTTCACCACCGGAGCCTCGGGGCTAAGCCACGCCTGGCAGCGTAACGTCGACTGGGGGCTGTTCCGGCGGCTCGTGCCGTTCGGCGTGCTGGGCGGGGTGACGGGCGCCTACATCCTGTCGAATGTCGACGCTTCGGCGGCGCGGCCCTTCGTGATGCTCTACCTCACCGGCATCGGCTTCTACTTGTTGTGGCGGGCGATCCGCATGGCCAAGCCGCGCTTTGCGGACCCGAGCTACACCGCTCCGCTGGCGCTTGCCGGAGGGTTCCTCGACGCGGCAGGCGGCGGCGGGTGGGGGCCGGTCGTGACCTCCAATCTGCTCATTCAGGGCGGCGACCCGAGGAAGGTGATCGGCACGGTCAACACCGCCGAGTTCCTGCTGACCCTGTCGATCTCGCTGACCTTCCTTTTCACGCTCGGCCCGGCAGCCTTCACGCTGATCACCAGCGGGCTGATCATCGGCGGCGTGGTTGCCGCACCCTTCGGCGCGGTGCTCGCCAGCCGGGTCAATCCGCGCACGCTTTTGTTCGCGGTCTCGCTGGTCTTGATCGTGACCAGCGCGTACAGCATCTGGAAGGCGTGGCCCATCATCTAGGGCCGCTGGAGCCCCGATGGACACCGAACTTCTGCTTATCTGCGCGCTCACGGGCGTGATCAACCTCATCGGCGCGCTCGCCTATGCGGCGCGGATCGCGGGCGTGAGGACAGGGCGCATCGCGCTCTCCTTCGCGCTGTTCAATGTGCTGCTGCTGGTCTCGCGCACCTCCAACGGCTTCCTCGGGCCCTTCCTTGCCAAGCGGATCGAAACCGCGCTGGCGACGGGCGGCGGCGATATGCTGCTGTGGGAACTGCGGCTTGTGCTGCTTTCGGCGGCGGTCGCGGTGGCGCTCGGCATCCTGCTGGTGCCGACCGGGCAGCGAGTCTTTGCCGCCGCGATCACCTCGTTCCAGCACAACCGCTCGACCACGCGGCTGCTGCTGCGCAGCGTGACGCCCGCGGGCCTGCGCACGATCCGCGAAGCCGTGGCCATCCCGACCAAGGAGACGCTGCGCTCGCTCAAGGGCCCGCGCGGGGTGAGCTGGCCGGTGCTGGCCGCCAATGCCATCGCGCAGGGCTTGCTGGCGGTCGGCGTGATCGCCTCGCTCTATGCCGGTTACCTCGTCCCCGAATTCCGCGTCACCGCCTCTCAGATGACCGCGATCGTCAACGGCTTTGCGACGATCCTCCTCTTCGCCCTGATCGACCCGCAGATCTCCGCGCTGACCGATGACGTGGTCGATGGCTCGGTGAGCGAGGCGACCTTCCGCCGGGCGATGATCTGGGTCTCGCTGAGCCGCCTTGCGGGGACGCTCGCGGCGCAGGTGCTGCTGGTGCCAGCGGCAATCGCCATCGCCTGGGCGGCGCACTGGCTCTAGAGCGGCAGGCTCAGCAGCAGGCCTCCGGCAGCGCAGACCGCCAGCAGCCGCAGCACCGACCACTTCGCCCCGAAGGCGAGCACCAGCGCCAGTGCAGCGAGCAGCCCTGCGCGCCAGTCGAAGCTGGCAAGCTCGGGCCATGACAGGTGCAGCGGCCCGAACCGCGCCTCGCCCACCTGTGCGAACAGCACATGGAGCGCAAACCACGCGGTGAGGTTAGCGATCACGCCCACCACCGCCGCAGTGACCGCCGCAAGCCCGCCCTTGAGCCACACGGCCTGCCCCATCCGGTCGATCCACGGCGCGAAGGCGAAGATCCACAGGAAGCACGGCGCGAAGGTCACCCAGGTGGTCAGCAGCGCCCCGAGCAATCCCGCGACCAGCGGCGAGAAGGGCTCGGGCGCGCGGAAGGCGGCGAGGTAGCCGACGAATTGCGTCACCAGGATCAGCGGCCCCGGCGTGGTCTCGGCAAGCCCCAGCCCGTCGGCCATCTCGCCCGGCCGCAGCCAGCCGAAGCCCTGCACCGCCTCCTGCGCCATATAGGCGAGCACCGCGTAGGCGCCGCCGAAGGTCACGATGGCGAGCTGCGAGAAAAACGCGCCGATCTTCCACAAGACGTGCTCTTGCCCGAGCGTCACGGCGATCAGCACCATCGGCGCCGCCCAGATCGCGCCCCACACAAGCACCGAGAGGATCGTGGTGCGCCACGGCCTAGCGGGCAGCGCGGCGGCGGGCTTGCCTGGCTTGAGCGCCAGAAGATCAGGCCGCGTCCGGGCGATGGCGATCCCGATCAGTCCGGAGCCGAGCACGATCAGCGGGAACGGCAGGTCGAACAGGAACAGCCCCGCAAAGGCCGCCGCCGCTAGCCCCTTCTTCATGCCCGTATCCAGCGCCCGCCCGGCGATCCGCAGCAAGGCCTGCACCACGATCGCCAGCACCGCCGCCTTCACGCCGAGAAACAGCGCCGCCACCCAGCCGAGGTTCGCGGCCAGCGCATAGAGCACCGACAGCGCAAGGATCAGGCACGCGCCGGGGATCACGAACAGCAGCCCCGCTGCCAGCCCCCCGCGCGCGCCGTGCAGCCGCCATCCGATCCAGGTCGCCAGCTGCTGCGCCTCCGGCCCCGGCAGAAGGTGGCAGAAGTTCAAAGCGTGGAGATAGTCCTCCTCCGCCACCCAGTGCCGCTCCTCGACCAGCTCGCGGTGCATCAGCGCGATCTGCCCAGCGGGGCCGCCGAAGCTCAGGAAGCCGATGCGGGTGAAGACACGCAGCAGTTCGGAGAAGGAGGGGGTCGCGGGGGTCTCCGCCTGCGGAGAACCTGCAATCGATACGTCCAGTTCGGCCATGCCTACCTCGTAAGATGCCCTGCCGCGCGGCCTCGCGCGAAGGGGTGATGACGAGGCAACGCTTGGGCCTGTTACAGGCCTGGACGGGAGGTTGCTCGGCCCCGTTGCGGCAAGTGATAACGGCGGCGGAGCGCGGGTTCAAGGGGTGCGAAACCTTTGCGCGCTTGACCTCGGATTGCGGGCGGCTATCGTCCGGCATCGCGGGGTAAAGCAGCCTCCCGTTCAAGCGCGCAAGCGCTCAAGTGTTGCCTCGTTAGCCGCGCCCTGGCGGCCGGCTTGTCTGCGAGGTCTGTCTTGATCGCCTTCCGACCAGCCCGCCTCCTCGCCGGATGCACCGCGCTCCTCTTCGCCGCGCAGGCTCATGCCGAGGACGCCCCGCCGCGCCCGCCGAAGCAGAGCCCGCTCGAACTCAGCGGATCGACCCGCATCCGCTACGAAGCGATCGACGGGCAGGCACGTCCCGGCTTCAACAGCAGCGACGAGTTGGTGAACGTCCGCACCATCCTCACCGCCGATTACCACATCGACCCGCAGGTCCACCTCGTCGCCGAATTGTGGGACAGCCGGGTCTACGGCGCGAACCGCACCACGCCCATCTCTACCAGCGAGGTCAACACGCTCGAGCCTGCGCAGCTCTATGTCGGCGTCGCGCTGCCGGGGGCTCTGGGCAAGGGCACCAAGGTCGACTTGCAGGCGGGCCGCTTCCTGCTCGCGCTCGGATCGCGGCGGCTGGTGGCGGCGGACGAATACCGCAACACCACCAACAGCTCGACCGGCGTGCGGGCCGACATCGCGGCGCCCGGCGGTTGGAAGGCGACCCTCGTCTACGTCCTCCCGCAGCAGCGCCGGCCCACTGACCTCGACAGCCTGCTCCACAACGGCGTCGCGCTCGACCGCGAGAGCTTCGATCTCGTGCTGTGGGGCGGGCTCGTCAGCCGTACCCGCACCGTCGCGGGCGCGATGGCGGAGGTCGGCTACCTGCATTTCGGCGAGCGCGACCGGCCCGGCCAGCCGACCCGCGACCGATCGCTCGATACTGTCTCGGCGCGGCTGATCCGCGATCCCAAGCCGGGCACGTGGGACTTCGAATTCGAAGGCATCGCGCAGACCGGCACCGTCTCGGCGAGCCTCGCCGCCAATGCCCCGACACAGGACGTGCGCGCATGGTTCGTGCACGGCGACCTCGGCTATACTTTTCCCGGTGGATGGAAGCCGCGCCTTGCAATCGAATACGACCAAGCCAGCGGAGACGGGCCGGGCGGTCGCTACGGGCGCTTCGATCCGCTGCTGGGTATGCGCCGCGCGGACCTTGCCCCCGGCGCGCTCTACAACCTCATCCTGCGCTCCAACCTGATCAGCCCCGGCGTGCGGCTCGAGGCGGTGCCGAGCGCCAAGACCGACCTGATGGTCAGCTACCGCCCGTTCTGGCTCGCGGCGCGGGAGGACGCTTTCTCCTCGAGCGGGGTGCGCGACGCCAGCGGCCGTTCGGGCAGCTTCGCCGGCCACCAGCTCGACGCGCGCCTGCGCTACAACCCGGCCAAGAACCTCCGGCTCGAGGCCGACGTGGTCCTGTTTGCCAAGGGCCGCTTCCTGCGCGACGCGCCCAACGCCCCGCCCGAAAGCTGGACGCGCTATGTGTCGCTGAATACGACGTTTCTGTTTTGACAACCTGAGGGGGGAGAGGCGCTGATGGCGCAACGTTATGTTGCCATAGCTGCGGCGGCGATGGGTTTCCTGTCGCTCGGAGCCACGGGCCAAGGCCCGAAGGATGCCGATACCAAGGCGTGGTGGTCGCTCACCAGCGTGCTCTCCGGCGACGAGATGGAAGGCCGCGATACGGGCTCCGAAGGCTACGAACGCGCCGCGCGGCTGGTCGCCGACCGGCTGGCAGCGGCGGGTCTCCAGCCTCTCGGCGATGATGGCACGTGGTTCCAGCGCATCGCCTTCGACGAGGTCGGCGTGCCGAGCGCGACCTTGCGGACAGCGGGCGGAGAGCTTGCCTTCCTCGACGATTTCACCGTCAGCCCCAACACCGGGCTGCCAGCGCGTCTGTCCGTTCCCATCGCCTATCGCGGATATTGCGCGCCCGATGCGCTGGGCGATGTCGCGGGCAAACTGGTGATCTGCCACGGCACCAAGCGCGCAGGGCTCCCCGGCGGCGGCGACCGCGAGGCAGCGGTCCGCGCAGGCGGCGCGGCCGGGATCGCCACCATCGCCGACCCGGGCTTCACCGTCGAGCCGCCGCGCTGGCCCTATGCCTATGCGCGCTCGGTCTATCGCAAGGGCAAAGTGCCTGCGCCCGATCCCTTCGTGAACCTCACCATCAATGCGGGCGCATTGGGACGCTTGCTCGGGCAGGATGCCGCGCGGCTGGTGGCGGACGGCTCTGCGGGGAAGCCGCTCCCCTCGCTCGACAGCGGTCCGGCGGAGCTCACCTTTACCTTGCGCACCGCGCAATATTCGTCGCCCAACGTGATCGGCATCCTGCCGGGCACCGATCCCAAGCTGGCCGATCAGGCGGTCGTGCTCGGCGCGCATCTCGATGGCTATGGCTTCGGCCGCGCTGTCGGGGGCGACGCGCTCTACAACGGCACGCTCGACGATGCGGCCTATGTCGCGCTGATCGTGCACCTGATGGAGACGCGGCAGCGCAAGGGCTATGCCCGCCCGATCATCGTCGCGCTGTGGACCGGCGAGGAGAAGGGCCTGCACGGATCGCGGTGGTTCGTCGATCATCCCACCGTGCCGCTCAGGCGCATCGCGGCCAACATCAACCTCGATCAGCTGCGCCCGATCTTCCCGCTCAAGCTGATGACGGTCCACGCGCGCACCGACACGACGCTGGGCATGGATGCAACAGCGGTGGCCACCGCGCGCGGCATTCGCGTGCAGGACGACCCCGAGCCCGAGCGCAATCTGCTGCGCCGCACCGACCACTCGCCGTTCCTCGATGCGGGCATCCCGGCGGTCAACTTCGTGTTCGGCTACGAGCCGGGCAGCCGCAGCGAGGCCATCTACCGCCAGTGGTACCGCACCGGCTATCACCGGCCGCAGGACGATCTGGTGCAGATGATCGACTGGCAGGCAGCGGCCGACTTCAACGGCTTCTACTACGCGCTGGTCGAGAGGGTGGCGAACAAGCCGGACGCGCCCGCATGGCTGGAGGGCTCGGGCTTGCGACCCACATCGGGGAAGGCCCGCAACTAGAACGCGGCGTGCTGGTCGCCGCCCTTTTTCTTGACTTCGCAACCCCCCCGCCCTAGCTGGCGCGCTTCCCTACTTTCTGCGATTCTGACATAAGGGCCGTCTATGGCACGCGTTACCGTTGAAGATTGCGTCGACAAGATTCCGAACCGGTTCGATCTGGTTCTGCTCGCCGCGCAGCGTGCGCGCGAGATTTCGGGCGGTAGCGAGCTGACCATCGACCGCGATCGCGACAAGAACCCGGTCGTGGCGCTGCGCGAAATCGCCGAGCAGACCGTGACGCCGGCAGGCCTCAAGGAATCGGTCGTGACGAGCCTGCAGAAGATCCTCCCCGACGACGAGGACGAGGCCGACGAGATCGGCTCGCTCAGCCAGTCGGCCGAAGCACTGCGCATCACCGCCTCGGCCCCGGCGCGCACCACGTCGCTGGGCGGCGATTACGACGGTTAATCGTTAGCTTTCAAAGATTTGATCGCATTTCAAGGGCGGTCTAGACCATGTCTAGGCCGCCCTTGATGCGTTTTAGACCCCCGTCAGACACTTTTTGACCCCTTCTTGATCCCTTCCAGCCTGCCCTTGCCAAGGCATGGCGGGGCGCTATCGCTTGGATTTGGTCATCCAGCGGTCACATCGCTGGGTCGGAAGGCCGGTGGGGGGACGCATGGCATCGATCGCGGTCTACAGCGTCAAGGGCGGGGTCGGGAAGACCACGCTGGCGGTGAACCTCGCGTGGTGCTCGGCCACCATCTCGCGCCGCAAAACGCTGCTCTGGGACCTCGATGCAGCCAATGGTTCGGGCTTTCTTCTGGGGGTGGACCCCAAGAAAAAGCGCAGCGCAGACAGTGTCTTCGCCGAGGGAAGCGATCCGGCACGGCTGATCCAGACCACCGCTTACCCGGGCCTAGACCTGCTGCCGGCCGACGAAAGCATCCGCGCGCTCGACCGCCAGCTCGACCGGCTCGGCAAGAAGAAGCGCATCGCCCGGCTCGCCGAAGGGCTGGCCAAGAGCTACGACCGGATCATCTTCGATTGTCCCCCTGTTCTCAACGAGTTGAGCGCGCAGGTGATGCGCGCCGCCGACGTGGTGATCGTGCCCCTGCCGCCCTCCCCGCTCTCGGCCCGGGCGCTGGAAGTGGTGGTCGAGGAAGTGCGCGGGACGGGCAAAGGCCACCCCCCGATCCTTCCCGTGCTGGCGATGCTCGACCTGCGCCGCGGGCTGCACAAGCAAGCGCGCGAGGCGAACCCCACATGGCCGGTGATCCCGCTGGCGAGTGCGGTCGAACAATGCGCGGTCGAGAGGAAGCCTGTAGGCGCCTTCGCCCCGCGCTCTCCGGCGGCACGGGCGATGGCCCAACTGTGGACCGCGATCGAACGCAAGCTCGCCAGCCAGTAAGGGCGGGCAAATAGCCGCTTTCGCAGGTGCGGGAAACGCGCTTATACCAGCGATATTCGGGACCGCAGGGGTGCAAGGCGATGGGCGATTTTGGCGACAGCATCGGGACGGTGATCGAAGGCGGGCTGCTCGGCCGCGCTGTCGAACCGAGCGCGGGCGAGGCAGCAGGGCACGGCGCGGTGCAGGTCGATTGCCCCAATTGCGGTACCTCCTACCGCGGCCATTACTGCTCCAACTGCGGCCAGAAAGCGCACCTCCATCGCAGCCTCGCCGAGATCGGCCACGATATCATGCACGGGGTGTTGCACCTCGACGGCAAGCTCTGGGCGACGCTGCCGCTGCTGGTCTTCAAGCCCGGCGCCCTGACCCGCCGCTTCATCGCGGGCGAGCGCGCCAAATTCGTCAGCCCTATGTCGATGTTTCTGTTCACCGTTTTTGCGATGTTCGCGGTGTTCCAGATGGTCGGGATTTCCGCGCCCACGGACTTGCCGACCGAGTTCACTGGCGTCGAGGCGAACAACCCGTTCAAGGAGAAGGTCCAGGAACAGATCGCCGCGCTAGAACAGGAACGCGCGAGCCTTCCGGCCATGAACGAACGACGGGGACAGATCGATAACGAATTGAAAGGGCTCAATACCGTTCTCGACAAGGGGATTGCGCAGGGCAAGTCGGGCGACCCTGTGAAGTTCAGCTCCAACAGCAGCTGGATCGAGGAGCACCTGCTCGCCAAGTGGAAGAAGAACCCCGGCCTGATGCTCTACAAGCTTCAGTCGAACGGCTACAAGTTCAGCTGGTTGCTGATCATCCTGTCGACCCCGTTCCTGTGGCTGATGTTCGCGTGGCGGCGGCAGTTCAAGGCCTACGACCACGCGGTGTTCGTCACCTATTCCCTGAGCTTCATGTCGCTGCTGTTCATCGCCATGTCGATCCTCAGCACCGTACCAGGAGGCGCCGGTTGGGCCTTCGGCCTGTTCGCCATCGGCGCGCCGCTGCACCTCTATAAGCAGCTGCGGTATGCCTATGGCCTCACGCGCTTCTCCGCCATCTGGCGGTTTGTCGTGCTGCAATTCTGCATCCAGATCGTGATGACGTTGTTCCTGCTCATCCTCGGCGTCATCGGCGCATTCTAGGACGGCCAGGGCAGCAAAAAGGGCGCCCGGATCGCTCCGGACGCCCCCTTGGTGATGGGTTTGAAACGAGTGGCGATCAGGCCCCTTGCGGAGCCTCGTCACCGCCCGGCTGCGTGCCGAAGCGCTTGCCGGCCCGCGGGACCGCCGATCCGCGCACCGGGTTGGTCACCAGCGGACCGCGGGGCGTATCGGGACGGTCGATCTTGCCAGTTGCGATCAGCGAATTGATCTCCTCGCCGGTCAACGTCTCGTATTCCAGCAGAGCTTGGGCAAGCAGGTGGAGCTGGTCCTCGTTGGTCTTGAGGATGTCGGTCGCCCGCTTGTGTGCGCCTTCGACCAACGACTTGATCTCGTTGTCGATCAGCTCGTTGGTCGACCCCGAACGGAAGGTCCGCTGCGCCGCGCCCATCCCGAGATAGCCTTCGGACTGCTCTTCGTACTGCAACGGCCCGAGCTTCTCGGACATGCCCCACTGGGTGACCATGTTGCGCGCGAGACTGGTTGCGTACTGGATGTCGGACGAGGCGCCGGAGCTGACCTTTTCGTGCCCGAAGATGATTTCCTCAGCCACACGCCCGCCCATCGAAACCGAGAGGTTCGCGTGCATCTTGTCGCGATGGTAGGAATAGCTGTCCCGCTCCGGCAGGCGCATCACCATGCCCAGCGCACGTCCGCGCGGGATGATCGTCGCCTTGTGGATCGGGTCGGAAGCGTCTTCGTGCACCGAGACGATCGCGTGGCCGGCCTCGTGGTAGGCGGTCATCTTTTTCTCGTCGTCGGTCATGACCATGCTGCGACGCTCGGCGCCCATCATGACCTTGTCCTTGGCGTCCTCGAACTCCTGCATCGCAACCAGCCGCTTGTTGCGGCGCGCGGCGAGGAGCGCGGCCTCGTTGACGAGGTTGGCAAGATCGGCGCCCGAGAAGCCCGGAGTGCCGCGCGCAATCACGCGCGGGTTCACGTCGGGGGCAAGCGGCACCTTCTTCATGTGCACGCCGAGGATCTTCTCGCGCCCGTCGATGTCGGGGATCGGCACGACCACCTGACGGTCGAACCGGCCGGGACGCAGCAGCGCGGGGTCGAGCACATCGGCACGGTTCGTGGCCGCGATGATGATGATGCCCTCGTTCGCTTCGAAGCCGTCCATCTCGACCAGCAGCTGGTTCAGCGTCTGCTCGCGCTCGTCGTTCGAGTTGCCGAGACCATTGCCGCGCGAGCGGCCGACCGCGTCGATTTCGTCGATGAAGACGATGCACGGCGCGTTCTTCTTGGCCTGCTCGAACATGTCACGCACGCGGCTCGCGCCGACGCCGACGAACATTTCGACGAAGTCCGAGCCCGAGATCGTGAAGAACGGCACGCCCGCCTCACCCGCGATGGCGCGGGCGAGCAGGGTCTTGCCGGTACCGGGCGAGCCAACCAGCAGCGCGCCCTTGGGGATCTGGCCGCCGAGCTTGGAGAAGCGCTGCGGATCACGCAGAAACTCGACAATCTCCTGCAATTCCTCGCGCGCCTCGTCGATGCCCGCGACATCGTCGAAGGTGACACGGCCCGAACGTTCGGTGAGCATCTTGGCCTTGGACTTGCCAAAGCCCATCGCCCCGCCGCCGCCGCCCTTCTGGACCTGGCGCAGCGCAATGAAGGCAATGCCGAGGATCAGGATGAAGGGCAGAGAATTGAGGAGGATGAACAGCAGGACGTTCTGGCTCTCACGCGGCTTGCCGGTGAAGCGCACCTGATTGGATTCCATCAGCTTGGTGATTTCGGTGTCGTTCGGCACGGGCACGGTGCTGAACGGCTCGCCGTTCTTGAGCTTGCCCGTGATCAGATCGGGGCCCATCTGCACATCTTGCACCTGACCACCGGCCACGGCGGCACGGAAATCGGAATAAGGGATCGCGGTGCCCGGCGATTGGCCGGAATTGCTGAACAAGGTCACCACGAGGAGCAGGGCGAGGAATATCCCGCCCCAAATCATCAGCTGCTTGACCCAGGGATTGGGGCCTTCGCCTTGCGGCTGCGGGTCGTTCTGCTGACTCATCTCGCGGGATTCCTTTCGTCAGCTGCAATGTAGGACGCGGTCGGTGAATGGCAAGATAATGCGCAAGGACTCGCGTCGTGACAATTTTCGAACAGAGCGGTGCACATTATCGATCCCCGACGCGATTCTGCGCGCTCATGCCGTAGGCGGCGAGGAACACATCGACAGCACCAACGATCCGCCGGTCGCTCTCATCGGCGGTGACGTGGGCACCGAAGCGGCGCTCGAGATCGCCCATGCCCTTGCACATCGAGACGAACTGCTCGGCGGCGAGCATCGGGTCGGCGACTGCGAGCTCCCCCGCCTCGGTCGCCCGCGCGAGCCACGCGCCGAACGCCTGCTTCATGCGCCACGGCCCCGCTTCGAGGAAGGCGGCACCGATAGCGGGGTCCACCTCGGTTTCGGCCGCGATGCGGCGTTCGAACTGGATCATCTCGGGGCGTGACAGGAAGGCGTAGATCGCCTGACCGATATCAACCATGCGCGCGCGGATCGGGCCCTTGGCGGTACCTTCGAGCGAGAAATGACCGCGCATCTTCTCGCACTCGTTCTCGACTGCGGCAGTGAACAGCGCGCGCTTGTCGCCGAACTGATTGTAGATGGTGACCTTGGAAACACCGGCGTCGGCAGCGACCTGCTCGATCGCGGTCGCGGCATATCCGTTGTGGAAGAAATGATGCGCAGCCGTTTCGACGATCGCGACGCGCTTCACCGCATCGAGCGGCCGCCCGGCTTTGCGACGAAGCGACTTTTTTTCAGGCGAAGGTGAACCGCCGATTGACAAAATGAACGACTCCGTTCAGTTAAACGCGACCGTTCAATAATGCGCTGATGCCTCCCGTCGCGCAACCCTATCTGCTGATAAAGGTTCCTGCCGACGTGCTTTGGATCGCCATCAGGATGCTCACCGGGGATGCCCAGAAGTTCTACGGGCTGTTGTTCGGTATCGCTTTCTCGACCCTCCTGATCACCCAACAGATGACGATCTTCGTCAACCTCGTCGAGCGGGGCGCAAGCGGCGTCTATAATGCGCCCGAGGCTGAGGTGTGGGTGATGGACCCGGTCAGCCGCACCACCGACGTCAGTTACGCCATGCCCTCGACCGCGCTCGACAAGGTGCGCTCGATTCCGGGCGTCGAATGGGCAGTCCCGCACCTGCGCGCGCAGGCCAATGTCCGCACCAAGGACGGCGATCTCGAAGGCGTCGGGATCGTCGGGGTCGACGATGCGACACTGATCGGCCTGCCCAAGCGCATGGCGAGCGGCGACAAGACTGTGCTGTTCGCGCCCGATACCGTGGTGATCGACGATGTCGGCGTGACCCGCCTGTTCTCCAACGGCGCGAGCCCGCTTGGCGAACGGTTGGAGCTGAATGATCAGCGCGCCGTTATCCGCGGCATCTCCGACGCGATCCCGAGCTTTACCAGCACGGTGGTGCTCTACACCCGCTATTCCAACGCGCTGAACTTCGTCCCAGGCACACGCAACCGCCTGTCCTTTGTCCTGGTCGGGATTGCACCCGGCCAGACTCCGGAAGGCGTTGCGGCGCGGATCGAGAAGCAGACCGGGCTCAAGGCGGAAACCCGAACAGAATTCGCCCGTGCCGGCGTCGACTTCATCATCCAGAACACCGGTATTCCGACCAATTTTGGGATCACCGTGTTCCTCGGCTTCGTGGTCGGCGTGGCGATCGTGGGTCTCACCTTCAGCCTGTTCCTGCGGGACAACATCAAACAGTTTGGGGCGCTTAAGGCGATCGGCGTCACCAATGCCAAGATCGTGCAGATGGTCGCGGCGCAAGCGGGCCTCGTCGGGATGATTGGCTATGCGCTCGGCGTCATCGGCACAGTCGCCTTCATCAAGGGCTTCAGCGCCAACCCCTTCTTCAAGGGCTTCTACATCCCCTGGCAGGTCCCCCTGATCAGCCTGACGGCGGTGGTGGTGATCCTTGCCATCACCGGCTTCATCGCGATCCGCTCGGTGCTGAAGACCGAACCGGCGTCGGTGTTCAGGTGAGCGAGGTTTCATTGAGCGATACGGCCATCATGGACACGACAAGCATCGGCGGCTGCGCTCCCGAAGCGGCGATCTGCGCACGCGGGATCAGCCGCGACTTCGAGGCCGGGCAGACCACCATCCGCGTGCTGCACTCGATCAACACCGACATCCGTCCGGGCGAGCTCACCTACGTCGTGGGCGAAAGCGGCTCGGGCAAGACGACGCTGATCTCGATCATGTGCGGCATCCTCTACCCGACCGAGGGCGAGGTGAAGGTGTTCGGCACAGACATTTACAGTCTCACCGACACAGAACTGGTGAAGTTCCGGCTCAAGAACATCGGCTTCATCTTCCAGCAGTACAACCTGATCCCGTCAATTGACGTTGCTTCCAACGCCGCCGTGCCGCTGATCGCGCAGGGTATGCCGCGCGAGGAAGCGCGCGAGCGGGCCAAGGTGCTGCTCGACAAGCTCAACATCCTCAACCAGGCCGACAAGCTGCCGCGTCAGCTCTCAGGCGGTCAGCAGCAGCGCGTCGCCATCGCCCGCGCGCTGGTGCACGAACCGCGCCTCGTGGTCTGCGACGAGCCGACCGCCGCGCTCGACGCGAGTTCGGGCCGCCGCGTCATGGACCTGCTGCGCGAGGTCGCAGTCGCCCCCGACCGGGCCTGCATCATCGTCACCCACGACAACCGCATCTTCGATCTCGCTGACCGGATCATTGTGCTCGAAGACGGTCGCGTCACCCATGACGGGAAGGAGATGCCCGATGATCACTGATCCCGCAGCAACCCGCTTCCCCCTCTCCCCCTCCCTCTCGAATCCGCCGAGGACATCATGCTTCGCAATGTGAGCTTTGCCCGCCAGATCCTGCCGGTCGCCGCGCTGGTCGGCGTACTCTTCGCCGCCTGGCTGATCTTCTTCGGCCTACCCGACCGCTCGACCGCCGAGCCCGCAGAACAGCCGCCCAAGGCGGTGGGCCAACTCGCCAACGAACCGCGGGTCGCAGGCGCCGGAATCGTCGAACCGTCTAGCGAAGTGATCGACATCGGCTCGGCGCTCTCGGGCCTCGTCATCGACGTGCTCGTCAAGCCGGGCGACCGTGTGGCGAAGGGTGAGGTGCTGTTCCTCGTCGACTCCCGCGCTGCCCGCGCCAGCCTCGACCAGGCCAATGCCGCCATCAACGAGGCGCGTGCCGCGATCAACGAGGCGGGCTCTGCGCAAAAGACAGCCCGCGAACAGCTCGCGCTCTACCGCAGCCTGTCCGATCCTGCCGCGGTCAGCCGCGCCGAGGTGATCCGCGCCGAGGGCGAAGAGTCCGGCGCAAGCAGCCGTCTCGGATCGGCCCGCGCGCGCCTTGCCGCCGCCCAATCCGCCGCAGCCGCCGCCCGCACCGAGATCGAGCGGTTGACGGTGCGCGCGCCGATTTCGGGCGAGATCCTCGCGGTCAACGTCCACCCCGGCGAATTCGTCGCCACGCAGGGGGGCGGCAACAGCCAGCCCTTCATCCAGATGGGCGAGACCAACCCGCTGCACGTGCGCGTCGACATCGACGAGAACGAGATCGGGCGCGTCGCGCTCGGCAAGCCTGCGGTCATCAGCCCGCGCGGCGCGGCCGAGTTGCACGTCAACGCCACCTTCGTGCGCGCCGAACCGCAGGTCGTGCCCAAGCGCTCGCTCACCAACTCGGCTGCCGAGCGGGTCGACGTCCGGGTGCTCCAGCTGATCTACGCCCTGCCGCCGAGCGAGGCATTCCGCGTGGGCCAGCAGATCGACGCCTTCATCCCCGCCAAAGCGGGCGCGCCTGCCAAGAAGGGGGGCTGAGGCCATGCGCCGCCTCGTTCCCGCGCTGCTGCTGCCCCTCGCTCTGGGCGCCTGCGTGATGCAGCCCGCCCCCAAGATCGCGACGCCCACCCCTGATTTGCCGCGCGCCTATTTCTATCAGCCCGAGGCGAACACCGGCACCGCACTCGCAGCGCTGCTGCCGCAAGGTGATCCGGCGTGGCAGACGCTCTCCGCGGCAGCGATCGCCAATGCCCCGAACCTTGCCGAGGCCGCTGCGCGCATCGATTCCGCCCGCGCCGGGGCACGGCGCGCAGGGGCCGACCGACTCCCCAACATCTCCGCCGATAGCAGCGTGACGCAGAACCGGCAGAACGTCGCGCGGTTCGGCCAGGCGCAGAACTTCATTCCCGCCGAGCAGACCTCTTACGGCGCGAACATATCTGCGAGCTGGGACCTCGATGTCTTCGGCCGGTTGAAGGCGCAGGAGCGCGCCGCGCTCGCCCGTATCGACGCAGCCACCGCGCAGGCACAGGGCGTGCGGCTTGCACTCTTGTCCGAGATTGCCGCCAGCATCACCGACTGGCGCGTGCTCGACTCTCGCGCCGCCGCCATCCAGGCCGACGCCGCCGCCGCGCGCCAACTGGCGAGCCTCGCCAAGGTGCGCGAAGATGCAGGCATCGCCCCCGGCTTCGACCGGGTGCGCGCCGAGGCGACTGCCAGCGCATCGGCCACGCGCCTTGCCGCGCTCGACAGTGAGCGGGCGCGCCTGATCGGACGGCTCGTGACGCTGACCGCTCAGGACGCCGCCACCGTGCGCGCCGCGCTGGCTGCTCCGGCGCCAGCGCTCGCGCCTGCCGCTGCGCCTGCCGGGCTGCCTTCCGAACTGCTCGCTAACCGGCCCGACGTCGCGGCGGCAGCATCCGAACTCGCTGCGAGCGATGCCGATCTCGCCGCCGCAGCCCGCGCACGCTTCCCGCGGATCACGCTGTCGGGCGTGATCGGCTTGCTCGCCTTCTCACCGTCGGACTTCTTCGAAAGCGACTCGCTGGTCGGCACGCTTACCGGCGCCATTGCCGGACCGCTGCTCGATTTCGGCCGCGTGGGCTCCCAGATCGACGCCGCTGCTGCCGACAAGCGCGCAGCCTTCGCCGCCTATCGCGGTGCGGTGTTCCAAGCCCTCGGTGATGCCGAGGCGGCTTACGGCGTGGTCGCCGCCGCCGATGCCGAGGCGCAGCTTGCGGTCACCCAGCGCGACCAGCTGACCCGTGCCGCAGCCATTGCCGAGACCCGCTATCGCGCAGGGCTCGCCAGCTTCCTCGATGTTCTCGAAGCACGTCGCGCGGCGGATTCGAGCGGCGAAGGCGCTGCTGCCGCACTGGGCCGAGCGGCCCGCGCACGGATCGTGCTGTGGCAGGCGCTGGGCGGCGAGACGGCCTCAGCCGCGCCGTTGGATTAAAGCGGACCGCTCGCAGCGGCACACCATCTCGCCGCGCTGGTTCCACATTTCGTGGACCCAGGTGACGATGCCCGCGTCGGGCCGCGAGTTGCTGGGGCGCAGTTCCTTGACCTCGCTCACCGCGTGGAGCGTGTCGCCGATGAACACCGGCTTTGGCGTCACCACCTTGTCGAAGCCGAGATTGGCGACCAGCGTGCCCAAGGTCGTCTCGCCCACCGACAGCCCGACCAGCAGGCTGAAGGTGAAGGTCGAATTGACGAGGATCTGCCCGAACCCGCTCGCCTTTGCCGCCTCGACATCGAGGTGGAGCGGCTGCGGGTTGTGGGTCATGGTCGAGAACAGCAGGTTGTCGGTCTCGGTCACGGTGCGGCGGATCGGATGCTCGATCCGCTCGCCCACCACCCATTCGTCGAAGAACTTGCCCGCCATCAGGCGGCTCCTTGCCAGCTGGCTACGACATCCGCGCCATCATCCGCGCTGGAACGCACAGCACCCGGCGTACGACTGAAGCGCGGCGCGGGGGCGGTGTGCCACATCCCGTCGTGCTCCACATAGGCGCCGCGCGCCTTCATGTGCGGGTGATCACGCGCCTCGTCGATGCCGAGCACGGGGGCGAAGCAGGCGTCGGTGCCTTCGAGCAAGTCGCACCACTCGGCCTGCGTCCTGGTCAGGAACAGCGCGGCGAGCTTTCCGGCATAGGCGTCCCAGTTGGCGGGGTTCATCTGCGCCTGCGCCAGTTCCTCGGGCGCACCGATGCGCCGGAGCAGCTCGGCGTAGAACTGCGGCTCGATCGATCCCAGCGAGATCTCCTTGCCGTCCGCGCAGGTGAAGCAACGATAGAAATGCGCCGCCCCGCCGAGCATCCCCTTGCCCCGCTCCGTCGAGAGGTGCGGCAGGTGGCGCACCCCGAAGAAGAAGCTCATCAGGCTGGTCGCGCCGTCGACAATTGCGGCATCGACGACCTGGCCCTTGCCCGACTTCTCGCGTTCGTAGAGCGCGGCCATGATCCCGAAGGCGCAATACATCGAACCGCCGCCGAAGTCGCCGACGAGGTTCTGCGGCGGGGTCGCGGTTTCGCCCGCCTTGCCGACAGCGGAAAGCGCGCCGGTGATCGCGATATAGTTGATGTCGTGCCCGGCGGCCTGCGCGAGCGGCCCTTCCTGCCCCCAGCCGGTCATGCGCGCATAGACAAGACGCGGGTTGAGGCTGAGCAGTTCGTCCGGCCCCAGCCCCAGCCGCTCCATCACGCCGGGACGGAAGCCTTCGATCAGCACGTCGGCGCTGGCGGCAGCGGCGCGCACGGCGCCTTTGCCCTCGTCACTCTTGAGATCGAGCGCCAGCCGGTGCCGCGCACGCTCCACGACCGGATTGCTGACGCCAGCCCCCGGGCGGTCAATCCGCACCACCTCGGCGCCGAGGTCGGCGAGCAGCATGGCCACGTGCGGCCCCGGACCGATCCCGCTAAATTCGAGAACGCGAAGGCCCGAAAGCGGCCCGGACGAATGGCTCATATGTCTCTCCCTTTGGGCCAGCCTTAAGCGCGCGGGCTGCGCAAGGGCAAGCCTCGCCATCCTCATGCAAAGGCAAAATTGCTTGTGGCAGCGCCCGCAGCCTATACCTGAACCCGCCATGCGCAGTCTGACCCATCTCGAACGGCTCGAGGCCGAAAGCATCCACATCTTGCGCGAGGTCGTCGCCGAGGCGGACAACCCGGTGATGCTCTATTCGGTGGGCAAGGATTCCGCGGTGATGCTGCACCTTGCCAAAAAGGCATTCTACCCGGCGCCCCCGCCCTTTCCGTTGCTCCACGTCGATACGACGTGGAAGTTCAAGGACATGTACGCGCTACGCGAGAAGGCCGCTCGCGACGCCGGAATGGAGCTGCTGGTCCATCAGAACCCCGAGGCCAAGGCGCGCGGGATCAACCCGTTCGAACACGGCCCGCTGCACACCGACATGTGGAAGACCGAGGGGCTGAAACAGGCGCTCGACCTCCACGGGTTCGACGTCGCGTTCGGCGGAGCCCGGCGCGACGAGGAGAAGAGCCGCGCCAAGGAACGCGTTTTCAGCTTCCGCACCGCCAGCCACGGCTGGGACCCGAAGAACCAGCGGCCCGAGCTCTGGAACCTCTACAACACGCGCAAGAAGAAGGGCGAGAGCATCCGCGTCTTCCCGATCTCGAACTGGACCGAGCTCGACATCTGGCAATACATCATGAACGAGGGCATCGAGATCGTGCCGCTCTATTTCGCGGCCGAGCGCCCGACCTACGAATATGAAGGCGGGCTGTTCATGGCGGACGATCTGCCCCGTCTGGAAGCGACCATGGGCTATCGGCCCGAGATCACCATCCGCTCGATCCGGTTCCGCACGCTCGGCTGTTTCCCGCTGACTGGTGCGGTCGAAAGCACGGCGGCGACCTTGGCAGACGTCGTGCAGGAAATGCTGCTCACAACCACCAGCGAACGTCAGGGCCGGGTCATCGACAAGGATGGCGGCGATGCCAGCATGGAGAAGAAGAAGCAGGAGGGGTATTTCTGATGGACACGCCTTCCAGCTTCCAGACCGACGCGCTGATCGCAGAGGATATCGAGGCCTATCTCGAGCAGCACCAGAACAAAAGCCTGCTGCGCTTCATCACCTGCGGCAGCGTCGATGATGGCAAGTCGACGCTGATCGGGCGGCTGCTTTACGATTCCAAGATGATCTTCGAGGATCAGCTGGCAGCGCTCGAAAGCGACAGCAAGCGCCACGGCACGCAAGGCGGCGAGATCGACTTCGCGCTGCTGGTCGACGGCCTTGCCGCCGAGCGCGAGCAGGGCATCACCATCGACGTCGCCTATCGCTTTTTCGCGACCGAGAAGCGCAAGTTCATCGTCGCCGATACGCCCGGGCACGAGCAGTATACGCGCAACATGGTGACGGGCGCCTCGACCGCCGACCTCGCCGTGATCCTGATCGATGCGCGCAAGGGCGTGCTGCAACAGACGCGGCGGCACTCCTATCTCGTCCACCTGCTCGGCATCCGGCACGTCGTGCTGGCGGTGAACAAGATGGATCTGGTCGGCTACGATCAGGCGGTCTTCGACAGCATCGTAGCGGACTATCGGGCCTTTGCGACCAGCATCGGGATCGGCGAATTCACCGCCATCCCGATCTCGGGCTTCAAGGGCGACAACATCACGGCAGCGCCGTCCGCAAACACCCCCTGGTATGATGGCCCTGCGCTGATCGAGCACCTCGAAACGGTTGAAGTCGATGCCGCCGCCGCGCAAGGACAGCCGTTCCGAATGCCGGTGCAGTGGGTCAACCGCCCCAATCTCGACTTCCGCGGGTTCGCCGGACAGATCGCCAGCGGCACGATCCACCCGGGCGACGCGGTGCGGATTGTGCCTTCGGGCAAGACCAGCACGGTCAAGACGATCACCACCTTCGATGGCGATCTGGACGAGGCGGTCGCGGGCCAATCGGTTACGCTGACCCTCACAGACGAGGTCGATTGCAGCCGCGGCGACCTGATCGCGGCCGCGGGCGATCCGCCGCAGGCTTCCGACCAGTTCTGCGCGACCTTCGTGTGGATGGACGAGGAGGCGCTCAAGCCCGGGCGCGGCTACTGGCTGAAGCTCGGCACCCAGATGGTGACCGCCACCGTCCAGCCCCCGAAGTACGAGATCGACGTCAACAGCCTCGAGCATCTCGCGGCCAAGACGCTCGGCCTCAACGCCATCGGCGTCGCCGAGTTCGCGACCGACCGCCCGATTGCCTTCGAGCCCTACGCGACCAGCCGCGAGCTCGGCGGGTTCATCCTCATCGACAAGTTCACCAACGCCACCGTGGCGGCGGGAATGATCGAATTCAACCTGCGCCGCGCGGACAATGTCCACTGGCAGCCGCTGGCGATCACCCGCGATGATCATGCGGGCATGAAGAACCAGCGGGCGAGGGTGCTGTGGTTCACCGGCCTGTCGGGCTCGGGCAAGTCGACCATCGCCAACGAGGTCGAAAAGCAGCTCTACCTGATGAACCGCCACACCTTCCTGCTCGACGGGGACAATGTGCGACACGGCCTCAACCGCGATCTCGGCTTTACCGAGGCCGACCGGATCGAGAACATCCGCCGCGTGGGCGAGGTGGCCAAGCTGATGGCGGACGCGGGGCTGATCGTGCTCACCGCCTTCATCAGCCCGTTCCGCGCCGAGCGCGAGATGGTGCGCAAGATGCTGCCCGAAGGCGAGTTCATCGAGATCTTCGTCGATACCCCGCTGGACGTAGCCGAAGGCCGCGACGTGAAGGGGCTCTACAAGAAGGCGCGGTCGGGGCAGCTCAAGAACTTCACCGGGATCGACAGCCCCTACGAGCCGCCCGAAGCTCCGGAAATCCGCGTCAACACGGTGGACATGACCCCCGAAGAAGCGGCACGCTACATCATCCAGAGGATCCTGCCGCTCAAATGACACTTGCCCAGCTTGATGATGCCGAACTCGCCGCGCGGCTGGCCGAGGAGGCAGGGCGGCTTCTGCTCGACGTGCGCGAGGGTTCCGGCCTGAGCGGCAAAGAGCTGGGCGTGGCCGGTGATGCCGCTGCCAACCGCTTCCTGTGCGATGCGATCCGCAACGCGCGGCCCGATGACGGGCTGCTCTCCGAAGAGGAGAAGGACAACGCCGCGCGGCTGGGCAAGAGCCGGGTGTGGATCGTCGATCCGGTCGACGGGACGCGCGAATACAGCGAGGGTCGCGGGGATTGGGCGGTGCACGTCGCGCTCGCCATCGACGGGGTCGCGAGCATCGGTGCGGTGGCACTGCCGGGGTTGCACGGAGGCCTCGTCCTGCGTTCGGACCAGCCGCAGCCTCTCAGGGCAATGGCCGAGCCGCCGCGTTTCGTCGTCAGCCGCACCCGCCCGCCCAAGGAGGCCGAGACAGTTGCTGCGGCGCTCGGCGGCGAGCTGGTCCCGATGGGCAGCGCTGGAGCCAAGGCGATGGCCGTGGTGCGGGGCGAGGCCGAGGTCTACCTCCACGCCGGAGGTCAATATGAATGGGATAGCTGCGCCCCTGTCGCGGTCGCTGCCGCCTACGGACTGCATTGCTCGCGCATCGACGGCTCGCCGCTTCTCTACAATCGGCCAGACACTTACATGCCCGATCTGCTCATTTGCCGGAGCGAATGGGCGGGGCCGGTATTGCAATGCCTTGGTGACAGGGAACAATTGCGGCTTGGTGCGGAATTATGAAGATGTTAAGCACATGAAGACATGATGGGGCGTGGCTTGATCCACTGAAGATACCCGCCCCGATCCATGGCAGTGCCATGCGAAGCCGGGCCGAGGCCGATCTTCGCGGTTCAAGTCCGGGAGCGCAACGAACAGGTCTAGCCATGCCAAAGAGCCGTACCAAAGTTATCGCCGTGGCTTCTGCGGGAGGGCATTGGGAGCAGTTGATGCTCATGCAGTCGACGCTCGAACATTACGATGTCCGTTACGTCACCACCGACGCGCTGCCTGCCGAATATCGCGGTGTTACAGCTTCGGACATCCTGCCCGATTGCAGCAAGACCACGCCCTTCCGGCTGCTGCATTGCGCCGCCAGCGCCTTCAAGATCATCCTCAAGCACCGGCCCGAGGTGGTCGTTACCACCGGCGCGGCGCCCGGTTTCATGTGCATCCTCGCCGCCCGCATGATCGGGGCGCGGACCTTGTGGATCGATAGCGTCGCAAACGGCGACGAGCTGTCGACCGGCGGCAAGCTGGCCAAGACCTTCGCGCATAATTGCTGGACCCAGTGGGAACATCTCGCTCGCGGAAGCCGCGCGAAGTTCCGCGGCCGGATGATCTGAACGCCGCCAGACCCGGCGTCACGGCCCGGCCCCATAATGTTTTGGTGCCAAAACCTAATCTGTGTTAGCGCCGCCCCACGGTCACATTTGCGGTCGACGACGCTCGAATCGGGACACCCCTTTTGATTCGTGCGCTTTCACTGGCAAGATCGACTAGAGACCCGATTCGCGCAGGAGGGTAATCCCCCTGTCGTTCGGCCAGCGGGCGATCCCGGGTCGCACAGATCGAAAGACATGGCATGGGGGAATACAATAAGAGAGTGCTGGCGGTGGCCTCTGGCGGAGGACACTGGGACGAATTGATGCTGCTCCGGCCGACGCTGCAGCAGTACCAGGTTCAATACGTCACGACCGATATCTCTCTTGCGACCCAACATGACATCCTGACCGCCGAACGCTTGCCCGACTGCAACCGGAACAAACCGCTGCGATCGTTGTATTGCGGCGTGCGTGCCGCTTGGCTTGTCCTGAAGCACCGCCCCCACGTCGTCATCTCGACCGGGGCAGCGCCGGGCTTCATGTGCCTGGTATTCGGCCGCATTCTGGGCGCCCGGACGTTGTGGATCGACAGCGTCGCCAACGGAGAAGAGCTTTCCATGTGCGGTAAATTGTCGATGACCATCGCGCACCAGTGCTGGGTCCAGTGGGAAGAGCTCGCGACGGGGAAGAGCTCGCGCTACTTTGGCGCAGTGCTATGATCCTCGTCACCGTCGGAACGCAGCTCGGATTTGACCGGTTGATCGAAGCGATGGACCGGCTTGCCCCCGAACTCGGCACCGCAGTGATCGCCCAGACCGGCAAAGGCCACTATGTGCCCCAGAACATGGAGGCGCACGAGAAGATCGAGCCCTCGCGGTTCGAGCCGATGGTCAAATCGGCAGAGGTGATCGTCAGCCATGCCGGAATTGGTTCGGTGCTGACCGCTGCACGCTTTTCCAAGCCCATCGTCCTGCTCCCCCGCCGCGCCAGCCTCCATGAACATCGCAACGATCACCAGATGGCGACGGTCCGCAAGCTGGCAGGCCGTCCCGGCATCCTGATCGCGCAGGACGAGAGCGAATTGGCGGATCGTATCCGCGAGGCCCGTGCGCTGGGAGAAGCACCGCAGACACCGGCCCCCTCGATCCAGCAACTGCACGATGCCCTCGCCGGCTTCATCGAAGGCCGGATCCTGTAACACGCGGGCCAAGGCGCTGCCGACCCTGACAGGATTTTGCGGTCCCCCGCGGCGTTAATGGTGAAAAACCCGGCAAGCCTAACACGATTTTAAGGGCTTTGCGGCCAGTGTTCCGGCTGAAAACCGGGACAATGCCTCTATGAACGCTCCTTTCGATGCAAGCGCGGTGCTCGGGCGCAAGGCGCTGAGCCATCCGGCGCCCGACCATCAGGTCGCGGTGATCGGGCTCGGCTACATCGGCCTGCCGACCGCCGCGCTGCTCGCCAGCTACGGCTGGAGCGTGTGCGGCGTGGATGTGTCGCAGCGCGTGGTCGACACGGTCAATGCCGGCGGCGTGCATATCGAGGAGCGCGATCTCGACAAGCTGGTGCGCGATGCGATCACCGCGCAGACCCTGGTGGCGGCCACCGAAGTGCCGACCGCCAGCTTCTACATGATCGCCGTGCCCACGCCGCTGGGCGCGGACAATGCGCCCGACATCACCTATGTCGAAGCCGCCGCGCGCTCGATCGCCCCGAAGATCCTCCCCGGTGCCTGCGTGATCGTCGAGAGCACCTCGCCGGTCGGCACCACCGAGCGCGTTGCCGCGATCATCGCCGAACTGCGCCCTGACCTTATCGTGCCGAGCGAGCATTCGGGCGACGAGGCGGACATTGCGCTGGCCTATTGCCCCGAGCGTGTGCTGCCCGGCCGGATCGTCAACGAGCTCGTCCACAACGACCGCGTGATCGGCGGCGTCACCCCGGCCTGCGCCGAGCGCGCCGCGGTGCTCTACACCAGTTTCGTCAAGGGCGACTGCCTCTACACCACCGCGCGGGTCGCCGAGACCGTCAAGCTGGTCGAGAACAGCTTCCGCGACGTGAACATCGCCTTTGCCAACGAGCTTTCGATGATCGCCGACGTGATCGGGGTCGATGTGTGGGACGTGATCCGGCTCGCCAACCGCCACCCGCGCGTCAACATCCTCCAGCCGGGCCCCGGCGTGGGCGGGCATTGCATCGCGGTCGATCCGTGGTTTCTGGTCTCGGGCGCGCCCGATGCCGCACGGCTGGTGCGCACCGCGCGCGAGGTCAACGACCACAAGGCCGTCCACACCGAGAACCGCATCCGCGCGCTGCTGGACGCCGCGCCAGAGGGCAAGGTCGCGCTGCTCGGCCTCGCCTTCAAGCCCGACATCGACGACTTCCGCGAAAGCCCCGCGCTCGAGATCGCCGAGGCGCTGGCGCACAGCCACGGCGAGCGGATCCTCGTGGTCGAGCCCTTCACCGACGAACTGCCCAAGGTGCTCGCCGAGACAGGCGCCGAGCTGGTGACGCTTGACGCCGCGCTCCGGCAGGCGGAGATTGTGGTCGTGCTGGTCGATCACACCGCGTTCAGGCATCTCTCCCCGCACGATCTTGCGGGCAAGCTGGTGTTCGACACGCGGGGCATGCTCCGCAAATGAGTTCGACCCGCGGGATGCCCCGCATTCTGGTGACCTTCGGCACCCGGCCCGAGGCTATCAAGATGTTCCCGGTGGTGGACGCACTGCGCGCCACCGGACAGGTCGATGTGAAGGTGGTGGTGACAGCCCAACACCGCGAATTGCTCGACTCTGTGCTCGCTTTAGCCGGGCTTAGACCCGATCTAGACCTCGACTTGATGCTTCCAGACCAGTCCTTGGACGGTCTTAGCAGCCGCATTCTGACCCGTTTCGGGGCTGCGTTGGACAGCCTACAGCCTGACAGGGTGCTAGTGCATGGCGATACGCTGACCACCATGATGGCCAGTCTGGCGTGCTATTTCCGGCGGATTCCCGTGGGTCACGTAGAGGCGGGACTGCGCAGCGGCGATATCTATTCGCCGTGGCCCGAAGAGGTGAACCGCAAGGTCACCGGTGTTGTGGCCGACCTGCATTTTGCCCCCACCGCGACCGCTGCCGCCGCCTTACGCGCTGAAAACGTAGCCGAAAAAGCCATACACGTTACGGGCAACACGGTGATTGATGCCCTACTTTTTGCGCGCGGAAAAATCGCTTCCGATCCAACTCTGGCCCCTGCCATCGCGCCGCTGAGGGAGCGGTTTGCGGGCAAGCGGATCATTGCCGTGACCGCCCACCGACGCGAGAATTTCGGTGCCGGCATGGCGGGCATTGCCGAGGCTTTGCAGAGGCTTGCCGCGCGCGATGACGTCGCGATTATCTATCCGCTGCATCCCAACCCGAACGTTGCCGAGGTGATGCGTCCTACGCTTGGCGCGTTGGACAATATCGCGCTCATCAACCCTCTGGATTATCTCGATTTCGTCGCGATGATGGAGGCCTCGGACATTGTCCTCACCGATTCCGGCGGCATTCAGGAGGAGGCCCCGAGCCTCGGCAAGCCGGTGCTGGTGATGCGCGACACGACCGAGCGGCCTGAAGGGGTTTCGGCCGGAACAGCGCGGCTGGTGGGGACGGATGCCAACATGATCGTCGCGGAAACGTCGCGCTTGTTGGACGACGAGGCGGCCTATATGGCGATGTCGCGCGCTCACAACCCATATGGCGACGGGCAGGCCGCGCGTCGCATCGCGGAATTGGTCGTCGAAGCTCAGTCCTGACGGCTGCGCACAACAAGGCAGTAACGGACCGCGCACGCCCATACCGCGGCGGTCATGCCGAGGTCGGCGAACCAGTTGATCTTGAACCGCCCGTAAAGCAGCGCGTCGACCGAGTGCAGCGACACCAGCCGCAGTGCCAGCAGGAAGACGAGACCGCCCGTGCAGCCGATCGCGACCAGAGCAGCGATGTTGCGCCGTCCTCGCACGCCGCGCGCAAGGAAGTAGATCAGCCCGCCGACGATCGCTGCGGCAACCATGAAGACGATCGCGAACAGCGGCTTCTGGAACGAGCGCCGTTCCTCGTATGTCTGGTCGGCGTAGAGCATCATGCGCAGGTCGCCGCGCACCCAGTCCTCCAGCCCGTAAAACCGCGTCACGGCAAACCCGACGAATAGCGCGGCGATAATGCCCCACGCCACCCGGTGCCAGCGGACCTGGGAACGCCAACCCGCCGCAAGCCAAGCGGCGATCGCGGTCCCGGCCACTACGAGATAGATCACCGCTGCAACGAGGCTGAGGGTCGAGGGTGCAGCTATCATGATGTGTACGCTCGCGCCTTTGTCTCGCCCCGACTGCGGACCATGAAATAGCTTTCTTGCGCCTGACAGGTCCCGCGGCCGGTTTATCGTCATGAGGCGTTGATGCAAGTCCTCGTCCTTGCCGTATCCCGTATGGCTGTGAAGCCGGCGATAGCTCCCTGCCGGGTTCGGCGACAGGAGGGCGCATGCTCCACGATAGGCCCCTCCCTGCGTCGTTTTCGCAACGGGAGAACAGATAGCTTGGCACCCGGTTCAATGATGTTGCGCCGCAGAAATCATGCGGCTAAGCCACCCCTCGTAATTGTACCGAGGGGAAACACATGGCACTTAAGGCACATCGCACGCTGGCGAACCCGGTCTGGATCGCAGCGGTAGCGTCACTTGCAGGGTGCGCTTCGACGCCAGAACCGGTCATCGGCCTCGCCGCCAGCCAGCCTGTCGCGGAACTCGGCCAGGCGAGCTACACGGATAAGGCTGCGATGGGATACGCGCTGCGTCCTTCCGACCAGATCTCGGTTGTCGTGTTCCGTGAGCCGGACCTCTCGCTGTCGACGGTTCGCGTCGGCGTCGAGGGCAACATCTCCCTTCCCATGCTCGGTTCGATCCCTGCTGCCGGGATGTCGGCAAAGCAGCTCGAACAGGACGTCACACGCCGGCTCGCCGCAGCCGGGGTGAAAAGCCCGATGGTCAGCGTGAACATTGGTGAATACGCCTCGCACCTCGTGACGGTCGAAGGCGCTGTGGAAACACCCGGCGTCTATCCGTTCCAGCCGGGCGCGCGCCTTTCGTCCGCGATTGCTTTGGCGAGCGGGCCGACGCGCGTTTCGAAGGAATCCCAGATCGCCGTGTTCCGTGAGTCGCCCGAAGGCATCAAGGTCGCCAAGTTCGACTACGCGCAGATCCGTCAGGGCACGATGCTGGACCCGGTCCTGGAGCCCGGTGATCGCGTCGTTGTCGGTACGGATGGTCTCTCGCAGTTCTGGGAAGATTTGCTCAAGGCAATCCCGGCATTCGGGCTTTTTGCAACGGCGGGTCTGAAATAACAAAATGACCGAACGTCCGATTATGAATAGTGGAGAGCCTGCCGGGCAGGGCGTCTGGCTTGACGCCTATATGCCTTCGCAAGCTCTCGCAGTGCAGCAGCCCGCTGCGCCGCTGGTAAACGTGAGCTTCATTCGCGGCATCCTCTACCGCCAGCGTTGGCTGGTGGCCGGAGTTCTCTTCGCGGCGGCCGCGATCGGATTGATGACAACACTTCTCATGACCCCGATGTACGAGGCCACGTCGAAGGTTTCGGTAAAGCCGTTCGGGGAGCAGGTCGTCGACGGCCAGAACTCCCTCGGCGTGCCTTCCAACCTTGTGTACGAGTATATCGCGACCCTCATCCAGCGGATCAAAAGCCGGCAGATGGCGGAGGTCGTCGTCGATGACCTCAAGCTTGCCGAGCGGCAGGATTTGCTTGGCAAGGATATCGAGGCCTCGCGCGCTCCCGGACTTTCCGACGAGCAATGGCGGGCCGCCAAGCGCCAGATGGCGGTATCTGCCATCGTCAGCGGACTGAACGTCGAGACGTCGCAAGGCAGCCTCGTCGTCGACATTGGCGTGCGCTCGGAGAATCCTGTTCTCGCGGCAGAAATCGCCAACGGCTACGCGAACGCCTTCGTCGCGTCCGACACGCGCACGTCCGTGGAAAGCAGTCGCTATGCGATGAGCTATCTGACGCAGCAGATTGAACAGACGCGCGTGCGACTTCAATCCGCCGAAGAAGCCGCAAATGGCTATGCCCGGACCCGCGGGATCATTGTCCAGCCGGTCGGGGGAGCTGAGTCGGAGGACAGCGGTTCCGCAGCGACGCTGACGAGCGCGAAGCTCGCCAATATCAACGGCAAGTATATCGAGGCTCGCGCAGCACGGATCGCGGCCGAGGAGCGTTGGCGGGCCGTTCAGTCGCTTCCCGCGCGGCAGTTGCCTGAAGTCCAGAATAGCGCAGCGATGCAGTCGCTCGTTGCCGATTTGACGGAAAAGCAGGCCCAGCTCGCGGAGTTGCGTCAGCGTTACAACGATGATTTTCCTCAGATCCGGAGCCTTTTGGCGCAGATCAATTCGATCAATTCGCAGCTTGAGCGCAGCTCGACCGAATTGAAGGGGACACTTCGCAACGAACTCACGATCGCGCGCAATCAAGAGAACGCCCTGCAACGGGAACTCGGCGGCCTGACCGGCGAAACCTTGGGCGAGCAGGACGAGAAGGTGCAACTCAGCGTGCTTGACCGCGAGGCTCAGGCGCTGCGCGACCAGCTCAAAATCCTGTTGGATCGCTACAACACGGTCAGCAGTGCAGCGAATGTGAACCCCGGCACCCTACAGATGCTCGACGCTGCAACCGTGCCTTCGTCGCCATTCTCGCCGAAACTGCTGCGCAACCTGTCAGTGGCTCTGGCACTCGGCGTAGCGCTGGCCGCCGGTCTTGCCGTCCTTCGCGAAACCTTCGACGATCGCATCCGATCGCTGGAGGATGTGGAGGACAAGCTGGGTCTGCCGTTCCTGGGCTACACACCTTACGTGGCAGATCGCGACATCTCGCTTGAAGGATCAAACCGCTTCAGCGCGCTGATGGAGGCCTATTCTTCAATCAGAGCAGGCATCGACTTCACCCTTCCCCGATCCAGCAACGTCATCCAGATGACCAGCAGTCAGGCAGGCGAAGGAAAGTCGACCACCGCAGTCGTGCTGGCCGAAATGTTTGCGAGCTTCGGTCGAAAGACGCTTCTGATCGACGCCGATCTTCGCCGTCCGTCGGTAGCCACGCTCCTTGACATTGAGCGTCCCAAGGTCGGTCTGGTCGAAGTGGTGCTTGGCCACGTCGCGCTGGAAGATGCTGTCATCAAGGGCGTGCACGACAACCTCGAGATCCTCCCGGTCGGCGAGATTCCGCCAAGCCCTACCGAGATCCTCGCGTCGCAGGAATTCGAGGACTTCATTCAGCAGCTTCGCGGCAAGTACTCGTTGGTTATTTTCGACTCTTGTCCGGTGATGGGTCTCGCGGACGCGCCGATCCTGTCCCGCCTCGTCGATGCCACCGTGTTTGTGCTGGAAGCCAACACCATGCCCTTCAGCCGCGCTCGCACCGCGATCCGGCGCCTGACAGCCGCAGGCGGCAAAACGATCGGGGCGGTCCTCACCAAGTACCGCGCGCTCGAGGCTGGCCAGTCTTACGACTACCAGTACAGCTATTACCAGTACGGCCCCCGCAAATGAGCACGGCGCTCCGGGCAGCGGCTACGCCGTGTCCGGAGCCTCATTGCCGGAAGCGGTTTGTTGAGGGAAGCGATGCCCGATTCCTTGAACGAGCATGCTAGGCGACCGAGGATCCTCCACCTCAGCGGCGATTTTCCCGATCCGATCAATCCCGACAAAACGCCCGTGGTTGCTCGGCTCATTGACCTGGTCGCGGATCGATACGAACATCGGGTGATTTCGCTAAATCGCCAGAATCCCAGTCTTTTTCAGGCCATAAGTCTTTTAAGCGGCAGCGCCGCGCCGGTGCCAGAAAACGGTCCGGTCGACTTCGCGGGCGGCCTCGCGCTAAACTATTTGGCACCGCCCAAGGGCGTATTCCACGCGTCCATGCTGAGCAGGCTCGCAGACTGGATTGCAAACCGTCTCGTGCAGGAGGACGCGGCTCCTGACCTCGTTGTCGGCTACAAATTGACAATAGAGGGTCTGTTGGCTCAGGCGGTCGCGGCCCGGCTCGGCATACCCTACGCTATCATTATCCAAGGCAACACGGACCAGAAGGTTCTTTCCGTGCGGCCTGATCTGACAGCCAGCTTCCGTACGGTGTTTCACGGCGCAGCATGCGTCTTCTCCTTCGCTCCTTGGGCGCGCCGCGCCGTGGTGCGAAGGCTGGGGGAGCGTCGCGGTCCGTCCTTGGACCTTCCCTGTCCTACATTGCACGACACGATCCACGCGCCGGTCGAAGCCGGGACGGGGGTGATCAGCGCCTTTCACTTGCGCAACCACCGCACAAAGAATCTTGCCGGACTTACTGCAGCCATACGCGACATCGCGGGCGGCGCCCAGCCGTGCAAAGTGCAGATCTACGGCGGGGGAAGTCACGAAGAGACCGCCGCATGTGCTGCAATAATTGCCGGTGTCCCGGGTCTGGAGCTCATGGGCCCTCGCAGCCAAGAAGAGCTCGGTCCCATCATGAACGGGGCGGCAGCCTTTGTGATGCCTTCGCTGCGCGAGTCTTTCGGGCTAGTCTTCGTTGAGGCGCTTTTTGCGGGCCTGCCGATAATCTACCCCAAGGGTGCCAGCGTCGACGGCTATTTCGACGATCTACCTTTCGCCATTAGGGTCGATGCGCGCAGCAAACAGGAAATCGGCCAGGCAATCAGCCATGCCTTGGCACACGAAAAGGAATTGAAATCTGCTCTGGCTCATTGGCAGAGCGCGGGTGGCCTCGCTCGGTTCACCCGAGCGGCGATTGCACAGACCTACGCAAATGGTCTCGACGCCGCCCTGGCAAGCGATCGGACGAAGGAGCAATCTCATGTCTGACGGGTCAAGCGGGCAAACGTTCGATGTCAGCATCGTGATTACGACCTACCGCCGGCACGTCATGCTCGGCGAATTGCTTGAAGCCTTGCATCCGCAAATCGAAGGCCGACCGGCGGAAATCATCGTTGTCGACAACTGCCCAGACGCCACTGCGCGGCCGGTGGTCACGCAATTCGCAGATCCGAATCTGCGCTATGCGCATGAAGCGCGAAGTGGCGTCGTGTTTGCGCGGAACAGCGGCGTTGCTGAAGCCCGAGGCACCTACATAATTTTCCTCGACGATGACGAGGTGCCCGTAGCCGGTTGGCTCGACACTTGGCTTGCCCAGGCTGATGGCCGGACCGATGCTAGCTTCGGGCGCATTGTACCGCGGTTGCTCGGCCAGTGCCCCCCGGAACTTCTCAAGCAGGTCGAACGCAACTTCAGCCGCGAAATGCGCAGGCCCACAGGCAGCGACATCTCGGACTTTGCAGCTTATCTGGGAACAGGAAACGCGATGTTCCACAAGGCCCGCTGTCTTGGGGAAGAAGAGCCGTTCGATCTGCGTTTCAATGCACGCGGAGGTGAAGACGTTTGGTTGATCCGCGGGCTTGTGAAGCAAGGCAGTCGGCTTCTTTGGAACAACGAGGCACTGGTCGAGGAGCTGGTCCCAGAAGATCGCATGACGCTATCGTCGCTCAAGCTGCGCCGCTTCAACCAGGGCCAGATCCGATGCATCCTGGTGTTCAGCGATGGCGGTCTCTCCGGCGCTTTGCGCGTCGCGATCTGGATGCTGGTCGGAGCAGTCCAGTTCTTCGGTTTTGGTGCAGCAGCGTGGCTCGCTGGTTTGGCAAGGCCAGCAGAGGCTCCAAACTTGCAGTGCACTGTTAGCGGCGGAGCCGGTAAGCTTCTCTGGTGGCGAACGCCGCGTGTGCGAGGATATGGCGGCGGTTAGCAGTCAGTTGTCGCAAATGCGCGTTTCGCCGCGCGGAAAATAGGCCCGCAAGTCACGAGAATTCAATAGAACCTCAATGTAGACGGGCAAGAAACTCTACCTAGTGGTGCCAATTCATACCGCTAGAGTGTAGGGGATTTTTGATTTTCCTACTCGGATTTGCGTCAATAGCAAGACAGTCCCCTGCTGCTTACGAGGACTCCTGCTATGCCTCTCGACAACTTCAGTTCTGTACTCGACAGTCTTATCGCGCCCGCCCGTAACTGTTTTCCGATTACTCCGAACGATTCGGCCCAGCTGTCGATCCTGCCCAAGGCGATCTATGTCGGGACCGGCGGGAATCTGGTGCTGCGAGCCGTCGATGGGGCCAGCGACGTGACGTTCACAAACGTCGCGAACGGCACGCTTCTCGACATTCGCGTCCTTTCGGTTCGCGCGACTGGCACCACGGCTTCGAATCTGATCGGTCTTGCCTGATGGCCGGCTTCGGTTTTGGTTATCGCTTTTCGAGGCGAGCAGGTCCGCAGGGCGGATCACCGGCTGGCAATGCCCAGATCCTTTACGGCCCCAACATCGGCCCCAACGGCCCCAAGAAGATCATCACTGCAGTCTGGAACCAAGCCGATACCGGATATTGCTACGAGACCAACAACGTCGCCGAGAACCTGCCCGCCAAGTGGGCCGCGCGGGGGATCAATACGTGGAAGCCGGGCGGCCATCCTGACGTTCCGCTGGAGGGGCGCGCTGCGCAGACCCTCGCCGCCGTGAAGGCGGCGGGGCTGATGATGATTGCCTCCCCGAAGTGGGAGCCAGAATACTCGGCGCGGCCCGACCTTGCGGCTCTCGACTTCCGCAATCTTGCTCTCAACGATCCCTACTGGCGCACCAACTGGTTCGCCTATCAGATTGGTGACGAGCCTGACCTCGGCCCCTACCCGTGGTCGGTCTATGTCGGCCATGCGAACAACATGGCGCTAGGCGGTGTGACCAAGCCCACCGTCGCCAACTTCACCCGCCGCGCCTCCATCCCAAGTTCCGCGAGCGGGTCGGCCACGATCAACTTCTACGAGGCGTTCAACACGCCGCAGATCAAAGCCCTGTCCCATGACAGTTACGAATGGCACCTGACCACCACCGATGTGCCGTCTGCCACCGCCACGCGCACGCAGCCGTCGATCTGGGTGTCACCGTGGCACTCTGAGAACGATCCAACCTGGCCGCGCTTCACTGCGTCGGTGACGGGCCTGTCCGTCCACTTGCAGCGCGGCGGGCCGATCTATCCGGGTCGTTCCGAAAGCGGGACGATGCCCGTCCAGTATCCGCCGATTGCCTTCAACACCCCCGCATACACGACCTACGGCCTCGTGATCCCACCGCAGGCGCTCACCTATGCGCCCGGAGACAAGGCGACGGGGCACTACATCGCCACGGGGCGCTGCGACATTCTCGCCGGCGGATCCTATCCGCGCGGCGGCCAGTGGCAACCGGGCCGCTATCTGCGCAGCGAAGCATGGAGCGGCTTCGTTCACGGATCGAGCAGCCTCAACTTGTTTCCGCAAACCGTGGGTTCTTTCACCGCGCAGGGCTATGTCGAGACGGCCACCAACACCCTCGTCGTGACCACCGCGCCCGTCAGGCCGATGATCGGCGGGGCGATGCGCGTCACTGCCTCAAGCGGGCTGGTAGGCTGGATCAGGCGCGACACTCCGCAGCTGTCGGGCACGCCGCGCAGCGTGGGCACCTACGCACTCGACACTGGCAAGGCGACGCCTGTGGCAACAGGTTCGGCCGGATCGCCCGTCACCCTCACCTTCAGCACCGAGGCGCGGTCCTTCGGTGACGACACCAACGCCGAGAACCTGTCCGAGCTCACCACTCTGATCGCCAACCTCAACCGGATGCAGGCGCACCCGACGGGCGGCAATCTGCTGATCGACACGGCCAACGGCGGGCGGCGATCGTTCGCCGTCATGCGCTGCCCTGAGGTCGATGCCGACGTGTCGCTCTATAAGGACGACATGACCAAAGCCCCGCAGGTCGCGGGCTACACGGGCGGCGGCACGCCGATCAACAATGCCGCTGGCAAGCCTCCGCTGTGGGACTTTGGTTGGCCGATGGGTTTTGAGGGCTTCCGCGTCACCGGAGACGACGGCGCGGTCTATATCTACGTCCGCTCGCTCTCCAACGGCAACGCGCCCACCTTCTTCCCCGGCTATGCCACGCTCGGCCTGCCGCCGCGCGTCTTCGGCCCCTTCGAGCTGGCAGGCTTCCGCCGCGTCGGTGTGGGTACGGCGGTTGAAATGACGGGCACAAGCGCCGTCCTCAAGTCGGGCGTCGATGAAGGCGCTGCGACGTGGTTCTACATCGAGACCAGCGCGATCACGCAGAACGAGGGCAATAGCGGGACGACCGCCTATGCCATCACCATCCGGCGCGGCGGCGTGACCTCGGGCACCAATACCGTCAGCGCTACCGTATCGGGCACCGGCCCCAACCCCGCCAACGCGACCGACTTTGTGGGCGGCAGCTGCCCGTCTTCCACCCTGTCCTTCGGCGCGGGCGAGACCACCAAGACCTTCACTGTCAATGTGCAAGGTGACACCACCGCCGAGCAGGACGAGGCCTTCAAGGTCGCACTGTCCGCACCTTCAGGCGGGGCGGCGTTGGTCGCATCGGGCAAGAGCGAGCTTGCCTGCACGATCACCAATGATGACGGAGCATTGGTGGGCGCGTTCGTGTTCCTCGGCGCGTCACTTTCGGGTGCGCCCGCCTTGTCGGGAACGCCTGCGGGCGCCACCTATCTCAATTCCTCGGAAACGTCCTTCGTGACGCGCGGCGGGGTCAAGATGCGGGCGCGGCCTGCGGTCGGCTTTTCGGTCAATTCCGGCGCGTTCGGCCTGCCCTATTGGGGCATCAACGATAGCGTCAACCACGGGATCGAGTTCGAGCTGGCCGCGGGCACTTGGGAGATCGGCTTCATCGCTGTGACGGACACTGGCGGCGGCGGTCCTGTGTCCTTTGTGGACGACCCCGCCGGCGCCGCGAATGTGCGCTATTCCTATACGCTGCCGGCGGCATCGCTGCGCGTCCTTGATACGGATGGCACCGCCTACACCACTACTGGCACGGCGTTCAGCGATGCGGTCAACAACCTTACCTACGCCTCTGTGACGATCAGCAACCTCGGCGGTGGGCTTGGCCTGCTGCGGGTCATCGGATCAGGGACGTTCCCTCTCTTGAGCGCAATCGCGCTGCGGCAGGTGTAATGTGAACCTTGGACTTTCAATTGGCCTTAGTAGCCAGCGCTGTGTCGCGGGCTTGGGCAAAAACCGCCAGTTCGGTCGGCTGTGCCGCTCGCCTATGTCCGGCTTGGCGCCTCCTTGAGCAGGCGACCGGGCTGTCCGGTGCGCGTGCCGATGAGACCTGAGTCACGTGAAGCGAAGCGCGCTATTTCACGCTCTGCGGTGAGCCTCGCTAAAGGGCCCCACTGATGCTCTCGGTGGCGACAGGCAGCTGGCAAGCGGAGTAGGTGGCGCTCGCCAATGCCAGTTTGCGTGACATTGGGTGGTTTCTTCACCTAGGGGCGGCCGTGGGATTGTCTGCAATTTTCAACCAGGCGCGCGAACCATCATCCGCGAATACTGCATCACCTGCTGACGCTTGAAGGTCATCTGGCCGTTAGCCCAAGCCACGGCTGATGCGACGAAGGCGATCACACTCATGAGGAGAATATTGGCCGAGCCGAAGTAGTTCACGGTCTGCCCTACAATCACAAAGATCAGCATGCATATGTTGATCCCAATGACAAATGCGCGGTCCTTGGGGGAGAGGTAGGGGGTTGTAAGGCCCAGTCTGATCATACCGTAGAAAATGGCTGCCAGCATAATGACGGGCACGATCAGACCGTGGCGCATGGCCAACAGCAGGAAGTGCGCGTCAACGCTTTCGCCCATCCAGCTGAACCGCTCCCACTGACGATAGCCGATCCCGAACCACGGATTCTTTTCGACGCTTAGCGATCCCCATGCCCAAATGTTGAGCCGGTACTCCGCCGTATGCGGTGTCAGCGTCAGCCGCGAGATGATGGGAATAATCCCATTTTTCGAAACCATGTGGAGCGTCACTACCAACAGCAGCAACAAGCTGTTGATCGACCACCACGATATCTTCGGGATGTAGGCCTTGACGTGATAGATGCCAACCGCGCCAAACGCGAGGATCAGGGCAAGGAACGCGGAGGAGCTAAGACCGAAAAACCCGGACAAAGTGAAGAGAATGCCGCCGATCAAAGGCCAAGATCGCAAGCCGCTGAAATAATAAAGCGGCAGAAAACCGATCATCATGATCCCTGCCAGAATCGGGTGCGGGAACGGACCATAGGCGCGTAGCAGACCGCCGAGGCGATATTCGGCCTCAAGCGTGAGGCTTCCCGTCGTCTCGCCCCCTGCGAATGCGCTCATGTTTCCGAAAATCGACGCAAATGCTGGTCGCACAATTAATTGCCCTGAGAGGCTCTCTGCCACCAGGGCAATGCCAGCCAGCGCGATCGCTGGCAAAGCCAGAATCAGGAAATATCGCAAGTCGTCGAGGGATTTGATGCAATTGCGCGCGACGAAATAAGGCAGCACCGTATCGATCGTAATCCCCGCGCCGCGCACAAGGCCGACTCCGAGTCCGTAATTCAGGGTGAACGAAAGCATCGTCCAGAAGCCGATTATCAAAATTGCCACGTCCATGAAGTGGATCGTTGCGATCCGGCCCCGGATCGAAGACCAAAGCACCGGCACCGAAACCACCAGCAAGGCGATGCGATAAGACGGGAAATTGACCCCGAACACCGAAAATTCCACTTCCGGCGGGAGCAGGAAAACCGAGTAGAAAACCACCAGTAGCGGGATTAATTGCATCACGCGGCGCTTGGAGGCGATCCGCGCGAGCGAACGGTGCCGATTGGCGTCAAATGCTGCGGTCGGCGAGGACTGGTGCATCTCGGGGGTCCAGACACGGGGTGGGCGCCAAAATTGGCACCCTCTCAAAAAGCGTCTGGACTGTTAAGCCAACCCACTTGCAGGTTCAACCCTGTCGGCCTGATGCCGCTGGAATCGATTATTACAGTGCCGAGCTGCCACATTCCCCCGCAAAGGTTGACCAATCACGTCGGCGCTTGCCGACCCGCCCGATTTGCGCTTTGTGGCAGCGCCGCATGCCCCGGGAAGGGCGGCAGCGCGGATTTACATTCACCTCTCGAGAAGGCTGCTCCATGAACGGCAATGCGAACCCGAACCCGCGCGTGCGCCCTGCCCGCAGCGGCGGTCCCGCTGACGGATCGCATCCTCGCGCACCGCGCAAGGCGCACTGACCATGCAGTCGAACAGCCGCGCCTTCCTCAAGCGCAATCTTCCCCCTCAGATCAAGACATTGATCCAGCGGATGCGCGAAGCAGTCGCGCAGCCGCCGATCGACGATATCGTGCTGGCCGAGTACCATGCGTTGCGCGATGACAATCCGACCCCCCGCCTCAGTTTTGTCGTGCCGCTGCTCCAGAAGGGGTCGGATTTCGGCGGCACAGCGACGGGCATCGACATTTTCTGCCGGTTGTTTCTTGCTCTGACAGCTTCGCGCAAGTTCGATTTGCGGATCATTGTCACTGACGTGGTCGCCGAAACCGACGCGTCGATTATCGTTACGCGTGCCGCAAAAGCGGGGCTCGCCATAACGCCCGACCAGATCGAACTGGTGCGCAGTCCGGCTGCGCAAATCGCCGTTCGAGACAATGAGATATTCATGACCTACAACTGGTGGGTCACCTTGAACTTCGCCGAACTGCGCAACCAGCAGGCGGCGATGTTCCGTAGCAAGCCCAAGCCTCTGGTATGGCTGATGCAGGATTACGAACCGGCCTTCATGGCCTTCTCGTCGGCACACATGCTGGCAAGAGCCGCCTACGACACCTCCGAGCCGTTGTGGGGCGTGGTCAACAGCAGCAACCTTGCAAACTACATGGAAGCGGTCGGGCATCGCCCCGAGAATCAGTTCGTTTTCGAACCGGTCATCGTGGACGCTCTGCGCCCCTATCTTGATCAGGTGGCGACCAGCACACGCAAGCGACGGGTGCTGGTCTATGGCCGGCCCGGCGTCGAGCGCAACTGCTTCCCCGCTCTGGTCCGCGGGCTCAAACGGTGGGCACGCGACTATCCCGAGTTCGCCGATTGGGAGGTGATCTCCGCCGGGGTGCCGCATGATCCCGTTGATCTTGGGGGTGGGCGCAAGCTGACCTCGGTCGGGAAGCTATCACTCGATGAATATGCGCAAATGCTGCTCAGCTGCTCGGCTGGTGTCAGCCTGATGGCCTCGCCACATCCAAGCTATCCTCCGCTCGAAATGGCGCATTTCGGATTGCGAACCGTCACGAACAGCTATTTCAGCAAGGATCTGACCGCCTTCCACCCCAATATCCTGTCACTACGGTCGATCGCGGAGACGGAGCTGGCCGCGACGCTGGCCGAAGCGTGCAGCCAAGCCGCTCAGGCGCCCGCGCCTTATCGCAACCCGGTCTATATGAGAGACGAGCCCTACCCCTTCATTAACGACTTGGCTGCGGCGCTTGAACAGGTGGTGGGTTGAGCAACGGTTCATGCGACTTTGGCGAGCTAGTTGATGAAGCACCTGCGCAACGATGCTGAACAAGCGCGTTCTGTGATCAGAATATTCATCTTGGTAGCCGTGAGAATAAACAACATCGCCGCAGGACCGACTGACAGGAAGATGTTCTAAAATGCGCAAGCCGGCGAAAGAGGCTGCAGTGCTGCGCTGCAGCGATGTTGCCATGGAAGCGCCGGCGGCCTAATGCGCGGCGAGAATGTCGCGTCGACAGCGACAGTTTGGGGTCCTCAAGTGGTGACAAGGCAAAGCGTGGGGGTAATCGAAGGCGTGCGCCTCCGTCTGCGCCTGATCGACCCCGACGATGCCGACTACGTCCACGGCCTGCGCACCGATCCGGCGTACAATACCCATCTGTCGGCCGTTCAGGGTACGGTCGAGGATCAACGCTGCTGGATCGAGGGCTACAAATCCCGCGAGGCGGACCTGCGCGAGTTGTATTACGTGATCGAGCGGCGCGACCACGTCCCTTGCGGGCTGGTTCGGCTTTACGACATCACCGCCGACAGCTTCACGTGGGGCAGCTGGATCCTTGATACCAACAAGCCCCCGAAGGCCGCCTTGGAGAGCGTCCTGCTTTCCTTCGGCATCGGCTTCGATCAGCTGGACCTGCCGGTCGCTTATGTGGACGTCCGCAAGAACAACACACGGGCGCTTTCGATCTACCAGCGGCTGGGAATGACCGAAATTCGCCGGGACGATCAGGACATCTATTTCCGATTTGACCGCGATCGCTTTCTGGCGGACCGCGCAAACCTCTTGGCAATCGTTGAAGGCGAGACAGGGACATGATCACGCCATCGGGTTTCGTTCGCGAGATCGAACTTCCGCAGATCCACGACCCCCGCGGGGACCTGACCTTTGTCGAAGGCGGCAATCACCTGCCGTTCGAGATTGCGCGGGTCTATTACCTCTATAACGTCCCGGTCGACGCCGAACGCGGGGGGCACGCGCACAGGGACCTCGAACAGGTGGTCTTCGCGCTCTCCGGAAGCTTCCGGATGAAGGTCGATGACGGGGTGAACCAGTCCGAATACTGGCTGCGCGATCCGCGCAAGGGCCTCTACATCAGCAAGCTCGTGTGGCGTGAAATGGATTCCTTCAGCCAAGGTGCGGTCTGCATGGTGCTCGCCTCGCATCGCTACGATGAGGCCGATTATTATCGGGATTACAGCGCCTTCCTCGATGCTGCGAGGAGCGAAGGAATATCCGATGCCAAATGAAGCGATGGCGGAGCGAGCAAGCCCAGTCGATGAAGCCGATGTCCGACAAGGCACCCGTGAATACTCGCTGATTAATTTGCTGCGCTTTGTGGCAGCATCATGGGTTCTGATTTTTCATGCTCAATTGCATTTTGGAAACGTGCCGGCGCTGAGCGCTGTGTCGCCCATCTTTGAGCAAGGCGTCCTTGCGATGTCTCTCTTCTTCATCCTCTCGGGCTTCATCCTGAGCTCGCGGTACTCGGCATTCCCCGATCGCGGGTCTCTCGTAGACTTCTACACCGCGCGCGTTTCGCGGCTGTATCCTGTCTATCTGATCATGGGTGTCCTCACTGCCTGGACCTTGTACGGGCAGATGGATGCCTATTCGATCACGGGTGATAATCCTCTCAAGAACCTGCTTTGGCTCGCGCTTGTCGGATGTATGTTCGTGACAGCGACGCAAGCATGGTTTCCCTCATTGTTCCCTGTCTGGAACTTTGGTGGCTCGTGGTCCCTGAGCGTCGAAGCATTCTTTTACGCGCTGTTTCCGATGATGCGGACCCGGCTAGACAAGTTCTCCGACAAGACTTTGCTCGGCATCGTTATCGCGGTCCCCCTCTTCTCCATAGCGATGGTGGCGGGGCTGCAAGCAAGCCGCACCAACCAGAACGATATGTCGATCATTTTCTATTCCGTGCCAATTTGCAGATTGCCGGAATTTATCCTGGGCATTGCAGGCTTTCTGCTTTTCAAGGTCAGGAACTACCCGATCAAAATCTACTTCTATCTCAGCCTAGCAATGTTCTTGCTTGGCATGGCGCTTATTTTTACTGTCGGCGACCTTGCCGGCAATATCGACTACGGCGGCTTTTTCATCGGGATGTTTCTTTGCCTGATATTTGCAGGAACGCATCACCGAAACCTGAACATCTATGTCGCGAAGGCGTTCGACTGGCTCGGGCATATTTCTTACTGCCTGTATCTGGTTCAATTCGGCACCGTTCCTGCCTTCAAGATGCTGCTCGCCGGATATTCTGTCGAAGCGCAATGGGCGATATTCGTGGCGACCAATTTCGCGTTCGCCGTCGTGATGTTCTACGCAATCGAAACTCCCCTGCGGAGACCCGTCCGCGCCCTTCTACTTAGAGGTCTGGGCGGTCGAAGAAACCAGAAGGCTCTGGCATGAACATTCCCTTCCTTGATCTGGGCGCCGCCTACCGCGAGCTGAAGCCGGAAATCGACGCTGCGGTGGCCCGCGTGCTCGACAGCGGCTGGTACATTCTCGGCCCCGAGGTCGAAGCCTTCGAGGCCGAATGGGCCACGTATTGCGAGGCGCGTTATGCCGTCGGTGTCGCCAATGGCCTCGACGCGCTGATCCTCGCGCTGCGGGCACTCGAAATTGGGCCCGGCGACGAGGTCATCGTCCCGTCCAACACCTATATTGCCACGTGGCTGGCGGTGAGTGCGGTTGGCGCGACGCCCGTTCCGGTCGAGCCCGATCCTGCCACCCACACCATCGACCCGGCGCTGATCCCGGCCGCGCTCACTGCGCGGACCCGCGCGATCCTGCCGGTGCACCTTTATGGCTGCCCCGCAGACATGGACCCCATCCTCGCCATCGCGCGCGAGCATGGCCTCAAGGTCGTCGAGGACGGCGCGCAGTCCCACGGCGCGCGCTACAAGAGCCGCCGCATCGGCGCGCATGGCGATGTGGTGTGCTGGAGCTTCTACCCCGGCAAGAACCTCGGCGCGCTGGGTGATGGCGGCGCGGTTACCACCGATAACGCCGAGCTGGCCGACCGCATCCGCACGATCGGCAATTACGGCTCGAAGCAGAAATACGTGAACATTGAAAAGGGCGTGAACAGCCGCCTCGATCCGGTGCAGGCGGCGGTGCTGCGCGTAAAAATCCCCCACCTCGATGCGTGGAACGAGCGCAGGCGCGCCACAGCGGCCTTCTACAATGATGCGCTTGCCACGAGCGGGCTAAGTCTGCCCCATGCGCCCAACTGGGCCGAGCACGTCTGGCACCTCTATGTGGTCCGCAGCCCCGAACGGGATGCACTTCAGGGCAGGCTCAAGGACGAGGGCGTGGGCACGCTGATCCACTATCCGATCCCGCCGCACCGGCAGGAAGCCTACCGCGATCTTGCCCCCTCGCTCCCGGCCGCTCCGCTGGCCGAAGCCCTCGCCGCCGAGTTGCTGTCGATCCCGATCGGCCCGCACCTCGACAACGAGCAACGCCAAAGGGTGGCCGAGGCGCTGCACCATGTCCTCGCCGTCTGAGGGCGGCGCGTCGATGCCCGGCGCGGACGTTGCGCCTGCATCGGCACCTGCGGACACCGAGGAACGCGCCTCCTACCGGCAGATTTTCAAGGCGACCTCGATCATCGGCGGGGCGCAGGTCGTCAGCATCGTGATCGGCGTGGCCCGAACCAAGGTGTTCGCGCTGCTGCTCGGACCGGCTGGCATCGGCCTGCTCGGCCTGCTCAATGCGCTGTTGTCAGCCGCCGGAATGGTCGCGCAGATGGGCATGGGCGCCGTCGGCACGCGCCAGATCGCCGAGGCCCATGCGACCGGCGACCAGGCGCGGATCGCCTTGGCTCGCCGGGCGCTGATGGTCGCCACACTGTTCCTCTCGGTGGTCGGTGGCGGCGCGGTCTGGCTGCTGCGCGAGCCGCTGGCGACCTACGCCCTGCGCGATGCTGGCCTTGCCACGGCGGTGGGCTGGATCGGGCTAGGCGTCGCCCTTTCGGTGGCCGCAGTGGCGCAGGCGGCCCTCATTCAGGGGATGCGGCGGATGTGGGAGTTGGCGCTGCTCCAGATCGGCGGGGCCGTGCTGCTGACCGTCGTCGGCCTGCCAGTGGTATGGCTGTTCGGCGCGGCGGCCGTGCCCTTCTACGTGATCCTGATGCCGCTCTCGGGCTTCGTGCTCGGTCACGTCTTCGTCGCGCGGCTCGGCAAGCTCCCGCCGGTCACCGCCACCCTGCCCGAATTGGCGGCGCAGTGGCGCATCTTCATCGCCTTCGGCCTGCCGATGATGGGCGCAGCCGTGGTCGGCACGCTCACCACGCTGTGGATCCAGGGGCATATCAAAGCCGAGCTAGGGATCGAGGCGCTGGGGCTGTTCGTCGCAGCGAACACGATCGCGATGCAATATGCCGGCCTCGTCCTGACCGCGATGGCGGGTGACTACTTCCCGCGCCTGTCAGGCGTGATCAAGGACAAGGACGCCGCGCGCCAGCTGGTCAATCAGCAGACCGAGGTCGCGCTGCTGTTGGCGGGTCCGGTGATCCTCGGGATGTTCGCACTGGCTCCGGTGGTCATCTCGCTGCTCTATTCCAGCGCCTTCGCTCCCGCCGCCGGCGTGCTGCGGTGGCAAACGGCGGGCACGCTGATCAAGGTCGTGACATGGCCGATGGGCTTCATCCTTCTGGCTGAAGGGGCCGGCCGCGTATTCTTCGCGACCGAGGTATCAACCGTGCTGGTGATGGCAATCGCCACGGCACTGGCAGTCGATCATTACGGGATCGCGGGCGCGGGGATAGGTTACTTCGTGGCCTATGTCTTCTATCTCCCGCTGATGTTCATCTTTGCCGCCCCGCGGATCGGATTGCGCTGGAGCGGGCCGGTCCTGCGCGCGCTCGCGATCATCACCGTCGGCCTTGCCGCGATGATGTGGCCGGTGCTGGCGCCTTCGACGCTTTCGCTGGTGTTCGGCGCTGTCGTGGCAGGCACCGCCACGATCATCCTCGCCATTCTCGCCGCACGGGCTCTCGACCTTGCTCGCCTTCTGCAACGCTTCCGTGGAGCCAAGTCGTGACCGACGCCCCGACCGCCATGCCGCACTCCGATCCGACTGCGCCCCTCGCGACCTTCGTATTGTTCACCTACAACCAAGAGAAATATGTCCGCGAAGCGGTCGAGGGTGCCTTTGCGCAGACCTACTCGCCGCTCGAGATCATTCTCTCCGACGATTGCTCGCCTGACGGCACGTTTGCCATCATGCAGGAGATGGCCGCCGCCTATCGCGGTCCGCACCAGGTCCGCGCGGTCCAGACCCCTCGCAATCTCGGGCTGATCCAGCACGTTCTGCTGCGCGGACGCGAGGCCCAGGGCGAGGTGGTGGTCGTTGCGGCGGGCGACGACATTTCGCTTCCCGAACGGGTCGCCGTGATGGTGCAAGCTTTCACGCCAGATGTCGGTGCCGCCTATTCGCGATGCGACCAGATCAATGAACAGGGCGAACTCATCCACGGCGGCATTGAGCGCGGGAACCGACCCAAGTCGTTCGATACGAAGATTGCGCGGTCGATGTCTCTTGCGGGACATCCCCGCGATGTCAGAGTCACCCAGGGCTCGGCGGCAGCCTACCGGTCGCGCCTGTTCCAGGTCCCCGTCGATGACAGTCGCAAGCCATATTCCGAGGAAATGCTGCTGTGCTTCTTCGCCTATTTGCTCGGGCAGCGCGTGGCACTCGTCGACAGCATCCTTGTCGCCTATCGCGAAAGACCGGGCGCCATGACCAATATGCCAGCGGCCGAACGCAAGGCGAGAGCGGCGATGCCGGAAGAACGCCTAAGGTTTGCGAGGCGGGCAAATATGGAAATGTACCTCGATTTCCATAAGATCGCCTGCGAACGCGATAGCGAAGCCCGCATTGATCGCGCGGCCATTGTTCGCAATTATCGCGAGGAAGAGATCAAGTTCTTCTGGATAGATATGCGCTTGTCACAGAAACTCGGGTCGACTGTCTCTTCTGCGCTTTCGGGAAACTGGCGGCTGGCGGCATGGTGTCTGAGCCGTATGCTCGGCATTTACGAACTCGTGCGGCGCAAGGAGATGGTGCACAGCTGATCTATGGGCGATCCGCATGACACGCCGGCATTCAAGCGGTGTCAGCAGCACAGCTTCGCCCGGAGAGTGACGATTATCACCACTCGCCCTACCGCATAGACGGGTCAGGCTCCGAGTTCTGCAGGAATGGACGTATGCCCACCACACTTGTTTCCGATCACGAGGATCGCCCAGCCGGGCCCGGCCTCGAAAAGGTCGCGCAGTGCCTGTTCTGTGGTTCGGGAAAGACTGCCTCTGTTCTTCCCGGCGTGTCGGATCTTTTCTTCAAGGCAGATGAGGGCACATTTATCTATGTGACCTGCGGAGACTGCGGAAGCCTTTGGCTGGAAAGCCGGCCCATTGGCGAGCGCCTGCTGAAGGCCTATTCTTCCTATTACACCCATGATGCCCCGCCCGATGACAGCCGCGGTTTTGTGCGCAGCCTGGTGCGGGCTCTCTACCTGAAGTCCCGGCTCTCGCAGCCATCGGGTGTTCTTGAACGACTGGTGGTCGGTCTCGTACGGGCTGTCCTTCCCGGCAATCCCGGGCTCGATCACCATTACAGATTTGCGCCCAAAGCGCCCGCGAGTGTGCTCGACTACGGCTGCGGCAGCGGTGACTTCCTGCTGCGGATGGTGCCTTTCGGGCACCGACTTGTCGGCGTCGAATACGATCCCGATCTCCTGTCAGCGCTGGCGGGACGCGGCATCCAGATCGAGGACGTCGTTACGGTCGATCAGCAGCCGTGGGCCGAAGCGTTCGATCACATCAGTCTTGCCCACGTCATCGAACACGTTCCCGACCCCTTGGCATTGCTTGACCGCCTGTTCGGGTTTCTCAAGCCCGGCGGCTCGCTGTTCGTCGAAGTGCCCAATGCCGAGGCGACCGGTTACGAGATCTTCGGCCGCTACTGGCGCGGGCTCGAGGCGCCACGCCACTTTGCCCTGCCCACCCGCGCGGCCCTGCTCTCGGCGCTGGAGAATGCGGGCTTCGTAATCGAGCACCAGCACATCGATCGCTCGGCACGCGGCTGGGTGTGGGCAGAATCTCTGTCCGTCGCGCCGGAGACCGAGGCTGGCGCCCATAAAGCGGCCATGCAGGCAGCGCCGCCGGAAACCGGGAGCAATGCCGAATTCCTGACTTTCATCGCGCGCAAGCCAGCGCGCGAACTCAACCCATCCGGCTAGCGATCAGCGACTTCTTGAAGATGATCCCGAAGCGTTCTGCCGAATGGCGCGCATCAGGGAACAGCTCGCGCATCATGCCTTGGCCGATCATCTGGCAGTCGTCGATCCGGTCTGCTGCCCCGGCAAAGTCGGACTTGCCTGCGACACCCACGCGGGCGTGCATGTGGATCCACATCCTGACAGGGTCTGGCAGCCAGTGCAGAAAGGGGAAGGCGATGTGCGGGTCGATAGGGAACCAGAAGTTGGGCGTCTGGACGTAGTAGTTCTGAGCGACACGGCGGATCTCCGCCGCGAAGGCGATCATTTTTGCGTAGCTGCCAACGTGTTCGATGACCGAATTGGAATGGACGAGGTGGAACGACGCGTCGGCATATTGCGGCATGTCGCAGGCGTCGCCGACCACCTTCTCGTAGCGGACGTGGGCATCCACGCGGTCGCTGTAGTCCTCGAGTTCCTCGGAATAGTTCAGGATCGTGAGATGGACGCGGTCGGCGATCTCGGGCGATAGCATGTTCCAGTATTCGGGACGCCCGCCAGCATCGAGGATCCGGATGTCGCCATGTCGTGCGACCAGCCGATCGATCATCGCCTGCACCTGACGGAAGCGCGCCGCGCGGAAACGCTGCTGCATCGCGTCGAACATTCGGGGGGTTTCGCGCCGCGCCATTGATCCGGTCTCCGCTCTCGCGCTCAGCTCTCGCCCTGGACCAGCGGACGCCACCAGTTTTCATTGGCGAGATACCAGCGCAGGGAGTGGCGCAGGCCTTCCTCGAAACCGCGCTCTGGCGCGTAGCCGAGTTCGGCGCGCGCTTTGGTCTCGTCGATCGCATAGCGGCGGTCGTGCCCGGCGCGGTCGGTGACGAAGGTCTTGAGGCGATTGGTCGGCTCTCCCTTGGCCGCAGGCGCATCGGGATAGCGCGCGGCGAGGCCGTCGATCTCGGCAAAGGCGCGGTCGACCTCGGCGCAGATCGTGTCGATCACGGTCATGTTGGGCAGTTCCGCCCCGCCGCCGATATTGTAGGTCTCGCCCGGTGCCCCGCGCAGCAGACAGGCCTCGATGCCGCGGCAGTGATCCTCGACGTGCAGCCAGTCGCGCACGTTCATGCCGTCGCCGTAGATCGGCAAGGCGCGCCCGTGGAGCGCGTTCAGAAGGAACAACGGGATCAGCTTTTCGGGATATTGATACGGCCCGTAATTGTTCGAGCAATTGCTGGTAGTCACCTCCAGCCCGAAGGTGTGGTGATAGGCGCGAACGAGGTGATCAGACGCCGCTTTAGATGCCGAATAGGGCGAGTTGGGAGCGTAGGGCGTCACTTCGCTGAAGGCCGGATCATTGGGGCCGAGCGAGCCGAACACCTCGTCGGTCGAGATGTGATGGAAGCGGTGCGGCGTGCCGCTGCCCGTCAGCCACACCGCGCGGGCGGCCTTCAACAGGCTGTTGGTGCCGAGGATGTTGGTGTCGATGAAGGCGTCCGGCCCGCTGATCGAGCGGTCGACATGGCTTTCGGCCGCGAAGTGGACAAGCGTGGTGATTGCGTGATCGCGCAGCAGCTGCTCGACCAGCGCGGTGTCGCGGATATCGCCTTCGACCAGCTGCGCGTTGGGCGCGCCTTCGATGGTCGAACGGTTGCCGGCATAGGTGAGCGCATCGAGCACGATCACCCGGTCTTCGGGGTGCTTGGCATTCCAGTAATGGACGAAGTTGCCGCCGATGAATCCGGCGCCTCCGGTGACGAGCAGGTTAGCCAAGTTTTGCTTCCTCTTTCAGCATCAGACGCAGGCTCTGGCGCCACGGCACGGGCGTTTCGCCCAGAAATGCGCGGGTCGCCGAGCTGTCGAGCACAGAATACGCGGGGCGCTGTGCGGGCGTGGGATAATCTGCGGTGGTTATCGGGCGAATGGTTGGGACACGTTCCAGCAGGCCGAGCGCATGGGCTTCCTCGCCGATCGCGACGGCGAAGTCGTACCAGCTGATGACGCCGTCATCGCTGTGGTGGAAGGTGCCGCTGCCGCCCTTTTCGGCCAAGCCCCAGATCGTGCGCGCGAGGCCGGTCGCCCAGGTGGGCGTACCGACCTGATCAGCGACCACGGCGAGCTCGTCGCGCTCCTTCATCAGGCGGATCATGGTGCGCACGAAGTTCGCGCCGCCCGCCTCGTAGACCCAGGCGGTGCGCACCAGCAGATCAGTATCGCGCAGGTGATCCTCGCCCTCGGCCTTGGTGCGGCCATAGACGGACTGCGGATTGCGGGTCGCGTCGGGTGCGTATGGCTCGGACGCTGCGCCATCAAAGACGTAATCGGTCGAGACGTGGACCAGCTTGCCCCCGGTCGATGCCATCGCCTCGACCATTGTCGCCACAGCCTCGGCGTTGATCGCGCGGGCAAGCGCTTCGTCGCTCTCGGCCTTGTCGACAGCGGTATAGGCGGCGGCGTTAATGATCAAATCAGGCGCCTCGACCACCAGCCGCGCTGTCAACATGGAGGAATCAGTGAGGTCGACATCCTCGACATCGATCGCATTGATGTCGGCCCAAGCGGGCGCGGTCCGCTGCAAGGCGCCGCCAAGCTGGCCGTTCGCGCCGGTGATCAGCACTCTCATGCGAACACCGCCGCATCAGCGAGCGCGGCGCCGCGCAGATCCTTCTCGGAGATGATCGGGTCCATGCCCAAGTCGGGCCAGTCGATGCCCACCGCAGGGTCATCCCACGCCAGCGTATGCTCACTTTGCGGCGCATAGGGCGCGGTGCACTTGTAGAGGAAGTCGGTATCGTCCTCGAGCGTCAGGAAGCCGTGCGCCAAGCCCTCGGGCACCCAGAACATCCGTTTGTTGTCGGCGCTGAGTTCCGTCCCGACCCACTTCCCGAAGGTCGGCGAAGACGCGCGCAGATCGACGACAACGTCGAACACCGCGCCGCTCGTTACCCGCACCAGCTTGCCTTGCGGACCCGGGTTCTGGAAGTGCAGCCCGCGCAGCACGCCCTTCTGCGAGCGGCTGTGATTGTCCTGCACGAAGGTGAGGTCGAGCCCGGCCTCAGCAAAGCCTGACGCGTTCCAGGTCTCCATGAAGAAGCCGCGCTGGTCGCCGAACACGCGCGGTTCGATGATCAGCACGCCGGCAATGCCCGTCTCGATGACGTTCACGACAACACCGGACTTTCCAGCATGTTGAGCAAGTACTCGCCATAGCCCGACTTGCGCAGCGGCTCGGCGATTTCGCGCAGGCGGTCGGCGGTGATGAAGCCCTGCCGCCACGCGATTTCCTCGGGGCAGCAGATCTTCAGCCCCTGCCGTTCCTCGGTGATACGCACATAGGTCGCCGCGTCGAGCAGCGAGGCGTGGGTGCCGGTGTCGAGCCATGCAAAGCCGCGCCCCATGATCTCGACCGACATCGTGCCCTCATCGAGATAGAGGCGGTTGAGATCGGTGATCTCGAGCTCGCCGCGCGGCGAGGGCGCAAGGTCGCGGGCGCGGTCGACCACGGTCTCGTCGTAGAAATAGAGGCCGGTGACGGCATAGTTCGACTTGGGAACCTTGGGCTTTTCCTCGATCGAGACCGCTTTGCCCGAAGGGTCGAACTCGACGACGCCGAAGGCCTGCGGATCATTGACGCGGTAAGCGAAAACCGTCGCCCCGCTATCACGCGCGTTCGCGTTCTGGAGCAGCGCCGGAAGCCCGTGACCGTAGAAGATGTTGTCGCCGAGGATCAGCGCGCTCGGCCCGCCGCGCACGAAATCAGCGCCGATATGGAAGGCCTGCGCCAGCCCCTCGGGCTTGGCCTGCACTTCGTATGACAGCGACACGCCGAAGTCCGATCCGTCGCCGAGCACACGCTTGAATTGCGCCGCATCTTCGGGAGTGGTGATGATCAGGATGTCGCGGATGCCCGCCAGCATCAGGGTGCTCAGCGGGTAGTAGATCATCGGCTTGTCGAAGATCGGCATCAACTGCTTCGAGACGCCGCGCGTCAGCGGGTAAAGCCGGGTTCCCGAGCCCCCCGCAAGGATAATGCCGCGTCTGTTTTTGTCGCCCGCCATCGCCGTTCCGATTGCCCCCGCGCGTGGAAGTACGCGGGGCGCTGCATTGCAGCACGGCCTAAGCCGGTCAACGGGAAACTTCCGTTGTTGCGGACAACGCGGCGAGCGGAACGGGCATGACGCAGAACCCTAGCATTTGACCTGATGTTGGCGCATGGCAGGAGGCGGCGGCCCGCACGGGCGCGGGGCGGCGAAGGGGCGTGAAACCGGTCGAGAGCATGACGGAAATTTCGATCGACACCTACCTTGCAGAATGCGTCAGAGCCTGCCTTGCGGATGCGCCCTTGGCCCCGTGGCCAGCCTCATGGCATCCCGACAAGGCCGACGCGGCGGCCGCGCGGATCAAGTTCCACGGCATCGCCCTCCTGCTCGTCCGGCACGATCCCGCTCCAGAGGGCTGGCCCGAAGCGGTGGTCCGCTCGGTCAGGGACGAGGCGCGGATGCAGGCGCTGTGGGAGGCGAGCCATCACGCCGCCGTGCGCCCCCTCGCCGAAGCCTTTTCCGAGGCCGGGATCGTCGCGGCTGCCTTGAAAGGAACAGCCCTTGGATACGGCTATCATGCCGATCCTGCCGTCCGCCGGAGGGGTGATACCGACCTGCTGCTGGTGAGCGCATCGCGCCCGCAAGCGCGCGGCGTCCTCGAACGGTGCGGCTTCGTCCCCGCAGGCGATCGCGGCCCGACGCAGGAGCCTTGGGCGATCACGGGCCGGGACGGGTTCACGCACGAGGTCGACATCCACTGGCGCATCAACGGCAGCCTCGCGGTTTCGAAGGCGCTGGAGCGGTTGAAGTGCGAGCAGCGCATCGTGCCGCTTCCCAAGCTCGCTCCCTCGGCACTGGCGCTCAGCGCGGCCGACAACCTCATCCTGACCTGCGTCAACCGCTTCTCCCATCAGGCCTTCGGCTACCACGTCGAGGATGATCGCCCCGCGGACGGTGACCGCCTGATCTGGGCGGTCGACATGGTGCTCGTGTGCAAGCATTTTGCAGCTGATGACTGGGCGCTTCTGGCAGAGCTGGCCATCAAGAGCGGCAGCACCCGCGTGCTGCGTGAAGGCCTTGCCTTTGCCGAAGCCAGCATCGGTCTCGCCCTGCCCGAAGGTTTTCTCGACCGCCTTGCCAAAAGCGACGAGCCCGTGGCCGCCTATCTGGGCGAGCCTTCGCACATCAAGCGCCTGCAGAAGGATCTCGCGGCCGTGACGAGCGCGGGAGAGCTTGGCGACCTGCTGCGCCTGCGCTTCCTGCCCGGCCGCCGCTTCATGGATGATCGCTTCCCCGACGCGCAGCACTGGCCCTTGTGGGCGCTGCACATCCGGCGGATGTCGGGCGGTGTGCTGCGGCGGCTCGGCCTTCCCACTTGACGACGCGCTGCAATGATGGTGGCCAGCGGTGGTGAATATCCGTTTCCTCACCGACCGCGCCCGCCCCTTTGCAGGCGAGCTTGCCGTGATCAGCGGCATGGCGGTGCTGAGCGCCTGTGCAACGCTTGCGGTCCCGTGGCTCGCCGGACAGTTCCTCGGGAAGGTCATCGGCGGAGGAACGAGCGGCGGTGCGACCATCGATCTCGGACGGACAGTGGCGCTGCTGGTCGCGGCGCTGGTCGGGCTGACAGCCATCAACATCGCGGTTGCCGTATTCGCGCGCGCCGCGTCGGGGCGGATCCTCGCAGGACTTCAGCGCGAGACCTATGCCCGCATCCAACTGATGCCGCTGTCCTTCCACGATCGCAGCAAAAGCGGCGATCTGCTCGCGCTGATGACCTACGAGGTCGGCAATCTCAGCACCTTTCTGACCGCGACCCTCGCCAATGTCCCGGCGATGCTGATGACCGCCGGAGGCGCGGTGATCCTGCTGTTCCTGCTCGACCCGGTGATGGCGCTGGTGGTGCCGGTGCTCGTGCCGCTGTTCACGATCGTCATGAAGCTGGTCGGGCGGCGCCTGCGTATGCTGGCGCGCAAGGTTCGCAAGGCGCAGGCAGAGCTGGTGTGGACGGCCGAGAGCGACCTCGCCATGCTGCCTGCAATCAAGGCTTTCGCTACCGAGGAATTCCACTACGAGCGGTATGATGCGGCGGTGGAGCGGGCCCGCGCGCTCGAGCTGCGGCAGGCCCGGATCCTCGCTTTCATCAGCCCGGTCGTCGCGCTGGTCGCGGCGCTGGCGGCAATCGCGGTGCTGTTGGTCGGCGGGGCGCAAGTGGCGGGCGGTGGACGCACGCCGGGCGATCTGTTCGCCTTCCTACTCTACGCGGCGCTGCTGACCCGCCCGGTCGCGGCGCTGGCCGATACCTATGGCCAGTTCCAGATCGCCAAGGGCACACTGGCGCGGCTCGAGGCGGTCTTCGCCAAGACGACCGAGCCGGGTTACGACCAGGCCGGCACCGTCGAGCGGGCGCGCGGGGCGATTGCCTTCGAGAAGGTCAGCTTCGGCTATCCGGGGCGCGGGCCGGTGCTCGAAGCGGTCGACCTTACCATCGCGCCGGGCGAAATCGTCGCGCTGACGGGCGACAATGGTGTCGGCAAATCGACGATGATCCGGCTCCTGCTGCGCTTCTACGATCCCGACAGCGGCCGGATCACCCTTGACGAAACCGACATCGCCAGCCTGCAGGTGCAGTCGCTGCGCCGCCAGTTCGGCTACGTGCCGCAGCGTCCTCTGCTGTTCAACGGCACGATTGGCCAGAACATCGCCTTCGGGATGGCAGACCCCGACCCCGCCGCCATCGAGCTCGCGGCGCGGCTGGCGCAGGCGTGGGACTTCATCGGCAAGCTCCCGCGCGGGCTCGACACCGAGATCGGCGACAACGGCATCCGCCTTTCGGGCGGCCAGCAGCAACGCCTTGCGCTCGCCCGAGCGCTGTTCCGCGATCCGCCCGTCTACATCTTCGACGAGGCGACCAGCATGTATGATCTTGAGGGCGAAGCGGCCTTTGTCGACACCTGCATCGATACGCTCAAAGGGCGCACGGTGATCATCATCACCCACCGCCCGGCGAGCCTGGCGCTGGCCGACCGCATCATCAATGCAACGCCCGAAGGCCTGATCGAAACGGCTGGGAAGCGCGCATCAACCGCCTGACGCGGGGTCTAAGCCGCGGCGGCCAGCTGCTTGTCGACCAACTGCGCGAGAAGCTCGGCAAGGTCCTGTTCGATCCGCTCGCGCGGCGCGTCGAACTCGGCTTCGATCAGGTCGGCCAGTTGAGCGAGGCTCACCTCGCCCTGCGACAACTGCTCCCATACGCGGCTACCGACCGCGCCGAGGCCGAAATAGGTACCGCTGACCAGATCGAGCAGCACCATCTCACCGCCCACTTCGCGGGCCACCACGTCGTCCGAAGCCCGGAACTTATCACTATTCGCCATCGCCTGCATCAATCCTGTTAACCTCAGCTGCGACCGCTTCGACTACCCGCGGCAATTCCCCGTAATCCCTCAGGTAGTCAATAGAATAGCAGGGCACATCGCAGGCCAGTCCCACAATGCGACCAAAATGCCCGCGCAGCCTGACCTTGTCCTCGACATCCAGCACGAAGGAATGAGGCAGAAGCTGCTGCGCCGCGCGGTGCTGGTCCAGCCGCGCGATGGCGAGTGCCGCCTCGTAATCAGACCCGAGCAGGAAGATCGCTGCGAGCGGCGTCGGGGTGTCCCGGAACGGCAGGGCGATAGCGTCGGCGACGTCGATCTTCTCCTTGCCCTCCGCCATCGCCGGGTCGGTCCCGAGCACATAGGCGGCACTATCGGCAAAAAGGCGCAGGCCCGACGGCTTGGGCTGGAGGTGGTACGCACCACCTTCGATCACCAGCTCGATCACGTCTTCGGTGAGATAGGGGTGTCCGGCCTTGGCGAAGGCGCCGGCGAGCGTGGTCTTGCCATCACCCGACTGTCCGAGGAACGCCACCGCCCGCCCGCCGACCGCCACCGCGCTGCCATGCATGAACAGGCCGCCGAGGTGATCGCCGATTAGCGGGAGCACCGCGTTGTAGTAGAGGCTGCGGAAGTGATTGTCCGCGACACCCGGCACGGACCAGCCCGTCACCTTCTGGCAATCAGCATCGATCGCGAAATCGGCCTCGTCCAGAAAACGCAGCAGGAAGCCGTCTGCGCTGCGATGGAACTCGGCCTTGACGCAGTCATCGGACAGCACCCAGCGGTCGTAGGGCTCGCTCGCTAGCGGCGCCTGTTCGCGCGGGGGCATGGCCTCGAAAGCGCTCATGGTCGCGCCTAGACCGTGCAATCGTGCGCGAGCACGTCCTTGACGAAATTGCGGATCGCCTGCGCGCTCGGCAGGAGGTCGGGGCATTCGGCCAGCACCTTGGCGATGATGGCCTCGCCCGATCGCTGCCCGTCGACCTGCGCGAGCACGAAAGCGCGCGCCTCCCCGTCGCGGGTCAGCGCCAGCGGCTGGCCCGAATCCCTGACGAGATCGGCAGGAGTCATGACCGTGCTGTTGAAGGTCGAGAGCTTTTGCACCGCAGCGCCGCCGGGAGGTTGGATGGTCCAGGCGACGATGTTGTTTTCGGCCATGAAGCGCAGCGATACGCGCACCTCGTCACCTGCCTCGACCGCGACGCTTTCGAGCGCAGGGAAGAATGCCTGCGGACGCTGGATGCTGGCCGGGTCGAGGGGCGAGTTGGTCATGCGGATGTCACCTGCGAGTTGGCAATCGAACCAGCCGGCGAAGCCGTCGAACCGCCCTGCCCGGTTTGCTTTCAGCACCGCTTCGAAGCGGAACAGGCCGGGTTCGTCTGCGGCGAAATCGACATGGCCCAGGTGCGCCTCCTCGCCGAGCAGGTCGGCGGACAAGAAGTTATGGGCGATCTTGCGGTTGCGGTTGAGGTGGTCGAGCCAGCGATAGGCTTCGGGCACCGCGTCCTCGCTCCACGCCGCAGCGCGGGCGCGGCATTGTTCGGACGAGATCGGCGCAACCATGAGATCGAGCGCCTTCGGGATCATCTTGCCGCCGGACTTGAGGAAGCGCCGACGCGCATCGCGCATCATGGGAATGATGCCGTAGTCGATGCCCATGTAGCCGACATGGTCGCAGATGATCATGTCGACGCGGTCGGGCAGGCCGGCGCGAAAGGTCGTGTCGGCGATGCAGGTGTATCGATCGCCGAGCCCGGCGCGCTCCATCGATTCGCGGGCGAGATGAATCGCCTCGGAACTGTCGATGCCCCAAGCGTGCGATGCCCCCGCTTCGAGGCAGAACAGCCCGAGCACGCCGACCCCGCAGCCCAGATCCGCAACCGTATCGCCTTGCGCGAGGGTGGCTGCGATCGCGCGCCGATAGAGCGCATTGCGACCGGGCAGGGTCAGATAATCGATGTGTTCGACAAGCGCGCTCGTCATCGTCAATCCGTTCCCGCGCAGCGTCGAGACAAGTTGGTCAGCAACGCTGCGGGCCAAAACGACAAAAGCTCCAACCCGTCAGGGCCGGAGCTTGCCGTTACCAGCGATGAAAACCGGATAATCCGAATTTTGTAATCCGCTGAGAAGCGCGGATTAGACGCGGGTCATCCCGAGCGAGCCGTCGCCGTTCACACCCATGCTGCCGCCGGTCAGATTGCGCACCGAGCCGTACTCGACAAGACGCGGAGTGTCGTAGGCGGACTTGCTGTTCTGATCGATCATGGTAAAACCTTTGCCCCAATAGGCCCCAGCAGGGGTTAACAAATTTCGCGCGAACAAAATGCTGCGACTGCGTATAAACCCCATAACTCCCAAGAAAGGTGGGGGTCAACAGGCAAATCAGCCGTCGGCCCCGTCACGCGCGGCAATTCGTCCAGCGAACAGAACGCGCCAAGCCACCTATCCCCCTGAACCCGAACGTATTCTGCGAATTCCGCAGTGATACTGATCGCGTTGAAATGCGCCTTCGTCCTGCGCTCAAGAATGGACGCGGGAAGGAATTCCTGAAGCGCTTTTCTGTGAACGACCTTGGTTAATCCACCCTGATTGCGAATCCATTCAGGCGTGGTCGCCGAGAACTCGATGAACCCGCGGGTCAGCATGGGATTGCGGGTCTCGAGCCCCGACTTGGCAACCTGTCCGGCGAAGAGCGTGCTCGCAAAGGCCGGATAAGCCGAGAAGAGCCTGCGCCAGCGAAACATGTCATCGGCCTCGGGCGGCAGGGACGATTCGAAAGCGAGCTCTTGTTCGATCAGTCGCTCGCGCCAGACGGGCAGCATCCAGTAGAGATAGTCGGGGTTGTTGAGCCGCGCCCGGGCAACCCGTTCATATCGCCGCGCCCGCGACTTCGGCGACAGCAAGGCTCCGAGCGTAGGACGCGCCGCACGCACCGCCGCACGCCGCCACCCCAGCGCCCGCGCATCGCGAGCCAGCGCCGCAGCATACCCCGGGATGTCGAACGCGCGCGCGAGCTGTCGGTAATAGAGCGCGGTGCCATCCAGCCACTCGTCGCCGCCTGAGCCGGTAACGTAGGCCCGGCACCCGTTGGCGTGGGCAAGGCGCTCCAGATCGAGCGACATCGGGCCGTTCTGGGGGATGGGAACATCGCGGTCCTTGCGCCCCTGCTCGTTGAACCATGCGATATCGGGGCGGAACAGCGGCACCTCGAACAACGGCACCCCGCAGTGCTCGGCCACCGCCCGCGCATAGGACAGTTCATAGGCGGGCGTGCCCGGATCGCCTGCAAGGGTATAGGCCTCGATGCCGAGCGCCGGCAGCCTGCCCTCGCGCTCCAGGTGATGCGCAACGCCCAGGACAGCCGACGAATCGAGCCCGCCGCTGACAGACACGGCGAGCGGCCGGTGCGAGCGGGATGTGCGGCGCACGGCCTCGATCAGCACCTCGCGGTAGTGATCGACATAATCCGCCTCGCGCCGGTAACGCACGGACACCTCGGTGGGCATATCGTAGTAGCGCACGACCTTGTGCGCCTGCCCGTCGAAGGACAGCCAGTGCGCCTGAGGCACGCGCTCCACCCCCTCCCAGACAGTTGCGTCGCGCAGGTGCCACTCGCCCGCAGCGATATTGGCGAGATATTCGAGATTGTGAGCAGGCCGGTTTGCGCAAGCCTCGATGATCGCGCGAATGTCGGAGGCGAAGATCAGCGCATCCCCGTCCTTATAGACGTGCAGCGGACGCTGACCCTTGTGATCCCGCGCGGCATAGATGCGGTGGGCGCGGGTGTCGGCGATGACGAAAGCGAACTCGCCCTCGATCCGGTCGGCGCAATCCTCGCCCCACTGCTCGTAGGCGCGCAGGACCAGCTCGGCATCCGAGCGGCTGCGCAGCACCGCGCCCCGGCCAAGGAGGTCGCGGCGGAGGTCTTCCCAGTTGGTGAGATAGCCGTCGAGGACAAGGGCGAGGCGCTCGTCCTCGTTGGTAAGCGGCTGCGGCGCCTCGAACGATTCGGCGGTCGTGTGGAGCACCAGCGCGCCCAGCGCGAAGGGGCCCTTGCTCCACACGCCTCTGGCGTCATGGACACGGTCGTCCATCGCCGACATCATCGTGCTGATCTGTGCCGGCCGGCTCGGGCCAGTTGCGAAGATCGCTGCGATGCCGGTCACGTGTCTCCCCCTGCCGTCCGCCATGCAGGGCGATCGCGGCTCTGGCGGCCCCTTGGAATTGCCCGCCCCCGGTGCAATAGGCAGGCCATGCCGCCTCTGCAATCACCCCCCGCGCGCCCCGCGCCTTCGTCGCAGGTGCCCGACACCGGCAAGGCGCTGCGCTTGCGGGATGCCGGCTGGGTGACGCGGCTCACGGCGCAGGCTCTCGTTGCGATGGTCCGGGCGCGGTGGGCTTTCGGACGCCTGGAAGCAGCCGAGATCCCCGCGCGCAATGCCAGAGCGGCAAAGGCAGAGATCGCCGATGCAGCCGACGAGCTGCTTGCCGACAGGATCGGATTCATCATCGCGCGACTCGCAAAGCGCCTGCCCTGGCGGAGCGACTGCGTGGTTCAGGCGATAGCCGCGCAAGAGTGGCTGGCGCGGCTCGGCATGGCGAGCGAGATCCGAATCGGGGTCGAGCGCCCCGAGGACGGCCCCTTCGCCGCCCACGCCTGGCTGGTGCGCAAAGAGCGGATCATCACGGGCGGCGACATCGCGCGCTATAGCCTATTGCTAGGCAATACGGGGGCTAACGGCGGGTAGCGGGAAGGCGAGACGTGCCGCGCTGTGCGGCACTGAGTCGAAAAACGTTTACCATTTTACGCTAATTAGCCTTGTCACGGATGCTGCGGTGCACTAGGGATTTATACGAAGTTTTTGAACGGGGATTAGAAATATGAAGACCCTCTCGCGCATCATGCTGGCCGCTGCGGCTTCGAGCCTCGCGATCGCTCCGGTCGCGGCTCAGGCAGGAACCCGTGCCAGCGAAGGCGTTTCGCTGAGCGCGCCGGGCCATGGCCGCTCGGCCAAGGGCGAATCGGTCAAGGGCGCCTCGTCCATCATCCTTCTGCTTCTGGCCTCTGGCCTGATCGTCGCCGGCATCGCTTCGGCGAGCAGCTCGAAGGACAAGGGCCAGTCGCCCGGCAGGTAATCAGGCGCACGTCGCTTGATCTCGCTTTAAGCTATTCAAGAAACGCCCGGACTTCGGCCCGGGCGTTTTCTTTTGTGCTCCCACCCCTGCCGCCGCGCGAGGCCTCGTTTTGACCAGTCCTGCCGCAGACCGAATCGGCTTCATCGCCTTGTCCGTCTTGCTGATGGTCGCCTTCGCGTTCGGCGGCGGCGGGAGCGTCTACGGCCTAGCCAACCTCGTCGTGCAAATCGCAGCCCTTGCCGTGCTGGCGCTGCGCGGCGGCGCGTCGGGGCGGTTCTGGCGCGAATCGCCCCTTTTCTTGCGCATCCTGATCGTGCTCGCGGTGCTGCTGCCGCTGGCCCAGATCGTGCCCCTTCCCGAAGCCGTCTGGCCTGCCCTGCCCGGCCATGATCTCGTCGCCCGCTCGTTCGAGGCTGCGGGGACCGGCGGCTGGATGACATGGAGCGTCAATCCTCTGCGCACCGCTCTCGCGCTGACCGCGCTGGTCACGCCGCTCGCCGTGGTGATGGCCGGCTGGACTCTCCCGCGCCATCACCTCTTCACGCTCGGCTGGCTGATTGTCGCGCTTGGTCTCGTCACGACATTGATGGGGGTCGTGCAGCTCAATCCGGCGGGCGGCAACTTCGCGCTTTATCCGGAACGCGAATCGGGCGCCTTTCTCGTGGGCACCTTCGCGAACCGCAATTCCACCGCGCTGTTCCTCGGTTTTTGCCTGACCCTTGCGTGCCTCTTGCCCGCCCCCCGACCCCATCCCGTGGTGCCTTGGGTCCGTTTTGGGGTGGCCTCGCTCCTGCTGGTGGCGATCATTCTGACCAAGTCGCGCACGGGTCTGGCCCTTGCCGTGATTCCCCTTGGCCTTGCAGGACTCAGGACCCTCGGGTGGCTGCTCCAGCATCGCTCCGCCGGCGCAGGACAGAGGCGCGGGCCCAATCCGGTCCTCCTTACCCTCGGGGCCATCGCCCTCGGTGCCACGGTGTTCGGCGGACTCGTGATCGCCGCGCCGGGCCGGATCGGAGCCACGTTGGAGCGATTCGAGGCGAAGGATGATCCGCGCCGCTTCATCTGGGAGGACGCCGCCTTCACCACTCAGCGATACTGGCCTGCAGGCGCCGGGATGGGCGCTTTCGACGACGTGTTCCAGATCGACGAATCGCTCGAATACGTCACGCTCCGCACCGCGGGGCGGGCGCATAATGATTATCTCGAACTCGCCATCGAGGCGGGCCTTCCCGGACTGGCGCTGGCGGCGGCGTGGATCGCTGCGGGCTTCGCGATGGCCTGGCAGTCGCGTCGCTCGAAGATTGCCTGGGCAGGATGGGCAGGCGGCGCCTTCCTCCTCGCCATCGCCCTGCAATCGGTCACCGACTACCCGCTGCGCAACCAGACGATCCTCGCCTTTGCCGGATACGCTCTGCTTCTGCTTGCCCGCACTGCCCGTGATCGTGGAGAGCAAAGGCGATGATCGGACGCATCCTCTGGATTGTGGCGCTGCTCGGCATTGGAGCGGTTACCACCGGGCTACAGCTCGACCGGCAGACTGAAACCGATCCGCAGATCGCGCGCCTCGTGCCCGCGCCGTTCCGGAGCTTCGCGCAGGCGCAGATCGCCGTCGATGCTCTCGATCAGGACAACCCTGCCGACGCACTTGCCGCTGCCGAGGCGCTGGTGCGCGTGCGCCCGATGCCGGCCGAACACCTCACCCTGCTGGCCGCCGCACAGGCTAGAGCGGGCGAAGCAGCGGCAGCCGAGTTCTCGATCGGGCTGGCCGCTCAGCGGGGCTGGCGCGAACCGATCGCGCAGGAAACGGCGCTACGCCTAGCGCTCGCCGCCGGCGACAAGGCCGAAGCCGCGCGCCGCTTTGCGGCCCTGTTTCGCAATAACGCGACGTCCGACGACCTGTTGACGACCCTCGCCCCGCAGGTGTTTGCCGAGGCGGGCGGACCCGGACGGCAGACCTTTGCGGACGTGCTTGTCGGAGCCCCCCGTTGGTACGAGCTGTTCCTTCAGCGCGGCGCGCGGGTGTTGCCGACCGCCGCCTTCGCGGAAGTGCTCGGTCAGGCGCTGGATGGCGGCGCACAGTTTCCGTGCGAACAGCTCAAGCCCACCGTCGTTGACCTCAACAAACGTGATGCGGCAGCGGCCGCGACGCTTACCGCTCCGATCGCGCGCCGCTGCTCTTAAAGCGTGCGAATGATCCCGGAGAAATCGGTCGCCGCATTGTCCTTGGCAAAGGCCTCGTAGATCTCGCGCGCGTGCTCGCCGAGTGCGACCGTCGCGCCAGCACCTTCGGCGGCTTCCATGGCGAGCTTCAAATCCTTGAGCATCAGTCCGGCAGCGAACCCGCCTTGGTAGCCGTTGTCCGCCGGGGTCACCGGGCCGACGCCGGGCACCGGACAATAGGAGGTCATCGACCAGCACTGGCCCGAAGAGACGCTCGAAATGTCGTAGAAGGTCTGCGCGTCGAGCCCCAGCTTGTCGGCCATGGCGAAAGCCTCGCAAGTGCCGATCATGTGGATCGCCAGCAGCATGTTGTTGCAGATCTTGGCCGCTTGGCCGGTGCCTGCTCCGCCAGCATGGATCACCGCCTTGCCCATTGCGGCAAGGATCGGCTGGGCGCGGGCGAAGGCCTCGTCCGAGCCGCCGACCATGAAGGTCAGCGTGCCGCCATTGGCCGCTGCGATCCCGCCCGAAACCGGCGCGTCGACCATCTGGTAGCCGTGTTGTTCGGTCACGGAGATGACCTCGCGCGCGGTCGCAACGTCGATGGTCGAGCAGTCGAGCAGGATCGCGCCTTCCGGGGCATGGCCGATGACCTCGTCCCAGTAGACTTGCTTCACGATGGCGCCGTTCGGCAGCATCGAGACGACCGCCTCGACGCCTTGGCAGGCCTCCTTGGCGGTTCCGAAGGGGGTGCACCCCGCGTCGCGAGCGGCGGCAAGCGCAGTCTCGCTGAGGTCGAAGGCGCGCACCTCGTGCCCCGCCTTCACAAGGTTCGCGGCCATCCCGCCGCCCATGTTGCCAAGGCCGATGAATGCGATTTTCATGTAAATCTCCGTATCAGCTCAATGCACCCACGAGCCCGAACATCAGGGCTCCTAACGCGGCAACAGCACAAATCCCAAAGCTGCCATGAGTTGCCACACGCGGTCCAAGTTCTAGCCGCTTCGGTGCAGCACTCTCACGCTTGGCCCAAAGGCGCCACGACCTGAGCACGTAGATCAGGCCGACAAGCCCTACACCTGCCCAGAGTGGGGAGATCACCGCCCCTTCCACTGCCCTTCGCGCTTCTCGATAAATGCCGCCATGCCCTCGGCCTTGTCCTCGCTCGCGGTGAGGATCTGGAAGATTCTGCGCTCGACGATCAGGCCCTGATCAAGCGTCATCTCGAAGGCCGAGTTCACCATTTCCTTGTTGGCGATCACTGCCATCGGCGGCATCGCGGCGATGGCGGCGGCGGTCTTGAGCGTCTCGGCGATCAGCTCTTCGTGCGGCACGATGCGGGCGACGAGGTTGCTGCGCTCCGCCTCTTCGGCGGCCATCATCCGGCCGGTGAGGCACATTTCCATCGACTTCGACTTGCCGATCGCGCGGGTCAGCCGCTGCGAGCCGCCCATGCCGGGGGCCACGCCGAGCTTGATTTCGGGCTGGCCGAATTTCGCCTTGTCCGAAGCAATGATGAAGTCCGCCATCATCGCCAGCTCGCATCCGCCGCCCAGCGCGAAGCCGTTGACGGCAGCGATCCACGGCTTGCGGGTCTTCTTCACGATCTCGGACGTCCAGGGGCTGAAGAAATCGTCGAGGAAGAAATCGGCGGCCGGCTTCTCGCTCATTTCCTTGATGTCCGCGCCAGCCGCGAAGGCCTTGTCGCCGCTGCCGGTCAGGATTGCGCACAGCTGCGAGCCGTCGGCCTGATAGGCGGCAAAAGCGTCGATCAGATCAGCGAGTACCTGCGAGTTCAGCGCGTTCAGCGCCTGCGGGCGGTTGAGAGTGATAAGCGTGACGCCCTTCGTGCCCCGGGCGTCGGTTTCGACGAGAATCGTTTCGTAAGTCATGTTCTTCCCTCGTCGCCCCTGCGAAGGCAGGAGCCTAAGTGACGTTACAGCTTCGCACGCTGGCGTAGCTGGATTCCCGCCGTCGCGGGAATGACGGATTAGCTAGGGAGCGGTACCCACTCCTCGCCTGCGGGCAAGGGCGCGAAGATCGCGTCGATCAGGTCGTCAGTGACCTCTTCGGGCGTCGCCGGGTTCCACTTGGGATCGCCGGTCTTGTCGACGATCACCGCGCGTACGCCCTCGGCAAAGTCGGGGCGGGTCAGCACGCGGCTGGCGATGCGGTACTCCATCACCATGTTGTCGGCGAAGTCGTTCAGCCGGGCGCTTTCAGCGAGCTGGCGCAGCGCGACCTTGCAGGTCTGCGGGCTCTTGGTGCCGAGCGTGTCGCGCTCCTTGATCGCCCAGTCATCGCCCGCTTCGATGGCCACTTCGAGGCTGGCGAGGATATCCTCGTAGCGATCGGAGGCGAAGTGCTTGGCGATCTTGTCGGCATTGGCCTCGATCCGCGCCTTGGGCGGCGTACCGACCGGCTCGGCGAGGATGCCGGCGATCCGCTCCGGGTGATCGTGGATGCGCGCCTTGATGTCTTCGAGCATCTCGTGCGGCACATAATGCGTGGCAAGCCCGGTCCACAGGCACTCCGCCCCGTCGAGCCGTGCACCGGTCAGCGCGAGGAACTGGCCAAGCCGCTGGCCAAGGCGCGACAGATACCATCCGCCGCCCACATCGGGGAACAGGCCGATCCCGGTCTCGGGCATGGCGAAGCGGGTGTTCTCGGTCGCCACGCGGAACTTTGCGGGCTGCGCAATGCCCACGCCGCCGCCCATCGTGATGCCGTCCATGAAAGCAACAATCGGCTTGGCGTAGGTGAACATCTGGTGGTTGAGCTGATACTCGTCGTGGAAGAACTTGCGCCCCGACACGCCGCCATCATTGAGCGCCGAATCCCTCAGGAAGGCGATGTCGCCGCCCGCGCAGAACCCGCGCCCTTCGGCATGATCGAGGATGACCGCCTTGATGCTCTCATCGCTGGCCCATTCTGTCAGCGCCGCGCTCATCGCGTGGCACATCTCGAGCGTCAGCGCGTGAAGCGCTTTGGGCCGATTGAGGCTGATATGGCCGATCGGGCCATTCGTGCGGATCAGAACGTCGTCGGTCATTGCCCCGTGTCTTTCGGTTCGATCAGGTCCCAGCGATTGCCGAAAGGATCGCTGAAGACGGCCACTGTGCCATAGCTTTCGTGGCGCGGCTCTTCATGGAAATTCACCCCTGCATCGACGAGGCGTGCATGGGTCCCTGCGAAATCGTCAGTGTGGGCAAAAAAGCCGACCCGCCCGCCGGTCTGGTTGCCGACAGCGGCGGTTTGCGCGTCATTGGTGGCCTTGGCGATCAGCAGGCGCCCGCCGTCCTTGCCGCCGACCACAACCCAGCGCTTGCCCGCGCCCATGTCGGTGTCCTCGATGAGATCGAAGCCAAGCGCGCCGACGCAAAACGCGATTCCGGCGTCGTAACCGGGCACCACCAGCGTCGTCAGGGCAAGCCGTGTCGCCATCACTGGCGCAGCAGGTCCCGGCCCACGACCATGCGCATCACCTGATTGGTGCCCTCGAGGATCGAGTGGACGCGCAGATCGCGCCAGAAGCGCTCGATCGGGTAGTCCTGCAGGTAACCGTAGCCGCCGAACAGCTGGAGCGCCTTGTCGACGATGGCGCTGCCGTTGTCGGTTGCCAGGCGCTTGGCCATCGCGGAGAAGCGCGTCTTGTCGGGCGCGTTGTCGGTGACCTTTGCCGCCGCGAGGTAGAGCAGCGCGCGCGCCGCCTCCAAGTCCGTCGCCATGTCGGCGAGCATGAACTGGGTGTTCTGGAAATCGGCCACCGCCTGACCGAACTGCTTGCGGTCCTTGGTGTAATTGATCGCCTCGTCGAGGCACCGCTGCGCCCCGCCCAGCGAGCAGGCGCCGATGTTGAGGCGGCCGCCATCCAGGCCCATCATGGCGATGCGGAAGCCCTCGCCCTCGGCGCCGACGAGGTTCTCCACCGGCACGCGCACGTCTTCGAGGATCAGCTGCGCGGTCGGCTGCGAGTGCCAGCCGAGCTTCTTTTCCTGCGCGCCGAAGCTGACGCCGGGCATGTCCTTGTCGATCACCACGCAGGAGATCCCCTTGGGGCCATCCTCGCCGGTGCGGACCATGACGACATAGACCTCGTTCGCGCCCGCGCCCGAGATGAACTGCTTGGTCCCGTTGAGGATGTAATGGTCGCCGTCCCGCTTTGCGTTTGTCCGCAAGGCCGCCGCGTCCGAGCCGCTCGAAGGCTCGGTCAGGCAATAGCTGGCAATCTTTTCCATCGTCACGAGGCTAGGGAGGTACTTCGCCTTCACAGCCTCGCCGCCAAAGCGGTCGATCATCCACGCGGCCATGTTGTGGATCGAGATGAAGGCACTGGTCGAAGGGCAGCCATAGGCCATCGCCTCCATGATCAGCGCCGCCTCCAAACGCCCGAGGCCGATCCCGCCCGAGGCTTCGGAGACATAGATCGCGCCGAAGCCGAGTTCGGCACTGCGCTGGATCGTCTCGCGGGGGAAGATGTGCTTCTCGTCCCACTCCCCGGCGTGCGGGGTGATGGCGTCGGCGGTGAAACGCTGGGCGACCTCGCGGATCGCGAGCTGTTCATCGTTGAGTTGGAATTGTCCGTGCATGGCGGGTGCTCTAGCCGCCTTGGACGCAGCCGAAAAGGGCGAGACGGACCAGTCGCTTGAGGAAAATTGCTAGTCAGCGCGATTTTGGGCAGAACTTTACTGGTGGATGGCCCGTAACGCCAAGGATGAAACCGACGATCCCGACCCTGATCCTTGTCTACAACGCCGATGGCGGCGTGCTCGATGCGCTGGGCGACTTCGTGCACAAGATCGTCTCGCCCGCCACTTACCCGTGCTCGCTGTGCGGGCTGACCTATGGGGCTTTCGCGATGCGGGGCGCGTGGCGCAGGTTTCTGGACACGCTCGGCATGCCGGTGCTGTTCCTCTATCGCGACGAATTCCGCGGCGAGCTGGATAGCCGCGACATCGCGCTTCCGGCGATCTTGTTCGGAGACAAGGCCAGTGCGCCCGAAGTGCTGATGAGCGCGGATGAACTCAACGCGTTGCCAGACCTCGCGGCGCTGATGGCGCTCGTCAAGGAACGGCTGGCGAGCGTCAGCGCCTGACCGGCCTCTCCGCAACAAGGCGACATTGATCGGCATTCCCGGCTTCGGCGGCAGCAGCGTAGCGCCGGGCGTCGGGGGCAAGACGGCGGATCAGAATCACACCTCGCAACGTCGGACTGACCACCGCGCCTTCCTCGGCCGCGCTCCCCGGCGCAAGCAGGCGCACGTTCACTTCGCGTCCCGTGCCGCGCAGCGTGGCGAAGTTGTCCGTCTGCGCATCGAAAAAGGCGAGCGACTGATAGTCGGGCGAGGCGCCCAGCCTCACCTCGAGATGGGTGCCCGGCCGGACGAGGTCATAGCGGCACAGCGCATAGTAGAGATCGGGTGAGGAGCGCACGACCTGCTGGGTCTGCGGGGTGACGCGGGGCGTGGCGGTGAAGGCGTGGAGCGCAATGCCCCGGTCGGCCAGCGTCGCCATCGCACGGTCCATGATGAAGCCCGGTGCCTGCGCCAGCGTCAGGGCGTGGGTCGCACCGGCGCTGATCAGAAGCACCGCCAAGGGGCCAAGCCAGCGCTTCATGCCGCGCCCTCGCACGCAAGCCGCGCGATACGTGGCGGGGTGAGCGCGGCGTTCGGGTCGGCCAGCAACCGCGCCTCGGGGATGTAGAGCCGCAGCGTCAGGTCGAAGCGTCCTGCTCCCCGGCTCGAAATCCATGCCTCGCCGCCCGCCGGGCGTTGCGGCGCGATCATGGCCGACCACGCGCCCTTCCCGGCGCGCTCCGCATCGATGCTGAGCGCGCCATCGGTGTTGGCGGGGAGCATACTCGCCGCGTCATAGAGCGTCACCGACCACCATGCGGCGGGCATCGCGCCGCCCGACAGGCGGTAGGTGCAGGCCTCGCGCAAGGGCTCGCCGGCGTCATCGACGGTGCGGGTGAGATAGACCGCCTCGCTCTTTGCCAGCGCCAGCAGGCCGTGGCGGGCGACGCGCGCGCGGGTATAGGGGTCTGCGGCCTTGGAGCCGATCGCGAAGTCGCTGCGCCACCCGCGCACATCGACATCGCCGAACGCCATGTTGCGGCCCGGAGGCCACAACCCGGCCATCCACAACGCGCTACCCAGCCCCAGCGCAATGCCCGCCACAACGGCAGCCAGATAGACAGCCGCGCGCCTCATCAGGCTCGCAGCTCTGCCTCGGCTTCAATCTCGACCTTCCACTCGGGCCGGCACAGCCACGCCACCCCGGCCATCGTCGCTGCGGGGCGCGCGTCGCTAAAGAAGCGCGCATGGACCGCGCCGACCGCATCCTGATCGGCAGGGTCGGTCAGCAGCATCCGGGTGCGCACCACGTCGGCCGCGCTGCCGCCCAATTCCTCGATCGCCGCGACAATGACCGCGCAGCACCGCGCCGCCTGCTCCGCCGCGCCGCCCGGGGTGGTCGAACCATCGGGCTCGACCGGCGCCGTGCCGGCGACGATGATCCGATTGCCCGTCCGCACCGCCCGGGCAAAGCCGAAGGTGGCCTCGAAGGGCGATCCCGAGGTGGCCCTCAAGCGTTCACTCACCCGCAGGTGACTTCCGTGATTTTCATGTTGCCGTCGTAGCGCACGTTCACCCGGTCCTCGCGGTAATCCATTGTCCACGCGCCGCCGGGAGGGCCCCACCGCAGGGTGCGCGCGCCGCTGTCCTTGAGGATCGCGCCGCCCATCGCTTGGGTCGCATCATGGCCGACATGATACTGCGCCTTCGCGGCGTTGCAGGTCATCGGCACGGGCGGCGGGGGCACCGCTTCGGCGCGGTCGGGACTGTCGTCTGCAATGTTCACCACACAGCCCGACAGGCCGATCGTCGCCAGCGTGGCCATCGCTGCACGCTGCGCTGCTTTCATCAACCGCATGATCTCTCCCTCGTGACGACCGGCCCGGCCCGGTCTCCCACGGTCAAGCTATCAGGCTGCGACAGGGAATTGAAGCGGGGAAGCTCAGGCCGCCTCGGCCGTTTCCTCGGCAGGTTGCGTCGCCGCCGCCGTCCTGGCGAGCGCCTCGGCATCGAGGGGCCGCCCGACGAGGTAGCCCTGCGCATAGTCGCAGCCGATCTGTTCGAGGAAGGCAAGGCACGCCGCCTCCTCGACGCCTTCGGCCACGACCTTGAGCCCGAGTTCATGGGCGAGTTGCACGGTCGACCGCACCAGCATGGCATCGCTGCGGTCGACATGGGCCTGAGCGACGAACATGCGGTCGATCTTGAGCTCCGACAAGGGCAGGAGCTTGAGGTAGTTGAGCGCCGATTGTCCGGTGCCGTAGTCGTCCATCGAAATGCGGATGCCGGTCGCACGGCAGCGTTCCAGCGCTGCGATCGCTTTGTCCGTGTCCTCGAACTGCGCGCTTTCGGTGACCTCGAAGGTGAGGCGATGCGTCGGCGCGCCCGAGCGACCGACCAGCGCCAGCGCGCGGTTGATAAAATTGTCCGACGTCAGCAGCGCCGCCGAGATGTTGACCGCAACGCCGATCGTCAGCCCCTGCTCGCACCAGCCGCGCATGTCGGCCAGCGCCCTGCTCAACACGGCAACGGTGAGGTCGTCGATGCGGTTGCGCTCTTCGAACAGCGGGATGAAGCAATCGGGCGGGAGCAACCCCCGCTCGGGGTGGTTCCAGCGCACCAGCGCCTCGACCGCGTCGATCTGGCGGGTCACGAGGTTGAGCTTGGGCTGGTAGAGCACCGTGATCGCACCGCTCCGCAGCGCGTCGTCAAGCTCGCCGAGCAGCGAGAGTTGCTGCGCGACCGTCTCGCCTTCCTCGGCGGTGTGGAGACGCCAGAATTTGCCCGCGCGCTTGGCGAGGCTCGCGGCGTGAGCCGCCTGGGCCGCCGGATCGCCCGCCTCTTGTCCGGCAACGCCGAAGGTCAGCGACACGCCGAGCCTGCGTCCCGCGATGTCGAACGGGCTGCGCATCAGCGCACGGATGCCGGCAAGCTGGGCCTCGAGCTCGGCGACCGAGAGCGCCGAAACCCACCCCAAAGTGCGCTCTTCGGTGCGGTAGATGGCCTCGACCCCGGTCGCGACCTTCAGGCGGTCGGCAATGCGGCGCAGCAGGTCCCCGAAATCATCGGCGTCGACCGCAAGCTTGAGCGCGTCAAATTCGTCGATCTGCGCAGCGACAAACAACCGGTCGATGGCGGTGGCCGGACGGAAATCGAGCGCCAGCCGGTTGGGCAGCCCGCTTTCCATGTCGACCAGACGCTTCTGTGCCGCGATGCGCTGGGTGAGCGTGATGTAGGCGATAAGTCCGGCTCCGATAGCGAGCGTCAGGGCGGGCACGAGCTCGAACCAGACATTGAACGCCAATCGCGCGACGAGCCAGAAGACGAACAGCGAAGCCAGCGCGGCGCCGGTCCGGAGCACCAGCGTGCGCCGCCGCCGCGCGGTCAGGATCGCAAGGCCCAGTCCTGCCGCAATCAGCAACGGCAATGACCACGAACCATAAGCCGGCACGCCCGCCGCAAGCGTCTCGGCGGCAAGGGCCTGAATGACCACCCCGGGGATGACGCCGTACATAGGAACCGGATAGCGGTCACCCAGCTCGATGGCCGTTGCGCCGATGATCACGTCCTTTCCCTTGAGGCTACCGGCCGGGATCACGCCGCGCTCGACCGCGATGAAACTGCGGCGCGGGATCGTGGCGGGGTCGATCGCGAAATCGACGGGGAACGTGTCATCCACGGAACCCGACCGTCCCGCAACGAAGGCCGCAAGCGAGGGGCGCGGCGTTTGCTCGGTTACCGTCCCGAAAGGGAGGCGCCGCATGAAGCCGTCGGCGTCGGGCAAGACTGCGACCGAGGTGAGTTCCGCCTGCTCGCGCAGCATCGGGATCGGCAGCGAATCAAGCTGGCGGGCATCCCCGGACCCAGCCTTCTGGGCAAAGGTGGCGAGGGCGATAGGGGCGCGCGAAGCAGCGATAGCGTCGGCGAAGGCGCGATCGCCGGCGGGATCGCCGCTCCCTGAGAAATCGACGTCGAAGCTGATCGAGCGCACGCCGGCAGCGTCGAGCTGCTGGATGACGCGGGCATAGTGGTCGCGGGACCACGGCCATTGGCGGATCGCGGCCATGCTCGCAGCGTCCATCTCGATGACGTGGACCTGACCGCTCGCGGGGCGGCTGAGGAGGGTGAAGCCGAGTTCCTCGAAGCGGTTCTCTGCGGCACGAAAAGCGCCGGTCAACGCGCCGATGGTGACGAGCAGCGTAAGCGCGCAGGCCATCAGGACACTGATGCGCCAGCTTTCTCGGCGAAGCAGCGCCTCCATCGAGGCCAAAGGCATGCGTGAGGTCTGCATGGAGAGCGTCAGGAAGCGATCAGGTTCGGTCAGTGGCCAGCGCGGAGATCAGATCGGCCGCGGGCGAGGCGCGCCGCCATTGCCGCCGTTGCCATTGCCGCCGTTGCCGTTTCCGTTGCCGCTGCCGTTTCCGTTGCCACCGCCATTGCCGGGATTGTCTGAGCCATTGCCGTTCCCGTTCCCGTTCCCGTTCCCGTTCCCGTTGCCGTTTCCGTTTCCGTTGCCACCGCCGTTGCCGGGATTGTCTGAGCCGTTGCCGTTGCCGTTCCCGTTCCCATTGCCGTTGCCGTTGCCGTTGCCGTTCCCGTTCCCATTGCCGTTGCCGTTGCCGTTGCCGTTGCCGTTGCCTTTTACGCCATCGTCATCGGCGGGGTCCGATGAATCGTTGTCATTGTCCGATCCGTTGTCGTCGGCAGAGTCGTTGCCGTTGCCATTGCCGGGATTGTCTGCGCCGTTCCCGTTCCCGTTTCCGTTTCCGTTTGCGGGCGAATCGGCGCTGTTGCCGTTGCCGGGCCCATTGCCATTCCCGTTGCCATTGGCATTACCCGCACCGACGCAGGAGTTGCCCGCGCACACGGTGCCGTCCTCGCCGCGCCCGCCCGTGTTGGCGAGCGGCGCTGCGTTACCGCGGCCGGTGTTGTCAGCGGCGACCGCGGCAGCGAGCACTGCCACTTCACCGCCGACAAAGCCGTTTGATACCTTGCCGAGGTTTTGCGGCGTGCTGACGATTGCCTCGTCGATACGTGCCTGCGGTTCCGGGGTCGCCGGTTCGGAAGGGGCCTCGAAAGAAGAGCCGGGCGCGGTCGTCGCCGCTGCCGCGCCGCTCTGGCCGCGCGCGGGCGAATCCACCACGCGCTTGCCCTCGCCCTCGATCACCATCCGCAGCGGATCGCCCGCTGCAATCATCGCTACCGTGCCCGGGCGAATCAGTTCGCGCACGCCGCCGTCATTGGTCGACGCCTCAACCGCGCCTTCGGTTACCTGGAGGGTCGCCGCATCGCCGCCGACGGTAATGACGAAGGTCGTGCCTTTCACGACCGCCGCCAGATAGGGCGTCTCGACCCCGAAATGCGGGTTGGGCTGCTTGCCGATGTTGAACAGTGCGCTGCCGTAGTCCTGAATGATCTGGACGAGCCCGCGCTGGCGCGCCGCTTCGGGAATGCGCAGCTGCGCGTTCTGGCGCAGGGTCACGAACTCGCGTCCGCGCACCAGCACTGCCGACGAACGCTCCGCAGTGCGCACGGTTGCGCCCGGCGTCAGCTCGGTACCAGCCTTGGCGGACCGCTGCCCGCGCGCATCGATAACGGTGACGGTGCCTTTGGCTTCGCTGACGGTCCAAGCCCCGCTCTGGGCAAGCGCTGGCGCGCCGCTGAACAGCAGCAGAAGTAAAGGCAGGATGAGGCGAGACAAGAGTCGCATAAGTTTCTCCTGACTTGCCATTTACACATTTGATGCAGCCATCCCGTTTAAGGACTCGGTTAACAAGGCACTTACGGAGTGTTTGATTAACCTTTGTTTTGTACATTTCAGGCTCTTTGCGATCACGAGGGGCCGAACTGACCGTGTGGCAGATTAATGTTTGTGGAGGCGCAATCCTGCTGCTGGCGAGCCCGCTGGCGGCACAGGATGCGCTTGACCGGACTAACCCCGCCTCACAGGTGAGCCGCGACGATCGCCCCCTGCCCCCGCCCGAACAGGTCCGCATCGAGATCCTCCCGGTGCTCGACACGCCGATGCAGGGCGCAGGCGGCGCGCCGGTCGATGTCGGCGCCATCGTGATCGACGGGCTGACGGTGCTGGACCGCTCGGCCTTCGCCAGCACCATCGAGAAATTCGCCGGGCGCCCGCTGGAGCGCGCCGAGCTTGTCCAGCTTACCGACGCTATCGCCGCCCGCCTGCGGGCCGAAGGCTATATCCTCGCCACCGCGTGGATTCCCGAGCAGGCGCTGGTGGGCGGGATGCTGCGCGTCCGCGTCGACGAAGGGCAGATCGATGCGCTGCGCATCGAAGGCACGGACAATCCCGCGATCCGCCACCAGCTCGAACGGCTGGTCAACGCGGCGCCGGTGACGCTGGCCGCGCTGCAGCGCGAGGTTTTGCTTGCCGATGACCTGCCCGGGGTATGGATTCGCGGCACCCGCTTCGAGCGCGACGGGCCCCGCCGCGTACTCGTCGTCGATGCCCGCACCACGGATGCGAGCGGGAGCATGCTGGTCGCGACCGATGGGACCAAGCCCCTTGGCCCGATCCGCGCGCGCATCGACGTCGACGGGAACGGCTTGTTTTCGCCGTGGGACCGGGTCGATCTCAGCTTCTCGGCCACGCCCGCCAACCCCGGCGAGCTGGCCTTCTTCAGCGCGCGTTACAGCGTCGTGATGAATGATGCGGGCACCAACATCGGCACCTTCCTATCGTGGTCGCGCACCGAGCCCGGCGCCTATCTCGCCGACCGCGAGCTGGTCGGCGTGGCGTGGCAGGGCGGTATCCGGGTAAGCCATCCGCTGGTCCGCAGCCAGAACCGCAGCCTGTGGCTCGAAGGCAGCGCCGAGTTGCAGGACTTGCGGCAGGACAGCTTCGGCACGCTGGCGCGCATGGACCGGATCGCGCTCCTGCGGGCCGGCTTCTACGGCTACGGGCCGCTGGCCGGAGGCTCCTTCCAGGGCCGCGCGACCGTGAGCGTGGGGCTCGACGCCCTCGGCGCCACGGGCAACAACGATCCGCTCGCGTCGCGCTGGGACTCGCAACCTGATTTCACCTCATTCTCGTGGTGGCTGAACTGGCGGCGCGGGATTGCTCCGCGGGTGAGCCTGTCGCTCGCCACCACCGGCCAGCTGTCGACCGCACCGCTGCTGATCGGCGAAAGCTTCACGCTCGGGGGCACCAACTTCCTGCGCGGCTACGATTTCGCGCAGCGGGTCGGCGATCTGGGCGCGGCGGGGCTTGCCGAACTGCGCTACGACTGGCCCAAGGCCTTGGGCGCAGTGCGCAATGTGCAGCTTTACGCCTTCGCTGATGGCGGCACGGTCTCGAACCTGAAGGGCGGGATGGGCGGCGGCACGCTCGCCTCAAGCGGGGCGGGCCTGCGCACGGACATCACCCGCAATCTCGATCTCGACTTCGAGGTCGCTGTGCCGCTGACCGAAGACCGCTACGACACGGGCGACAACACCCCGCGCCTCAATCTCAGGGTCAGCCAGTCGTTCTGACGCGACCGATCAAGCTTTGTGCTTGTCGAGCTCGTCGCCGCTGACGGTCACCACGTGAAGCAGGTTGGTCGCCCCGGGCGTGCCGAAGGGCACCCCGGCGAGCACGATCAGCTTGGCCCCTGCTTGCGCAAAGCCGTGGCGCAGCGCCATGCGCTTGCCCTTGCCGATCATCTCCTCGAAGCTGCCGATGTCCTTGGTCGCGACCGCGTGCGCACCCCAGAGCAATGCCACCCGCCGCGCGGTGCGCATCGAGGGGGTGAGCACCAGCACCGGCGTCGCGGGCCGTTCACGCGCCACGCGCCGGGCGGTCGAGCCGCTCGAGGTGAACACGGTGATCGCGCTGATCGGCACGGTGTCGGCGATGGTCATGCAGGCATGCGCCAGCGCGTCCGAGGTGGTCGCATCGGGCGGCGTGTCGAGGAAGCGCACGCGCTCCTTGTAGCCCTCGTCGCGTTCGACCTGCACCGCGATGCGGTCCATCATCGCCACCGATTCCTCGGGCCATGCACCCGCCGCGCTTTCGGCCGAGAGCATCACGGCGTCGGCCCCGTCATAGACGGCGTTGGCGACGTCGGAGACTTCCGCGCGGGTCGGGCTCGGGCTTTCGATCATGCTCTCGAGCATCTGGGTCGCCACGATCACTGGCTTGCCCGCGCGGCGCGCGGCGTTGACGATGCGCTTCTGGAGCGGCGGCACTTCGTAGGGCTCGAGCTCCACGCCGAGATCGCCGCGCGCGACCATGATCCCGTCGGCGAGCTCGATGATGGAGTCGAGCCGGTGCACGGCCTGCGGCTTTTCGATCTTGGCGCAGATCGCAGGCGGCTGGGCGGCGCCGTGGCTGCCGATCAGTTTGCGCGCTTCGGCGATGTCCTCGGGGCGCTGCACGAAGGAGAGCGCGATCCAGTCTGCGCCATGCTCGGTGGCAAAGGCGAGGTCGCGGCGATCCTTCTCGGTCAGCGCCGGGATCGGCACTTCGGCATCGGGCACGTTGACGCCCTTGCGGTCGGAGATCACTCCGCCGACTTCGGCGGTGCACAGGATGCGGCTTTCGTCCGCCTCCAGCACCTTCAACCGAATCTTGCCGTCGTTGATCAAGAGGCGCTGGCCGCGCGCCATGATGCCGAACAGTTCGGGGTGCGGCAGACAGACACGGTTCTCGTCGCCCGGCGTCTCGTCACGGTCGAGCACGAAGTGACCCGAATGGCGGATCACCGCCTGCCCGTTCTTGAAGGTGCCGACGCGCAGTTTGGGCCCCTGAAGGTCGGCAAGGATCGCGATCGGTAGGTTGAACTGCTTTTCCAAGGCGCGGATCGCGTGGATCGCCGCCTCGTGATCGGCATGTACGCCGTGGCTCCTGTTGAGGCGGAAGGCGTCTGCGCCCGCCCGCACCAGCCGTTCGAGCATCTCGGGCGAGCGGCTCGCCGGCCCGATGGTGGCGAGAATCTTGACCTTGCGGCCGCGCGGGTCGATCCGTGACTGATCGCGTCGTGACATTTGTGGCAATCCCTCTTCGGCCACGCCTATGACACAGGCGAATTTCAACTCAAGGAAAAGCCGCGATGAATAGCAATGCCGATCCGCTCGATTCTCTGGACGATGCACAGGCTGCCGCGGCCTTCCGCCGGCTGGTGCGCCACCTGCGGCACCGCCACGATGCGCAGAACATCGACCTGATGGGTCTGGCCGGGTTCTGCCGCAACTGCCTCGCCGACTGGATCCGCGATGCGGGCTACGCGGGCGACAAGGAAGAGGCGCGCACGCTCATCCACGGGATGCCGAGCGGCGAGTGGAAAGCCTCGCGCCAGTCTCCAGCCACGGAGGAGCAGCTCGCCCGCATGGAAGCGAGCGTGGCGAAGAACGCACAGGAATAATTCGCAGGGCCTGTTCACCGGGGCCGAGAGGCTGGCTATCGCACCGGCCAACCGATTCTCATTTCCGATGGAGACACCCGATGGCCGAAACCACCGACGACCGCCTGCGCCTTCTCATCGAGCGCATCGAACGCCTCGAAGAAGAGAAGAAGGGCATCGCCGACGACATCCGCGACGTCTACATGGAAGCCAAGGCGGTCGGCTATGATCCCAAGATCATGCGCCAGATCGTGCGCCTCAGGAAGATGAAGCCCGACGACCGCAGCGAGCAGGACATGCTGCTCGAGACCTACAAGAACGCGCTCGGGATGGCCTGATCGGCGGGGTTTCGTTCAGCAAGTACATCCGGGCGGGATGTCATTGAACTTTCAACAAGCTGTGTTATCTCTATAATACAGTTCGCGAAGGAGAATCACCAATGGCATCCCCCTGGAAAGACGCGCGCGGCGTCACCGTCAGCACCACGCCCACTCTCGAAGGCCGACCGATTCAGGAATATTGCGGCATCGTCACCGGCGAGGTGATCGTCGGCGCGAACCTGTTCCGCGACCTGTTCGCCGGCATCCGCGACATCGTCGGCGGACGCTCGGGCAGCTACGAACGCATCCTTGCCGACGCGCGCAAGCAGGCGATCGAGGAGCTTCAGGCCGAAGCTGCAGCGATGGGCGGCAATGCGGTGGTCGGGATCGACCTCGATTACGAGGTGATCGGCCCCAACGGATCGATGCTGATGGTTTCCGCGAGCGGCACGGCGGTCAAGGTCTGACCGCTCACCACCCGGCGTAGTCCAGCGCCGTCAGCACCGCATTATAGGCGGCGTGATGCGCAATCGCCGCACGCAGGCCCAGCCGCGTGCGGGTGTAGGCGAGCAGCACTCCGCCGATAGTCTGCGGCAGCACCACCAGCAGCCCGAGCGGGTGGTTCAGCGGCGCGTAATTGCCGAGGTGGATGAGACCGAACAGCAGGCTCGATCCCCATACCAGCCAGCGGAAATGCCGGGGGAACCACGCGGGCACGGCGATGTCGAAATGCCGTGTCTGGCTCCAGCGGATCAGCCCGGCAAACGCCATTGCCACCCCCGCCAGTGCCATCGGCGTGGCGACATAGGGCGAGACGATCAGGCTCGCCGCAAACAGAGCGAGCGCTGCAAAGCCGAACATCGCAAAGCGCAGGGCCGCCGCGCGCCCCGATAGCCAGCCGCGAAACAGCAACTCCTCGAGCAGGGGCGCGACCAGCAGCGCGGTAAACAGGTCTTCGGCGAATGTGATGGGCTCCTCGACCGGAGCGGGCAGCCACCCGGTGGCCCCATCCACCGCCGCCAGCGCGCCCTCGATCAGCAACCCGAGCGCGATATCGAGCGCGAACACCGCCAGCAGCGCCAGCGCCGCCGTTCGTCCCCAAGCCATCGGCTGCGCGACGAAGCTCGGCCGCAGCGCGAACCGCGCCACGTCGGCAAGCCTCGCAGGAAGCGTCATCTCCCCCGCGAGCACCCTTGCATCGCCCGCTTGCTCCGGAGTAAGGCCGCCGCTCAAATCTCCAACATTCCGGTGAAGTTCGTCCAATGGCAGGCCATTCCAAGTTCAAGAACATCATGCACCGCAAGGGTGCGCAGGACAAGAAACGCGCAGCGAGCTTCTCGAAGCTCTCCCGCGAAATCACCGTGGCGGCCAAGATGGGCATGCCCGATCCCGACATGAACCCGCGCCTGCGCCTCGCGGTCAACGCGGCGCGCGCGCAGTCGATGCCCAAGGACAATATCCAGCGCGCTATCGACAAGGCGAGCATGGCGGGCGGCGAGGATTACGCCGAGATCCGCTACGAAGGCTACGGCCCGGGCGGCGTCGCGCTGATCGTCGAGGCGCTGACCGACAACCGCAACCGCACCGCCACCAACGTGCGCACCGCCTTCTCCAAGAACGGCGGCAACTTGGGCTCCGAAGGTTCGGTGAGCCACGGCTTCGAACGCCGCGGGCTGATCGAGTATTCGGCGTCGGTGGGCGACGAGGAAAAGCTGCTCGAAGCCGCCATCGAAGCGGGCGCGGATGACGTCGAAAGCTCCGAGGACGGCCACACCATCTGGACCGCCGCCGATGCGCTGCACGGCGTGGCGGGCGAGCTCGAAAAGGTGCTCGGCCCGGCCGACAACGTGAAGCTGGCGTGGAAGCCGGTGCTCAGCGTCGAGGTCGATGAAGCGACCGCGGGCACGCTGATGAAGCTGATCGACGCGCTCGACGATGATGACGACGTCCAGACCGTCTGGGGCAATTACGAAATCCCCGACGAGGTGATGGAAAAGCTGGGCTGATGTGGACCTTTGCCGCGAAGGCGCTGCTCGCCGGCGTCATCATCGCGGCGATTGCGGAAATCGGCCGGCGCTTGCCCGCGATGGGCGCGCTGATCGCGTCGCTGCCGCTGATCTCGATCCTCGGGATGATCTTCCTGTGGCACGCGCGGCCCGATGCCGAGAACATGGCGGTGCACGCGCAGGCGACCTTCTGGTTCGTGCTGCCGAGCCTGCCGATGTTCCTGCTCATCCCGGTGCTGCTGCGGCAGGGCTACGGCTTCTGGTTTGCGCTCGCGGCGGGCTGCGTGCTGACCATCGCGCTGTACCTGCTGATGGTGCAGTTCGGTCCACGCCTCGGCATCCGGATTTAGCCCGTGCTGATCCTCGGCCTCGATCCTTCGCTGACCTCGACCGGCTGGGGCGTGATCCGGGCCGAGGGGGCGCGGATCGCCCATGTCGCCAATGGTCAGATCAAGTCCGACCCTGGCACCCCGATGGCCGAGCGGCTGGCGGCGCTCCATGCAGGCATCGCTGCCGTGATCGCCGAACATCACCCTGACCGCGCCGCGGCGGAGGAGGTGTTCGTCAACAAAAACGCGCAGTCGACGTTGAAGCTCGCCCAGGCGCGCGGCTGCGTGCTGGCCGCTTGCGGGGCGGCGGGGCTCACGGTGAACGAGCACGCGGCGCGGCTGGTGAAGCAGGCGGTCACCGGCACGGGCGGGGCCGAAAAAGCACAGGTCGCGGCGATGGTGAAGGTGCTGCTGCCGGGCGTGGCACTTGCCGGAAGCGACGCGGCCGATGCGGTGGCAGTGGCGATTGCCGACGCGCATCTGGGCACGCGCTCTTGACCCTCCCATTCGTCATTGCGAGGAGCGCAGGCGACGAAGCAATGCATGGGACGTAGCTCAACCGTTGCGCGACCATCAGATGTCAGGCCATGGATTGCCGCGCAGCCTGACGGCTGCTCGCAATGACGAGGAAATAATTTTGATCCACCTCTACGGCATCCCCAACTGCGACACGGTCAAGAAGGCCAGCGTCTGGCTCGACCAGCAGGGCCACGCCTACACCTTCCACGACTACAAGAAGGAAGGCGCAGACCCCGCCAAGATCGCCGACTGGATCGCAGCTGCCGGGCTCGACGTGGTAGTCAACCGCAAGGGCACGACCTTCCGCGCGCTGTCGGACGCGGACAAGGCGAAAGCGGCCAGCGCCGACACCGCGCCGGTGCTGCTCGCCGCCAACCCCTCCGTGATCAAGCGCCCGATCGTGGAGCACGCAAACGGCCTGCTGGTCGGCTTCAAGGCGGACGAATGGGCCGCCGCGCTCGGCTGACCGGCATCCGATGATCCCGCTCGAAACCATCGCCTTCCTGCTCGGCGTCGCCAACATCGTCCTGCTGGCGCGCCGGTCGATCTGGAACTTCCCCTTCGGTCTGGCGATGGTGGCGGTCTACTTCGTCATCTTCCGCGAGGCGCGGCTCTACAGCGATGCGTGGCTGCAGGTGTTCTTCTTCGCCGCGCAGGGCTTGGGCTGGTGGATGTGGGCGCGCGCAGGCGGCCTCGCCAAGGAGGTCAGCGTGAGCTGGATGGACTGGAAATCGCGCGCCTTCGCGCTGGTGCTGGTGGCAGGCTCAAGCGCCGGGATCGGTTGGGCGATGGCGCGCTGGACCGATGCCGCCCTGCCCTATGCCGACGCCGCCATCGCAGGCGGGAGCGTGGTGGCGCAGGTGCTGCTCGCGATGCGGCGGGTCGAGAACTGGGTGCTGTGGATCGCGGTCGATGTGCTGTCGGTCGGCGTTTACATCTCGCGGTCGCTGTACCTCACGGCGGGGCTCTACGTCGTGTTCCTCGTGCTTTCGGCGGAGGGCTACCGCGCCTGGACCAAGGCCGCGCGAGAGGGTGAGAGCGTCGAGGCTTGACCAAACGCGGCTTCCTGCTCGGCAAGTTCATGCCCCCGCACGCCGGGCACATGGCGCTGATCCGCACCGCGCGGGCGCTGGTGGACGAGCTGACCGTGCTGGTGTGCTGGCTGCCCAATGATCCGATTGCGGGCGAGACGCGGCTGGTATGGATGAGAGAGCTCGTGCCCAATTGCCGGGTGGTGGGCCACGGCGCGGTGGTGCCGCAAGCGCCCGAGGACAGCGCGGAATTCTGGCCGCTCTGGCGCGGCATCGTCGCCGAGGCGCATCCCGAGCCCATCGACTACCTCTTCGCAGGCGAGGGCTACGGCGTGGATCTGGCGCGGCAGGTTGGCGGCTTCTTCGTGCCTCTGGGCGGACGCGTGCTGGTGCTAAAGGACGACCCGGTCGCGGGTCTTTCTGCGAGCGCGGTGAGGGCCGATCCGGCGGCGCACTGGCCCTACCTCCCTGCCCCCGTACAAGCGCATTACCGCCGCACCATCTGCCTCCACGGCGCGGAGAGCACTGGCAAGACCACCCTCGCCGCATTGCTCGCCAAGGAGAGCGACGCGCTTACCGTCGGCGAATATGGTCGCAGCCATTGCGAGGCGCACAAGGAGCCTCTGACCCTCGATGACCTGCTCCTGATCGGCAGCGCGCAGCAGGCGATGATTGCCGCCGCCGCGCCGTGGGCCGGGCCGCTGCTGATCGCCGACACCGATGCGCTGATGACCGCCGCGTGGTGCGAAATGCTGCTGGGGACGCGCCCCGCAGAACTGATGGCCGCGCCCAAGGCTGACCTCTATCTGCTGCTCGAACCCGACCTGCCGTGGGTTGACGATGGCACGCGCTTCTTCAGCGACGCAGCCGACCGTCACAGGTTTGCCCAAATCGTGAGCCAAGTGCTGGTGGACGCCGGCGTGCCCTTCGTGCGGATCGGCGGACAGGGGCCCGAGCGGCTGGCAGCGGCGCGCGCCGCGATGGGAGTTTGAGATGATGAAAGCCGTCGCCGTCCTCGCCGCCCTGCTGGCCGCCGCTCCGGTGGCAGCGCAGGCGCAAGAGATGCTGATCATCGCTCACCGCGGTGCCAGCGCCGAGCGGCCCGAGCACACGCTCGAAGCCTACGAGCGCGCCATCGACGAGGGCGCGGATTATATCGAGCCCGATCTTGTGGCGACCAAGGACTTGGTCCTCGTCGCGCGCCACGAGAACGAACTGTCGGGCACCACCGACGTCGCGACCCGCGAGGAGTTCGAGGACCGCCGCCGCGACAAGACGATCGACGGGCAGAAGGTCGCCGGCTGGTTCGCCGAGGATTTCAGCTTGGCCGAACTGCGCACCCTGCGCGTGCGTGAACGCATCCCCGCGCTGCGCCCGGCGAACGCGCGCTATGACGGCCTCTATCAGGTGCCAACCTTCGCCGAGATCGTGAAGCTGGTGCGCGCCAAGGAGGCCGAGACCGGGCGGCGGATCGGCATCTATCCCGAGATGAAGCACCCCGAATTCCTGCTCCAGAACGCCGGGATCGACATGGTCGACCTGCTGCTGCGCGATTTCAAGGCGCTGGGCATCACGTCGGCTGACCCGGTGTTCGTCCAGAGCTTCGAGATCGCGCCCTTGCAGCGGTTCAAGCAGCGCGGCGGCGGGTTCAAGCTGGTGCAGCTGGTCGCCCCCATCGGCAGCCCGGCGGACGAACCGGCGATGCGCTATGCCGACATGGTGACACCCACCGGCCTTGCAGAAGTCGCAAAATATGCCGACGTGGTGGGCGCGCATATCGCGATGATCCTCAATCCCGACGGCACCCCGACCACGCTGGTCGCCGATGCCAAGGCGGCGGGGCTGGCGGTGCACGCCTGGGCGCTGCGGCCGGAGAACGAGTTCCTGCCGCCCATGCTGCGCACCGGCGATGACCCCAAGGGCAAGGGCTGCGGCGATGTGAAACTTGCGGCGATGCTCAAGGCAGCGGGCGTCGCGGGCGTGTTCAGCGACGGGCCGCTGAAGGGGCGAAGCTGCCCTTGATTCCGTTCGTGCTGAGCTTGTCGAAGCACCGTCCTTGTTGAAGGCAGGCACCGAGCCCAAAGAGAAGTCCGGCCCTTCGACAAGCTCAGGGCGAACGGAATCTGGCTTCTAGGTCCTCTCTGCGCTCAGGATGTAGTTGAGCGACATATCGTCCGACAGGTGCAGCCCCTTGCCCGGACGCCACGCGATCCCGCGCTTGGCCGTCACCGTCAGCCCCGCCTCGGCCAGCAGGCTCTCGAGTTCATCCGGCGTGACGAAATCCTCCCAATGATGCGTGCCCTTGGGGACATAGCCCACCGCCTCTGCGGCCCCTACCAGCAGCACGCGCGAGGCGGCGGTACGGTTGGGGGTCGACATGACCAACAGCCCGTCAGGCGACAATCGCGCCGCAACATCGCGCAGGAAGGCGGGCTTGTCGGCGACGTGCTCGATCACCTCGACGCTGGTGACCAGATCGAAGGCCCCGATATCCAGCCCCGCCACCTCGCCCGCCATGTAGCGGATGTCGAGGCCCACGGCCTCGGCATGGGCCGCCGCCGCCGCGACATTCTCGGCCGCGGCGTCCACGCCCGTCACCGCCGCGCCGAGCCGCGCCAGAGGCTCGCACACCAGCCCCGCGCCGCAGCCGATATCAAGCGCGCTCTTGCCCGCCAGAGGCTTGGCCGACGCCGCAGCGCCCGCCCAATGCGCGTCGATCGCCTCCCGGATGAAGGCCATGCGCACGGGGTTCACCTGATGCAGCGAAGCCATCGGTCCCTTGGGGTTCCACCAGTCCCGCGCAAGGTTTGCGAAGAAATCGGCCTCTTCAGGACGGATAGTTACATTCGATACGTTTGCGTTTCCCATGAACCGCCCTTAACAGCCGCCGCGAACACTCACCAGCGGGAGCGTGACCCCTTTGGCTCGTATCGTGATGAAATTCGGCGGCACGTCGATGGCCGGGACGGAGCGTATCCGCCGGGTGGCCAATATCGTGCGCGCGCAGGCCGCGCCCAAGCCTGATGGAACCCGCGATCAGGTCGCGGTCGTCGTCAGCGCGATGGCGGGCGAGACCGACCGGCTGGTCAACTTCTGCCGCGAGGCCAATCCCCTCTATGACCCCGCCGAATACGACGTCGTCGTCGCCAGCGGCGAGCAGGTGACGAGCGGGCTGCTCGCGCTCACGCTTCAGGCGCTGGGCTGCAAGTCGCGCAGCTGGCTCGGCTGGCAATTGCCGATCAGCACCATCGAAGCCCACGCCAAGGCGCGCATCGATACCATCGACGCCGACGCGCTGATCGCCTCGATGGAAGCGGGCGAGATCGCCGTGATCCCGGGCTTTCAGGGCGTCTCGGACGACGGCCGCATCACCACGCTAGGACGCGGCGGGTCGGATACGTCGGCGGTCGCGGTCGCCGCCGCGATCAAGGCGGACCGCTGCGACATCTACACCGACGTCGACGGCGTCTACACCACCGACCCGCGCATCGTCGCCAAGGCGAAGAAGCAGAAGGCGGTGACCTACGAGGAAATGCTCGAACTCGCCTCCGTCGGCGCCAAGGTGCTCCAGACCCGCTCGGTCGGGCTGGCGATGAAGGAAAAGGTGCGGGTGCAGGTGCTCTCGAGCTTCATCGGCGACGGCGCCCCGCCCGCCGACGATCTGCCGGGGACGATGATCGTCTCCGAACAGGAAATGGACGAATTGGTGGAGAATGGCCTGATGGAACGCCAGCTTGTGACCGGCATCGCGCATGACAAGAACGAGGCCAAGGTGATCCTCACCCGCGTGCCCGACCGTCCGGGCGCGGTGGCGAACATCTTCGAGCCGCTCGCCGCGGCCTCGATCAATGTCGATATGATCATCCAGAACGTCGGCCGCGACAAGGGCGAGACCGACGTGACCTTCACCGTCCCCCAGTCCGACCTCGCCCGCGCGCAGGCCCTGCTGGAAGACCGCCGCGACGCGATCGGCTTCAACCGCATCATCACCGACAGCAAGATCGCCAAGATCTCCGTCGTCGGCGTCGGCATGAAGAGCCACGCGGGCGTCGCCTCCTCGATGTTCCGCGCGCTTTCGGATCGCGGCATCAACATCCAGGCGATCTCCACCTCGGAAATCAAGATCAGCGTGATGATCGACGAGGACGAAACCGAGCTGGCCGTGCGCGTGCTGCACACGGCTTACGGGCTGGATGCGGTTAGCTGAAAAGCAGTTCGTTTCGTCCGAATTAACCCATTTAGGTGACTGCGCCTTAAGAATTCGGGCCGGACTGTGCGCCTCCTCATCCAGAGGACGAAAGGCGCTACTCCCATGCCCATCAGGGCCCATCTCGATCCCCGGTCCGCCAGCGACAGCCAGCGAACTTCAGCCCGCCGCGCCCTGCGGCTTGAAACCAGCGGCTTTGTGGCCGGCTCGGGTGACGCCAATGTCACCATCCACAATATCTCGGCAGCCGGCCTGCTGATCGAGACGCAGCTCGACCTTGCCGAGGGCGACGAGCTCGCCATCGATCTTCCCGAAGCGGGCGCGGTGAGCGCCAGCGTGGTGTGGCGCAGCGAGCACCTGTTCGGCTGCGCGTTCGACGAAGCGATCAGCCCCGCCGCGCTCGCCGCCGCTCAGCTTCAGGGCTTTGCGCCCGGCGTCCCGAGCCAGCCGCTCGCGCCCCCGGCGCAACCCGTATCCATTCACCGCGGCCCCGCCGAGGGTCTCGGCACGCGGCTCAACCGGCTGCGGCGCGAGGCGGGGCTCACCCTCGCCGACATCGCCGCGACGCTCGGGGTGAGCAAGCCGACCGTCTGGGCCTGGGAAAAGGGCAAGGCCCGCCCCCTCCCCGAACGCCTCGACGCCATCGCCGCCGCGCTCGGCGTGGATGCCGATCTGCTCGCCCCCGGCCCCGCAGTTCCGCGCGAGCTGGACGCCGTGATCGCCGATTGCCGCCAGCGCATCGCCGAGGCCTGCGGCACCGCGCCGGAAGCCGTGCGGATCATGATCGAGCTCTGACCGCCAGCGGCTTTGCCTACTTAGAAGCGATACTTACTGCGCCCATTACGTATTGGAGTGACTGCCCAATCTGCAAAATATGGTAAACGGAACTTGAGGATGATTCGTTTTTTAGTCCTGTTTGTTTAACTGGACTAACAAAACTCAAGTCATCTTCAAGAATAAAGGGGAATACTTTTATTCGCATCGTATTTCGTTAGTTACCATGCAATCTGACTAAGAGCGTTGTGGCGCTGAATTGCGCCAAACTGCTTGGGGCACTGTCGGTATGAAAATCGCTTTGAGTGACGTCGAAGGCCATGTGCTGCACGGCCTGCTGGAAGAGAACGCTGGCGACATCGTGATCAGGCTGGATGCGGGGGGCTTCATTGTCCACGCCTCTGCCAACATCGCCGAGCTGGGACAGGACTTCTCCGGCGCGCTGCTGCTGCCGCACATCACCGATCTGGCCATGCGCGACCACACCGCTTTCCTCAGCGAATATGTCACCGCCGCAATGGCGGGCGAGGCGAACGGCGGGTGGGCCGAATTCCCGGTGATCGCCTGCGCCGAGCGCGACACCTGCCGCCATCTCTATTGCCAGCGCTGGTATGCCCTCAGCCTCAGGCCGATGCGCCGCCCCGACGGCACGCTCGACGGGGCGCTGTGCCTGATGCGCTCGGTGCAGCAGGTTCGCAGCCTCGAAGGCGAATTGCTGGCCCGAGCGGTCACCGATCCGCTCACCGGCCTCGCCAACCGCGCGGCCTTTTGCGCCAGCTTGCGGCGGCACCTTGCGCAAGGCGGCGGGCAAATGGTCGCGGTGTTCGCGGTCGACGGGATGCGCGCGCTGGGCCTGCGCTACGGCCAGCGCACCGCCGACGAGGTGGTGTGGGGCTTTGCCAAGTTCCTGGAGACGATGGCACAGACGATGACCCTTCCGGGGCACGAGCTGGCGCAGCTGGACAGCGAACGGTTCGCGGTGCTGCTCCCCGACATGACCTCGCGCGGTGCGCGTGAATGGGCCGAGGACGTGGTGGCGACCTTCGCGGGTCTCGGCGCGCCCGTCTCGGCCAAGGCGCCGCAACTGACCGCAAGCGCGGGGCTGGCGCGGGTCGAATGCACCGTCGACTGGACCCTGCGCGAGGCGGAGCTCGGCCTGGTGCTGGCCCGCGCGGGCGGCGGCACGCGGGTCGCGGTCGCGGGGCATCGGCGGGCGGCGTAAGGCGCCACTGGACTCGGGAGCGCGGGCAGCTAAACCCTCGCCTCCATGAGCCACATTGCCACAATCCTGCTGCTCGGTTCGGGCGAGCTGGGCCGCGAATTCGTCATTTCCGCCAAGCGCCTCGGAGCGCGCGTAATCGCCTGCGACAGCTACGACGATGCGCCCGCGATGCAGCTTGCCGACGCGCGCGAGGTGTTCTCCATGCTCGACGGCGCGGCGCTTCGGGCGGCGGCGGAAAAGCACCGCCCCGACCTGATCGTCCCCGAGATCGAGGCAATCCGCACCGAAGTCCTCGCCGATCTGGAAGCCGAGGGCTTCACCGTCGTGCCCTCCGCCCGCGCCGCTCAGCTGACCATGAACCGCGATGCGATCCGCGATCTGGCGGCGGGCGAGCTCGGTCTCGTCACATCGCAATACGGCTATGCCGAGAGCTTCGCCGAGGCGCAGGAAGTGGCCGCGCGCATCGGCTATCCGCTGGTGATGAAGCCGGTGATGTCCTCCTCGGGCAAGGGCCAGAGCAAGGTCGACGGGCCGGACGCGCTGGAGGCCGCGTGGCAATATGCCGTCGCCAATATGCGCGGCGACCGGGCGCGGGTGATCGCCGAGCAGTTCATCGCGTTCGACTATGAAATCACCCTGCTGACCGTGCGCCATGCAGGCGGCATCAGCTTCTGCCCGCCGATCGGCCACCGCCAGGAGCGCGGCGACTACCGCGAAAGCTGGCAGCCTGCCGCGATGTCTCCGGGGGCGCTCGCGAAGGCGCAGGACATGGCCGCCAAGGTCGTGATGGCGCTGCAAGGCGGCGGGCGCGGCTGGGGGCTTTACGGCGTCGAGTTCTTCGTGCGCGGGGAAGAGGTGATCTTCTCCGAGCTTTCCCCCCGCCCGCACGACACCGGGATGGTGACGCTGGTCAGCCAGGACCTCACCGAGTTCGACTTGCACGCCCGCGCGATCCTCGGCCTGCCGGTGCCCGCGGAAATCACCGCCCGCCCGGCCGCGTCTGCCGTGATCCTCGCTGACCGCGATAGCGACAGCTTCGCCTTCGAGGGGCTGGCCGATGCGCTGGCCCTCTCGCCGGAAGTGGACGTGCGGATTTTCGGCAAGCCTGTCACCCGCCCCTACCGCCGCATGAGCGTGGCGCTGGCCCGCGCCGCCGATGCGCCCGCCGCGGTCGAGCTCGCCAAGGCGGCCGCCGACGCGGTGCGGATTGTCTATTCGCCGACAAGCGACTAGGGCGCGCGCCATGGAAACCTATCCCAACACCTCCGCGCTCATGAAGCGCGGCACCGACTTCCTCGGCTGCGAGACCGCCATCCTGTGCGGCGCGATGAGCTGGGTGTCCGAACGCAACCTCGTCGCCGCCATCTCCAACGCGGGCGGGTTCGGCGTGATTGCCTGCGGGGCGATGACCCCCGAGCTGCTCGACCGCGAGATTGCCGCGACCAAGACGCTCACAGCCAAGCCCTTCGGCGTCAACCTCATCACCATGCACCCGGCGCTGTTTGACCTGATCGCAGTGTGCCGCAAGCATGGCGTGACCCATGTGGTGCTGGCAGGCGGCATCCCGCCCAAGGGCTCGGTCGAGGCGATCAAGGAGGGCGGCGACACCAAGGTGATCTGCTTTGCCCCCACGCTGGCGCTGGCCAAGAAGCTGCTGCGCTCGGGCGCGGATGCGATGGTGATCGAGGGCATGGAAGCGGGCGGCCATATCGGCCCGGTCTCCACGTCCGTTCTGGCGCAGGAGATCCTGCCGGAACTCGCCGCCGAGCATCTCGTCTTCGTCGCTGGCGGCATCGGCCGGGGCGAGGCGATCGCGAGCTACCTCGAGATGGGCGCAGCCGGCGTCCAGCTCGGCACCCGCTTTGCCTGCGCGACCGAGAGCATCGCCCACCCCGATTTCAAGAAGGCCTTCTTCCGCGCCTCGGCCCGTGAAGCAGTCGCGAGCGTGCAGGTCGATCCGCGCCTGCCGGTCATCCCGGTGCGCGCGCTCAAGAACAAGGGCACCGAGGAATTCACCGCCAAGCAGCGCGAAGTCGCCGCGCTTCTGGATGCGGGCGAAGTCGACATGCTGGAAGCCCAGCTCCAGATCGAACATTTCTGGGCAGGCGCCCTGCGCCGCGCGGTGGTGGACGGCGATGTCGAGAACGGCAGCGTGATGGCAGGCCAGTCGGTCGGCATGGTGACCAAGGAAGAACCCGCCGCCGACATCATCGCCGAGCTGATGAGCCAGTGCGAGGCGGCGCTTACCCGCTAAGATGGCCGCTCCGCTCGTCCTCACCCTTGCCTGTCCCGACCGGCCCGGCATCACCGCGCGGGTCACCGGCTTTCTGTTCGAGCGCCGCTGCAACATCCTCGATGCGCAGCAGTTCAACGACCGCGCCGAAGCGGGCGGGAGCGACCAGTTCTTCATGCGCGTTGTGTTCGACCCCGACGGGTCCGCGCCTGACACCCTGCGCGCCGAATTTGCCGGCCTCGCCGCCGATTTCGGCATGGCATGGAAGATGGCGGTGGAAGACCGCCCGCGCCGCACCATCATCCTCGTCAGCAAGTTCGACCATTGCCTCGTCGACCTGCTCTACCGCTGCCGCACCGGCGAACTGCCGATCGAGGTGGTGTCGATCGTCTCCAACCACCCGCGCGACGCCGCCATCCGCGTGGATATCGGCGACATCGCCTTCCACCACATCCCCGTCACCCCCGGCACCAAGCCGCAGGCCGAGGCGGCTTTCCGCGAACTGGCGGCGCAGACCGACGCGGAACTGGTGGTGCTGGCGCGCTACATGCAGGTTTTCTCGGACGAACAATCCGCACATTTCGCAGGCCGCTGCATCAACATCCACCACTCCTTCCTCCCCGGCTTCAAGGGCGCGCGGCCCTATCATCAGGCCCACGCGCGCGGGGTGAAGATCATCGGCGCGACCGCGCATTTCGTGACCGCCGACCTCGATGAAGGCCCGATCATCCACCAGGATGTCGAGCGGATCACCCATGCCGACAGCCCCGAGGATTTGGTGCGCAAAGGCCGCGACATCGAACGCCGCGTGCTGGCTGAGGCAGTGCGCCTGTTCGCGCAGGAACGCGTGCTGATGAACGCGGGCCGTACGGTGGTCTTCAGGGGTTAGCTCTCTGTTCGTCGCCCCTGCGAAGGCAGGCGCCCATCCAAGGGCAGGGGCAATCGCAAGGCGAGATTGATCCCCGCCTGCGCGGGGATGACGAAATTGGCGGTGAAGGAAGCTCGGCGTTTTTCACAGTGGCCACGCCGCGAAGCTCAGCGCACACTCCCCCGCATGATCGTCCAGCGCCTCGACCATGTGAACATCATCACCGACCGCCTCGCCGAGACCGCGCGGTTCTATGCCGAGCTGCTCGATCTGGAGGAGCGCGACGGCCCGCCGCCGCTGCTTCCCGAGCACGTGCGCTGGATGTACGACCATGCGGGCAACGCGATCCTGCACCTCAATGCGGTGGACTGCCCGCGCGCCTTCGACCGCGCGGTTGCGCCGGGCGCGGAGACAGGGGCGATCCACCACGTCGCGCTGCGCTGCGGGGAGTTCGACGAGGTGAAGTCGCGGCTCGACCGCCAAGGCGCGGATTACACGGTCAACGATCTGTCCTCGATCGGTCTGAGGCAGATCTTCACCGCCGATCCGAACAACGTGCTGCTGGAGCTGAACTTCTTCGCCAGCTAGCCTTCGAGCAGCGCGCGCCATGCAGGCGGCGCAGCTTCATCCTCCAGCGGGTTCCACACCATCGCCATCAGCGCGCGGGCCTCAGGTTCCGGCACGCCGGCCGCGCGGTCGAGCAGGTAGAAGAACGCCGTCACCCGCCAGTTCATGATGCAATGCACGTGCACCGGCCCGGAGTGCGCCGCGAGCGCCTGTTCAAGCGCGGCGACGTGCTCGGGCGTGGGCGCATCGAACGGCACCGGGATGTGGGTGTAGGCGATCCCCGCCGCCGCCATCAGCGCAGCCTCATCCGCCAGCGCCTCGGGGTGGCTGTCTAGCGCGAGGTTCACAACATGGCGCACGCCGATCGCCGCTAGCCGCGCAGGATCATGGGCCTCGAGCTTGCCCGAGGTGGTGATCCCGTCAGCCCGCCGCTGCCAGTTGCGGATGTCGGCGGGGTCGCTCGCCATCGTCAGCCCTTGGGCGGCGCAGGCAGGTCGATCGCCTGCACCTCGGTGCCGATGGCGTAGAGGCGCACGCCTGTATCGGTGGGCACGGCCTGGAACTTGTTCGCCGCCCGCGCGATCGGCGCGCGCTCCCATGTCTTGCCGCCGTCCTTGGTGGCAAAGCCGCCTGCCATCGTGCCGACGAAGCCGACATCCGCGCTGACGAAGCCGATGCCGAACTGGCGCGCGGTCTTGTCCTCGGCCATCACAATCTCGCGCCACGTCTTGCCACGATCATCGCTGCGGATGACAAGCTGCGTCGCGCGATCCGGATCGTAGCTTTGCACCGTGGCATAGCCGGTGTCGCCGCCCGCCACGAAGCTCGCCTTCCAGATCAGCTCGTAAGGGCGGCCCGAGCGGTAGACTTCCTTCCACGTCTTGCCGCCATCTTCGGTGCGCAGCACGAGGCCTTCGGCCTGCGCGGGATCGGCATTGGTGGCGGCAAAGACGAGGCCGGTGTTCTCGTCGAAGAACTTCACGTCGAGGATCATGCCGGCGTGCGCGGTCATGTCGATCACGCTCCACGTGTCGCCGCCGTCGACCGAGCGCAGGATGCCGGTCGGCCCGCCGACGCGCCCTGCGGCGTGGATCACGGTGCGCGGGACGAGCGTGCCCTGATAGATGCGCTTTACGGTGAGGATGTCGATGGCGCAGACGCCCTTGATCGTCGCCTCTCCGGTGTCGACCGCTTCCCACGTCTTGCCGCCATCGCGGGTGCGGTAGAGCGGGGTGGTGTCGGTGACGCCGGGGTAATAGTCGGTGCCGATATTGCCGATGAAGCCGTTGTTGCGGTCAACGAACCCGACCGCGCGCACGAAGGTGCCGGGGCGGCTGGCGACCTTTGCCCACGTCGCGCCGCCATCTGTCGTGGCGAACAGGTCGCCTGCGCCGGTGCCATACCAGCCGTGGGTCGCATCGACGAAGCTGACGGAGTCGCGCTTGCCGCGATAGGCCTCGGTGGTGAAGGTCCGCCATTCGCCTGCCGCCGCCGCCGTCGGGACAGACGCGGGAGCCTGCTGCGCGGCCAGCGGCGCAGCGAGCGCAAGGGCGAGAGCGGCGAAACCGCCGATAGTACGTGCCTTCATGATGTGCGACCCCCTGTGTCAGGGCCTAGCGGCGGGCGACCTTCTTTTCCCCCGCCTCCAGAGCCTTGTCTTCGTTCGCCCGCTTGATGACATAGCCGCGGATCGCTTCGATCTCGTCTTTCGACAAAGAGCCTTTGAAGCTCGCCATACCGCTATCCTTCAGCGCACCGCCTTCGACGACGGCATTCCACGCCGCTGCGTTCTCGAGCGCGCCCGAGCGTCTGAGGTCGGGGAGCACGGTCGATCCGACTGCGCCCGGCGCATGGCACACCGCGCAGTAGCGGCCGTACTTGGCCTGCCCCAGCGCGATCAGCTCCGGCTTGGCGGTGCTGGGCGGCGGGTCGAGCGGCAGGTCGGCGAGCGCGGGCGGCGGCGGCAGCTTGGCCGTGCCGCCGATCTTGAAGACCAGCAGGCGCGAGACATTGCGCACTGGGGCTTTCCGCTTGATGAGGTCGCCATCGACCGAGAGCGCATAGGCCCCGCCCCAGCCGGCCAGCACGGCGACATATTGCTCGCCGTTGACGGTGTAGGTGATCGGCGGCGCGACCACGCCGGTCTGCGCGGCGAAGCTCCACAGCTTCTTGCCGTTGGCCGCGTCATAGGCGTTGAACTCGCTGCCCGCGGTGCCCTGGAAGACCAGACCGCCGCCGGTTGCCAGCAATCCGCCGTTCCACGGCCCCTCGTGCTCGACCGTCCAGCGCGCCTTCTGCGCCACCGGATCCCACGCCACCAGCATCCCGCGCAGGGTGCCCGCGACCTGCTTGCGGAAGCCCCCGTCGGGCGGAAGATCGCCCGCGCCAAGGTTGAAGCCGACGTTGAAGCCGCGCGCCTTGTCGGGCTTCCAGTTGGCCTCGGGCGCATACATCATCCCCGCCTCGAAAGCCGGGATGTAGACGAGGTTCTCCTTCGGGCTGTAGGCCATCGGGTGCCAGTTGTGACCGCCGAGCGCGCCCGGCATCACCAGCGCGGGCTTGCCGGTGCGGTCGACGCGGGTCTCGGGGTTTTCGATAGGGCGGCCCGTCTTGGGATCGACGCCGGTCGCCCAGTTGATCGCAATGTAAGGCTTGGCGCTGATGAACTTCCCCGTCTCGCGGTCGATCACGTAGAAGAACCCGTTCTTGGGCGCCTGCATCAGGACTTTGCGCATCTTCCCGTCGATCGTCATGTCGGCGAGCATGATGTGCTGGGTCGCGGTAAAGTCCCACGTCTCGCCGGGCGTCGTCTGGTAGTGCCAGACATACTCGCCGGTCTTGGGCCGGATCGCGACGATGCTGGAGAGGTAGAGGTTGTCGCCCTCCCCCTTCCCGTCCTTGCCGGGCGAGCGGTAGGCGCGGTTCCACGGAGAGCCGTTGCCCACCCCGATATACAGCAGGTCGAGATCGGGATCGTAGGCCATCGAATCCCACACCGTCCCGCCGCCGCCGATCGCGTCGTTGTCGCGCAGGACGTCCATGTTCCACGTCTCGGCGGCCTTCTTGAGGTAGGCGGGCGCGTCGGCGCCTTCGTCGCCCTCGGGCACGGTGTAGAACTTCCACAGCTGCTCGCCGGTGTCGGCAGAATAAGCCGCGACGAAGCCGCGCACCCCGAACTCCGCGCCGCCATTGCCGATGATCACCTTGCCATCGATCACGCGGGGCGCGCCGGTGATGGTGTAGCTCTTGGCCTGATCGACGGTAACGGTGGTCCAGACTTCCTTGCCGGTCGCGCGGTCGAGCGCCACCAGACGGCCATCGAGCGTGCCCAAGAACAGCTTGTCGCCCCATGCGGCGAGGCCGCGGTTCACGACGTCGCAGCAGGCCTTCACCGCGGTTTCGCCGGGGACCTTGGGATCATACTCCCAGAGCTTCGCGCCGGTCGCCGCATCGAAGGCCTTCACCTTGCTCCATGCGGTGGTGAGGTAGAGCTTGCCGTCGATCACCAGCGGGGTCGCTTCCTGACCGCGCCCGGTGTCCATGTCGGCCGACCATGCGAGGCCCAGCTTGCCGACCGTGTCACGGTTCACCGCATCGAGCGGCGAGTAGCGTTGCTCAGAATAGGTGCGCCCGTGGCTGATCCAGTTCGCACTGTCGCCATCCGCGCCGACCAGCATGGCGGAGGTGATCCCCTCGCCCCCGGACTCGCCCCCGAAGATCTGGCTGCAATTCGCCAGCATCCCTGCCGACAGCAACAGAGCCGCACCTGCGGCCCACCGCTTGAACTCCATGGATCCCACTCCCCTTGGCTCTCTGGCCTGTTCTCTTTTGCCGCATGTTGCCGCGACAAACACGGCTTGTCCATTGCCGCTTGTGGATCGCGCTGCACCGCGCCAAAAGCCAGTAAGCGGTGGGGACCGACAGGAGAGATTTTCGATGTGCGACGAGAGCAAGCTTGCCGACTGGGCGAAGCAAACCATCAGCCGCCGCCAGTTCGGCGCACTCACCGGCGCGGCGGCGGTCGCGGCCTGCGCTTCGGGCGAGAGCGAAAGCCAGGCGCAGGCGCGCGCCCGCTCGGGCCTCAAGGAACGCGGCATCAACTTCCAGACCGCTGACGGCCGCCTCGACGGCTTCCTCGTGCAGCCTGAAAAGGGCAGCCACGCCGCGGTGATCCTGTGGCCGGACATCGCCGGGATCCGCGAAGCCAAGCGCACCATCGCCCGCACGCTCGCAGGGTCGGGCTATGCCGTGCTGGTCGTGAACCCCTATTACCGCGACGTCACCGGCGAGCAGTTCGCCGATTTCGCGGCCTTCATCAACGACGGCGGCTTCGGCAAGGTCGGCCCGTGGCGCGCCAAGCTGACCGCCGAGGCGGTGATGCGCGACGCCGCGTCGATCGCCGACTGGCTCGACCGTCAGGAAGGCGTCGACACCGGCCGCGGCATCGGCACGCAGGGCTATTGCATGGGCGGACCCTTCACCGTGTGGAGCGCGGCCGCCAGCCCCCGCATCAAGGCCGCAGCGAGCTTCCACGGAGGCGGTCTGGTGCGCCCCGGCGATCCGATGAGCCCCGCCGCACTGCTCGGCAAGACCGAGGCGAGCTTCCTGATCGCCATCGCGCAAAATGACGACGCCAAGGCGCCCGATGACAAGACCGCTCTGCGCGAAGCCGCAACGGCGGCAGGTCGTCCCGCCAAGATCGACGTCTACGCCGGCGACCACGGCTGGATGGTGCCCGACAGCCCCGCCTACAACGCGGCGGCTGCCCAGCAGGGCGAGGCGGATCTGCTGGCGCTCTACAAGGGGGCGCTGGCCTAACCCACCACCGTCATCCCCGCGCAGGCGGGAATCCAGCCAACCTCGCGATCAGCGCGGCCGTTGGATGGGCCCCTGCCTACGCAGGGGCGACGAAGTAAGCTTTGCATTCGGGTACTGCGGCAAGTTTCCCCGTCACCCAGCGCGGGCGAGCATCCAGTCACTCACCCGCCGAGCTGCAGCGATGGCCCAAAAACGAGCGCAAATGCCACTGACGCCGCCACGCCGGCTCCGACAATCGCAAGGCTCCTGGCAATCAGGATCGGTTTGGCCTCACCCTCTTTGCCCGCTCCGAAGCCGACCGAGATGAAGCCGGCGAGGCCGCCGAAGGAAGACGCCGCTGCCGACATGACCGTGATCGCAATTCCGAGCGGGTTCAAAATGCCGACCAGAACCGCCGCAATGCCGACGCTGACATAATACCCGTGCGCGATCACGCGCCGGGCGCGCCGCGATTCCGGGCCGGTGCCGATCATTCCGCTCAACGTGCGGTTCGCGCTGCGGACGAGCAGGATGTAGCTCGTCACGCCCACCGCGATCTCGAGGATCTGGGCGGACCCCGTCAGCCCAAGCCCGGAGAGGGCCCCGCCCTTGCCAATACCCAGATCGCCGAAACCGGATACGCCCGAGAACAGAAAATAGCCCGACGCCACGAACGCCTCGCTTACCCACACGAGCCAGAGGGTGATCCGCGCAAGGTCGCTCGCGTTTCCGGCGACCGCGCGCCGCCAGACGACATAGGCGGCCAGCGCAAGGACGATATTCACGAACACCCCGGCGCCAGCAACGCGGATGTCGGCCGCCCCCGACAGCCCGTCACAGACCACGTAGAAGGCGCCGATGGTCTTCACATGGCCGCCCTGCAGCGCGCAGACGGCGGCGTGACCGCCGATCTCGTGCCACATCGTGAGCAGCGGCATCAGCAGCAGCCCAAGGCCACCGATCGTGAGATGGTCAACGCGCTGCATCTGGCTTGCCCCCGGGTACCGACGCGGCCATCCACGCCAAGGTGAGTTTGCGGTACGCCCAATTTTGTGCGCGCGCCCGCTGCGAGAAGCAAGGCGGTTGTCGCCCATCCTCCCCGCGCAGGCTCACGGCACCGCGCCAAGCAATCGCTTGCCAAGACCTGGCCAGCCGCCCACACCTCGCTCTGGCCGCGCTCCGGGGGGAAGCAACCATGAAATCTCGAACAGACCACCTGGTGCGCGTGCTCGGGCTTGCCTTCGGGCTTGCCGCGGTTGTCGGCAGCGTCGTCGGACAGGGCATATTGCGTTCGCCCGGGATCGTCGCCCAGGCGAGCGGGTCTCCCGCGGTGCTGATCGGACTGTGGATCGCAGGCGCCTTGCTCGCGATGCTGGCGGCGCTCCCCTTTGCCGAACTCGGCGCCGCGATCCCGCACGCAGGCGGACCGATCGCCTTCACCGAACGCGCCTTCGGCCGGCGCATGATGGTCGTGACGGCCTTCACGCTCGTCCTGATGAACCTGTCTTCCAGCGCGCTTGTGGCCTACGTCACCGCGGAGTTTCTCGCGCGCCTCGGGGTGGGCGTCGAACTCGGCAAAGGCCCCGTCGCGACCCTTCTGCTGGTGATGTTCTTTGTCTCCAACGCCACCGGCACGCGCGTCAGCGGCGCGATCCAGATCGCTTTGAGCAGCCTCAAGGGGCTGGTGCTGATCGCGCTCGTCATCGCCCTGTTCTCGCAGCCCGGGGCGCCCCCTTCCGGCACCGTGCTGCCAGCCATCAGCGCCGGCTGGTACGGCTTCGGCGCGGCGCTGCTGGTGATCGTCTCCGCCTACGCGGGCTGGGGCGACGTGGTGAACTACGGCGAGGACATCACCGATCCCGGACGGGCCATCCCGCGCGCCATGTTCGGCGGGATCCTCGGAATTGCCGCGCTGTATCTGGCGGTCAATCTTGCGCTCCTCTATTCGCTCTCGCCGGCAGACCTCGCGCGCTCGGACTTCGCCGCAGCCGATGCGGCGCGCGGCCTGCTCGGCGCGAACGGCGACATGGTGTTCACGCTGTTCGGGGTATTCTCGGTCGGGGCGATCACCAATCTGGGCCTGATGACCGCGAGCCGGGTGGTCTTTGCCACCGCCCGCGAGGGAATCCTGCCGCAGTGGTTCGCGCATGTCTCCGCGCGCGGCACGCCGCTGCGGGCTTTGGCCCTCGCCACCATCGCCACCATGGCGTTCCTGTGGTCGGACGCATACATCGCGCTGATTGCGACGTCGGTCGCGCTGGGGCAGGGCATATCCGTGCTGGTGGCCCTCTCCGCGATCAGGCTGCGCAAGTCCGAACCCGATATGCCGCGCCCCTTTGCGATGCCGTTCTATCCGCTGAGCGGATATGTGGTGCTGGCCTTCGACCTCCTCCTGCTCGCGGTATTCGTCGCGCAGGACCCGTTCTATTCGCTGCTCGGGCTGGTGCTGGTTGCCGGTCTTTCGGCCGGCTACCTGCTCCTCACGCGCCTTCGCGGGGGCAATGCTGCGGACATCGCCGAACTTCCGCCTGCGGCCTGACCGGGCGGGCCCACAGCCGGATCGCGCGCCCGACATAGCTGTTGCAATCGACAGCACCTCACCTCACACTGTCCGCGTGAAGGGGCTCCACACTGACGATGTCACGCCAAGCGCGGATGGGCCTGCTCCGATCTTGAGCGAGGCAAGCGACGCAGTGGACATTCACCGGCCCAAGGCGGTTCGCAATTGGCGCGAGTTTCTCGGCGAGGTCGGCATCATTGTCCTCGGCGTGCTGATTGCGCTGGCCGGCGAGCAGACGGTCGAGGCGCTTCACCACCGGAGCGAGGTGAGCGAACTCAGCGAGGCGCTCAACGTCGAGCTTTCGCACAATCTGGCGGTTTTCAAGGAGTCGGCCGAGCTCGATGCCTGTATCGACCAGCGGCTGGGCGAGATTGACCGGTGGAGCAAGTCCGTGGCGGAGCGGCGGCCGCTGCGGCTCCCGCCCGATTTCAGCAACCCGCCGGAACAGATCTTCCTGTCCTCGATCTGGCGTTCTGCCGGGACGGAAGTCGGCCTCCTGCCGCTCGACCAGCGCATCACCTACGCACGGGTGTATGACAATTTCAGCAATGTCGATCATATCCGCGAAGACCGGCGCGACAGGTGGAAGGACCTTGCCGCTTTCGAAGGCGCGCAAAGCCTGTCACCGCAGGAGCTGATGCAGATCGCTCACGACATTCGCGATATCCGCAAGGACAACGATGTGCTTGTTGCGAACCTCGCCATGCTCACCGAAAGATTGCGCACCACGCTCGCCCTGAAGCCGAAAAAGGACGGGGAAACCCCCGCCGCGGCCGCCTATCTGAAGCAGCGCCGCGCGCAATTCTGCCAGCCGCAACTGGCGAAGTAAGCCCGGCGAGAAACCCGGGCCGGCGGTCCCGGCCCGGATCCCTTAAAACCTATCCGGGAATGTGGATCCCGCAAAGCTTGTTGCCGTCCGGATCGCGCACGTAGGTCAGGTGGATCGTGCCCATCGCGGATTCCCGCGGGCCCGGCGCGTCCTCGATCGACGTACCGCCGTTTGCTACGGCAGCGTCATGGAACTGCTGGACCTGTTCGGGCGAGCTGCACGAGAAGGCGACGGTAGCCCCGTTTGCCACGGTGGCGGGCTCATCGTTGATCGGCTGGGTGACGATGAAGTTGGTGCCGCCCGGATTGGGGTAGAAGAGGCGCGTATGTCCGCTTCCCGCGATGTTAAGCATCGGCTCCGGCACACCAATCACACCCAGAACCGCGTTGTAGAACTTGCGCGAACGCTCGATGTCGTTGGAACCTACCATCGTGTGGAACAGCATCGTCTCTCTCCTTTTGGTTATCGAGGCACATGTGGCGGCGGGTTGGTGCCGGAGCAAGCGGCGCGTTGCCTGCGCGGGTGATTGGGCGCGCCCGGGCGAGGCGCAACCTAGCCCTTGCGCGCCTTCGCCCGCTCGTTGGCCGCGCCGAACCGCCCGTGCTTGCGGTAGCGCAGCATCCACTTGTCGAGGAACAGGCCGAGCGCCTTGGGCTCGATGCCCATGTCGGCCAGCCCCAGCGCGCAGGGCGCGACGGTGCTGCCGGGCTTCAGCAGCGTCCACTGGTCCTTGCTCATCGGGGTGAGCGGCATGGCGGCAAAGGCGGCGCTGATCCCGTCGGGCACGGCGAGGAACGTGCGCTTGCGGCCTTGCGCGGCGGCGATGCGTTCGTGGATCTGCATCATCGAGAGCTGCTCGGTGCCGCCCAGCTCGTAGAGGTGGCCGCCGTGCTTCTCGGGATGCTCGAGCGCCACGGCGACGGCTTCCGCAACATCGTCGGCATAGACCAGTTGCAGCTTGGCCTCGGGCCCGAACACCGGGAGCACCGGGAGTATCTCGATCATCCCGGCAAACAGGTTGATGAACTGGTCGTCCTGCCCGAACACGATCGAGGGGCGCAGGATGGTCGCCTTGGGGAAGGCGGCGCGCACGCGCTCCTCGCCGAGCGCCTTGCCGCGGGCATAGGCGGTGGGCGATGCGGCATCGGCGCCGATCGCGCTGACGTGGACGAGCGCGGTGACGCCTGCGGCCTGGGCAAGCCGCGCGATGGTGCCGGGGGCCTCGCCCATCAGAGTGTTGAGGTCGCCCGAGAAGGCTCCGACGAGGTTGACCACGTAATGCGCGCCCTCGAGCGCAGCGGCGACGTGCGCCTCGCGGGTGATGTCGCAGGGCATCAGCTGGAGCTGGCCGAGATTGGCGAGCGGCTTGAGGCTCTGCGCCTTGTCCGGCGCGCGGCTGGCAAGGCGGACGCGCGCGCCGCGGGAGAGCAGGCTTTGCGCGACGTAATTGCCGATATAGCCGGTGCCGCCGAAGATCGTGACCAGCTGGCCTGCCAAGGGAGAACGGGTCGGGGAATGGGGGGTGGACATTCGGGGGGTGCTCGCTCGTGGGGGCTGCGTGTGTTTGCGCGATGCGCTTTGCGGCAATGGCGGCGCGCAGGCAAGGGGTCCGGTGGGGGTGAAGGCGGCGGAGCGTTTCAGGCCGCGACCAGACCCCCTGTTGGCAGGTTTCGAGGGGGCGTAGATCGGTTTAGACCCCTGTTAGACCCCCTCTAGACCCCCTCTAGGCGGCGTTTGTGCGGGATGTTTCACGTGAAACATGGCGATGGCGCGGATTGGCGAAGTTTGCATTGACAGCACCCCCGCCCCGGCGCTAACCGCCCACCCCTACCCAGCCTCCGACAGCGATGATCGGAAGCAACCGTGCCCAGATGGCGGAATTGGTAGACGCACCAGCTTCAGGTGCTGGCGCTCGCAAGGGCGTGGAGGTTCGAGTCCTCTTCTGGGCACCATTTCTCAATCCCATGACATCCCGAAAGGGTCGACAAAACGGCGGAAATCTGCCATTTTTGACCCTCACCGATCCCGGATTGTGCCAGTCGATCTCAGGCAATCCGGGGCCATGAAGTGCCACGAATGGGTCGATATGGCCCCGCCAAATTTTGTAGTGGCCCCATGACCCCGTTGCCCCTCGCTGGTCCTTTCCAGGACCTGCTGAGGAGAATCGAAATGGCGCTCACAGATCTGAAAATCCGTAGCCTCCGCCCGTCGGAGAAGATCACCAGGCACACTGACGATCGCGGCCTGTACGTTGAAGTACATCCGAGCGGATCGAAGCTGTGGCGCTACAAGTATCGCTACGCGGGCAAGCAAAAGCGGCTCGCGCTCGGCCGCTATCCCGACGTCGGCCTCGCAGAAGCCCGAGCGAGGCGCGACGAGGCCCGCAAGAAGGTCGAAAGTGGAATTGATCCGCTGCTGGAGCGCAAGCGCGAGAAGCTCGTCGCGCGCTTCAGTGCTGCGAACACCTTTGGCGAGATTGCCAAGGAGTACATCGACAAGCGCGTGGCCGAAGGTCAATCGGATGCGACGACCCAGAAAGCCAATTGGCTGCTTGAGCAGCTGAGGCCGCTCTGGACCTTCCCAGTCACCGACATCAAGCCCGTCGACCTTCTGGCCGCGCTCAAGCGCGTCGAGGCGCAGGGCAAGTATGAGACGGCGCGACGCTGTCGTTCCTTTGCCGGCCGCGTTTTTCGTTATGCGGTCGCGACCGGACGCGGCGAGAGCGACCCGAGCGCGATCCTGCGAGGAGCGCTGGTCGTGCCGAAGACCAAGCACCATGCCGCAATCCTCGATCCCAAGCAGCTGGGCGAATTGCTGCGCGCGATGGACAGCTATAGCGGACACAAGATCTCCCGGCTCGCGATGCAGGTCTCGCCCCACGTCATGACGCGTCCCGGAGAGCTGCGCATGGCAGTCTGGTCCGAGTTCGATCTCGACAACGCAGTGTGGAAGATCCCCGCCGAACGCATGAAGATGCGCCGTCCGCACGAGGTTCCCCTGTCCCGCCAAGTCCTCGGCTACCTGCGCGAGCTACTCGAGCTCACCGGACCTGACGGCTATGTCTTCCCGGCGTTCCACACTTGGCGGCGCCCGCTCAGCGAGAACACGATTAATCAGTGTTTCCGGCGGATGGGTTATGCGGTTGGCGAAGTCACCGCGCACGGTCTGCGAACCACCGCTTCGACCCTTCTCAACGAAAGTGGCAAGTGGTCGCCCGATGCCATCGAGCGATCGCTCGCCCATGCCGACACCAACGCCATTCGTGGCACCTACAATCGTGGCCGCTACTGGGATGAGCGCGTCGCGATGCACCAGTGGTGGAGCGACTATCTCGACGAATTGCGGGCTGATGTCTCGGAGGAGCCGGTCAGGAAAGTGAGGGCGCGCGCCTAGCGTGCGCCTTCCTCAACCTTTTGTGTCTGCGCGACCTGGTCGGTTATCTCCTCTCGATATCCGACCGGGTCTGCGATCCAGCGATTGATGGCGGACTCGCGCCAGCCCGCGCCGTGTACGCTGATCCTCACCTGGCTCGGAAACGTGCCCTCGGCAATCTTGCGATAGACCGTCGAGCGCGAAAGACCTGTTCGATCAAGAACGGTCCTGAGGCGGATGATTCTGTCGGTTGCATCTGGCATGGGACTGACCTCCATCGGTTGATCTGCAGTGGCATCCCGTGACTGAGGTCACCGCAACCACAGGCCGTCAGACAAGCTCAAAATCGCTTGCGGGTACTGCGGCGTAGCGAAGGCGGCAATTAGCGGGGCTGAGGCTTTCAGGATGGGGCGTCACACCCAAGCCGCACCGCGGCGTTCGCATGCGAGTCGGGCGGCCATCTGCATGGATTTCTGGCGTGTGCTAACAGCGCTAAGGCATCCCCCGCCCTGCCATTCGAATGAACGGCTCCTGTGTGACGTCCCGTGCGAGGCGGGATCAACAGCCTGCCCGCTCCTTCGGGCTGCGCCCTCCCGTGTTGGCTGTTCCGCGCTTCGCGCTGACCCGCCCGGCCATCCGGCCCGTCCCTTCATCCGCGTTCCCAACGACAGGACGAAGGATTTACCACCATGGCCAGCACCGCAATCGCCAGCATCTACGACACCATCACCAACCAGATCATCGCCGCACTGGAGCGCGGCACGGGCGATTACAACCTTCCCTGGCACCGCAGCAGCGCCCCGCTCACGCGGCCCGTCAATGCGGTCACCCGCAAGGCCTATCGCGGCGTCAATGTGCTTGCTCTCTGGGCCAGCGCCGAAACGCAGGACTTCGGGCATGGTCTCTGGGCGACCTATCGCCAGTGGCAGTCGCTCGGAGCACAGGTTCGCAAGGGCGAGAAGGCCTCGCCGATCGTGTTCTACAAGGTTCTGGACAAGGCCGAGGGCGGTGAAGACGAGGCGCGCGAGAACGCAGGCCGGATCTTCGCGCAGGGCTCGCATGTGTTCAACATCGCGCAGGTCGAGGGCTACGCCTTGCCCGAGGTGCCCGAAACCGAGGCGTTCGATCCCGTCCCCGATGTCGAGGCCTTCATCGCTGCCACCGGTGCTGCCATCCGCATTCAGGGCGACAGCGCCCACTATACGCCCTCCACCGACACGATCACCATGCCCGACCGTGAGCGGTTCTTCGCCACCGACACCGCCAGTGCGGAGCAGAACTGGTATGCCATCCTGCTACACGAGCTGGCCCACTGGACCGGGGCCGATCACCGTCTCGCACGCACCTTCGGCAAGCGCTTCGGCGACGAGGCCTACGCCATGGAAGAGCTGGTCGCCGAGCTTGGCTCAGCGTTCCTGTGCGGCGACCTCGGCCTGTCGGTCACCCCGCGCCCGGACCATGCCTGCTACCTCGCCAGCTGGCTCAAGGTGCTCAAGGGTGACAACCGGGCAATCTTCACCGCTGCCAGCGCTGCGGCGAAGGCGGCGGAGTGGTTGGGGGAGAAGCCGAGCTAACGTGCAGCGCGACAGCGTTCCGACATAAGGCAAACACATTGCGCGCGGCAGCATGTTGCGCCAATAGAACTGGCAGGGGAACAAGACATTGAACCATCAATCGCTTTCGGCCTTCATCTGGTCCGTCGCAGACCTCCTGCGCGGCGACTACAAGCAGTCGGAATACGGCCGCGTCATCCTGCCCTTCACGGTGCTGCGCCGCCTTGATTGCGTCCTTGCGCCCACCAGGCAAGCCGTGCTGGAGGCTGCCGGCAAGAACCTCCCCGATCCGATGCTGATCCGTGCTTCGGGCACCACCTTCTTCAACCGCAGCCCGCTCGATCTCGCCCGGCTGATCGGCGATCAGGACAATATTGCCACGAACCTGATCTCCTACGTCCAGGGCTTCTCGCCCGAGGTGCGCGACATCTTCGAGCAGTTCGAGTTCGCCGCGCAGATCGACCGCCTCGCCAAGAATGGACTGCTCTACCAAGTCACCGAACGCTTTGCCGGCATAGACCTCCACCCCGACAAGGTGGACAACAACCAGATGGGCCTCGTCTTCGAGGAGCTGATCCGGCGCTTCGCCGAAATCTCCAATGAGACCGCTGGGGAGCACTTCACCCCGCGTGAAGTCATCCGGCTGATGGTCAACCTCATCTTCGTCGAGGATGATGACGTGCTCTCCAAGCCCAGCGTCGTGCGCTCGATCTACGACCCCACGGCGGGCACCGGCGGGATGCTCTCGATCGCGGGCGAATACCTGCACGAACACAACCCCAAGGCGCAGCTCACCATGTCGGGGCAGGAGCTCAACCCGGAGTCCTATGCGATCTGCAAGGCGGACATGCTCATCAAGGGGCAGGACATCACCCGCATCGTGCAGGGCAACACCCTCTCCGATGATGGGCATCCCGGCCAGACCTTCGACTACATGCTCTCCAACCCGCCCTTCGGCGTGGAGTGGAAGAAGGTGCAGAAGGAGGTGCAGGACGAGCACCAACGGCTCGGCCATGCAGGTCGCTTCGGTCCTGGCCTGCCGCGCGTCTCGGATGGCTCGCTGCTGTTCCTCATGCACCTTCTGTCGAAGATGCGCCCCCACGCCGAGGGTGGTTGCCGCTTCGGCATCGTCCTCAACGGCTCGCCCCTGTTCACCGGCGGGGCGGGCAGCGGGGAGAGCGAGATCCGCCGCTATGTGCTGGAGAACGATCTGGTCGAGGCGATCATCGCCCTGCCCACCGACATGTTCTACAACACCGGCATCGCCACCTATGTCTGGGTGCTGTCCAACAAGAAGCCTGCCGCACGCGCAGGCAAGGTGCAGCTGATCGATGCCAGCAGCTTCTGGCAGAAGATGCGCAAATCGCTGGGCTCCAAGCGCAAGCAGATTAGCGACGATCAGATCGCCGAGGTGACGCAGTTGTTCGGCACCTTCGTTGAGGCGGAACTGGCAACGGTGCTGGATGCGAGCGGCAAGGAGATCGCCCGCCATGTGGTGCGCGCTGGGGAAACCCCTCCAACGGCACCGGAGGGCGGCAAGGTCAAGATCGCCCCGCTCTCCCGCATCTTCGACAACAACAGCTTTGGCTATCGCGCCATCACGGTGGAGCGGCCCTTGCGTGATGAGGATGGCAAGATCGTGGTTGGCCAGCGTGGCAAGGCCAAGGGCAAGCTGCAGGCCGATAGCGCCTTGCGGGATACCGAGAACGTGCCGCTGTCAGAGGACGTCGCGGCCTATTTCGAGCGCGAGGTGAAGCCCCACGCGCCGGATGCATGGATCGATCACGACAAGACCAAGATCGGCTATGAAATCCCCTTCAACCGGCACTTCTATGTCTTCGAGCCACCGCGCCCGCTGGCCGAGATCGATGCTGACCTCGCCGAGGTGGCCGCGCGCATTCAGGGGACGCTCAAGGAGCTGGCGGCGTGAGCTTTCCCGCCTATCCTGACTACAAGGACAGCGGTGTGCCATGGCTTGGCGCTGTGCCGGGGCATTGGGAGCGAAAGCCGCTGTTTGCCCTTGCCAAGGAACTTGATGAACGAAACCACGGTATGCGGGAGGATAACCTCCTGTCGCTCAGCTACGGCAAGATCAAACGCAAGAACATCGAGGACAACGATGGGCTCCTGCCCGCGTCGTTTGAGACTTACCAGATCGTAGAGCGCGACGACATCGTCTGGCGCCTCACCGATTTGCAGAATGATCAGCGCAGCTTGCGCACAGGCATCGTCCGCGAGCGCGGCATCATCACCTCTGCATATCTGGCGACCCGTCCAATAGCAGCGCTGCCTGAGTTTCTCGCCTACCTCCTTCGCGCCTACGATCTGACGAAGGTATTCTATTCGATGGGCGGCGGCCTGCGACAGTCGATGAAGTTCTCCGACGTGAAGTGGCTGCCCATCATGCTGCCCAGCGTAGGGGAACAAGCAGCGATCGCCGCCTTCCTCGACCGGGAGACGGCCAAGATCGACGCGCTGGTGGCCGAGCAGGAGCGCTTGATCGCGCTGCTCAAGGAAAAGCGCCAGGCGGTCATCTCCCTCGCCGTCACCAAGGGCCTCAACCCCCACGCCCCCATGAAAGACAGCGGCATCGAATGGCTCGGCGAAATTCCCGCGCACTGGGGGGTCGTCCCGCTGAAGTATCTCTCAACCGTCGGTAACGGATCGACCCCGAAAAAGGACGATATGCGTTTCTGGGAAGGAGGTGCTTTTCCATGGTTGAACAGCTCGGTCGTCAACATGGAAGTGGTGACGTCGTCAGAAAACTTTGTCACAGAAACGGCGCTAAAAGAGTGCCACCTCCCTGTTATATCACCTCCAGCAATCCTCATGGCGATTACCGGGCAAGGAAAAACTAGGGGGATGGTCGCGGCGTTAGCGTGCGAGGCGACCGTCAGTCAGCATGTAGCATACATCAAGCCGGATCAGGCCCGACTGCGTGTCGATTTCGCCCTGAGGTTTCTTGAAAGCCAATACCGTGTCTTACGTTCCGACAGCGAAGGAGCGGGTAGCACGAAAGGCGCAATCACTTGCGAACAAATCGCCCGCCTCTTCATTGCACTACCGCCGGTTGCCGAGCAGGCGGCCATCGCCGAACATTTGGGTTATGTAGTTCTCAAGTTCAGTATGCTGGAAAGCGAAGCCAAAGCGGCCATCACCCTCCTGCAAGAGCGCCGAGCCGCGCTGATCTCCGGCGCCGTCACCGGCAAGATCGATGTCCGAGGCGAGGCCATCTCGTCAAACGTGGTGGCGCTCGAAAGCGCCCGACCTGCCCGTGCTAGTCCGGCCCTCAGCGCAATCGTGGGCACCTACGCCATTCGAGAACTCGGGCCGATGGGCCGTATGGCCGTGATGAAGGCCGGCTACCTCGCTGAAGCTTATGCGGGCCTGTCTGACCTGAACGGCCGATACGAGCGCTATGCCGCCGGCCCCTACGATCGCGTCCTTCTCACGGCCATGGAGCGCGGCGCGAGCGAGCTTAGCGGGATCATCACGCATGAGCCTCGGAGCGCTGGTGACGCAGTGACCTACCAGGTCCCCAGCACCGCTACAGCCCCATCTGACGCCCTAAGGATTACAGTCGGCGAAGAGGCCGCTGAACGCTTTCGCTCCATGCTTTTGCTACTCAAGGGGATCGGCCGCGATGGCGTCGAAGCGGTGGCCACCATCTACGCAGTCTGGAACGACCTGCTCGCGGACAAGAAGGACGCCAGCGATGAGATGATCTGTCGCGGCGTTCTGACCGACTGGCACCCCGAGAAGGCCAATAAGTTCAAGCGGAGCGATCTAGATCACTGGCTTGGTTGGATGCGCCGCCATGGGTTCGCACCGGACGGCACTGCGCCGCGCACCGATCATCAAGGCAGCCTGTTTTGACAGGTTTCGGGAGCACACACTGATGCCGATATACGCGCTGACCGAAAACGAGCTGGTGCCCGTCGCAGCAACCAGCTTCAGCGCCGAGAACATCCACGAGCGGCGCCACATCCAGCAGCTTCTGAAGGCCAACATCAGCGTCCTGGACCCCGGCCTGATGGTCATTGCCGAGGAGTTCGGCGACTGGGTGGACAGTTCGCGACGGATCGACCTGCTGTGCATCGACACCGATGCTAACCTAGTCGTCGTCGAGCTGAAGCGCACCGAGGACGGCGGACATATGGAGCTGCAAGCGCTCCGCTACGCAGCGATGATCTCGGCCATGACCTTCGAGCAGCTGGTCGAAACTTATGCCCGCTATCTCAGCCCCGGACAGCCGGATCACGACGACGCCCTCACCGGCATTTTGCAGTTTCTCGGCTGGGACAGCCCGAACGAAGACCAATTCGGTCAGGACACGCGGATCATCCTCGCCTCCGCGAACTTCAGCCGCGAGCTGACGACCACGGTGCTCTGGCTGCGCGACCGCAACATCGACATCCGCTGTGTGCGCCTTCAACCCTACAAGCTCGCCGACGGTCGAGTGCTCCTCGACGTGCAGCAGCTCATACCTCTTCCTGAGACTGCGAGCTTCCAGACCCGTATCGGCGTGAAGCGCCAGGCCGAACGCCGGGAGCGCACCGAACGCTACGATCAGCGGATCGAATTCTGGTCAGCGCTGCTGCCCTATGCGGCTACGCGCACGCCGCTACATGCAGGTCGCAACCCCACCCGCGACAACTGGATCGCCGCATCTGCTGGACGGCAGGGCTTCTCCTATAACTACAACATCCGCCAGCAGGACTCCCAGGTCCATCTTTGGATCGCTGACGACATACCTGCCTTCGAGGCGTTGCATGAGCAGCGGCCCGAGATTGAGCAAGAGGTGGGTCTCCCGATGATCTGGCGGCAGATCGAAGGCCAGATGGGCACGCTCATCGGCATTCAGGTCGGTGGCGGCTACCGCTCCAATCGCGACGAGTGGCCGGAGATTCACAGCAACATGGTCGATGCGATGATCCGGCTGGAATCTGCAATGGGACCACGCCTAGCGCGGTTACGCTGAGGGGGCGAAATGAGCCTGCACAAGGAGATCAGCTTCGAGAACGAGATCTGCGCGCACCTCGGCGCGGCAGGTTGGATCTACGAAAATGGCGCGGCGGCTCGCTATGATCGTGCAAGGGCTCTGTTTCCCGAGGACCTGCGGGATTGGCTGAAAGACGCTCAACCCAAGGTTTGGGAAACGCTGGAGAAGGCACATGGTGCTGCTGCACTCGACGTGCTGGGCGACCGCTTGCGCAAGCAGCTCGACGACCGTGGCACGCTCGACGTGCTACGCCACGGGCTCGAGTTGATCGGCGTGCGTGGGCTCGTGAGCCTCGCCCAGTTCGCTCCGGCATCCGGCATGAACCCGGAGATCGTCGCGCGCTACGAGGCCAACCGCGTGCGGGTGATCCGGCAGCTCAGGTATTCACGCGCCAACGAGAACTGCATCGACCTCGGGCTTTTCCTCAACGGCGTTCCCGTCGCGACGGTCGAGCTGAAGACCGACTTCACCCAGAGCATTGGCGACGCGATCGACCAATACAAGTTCGCCCGCGAGCCCAAGAACGAGCCGCTGCTGACCTTCGCCCGCGGCGCGCTCGTTCACTTTGCAGTGTCGAACCGCGATGTCATGATGACCACGAAGCTGGAGGGCGGGACGACGCGGTTCTTGCCCTTCAATCAGGGCGACGAAGGCGGGGCCGGCAATCCGGTGAGCGGCACTGGGCATGCAACTGCCTACCTCTGGGAGCAGGTCTGGGAGCGCGACAGCTGGCTTGAACTGATCGGCCGCTACATGATCGCCAAGCGCGACAAGAAAAAGCAGATCAGCGCAATCATCTTCCCGCGCTATCACCAGCTCGACGCCACGCGGAAGCTACGTCAGCAGGTGTGCAGCGAGGGCGCCGGCGGCCGGTTCCTTATCCAGCACAGCGCAGGTTCGGGCAAGACCAACTCTATCGCCTGGGCAGCCCACTTCCTGGCAGACTTGCACGACGAGAACGACAAGAAGCTGTTCTCCAGCGTGATCGTGGTCTCTGACCGCAACGTGATCGACGCCCAGCTCCAGGAAGCGCTGTTCGAGTTCGAGCGCACCAAGGGCGTGGTGGCGACAATTACGAACGACGGGGGCAGCAAAAGCGCGGCGCTGGCTGACGCGCTGGACGCAGGCAAGAAGATCATCGTCTGCACCATGCAGACCTTCCCCTTCGCTCTGGATGCGGTGCGTGAGCGTGCTGTAACCGACGGCAAGAAGTTCGCGGTGATCGCCGACGAGGCACACAGCAGCCAGGCGGGCGAGACTGCCTCAAAGCTGAAGGCGGTCCTGTCGCCGGAGGAGATCGCCGACCTCGGCGACGGCGGCGAGGTGAGCGCCGAAGACATGCTCGCTGCCCAGATGGCTGCGCGTGCTGCCGACACCGGCGTCACCTACGTTGCCTTCACAGCGACACCCAAGACCAAGACGATGGAGCTGTTCGGGCGCCGACCCAATTCCGACGCACCGCCGAGCGAGGCGAACAAGCCAGCGCCGTTCCACGTCTACTCGATGCGCCAAGCGATCGAAGAAGGCTTCATTCTCGACGTCCTGAAGAACTACACGCCCTACAAGCTGGCGTTCAAGCTCGCGAGCGAGTCGCAGGAGTGGGACGAGCTTGAGGTTGAGCGCAGCGCGGCAGTCAAAGGGATCATGCGGTGGGTGCGGCTCCACCCCTACAACATCTCCCAGAAAGTGCAGATCGTCGTCGAGCACTTTCGCGAGCACGTCGCGCCCCTGCTTAATGGACAGGCGAAGGCCATGGTCGTTCTGGGAAGCCGTCTGGAGGCGGTCAGGTGGCAGATCGCCATCGAAGCCTACATCAAGTCCCAGGGCTATCGGATGAGCACGCTGGTAGCTTTCTCAGGAGAGGTGAACGACCCCGAGAACAAGGGCGAGAGCTTCACCGAAGCCAGCGCAAAGCTGAACCCTGGCCTCAATGGCCGAGACATTCGCGCTGCCTTTAACGACGACGACTGCAAGCTCCTGCTCGTGGCGAACAAGTTCCAGACCGGGTTCGATCAGCCGCTGCTGTGCGGCATGTATGTCGATCGCAGGCTCGCCGGTATCCAGGCCGTGCAGACGCTGTCGCGCCTCAACCGTGCGCATCCCCGCAAGGACACCACTTACATTCTCGACTTCGTGAACAGCTCGGAGGAGGTACTTGCAGCGTTCCGGCAATACTATGAGACGGCGGAGATCGAGACCGAGACCGACCCGAACCTTGTCTATGACCTGCGCCAGAAGCTCGATGGTCAGGGCTACTATGACCAGTTCGAGGTGGACCGGCTGGTCGCCGTCGAGCTCAACCCACACGCAACACAAGGACAGCTAATCTCCGCCATCGAGCCCGTTGCGCAGCGCATGCTGTCGCTTTTCAAGGTCGCACAAGCCAAGTTTCAAGAGGCGAATGCCGCTGGCAACAAGACGGCAGCCGGCGATGCGAAGGAGGAGATGGATGCATTGCTCCAGGCGCGCGGTGACATGGGCGCGTTTATTCGCGTGTATGCATTCCTCTCCCAGATTTTCGATTACGGGAGCAGCGAGGTCGAGAAGCGCTACATGTTCTACAAGCGCCTCGTTCCCCTGCTGCAATTCGGGCGTGAGCGCGAGCAGGTCGATCTGTCCGGCGTGAAGCTTACGCATCACAATTTGAAGAACGAGGGCTCGCGCCATCTGACGCTTGGCGCCGACAAGGTGCCGCTTCCCGCGATCACAGGCGTGGGCTCGGGCTTGGTGCAGGAGAAGGAGAAAGCGCTGCTCGCCGAGATCATCGCCAAGGTGAACGACTTGTTTGAGGGCGAGCTGACGGACGCTGACCAGCTGATCTACGTGAACAATGTGATCAAGGGGAAGCTGCTGGAGTCTGAAGAGCTGCGCGCGCAGGCGCTCAACAACAGCAAGACCCAGTTCGCGAACTCACCCACCTTGGCGAACGAGATTCTAAACGCGATCATCGATGCCATGGCTGCACACGAGACGATGAGCCGGCAGGCACTGGACTCCACCAAGATCCGTGAGGGCCTACGCGACGTGCTGCTTGGACCGGGCCAGCTCTATGAGGAACTGCGCAAAGGTTCAGAATAGTACCCTCGTCATGCTGGTCACAGGCATGCAGACAAGTTGAGCGGAAATCTCTGACGGACGCTCCCGGCTTGGCAGTTGGGCGTCCGACCTCTTAGCACCGCACCAAGGTACCTTCGTTAGCGGGATCGCTGCTGCAACCTCTTGGAGAATGCCTAGGGCTTCGCCCACACGCCTACCCAATCGCCCATCTACGCCGCCAATGCGCGTGCTAGCTGGCACGATGGCAGCATGGTGCTGCCGTCTTTACACGTTCAGCGAACGTGTAAAGAAAATCCGGTTTTCTTTACACGTCATCGGAACCTGATAAGGTTCCGGCAAATCCTTTGCATGAGGCGGCCATGGCCCTTGAACCCACCTACGCCATCCCCGAACTTCCACCACCCGGAGCGATCGAGACGCCTCAGGTGCTCAAGGCCCTGACCCGAGCCCACCGCTACCTTGCCGAGCTCAAGGGGCGCGCAGCGACAATTCCCAATCAGGGCATTCTGATCGATACGCTATCGCTCCAGGAAGCGAAGGCCAGTTCGGAGATCGAGAATATCGTCACGACACAGGACGAACTCTTCCAGCTGAACGCATTTCCGGAGATCCCGGGCTCTCCCGCTGCAAAAGAGGTGGCACTCTATCGTGACGCGCTCCGGCATGGCTTCGAGGAGCAGCGGCGGCTCGACGGGTTGCTGACCAACAACATCCTCATCGCGATGTTCCAGATCCTCAAGCGTTCAGACGGGGGCTTCAGGGAAACACCCGGCACCGCCCTCAAGAACGAGGGCACCGGCGAGGTCGTCTATGTTCCGCCGCAGGACGCCAACCTCGTTCGAGCCCATATGGCGGCGCTTGAGACATTCATCAACGCGGGCGCTGATGACACCGAGCTCGACCCGCTTACTTCCATGGCGATCATCCATCACCAGTTCGAGAGCATTCACCCGTTCCCCGATGGCAATGGACGTATCGGTCGCATCATCAACGTTCTCTACCTTACCAGGTGCGGGCTGCTCGACATCCCCATTCTTTATCTGAGCCGCTTCATCACCCGCAACAAGCCCGAATACTACCGGCTCCTCCAATCGGTGAGGGAAACAGGGCAATGGGAGGAGTGGATCCTCTACATCGTCAATGGGGTGGAAGAGACCGCCATCGAGACACTCCGTCTGGTCGAAGGCATCAGGCACCTGATGGCGCAAACCAAAAACCGGATGCGCACCGAGCATCCGAAAATCTACTCGCAAGACCTGCTGAACAACCTTTTCCGGCACCCCTACACGCGCATCGACTTCGTTCAGTCCGAGCTGGGCGTGTCCCGGCCAACCGCCACAAAGTATCTTGAGGAGCTGGCTGATGGCGGACTGCTCATCAAGCACAAGGCGGGCCGGAACAATTACTACATCAATCAGCCGCTCGTCGGACTGTTTGTTGAAAGGGAATAGGGTTCGGCGCTGCCCTGCCGGTCAACCTGCTCTATCCGCTGGTGCGGACCGGGCCTGGAGTCCCGGCCCATCCGGGTGACGATCAGGAGCGGTTGCAAGCGGAGCGGGATTTTCTTGAGGTCGCGCTCTGTCCCGCATGGCCTGTGGCCATGCTCCTGAGGGCGCGGTGTCCTTGACCTAACCCGCAGGCGCTCTTGCCTCGCTCATTGCCGGACGCCCGCTGGCCCACTTGGCCCGCGCGCAGGGCGTCCGGCGGCTTCGCGCCGTGCAAGGGCGCCGTTGTTTGTGCGGATCGTTGCGGCGATCCTTGAGGGGAACGCCAAGGGCTTTGCCCTCTCGTTCCCAAACCCCAATCGACACCCCCGTGTGGCGGGCTGTGCCCGCTGGCCCGCACCAGGGCATCGATTGGGGTTTTCCCTCCCCCTCCCATCCTCGCCGGAAGGCAGGCCGTCATGGCAGAGCCATGCCCGCCATATCGGAGTGTAGTGGTCCGCTTGCCCTGCGGACGCGCGGCTGTCTCTAGGGCTCAACGTGGTGAGAAACATACGGGTTGAAAATGCCCTGTACTGCAGAGCACTCAACGTGATCTGATCGCTTCAGATGGCAGGACTGAACTGCCCATTTTGGCCTTTTTCTGACTGCTCAAAAGTGTGCGAACACGCGATTCTTCTGAACCGAAATTTGGGTACACGTCAAATTGAGGGGACTCAAACACGTGACCAATCAATGTATTACGACGATTTTGGGGGCAAATCTGGGGGCAATTGACGTTCATGAACACACATTTGCTCATGAATACAATGTATTACAATCCGTGTGGGCGTCCCGTAAGCGCACCACCTTTTTTCCCTGCATCAACTATCGGCAAGATCGCCCAGTACCTGCTTCAGCGGGTCAAGCCACTGCGCGTAAGGCCGCCAGACTTCCATGCCATCGCGATTGACGGGGCGGCGCACCTGCTCGCTGCTGGGCGTGCGGACCACGCGGTCGAGCTTGTGGAAGGACTGGATCGCATCGTCCCAGCCAAGGCCGAGATAGGCGAGGGTGGGGCGAAGCGCGGTCTCCGGATCGTCGACCAGCGCGCTGTAGCTGACGTGGTGGATCATGCCGGGCGATACCGCGTCGAAGTGGCGCATCAGCCGCACGTAATCCACGTAGCATTGGCCGATGTCCTCAAGCGCGAATGACGAGGCATGGGCCGAGGTGAACGACTGCGAGAAGTTCGAGAAGCAGCAGTCCATCGCAGGACGCCGGATGTCGATGAAGCGCGCCTGCGGCAGGATCCGGCGGATGAAGAGGATGTTGCTCCAGTTCTGCGGCAGCTTGTCGATGAAGTACGGGCGGTCGGTCTTGCGATGCAGCCGCGCGCGGCCGAGGTAGTCCTGCGCCAGCAGCGCTGCCTGCTCGTCGGTCAGCGAGGCGATGGCCTGCGGCACCGAAACCTTGCCGCGCCGCGAGGTGATTTCCATGAACGAGCGCAGGATCGCGGGGATATAGGGCAGCTCGCCAACCGGCTCGATCGAGGGATGGCTCCCCAGCATCTGCTCGAGCAAGGTGGAGCCCGAACGCGGCAGGCAGACGATGAAGACGGGCTGGTCGATTCCGGTCGGTTGGGCGGTCATCCTCGCCATGAAGGCGGGATCGGCCATGCGCTCGGTCTCGGCGACTTCGTCGGTGAGCGCCGTGCGATCATAGGCGATGGCCTCGGCGCGGATCCGGTTGCCTTCGCTGTAGTGGTGGAAGGCGTTGGCGAAATCGCTCCTGTCATGGAAGGCCCGCGCCAGCGAGAAATGGAGCGGCGCGATGTTGCGCTCGTCGATCGCGATGGCGAGGGCCGCCTTCATCACGGCGATATCCTCGTCGGTCAGAATCTTTTGCTTGATGCCGGCGAGCCCCCACCATGCCTCGCCGTAGCCGTCGTCGATGGCGATGACCTTGCGATAGGCGGCAATGGCGCCCTCGACATCGCCCGCGGCGCGCAAGGCATAGCCGTAGGTCAGCCGCGGGGCGATGGCATGGGAACTTTCTTCCACCAACTGCCGGTGCATCGCGAGAGCTTCCTCGTGCCGGCCCATGCGGTCGAGGAGGTTTGCTCTGAGGCCGCGCAGCTGCTGGTCGCCCGTCTCGCTGATCAACCGGCTGGTGAAGGCTTCGGCGACCTGGAGTCGCTCCTGCTGGCTGTAGATCGAGGCGAGGGTGCGCTTCAGTTCGAGGTTGTCCTCCCCCATGCCGATGGCCTTGCGCAGGAAGTGTTCTGCCTGACCCAGAGCACCCGTCTGTGCCGCGATGAGGCCGAGCTGGGCCATCCCGCGCGGCTCGTCGGGATGCTCCCTGAGATGGGCGATGACCAATTGCGCCGCGCGGTCATTCTCGCCCCGCTCGCGCAGTCTTTCGGCTTCGGACAGGCGCGGGTAGACCCGTGTCGAGACGGTGTTCGCGGTCATCGCGGACCGGGCCTATTCATAGCCCAGCACGGCACGGAGCCGGGGTGCGTGGTAATCGACCAGAGCCTTGTGGCGGGGTGCAAGTTCCTTCGGCAGGTCCAGCTCCACACCGGTCAGGTTCTCCCGCGCGGTTCCGCTCTGCGCAGGGTCGGAGCCGATCCTCACCCGCTCCCGCCAGTCCTGCGGCATATCGATGCCGCAGGCGCCCAGCAGGCCAGCGAAGAACGTCTCGGCCTCCGGAGTGTCGAGCGCCTTGACGGCTCCGACGAGGTCCTCGAGCCTCAAGGGATGGGCGCGCGCGCCGAGCCAGGCGACGGCATTGAGTTCGTAGATCGCATTGAGCGTCGGGAGTTTGTTCGGCAGCCCGAAGATCATCATGGTCAGCAGCTCGTCGGCCTCGATCTCGCCGTTCTTGAGATGGTCGACATTGCCGGAGAACTGGTCCGACAGCATGAACCGCGCGCGGGCAATCACCCAGTCATAGGGGTCGCGATAGAGCACGATCCGGCGTGCCGCAGCGGTTTCGACCACCGAGGCATCGGCGAAGAACAGGTGGCCCCAGCTGAGGCTCGGCTTCGCAGCATCGAAGGCGTGGCGATGCTGCTGAAGGTTGCCCCACTGGATGAAATCGGCCGCGTATTGCTGGCTGACGGGCACAAACATCCGCAGGATATTGCGCAGCAGGTGGCTGCCGCTTTTGGGTACGGAATTGAGGAAGACCGGCTGCCGCAGGGGACTTTGCGCGTATCGGGCGTTCTCCGCGTCGAGCGTATCACGTTGGACGAAAATCTCGGGCATCGCGGCAAGGGCCTCCTTCGGCGCTTATACAGAAGAGGCGGCATGTTGCCATGCCGCCTCTCCCGTTAAGCCGATATTGGATCGATCAGAACTTCGTCGAAACGTTCACGAAGCCGCGGCGACCCACAAAGTCATACTGCGAGGTTGCGACCACCGGGCCAAGCGTCTCGATCGTGTTGCCGTTCAGCACCGAGACCCGCGGAGGACGGGTATCGAACAGGTTGGAAATACCGGCCGTGATCGTGAACTTGCCGTCGGCGATTTCCTGCGTGACCGAGATGTTGTGGTAGAAGGTCGCAGCCACATCGAGATCCGGGCAGTAGACACCGTAAATCGGCAGATCGTCCGCAGTGGTGGCGGTGCCTTGACCGTTGAACGAGCGCAGGCAGCCATTGGCCGTGGGGCGTCCACGGTCGAAGATCTCCCGGTTGCTCGCGCCGCCGATCACGTTGATGCCGTAGAACAGGCTGAAGCCCGAGGGATGCTTCCAGTTGGCGCGGAAATCGCCAACCCAACGGGGCGAGCCCACCAGAGCGTTTTCGTTCAACACCGGCGAAGTCGGCAGGAGCTGCGAATTGTCCTTCAGCTGCCAGGTCATGTCGGCAGTCAGGGAGATCTTGCCCAGACGGCCCAGATCCTGACCAGCGCGGAAGGACACGTCGATCCCGCTGTTCTTCTGGCTCGACACGTTGATGTAGGAGTCGCGCACCGTGGCGATCTGGTACGGGGCCGAAACGTTCTGCCCGCGTGTGAAGAGACCGCACAGCGGCTCGGTCGCGAAGGACACCGAGTCATAGCAACCCGCGAGGATCGTTCCGGCACCCAGCTGCGAGATCTCGCCTTCAACCTTGATCTTGAAGAAGTCGACCGCGAGGCTGAAGTCGGTGTCGGGCAGGAACGGCACCTTCGGCGTCAGGATCGTCCCGACGACCAGCGCCTGCGACGTTTCGGATTCGAGAATGCCGATACCGCCCGAGGAGACGATCGTCGCGCTGATGCCGCCGCCATTGTAGGTGCTGGGGATGCCGGCAGCCTGGCAGTTGTTCGCGCGCGTTTGCGAGATCGCGCCGGCAGCCAGGTTTGCGCCCCACGCCACGCAAGGATCGATGCGGTTCTGCGGAGCGAAGCTGGTTTCGTCAGCAAGGAACTGCTCGAACAGTGCCGGAGCGCGGTACGACGTGCCGTAGCTTCCGCGGAAGCGCAGCCAGTCGGTGACCGTCCAGTTGGCACCGATCTTGTAGGTGAAGTTGCCGTTGTCGCTGTCGCTGAACCCGTCGCGCGCGCGGGTTGCCTTGACGTTGGTGACGCGGCCAGCCGCCGACAGCGTGAACTCCTCGATGAACGGCTTGTCGGCCAGCACCGGGACATTGAGTTCGGCATAGGCCTCGGTGGTCAGGCTCTTGCCCGCCGTGATGCCGCTTGCCGAAGCACCCCAGGCGTTCGCCGCAAGGGTGATTTCACCCGGCGTGTCGTTGATCTTGTCTTCGCGGGCCGAAACGCCCCCTGCAATCGCCAGCGGGCCTGCCGGCAGTTGGATCAGTTCACCCGACAGCGTCGCTTCGACGGTCTTCTGGGTGTAGAGCGTGCGCCCTTCTTCCCAGTCGGTCAGGAAGTCGGCCTGCTGCGGCGTGATTTCTCCGCGCAGGAAGAACGGGTTGGTCCAGGGGATGTCGATGCAACGCTTGCCCGAGATCGGGGTCGTGGTGCCGACGCAGGAAGCGGTCTGGAAGTAGCCGGTGTCGTACGAATCCTGCAGGATCTGCTGGGTGCGATAGCGACCGATGCTGCGGCTGTACTGGCCGTAGATTTCGTAGCGCCAGTCGCCCTTGCCGCCCAGGTCGCCCCGGACGCCGGCAACGCCGCGGTAGTAATCGACCTTCTGGCTCGAGTCCGCCAGATCGGTGATCCCGGTCGGGCTCAAGAGGTTCACGCCGGTGAAGCCGTTGGCCCACAACGTCGCGGGCGTGCCCGTGCCGTAGAGGTCGCCGGTGTAACCGAAGTTCCAGAACTGGCGCCAGCCGTTCTGGTAGGTCTTGCGGCGGTTGAACAGGAATTCGCCGAACACTTCGACGGCGCTCGAAATCTCGAACGCACCCTCGGCATAGGCCGTGTAGAGGTCGGTTTCGGGAATGATCGTCTGCTGTTCGACGAACGGGTGGTAGGCGTTCTGAACCGCCATTGACGCGGCGTTGTATCCGGTCGGGAACCAGCCGGCGGGCGCACCGAAGTCACCTTCGTAGGCAGGCGTACCGAAGGCAGGGATGCCGAGCGTGCCCGCACCCGGGCCCGAAGGATACTGGTACTGGAGCAGGTTCACCGCGCCAGGCGTGGTCTGGATGCCGGTGTTCGGGCCGCCGGGACCGTCAAGGCGGAGGTTGTCGATCAGGTTATAGGTCCAGATGTGGCCCCAACGCAGATCTTCGCAATGCGGCTGACCGGTGCGCGGGTCGATGAGATCGGCACGGTTGCCGTTCGTGTCGTAGATGTTGGCTTCCGGACAAGCGAGATAGGAGCGATCGCCGCGCGCGAGTTCCTTCGTCTTCGAATAGTCGCCCGCGATCATGATGTGGCCGCGGTCGAAGACCTTGCCCCATGCGCCGTTGATCCGGTAGTTCTCGCCCCCGCTATCGAACGGCACGGAGGCGTTGAGGTCCATTGTGAAGCCGTCGAGCTCTTTCTTGGTGAAGATGTTCACCACGCCCGCGACCGCGTCGGAGCCGTAGACCGACGAAGCGCCGGTCTTCAGGATCTGGATGTCGCCGACGATGGAGAGCGGCAGCACGTTGAGGTCGAAGGACGAAACGCCGCCGCGCGTCCCTGCCGGACCGGCGCGGCGGCCGTTGAGCAGCACCAGCGTGCGGTTGGCACCGAGGCCGCGAAGGTCGATGGTCTGGGCGCCGGGGCCGCCGTTGGTGACGAAGTTGGACGACAGCGCCGAAGTGACCTGGGTTGAACCGGCAGCGATCGAGGAGCCCTGCAGCGTGCTCGCAAGATCGAAGCGGCCTTCCTTCTTGGCGACTTCGGGGTCGAGCACCGCGATGGGGTCGGGGCTGTTGAACGGGGTGACCGAGCGGATGCGCGAACCGGTAACGACGATGGCGTCGGCAGGCGCCTTGGCCTCTTCGGTCGGCTGATCTGCTGCGGCGGCATCCTGTGCGAAGGCCGGCTGCGAGGAAGCCATGGCTCCGATCGCAACACCGACCATGAGGGCTACGCGATTAGTGCGCGTGACGAGAGACGCTTTCATGAGGGTCACCTTTTCCCAAGTTGCAAACCCAATACTGCAAAACGCCTGCATATATTCCAAGACAAAGAGCCACGATTTTGACGCAATGATGCTCAGGCGGGTCTAAACGTGTCAAAAATGTCACATGGAGGGCTTCGCCTTGAGGCGATGCGAGGAGTCCGGTGACCGTCTCCCGCTGTTCGTCGCTGCCGCGAGGCTAGGCATTTACCGGGCAAGCTGGCGGGCAAAGGGGCGATTTCACAGTTTCCTTCCGCGCAGATCGCCCTAAATAGCATCGCGTCGGAACCTCCGCCTTCGGGGCGAAAGCGGCGCGACCGGCGAGCGGTAACCGGGCATTGACCATTTTTCGCTACCGTTTCCCAAGGCTTCAGGAGGTCCGAAGTGTTGCAAGTGCCGCAAACAGGATCAGGTGCCTGTGCGCTGTCGGTGGTGATCCCCGTCTATAACGAGGAAGCCGGGCTCGATGCGCTGGTTGCCCGTGTGACGGCGGCGGCGCAGGAGATCTTCGCCGACCGCTACGAATTCATCCTCGTCAATGACGGGTCTAAGGACGCGAGCTGGGCCAAGATCTGCGCCCATGCCGAGCGTGATCCGCGCATTGTCGCGATCAATCTGGCGCGCAATCACGGTCACCAGCTGGCGCTGACTGCCGGCCTCAATCATGTGCGCGGCGAGATCATCTTCGTGCTCGATGCCGATTTGCAGGACCCGCCCGAACTGCTCGGCCCGATGCTCGCCAAGCTGCGCGAGGGGCATGACGTGGTCTACGGCCAGCGCGTCAAGCGGCACGGAGAGACCGCGTTCAAGCGCGGCACGGCGGCGCTGTTCTACCGGATGCTCGGCAAGATGGTCGACACCCACATCCCGCCCGACACCGGCGATTTCCGCTTGATGACGCGGCGCGTGGTCGAGCAGCTCAACGCCATGCCCGAACGCTACCGCTTCATCCGCGGCCTCGTCAGCTTCATCGGCTTCAGCCAGGTGCCTTTCCCTTACGAGCGCGACGCGCGCTTTGCGGGCGAGACCAATTATCCGCTGCGCAAGATGGTGGCGCTGGCGGTCGACGCGGTGACCAGCTTCTCGGTGGTGCCGCTGCGCTTTGCCTCGCACCTCGGGATGCTGTTCGGCCTTGCGGGCCTCGCGTCGCTGGGCGGGATCGGCTGGGTGTGGCTTGAAGGCGGCACCGTGCAGGGCTGGGCGAGCCTTGCCGCGCTGATCCTGATCATGGGCTCGGTTCAGCTGCTGGTGCTGGGCGTGTTCGGCGAGTATCTGGGCCGGATGTATATGGAAGCCAAGCACCGCCCGCTGTTCATCGTCGCCGAGGTGCGCCGCCATCCGGTCGCGGCCAATGCAGCGCCGCTCTCCGCCGAGCCTGAAACCAACGAGGTGATCCGTGTCGCAGGCTGAATTCGACGCCTATGTCGATGAATACGAGGCGCAGCACGCGGCGTCGGTGAAGCTGAGCGGCGAGGACCCCGTTTTCTTCGCCGCCTACAAGGCGACCGAAGCGGCGCGCGCTATGGCAGCGGCGGGTGTCGCGCCGCAGCGGATCATGGACTTTGGCGCGGGGCGGGGCAATTGCGTGCCGCACCTGCAGGAAGCCTTCCCCGATGCGGCGCTGACCGCACTGGACGTATCCTCCCGCTCGCTCACCCATTGCGAGGCGCGCGCGATCCGTCCGCTCGAAACCGTGTGCTACGACGGTCAGACCTTGCCGTTCGAGGATGGCAGCTTCGACCTCGTGTTCACGGCCTGCGTGTTCCACCACATCCCGGCCGAGGACCACATCCGCCTCCTTTCGGAGATCCGCCGGACGCTGAGCCCCAAGGGCCGGTTCGTCCTGTTCGAGCACAATCCGTGGAACCCGGCGACCCAGCACGCGGTGCGCACCTGCCCGTTCGATGCGAACGCGGTGCTGATCAGCGCGCCCGAGATGCGCCGCCGATTCCGGGCTGCGGGCTTTACCGATGTGGGCCTGCGCTGGACGCTGTTCTTCCCGGCCTTCGTCGGCTTCCTGCGCCCGCTGGAACGCGCTCTCGGCTGGTTGCCGCTCGGCGCGCAATACTGCCTCGTCGCGCGCTAGAAGAATGCTGGCACGCCTGTTCCGTTTTGGGCTGGCAGGGCTTGCCAATTCGGCCGTCGGCTGGGCGGTGATATTCGGCGGGCTGTGGGCGGGGATGAGCGGATTGGCCGCCAATGCTGCGGGCTTCGGCGTCGGGCTGGTGCTGTCCTTCACCCTCAACCGCCGCTTCGTGTTCGGCGTGACCGGCGCGGTGCAGGGCCGCGAGGTGGCCAAGTTCCTCGCCGCCTTCGCCGTCGCCTACGGGATCAATGTGGCGGTGCTGCATGCAGCGCAATCCGTGCTTGGCGCGGATAGCCCGTGGGCCCAGCTGCCCGCGATCGGCGCTTATGTGGTGATCTTCTTCGTCCTCTCCCAGCTCTTCGTCTTCAAGCCCGCAGCCACGACCGAATGACCGCTCATCCTTCGACCATCGTGCCCCTTGGCGGCACGCAGACCGCGTTCGGCTGGCTCGACCGCTGGCCGGCGGTGCTGTTCGTCTGCCTTGTCGCGATCATGCCTTTGCTGCTGGTCGACTTCCCGCCGCTGGTCGATCTCTACGGCCACTTGGGGCGTTTTGCGGTGCAGACCGAGTTGGCCCAGCGACCCGAGCTCCAGCCCTTCTACTCCTACCAATGGAAGCTGATCGGCAACCTCGGCGGGGACATTCTGGTGCAGGCCCTGCACCCGCTGCTCGGGCTCGAGGCGTCGGTGCGCTGGGTCGTGATCCTCACCCAGCTGCTCGGCGCGCTCGGGCTGATACTGGTGAGCCGCGAGATCCACGGGCGCGTTACCCCCTTCGCCGTGGCGGCGATCCCGCTGCTTTACGGCTACCCCTTCAACTACGGCTTCATCAACTACACGCTGAGCATGGCGCTGGCGCTGCTCGCCTATGCGGCGTGGCTGCGCCTGCACCGGCAAGGGCGCGAGGTGGCGGCGGGCCTGTGGCTGGCGGTCACGGGCGCGGCGATCTGGGTTTGCCACACCTATGGCTGGGCCTTCCTCGGACTGCTGACCGGATCGACCATGCTCGCCGAGATGATCAAGGCCCGGACGCATCCGGTGCGCGCGGTGGGGCGCATCCTTGCCGCGTGCTGGCCGCTGCTGCTGCCGGTTGTGCCGATGGTGGTGTGGCGTGCGGAGAGCGCGGGGCCGCTGGGGTCGGGCTGGTCGCTGCCGTTCAAGTTCACGTGGCTGTTCTCGCCGTTCCGCAGCGTCTGGAAGCCGCTGGATATCGGCGCGCTCGCGGTGGTGGCGGGGCTGCTTTACTGGGTGCGGCTGAGCCGCTCGGCCGGGTTCGATCTGCGCGTTGGCATCGCCGCGCTCTTGTCGGTCGCCTTCTTCTTCATCCTGCCGAGCTGGGTATTCGGCTCCGCTTTCGCGGATATGCGCCTGCTGCCCTACGGCCTTGCGGTCGGGCTGGTGGCGATCAGCACCGCGAAGGTCGGCACGCGCGAGCTGCGGATTGCAGGGCTGATCGCGCTCGCGTTCTTCGGCGTGCGCATGGCGGTGACGGGCGCGGGCTTTGTGGTGCAGGACCGCGTGCTGCAGGCCGCGTTCCCCGCGATCGACAAGATGCCCAAGGGCGCGCGGGTCGCCTTCTTCGTGATCAAGCCCTGCGCGGTGCGCTGGACGCTCCCGGTGCTCGACCATGCCTCCGGCGCGGCGCTGGCGCGGCGCAACGCCTTCGTCAACGACCAGTGGCAGCAGCCCGGGGTCAATCCGCTGATCGTCCACTACCCCGCGGGCGAGCCCTTCGTGAAAGACCCTTCGCATCTGGTCCTGAGCGATGCCTGCAGCACCTCGGTGCTTCCCAAGGTGACGCCGACGCTCGCGAAGGTGCCGCGCGGTGCCTTCACCCATGTCTGGGTCGTCGGCTACGTGCCCGAGCGTTACACCGTGCCCGCGTATTTCGAGGAAGTGCCGGGAAGCGGCAGCGGCCGGCTGTTCCGCATCAAGCCCCTGAACTAGATTTCCCGCTACGCCCGCGACTAGTGGAAGCGCCAGTTTTGCTCCCGCATCGCAGCCCTAGGGTTGGCGGCGGGGCCATGATGGCCGCGGGAGGCTAGGCGATGGGTATTCTCGACCGGTTCCGGATCGACGGCCAGGTGGCGGTGGTGACCGGCGCGGGCAAGGGCATCGGCCGCGCTATCGCGATCGCGCTGGCAGAGGCGGGCGCGGATGTCGCGCTGGCCTCGCGCACGCAGAGCGATCTCGATGCCGTCGCGGCCGAAATCACCGCGCTGGGCCGCCGCGCCTTGCCGCTGGCGACCGACGCCACCGATCCGGAAGCGCTCGAGCATCTGGCATCCGAAACGGTCCGCCAGCTCGGCAAGCTCAGCATCTGGGTGAACAATGCGGGCGGCATCCCAGATGCGACCCCGCGCTATCTCACCCGCACGCCCGAAGACAGTTTCGATGCGCAGATAGGGCTCAATCTCAAGGCGGTGTGGCTCGGCGCGAGCGTGGCAGCGCGCCACATGGGCGAAGCGGGCGGGGCGATCGTCAACATCTCCTCGCGCGCCGCTTTCGGCCCGCAGGTCAAGAACGGGCCCTACGGCGCGGCCAAGGCGGCGGTGAACAGCCTGACGAGCACGCTTTCAGTCGAACTGGCGCCGCAGATCCGCGTCAACGCGGTCGCGCCCGGCCCCGTACCGACCGAGAACTTCGACGAATGCATGGGCACCGACACCCCTGAAAAGCGCGAAAAGCTGCTGGCGATGATCGGCATTCCGATGGGCCGCTATGGCGAGCCCGAAGACATCGCCGCTGCGGTGGTGTTCATGGCCTCGCCGGCGGCAAGCTGGGTGACGGGCCAGTGCCTTTATGTGACGGGCGGAAGGTAGGAGGCCGGTATGGATCTCGGAATCAAGGGCCGCAGGGCGCTGGTCAACGGCGGTAGCGCCGGCATGGGACGCGGGGCCGCGCTCGCGCTGGCACGCGAGGGGTGCGAGGTGTTCATCTCGTCGCGCGGGGCGGAACGGCTCGAAGCGACTTGCCGCGCCATTGCGGCTGAGACAGGGGCAAAGGTGCACGCCTTGGTCGCCGATCACGCCTCGGACGAGGGGCGCGCTATGATCCTGTCCGCGATCCACGATCCCGACATTTTCGTCGCCACCTGCGCGCCGCCGCCCTTTACCGGCGACTTCCGCATGGTCTCCCGCGAGGACTTCGAAAAATCCGTCGCGACCGCGCTGCTCAGCCCCATCGAATACATCAAGGCGGTGACCGGCCCGATGGTGGAGCGCGGCTGGGGGCGGATTGTCAACATCAGCACCGGCGCGGCGAAGTATCCGGCAGCGATGCGCGTCCTTTCAGGGCCGCCGCGCGCGGCGCTGGCGAACTATTGCCACGCGATTTCCAAGGAACTCGCCCCGCACAACGTCACGATCAACTCGGTGCTGCCGGGGATGCACCACACGCCGGGGATCGAGGAGGTGCTGGCGCCCCGCGCCGCCGCCAACGGGCGCAGCTACGAGGAGGAGGTTGCCGCTTTCGTCAAGGCGGTGCGCCTGCCCGCCGGGCGCTTCGGCGATGCCGAGGATCTGGGCGTGATGGTCGCGATGTTCTGCTCTGCGCAGGCGAGTTACGTCACCGGCCAGTCACTTGTGGTCGATGGCGGGATCGGAACCTCTACCTTCTAGGCTGCTGCCCGATAGCCCGCCCCGCGCACCAGCTTGCCCGGCCGCGCACCGGTCGACTGGTCGAAGCGGCGGATCACCTCGCCCGCAACGATGGTTGCCTCGTAGCCGGTGGCGCGCTGGTGCAACCGGCGTCCGCCTGCGGGCAGGTCGCGGACCACTTCGGGCAGGTGCAGCGTGAGGCCATCGAGGTCGATCACATTGCAATCAGCCCGTCCGCCCACCTGCAGCGTGCCGCGATCGGTGAAGCCCACCGCCCGCGCCGCCTTGGCCGAGAGCATGTGCACCGCCTCGGCCAGGCCCAGCTTCAGCGGCCCGTCCTTCTGCACGAACTGCGTGAGCAGATAGGTCGAATAGCTCGCATCGCAGATCGCCCCGTAATGCGCGCCGCCATCACCGAGGCCGGGAACGCAATGCGGATGCCGCAGCATCTCGTGCGCGCTGGCGAGGCTGGCGTTCTCGTAATTGCCGAGCGCGGCGAGGAACAGCCCGCGCCCCTCGGTCGCCAGCAGCCGGTCGTAAGCGACCTCCTGCGGCGTGCACCCGCGCGCGGCGGCTTGCCCGGCCATGCTCATGTGCGCAGGCGGGGCATAGTCGGGCGGATTGTCGAGCGGGAACAGCCAGCGCCAGTTGCGGGCGAGCTCGTTGAAGGGGTGACCGGGGGTGAAGTCCTCGGAGATCAGAGCTGCACGCAGATCGGGGTCGCGCATCGCAGCGACCTGCTCGGGGATGGAGAGGTGCACGATCTTCGCCCAGCTCGGGCACAGCACGAAGGGGTGCACCGTCAATTCGAGGCCCGCGATGAGGCCGATCGGGCGGGGCATGACTTGCGCATTGGCGACGCCGCCTGCCGCGTTGGTCGCCTCCAGCATCTCCAGCACCCGCCGCCAGCGCGGCGGCGCGTCATTGCCCGAGGCGAGGGTGAAGGTCGCCGGACGGCCCGAGGCGGCGATCATCCGCTCGATGACGGGATATTCCTTGTCCCACCCGACAAAGGCATCGAGCACCACCTGAAACGTTCCGGCGCCGGCGTCCGCCATGCCGCGACCGATGGCCTCCAGCTCGGCGATGTCGGTGTCGAAGGTCGGGATCGCCTCGCCATCGGCGGTCTTGTGGATCGAGAGCCGCGAGGTGGCAAAGCCGATGGCGCCTGCCTGCATCGCCTCGGCGGTGAGGCGGCGCATCATCGCCAAGTCGTCCTCGCTCGCGACTTCGCGTGCCGCGCCGCGCTCGCCCATCGCGTAGACGCGCAAGGGCGAGTGCGGGAGGTAGGCGGCGATGTCGATGTCGCGCTTACCGGCGGCCACCTTGTCGAGATATTCGGGGAAGGTCTCCCAGTCCCAGTCCAGCCCCTCGGTCATCACCACGCCGGGGATGTCCTCCACGCCCTCCATGACGTTGATGAGCATGTCGTGATCGGTCTTGCGGCAGGGCGCGAAGCCGACCCCGCAATTGCCCATCACCGCGGTGGTGACACCGTGCGAGGACGATGGGGAGAGCTCCTCGGCCCAGATGCACTGGCCGTCGTAGTGCGTGTGCACGTCGATAAAGCCGGGGGTGACGATTTTGCCTTTGGCATCGATTTCCTCCGCGCCCTTGCCCGAGACTGCGCCGATGGCGGCAATCCGCCCGTCGCTGATCGCGACATCGCCCTCGATCAGATCGCCGCCCGTCCCGTCGACGATTGTCCCGCCGCGGATTACCAGATCATATTCGGCCTGCATGGCGCGTTTCTCCCTCACCGCATAGACGATGAACGCGGATGCTGGGGTAAGCAAGGTCGCGGCGGCAACTCGCACTTTTGCGGCTGGGGCTGGCGCGCTAGGGTAGGGGTATGACTGAGGCCAATCCAACGCCGCGCCGTATCGCGCTTGCCGGAGCGAGCGGGACGATCGGGGCTGCGGTGCTGCGGCGGCTGACGGCCGAGGGGCATGATGTCGCCGTCCTGCCGCGCGCCACGCTGGCGGATTCCGGCGCGCTGGCGCAGGCGCTGGTCGAGATGCGCCCCGAGGTGGTGATCTCCTGCATCGCGTCGCGCTCGGGTTCGCCCAAGGACGCGCAGGCGGTTGATTTCGAAGCGAATCGTGCGCTTCTGGAGGCTGCGCAGGCGGCGGGGGCGGGGCATTTCATCCTGCTCTCGGCGATCTGCGTCCAAAAGCCGCTTCTCGCCTTCCAGCACGCCAAGCTCAGGTTCGAGGCTCTGCTGGCAAAAAGCGGGATCGGGTACACCATCATCCGCCCCACCGCCTTCTTCAAGTCCTTGTCCGGACAGGTAAAAAGGGTGCAGGCGGGCAAGCCGTTCCTGATCTTCGGCGATGGCGAGTTGACGCGCTGCAAGCCGATCAGTGACGATGATCTGGCGCGCTTCATCGCCTCATGCATCGACAACCCGCAAGCTTTCGGCAAGACCCTCCCCATCGGCGGCCCCGGCCCTGCTATTTCGCTGAAAGAACAGGGAGAATTGCTCTTCCGGGTGGCCGGAAAACCGCCCGCCTTCAAGTCGGTATCACCCAAGATCTTCACCTATGCCGAGCGGGTTCTGAACCTTGGCGCAGGGGTATCTGGCTGGTTTGCCGAGAAGGCCGAATATGCCCGGATCGCTCGGTACTATGCCACCGAATCGATGCTGGTGCTCGATCCAGACACCGGGAAATATTCCGCCGACCTCACCCCCGAATACGGCTCGGAGACGCTCGAAGCGCATTATCGGCGCCTTCTGGAGGGGGTCTAGTGGGGGTCTAAGGGGGGTCCAAAACGATCTAGAGGGGGTCTAGATGCACGCTGGCGGGGGTCAAAGTGACCCCTAGATGCGGCACGAAAATTGGGTTCGTGGAATAATTGAATGTGAAAACATGGGTCTGCGTGCGCCGCACCCGGATTCCCTCGGGCAAATCGACCACTTTCACATCGGCTTCGGTTGCCATCCGCTCCACCAGCAGGGCGAGCAAGGCGCGGTCGGGCCAGATCGCACAATAGCGTGTGCGCCCATGTAGGAAAACTATGCCTCGCCCTGCGCTATCCGACAGTTCGGGGGCGAGCACGCTCGCCACATCCTCGCGCCAGCGGGCGACGGCGAAGCCTTCTGCGGGTTCGGCGATGCCATCGCGCAAGGATTCGACGCGGGTGACGGTGAGCGGAACCAGCGGCTTTAGCGCGCCCGGTGCGAGGCCTTCGGGGATGCAGAAACTGTCCGTCTTGCTCCCCGATCTCGGCCCGAGCAACACAGGGCAATCGAGCGCCGCCACCTTGGCCGCGAACACCTCGGGCACGATCGGCAGCGTGGGCACCACCACCATCCGGTAGCCCGCAAGATCTGCGTCTGGCGAGACAATATCGACGTCCAGCCCGCGTTGGCGCAGCGCCGAGTAGCACTCGAACACCAGCTCCAGATAGCGGAAGCTTTGCCCCTGCGGCTGGATGCCGATCACCCACGCCGCCTCGTAGGAGAACACCAGCGCCACCGGTGCCTTCGCGGTCTCTTGCGGCCCGATCTTGCCAAGCACCGCCGCCGCCGCGCGCACTTCGTCGGCCGCCTCCGCTTCGGAGCTGTCGGGGCGCAGGAGCCCCGCGTGCATCTGCTCCTGCGCGAAGGGCGCCTGCCGCCAGCGGAAATAGCTCGTCAGCTCGGCCCCGTGCGCGCAGGCTTCGAGCGTCCACAGCGCCACCATTCCCGGCAGCGGCGCAGGGTTGAAACGCGCCCAGTTCACCGGCCCGGGCTGCTGCTCCATGACGCCCCAGCGCCCATTCGAGCAGCCCCGATATAGGTCGTGGTGGAAGGCGGCGATGTCGGGGTGGCCCTGCCGGAAATAGGCGCGCTTTTCCTCGTCCGAGAACCAGAACTGTTCGAGGAAGCCAAGCGGGTAGGAATCCCACGTCGCCACGTCGATATCGCGGCCCACATCGTGGTGATCGAACTCGGTGAAGAAGCCCATGAAGTTGTGCGTGATATCGGTGCCGGGAGCGTGAGCGCGGATGATATCGACCTGCTCGCGGTTGAAGCTTGCCACTTGGTCCGAGGCGAAGCGGCGGTAGTCGAGCCAGTGCGCAGGGTTTGCTTCGGTGACGGTCAGATGCGGCGGATCGACCTCGGCGAAGCTGCGGTATTCCATGCTCCAGAACACATTGCCCCACGCGGCATTGAGCGCATCCACCGTGCCGTAGCGCGCCGCCAGCCAGCCCCGGAAGGCCGAGGCGGCGGCGGCGGAGAAGCTCAGCACCGTGTCGTGGCAGCCATATTCGTTGTCGGTCTGCCACATGGGGATCGCGGGGTGCGCACCATAACGCTCCGCCAGCGCAGTGACGATCCGGCGGCATTCGGCGCGGTAGCCCTCGTGGCTGAAGCAATAGTGCCGACGCGAGCCGAAGCCGCGCGGGCGGCCATGTTCGTCGATGGCGACCATGTCGGGCATCCGGTCGACCAGCCACTTGGGCGGAGTGGCGGTGGGCGTGCCGAGGATCACCTTGAGCCCCGCTGCGTGGAGCGTGTCGATGGCGCGGTCGAGCCAGCCCCAGTCGTAGCGACCGGGTTCGGGCTCGATCCGGCTCCACGCGAATTCGCCCATGCGGACTAGCTGCAAGCCCATCGCCGCCATCCGCCGCGCGTCCTCGGCCCAGATCGCTTCGGGCCAATGTTCGGGGTAGTAGCAGCAGCCGAGCTTCACGCGATTTTCTCCAGCGTGATTGCCCAAGCGGTTTCGGGGTGGGTGAGGGGGAGCGCAAGGCCGTGGCCCATCAAAGCCGCGCCCGAGAGGGTCAGGCCCTCGCGCCACGCGTCGGGGTTGGCGAGGTAGTGCTTGGCGCGGGGCGGCCACGGATCGGGCAGGGTGACACGGTAGCGCGCCTGCGGCTCCAACCCGGCAAGGCGCACCGGCGCGGCGTCGAACACAGGGGAGAAGGCGGTCTGGGCGACCAGCGCGAGCGCCTGATCGCCGTGGGTCACCATCATGCCGGTGATGTTCGGATCGGGGTGCGCGAGGTGGTGCAAATCGCCCGCATGGAGCACCCCGCGCCAGTCCTTGTAGAGCGCGATATGGGCGGCCAGCGTTGCGCGCTCCTTGTCGGTCATCCGCGCCGGATCGGCCTCGACCCCCATGTGCCCGAACACCGCGACCTTGGCGCGGAAGTCCATCGCAAGCCGCCGCCCGGTGATGGGATTGGGCGAGGGGCCGACATGGCTGCCGAGGACTTCGAGCGGCAGGAAGCGGCTCCATTCGCGCATGATGCGCAGGCGCTCGATGGTGTCGTTGTTGTCGCTGGGCCAGACTCGCTCGATCACTCCGAGCATCGCCATGTCGATCCGCCCGCCGCCGCTCGAGCAGCTTTCGATCATGGTCTCGGGGAATTGCTCGCGCAGATCCCGCCACATCTCACCGAAGCGTTCGGTCTGGGCAAGACCCGGCGCAGGCGGGAAAAGGCGGCGGTTGTGGTCCCACTTGAGGTAGGCGATGTCGTTCTCGCGCAGCAGCTTTGCGATGCAGCCGTGGATGTGCTCGGCGACCTCCGGTTTGGCGAAGTCGAGCACCAGCTGGTTGCGCTCGGTCGGGCGGGGCAGGCCGGGCTCGTGCAGGCACCAGTCGGGATGCCCGCGGTAGAGGTCGCTGTCGGGCGAAACCATTTCCGGCTCCACCCACAGGCCGAAATCCATGCCGAGCGCCTTTACGTGGGCGATCAGCGGGCCCAGGCCATCGGGGAAGCGCACCGGATCGGGCGTCCAGTCGCCGAGTCCTGCGCGGTCGCTGCTGCGGCCCTTGAACCACCCGTCATCGAGCACGAAACGCTCCGCGCCCAGCGCCGCCGCATCCTCGGCAAGGCGCATCAGGCGGGCTTCGTCGAAGTCGAAGGCGCAGGCCTCCCAGGTGTTGAGGTGGACGCGGCGTTCGCGGACGGGGTTGGCGGCGCGCAGACGCTGGCGGGCGTGCTGGTGGAAGGCGCGGGTGAGGGTCGCTTCATCGGGCGCCCAGACGATCAGGGCCTCGGGCGTGTCGAACCTGTCAGCGCCGGTCGCGGGAATCGGCGTTTCTGCGACCAGCGTGGCGACGCCGTCATCGTTTCGCTCGATCCGCACCTCGTGGTCGCCGGTTGCGGCAATGTGGAAGCCGAGCTGCGCGCCGGTTTGCTCGTCGTCGAACACCAGCCAGTCGCCGCCCGCAAAGCCCGATTTGCCCCCGCGCGAGGCCCATCCCAGCGTGGCTCGGGTGACAGGAAGGCGCTCGGCCCGCATATCATCCGCCCAGCGCCCCGCGAAGTGGGTGACGTGGCCAAAGCCGCGCGGCAGCGGCAGCAGCAGCGAGGCGCAGCGGGTGGCCGTGACACCGCGATCCTCGGCTGCCGGAAACCGCGTGTGCGCCGCGACCACGTCGCCTTCGCCCATCGTCCAGCTGACGGAGAGGTGGAGTGCGAGGCTCTCGTCGCGCCAGTGGGCGACGATGCGGCGCTCCTCGGGGAAGCTTTCGATGCCAAGGCCCGTCCAGCGCGGTGTGACCGGCCCGGCCTCGTTGCGGAACTCTGCCAACAGCGGCCCGCGCCAGCCGGTGCGCGGGTCAGGCAGCAGCCCGCCGGTGGGGGGAATATCGGGCTGGTTCTCGTGCCGACCCCGCGCGGCGGCATGGGCGAGCGCGGCCAGATCCTCGCCCTCGCCAAGACGCGGGCCGAGGTAGAGGCAGTCGAGCGCATCGCCCCGCGCCGCCCACACTGCGGTGGTGCGCTCGCCGTCGAGCCGCGCAAAGACAGGACTGCCGCCCAATTCGCTCTCCCCGCACCGGTGATGAATGTGCCCTCAGGCTTGTCCGGCACTCTGCGATGCGCTGTAACTGCGCGAGGCGAGAGGGGAAAGCGCGCAATGAGCACCATGCAATCGGGGAGCCTCGTGCAGATGGCGGTCTGCGCAGGCATCACCGCGCTGATCGGCCTCGTCACATGGGCAACGGTGCGGCGCTCCGCCCGTGAGCCCGATCACGACGGATCGAAGAAGGATGTGTACCTCGCAGGGGGCAGCCTCTCTTGGCTGTTTGTCGCCGGCGCGATCACGCTCACCAACCTCTCGACCGACCAGCTGGTGGGCATGAACGGCAACCAGATGCTGCTGCTCGCGTGGTGGGAGATCAGCGGTTTCGTGGGCCTGCTGATCCTCGCCTATGTGTTTGTTCCCATCTATTACCGCGCCAGAGTGACGACGGTGACGGAGCTCCTCGAACAGCGTTATGGCGGCGGCGGTATCCGTACGCTCGTGTCGGCGCTGTTCCTGTTCGGGATGATCCTGATCTACCTGCCCGCCGGGCTCTATTCGGGGGCGCTGTTCCTCAAGACCGTGGGGATCGACCTGCCGATGCTGGTGCTGGCGAGCTTCCTCGGCGTGATCGCCGCCGCCTACACGATGGCGGGCGGCCTGCGTGCGGTGGCGGTGATGGAGACCTATGCGGGCGTCGGCGTGCTCGCCATCGCTGTGCTGATCGTGGTGCTGGCGCTGAACGCGGTCGGCTGGGACATCGGCCGCGGCGTTCCGGCGGAGCGGCTGACGATGATCGGTGGGCCGGACTCCCCCATTCCGTTCCACACGCTGTTCACCGGCATGATCTTCATCCAGATCTACTACTGGTCGACCAACCAGCCGATCACCCAGAAGGCGATGGCCGCGCCCTCGGTTCGCGAGGCGCAGAAGGGCGTGCTGGCAGCGGCCTGCGTGCGCATCTGCATCATCCCCGCGATCGTGGTGATCCCCGGGGTGGTCGCCTTCCAGCTATTCGGCGACGTGAATGACGCGGCCTATGGCCGCCTTGTGGGCGGGGTGCTGCCGCCGTGGCTCTCGGGCGTGTTCGCCGCTGCCATCGCCGCTGCGGTGATCGCGCACACGGCGGCGGTGCTGAATGCGGCGGTCGGCCTCTACGCGGTCGACTTCCACGAGAAGTTCGTCGGCAAGCTGGCCGATCACCGCCGCCTGTCGCGCATCGCCACAGCGGTGCTGACCATCATCGCCATCGCGCTGGTGCCGGTATTCGAAAGCGCCACGAGCATCATCAACCTGCTCCAGCAGTTGAACGGCCTTTCCTCGATGCCCATCCTGTCGGCCTTCGTTGTCGGCCTGCTGTTCACCGGCGTCGAGAGCCGCGCGGCGATTATCGGCGTGCTGTGGGGCTTTGCACTCTACGCGCTCTACACCTTCGTGCTGCAGCCGGTGGGCGGCTTCACCATGCACTACATCGACTTCATGGTGGTGACGCTGGTGACGAGCATCGCAGCGGCGCTGGCGTTCAACCGCTTCGTGCTGGGCGGACGTGCCGAGTTCGCTCCGCGCAAGGTCTTCGCAAGCCTTGCGGAGGGCGCTCCCGCGTGACCCTCGACCTCGCCCGCCCGCACCGCCGCTTCAACCCGCTCACCGGCGGCTGGGTGCAGGTCTCTCCGCAGCGCATGGGGCGGCCGTGGCAGGGCGAGGTGACCGAGCCCGATCCGCTGCCGCCCACCTATGATCCGACCTGTTACCTCTGCCCCGGCAACGCCCGCGTCGGGGGCGAGGCGAACCCGGCTTACGAGGGCGTCTACGTCTTCGCCAACGACTTTCCGGCGCTTGCCGACGAGGCGGGCGAGGGCGCGAATGACGACCCGCTGTTCCGCGCCGAGGCTTCGGGCGGCGTGTGCCGCGTGATCTGCTTCTCGCCCGATCACGGCAAGTCGCTCCCCCGCCTTGCCCTGCCGCAGATCCGGCAGGTGATCGATTGCTGGGCCGACCAGACCGCCGAGCTTGGTGAGCGCTTCGCCTATTCGCAAGTGTTCGAGAACAAGGGCGCGATGATGGGCTGCTCCAACCCGCACCCCCACGGACAGGTCTGGGCGACCGCGCACGTCCCCGATGAACCCGCCGCCGAAGATACGCAGCAACGCGCCTATCTCGCCGAGCATGGCCGTCCGCTGCTGCTCGACGTGGCGGAGCGCGAGGCAGCCAGCGAGCGGGTGGTCGAAGCCAACGACGACTGGCTGGCGGTGGTCCCCTTCTGGGCGGCATGGCCCTTCGAGACCCTGCTGCTCCCGCGCTTTGCCGTGCAGCGGATGCCGCAGCTGACGGGCGCGCAGCGCGATAGCCTCGCGAGCATCCTCAAGGCGCTCACCACACGTTACGACAACCTGTTCCGCACCTCCTTCCCCTATTCGATGGGCTGGCACGGCGCGCCGTTCACGCCGGATGCAGCCGACCACTGGCAGCTCCACGCGCACTTCTACCCGCCGCTGCTGCGTTCGGCATCGGTGCGCAAGTTCATGGTCGGCTACGAGATGCTGGCCGAGCCGCAGCGCGACCTTACGCCCGAGCGTGCGGCGGACATGTTGCGTTCGGTCAGCGCATCGGTGCATTACGCCGACTGACCCCGCGAGGACATTATGATGGATCGCCGTGACCGCCTGATTGCCCGCGCCCGCCAGGGCTTCCGCCTCGCCTACGGGGTCGAGCCGACGCGCTTTTTTGCGGCACCCGGACGGGTCAACCTGATCGGCGAGCACGTCGACTACAACGACGGATACGTCCTCCCTTGCGCGATCGACCGCGAGGCCATCGTCGCGCTCGGGCCGCCGGATCCGAACGCGAAGGTGCCGCGCTTCGAGGCGGTCGCGCTCGACATGGGCGACATGGCCAGCGCGCGCGATGCCTTCGACCTCATCGGCCCGATCCTGCCGGGCGAGAACAACTGGCAGAACCACGTGCGCGGCGTCATTCAGGCGCTTGGCCGCTACGGGCACAAGGTCCGCCCTGCGCGGATCGCGATTGCGGGCGACGTGCCGATTGGCGCGGGGCTCTCTTCCTCGGCGGCGTTCGGCGTGGCGGTGGCGCTCGCCTGTTCGGAACATTCGGGCCTCAGCCTCGGCCCCGAAAAGCTCGCCAAGGTGGCGCAGATCGCGGAGAACGATTTCGTCGGCTGCGCCTGCGGGATCATGGACCAGATGGCCTCGGCCGCCTGCGTTGCGGATCACGCGCTGCTGCTCGATTGCCGGAACCTCCAGACCCTGCCGATTCCGATCCACGAGAGCCTTGCGGTGACAGTGATCGACACCGGCCTGCGCCGCGACCTCACGGAGAGCGCCTTCAACCAGCGCCGCGCCGAGTGCGAGGCGGTGGCGAAGCATTTCGGGGTGAAGGCGCTGCGCGATATCGACGGCGGCCAGCTGCTTCTGGCCGAGCCCGATCTCGATCCGGTGCTGTTCAAGCGCGCGCGCCATGTGGTGGGCGAGATGGAGCGGGTCGAGCCCGTCGCGGTGGCGCTGGCGCAGGGCGATACCGCGACGCTCGCCGCAGTGCTGCACGAGGCGCACGTCTCGCTGTCGGAGGATTTCGACGTTTCGCTCCCCGCGATCGACCAGCTGGCTGCAATGGTGCGTGAGGCGCTGGGCGACCAAGGCGGCGTGCGGCTGACCGGCGCGGGCTTCGGCGGCTGCCTTGTCGCCGTGGCGAAGCGCGAGGCGAGCGGGGCAATCGACGCGGCTGTTTCCCGCTACAACCGCGCAACCAGCGGGCTTCCGGCTTCGGCCGAGACCTTCACGCCCATCGGAGGGGCCGCGCCGATCGTGTTTGGTTGAGCAAGTACATGCGGCCGCCGCCGTGCGGGCATCCGTGAATCTCCGCAGTCGCTTGGACGATTTACAGATATAAAAATATCTTTATATGATGTCCGGCATGGTGATCGAGGACATCTTCAAGGCCTTGGGCGATCCGACCCGGCTGCGCATCGCGCGGCTGCTGGGCGCGATGGAGCTTGCCGTCGGCGAGCTGGCGCAGGTGCTCGGCCAGAGCCAGCCGCGCGTCTCGCGCCATGTCGGTATCCTGTGCGACGCTGGCCTTGCCGAACGCCGCCGCGAGGGCAGCTGGGTGTTCCTGCGCCAGAGCGAATCGCGTAGGCCCGTGATCGAGGCGATCCAGCAGCTTCTCGCACTTGCCGAACAGCAGGAGCCCGAATTCGCCGCGCTGTGCGAGGCCGACCGCCGCAAGCTGGCCGCGATCCGCGATGCCCGCGAGGCAGCGGCCGAGACCTACTTTGCCCGCCACGCCGGCGAGTGGGACGAATTGCGCGCGCTCCACAGCGCCGATGCCGAGGTCGAGCGCCGCCTCGCCGACGCCCTTGCTGATGCGCCGCTCGGGCACCTGCTCGACATCGGCACCGGCACGGGCCGCATCGCCGAATTCTTTGCCCCCCATGCCGAGCGGATCGTCGCGCTCGATAAGAACCTCGAAATGCTGCGCGTCGCCCGCGCCAAGCTCCAGCACCTCCCCGCCGCGCAGATCGAGCTGGTGCAGGGCGATTTCGGCGAGTTGCCCTTCGCGGACGCCAGCTTCGACACGGTGATCCTCCATCAGGTGCTGCACTTCGCCGCCGACCCCGCGCCCGCGCTGGCCGAGGCCGCGCGCGTGCTGCGCACCGGCGGGCGGATCGCCATCGTCGACTTCGCCAGCCACGATCACGAGGAGCTGCGCACCCGCCACCAGCACGTGCGTCTGGGCTTCTCGGACCGCCAGATGACCGACCTCCTGCGCGCCGCGGGCTTCACCTCCGGCACGCCCCTCGCGCTCGAAGGCGGGGCGCTGGTGGTCAAGATCTGGACCGCCACCCGCCGCGCCGCTGCCGCCGCCAAGAAGACCTCCGCTCTGGAAACCGCGAAATGACCCCCACGCTCAGCCAGCTCAACGAATACCGCACCGCCACCGACGCGCCGCTGTTCTCCGGCCTACCGGGCGATGTCGCGGTGAGCTTCGAGTTCTTCCCGCCCAAGAGCGCAAAGATGGAAGAGCAGCTGTGGGACGCGGTGACGCAGCTGAAGCCGCTGTCGCCCAGCTTCGTCTCGGTCACCTACGGCGCGGGCGGATCGACGCGCGAGCGCACCCACGCCACCGTCGCGCGGATCATAGGCGAGGCGAAGCTGCCGGCCGCCGCGCACCTCACCTGCGTCGCGGCGTCCAAGGCGGAAATTCGCGAAGTGGCCGAGCAATATTGGGAAGCGGGCGTGCGCCACATCGTCGCCCTGCGCGGTGACGCGGGCGAGCCCGGCGCGCCCTTCACCCCGCACCCCGAAGGCTTCGCCAGTGCGGCGGAGTTGGTCGCGGGCCTGAAGGACATCGCGCCCTTTGAAATCTCGGTCGCGGCCTATCCCGAGACCCACCCCGACGCGGTCAGCCCGCAGGACGATATCGACAACCTGAAGCGCAAGCTCGATGCAGGCGCCACCCGCGCGATCAGCCAGTTCTTCTTCTCGCCCGAAGCCTTCTTCCGCTTCCGCGATGCCTGCGCTGCGAGCGGCATCGATGCACCGATCCTCCCCGGCATCCTGCCCGTCACTAACGTCGCGCAGGCGCGCAAGTTCGCCACCGCGTGCGGCGCGGCGATCCCGGCGTGGATGGACGGGTTGTTCGAAGGCCTCGACGAAAAGCCCGCCGCACGCCAGCTGGTCGCCGCGACCGTTGCCGCCGAACTGTGCCGCCGCCTCTATGCAGGCGGGGTGCGCGACTTCCACTTCTACACCCTCAATCGCCCCGAGCTCGCCTATGCGATCTGCCACATGCTCGGGAAGCGTCCGGTAGGAGACGCGGCATGAGCGCCCGCCAGCAACTCATCGACGCCGCCAAGAGCCGCGTGCTGATCTTCGACGGCGCCTTCGGGACGCAGATCCAGGAGCGCAAGCTTTCGGAAGCGGATTACGCCGGTGATCTGGGCCTCCCCGCCGACCAGAAGGGCAACAACGACATCCTCGCGCTGACCCGCCCGGACGTGATCGCCGACATCACGCGCGCCTATCTGGATGCAGGCTCGGACGTGGTGTCGACCAACACCTTCTCGGCGAACCGCATCAGCCAGGCCGATTACGCCGCTGAAGGTCTGGTCCGCGACATCAACCTTGCCTCGGGCAAGATCGCACGCGCGCTGGCCGATGAATATGCGAACCGGGACGGCAAGCCCCGCTTCGTCGCAGGTGCGATCGGGCCGACCAACAAGACCCTGTCGCTCAGCCCCGACGTCGAGGACCCCGGCTACCGCGAGATTGACTTCGACGAGCTGGTGGCGGTCTACAAGGATCAGGCCGCGGCGCTGGTCGAGGGCGGAGTGGACTTCATCCTCATTGAGACCGTGTTCGATACCCTCAACGCCAAGGCCGGGATCATGGCGGTCAAGCAGCTCGAGCGCGATTTGGGCCGCGAGGTGCCGCTGATGATCTCGATGACGCTCACCGACCTGTCGGGCCGCAACCTGTCAGGCCACACGGTCGAAGCCTTCTGGTACGCGGTGCGCCATGCCAAGCCTGTCACCATCGGCCTCAACTGCAGCTTCGGCGCGGAGCAGCTGCGTCCGCACGTGAAGGTGCTCTCGCAGATCGCCGACACGCTGCTGATGATCTACCCCAACGCCGGCTTGCCCAACGAGCTGGGCGAATATGACGAGCTGCCCGATACCACCGCGGGGCTGGTCAAGGACTGGGCCGATCACGGCCAGGTCAACATCCTTGGCGGGTGCTGCGGTTCCTCGCCTGCGCATATCGCGGCGATTGCTAAAGCGGTGGCCAAGAGCGAGCCGCGCGTTGTGCCGCACCCCGAGCCTGCCATGCGGCTGGCGGGGCTCGAGGCGTTCATTGCCGCATGATTGCCTTTTCCCTTCCCCGTCATCCCCGCGAAGGCGGGGATCCATTCGCCACCTGCGCATAGGCGCGACCCCGGATGGGCCCCTGCCTTCGCAGGGGCGACGAACAAAGCGATGAAACAATGACCCAACCCACCTCCTCCGCCCGCTTCATCAATATCGGTGAACGCACCAACGTCACCGGATCGGCGGCGTTCAAGAAGCTGATCATGGCGGGCGACTATCCGGCGGCCGTCGAAGTCGCGCGTAGCCAAGTCGAGAACGGCGCGCAGGTGATCGACGTCAACATGGACGAGGGCCTGCTCGACGCGGTCCACGCGATGACGACCTTCCTCAAGCTGATCGCCGCCGAGCCCGATATCGCCCGCGTGCCGGTGATGATCGATAGCTCGAAGTTCGAGGTGATCGAGGCGGGGCTGAAGTGCGTTTCCGGCAAGCCGATCGTCAATTCGATCAGCATGAAGGAGGGCGAGGACGCCTTCCTCCACCACGCGCACATCTGCATGGATTACGGCGCGGCGGTGGTGGTGATGGCCTTCGACGAGGTCGGGCAGGCCGACACCAAAGAACGCAAGGTCTCGATCTGCAAGCGCGCCTATGACCTGCTGGTCGCCGAGGGCTTCCCGCCCGAAGACATCATCTTCGACCCCAACGTCTTCGCGGTCGCCACCGGGATCGAGGAGCACAACAATTACGGCGTCGACTTCATCGAGGCGGTGAAGGAATTGCGCGAGTTGTGCCCCCACGCGCATTACTCGGGCGGGCTTTCCAACCTCAGCTTCAGCTTCCGCGGCAACGAGACCGTGCGCCGCGCGATGCACTCGGTGTTCCTCTACCACGCGATCCCCGCCGGGCTCGACATGGCGATCGTCAACGCAGGCCAGCTCGACGTCTACGACCAGATCGACCCGGCGTTGCGCGATGCCTGCGAGGACGTGATCCTCAACCGCGACCCTGACGCGACCGAGCGCCTGATCGCGCTCGCCGAAAGCTACAAGGGCAAGTCGGTCGCCGACGAAAAGGCCGCCGAGGAATGGCGCGGCTGGCCGGTGGCGAAGCGGCTGGAGCACGCGCTGGTCAAGGGCATCGACGCCTATGTCGTCGAGGATACCGAAGTCATGCGCGCCACCGTCGCCGAAGCAGGCGGGCGCCCCATCGAGGTCATCGAAGGCCCGCTGATGGACGGCATGAATGTCGTCGGCGACCTGTTCGGCAGCGGCAAGATGTTCCTGCCGCAGGTGGTGAAGTCCGCGCGCGTGATGAAGAAGGCCGTCGCCCACCTCATCCCCTTCATCGAGGCGGAGAAGGACCTGCTCCCCGAGGAAGAGCGGAAAGCCAAGGGCAAGATCATCATGGCGACGGTGAAGGGCGATGTTCACGACATCGGCAAGAACATCGTTGGCGTCGTGCTCCAGTGCAACGGCTATGACGTGATCGACCTTGGCGTGATGGTGCCGTGGACGACGATCCTCAAGAGCGCCAACGACAACAAGGCCGACATGATCGGGCTGTCCGGCCTGATCACGCCCTCGCTGGACGAGATGGTGACCGTCGCCGAGGAGATGCAGCGCGCAGGGATGACCATGCCGCTGCTGATCGGCGGGGCGACGACTTCGAAGGTGCATACCGCGTTGAAGATCGACCCGGCATACGAAGGCCCGGTGATCCACGTGCTCGACGCGAGCCGCGCGGTGGGGGTGGCCTCCAAACTGCTTTCCGACACCCAGCGCGATGAATATGTTGCGCAGGTCGAGGATGAATACATCCACGTCCGCGATGCGCGTGCGGGCAAGTCGCAGAGTGTGCTGCTGAGCCTCGATGAGGCGCGGGCCAATTTCTACGACGCGTTCCTGTCCGACAAGCCCGCCCCGCCCGAACAGCCCGGCGTGCACGTCTTCCCCGACTGGGACCTTTCGCACCTCAGGCAGTTCATCGACTGGACGCCGTTCTTCCGCGCCTGGGAGCTGCACGGCAATTACCCCGCGATCCTCAAGGACGAAGTGGTCGGCGAAACCGCGACCCAGTTGTTCGCCGATGCCAACGCGATGCTCGACCAGCTGATCGCCGAGAAGTGGCTGACCGCGCGCGGCGTTGCCGGCCTGTGGCCCTGCGCGCGCGACGGGGACGATGTGACCATCCACCTGCCCGACACCGAGGAGCACGTCCGCCTCCCGTTCCTGCGCCAGCAGGTCAAGAAGTCGCGCGACCGGGCCAATATGTGCCTCGCTGACTTCATCGACCCCGATGGCGACTGGATCGGCGGCTTTGCGGTCGGCATCCACGGCATCGACCCGCACTCGGCGCGCTTCCAGGCGGACAAGGACGACTATTCCGACATCCTCCTGAAGGCGCTCGCCGACCGCTTTGCCGAGGCCTTTGCCGAGGCGCTGCACCAGCACGTGCGCACCACGCTGTGGGGCTATGCACCGGGCGAGCAGCTGACCTGCGAGGCGCTGATCAAGGAGGAGTATCGCGGCATCCGCCCCGCTCCGGGCTATCCGGCCTGCCCCGATCACAGCCTCAAGCCGATCCTCTTCGACCTGCTCGATGCGCCCGCCAACGCCGGCCTGACGCTGACTGAAAGCTTCGCCATGTGGCCTACCGCGGCAGTGAGCGGCTTCTACTTCGGCCACCCCGAAAGCCAGTATTTCGGCGTCGCCCGGGTGGGCCGCGATCAGGTCGAGGAATATGCCGCACGGCGCGGGGTGAGCATAGAGCAAGCCGAGCGCTGGCTCAGGCCGAATCTCGATTGACGCAGCGGGCGGGGCGGCGATGATGCGCGGCATGATCCGCCGCCTTCTCGCCGCTCTTGTGCTGGTCGCCGCGCCGCTTTCGGCGCAGGACACGTCGCCGCCCGCGACGGTGGTCGTCGCCTTTGACCGCGACACCATCCGCCCGCTGATCGTCGAGGGGCTGGCGAACAAGGAAACCGGCCGCAAGGTCGAGGCCAATGATCCGGTGCGGATTGCGAGCATCTCCAAGTTGATCATGGCGCTCACCGCGCTCAGGCTGGCGGACGAGGGCAAGCTCGATCTCGACCGCGATGTTTCGGACTATCTCGGGTGGCAGCTCCGTTCGCCCTACCACCCCGATGCGCCGGTGACGCTCGCGCATCTGCTCTCGCACAGGGCCGGCCTGTCCGACGCGGCGGGCTACAGCATCCCGCTCGGCGAGAGCCTTGAAGCCAAGCTCGCCGATCCTGCCGCGTGGCGCCCCGTTGGGCCTTCGGGCGAGGCGGCGTTCGAATATGCCAACCTTGGCTCGCCGATCGTCGCCACCGTGCTCGAGGCGGCGTCGGGCGATCGGTATGATCGCCTTGTCGAGCGGCTCGTGTTCAAGCCGCTGGGCGTGAAGGCGTGCCTCAACTGGACCCTGTGCGATGCTGAGATGCAGGCGCACGCGGTGACGCTTTACCGCCACACGGGCGAAGTCGCCGCAGACGCGCCCGATCACCTTCCGCCCGCCTGCACCATTCCTGTGCCCGAAGGTGCGGCCTGCGACCTCGACGCTTACGTCCCCGGCACCAACGGCTCGATCTTCAGCCCGCAGGGCGGAGTGCGGATCAGCATGATGGACCTCGCCAAGATCGGGCAGGCCTTCGGTGAAGGCCGCACCTTCTTCTCGGATCGCGCGAAGCAGAGCTTCGACCGCGCGTGGAACACGAGTTTCCATCCCGATCAGGAATTCTTCTGCATTTATGGGCTACATCTGCAGATCATCGATTCGCCCCAGGCGCTGTGGGACAATGCGGAGCAGCCCAAGCCTGCGACGTGCCAGGACGAGTTGTTCAGCGACGGCGTGCCAAGGGTGGGTCATTCGGGCGAGGCCTATGGCCTGCAATCGGGCCTGTGGTTCGACGTCGGCACGGGCCGGGGCTTTGCCTATTTCATCACCGAAGCCCCGCCGCCTGTGGGCGGGGAGGACACCGGCGGCTTCACCGCACGCGAGAAAGCATTAATGGCCCGCGCACAGGCCTTGCTGGCGAAGAAGCCCTAGGCCTCGGCCTTCACCCGCGCACCCAGCTTGGCGATCAGCGGCGTGGCGAAGGGCTTGGTCAGCATCGTGCTCCCCACCGCCATCAGCAGCAGCGCGGTGAAGGTCGTCGGCGTGATGATCCCCTTGTCGAGCAGGATGTTCGCAAAGATGATCATGATCAGCGCCTTGGTCTGGAGCAGCCAGCCGATCAGCCAGGATTCCGTGCGGCTCCAGCCGAGCAGCTTGCCGGCGATGTGGACCCCCAGCAACTTGCCGCCGACCGCCGCCGCCAGCAGCAGCGCCGCGACGCCGAACACGGCAAGTCCGCCGCCCTCCCATTGGGTGCGCAGGCCCGTTGAAAGGAAGAACACCGGCATGATTGTCAGCAGCACGATATTGCGGAAGCGGTCCATCGCCTCGTGGCCGAACCAGTTGGCGTCGAGCACCACGCCCGCAAGGAAAGCGCCGACCATGAAGTGCAGCCCCGACCAATCGCCCGCAAAGCCGCACACCGCGAGCCAGATCAGCCCCACGGCCCAGCGGTCGTTCTCGTCCAGCCGCGCCATCACCTTGCGGATCAGGAATGCGGCGATCGCGAAACCGACGAGGAAGATCCCCTGCCGTCCGATCCGCTCCCAATCGAGCAGGATCAGCGCCAGCACGCCCCAGATCGCGATATCGTCGAGACTGGCGTAACGCAGGATGCGCTGGCCGATCGCCTCGCGCAGAATGCCCAGCTTCTCCATCAGCAGCACGAGGATGGGGAGCGCCGTCACAGCGCAGGCCATGCCGATGCCGAGCAGCGCCTGCCAGTATTGACCGTTGGGCCCGCGCCAGCCGGGGAATTGCAGGATCGCCGCGGCTGCAATGCTGCCAGCGACCAGCGGCACGCCGAGCGCAAGGCCCGCCGTGATGCCGGTCTCGCCGCGGTGTTTCCATGCGGCGGACAGGTCGAGCTCGATGCCCGCGACGAAGACGAATAGCATCACCGCCCACCATGCCACGCCGTTGAGGGCGAGGATCACGTCGGGCTTGAAGACGAAGGCATAGTAGTCCGGGAACACCGCGCCGAGCACGCCGGGGCCGAGCAAAATCCCGCCGACGATCTGGACCACGACCAGCGGCGCCCAATAGTCGGTGCGGAGAATACGCCACACGAGCCAGGGCACGGCGAAGATGATCGTCAGGGCGATCAGATAGACTTCGGTGATGTTCATCCCGCGCACGTGTCTATTCAGCGACGCTCGCCCGCGCAAATGCGTTATCCACATGGACATGAAGCCGTGGTGGGCGTTCGCCCGATTGACGCGGTGCAGCATTTCGGACAGGGCGAAAACGTCTTCCGCGCAGGAGCGATTCTGTGCGGGCAGGCGAGCGGGAGAGCCCGATGTCCCTTGCGGGACAAAGGCGCCGAAGGAGCAACCGCCCCGGAAACTCTCAGGCCACCGGACCGCTCGGCTGCGTGACACTCTGGAAAGCGTTTGCGGCTTTATTGTCGTGAACCACCGAAGGGGAGGCGTTCCGCCACGTTGGCGGCTATGCCGAAGCTCTCAGGTCACCCGACAGAGGGGGCAGTTATTGGGCAGTGCCTTGGGCGCTGCCGGACTGCCGTATTCTGCCGGGAAGGCCTTCGATGAGCGACCACGACACCGACGAACATCTCGAAGATATTCCGCTGGACGCGCTGCCGCTCGACGCCTGGCACCGTGCGCGCGGTGCCCGGATGGTGCCGTTTGCGGGCTACGAGATGCCGATCCAGTACGAGGGCATCGTCGCCGAGCATAGTTGGACGCGGACAAGTGCGGGGCTGTTCGACGTCAGCCATATGGGCCAGCTCGTGCTGTCCGGCCCCGATCTGGACGCCGCGGTCGAGGCTGTGCTGCCGATCGACCTGTCGACCCTGAAGCTTGGCCAGCAACGCTATTCGCTGCTGCTCGACGAAGACGGCGGCGTGCTGGATGACCTGATGGTCTCGCGCTGGCCCGAGGCGCTCTATCTCGTCGTCAACGGCGCGACCAAGTGGGACGACATGGGCACCCTGCGCGAGGCGCTGCCGGACGATATCACGCTTAATTATCTCGACGACCGCGCGCTGCTGGCCTTGCAAGGCCCCAAGGCCGCCGATGCGCTGGCGCGCCACGCCAAGGGCGAATATCCGCTCTCGGCGCTGACCTTTATGAAGTTCGGGCTGTTCACGCTGGCGGGCCGCGAAGTCACCATCGCGCGGGCGGGCTACACCGGCGAAGACGGGTTTGAAATCTCGCTCCCTGCCGAAGCCGCGGCCGAAGTCGCCGACCTGCTCTGCGCCGAACCCGAGGTGAAGCCCATCGGCCTTGGCGCGCGGGACTCCCTCAGACTCGAAGCGGGCCTGCCCCTCTACGGCCACGACATGACGCCCGAGACCTCGCCCATCGAGGCGGGGCTGCTGTTCGGCATCAACAAGCGCCGCCGTACGGAAGGCGGCTTCCCGGGTGCTGACCGCATCATCCGCGAGATCAATGAGGGCACCGCCCGCAAGTGGGTCGGCCTGAAGATCGACGGCCGCTTGCCCGCCCGCGAAGGCGCGGAAGTCTTCGCCGGAAGCGATCACATCGGCACCGTCACCAGCGGCGGCTTCTCGCCCACGTTGGCTGCGCCCATCGCAATGGCCTACGTCGCCAGCGAGTACGCCGCGCCCGGCACCGCGCTTGAAGTCGAGGTCCGCGGCAAGCGCCTCGCGGCCACCGTTTCGCCCACACCTTTTGTCCCCCACCGCTACTACCGAGGGAGCTGACCCATGCGTTACTACACTGACGAACACGAATGGATCGAAGTCGATGGCGACGTCGCGACGGTCGGCATCACCGACTACGCGCAGGGCCAGCTCGGCGACATCGTCTTTGTCGAACTGCCCGAAGTCGGCGCGCTGATCGAGCAGGGCAAGGACGCCGCCGTCGTCGAATCCGTCAAGGCCGCCAGCGACGTTTACGCCCCGATCACCGGCGAGATCACCGAGGTGAACCCGGCGCTCGAGGAAGATCCCTCGCTGGTCAACTCCGCGCCCGAGGATGCCGGCTGGTTCTTCAAGATGACCATCGCGGTTGCTGGCGAGCTCGACAGTCTGATGGACGAAGACGGCTATAAGGCGTTCGTCGAGGAACTGTGACCGACACGGCCGCCCCCCCTGTCAGGTTGCTGGTTGCGACCCCGCTCTATGACGGGGCGCAAGCCGACTATCTGCGCAGCGTGGTCGGCCTGGCGGGCGCGGCGGAGCGGGCGGGGTTTGTCTGTTCCTTTGCCTGGCTCAGCAACAATGCCTCGATCGACCGGGCGAGGAACGCGCTCGCCGCGGCCTTCCTGCAATCGGACGCGACGCACCTCGTCTTCATCGACGGCGATATCGGCTTTGTGCCGGAGGAGCTGGTCGATGGCGTGGCGCGGATGCAGGGCGATGATCGCCTCGCTGTGCTGGGCGCGCCTTACCCTAAGCGGCGGATCAACTGGGGCCTTGTCGCCTCGGCTGCCGCCAAGGGGCTGGGCGATGAGAACCCGGCGATGCTGGAGCGTTACTCCGGCGTGTTCGCGATCGACCTTGCGGACCCTGCGGGCCAGTTCCCGCTCGGCGAGCCAATCGAGCTGCTGCGTGCGGGCACCGGCCTGATGGTGATCCGCCGCGACGTGATCGAGACGCTGGCCGCGCGCCATCCGGAGCTCGCTTACGTCCCCGACCAGCTCGACCGTGACAGCGGGCTTGCCGCCGACACCATCCATGCGCTGTTCCAGCCGCTGATCGATCCCGAGAGCGGGCACCTGCTCTCCGAAGACTACGCCTTCTGCCACCGCGTCCGCGCGGCCGGCTACCGCATCTGGCTCGCGCCGTGGATGCGCACCACCCACACTGGCCCGGCACGTTTTGCCGGGACCCTTGCCGATCTTGCGCAGTTGAGCGCCTGAACCTCTCCACCACCAGCCACGGACACCTCTCCCCATGCGCTACCTTCCCCTCACCGATACCGACCGGCAGGCGATGCTGGCGAAAATCGGCGCCGCTTCAGTCGACGACCTGTTCGTCGACGTGCCCGAAGTCGCGCGCCTCGACGGCCCGATCCGCGGGCTCCCGATGCATGCGAGCGAGATGGCGGTCGAACGCCACATGAAAAAGCTCGCCGCCAAGAACCTCGTGGCGGGCGAAGTGCCGTTCTTCCTCGGCGCGGGCGCATACCGCCACCACGTGCCCGCCAGCGTCGACACCATCATCCAGCGCGGCGAGTTCCTGACCGCCTACACGCCCTACCAGCCGGAAATCGCGCAGGGCACGCTGCAGATGCTGTTCGAGTTCCAGACGCAGGTTGCGCGCCTTTACGGCTGCGCGGTCGCGAACGCCTCGCTCTACGACGGCTCGACCGCGTGCTGGGAGGCGGTCGCGATGGCGACCCGCGTCACCAAGCGCAAGCGCGCAGTGCTCTCGGGCGCGCTGCACCCCCATTACGCACAGGTCGTGAAGACGATGGCGCACTTCACCGGCGACACCATCGCCGACGCGCTCCCGGCGATCACCCCGGACCCTGAGCTTTCCGGCCTGATCGCGCGGATCGACGAGGAAACCGCCTGCGTCGTGGTGCAATATCCCGACATTCTGGGCCGCATCAGCGACCTGACGCCGATAGCCGAAGCCGCCCATGCCAAGGGCGCGCTGCTGGTGGTCGTCAACACCGAGCCTGTGGCGCTGGGCGCGATCAAGTCGCCCGGCGAGATGGGCGCGGACATCGTGGTGGGAGAGGGCCAGTCGCTCGGCGTCGGCCTCCAGTTCGGCGGCCCCTACCTCGGCCTGTTCGCGGTGCGCGATCCCAAGCACGTGCGCCAGATGCCCGGGCGGCTGTGCGGCGAGACCACTGATGCCGAAGGCAAGCGAGCCTTCGTGCTCACCCTCTCGACCCGCGAGCAGCACATCCGCCGCGAAAAGGCGACGAGCAACATCTGCACCAACTCGGGGCTTTGTGCGCTCGCCTTCACCGTGCACATGACGCTGCTGGGCGAGCGCGGTCTGCGCGAGCTGGCTGCCGAGAACCATCGCCTCGCCTGCATCGCGGCGGATCGCCTCGCCAAGGTGCCCGGCGTGGAAGTGCTCAACAACGCCTTCTTCAACGAGTTCACGCTGATGCTCGGCGGCAAGCCCGCGCGCGAAATCGTGCGTGATCTGGCCGACCGCGGCGTGCTCGGCGGTGTGTCGCTGGGGCGGCTCTATCCCGGGGTCGAGGCGCTCGAACACGCGCTGCTCGTCGCCGTGACCGAGACCACCACCGAAGAGGATATCGAACGCCTCGCCCAGGAGCTGGAAGCCAGCATCAAGGAGCACGTAGCATGAACGCCCCCAACAAGTCCGGCTGGAAGCCCGAGATGGAACTTGCCGCAGACGGGATGCACAACGGCCCCGCCACCACCACCGGCAACCGTGCGCTGATGCTCGAAGAGCCGCTGCTGTTCGAGATCGGCCGCGCCGAAGTGACGGGCGTGGATCTTCCCGCCGTGGACGCGAACGCGCCGACGCGTTTGGGTGGCCTTGCCCGCTCGGAAGCGATCGGCCTCGTCGGTCTGACTGAACCCGAAACGGTGCGCCACTACACCCGCCTCAGCCGCCAGAACTACGGGATCGACCTCGGGTTCTTCCCGCTCGGTTCCTGCACGATGAAGCACAACCCGCGCCTCAACGAGAAGATGGCGCGGCTGCCCGGCTTTGCCGACATCCACCCGCTTGCCCCGCAATCGACGGTGCAGGGCGCGCTCGAGGTCGTCCACCAGCTCGGCCATTGGCTGTGCACGCTGACCGGCATGCCGGCGGTGGCGATGAGCCCCAAGGCTGGCGCCCACGGCGAACTGTGCGGCATCCTCGCGATCCGCGCCGCGCATGAAGCCCGCGGTGACGCGCGCGAAGTGGTGCTGGTGCCCGAGAGCGCCCACGGCACCAACCCTGCCACCGCCGCCTTCGCCAATTACCGCGTCGAGGATATCCCCGCCACGCCCGAAGGCCGCGTGGATGTCGCCGCTCTGAAGGCCCGTCTCGGGCCGGACGTCGCCGCGGTGATGATCACCAACCCCAACACCTGCGGCTTGTTCGAGAAGGACTTCCGCGAGATCGCCGATGCGGTCCACGCGGTGGGCGGCTACGTCTATTGCGACGGGGCCAACTTCAACGCGATCGTCGGCAAGGTGCGTCCTGGCGACCTTGGTGTCGATGCGATGCACATCAACCTGCACAAGACCTTCTCTACCCCGCATGGCGGCGGCGGGCCGGGTTCGGGGCCGGTGGTGCTGTCCGAAGCGCTCGCGCCCTATGCGCCGCTGCCCTTCATCCGCCAGAACGAAGGCAGCGGCGAGTTCTACCTCGTAGAGGAAGAGAACCGCGAAGAACGCGGCCCGACCTTCGGGCGCATGACCGCCTTCCACGGGCAGATGGGTATGTTCACCCGCGCGCTCACCTACATGCTCAGCCACGGGGCCGATGGCTTGCAGCAGGTGGCCGAGGATGCGGTGCTCAATGCCAACTATATCCTGCGCAGCATGGAGGACATCCTCCACGCGCCGTTCGCCGCGAGCGGCCCGTGCATGCATGAGGCGCTGTTCGGCGACAAGGACTTCACCAACGGGCTTTCCACGCTCGATGTGGCCAAGGGCCTGATCGACGAGGGCTACCACCCGATGACGGTCTACTTCCCGCTGGTGGTCCACGGCGCGATGCTGGTCGAGCCGACCGAGACCGAGAGCAAGGCTGCGATCGACCAGTTCATCACCGCCTTCCGCGCCGTGGCAACGCGGGCGCTGGAGGGTGACGAGGGCCTCAAGCAGGCCCCCTACTACGCCCCCCGCCGCCGCCTCGACGAAACCGGCGCGGCAAGAAAGCCCAAGCTGGCTTTCGAAGGCTGAATCAGAAACCCCCGCCTCTCACCTGAGAGGCGGGGGTTTTTCTTAGCCCGTCGCGGCAAGGCCGCGCCTCACCCCATCGTCGGGATGACAAAGGCGTTGGAGCCATCCGGCGAACCGTCGGGCCAGCGTTGGGTGACCTTCTTGTTCTTGGTCCAGAACCGCAGGCCCTCGGTGCCATACTGGTCGATGTCGCCGAAGCCCGAGCGCTTCCAGCCGCCGAAGGAGTGGTAGGCGACCGGCACGGGGATCGGCACGTTGATTCCGACCATCCCGACATTGACCCGCGCTGTGAACTCGCGGGCGACGTGGCCGTTGCGGGTGAACAGCGCGACGCCGTTGCCGTACTGGTGCTCCGAGGGCAGGCGCACCGCCTCCTCGAAATCGGCGGCGCGCACGATCTGGAGCACGGGGCCGAAGATTTCCTCCTGATAGGACTTCATCTGCGGGGTGACATGGTCGATAAGCGTCGGGCCGACGAAGAAGCCCTTCTCGTGGCCCTGCAGCGTGAAGCCGCGCCCGTCGACGACGATCTCGGCGCCCTCTTCCTCGGCGACAGTGATCCACTGTTCGATGCGCGCCTTGTGCTCGGGTGTGACCACCGGGCCGTAATGCGCGTCGGGATCGTTGGAAACGCCGATGCGCAGCGCGGCGATGGCGGGGAGCAGCTTGGCCTTGAGGCGCTCCGCCGTTTCTTCGCCGACCGGCACCACCACCGGTAGCGCCATGCAGCGCTCGCCCGCTGAGCCGAAGGCCGCCCCGGTGAGGTCGTTGACCACCTGGTCGAGGTCGGCGTCAGGCATGACGATGCCATGGTTCTTCGCGCCGCCGAACGCCTGCACGCGCTTGTTGTTCGCGGTGCCGCGCGCGTAGATGTATTGCGCGATGTCCGACGAACCGACGAAGCTGATCGCGGCGATATCGGGGTGGTCGAGGATCGCGTCGACCATTTCCTTGTCGCCGTGGACGACCTGCAACAGGCCTTCAGGCGCGCCGGCTTCGAGGAACAGCTCGGCAAGGCGCACGGGAACCGAGGGATCGCGTTCCGAGGGCTTCAAGATGAAGGCATTGCCCGCAGCACAGGCCATGCCGAACATCCACATCGGGATCATCGCCGGGAAGTTGAACGGGGTGATGCCGACCCCGATGCCGAGCGGCTGGCGCATCGAATAGACATCGATGCCCGGGCCTGCGCCGTGGGTGTATTCGCCCTTCATGATCTGCGGCAACCCGCAGGCATATTCGATCACTTCCAGACCGCGCTGCACGTCGCCCTTGGCGTCGGGGACGGTCTTGCCGTGCTCGGACGAGAGCATCTCGGCAAGGTCCTGCATGTTGTCTTCGACGAGCTGCTTGTACGCGAACATCACCCGCGCGCGGCGCTGCGGGTTGGTCGCGGCCCAGGCGGGCTGGACGCGCTTGGCGGTCTCCACCGCGCGGGCGAGCAGGGCTGCGTCGCCGAGCGCGACCTCGGCCTGCACTTCGCCGGTCGAGGGGTTCCAGATGGCGTGCTTGCGGGTGGGGGCGGGGCTGTCGCCGACGATGAAGTGGTCGATCTGACGCATGGGGGCGTGTCTCCTGTGTGGCGCTCCCCATGCCCCCCGAGCGCGCGCCATGCAACCCTCGCGGCTCCCCTCAAAAATGCTTACGGGGTGGATGGAATGAGGGTCAGGGCGGTCTGCCGCCCGTCGATGAAGCGCACGGTCTCGCCGTCGAAAAAGGCGTCCTCCTCGCTGCGGAAATCGACCCGCTGCCCGCCCCATTCGGGCACGGCGGCGTAGGAGGTGAGCTCGATCGACCAGGCGGTGTCGGGGCGGATCGGGCCGGCGCCGCGAGGGTCGGGGTTCTGGTTGTCCCAGAAGCCGAGCGATGGCCCCGCGCCGTGGCCGTGGTAGCCGATCGGGTGCGAATAGATCGAAAGCTCGATCCCCGCCGCGATGGCCTTGGCTCGGGCTTCTGCCAGCGCCTCGTTGCCCGAGCGGTCGGGCTTGAAGGCGGCGCGCAGGAAGTCCTGCACCTTGTTGCTGTTCGCCAGCCCGGCGCTGAGGCCCGCCGGCGCCTCGGTCTCGCCCGGCTTCAGCACATAGGCGAGGTGCTGGGTGTCCGTGTTGAGCCTGAGGTAGGTAATGCCGAAATCGGTCCACAACAGATCGCCCGGCCGGATCACCTCCGCACCCTCGATCATGCCCTTCACCCCCTGCCGCTGGATCGCGACCGAGGGGTGGAACCACGGGTCGAGGCCGAGCTGCATCAGCCGGTCGCGGTACCACCACTGCACCTCCTCGGCGGTGGTGACGCCCGGGGTGATGACCTTGCGCGAAAACGCCTCGCCAATCACCGAATGGGCGATGCGGACGATGGTGGGGTAGATTTCCATCTCGGCAGGCGTGCGGGTTTCGAGCCAGCGGATCGCCAGCCCCTCGCCGCTGGTGACGCGTTCGTGGAGCGCAGGGGGCAGGGCGCTCATGAACTTGTCGTATTGGCTGAGCGTCATGCCGTCGGCGAACTGGGTGAGATCGGACGAATTGATCGCGATTTTCTTCGGATCGCGCGCCGCGATCAGATCGGCGACCGCCTGCCACTGGTCGGGCTGCTGTTCGGGATTCCACGCAGGCGCGAACAACCCGCCCAGACCATAGCGGCTGACGGTGAGGCGCTCGACCGGCTTGCCCTCGCCGGGGTCGTGGAAGATCAGGATCGTCCGGCGCCGCGCGTGCATGTTCTCGGCGTCGAGCATTGTGGCGACCACCGGCTCCTCGAAATATTCGCGGGCGACGAGCAGCCACAGGTCGATGCCCTCAGCGCGCATGATCTGCGGGATCACGGTGTCGAGCCGCTCGGCGAGGATGCGGTTCTCGACCTTCGCCCGCTCGCGGGGGGCGAGGATTGCGGGAAGGGCCGGGGCGGCGACCTCGGTCCCGCTCAGTGGAAGAGGTGCCTCGGCGAGCGCAGGGGTTGCCGCCAGCAGCGCCGCGAGTGTGATGAAATGCCGTACGCTCATGCCCGTCCCCTTTGCCTCGCGCCGACAGTGGCGGAGGGTGGGACGGGGATCAAGCTACTCGCTGCCGTCGTCGAACCCGATCCGCTCGGCGGCCGCGCCGCTCATGATGAAGCCGATGGGGCGCTCGGTCTCTTCCTGGAGGTGGGCGATGAGGCTGGCGGTGCGGGCGAGGAGCGAGATGCCCTTCAGCGCCGCGAGCGGGAAGCCTGCGTCGAGCATCACCGCCGGAATCGCGCCGTTGACGTTGATCGGCAGGCTGCGGCCGATCGTCTCGGGGAGCACGGCTTCGATGGTGCGCAGCATGGCGATGTGCTTGCCCTCCATGCCGTGCTGCTTGGCGAGCGCGAGCAGGCGGTGTGCGCGCGGATCGCCGCCGGAATGCTGGGGGTGACCGAAGCCCGGGATCGCCTTCTTCTCTGCGCGCAGGGCCTTGATCGCGGCGATGGCGGTGGCGGCGGGATCACCGCCTTCGGCGTCAGCGACGACCTCGGCGTAGAACTTGCCCGCCACCTCGGCGCTGCCCAGCACCACCGTGCCGCAGCCAAGAAGCCCTGCTGCGACAGCGCCGTGGAAGGCCTCGGGCGCGGCGGCGTAGGTCATGCGGGTGGCGACCACGCTCGGCACCAGCCCGTGCTCGGCAATCGCGCAGAGCACCGCGTCGGCGAGCGCCTTCTGCGGCGCGCTCGGCATGGTGCCGGTCACCAGCAGCCAGAAATAGCTCGTGAAGTCGACATGGCCGATCACCTCGCTACACAGGTCCAGCCCGCGCACGGTGATGCTGGTCGCATCCGAGGTGCAGATCGAGGTGACCGCGTTATCCTGCTTGCCGATGCGCATGTGAGTGCCTTTTCGTTATTCGAAGTTGATTTCGGTATGCGAAGAATGTAGCGTTTCGGCAGCATCAAGGCAAGCGGATGGGATCCAACAGATGACGGCAAAGCCTTTGGCAGGCGTTACGGTGCTCGAGATGGGCACCTTCATCACCGGGCCTGCCGCAGGGATGCTGCTGGCCGACCTTGGCGCGGATGTCATCAAGGTCGAGCAGCCGGGCACCGGCGATCCGTTCCGCAGCTTCAAGGGCGAGCTCTACTCGCCGCACTTCCAGACATACAACCGCAACAAGCGTTCCATCACGATCGACCCCAAGAAGGAAAGCGATCTTTTGGTGCTCGACCGGCTGGTCGAGACTGCGGACGTGTTCATCCAGAACTTCCGCCCCGGCGTGGCCGACCGGCTGAAGGTGGATGCCAAGCGCCTTCAGGGCATCAATCCCGCGCTGGTCTATGCTTCAATCTCGGGCTTCGGCAGCGAAGGGCCGGAGCGCGACCGCCCCGCCTTCGACACCGTGGCGCAGGCCGCATCGGGCTTCCTGCGGCTGCTGGTGAACCCCGAGCATCCCCGCGTCGTCGGCCCCGCGATCGCCGATGCCATGACGGGCTTCTACACCGCGCTGGGCATCCTCGCGGCGCTCAACGAGCGGCACGAAACGGGCAAGGGCCGCGTGGTCGAAACCTCGATGTTCGAGGCGATGTGCCACTTCAACCTCGACGATTTCACGCACCTCTTCTCCGCCGATCAGGTGATGGGGCCGTATTCGCGCCCGCACGTTTCGCAGAGCTACGTGTTCCAGTGCGCCGACGGCAAGTGGCTGGCCCTCCATATGTCCTCGCCGCCCAAGTTCTGGGAGAACCTCGCGATTGCGGTCGGCCAGCCCGATATGCTGAGCCTCGCCGCCTTCGAAAGCCGTGACGCGCGCATTGCCCATTACGAGGATGTCGTGGCCTTCCTCGCCCCGATCTTCGCAGGCCAGACGCGCGACCACTGGACCGCCGAGCTGACCCGTCTCGAAGTCCCCAATTCGCCCGTCTACGACACCACCGAGGTGCTCGCGACGGAGCAGGCCAAGGTGCTGGGCATCGAAGTCAGCGACCCGAACGGGCCCAAGGGCACCTTCCGCACGATCCGCTCCCCGCTCAGCTTCGATGGCGAGCGGATGGACAGCGTCACCGCGCCGCCCCTATTGGGAGCCGACGACGCGGCGGTTCGCCGCTCCATCGAAAGGCCGGTGCATGGGATCGCCAGGGGCTGATACGGTAACGAAGGACCCGGAATACCTCTCGACGCTCGAGCGCGGATTGCGCGTGCTGACGGCGTTCGACGAGGACCATCCGGAGATGACCCTCTCCGAGGTCGCGGCGAGAACCGCACTGCCGCCCGCCGTGGCGCGGCGCTGCCTGATCACGCTGGTGGAGCTGGGCTATGTGGGTCAGCACGAGCGCAAGTTCCTGCTGCGCCCCGCGGTGCTGACGATCGGCTCGGCTTTCCTCGCCTCGATGCAGATCGAGCAGGTGGTGCTACCCCCCTTGCAGCATCTGCGCGACCAGACCGGCGACAGCGCCAGCCTTGCGGTGCTGTCGGGCGCGGAGATCCTTTACGTCGCGCACGTTTCCACCGACCGGCGCTTCCGCGTGGCGGCAGGGGTGGGCACGCGCTTTCCCTTCCACGCGACGTCGCTGGGCAAGGCGCTGGCGGCGCATTTGCCCGAGGACGAGCGCACGGCACTACTCTCGCGCGCGCCGTTCCAGCGGTTCACCGAGCGCACCGTCACCGAGCGCCCGGCGCTCGCCGACCGGCTGCACCTGATCGCCGAGCGGGGCTACGATTCCGCGCTCGACGAGCTCGATTACGGGATCGTCTCGGTCGCGGTGCCGATCTTCGGGCAGGGCAAGCGGGTGATCGCGAGCATCAATTGCTCGACCTCCACGACCCGCATTTCGCAGGACGAGCTGGTCCGCACCCGGCTTCCCCTGCTGCGGGCTGCGGCGGGCGAAATCGAAGGTTCGCTGCGCCGCTGGCCGACGCTTGAGGCGTCGCTGAGGCCCTGAAAATCGCCCCGATTTGCCCGAAAATCGCCGTTTTACCCCGTTCAAGAGGGGGTCTAACCAGCCTCTAAACGAGTCTAGAGGCACCCTAAAGGGGGTCTAGAGGGGGTCTAAACCAGCCTAGGCACCCCCTAAAATCGCGCCAAAGTTGCCCGGAGGCCACAGCAGGGCAGTTTCGCATATCGAAGTTGACTTCGCATTGCGAACTTCATAATTCCGGACTATCGGGAGGGGTCGCCAAAAAGAGCGGCGCGTTCGCGCGCACACAGGGGAGAGACGTATGAAGATTTCGGGCATGAGCCGCGCCGCGCGCGGGCTTTTGAGCACCACTGCACTGGCCGCAGCGACCATCGCCGCCGCCCCGCTCGCCGCACAGGACGCGCCCGCAACGGGTGAAGCGGCCGAAGGCGACACCATCGTCGTCACCGCGCTGCGCCGTTCGACGGACATCCAGGACACTCCGGTGGCGGTCACCGCCTTCGATACCAAGGCGATCGAGAACGCCGGTATCCAGCGCCCCGCCGACTTCATCGGCCTCACCCCCAACGTCACGCTGGTCGAGACGCAGAACGCGGGCAACGCCTTCGTCATCATCCGCGGCATCACCCAGAACCGCAACTCCGAGCCTTCGGTCGCGGTGATCGTTGACGGCGTGCAGCAGGTGAACCCGGCGCAGTTCAACCAGGACCTGTTCGACATCGCGCAGATCGAAGTCCTCAAGGGTCCGCAGGGCGGCCTTTACGGACGCAACGCCATCGGCGGCGCGATCATCATCACCACCAAGCAGCCGACCGACGAGTTCTCGGGCAACGCCACGGTCGGCATGGACAACGGCTTCGGCTACTTCCTGCGCGGCGGGATCAGCGGTCCGCTGACCGAGAACGTCAAGTTCCGCGTCGCCGGCTCGTACTACAAGACCGACGGTTTCATTCCGAACACCTTCCTCAAGGAAGATGCCGACCCGTCCGAGGATTTCTCGCTGCGCGGCAACCTGCTGATCGAGGCGACCGACCGTCTGACGGTCGACCTGCGCGCTTCGGTGAACAAGCTGCGCACGCAGGGCCTCTATTACAGCATCGTCAATGACGTGAACACGGTCGCCCCTGTCGAGGTGAACAACCGCGGCCAGAACGACCGCGACATCTACAATGTCGCCGCCAAGATCGAGTACAAGGGCGACAACGCCGTGCTCACCTCGGTCTCGTCCTACGACACGCTCAAGGAAGTGCTGACCGGCGACGCCTTCGACTTCAAGCCGATCCCGCAGAGCTTCTTCTTCAACCTGTTCAACGCCATCTTCGGCGCGGGCAACGGCTTCGACCTCAACCAGAGCCAGTATCTGAACGTCAAGGCGTTCAGCCAGGAAGTGCGCCTTGCCTCGCCCGATGACGGCCGCAAGTTCAACTGGATGGTCGGCGGCTACCTGATCGACACGACGCGCTTCATCTCGACCGGCAACATGATCGATACCGGCCGCGGCGTGTTCCCGGTGTACCGCACGCCTTCGACCAACCCGATCAACCCGCAGTTCTCCTATCTGGCCGATGGTCAGGAGAACTTCGCATGGGCAGGCTTCGTCAACGCGGGCTACGAGTTCTCGGACAAGCTGCGCGTCGATGCGTCGCTGCGCTATGACCGTGACCGTCGCCGCCAGACCACCCTGACCCCGCAGAGCTTCCTGCCGGTGGTGCCGGGCGTGCCGCAGGCGCGCAGCGGCGAGGTGCGCACCGCGGTGTTCGACGATTGGCAGCCGAAGATCACGCTGACCTACGAGCCGACCTCCGACCTCACGATCTACGGCGGTTACAGCCGCGGCTTCCGTTCGGGCGGCTTCAACCAGACCGGCGTCGGCGCGGAAGCGCGTGCGGCGGCGATCGTCGGCGTGGGCGACATCTTCCAGGCCGAAACCGCCGACACCTACGAACTCGGTGCCAAGGCGCAGGTCGGCCCGGTGCGTCTCGCGGCGGCGGCCTACACCACCAAGTCGCAGAACAGCTACTTCTTCGTCTTCCTCGCGCAGTCCTCGACCCAGAACCTCGGCAACATTCCCGAGACGCGGCTCAACGGCTTCGAGATCGAGGCGACGGCCGAGGTTGCTCCGCACTTAAACGTCAACGCCGCGCTCGGCGTGACCGACAGCGAGATCAAGGCCTTCCCCGATCGCACCGTGATCGGCAACAAGGCGCCGCAGATCTCGAGCTACACGGTCAACCTCGGCGCGCAGTATGCCGGGCCGATCAGCGACCATCTCGATGGCCTGCTGCGGATCGATTACCGCCGCCTCGGCAAGACCTGGTGGGAGCCGTTCAACACCACCGTGCGCAATCCAGTCGACGTGGTCGATGCTCGTGCCGGTGTGACGCTGGAGAACGGCATCGCGATCACGGCCTTCGCGCAGAACCTGTTCGACGAGACCTACAACGCCGAATTCTCGCCCGGCGGCTTCGTGTTCCGGGCCCGCCCGGCGCGCTACGGCATCGAAGTCAGCTACAAGTTCTAAGGACACACGACGACATGACCAAGGTGCTGGTGCTCTACTATTCGAGCTATGGTCACATCGAGACCATGGCCGCAGCGGTTGCCGAAGGCGCCGCGAGCGTCCCGGGCACCGAGGTCTTCGTTAAGCGCGTTCCCGAACTGGTGCCGGACGACGTGGCGGCCGCTTCGGGCATCAAGCTCGAACAGGCCGCCCCGGTCGCCGACCCCAACGAGCTTGCCGATTATGACGCGATCATCTTCGGCACGCCCACCCGCTTCGGCAACATGGCCGCGCAGATGCGCAACTTCCTCGACCAGACGGGCGGGCTGTGGTTCACCAAGGCGCTGGTCGGCAAGGTCGGGTCTGTGTTCGTCTCCACCGCCAGCCAGCACGGCGGGCAGGAGACCAACATCACCTCGTTCCACACCACGCTGCTGCACCACGGCATGGTGATCGTCGGCCTGCCCTATACCTTCGCGGGCAATTCCGAGATGGGCGAGATCAGCGGCGGCACCCCCTATGGCGCGAGCACGCTGGCTGGTAATGACGGCAGCCGGATGCCCAGCGACAACGAGCTTGCCGGTGCGCGCTTCCAGGGGGCACACGTGGCGCAGATTGCCGCCAAGCTGGCCGCCTAAGTTTCAGGGACTGACGGAGAGCACGACTATGACCAAGATTCTCGCCAACCGCCTGCACCACACCGCCTATGTGACCAAGGATCTGGAAGCGACCCGCGCCTTCTACGAGGACGTGCTCGGCTTCCCCTTGATGGCGACCTATTGCGAGAAGGACGAACTGTTCGGCAAGGAGCGCACCTATTGCCACGTGTTCTTCGAACTCGCCGATGGCAGCGCGCTCGCCTTCTTCCAGTTCGCCGACCCCGAGGATCAGGCCGAATTCGGGCCCGAGATGCCCGCGAGCCCCTTCATCCACATCGCGCTGCACGTCGATGAGGACGGTCAGGCCGAGCTCGCCAAGCGCATCGCCGCTGCCGGGATCACCGAGCCGCAGACCTATGTGCTCGAGCACGGCTATTGCCGCTCGCTCTACGTGACCGATCCCAATGGCATGATCCTCGAGTTCACCTACGACGATCCGCGCGCCGCCCCGCTCGACACCGATCGCCGTGCGGCAGCCCACGCGGAACTGAAGCGTTGGCTCGGCGGGCAGCACCACAACAACAACCCGTTCCGCGCCGAAGAAGCGGCCTAAGACACCCCGGGGAGCGGGCCTAGGATGCTTGCCGCGCGCTCCCCTGAGCCTTTTGCGCTTGTGCATGGCGAGGTCGCCGTTGCGGGCGGGGTGATCCCGATCGCGATGGCAGGAGAGGGCACCCCCGTCATCCTGCTGCACGGCTGGACCCTCGATCACCGGATGTGGGCGCCGCAAATCGCTGCACTGGCGGGCGAGCACCTGCTGGTCATGCCCGACCGGCGCGGCTGCGGGCGTTCGACCGCTCCCCCGGATCTGGCGCGCGAGGCGGAGGATGTCATCGCCATCGCCGATGTCCTCGGCTTCGACCGCTTCGCCCTCGTCGGCCTGTCGCGCGGCGCTGTCGTGGCGCTCGACACCGCGCGGCGGCACGGATCGCGGATCACCGGCCTCGTCGTCTCGGGCGCGCCGCTCCCCGCGCTGGTGGGGCGTGAGGAGGTGATCGACCTCGACCACTACCGCGCTCTTGCCGAGGCGGGCGACCTTGCCACCTTCCGCGCAGAATGGGCGTCGCATCCGCTTATGGCGACCCACACGCCTGAGGCCCGCGCGCTCGCCGAGGCGATCCTCGCCGATTACGACGGGCGCGATCTTGTCGCCCCGTCCGAGGCCCCCGGCTTCCCGCGAGAAGTGCTGGCCGCTCTGCCGATGCCGGTGCTGGCGCTCGCGGGCGAGCATGACACGCCGTGGCGCCGCGCCTGCGCCAGTGCGCTCGCAGCCGCCGCGCCGCGCGGCCGCGAGGGGCTGATCCCGCGCGCAGGCCACCTCGCCAACGCCGATAACCCGGTGGGCTTCAACGCCGCCGTCGCCAGCTTCCTGCGCTCCTGCGCTACCCTTAAGCAATCAAGGCCCCTTCCATGACCCAGACCGGCTTCCTCACCACCCACGTCGGCAGCCTGCCGCGCCCCGAGGCCCTGCTCGACCTCGTCTTCGCGCGCGAAGGCGGCGAGGCTGTGTCCGAGGAGGCCTTCGACGCCGCCGTCGAGGAAGCGACCGCCTACGTCATCAAGCGCCAGATCGAAGCCGGGGTGAGCATCGTCAACGATGGCGAGCAGTCCAAGCCCTCCTACGCCACCTACATCAAGCACCGCCTGTCGGGCTTCGGCGGCGAGGCGGGTCAGTACGAGTTCGCCGACCTCGAAGCCTTCCCCGGTGCCAAGGCGCAGGTGTTCGGCAACAAGGGCCGCGCCAAGCGTTCCGCGCCCGCCTGCACCGCGCCGATCACGGTCATCGACATGGAGGCCCCGCGCATCGACGCCGAGCGTCTGGTGCGCCTCGCCAATGGCCACGCGACCTTCATGTCCGCCGCCTCGCCCGGTGTGACCGCGCTGTTCTTCCCCAATCAGTACTACGCCAGTGACGAGGAATACGTCTTCGCCCTCGCAGAAGGGCTGCGCCACGAATACGAGACCATCGCCGCCGCCGGGATCACCCTTCAGGTCGATTGCCCCGACCTTGCGATGGGCCGCCACGTGCAGTTCACCGACCTCAGCCTCGAGGATTTCCGCAAGCGCATCGGCATGAACATCGCCGCGCTGAACCACGCGGTGCAGAACATCCCTGCCGAACAACTGCGGATGCACCTGTGCTGGGGCAACTATCCCGGCCCGCACCACTGCGACGTGGCGCTGGGCGAGATCGCGGACATCGTCTGGACCGCGAAGCCGCAGACCGTGCTGATCGAAGGCGCCAACCCCCGCCACGCGCACGAATTCGCCTTTTTCGAGACGAACCCGCTGCCCGACAGCAAAATCCTTTGCCCCGGCATGGTCGAGCCGCAATCGCCTTACATCGAACACCCCGAACTGATCGCCCAGCGCATCGGCCGCTATGCCGATCTACTCGGGCGCGAGCGGGTGATGGCGGGGGTCGATTGCGGCTTCTCGGTCCACGCGGGCAGTAACGCGCTCGATCCCGAGATCGTCTGGGCCAAGCTTGCCGCGCTGTCGGAAGGGGCGGCGATCGCCAGCGCTCGCTATTTCTGACGAACCGCCGCTTGCAGGGACCGGCACGGCGCGGCTAACACCGCGACCATGAACGAGCCGACCACTCCGCACAAAGTGCAGGCCCTCGCGGTGCAGAACGGCTCTGTCATCGATATCCCGGTGGCGGATGTGGAGGCATTTGCCGGGCCCGGCTTCGTCTGGCTTCACTGCGAAGGGGCGGTGCAGGACGGTGGAATGGGCCTTCCCGCCTATGTCCCACAGATGGCGGCCAATGCGCTGCTCGCGCACGAGACCCGCCCGCGCTGCGACGAGGTCGACGATGCGGCGCTGATCAATCTGCGCGGCACGGCGCTCGACACGATGCAGGACAGCGACGGGCTGGTGTCGATCCGGCTGTGGGTGGAAGGCAAGCGCGTCACCTCGGTCAGCCGCCACCGTCTCGCCGCGCTCTCCAAGGTCGAGGCCGCGATGCGCGGCGGGCGGCTTTCGGACGGGGGCGATTTCGTCGCGGTGCTCGCCCAGGCGATCAGCAAGGAGCTCGATCCGCAGGTCGCCGACCTCGGCGATCAGCTCGATGATTGCGAGGGGATGCTCGACGGCAATATCTACGAGCTGCGGCGCAAGATCGCCTATATCCGCTCGCAGGCGATCGTGCTCCGGCGCTTTATCGCGCCCGACCGCGATGCGCTGTCCGAGATGGCGCAGCTCGAATTCGACTGGATCGCCAAGGACGACCGGATGCACCTGCGCGAGGCGGCGGACCGCTTTGCGCGCATGGCCGAGGAGCTGGAGGCGGTGCGCGAGCGTGCCGCGCTGATCCACGAACAGCTGACCGACCTGCGCGCCGAGATGATCGACCAGCGCAGCCTGGCCATCGCGATCGTCGCCTTCATCTTCCTGCCGCTGACCTTTATCACCGGATTACTCGGCATGAATGTCGAGGGGATTCCCGGCGCCAAGGAGCCCTGGGCATTCTGGGGTGTGGTCGGCTTCTGCGTGGTGATTGGCGTGGTGGTAGCGGCGTGGTTCTCGTGGCGGCACTGGCTCGAGGAATGAGAAACGCAGGGTGTCGCTACGGAAAGCGCGCCTTTAGGTTTGATGTTTTTAATGCACTTCGACCGCATTGGATGTCTTTGCGGGTTGACGTCAGGCCGCTTGGGGCAGAAGTTGCGTACCTCGGTGGCATCCACCGAGTCTTCGGGCAACGCGACAAGGGTCCGTGTTCTTGAAGACAGACGAGATGCCTCGCTGGGTTCCAGCGGACAGCCGACGAAAAGATAAGAGGCGGATGGGGATCGTCTGCCGGACTGCTTGGCACAGCTTTGCTCTGCCCGGATTTCCGCTTGTCCTCATTCTCGCAAGGGAGGGGAAGTGATGTTTGAGTCGGGAACACAGGAGCAGTTGGTCGAATCCGACTGGATTGCTTCGCTCACTTATAAAAGCGTCGCCACCGCCACCCCGCGCCCCACCGATCTCGACAAGCTGGTCGTCCGCGCCCGCGAGCGTAACCGTCGCCTCGATGTCACCGGTATGCTGCTGTTCGAGGACGGCTGCTTCCTCCAGACCATCGAAGGCCCGCCCAAGGCGCTGGCCACCCTGTGGTCATCGATCCAGCGCGATGCGCGCCACAATCACATCGAAGTTCTCAGCGAGCACATGGTCGCCGCGCGGCTGTTCTCGGATTGGGAGCTCATGCTTGGCACCCGTTTCGATGACGGCCCCCGCGCCGCGGCGATGGCCCCGCCGGCCGTGGCCGAGCATATCATGCGGCTCGTGGAGCTGGCGCTCAACGGCGACGACATGGCCCTGAACGCGATGATCGCCACCTTTGCCGAGCAGGGCTGGACCGCCGAGGCGATCCTCAACCTGCTGATCGAGCCTGCCGCGCGGGCACTGGGCGATGCGTGGCTCGACGATTCGTGCAGCGAGCTCGATCTCACCATCGGAGTGAGCATGTTGCAGCTGGCCGGGCACGCGGTGCGCTACAGCCCCTCGTCGCAGACCATCCGCAACAGCCGCTATTCCATCCTGCTCGCTACCGCGCCGGGAGAGAAGCACATGCTCGGCACCGCGCTGCTGGCCGACCAGTTCCTGTCCGCCGGATGGCAGGTCGACATGGCCTTCCCCGATACCAAGGAAGCGCTCGCCAAGCAGGTCGACGCGCAGCACCCCGACGCGGTCGATATCGGCCTGTCGGACGCGATGCCGCGCCAGCACGCGCTGGAACAGCTGCGCAGCACGGTCGCGCACAGCCGCAAGATCGCCGCCGAGCATCCGACTGTGATCTCGGTGGGCGGACGCCTCTTCGCCGAGGCCGCCGCAACCGCGCTGTCGGTCGGCGCAGACCATGCGCGCACGGGGCTTGCCGGCACCAGCGTCAGGCTTGCCGAGCTCGTCCAGCAGAGCCGCAAACGCTGAGGCAAAGACGGGCGCGGTGAAATCGCTTGTAATTTTTGAACATTGCGCTAAATAAAAGTTGCTTCACGTCGTTTGCGACGGAATTTGACGGGCGCTGCCAGCGCTTGCCGGACTTGGCGATACGCCTCCGGACGACTGCTTTCTCGCGGTCACAACTTCCCTTTCATGCAGCCAGGCTTCGCAGCGGGACAGTCCCGCCTGCGCTTCAACACATCCATACAGAGACACTATGAATTTCATCACGACCGGCGCGATCTTCGAATCCGCCAAGACGATCCGCGCAGCTTTTGCGCAGGGTCGCGAGACCATCACGCCGCAACATCCCTATGCCAACCTCTCCGCCCGCGATCTGCGCGGGCTGGTCGCTGCGATGGTCGACTGACGATCACACTTGTGTCGGCCGTCGCGCAAAGCTGACGGCCGCCTCACCAACAAGCCCATTGCCCCCGGCGCCCGCGCCCCATATCGCTGAGGACGGGAGAGGGTGAGATGAGCGCATTTCCGGTGCGTCCGGACGACATCGCCGACGATTGGTGGGACGCGGTTATCGGCCGTGTTCCCGACCACTGGCGCTGGGAGGCGATCGGCACCGGCCAGGTGGGCGACTCCGTGCGCTTCACGCTCGACTTTCGAGGCGAGATGGTGACGCTTGCAGGCAAGTTCGCCGCCGCCGATCCGACCAGTCGCGGCACGGCGGCGATGCTGGGCCTCTATGCCAAAGAGGTGCGCTTCTACCGCGAGCTTGCGCCGCAGCTGCCGGTGCGCACGCCCAAGATACACTTTGCCGAGATGGACGATGACGGCGCGAGCTTCTGCCTGATCTTCGAGGATCTCGGCCCGGCACGCGGCGGCAACCAGATCGCCGGATGCTCGCTCGCCGATGCGCGCGCGGGCGTGAAGCAGGCCGCCGCGCTCCACGCGCCGAGCTGGCACAATCCTGCCATTCTCGACCTCGAGTGGCTCCAGCCCAACCCTGCCGCCGCCGCGATGGTCAAGTCGCTCTACCCGCAGGCGCAGGCAATCTTCCGCGAGCGTTATGCGAACACGCTCGAACCCGAATACATGGCCCTGTGCGAGGCGCTGGCGGAAATCACCGCCGCCACCGATCGCGCGCCCGAGAAGGCCAGCCTCGTCCATGGCGACTTCCGGCTCGACAACCTCCTGTTCGACATCAGGGGCGGGGCCGAAGAGATCGCGGTGCTCGACTGGCAGACGCTCACCATTGGCAACGGCCTCACCGATATCGGCTACCTGCTCGGCTGCGGTATCGGCAACGACCTGCGCCGAGCGCACGAGCGCGAATTGCTCGAACTCTACTGCGCCGAAATGAGCGTGCGCGGCGTGCCGATGGCGGTGGACGCGATCTGGCGCGACTATGTGGTGGGCGCGCTGCACGGCGTCTCGACCGCGGTGTTCAGCGCCGCCTTCGTGGTGCGTACCGAGCGCGGCGATGCCAATTTCCTGTCGATGGCGCGCGGGGCCTGCGGGCTCTGCCTCGAACACGGCAGCCTCGACATGATGCAGAAGGGATGATGCGATGGCACTGAGCCGCGGCGACGACTACCCGATCCACCAGACGCCCGAGCCGGTCGCGTTCTCCGGCACCGACCGCAATTTCTACGACCGCTATTTCTTCAACGGCTATGCGCCCGACGGCAGCACCTTCTTTGCCGCTGCCTTCGGGGTCTATCCGCATCTCGACATCGTCGACGCGCATTTCTGCATTGTGAGGGACGGCGTGCAACATTGCCTCCACGCCAGCCGCAAGCTTGGGATGGAGCGCATGGAGCTATCCTGCGGGCCGATCCGCATCGAGGTGATCGAGCCGCTGCAACGCCTGCGGGTCATCGTCGATGGCGAGGGGATCGCCGCCGACCTCACCTTCACCGGCCGCGCCTTCCCCATCGCCGAGCCGCGCTTCACCTGGCGCTTCGGGCCGCGAACCGTGATGGACTACACCCGCCTCACCCAGAACGGGCATTACGAAGGCTGGATCGAAGTCGACGGCGTGCGCGAGACGCTTCCCGAGGGCAGCATGGGCACCCGCGACCGCAGCTGGGGCGTGCGCCCGATCGGCGCGGCGGACCCGCAGTTCGCGGGCAAGATGGTGCCGCAGTTCTTCTGGCAATGGACCCCGATCAATTTCGCGCAGCGCAGCGCGTTCTTCCACCTTAACGCCCATGCCGACGGCTCGCCGTGGAACACCCGCGCTGTGGTCGTCCCCGATGGCGCGGGCGCGGACGGCGCGGCCGAATTCCATGCGCCGACGATGGCGACCGAGCTTGCCGACGGGAGCCGTTGGCCCGCCTCGGGCGCGCTGACGATCGGCGACGAGCAGTTCCGCCTCACCCCGATCAGCCGCTTCCAGATGCGCGGGCTCGGCTACACCTCGCCTAAGTGGGGGCACGGGCTCGATCACGGGCCGATTGAGGTCGAGCGCGAGGATATCGACCTTGCGGCCATAGACCCCGCGCGTCCCGACAACCTCCACGTCCAGATGCTGGTGCGGGTCGAGGGGCCGGATGGCGAGGCGGGCATGGGTGTGTTCGAGCAGCTCGCCATCGGCGATTACGCGCCGCTCGGCCTGAAGGGCCTCGCCGGGCGCGATTGAGGCAGCGCTCGCCTGCGCGAACTGGTGTTGACCAGCCCCGCATCATCGTGGCAATGGGCGACCGCGTCAGCGCGATGCGGGTGTAGCTCAATGGTAGAGCAGAAGCTTCCCAAGCTTACGACGAGGGTTCGATTCCCTTCACCCGCTCCAGCCGCTCCGGCACAATCTCAACACCCTAGCTGATCAGCCAAGTCACTGAGACTGGTCGAGGACCATTCCCACGCCTGTTCGTGATACGCGTCGGGCGCGGGGGCGCCTCCGTATTCGTCGGGACGGTCGACATAGGCCGTCATCAGGCCGGCATTGCGCGCAGCGGCCAGATCGCCGTGGTGCGCGGCGACGAGGCATAGCTCTTCCGGCTCCACGGCCAGCAGCTCGGCGGTGCGCAGATAGGCGCGCTTGTCGGGCTTGTAGAACCCGCTGACCTCCGCGCCGAGGATCGCGTCCCACGGCAGGCCGCCCAGCCTCGCCATCGCCAGCAGCAGCGCTACATTGCCGTTCGACAGCGTGACGATGGGGAAGCGCGCCTTCAACCGGTTCAGCCCCTCGACAGCGTCGGGCCACGGATCGAGCCGGTGCCACGCGCGGTTCCAGTCGGCGAGCAGCGCCTCGTCAAGGCCCGCCGGATCGACGTCCCACGCGCGCAAGGCCGTCTCCAGCATCTCGCGGTGGAGCACGTCGAGCGGCACGAATTCGCGCCCCGATGTCTTCATCCCGATCATCGCCGCGATGTACTGCCCGCGCCACGCATCGGCGAAGGCGGCGGGGTCACGCTCGCCGAGCCCGACTTCGGCCAGAAACCCCGCGGACTCGCGCGCGATGCTGGTGCGCCAGTCGACGACCGTGCCGAACACGTCGAAGGCGAGCGCCTTGGGGAGGGTCACTCCGCGATCCGCTTGGTCTTGCCGATCGCCTCCGCCTTGATGGCCTTCGGGTGGAAGGGCAGGCGGTGCCACTGCTTGGCCGCATAGGCGCGGGTCTGGTCGGTGTAGTGCGCCGAGGCGGGGTTGGTCGATTCCGAATAGCTTAGAATCGCGTCGGCCACCGGGCCCTTGTCATCGAAGCCGACGACCTGGATGTAGCTCGACCCGTGGCGCGGGGTCAGACCGGCGGGGTCGGCGAGCGATTCCTGCACGTTGAGCACGCCGAGGCCGCCCGGGCCGCCGTGGACCGGGATCGCCTCGTTGCCCACCATCACCCGCTGCACCGCGCCCCACGGCGCATCCAGAGCGATGCCCGCCTTGTCGAGCTCACCCACCGCCTCGCCCAGCGCAAGCAGCAGCTTGTCGCCCAGCTTGTCGGTCGCGATATCGCGCGGGGTATTTACCGGATCGGCGGCGTTGAAGGGCACTGCCCACAGCCCCGGCAGACGCGCTGCCTTGGGCCAGAAGGCGCGGAACAGCGCCGCGCCGCGGCTGGTCGCCTCGTAGCGGTGATCCCAGCCGCCCAGCGCCGCGCAGCCGCGCGCGACCTTCTCCTCCTTCGCCTCTCCGGCGGCGCACAGCTGAAGCAGCGGAGCGACGACCATGTCGGCAGCAAGGCTCTTGTTGGCGAAGGTGAAAGCCTCGGCCCGCGTGTGATCGACCTTGCCTGCGGCGAGGAAGACAGGGGTCTCGGTGAAGTTCGAGCGGGTGCGCAGGGTCAGCGGCATCCCCCATTTGCCGAGCACCGGCGACAGGCGCGGGTGCGGGAAGGCGGGGTTGCTGATCCAGTAGGAGTCGTTGGAATTGGTGAGCCAGCTTTTCACCGTAGTCGCTGCCTGATCGCTCGCGGGCATCAGGCCGGGGACGGGGGTGCCGGGGGCAACATCCCAATCGCAGGACGATTTGCTGCCGTCGAGCAGCACCGCGAACTCGTCGAACAGGCCGGAGACCGGCGTTGCGCAAGTCTTGGCCTTCTCGGCCGAGACATTGGGCACGGCGGTGATATCGGCATGGAGCGCGTCGCCGTACCGGTCGGCGGCAATGGTGTTGACCCACGGAATGCCGAGCGTCTCGCTGACCGCGGCCTTCACCTCGCCGACGTTCTTCGCTTCGCCGATCCGCACCCAGGTCTCGATCCCGCGCTGGTTGCCGCGGTTGGCGTCGCGCATCACGAAAGCGGTCTGCGCGGTCCAGGTGATGCCGCGCGCAGGGACGACGAAGACCGGGCCGAAGCGGCTGGAATAGAGCGTGCGGGTCACCGCGGGCTTGCCATCGGGCATGGGCACGGTGACGGTCTTGGCCACCATCGGCTCGCTCTTGCCGTCGACCATGTAGCGGGTTGGATCGGCAGGATCGAGCGCCAGCTGGAACAGCGTGAAGTGACGCGCCTCGGTGACGGTGTGGGTCCAGGCGACGTCCTTGTTGAAGCCCAGGGTCGGGATCGGCGTGCCCGCGATGCCTACGCCCATCACGTCATAGCCGCCCGGGCCCTTGACGTGGAGCTCCCAGAAGCGGCTCGGGCCCTTCCACGGGAAGTGCGGGTTGCCGATCACCATGCCGCGTCCGTTGGCGGTGGAGTCGCTGCCGAAGGCCCAGCCATTGCTGCCGATGCCGAGTTCCTTCGGGTCGGGCAGGTTGATCGCGACCTTGGGCACGGTGCTGCCCGGAGGGGCGGCGTTGGCGATCGCGGGGGCGAGCGCAAGCGAACTTGCCAGCAGCATCTGCTTCTCGTTCAGGCGCAGCATATCGTCGGCGGAGATGGCCCGAACCCACGGCTTGCCCCGGCACTCGGCGGGGATGCCGTCTGCGCCTGCGTCCTTGAGGAAGCGGTTATAGCCCGCGACATAGCCCGCGATCAGCTGCTGCACCCGCGCCGGCTGGCGCTTGGCGCCTTCACGCAGGGCGGGCACGTCCATCACCGAGCGGAAGAAGACGTCCGACGAGAGGTTGTCGACCGTATCGAAGCCCAAGGTGGCGGTGCCTTCCGCTCCCCAGTGCTTCGAACGTTCGCCCGCCACCGTGGCGAATTCCTCGGCCAGCATGCACAGGTTGTCCTCGGCATAGGCATAGGCAACGCCGTAGCCGACGCCGCCCCACGTGGACGCCTCGATATGCGGGATGCCGTAGGTGGTGCGGGTGATGCGCGCCTCGAAGCGGGGCTTGGCCTCCGCCATCGCCGGGGCGAACACCATCACGGCCGTTGCCGCCGCCAGAACCGATTTGCGCATGATTGTCCCTCTTCCGCTCCACCCGTGTGCCGGGTTGTCGGGCGAAACCTATCGGGGGCGCAGACAAAAGGAAAGGGGCGCCCCGCCGGTCTGGCAGAGCGCCCCTTCGATGTGCGTCAGAGCCGGATCAGAACGCGGCGGTGACCGAGAGGACCACGGTCGCGTCCGAGATCGAGTCGCCCTTCAGCGTCGCGAAGTTCGGACGGATCGTGCGGGCATCGGCTTCCGAGATGTCGGTGTCGATATAGGCGACCGTGAAGGTCAGGTGCTGGATCGGAGTGAAGTCCGCGCCCAGCAGCCAGTCGAAGTACTTGCCGGTCGGGGCAATGCTGGTGCCGTTCGGGCCGAGGCCCGGGTTACCGTCCGAGTAGCCGATGTGGGCTTTGAGGCTGAGCGGCGTGTCGGCAATGCCGTAAACGGCATCGCCGGTCAGGTAGAGGTTGTCTTCCTTGTCACCGATTCTGGCCGGGCCAGTGACCGGGAACCAGTTGCCGAGTGCTTCCTGCGAGGGCGCATAGGCGACGCCGGCGGTGAGGCCGACCGGGCCGACCGTGCCCGAAAGCTTGGCATAGAGTTCGGCGTAGTCGGTGATGTCCGCGCCGTTGGGGTACATATACCAGGTGAGGCCGGCATCGAGCGTGCCCTGGCCGACCGGCAGCTTGTAGCCGGCAATCAGGTCGAGCTCCATGTTGGAGCCGCCGAAGGTGCCCCAGCCTGCGAGGTTCGAAGCCCAGGTGCTGACATAGAGGCCGCTCGAGTGGGCGATGGTGAAGCCGCCCTGGATGGCCATGCCTTCGTCGCTCTGCGACACGCCGCGCAGGCGATAGTCGGAGGTGAGGGTGGCCGAACCCGAGATGGTGATCGCCGGGGTGGCGTCTTCGGCACCGGTCGCGGTCAAAAGATCGACGGGTGCGATCATCGGCACGAGATCGGCGGTGTCGTCGCTGGCGGTGGCTGCGGCGGTGTCGACCGGGCCGGTCGTTGCAGCGTCATTTTCGGCGGCGAAGGCGGGCGCGGCGAGGCACGCGGCGAGAGCAGCAGCCGAAAGGGCCGGGGCGAAACGGATAGACATAAGGAACGCTCCATAAAGAGGTTTGGATCGTTCCGCCTGCGGGTACGTGCGGGAGATGTTATCCGATGACTCGGGTTCCCGTCGCGTCCGTCACTGCACTGACACATTCTCCCGCACCGCACAAATCTTTTGCTGGGGCCGCATATCACGTTCCATTTGTTGCGTTGCAATCTTGCATCACTCGCAACCTGCGTACCTTACGCGGAGTGCAGGCTCTCCATGTCGATGACGAAGCGATACTTGATGTCGCTCTTCTCCATCCGCTCGTAGGCGGTCTCGACATCCTGCATCGCAATCACCTCGATATCGGGAAGGATGCCCTTCTCGGCGCAAAAGTCGAGCATCTCCTGCGTTTCGGCCAGCCCGCCGATCCCGCTGCCGGTGAGCACCTTGCGGCCCAGGAACACGCCGGTGTGCATCTCGGGCATCATGTCGATCATGCCGACCAGCACCTGCACGCCGTTGATCTTGAGGATGTGGAGATAGGGCGTGACATCGTGGCGCACGGGGATGGTGTTGAGCACCATGTCGAAATAGCCGCGCTTGGCCTTCATCGCGTCCTTGTCGTCGGTGTTGAGGAAGGCGTGGGCGCCGAGCTTCTCGGCATCCTCGCGCTTGCTTTCCGACCGGCTGAGCACGGTCACCTCCGCGCCCATCGCGGCCGCCAGCTTCACCCCCATGTGCCCGAGCCCGCCGAGCCCTGCGACCGCGACCTTGCTGCCGGGGCCGACCTTCCATGTGCGTAGCGGCGAGTAGGAGGTGATGCCGGCGCACAGCAGCGGCGCGGCCTCGGCCATCGGCATACCCTCGGGAATCTTGAGGACGAATTCCTCGCGGCACACGATCCGCTCCGAATAGCCGCCATAGGTGGGCGATCCGTCGCGGCGGTCCTTGGAGTTGTAGGTGCCGGTCATACCGCCTTGCAGGCAGCTCTGTTCGTAGCCCGCCTCGCAGTGCGCGCATTCGAGGCAGCTATCGACCATGCAGCCGATCGCCACGCGGTCGCCGACCTTGTGGCGGGTGACGCCCTCGCCGACCGCGCTGACGATGCCGACGATCTCGTGGCCGGGCACAAGCGGATAGACCGCCACGCCCCAGTCGTTGCGCGCCGAGTGGAGGTCGGAATGGCAGATGCCGCAATGGCTGATCTCGATCAGCACATCGTCATGGCGCAGCCCGCGGCGGGTGATGTCCATCGGGACGACGCCGCTATCGGGCGCGGTCGCACCGTAGGCCTTGCTGGGGTATTCGTTGGTGGCGGTGTTCATCGAGATTTCTCCTCGTCATTGCGAGCGGAGCGAAGCAATCCATGGCCTGACGGTTTTGCATGAGGCAAGGCTCGGTCATGGATTGCCACGTCGCCTGCGGCTCCTCGCAATGACGACGTGGGAAAGTGTTTATTTCGGCGGCATTCTGATAGCCCCGTCCAGCCGGAACTGGTGGCCGTTGATGTAGCTGTTGCGGGCAATCTCCAGCACCAGTGAGGCGAACTCCTCCGGCTCGCCGAGGCGCTTGGGGAAGGGTACCGAGGCATTCAATTGCGCCCACATGGGTGGGTTGCGGTCCTTCATCCCGAGCATCAGCGGGGTGGCGAAGATCCCCGGCATGACCGAGTTCACACGGATGCCCATCTCCATGAGATCGCGCGCCATCGGCAGAACGAGGCCGTTCACCCCCGCCTTGCAGGAGCCGTAGATGACCTGCCCGATCTGCCCGTCCTGCGCCGCGACGCTGGCGGTGAGGATGATGCTGCCGCGCTCGCCGTCGCCGTTAACGGGATCGGCGTTCGCCATCCCCAGCGCCGAGATCGAGGCGATGCGGTAGCTGGCGACCAGAATGCCCTCTGCTCCGAAAGCGTAGTCTTCGGTGGAAAGGCGCTTGTATGCCCCGCTCTCCTTGTCCCAGCCGATCGTCTTGCCGCGCCGGCTCGCCATCGCGCAGTGGAGCGTCACGCGCTCCTGCCCGTGCGCGGCGCGAGCGGCGGCAAAGCCTGCCTCGACGCTGGCCTCGTCCATGATGTCGACATGGTGGAAGGTGCCGCCGATTTCAGCCGCATGGGCCTCGCCCGCCTCGTCATTGATGTCGAAGATGGCGACCTTCATTCCCGCATCGGCAAAGGCCTTGGCGCTCGCCTTGCCGAGGCCGCTGGCCCCGCCGGTGACCACCGCCGCCGTGCCCGGTTCGATTTTCATGCGACATTCTCTCCCTTGATCGCCTTTGCCCGACGCTAGGCAATTCCCGGGCGCCGCGCTAGCTCTCCAAATTGGCGGAAAGGGTCGCGCTGTCGCCTTAGTGTCATGGTCCGTGCTTAGGCGCGCGGGACCGCGGCCGACAACGCCGCCACGACAAAGGGGGGCACCTTGCATATGATCCGTCCGTTCCATGGCTTCGCGCTGCTTTCGCTCGGGCTGGCCGCCGCCTGCGCCACCGTGCCGCCGATCACCGGCGATCCGGCCGTGAATGTTGCGGCTGTTGCCGAGACTCCGCCGGTCGGCACCGCGCGCGAGGATGCGGCGGACGATCCAGCGATCTGGCGCAATGCGGCCAACCCTGCGGCGAGCCTTGTGGTCGGCACGGACAAGAAGGGCGGCCTTTACGTCTATGACTTGAAGGGCGCGCAGAAGAGCTTCCTCCCGGCGCCCGGGCTCAACAATGTCGAACTCGTCGAACTGCCCGGCGGGCAGGTGCTGGCGATCGCGAGCGACCGCAGCAACCTCGCCACCGGACAGCTGTTCATCGCCCGGCTCGACACGGCGAGCGGCAAGCTCGCCTTCGTGACGCGCGTGCAGGTCGGCGCTGGCGAGGGCTACGGCGTGTGCGGCGGTGATGTCGAAGCCGATGGCTCGTTCACCGTCTACAGCGCCTTCAAGAGCGGGGCGATCTACCGCACCGGGCTACAATTTCTCGGTGGTGAGCTCGGCGACCAGACCGAACTGCTCAACACCGTGCCCACCCAGACCGAAGGCTGCATCTACGACAAGCGCACCGGGATGCTCTATATCGGCGAGGAGGATGCCGGGATCTGGGCCATGTATGGTCGCTTCGAGGGCGGGCCGGAAAACCGCAAGCTAGTCGCGCCCATCGACAACAAGATGCTTGTCGCCGACGTTGAAGGCCTCGCCATCGCGCCCGAGGGCAAGGACGGCGGATACCTCGTCGCCTCATCGCAAGGTGACAATGCCTACGCCGTGTTCCGCCTGCCCGATGTGACCCCCGTGGGCCGCTTCCGTATCGGCGCGGGCACTTTCGGCAGCACCGAGGAGACCGACGGAATCGAGCTCGACAACCGCAGCTTCGGCCCGGACTTCCCGGGCGGCCTGTTCATCGCGCAGGACGGGCAGAATGCGCCCAATGCACAGAACTTCAAGTTCGTGCGCTGGAACGATGTCCTTGCCGCGCTCGGTGAGGGGAAGTAACCCTTACGCCCATGTTCCAGCCGCTCACGACGCCCGATCGCCGCCGCTTCATCGGCGCCACCGCCACCGCCTTCGCCGCGCTGGTCGCGAACGGGTGCTTGACGCGCGGGAGCGAAAGCCTCGCCCGCACGCCCGCCAAACCCGGCGGCTTTGCCGGATACGGGCCTTTGAAGTCTGACCCGGCAGGCTTCCTCGACTTGCCCGAAGGCTTCACATACCGCGTCATCTCGCGGCTCGGCGATGCGATGGACGACGGCGGCACCGTGCCCGACCGCGCCGACGGGATGGGCTGCTTCGACCTCGGCAATGGCGAGATCGCGCTGGTCCGCAACCACGAGCTCCAGCCGCAGCATGACGCGGGCGGGCCGATCGCCAAGGGCTATGGCAAGAAGGACGGCGTGTTCGTTCCCGGCGGCACCACGACCATCGTGCTCGACGCCAAGACGCTCGGCGTGAAGCGCCAGTTCCGCAGTCTAGGCGGCACGATCCGCAACTGTTCGGGCGGGATCACCCCGTGGGGCAGCTGGCTGACCTGCGAGGAAGCGCCAACCGGCCCCGGCCAGCCGCGCGGCGACGGGCTGGAGCAGGACCACGGCTGGGTCTTCGAAGTTCCTGCGTCTGCGCGCGGGCTGGTCGATCCGGTGCCATTGAAGGCGATGGGCCGCTTCAACCATGAGGCCGCTGCGGTCGATCCGGCAAGCGGCATCGTCTACCTGACCGAGGACCGCGACGACGGAGTGCTCTACCGCTTCCTGCCCAAGGTCCCGGGCCAGCTCGCCGCGGGCGGGCGCTTGCAGGCGATGGCGCTGGATGGCCTCGCCGATACCCGCAACTGGAATAGCGCCGCCATGCCGGTCGGTCAGCGGTATCGTGTTTCGTGGATCGATCTCGACGATGTCGAAGCCCCCAAGGATGACCTGCGCCAGCGCGCGGTCGCCAAGGGCGCGGCGCTGGTCGCGCGCGGCGAGGGGCTGCACATGGGCGAGAATGCCGTGTTCGCCTGCTGCACCAGCGGCGGGGCGAACCAGCTCGGCCAGATCCTCAAGCTCACCCCGGGCCTTACGGGCAAGCCCGATACGCTCGAACTGTTCTTCGAGAGCCAGAGCGCTGCACAGTTCAACTTCGGCGACAACCTCACCGTCGCGCCGAGCGGCCACCTGATCGTGTGCGAGGACCAGTACACCGACGTGGTCGACAACCACATCCGCGGGATCAATCCCCAAGGGGGCGCTTACAACGTGGCACGCCTGCGGGCGCAGACCGAGCTCGCGGGCGGGTGCTTCTCGCCCGATGGCAAGGTGCTGTTCGTCAACGCCTACGGCCCAACCGCGACGCTGGCGATCACCGGGCCCTGGGTGGCCTGACGCGCCGCTCTCAGATTGGACGGCTTTCTCCTTTCCCTCCTGCTGGTCTTCGCGATGGCGAGCGGCGGGCGCGACCAGTGGATGGTCGCGCACTGGGCTGACGTGCTCGGGCGGGGCTGGCCGCTGCTATGCGTCGCCTTACTCTCCGCCTGTCTGAGCGCCGCCGTGATGGCGTGGATCGGGGCCGGATTCGCTGCGCTGCTCCCGCCGCGCGCGGGCCAGATGCTCGTCGCTTTTGCGCTGGGGATGGCGGCGATCGAGCTGGCGCTGCCGGTGCGCGTGCAGTCCCCCAAGGAGCCGACCCGTTCGCTTCCGGCGCTGCTCATCGTCCTCCTCGCCCGCCAGATCGGCGACGGCGCGCGCTTCGGCATCGTCGCGCTCGCCGCATGGACCTCGGCGCCGGTAACCGCAGGGCTGGGCGGCGCGCTGGGCGGCGCGTCGGCTGTGGTGCTGGGGTGGTCGGCCGGAGCCGGCGTGCTGGCCCGCTGGCCGCTCGGCACCTTGCGCCGCGTGCTTGCCGCAGGGCTGCTGGTGGCCGCGCTGTTCATCGGAATTGACGCGCGCTTTGCCAGCTTCTGATCGCCTTGTTCGATCAATCAGACCGTTATTCCGCGAGAACACAATCCAGGTTGGCGCACCATTTGAATGATCCTGCCATTAGCCGCGACATGGTCGGGGCGCACACAACGGAGACATTCATGGCTGACACCAAAGACAATTCGAAAGCGGCACTAATCGACGAACTGAACGGCCTGCTCGCCGATCATTTCGCACTCTACATCAAGACCAAGAACTTCCACTGGCATGTCATCGGCCGCCACTTCCGCGACCTGCACCTGCTGTTCGACGAGCAGGCGGCACAGATCCAGGCACAAACCGATGTGATCGCCGAGCGCGTGCGCAAGCAGGGCGGCGACACGCTGACCTCGGCAGGATCGGTCAGCAAGCACACCCAGATCAAGGATCAGGACAGCACTTCGCTGAAGGCGGAGGACATGATCACCGAACTGCGCGACGACAACGTCAAGGTGATCAAGCGCCTGAAGGACCTGAAGGACCTCGCCGACGAGGCGGACGACAACGCCACCGACAGCCTGATCGACGACTGGACCGACGAGGCCGAAGAGCGCGTGTGGATGCTCAGCTCCTTCCTCAACGAGCGCCACGTCGACGCATAGCTATCCACGGACGGGCCGTCCCCATTGCCGGGGGCGGCCCGTTTGCTATCAGTGCGGGCATGGACGGGATCACCATCATCACGGGCGCGGACACGGGCGCGGTCGTCGACTGGCTGGAAGCGCGACTACGCCCGGTGCTGGCGGGCGGTGCGTCGATATCGGTGCCGGGCGGGTCGACACCTTTCCCGATCTTCGACGAACTGGTCACGCGTGACCTCGATTTCGGTCGGCTCGCCGTGTGGCCCAATGACGACCGCATCGTCCCCGAGGATCACGAGGCCTCCAACACCGGCAAGATCCGCGCGCTTTTCGAGCCTAAGGGTGCCGAAGTCGTCGCGCTGGCCGAGGGCATTGCGGTGCCTCGCTTCGCGCTCGTCTGGCTCGGCATGGGCGAAGACGGGCACATCGCCTCGCTGTTCCCCAACACCGATCCCAAGGTGGATGACCCGCAGGCCGTCCGCCGCCTCACCCCCGATCCGCTGCCCGTGCACGCCCCATTCGACCGCATTACGCTGACCCTGCCGAGCCTGCTCGCCACATCCGAACTGATGTTCGTGATCCGCGGCGAGGAGAAGCGCGAAGTCTTCGACGCGGCAGCACGCGGACAGAGCGATCTTCCCGTCGCCCGCCTGCTGCGCGCCGCGCGCGAACGCGGCATCCCCGTCACGGTCTTCACCTGAGCTGATGGCAAGCTTCCTCCCCGCCCCGCTCCACCGCGCGCTATTGCCCCTGGCGAATGCGCTGCGGAACCGTTGGCGGCGCTGGCGCAAGTCACCAATCGCTGGCGTGAGCGTGATCGTCACCAACCTCACCGGCGACGTGTTGTTGCTGAAGCATTCCTACGGCCCCGACGTGTGGGGTCTGCCCGGCGGCGGTCTCGGCCGCGGCGAGGACCCGGTGGACGCCGCTCGCCGCGAGGTGCGCGAGGAGCTCGGCATGGACCTCACCCGCATCGAGCCCATCGGCACGCTCGAGGAAGTGCTCTCCGGCTCGCCGCACACCGCGCACATCTTTACCGCCGTCTGCGACCGCCAGCCGCAGCCCGACCAGCGCGAGGTGATCGAGGCGCGGTTCTTCCCCTCGCACTCGCTGCCCGAGCCGCTCGGACGCCATACCCGCACGCGGATCGCGGTGTGGCGCGGACGGGGTGTAGGCTAGAGCAGCGAGAGCTGCGCCTCGTCGCGGGCGGGCTTCTCGTCCTTCGCGCCCTCCAGCCCCGAAAGCGTCAGCCCCATCAGCCGGATCGGCCCCCGCAGCGGCAATTCCGCCTCAAGCAGCGCACGGGCGAGTGCGGCGAACTCCGGCTTGCCGCTGACATAGTCGGGCAGGGAGGTCGCGCGGGTCATGATCTGGAAGTCGGTGAACTTCATCTTCAGCGTCACCGTCCGACCCCGCGCGCCCGCCGTCTCGATCCGCTCCCACACGATGTCGACGATGTTCCCGAGCGTGTCGCGCAGGGCCGCGCCGCTGCCGATATCCTCGGAGAAGGTGCGCTCCCCGCCGACCGACTTCCTCACGCGGTGCGCGGCGACCGGGCGCAGGTCGATGCCGCGGGCGGCACGGAACAGGTAGTCGGCCATGCTGCCGAAGTGCTGGCGCAGGAAAGCGATGTCCTTGGCCGCGAGGTCCGCGCCCGTCGCGATGCCGAGCGCCTGCATCTTCGCCTCGGCGCGCGGGCCGACGCCGTGGAAGCGCCGGATCGGCAGTCCGGCGACAAATTGCGCGCCCTCGCCGGGGCGGATCACGCACAGCCCGTCGGGTTTGTTCTGGTCGCTGGCGAGCTTGGCGAGGAACTTGTTGTAGCTCACCCCCGCGCTGGCGGTCAGCCGCGTCTTGGCGCGGATTTCCTGCCGGATCAGATCGGCGATGCGCGTCGCGCTGCCGATGCTGAGCTTGTCTTCGGTCACATCGAGATAGGCCTCGTCGAGGCTCAATGGCTCGATGATCGGCGTATAGTGCTCGAACACCCGGCGGATCTGGCGGCTCGCCTCCTTGTAGGCATCGAAGCGCGGTCGCACGAAGATGAGATCGGGGCACAGGCGCGATGCGGTGACCGAGGGCATGGCGCTCTTCACCCCGAACTTTCGCGCTTCGTAGCTGGCGGCGGCGACCACCCCGCGCCCGCCGGCCCCACCAACGGCGAGGGGACGCCCACGAAGCTCGGGATTGTCGCGCTGTTCGACGCTGGCGAAGAAGGCGTCCATGTCGACATGGATGATCTTCCGCAGGCCCGGCTGGTCCTGGCCCGCGGCCTCGTGATCATCCGGGAAAGGCGCGTCGCTTGCCATGCCCTGCAAATAGAACCTTCGTCTGCGCGAAGGAACTGTTGCTGGAACAATTCATGCCCGCAACGATTTTGTGCAGATGCGAAAAGAACAGTGGTCATCGGGCGAACCCCTCGGCAAAGGCCCCGCCATGGCCACCCAGCTTGCCCCCTCGATTCCCGCCCGCAAGGCGCTCGGTGAGCGTGAGCTGATGTGGATGATGGCGCTGCTGATGGCGCTGAATGCCTTCGGCATCGACGCGATCCTGCCCGCGCTCGACGCGCTGGCGCGCGATCTTTCGGTGCCGGGCAACGACCGCCAGTTCGTGATCGGGGTCTACCTCCTCGCGGGCGGCGCGGGCTCGCTGGTGCCCGGCGCTCTGGCTGACCGCTACGGGCGGCGGCCGATCCTGCTCGGCGCGATCGGCGTTTCCATCGTGCTGGCGATCCTGAGCGCGCTTGCGCCCACCTATGACATGCTGATCGCGGTGCGAGCGGCGCAGGGCTTCTTCTCTGCGGGCATCGTCGCGCTGCCCCCTGCGATCATCCGCGACCGTGTGGGCGGCGACAAGATGGCGCGCATGATGAGCCTGATCTTCGTGATCTTCCTGATGGTCCCGGCGGTTGCGCCCACCATCGGCGAGGCCATCCTGCAAGTCGGCAGCTGGCGCGCGATTTTCGGCGCGATGGCAGGGCTGGGCGTGGTGATGGGCCTGTGGGTCTATACCCGCCTGCCCGAGAGCCTCACCGAGGAAAACCGCCAGCCGATCATCCCGCTTACCATCGCCGCCAACATGGGCCGCGCGCTGACGCAGCCGAGCGTCGCGGGCTACGTGATCGGTTCGGCGCTGGTGTTCGGCGCGCTGTTTGGGTTCATCAACTCCTCGCAGCAGCTCATCACCAACACCTTCGGCGCGGGCGACATCTTCCCCATGGTGTTCGGCATCTGCGCCGGATCGATGGCGATCGCCAGCTGGTCGAACTCGCGCATCGTCGAGCGCTTCGGCGCCCGCCGCGTGAGCCACACGGCGCTGTTCGCCTTCATCGCGGTGGCGGCAGTGCAGGTGATGTTCGCCTTCAGCCCGGAAGAAAAGCTGTGGCACTTTGTCCCGCTGATGGCGATCAACATGGCACTGCTCGGCTTCATCGGCAGCAACTTCGGTGCGATCGCCATGAACCCGTTCTTCGCCATCGCCGGCGCAGCGAGCTCGGCCCACGGCTTCGTGCGCATGACCACCGCGGCGCTGCTCGGCGGGGCGATCGGCTATGCCTATGATGGCACGGCGCGTCCCCTTGCGCTGGCACTGCTGGCGTCGGGGCTGACCTGCCTCATGCTGGTGCTGCTCAGCGAGAAGGGCAAACTGTTCGGGCCTTCGGACGCGGAGATGGAGCGCTAATCGGCGCCTAAACGCCGCCAAGCAAGCCCCGCGAACTCGCAGAGCAGTGGCCGCGTGTCGCGGGGGTCGATGATGTCCTCGACGTTGAAGCGCTCGGCGCTGCGGAACGGCGAGGTGACTTTGGCCAGCCTCTCGCGGATCTCTTCCAGCAGTGCCTGTGGATCACCCGAAGCCTCCAGCTCCGACTTGTAGGCGACCTCCAGCCCGCCCGCGATCGGCAGGCTCCCCCAGTCGCCCGAGGGCCAGCAATAGCGGTACTGATACCGCTCGGCATTGCTCATCGCGCTGCCGGCGATGCCATAGGCGCGGCGCAGCACGATGCTCGCGAGCGGCACGGTGGCGCGGTAGATCGCGTTCATCGCGTTGACCCCGTAGCGGATCGTCCCCGCCATTTCCGCCTCGCGCCCGATCATGAAGCCGGGGTTGTCGACGAGGTGCACGATGGGCAGCCGGAACTGGTCCGCAAGCTTCACGAAGCGTTCAACCTTCTCGCTGGTCTTGGCCTCCCACGACCCGCCGAGGTAACTCGGATCGCTCGCCACAACGCACACCGGCCAGCCGTCGAGCCGCGCAAAGGCGGTGATCGCAGCGCGGCCCCATTGCTTGCCGATCTCGAACACGGTGCCGTGGTCGAACAGCATCTCCATGCAACGGCGCATCGAATAGACCTGCTTGGGATCGCGCGGGACGAGGCTGAGCAGCGCCTCCTCGCGGCGGTCGGCGGGGTCGTCGCAGGCGGAGCGGCGCGCAGGCTGGCCGACATATTCGGGCATGAAGCTGAGGAAGTGCCGCGCGCGGGCGAAGGCCTCTGCCTCGGATGCCACCTCGTCATCGACCACCCCGTTGCGGGTGTGGATCGCAGAGCCGCCGAGCGCTTCCTTGGCCTCCTCGTGGTTGGCCGAACCGCCCTTGTAGGCCTCGCCTAGGCCGTCCACCACGGCGGGGCCGGCAGCGAAGATCTGCGAGAGACCCTTGACCATGATCGAGTAGTGGCTGGCGACCGTGCGCGCGGCGCCGAGGCCCGCCGTGGGGCCAAGCGCCAGCGCGACCACCGGCACGGTGTCGAGGTTGGTCACCACATCGCCCCAGCCGGGCACCGCCGGGATATAGGTCGCGCCGATCTGCTCGAGCGTCTTGACCGAGCCGCCGCCGCCCGTGCCGTCGATCATGCGGATGATGGGGAGCTTCAGCTCGTGCGCCATCATCTCGGCCTGCACCATCTTGCGCGCGATGCCTGCGTCCGCCGCGCCGCCGCGAATGGTGAAATCGTCGGCGGTGGCGACGACGGGGCGGCCGTTGATCAGCGCCTTGCCGAAGAGGAAGGGGGCGGGGGTGACGGCGGCGAGGTCGCCGTTGGCGTCATACTTGGCCGAGCCTGCAATCTTGCCGATCTCGCGGAAGGAGCCTTCGTCGCACAAAGCCGCGAGCCGCGCGCGGGCGTCCATCTTCCCGCGCCCATGCTGGCGCGCAACCTTGTCCGCGCCGCCCATCTGCTCCGCAAGAGCCTCGCGGGCGCGCAGTTCATCGAGTTCCTTGGCCCAGGTCATAGGCTCTCCCTCTCCCTCGTCATTGCGAGGAGCCGCAGGCGACGCGGCAATCCATAATCCGACGTTACGTCGTGATGCGAGGTCAGGTGATGGATTGCTTCGCTGGCGCTCGCAATGACGAAAACGCGGGGATGGCTATTCGGGCGCAGGCACCACCCGGCACAACACCGCATCGACCTGCACCTGCCCGCCGGCGGTGACCGCCAGCCCCTCGATCACCCCGTCGAAGGGCGCGGCAAGAGCGTGCTCCATCTTCATCGCCTCGAGCACCAAGAGCCGCTGCCCGGCGGTGACGGTCTGGCCCTCGGCGACATCGACCGCGATGACCTTGCCCGGCATCGGCGCGATGATCGCGCCGTCGGCGGCGGAGGCTTGGCCGGAGCCGTCAGCGCGAAGCGTGAAGGCGTAGGTGAAGCCGCATTCTGGAACGATCGCGAAACTGCCAGCGCGGTGCACGAATACCGGGTCGACCCCTTCGCCGTTGGCAAATGCGCGGGAAACGCCAGCCTCGTCCATTAGGACCGCCGTCTGACGCTGGGGCGCGTTTAGCCGGAAGCCTGCAAGTGCGTGTTCGCCGGGGAGGTCACAGGCTGCAAACGCGCCATGTGGCTGATCCGGGGCAAGGCGCCGAAGCGCCGCGTTGAGAATCCCCTCGCTCGGCTCCGGACGATGAACTAACGTATCTAGGTTGCGGTCGATGAAGCCGGTGTCGAGCGCGAAGTCGGTGAACGCTTCGGCACGCAGCAAGTTGACCAAGAAGCCCGCGTTGGAAGCGACCGGCCAGATGGCGCAATTCAGCAATTCGCCTTCGAGCGTCGAGATTGCATCCGCGCGGGTGTCGCCGAGAGCGATCACCTTGGCGATCATCGGATCATAGAAGGGCGAAATCGTCGCGCCCGCTTCAACACCGGTATCGATCCGCGCCGCCGAATAAGACGGGTGAAGGTCGAACACCTCAAGCCGCCCCGTGCTCGGCAAAAACCCCTTCGCCGGGTCTTCAGCATACAAACGCGCCTCGATCGCGTGTCCGTTGATCGACAGCTCGTCCTGCCGCTTGGGCAGCGCCTCCCCGCTTGCCACCCTCAGCTGCCATTCGACCAGATCGACCCCGGTGATTTCCTCGGTGACGGGGTGCTCCACCTGAAGGCGGGTGTTCATCTCCATGAAGAAGATGCGGTCGGCGCGCAGGCCGTCCGAGGCGTCGGCGATGAATTCGATCGTGCCCGCGCCCTCGTAATCGACCGCTTGTGCCGCGCGCACGGCGGCGGCGCAGATCGCCTCGCGGGTGGCTTCGTCCATGCCGGGAGCGGGGGCCTCCTCGATCACCTTCTGGTGGCGGCGCTGGAGCGAGCAGTCGCGTTCGAACAGGTGGACGACGTTGCCGTGGCTGTCGCCGAACACCTGCACCTCGATATGGCGGGGCGAGGTGATCCACTTTTCGAGCAGCACTTGCGTATTGCCGAAGCTGGCCTTGGCCTCGCGGCGGCAGCTTGCCAGCATCTCGGCGAAGTCGGCAGGCGCATCGACCTTGCGCATCCCCTTGCCGCCGCCGCCCGCGACCGCCTTGATGAGGACGGGGTAGCCGATGGCCTCGGCCTCCTTGGTCAGCCGGTCGACCGACTGGTCCGACCCGTCATAGCCCGGCGTCACCGGCACGCCGGCGGCGCGCATCAGCTGCTTGGCGGCGTCCTTGAGGCCCATCGCGCGGATGCTGGCAGGCTTGGGGCCGACCCAGACGAGGCCCGCATCGAGCACAGCCTGCGCGAAGTCGGCATTCTCCGACAGGAACCCGTAGCCCGGGTGGATCGCGTCCGCCCCGGTCTGCTTGGCCGCCGCGATGATCTTCGCGCCGACCAGATAGCTTTCGGCAGCGGGCGAGGGGCCGATATGCACGCTCTCGTCGGCGGAGCGCACGAGGAGCGTCTTGGCATCGGCATCGGAATAGACCGCGACCGTGGCGATCCCCATGGCGCGCGCGGTGCGGATGATGCGGCAGGCGATCTCGCCGCGATTGGCGATGAGGAGCTTGGTGATCATGGCCGCCGGATTAGCCCCGCGCCCTGTTCGTGTCGAGCGCAGTCGAGACGGCTCGCTCAGCCCTTGGGCCGGTAATCCGCAATGCCCCAGTCGATCCCGCCCGGCGGCACCTTCTCGCGGTTGAGCACCGCCGAGAGGAACGCGCGCACGCCGTAGAGCGCCTTTTCGCCGCGCGGGACATAGGTGCGGCTGTTCCACGCCTCGGTGCCGCGCTTCCTCACCTTGCGCCCGATCGCGCCGTAGATGCGCGCCGCAGAGAGCACCGCCCAGCGGCTGCGGAAGGGGAGCTTGGCCGCGCCGACGCGGGCCGCCGCCTCGTGCTTCTCGACCAGCGCGACCAATCGCGCGGCCATCTCGGCAAGCTCCTTGCGGTGGTGCGGCTTGCTGTGCTGGCCGGGCTCGATATCCTGTTCCACGAGCCATTCGATCGGCAGGTAGCAGCGCCCCGCCGCGTCATCCTCGAGGATATCGCGGGCGATGTTCGATAGCTGGAAGGCGAGGCCGAGGTCGTTGGCGCGGTCGAGCGTTTCTTGATCCTTCGGGTCGACCCCCATCACCACAGCCATCATCACGCCCACCGCGCCCGCTACGTGGTAGCAGTAGCGCATCATGTCGGCCTCGGTGCGCGGGCGCCAGTCCTCGGCGTCGAGCTGGAAGCCAGCGATCACGTCCTCGGCCATCTGCGGGGTGAGGCCGACTTCGGCGGCGACCACGCCCAGCGCGTCGAAAGCGGGATCGCCCGTCGGCTGGCCTTCGAAGGCGAGCGCCGTGAGGCGGCGGATGCGGGCGAGGCGATCGGAGAGGTCGGACTGGTCGCCCAATTCTCCGCCCAATTCCTGATTGTCGGCGATGTCGTCCGCCCGTCGACACCAAGCGTAGAGCAGCCACGCGCGCTCGCGGGTCTCGCGGTCGAACAGGCGCGCGGCGGCGGAGAAACTCTGCGAGCCGAGCTTGATCGACAGCCGCGCGTGTTCGACCAGCGCGGCGCGGGTGGTAGCATCGACCCCCATGCCCGAGCCTACAGCTCCTCGGCCTTCATGCGGAAGATCGGGGTGTGGGGCTGGTAGGCCGCCATCTTCGCCAGCAGGTCGGGGCAGGTCTCGGCGGCGATCAGGATGTTCTGGTGCGCGGGCCGGACGAAACCGACCTCGGCCATCTTGGCGTTGAAGGCGAGGAGGTGGTCGTAGAAGCCGAAAGCATTGAGAATGCCGACGGGCTTGGAGTGGTAGCCCAGCTGAGACCAGCTCATCGCCTCCCACAGCTCGTCCATCGTGCCCACCCCGCCGGGGATGGTGACGAAGCCGTCCGAGAGGTCGGTGAAGCGCTGCTTCCTCTCGTGCATCCCGCTCACGGTGACGAGTTCATCGCAATCGTGATTGGCGACCTCGGCCTTGACGAGATGTTCGGGGATGATGCCGATGACCTCGCCGCCTGCGTCCTTCGCACCCTTGGCAACCGCGCCCATCAACCCGAGCTTGCCCCCGCCATAAACGAGCCCGATGCCCCGCGCAGCCAATTCCGCGCCGACATCATAGGCAAGCTGGATGTAGCGCGGGTCCTCGGGCGAGGCCGAACCGCAATAGACGGCGAGACGTTTCACGCGCTCGCCTTGATTGCCAGATCCTCCAGCATCAGCCCGGCCGTCGCCTTCGCGCTGCCGACCACGCCGGGGATTCCTGCGCCCGGGTGGGTGCCTGCGCCGACGAGGTAGTAGTTGTCGATCACGTCATCGCGGTTGTGGCCGCGCAGATACGCGCTCTGCCACAGCACGGGTTCGAGGCTGAAGGCGCTGCCCATGTGGGCCGACAGGTCCTGCTTGAAGTCCTTGGGCGCGTAGCTGAACTTGGTGATGATCCGGTCATGGATATCGGGGATCAACCGGCGGCCCAGCTCGTCGAGGATCATCTTTTCGAGTTTCGGGCCGACCTCGTCCCAGTCCAATGGCATCTTGCCCATGTGGCTGACCGGGACGAGCGCATAGAAGGTGCTCTTGCCCGCGGGCGCCATGCTGGGGTCGGTAACGGTCGGGTGGTGGAGGTAGATCGCGAAATCTTCCGGCACGACGCCGTTCTTGTAGATGTCGTCGAGCAGGCCTTTGTAGCGCTTGGCGAACAGGATCATGTGGTGCGGGATGCCCGGCCACGTGCCTTCCAGCCCAAAATGCACCACGAACAGCGAGGGCGAGAAGCTCTTGCGGTTGAGGCTCTTGGCCATCTTCTTGCCGCGCTCGCTGCCCGACAGCAGATCCTTGTAGGAGTGCATGATATCGGCGTTGGAGGCGACCGCGTCGAAACGCTGGCGGAAGCCGCTCTTGGTTTCGACCTCGGTTGCCTTGGTGCCCAGCGTGTGGACCTGCACCACCGGATCGCCGACGATCATCTTGCCGCCGAGCCGCTCGAAATGGCGCACCATGCCCGCGATCAGGCGGTTGGTGCCGCCGCGCGCCCACCAGACGCCGCCGTCCTTTTCCAGCTTGTGGATCAGGGCGTAGATCGACGAGGTGTTCATCGGGTTGCCGCCGACCAGCAGCGAGTGGAAGCTGAAGGCCTCGCGCAGCTTGGGGTGCTCGATATAGCTCGACACCATCGAATAGACCGAGCGCCACGCCTGCTCCTTGATGAGGGCAGGGGCGGCCTTCAGCATCGACTTGAAGTCGAGGAACGGCTTGGTCCCGAGCTTGAGGTAGCCTTCCTCGTACACCCGCGCCGAGTATTCGAGGAAACGGGCATAGCCGGCCACGTCCGCCGGGTTCAGCTTGGCGATCTCGGCGTTGAGGCTTTCCTCGTCGTTCGAATATTCGAAGTTCGTGCCGTCGGGCCAGTTGAGGCGGTAGAAAGGCATGACCTTCATCAGCTCCACGTCTTCGGAGATGTCGTGGCCGGTCAGCTGCCAGAGCTCTTCAAGGCAGGGTGGATCGGTGATGACGGTCGGCCCGCCGTCGAAGGTGAAGCCCTCGCGCTCCCAGAAATAGGCGCGCCCGCCCGGCTTGTCGCGGGCTTCGATCACGGTGGTGGCGATCCCGGCCGATTGCAGGCGAACGGCGAGCGCCATGCCGCCGAAGCCCGATCCGATCACGCAGGCGGTGCGCCCGGCATAGCGTTCGGCCAGCGCCGGGTTCACGCCTTTTGCGCCAGCGATGTTGATCTTCACGTCGGCGTTCATGCCGGAGTCTCCATGTTGAAAGGCTTGGCGTCGAGCGGTTTGCCTGAGGAAAATAGCGCGCGGATGGCGCGAGGGATAGCTACGGGCGGCTTGCCCGTGAGGATGCGCAAGCGATCGGTCCAGGTCGATCGGCCCGCGTAGAAGCGTTCGACGAGATTGCCCTGCAGCGCGTAGAAGTGCTCGAACACCACCACGCGCTTGCCCGGCTCGGCGGCCTCGAACAGCATCCGGCTGAGCATCCGGTAATAGGCGGTGGAGCGCCAGTGACGCTTGGCGCGGCGCTGGCAGAAGGCGGCGAGCTCCTCGCCCGAAAGCTCGGGCCGCCGCGCCAGCAATCCGGCGATGGCGAGCGCGTTGTCGACCGCAAACGGCAGGGTGTAGCTGGTCAGCGGGTGCGAGAAGCCGCCGCGCGCGCCTGCCAGCGCAACGCCGGGGATCGCGACTTCGGCCAGCGCGGCGTTGAAGTCCCCGCCCGAGATCACGGGGAGAATGCCAGCTTCTTGATCGATCACCTCGCCCTTCCAGCCGTTGCGATGCGCATAGTCGGCGACGCGGCCCTTGAGCACTTCGGCGTCCATCTTCGGCTGGTCGGCGTAGTAGGTGTCCTCGACGAAGACCTCGTCCGCGGAGAGCGGCAGGACATAAACGAAGCGGTAGGCCTCGCCGTTGCCGTAAGGGGCGACCTGATCGACGCTCGCATCCATGATGACGGGGCGCGTGAGGCCGTGGGGCGTGTCGCACTTGAAGTGCTGGCCGAGGAACACCTGCCAGCCGCCGTTGAGCGCGTTGGAGGCTTTGAACGGGCGGCAGTCGATCACGCGCGCCGCCGCGATCCGGGTTCCATTCGCCAGCGTCACGCCGCTGGCATCGAGGCTTGCCGCCTTGGTCTCCAGCATCACGCGATCGGCGGGAACCTCTGCCGTCAGGGCGCGGTGAAACTCGGCGCTGGCGAGCGAACGGTAGGACGTTGGCAGGGTGCGCCCCAGGCCGGGGAAGGTGATGTCGTAGCCCTCGTCCCAGCCGTTGAGGCTGAAGCCCGCCATCAACCCGCGCGCCTTGGGGCGGATGTCAGTTTCGAACCAGCTCCAGCGGTGGTGCCCGCCGAGCGTGCGGCAGGCCTCGACCAGCAGGAAGCGGCAGCCGGGTGCATGGCGGTGCAGCGCGAGCGCGATCAACCCGCCTGCGAGGCCCCCGCCGACGATCAGGACGTCGTAAGGTGCGGCATCGGGCGTGCCGGAGTTTCGCGGGGAATCAGACATTGCTTCAAGCCCTAGGGCACGTCAGCGTGATTGCCAATCACGTGGTGAAGCCTTGCGGCCGTCCGGCTAGCCTCCGATGATGCGGGTGACCACGGCGACCACGGCTTCTTCCAGCTTGGCGCTTTCCTCGGCGTTGGGCTGCTCGTTCTCCATCTTGGTGCGCAGCGCCATGATGTCCGGCCTGATCGCCTGCATCTTGAGAATCGCGGGCTTTTCCTTGGCGATCCGCGCGAACTCGGCAAAGTCCGCCGGCGTCAACTCGTTCAGCACCGCCCCCATCGTGCGCCGCATATCCGTTTCGACCTGCGCGCGGGTGACTTCGTAATCGTCTGCTTCCCTGCCATCCGCGAGCGCGGTGCCGATCCCGGAGACGACGGAGTCGGCGGAGACATTGCGTGACACGCCGGCCATCATCTTGCGCCCGGGCGGCGAGAGGTAGACCTCGGCAACGTCGCGCGCCTCGGCCGGGGTCAGATGACTCGCCAGCACCGCCTGCATCCTCGGGCGATAATCCGCGCGAACGCGTTCGCTGTAAGCAATCATTGTGGGGCGGATGGCAGCAATCACCGCGTCGATGAACCCGGGCTTTGCCGCCTCGATCTGGGCGAATTCGGGCACCTTGGCGTATTCGCGCGCCACCGATGCCAGCAGCCCGTCATAGGCGGCTTGCTGGTCGACCCCGGCCTCCATCGCGCCGATCAGCGCTTCGTAAGCGGGATCGAGCGGCGCGGCTTCGGCGCCGGCGGTGGCGGGTGGCTGGTTCGGGGGGGCGGCGGAGCCAGCCGACGGAATCAGCGCAAGTGCAAAAGCGGCGGCCAGCGCCGGACGACGGAACGGATGAAACATGATGGTGCGGACCCCCGGTTGTGATGCGGTTCATGCCCACGATAGTGCGAATTTGGCCGGCACCCAAGCCCGGTTTGCGAGCCTCCGCCCTTGCCTTGGACCCGCGCGCACGGCATCACCGGGACAAATACAGGGGAGAATTCTTTGATGCACAATTTCCGCAAGGCCCTTGCCGCAGGGGCGGCGATGGCCGTCATCCTGCTGGGCCCGATGCTCACGAGCCCGCTCGCTGCCGAGACCGTCGCAATCCGCGCCGGGAGCGTGCTCGTCGACGCCGCGAGCGAGCCAAGCGGCCCGGCGACCATCCTTGTCGATGGCGGCAAGATCGTGTCGATCACTCCGGGCTTCGATGGCGTGACCGCCGACCGCGAGATCGACCTCAGGACCAAGACCGTGCTCCCCGGCCTGATCGACCTGCACACCCACCTCACCGGTGATCCGGGCGGCGACTTCTGGAAGGAAGCGGTCGAGCCTGACGAATGGGGCGTAGTCGTCGGCGCCAAGAACGCGCGCCTCACCGCGCTCGCCGGGTTCACCACGGTGCGCGAGGCGGGGAGCGGCAAGGAAACAGCCTTCTCGCTGCGCCGCGGCACCGCGGAAGGCCTCGTGCCCGGCCCGCGCATCGTCGCCGCAGGGCCTGCGCTGTCGATCATCGGCGGCCACGGCGACGTCAACGGCTTCACGCCCGAGGTCAATGCGCTGCTCGACAGCGGCTTCAACTGCACCGGCGCAGTCGAGTGCGCCGCCAAGGTGCGGCTCGCCAGCCAGAACGGTTCCGACGTAATCAAGATCACCGCGACCGGCGGCGTGCTCAGCCAGCAGGGCCGCGGGCTCGAGGCGCACTTCACCTACGACGAGATGAAAGCGATCGCCGACACCGCGCACTCGCTGGGGCTCAAGGTCATGGCCCACGCCCACGGCGCACGCGGGATCGAGCAGGCGGCGCGCGCAGGCATCGACACGATCGAGCACGGCACCTTCATCGACGAGGCGGGTGCCAAGATCATGCGCGAGCGCGGCACGGTGCTGATCCCGACGCTGATGGCCTTCCAGGGCGTGTCCGAAGGGCTGGGCAAGGGTGTCTACACTCCGGTGGTCGAGGACAAGATCCGCGCGGTCGCCCCGTTCATGAACTCGCTGGTCACCCGCGCGCGGGCGATGGGCGTGACGGTCGCCTTCGGCACCGACGCAGGCGTCTTCCAGCACGGCCGCAACGCGCAGGAATTCGCGCTGATGCGCAAACAGGGCATGACCGACCGCGAGGCGCTCGCCGCTGCCACCACGGTCGCGGCCAAGGTGATCGGCATGGAAAGCCAGATCGGCCGCCTCGCGCCCGGTTATTCGGCAGATATCATCGCGGTCAGCGGCGATCCGCTCAAGGACGTCACCGTGCTCGAGAAGGTCGACTTCGTGATGGTGCGCGGGCGGGTGATCGAATGAGCATGGGCGCGCTCGTTCCGAACCGCCGCGCGGTACTCGTCTCGCTGGCCATCGCCCTTGTGGCGATCGTCATCCTGCTCGCGATGGGCCGCTCGCCGATCTGCGAGTGCGGCTATGTCAAACTGTGGCACGGACAGATCAACGATAGCGGCAACAGCCAGCATATCGCCGACTGGTACACGCCCAGCCACATCATCCACGGGATGATCTTCTACGCCTTCGGCTGGTGGATATTCGTGAAGCGCGGCTGGGGCGGCACGCAGGCGTTCCGCTGGGGCCTGCCGCTCGCGGTGCTGCTGGAAGCCTCGTGGGAAGTGCTGGAGAACACCCCGATGGTGATCGACCGCTTCCGCTCGGTCACCGCCAACTTCGGCTATACGGGCGACTCCGTGCTCAATTCGGGGGCGGACATCATGTGGATGTCGTTCGGCTTCTGGCTGGCTTTGCGTTTGCCGGTGAAGGCGACATTGGCGCTCGCGCTGATCGGGGAGCTGGCGGCGGGCTACGTGGTCCGCGACAATCTCACGTTCAACGTCATCATGCTGGTCTATCCGATTGACGCAATCGCCGAATGGCAGGCGGCGGGCGGCGTGGCGTGATGCCTGCACTGGACTTGGGCCTGCGCCCGTCCTAAATCCAACGGCATCCCCGGGGAGCCGCTTGGCTGAGAGGGGCGGTTAGCACCGTCCGACCCGTTGAACCTGAACCGATTAGCATCGGCGGAGGGAGTGGGCTGGTCGTTTGCACCAATGCGCCCGCGTCTCGTCCGCCTCGAGGAGAGAACGCACATGGCCGACATCAACAGCCCCGTCGAAATCGGCGTCACCACGGGGCCCATACGCGGCAGCCGCAAGATCCATGTCGGCGCGCGCACCGGCTCCGGCATCCGCGTCGCGATGCGCGAGATCGACCTCGAAGGCGGCGAGCCGAGCGTGCGCGTCTACGACACCTCCGGCCCCTACACCGACCCCGCCGCCCACATCGACATCAACGCCGGCCTGCCGCAGCTGCGCCGCGACTGGATCATGGCGCGCGGCGATGTCGAGGCTTACGACGGGCGCGAGATCAAGCCCGAGGATAATGGCCAGCTCGGCCCCGACCGTTCGGGCGGCGTCCCGCAGTACCCCAACGCCATCGAGCGCCCGCTGCGCGCCAAACCCGGCATGAACGTCAGCCAGATGCACTATGCCCGCCAGGGCATCATCACGCCGGAAATGGAATATGTCGCCGAGCGCGAGAACCTCGGCCGCGAGATCGCTGCCGACATGGTGCGCGACGGGCAGAGCTGGGGCGCGGAAATCCCGACAATCATTACGCCGGAATTCGTGCGCAGCGAGATTGCGCGGGGCCGGGCGATCATCCCGAACAACATCAACCATCCCGAGAGCGAGCCGATGGCCATCGGGCGCAACTTCCTCGTCAAGATCAACGCCAATATCGGCAACTCCGCCGTCGCCTCGAACGTGGCGCAGGAAGTCGACAAGATGGTGTGGGCGACCCGCTGGGGCGCGGACACGATCATGGACCTCTCCACGGGCCGGAACATCCACGACACCCGCGAATGGATCATCCGCAATTCGCCCGTCCCCATCGGCACCGTGCCGATCTATCAGGCGCTGGAGAAGGTCGGCGGCGTCGCCGAGGAGCTGACGTGGGAGATCTTCCGCGACACGCTGATCGAGCAGGCCGAACAGGGCGTCGACTACTTCACCATCCACGCGGGCGTGCGGCTCGCCTATGTCCCGATGGCCGCCAAGCGCGTCACCGGGATCGTGTCGCGCGGCGGCTCGATCATGGCCAAGTGGTGCCTCGCCCACCACAAGGAGAGCTTCCTCTACGAGCACTTCGACGAGATCACCGAGATCATGAAGGCCTATGATATCGCCTACAGCCTCGGCGATGGCCTGCGCCCCGGCAGCATCGCCGACGCCAATGACGAAGCGCAATTCTCCGAACTCTACACGCTGGGCGAGCTGACCCACCGCGCCTGGGCGCAGGACGTGCAGGTGATGATCGAAGGGCCGGGCCACGTGCCCATGCACAAGATCAAGGAGAACATGGAAAAGCAGCTGCAGGTGTGCGGCGAAGCGCCGTTCTACACCTTGGGGCCCTTGGTGACCGACATCGCGCCGGGATACGACCACATCACCAGCGGCATCGGGGCGGCCCAGATCGGTTGGTATGGCACCGCGATGCTCTGCTACGTCACGCCCAAGGAGCACCTCGGCCTGCCCGACCGCGACGATGTGAAGGTCGGCGTGATCACCTACAAGCTGGCGGCCCACGCGGCGGACTTGGCCAAGGGGCACCCGGCATCGCAGGTGCGCGACAATGCGCTCTCCAAGGCGCGCTTCGAGTTCCGCTGGCGCGACCAGTTCAACCTCAGCCTCGACCCCGAAACCGCCGAGCAATATCACGACCAGACTCTCCCTGCGGAAGGCGCGAAGTCGGCGCATTTCTGTTCGATGTGCGGGCCGAAATTCTGCTCGATGCAGATCAGCCAGGACGTCCGCGACTTCGCCGCCAAGCAGAACGAAAGCCCCGAAGGCTTCCTCGCTTCCGAAAGGCTCGGCGCCGACACAGCCGAAGCCAGTCGTCAGGCCGCGCTGAGGGGCATGGAGGAAATGAGCCGCAAGTATAACGAAGGCGGCCGCGAGCTCTATGTAGGGGCAGGGAACCGCGAGCACGATTGAGCGCAACCGCACGGCGGCGGGCGGCGTAGCTAGGCCCATCATCAGGAGAATGACGATGCGTCCAGCCTTCGCCGCCGCCGCCCTGCTCACTGCGCTGACGCCCGCTCTCCCTGCCGCCGCGCAAGAGGCCGCTCCCGCCGTGACGCTGGCGCAGGCGCGCGCCTCGATGGCCGGGGCGTGGAAGGGCGAGCTGCAATATCTCGATTACCAATCGGGTGAGTGGCAGGGCATCCCGGTCACCGTCACCGTGACGCTGGAGGGCGACGGGAACACCCTCTCCCGCCGCGCCGCCTTCGATGACGGGCCCAAGGTCGGCAATGTCTACATCACCTCGCTGTCGATGCTTGGGCCGGATGGCATGACCGAATACAGCACGGCTTTCCGCGCCGGTCGCACGCCGGACCTCGGCAGCGAGACACTGACCCTTGCCTCTGCCACGGACGCCGCGCACTGGACGATGCTGGCGACGCACGACGGCGAGGACGACGACCGCCCCGCCCGCATCCGCGAGACCACCACCCGCGACGGCGCAAAGATGATCACCCTCAAGGAAGTCGATTTCCTCGACGAGCCGGGCGAGCAGTGGTTCAGCCGCAACCGCACGGTGCTGGAGCGCACGGACGACTGAGCAACGCCACCACCGACTGTCCAACTCCAGCCCCGCGCGCCGACACGACACGCATCCACCCTGAAGCCCCGATGGTTGCTGTCCTGCTTTAGCGCCGCCAAACCTGACGGCCCCTAATCCTCGCAATGCGACACAACCGCCGGACCTGGCGGTTGGCGCAGGAGAGACGAGGAACCAGCATCATGTCCGACCGTGACAAGACGACGCATTCCGACGTGCCCCAGGGCGGCACCGGCCAGCAGAACGACCGCGAGAACCGCGCCAATCAGGACGCTGTGAGCCGCCCCGGTGTCGATGCCGACAATGGCATGGACGCATCGGGACGCGTGACCGACCAGCCGCACGAGGGAAGCACCTTCCAGCCGCTCGAAATGCAGCAGGACGAGCCTGCCGACCGCGATCCGGGGCTCAGCACCGGGCAGAACGGCTATGTGGACCAGCAGGGCGCGGCCCAGCGGCAGGCGGGCCAGGAGCAGGCAGGGCAGGATCAGGCTGGCGGCGACATCGCCGGCTACGGCAGCAGCCACGAGGGCGTCAGCCGCGGCGGGGCCGTCACCCAGCACGGCGATGCCATTCGCGAGAGCCAGTCGGCCCCCGGCGGCGGGAGCGTGTTCCAGCCGCTCGAGGCGGATCCCCGCAATCTCGAGACCACCGAGGACGACAAGCAGCGCGGCAACCCGCCCGGACAGAACCAGCAGGGCCTCAACCAAGGCAATCCGGACGAGGACGGGCAGGGCCGCCGCGAACCGGGCGAACCGCGCACGGCCGCATCCGGCCAGAACCAGCGCCGCCCGTAATCCGCGCCGCCTAACCAAAGACCCGGCGCGCCGCGTGCAGCCCCGCTGAGCCCCCCGACGCGAAGCGCACGATGCCGCCGGATCGAAGGCCCTCTCCTGTCACAAGGAGGGGGCCTTTTGGTATGTGGGCAGTGCGAGGTCGGGAAAGAGCGCGCGGACGCGCGGCGGGAGAGCGCCTAGTTGTTCTTCATGTTCTCCAGCCCCTTGATCCCGCCGGGCTTGAGGCTGGGCTGGCTGGCATTGGTCTTGGGACCCTTGTCCGCCTTGGGCTTGCGCGTTTCCTTGCTCTTCTTCTGTTGGCCCTTGGCCATAGTGAATTCCCATCGGGCGAGATGCCCATGCGCTGAGCGTGGGCCGGATGGGGCGAGGTGTCAATGTGGGTGGCTTGTGGGAGGGGACGGCGCCTGATTGCCCGTGCACTATTGTCAGCGTTGTTTATGCCTCTCATAAATACGAGCCATAGCATAATCTTGGAATCGGCGAGAAGACAAAGCCTTTGATAACCAAGGATCAGAGTCAAAACGATTCTCAAGTACTTTAAGTAAGGACCAATACATTTCCTCGATAGGCGATCCAGCCGGATGAAAGCGGAATGCAGTCGCTACGATTGCATTGACGCGTTGCTTTATTTTGTGCTGAGTGTCCAAGGGAAAATCGGCAACGATATCTTCCAATATTTCACGCCACGGCTGATCGGGCTCGCTCGGAATTTCTACCTTTGCTCGCTCTTTCCACCAGAAATAAGTAACTCGTCCAAGGTTTAATCTAACTGGATCTTCAAATGTAAACATCTGAAGATTTTCAATCGAATCGCCGCGACTTGGAAGCCTCGCGCCGGTTCCAGGCGTCTTGTAAGATCGTTCAACAATGCCATCGCGAACTGCATTAACGACATAGCCGGGGGGGCCTAGCTGGACGGTCCGGATTGCCGCTGCGTGGCCAGAGACTTGACCTACGTCCATGATCGCCTTCATTGCGCCTTGTAAATGATCAGCGCGCTCAATAATTGAGCTCGCCCAAGCCTTAGGCATTAGTAGTTCCGCGGCAAAACGGTTGGCTTCGCCTTCCATCTGATGGTAGCGCGTAGTTTCGTTGGAGTCATCGATTTCTAATTCATCAACTATAGTTCCTGTATGCCAAGGAATGACAATATGACCTATTTCATGCGCCAGTGTGAAAATTCTACGGTGGGGATTCAAGCCCTTATTTATCCATATCTGTGGCCTGCCCTTTCGTCCTTTGATGTCAAGGCAAAGTCCATCGATGTTTATAGGAAAAACTTTTTCAGCAACATCTGCGAGAGTCTTTGCAATCCCTTCGACGTCGAAAGGCGGCACGAGACCGTGGCGCTCAGCGAACCGAGCGGCTACCCTCTCTTCTGGCGTGTCGAAATCAACGCTTGATTTGGGAGTCGATCCACTGCTGGAGTAGCGCAATTTTCCATGCCTTGTCTGACCTCGCAGCAAGTTTGAGGTTGTCGTGGATGTTGTCGTTCACCGCTTTGGTCAATGGAATATCTCTTCGCCTTGAATAGGCAATGTCCGAGAGGCAGTCCGGGCACGCGACCCATAAGGAATATTCCTCCCATGTCATTCCAAGATATTCATGAAGTTCAATATCTTGATTGGGATTCCCATGCCAATCGTCAACGAAATCATCGATTTCGTCCATGAGGAAATGGCCGCTCATTAGACCGTCCATGAAGTCTGATTTAGACATCTATGTAGCGACCTTTCACCGCAGGCTTAATGAGTAAACCCGTAACAGCATCTGCCGCTCCAAGATGCTGGCCACGTTGGTTGAATACCTCAATTTCACCGTGAAATGAATCCCAAGTGTAAAGTCGATTATTGAGGCCTCGCCACCTCTTCTGCCCGTTAATGGCCCCCAGCGATTGGCATCCGTCGAGAAAACAGGGCGTTGGGCGAGGAATGGCCATGTAACTATAATAGCACATTCCGTAGTCACGGACAATTTCGGACCACCACTTTAACGCCCCATCCCCACCAGCACCCGGTCCAGCGCCTGCAAGAACCGCGAGCGGTCCGCTTTGCTGAACGGCGCGGGGCCGCCGCCGATCCCGTCCATCCCCGCCCGCAGGTCGGCCATGATCGCCCGCGTGGCGATGGCGCCGCCGATGCTGGCGGCGGTGAAGGCTTCGCCGTTGTGTTTCAGCACCTGCGCGCCCGCTTTCAGGCAGCGGTCGGCGAGCAATATGTCGGCGGTGATGACCACCGAACGCGCATCCGCCGCCTCGGCGATCCAGTCGTCCGCCGCGTCGAAGCTGTCGGTGACCACCACACGCTTGATGCGCGGGCTGTCGGGAATGCGGAAGGCCGCGTTGCTGACCACGCGCACCTCGGCGCGGAAGCGGTCGGCGACGCGGTAGATCTCGTCCTTCACCGGACAGGCATCGGCGTCGATCAGAATGGTGATGGGTGACATGGCGCGGGTCTAGAGTGTTTTCGCGCCGGGTGGAAACACCCTGCGGCCTAGGCGTTGCGGGCGCGGGAAATGGCCCTCTTTCCTACAGCCTGCCCTATGAGTCATCCTCGCCCGATGCCCCGCTCCTCATCCCCCCGTTCGCCCCGCAGCGCCGCGCCCAGGCTCCGCGCTGTTCCCGCCAAGCCCGCATCCGGCGCATCCGAAGCCTCGGGCCCATCCGAAGCCCCGGACAATACGCCATCGCGCCACGATGGCTGGCCGCTCGATACGCAGGCCGCCTTCCTGCGCGCGCTCTCGGCAACGCATTCCGTTTCCGAAGCGGCACGCTCGGTGGGGCGGTCGCGGCAGTCGGCCTATCGCTTGCGCTCGCGGCTCAAGGGCCAGCCCTTCGATCTCGCTTGGGAGGTCGCCTTCCATCACTCCTATGACGTGCTCGCGCACACCGCGCTCGAACGGGCGCTCAACGGGGTCGAGGTGCCGGTGTTCTACAAGGGCGAGCTGGTGCACACCTATCGCCGCTATGACGAGCGGCTGACCGTGGCGCTGCTGGGGCGCTTCACGCAGGGCGGCAATCCCGCGTTCGGGCGGCTGGGGCCGGTGGCCGAGCGCCATGCCCGCGATTTCGAGACGCTGCTCGGCAAGGTCGAACGCGGCGAACGGGTGGCGACCGGCGTGCCGCGGGTCGATGATCCGGGCGAGATCGAGGCGATGCACCGGTTCGTGCCCGGAAGCGTGGCCCATACCAGTCGCCGCGCTGATCCCCATTGTCCGTCCGCGATGTCGGACGATAATTTAATGAAGGTATTACAGGAGAATGGCTGGAAAGCCTAAGCCGGACAGGGTGTCCGCTTTGTCCGGTTACGCGGCGCGTTCCGTCCGGTTTCGCCCGGCGAGCTTGGCCGCGTAGAGCGCCTTGTCGGCCCGGGCCATGAGCCGTTCGGGCGTCTCGCCCTCCTGCCGCGCGGCGATGCCGAAGCTGGCGGTGAGGTGCCACGGCCCGGCAGACGTGATCAGCGGCGTGACGGCGACGGCAGTGCGCACCGCCTCGATCCGCGCGGCGAAATCCTCGGGGTCGACATTGCGGACGGCCAGCAGGAACTCCTCGCCGCCGATGCGGGCGATGAGCCAGTCTGCGGGCACCAGTTTGCGCAGCACGCCGGCAAGGTGGCTGAGGCTGGCGTCCCCGCCCTCGTGGCCGAGGCGGTCGTTGACGCGCTTGAAGTGGTCGAGATCGGCGATGGCGAGGACCAGACCGCCCGGCTCGCCGCTCCAGTCCTCGAGCCGCTGGAGCGCGGCGCGGCGGTTGGCGAGGCCGGTCAGCGCGTCGAGGTGTGCCAGCCGGTCGAGCGCGGCGCGCGAACGGTCGAGCTTGAGTGTGAGCGAGGCGATCCAGGTGTAGGCGAGGCTCGCCACGACCAGCGGGATCAGCACCGCAAAGACCATCGATCCGGTGTAGTCGACGTCGCCGAACAGGGTGAAGGAGAGGTGGGTCATCGCGGTCGAGGCGAATATCGATCCGCCGACCACCAACGCTCCGGTCCGGCGCAGCTGGCGGCGCAGCGGAAGCTCGGCGCTGAGCGGGCGGGAGGGGGTCGGGCGGAGCATGACGGGGAGAGCTTAGCAGCCGGCAATCGCGAATGTCTTAACGCGGGGCTCGGGGGCGCGGATTAGGTGATTGGGCCAAGGCGTGCTATATCACCCGGGCTGACGTCGAAATTTGCGACGGACTTCGAAATTTGCGCTCCGCCACCCGGCTCCGGCCCTGCGGCGTCTACCAGACGACGACTTCCTTTCATCGGACGATACGACGCACTCCCCTCCCGCATGTCGTGGGAGGTAATTGATTGTTCTTGAAAGGAACATCGCATGAGCACCAAGACCGGAACCGTAAAGTTCTTCAACACCGAAAAGGGCTATGGTTTCATCCAGCCCGACGACGGTTCGTCGGACAGCTTCGTCCACATCACTGCCGTGCAGGCCGCCGGCATGCACAGCCTCGAAAAGGACCAGCGTCTGAGCTTCGAGCTCGAGCGTGGCCGCAATGGCAAGGAAAGCGCCGTTAATCTGGCCGCTGCTTAAGCCGACAAATTGAAGGGGCGGGGCGCAGACCGCGTCCTGCCCCTTTTTGCTACCGAATCCCGCCTACCCCCTCCCATGGCAGGAGATTCCCGATGGCCCAGACCTACGAATTCTACGTCGAGCGCGCTGACGAAGCCGCAGCGCTGGCCGACAAGGCGATCCTCGAAAACGTCCGCGATCGCGAACTGCGGTCGGAAAAGACCTGGCGCGGCCTCGCCGAGCAGGCACGCAAGACCGCCGAAGAGCGCGTCAAGGCCGACATCGTGCGCGCCGAGAAGCGCGCAGCAGAAAGCTTCGAGACCGAACGCTCTGCCTGATTGCGGCGGTCGCGAGGCGGCTAGAGCCCCTTGCGCCCGAACACCTGCGCCCTGAGACCGCGACCGCTGAGGCTGGGAAGGCCCGGCTGGCTCGGCGTGGGGGCGATCACCGGGGCAGGAGGCGGCGTGGGCGGCTGAGGCGGCGGAGTGCCGTCTTCGCCCCGCGCGCGCACCTCGAAGCTGCCCCCGATCCCCTCGGCAAGTTTGCGCTTTTCCGCCCACTCATTGGCAAGCGCCATCTTCGCGTCCTGATCCTCGGGCATCACGTCCGCCGGGAAAGCGCGGTCGTCGAACTTGTTGTCGTCCGGCACGTGCTCATCGGCAACGTAGCCGTATTCGACGTATTTCAAAGGCACCAGCTCGTAGAACGGCACGTCGGCAGGCTCGGGCTCGGCATAGCCGATATTCGCGCCCTTATCGTGGTGCAGCACCCGGTAGGACTGGCTGCGATCCTCCGGGCCGAAGGTGTCTCCATTGGGGATGACGTATCCGTTCGCCATCGTTGCCACCCGCATGAAGGCGAACAGCGTTTCGAAATTGGCGGCCCAGGGCAGGACATGGGGCTGGACGAGCAGCTCGCGCCCCAGCCAATGCCGCGCGCCGAAGGTGCGGATGCCGCACAGTGCGTCCTCGCCCGGAGCAGGGCGGGGGCCGAACAGGAAGGGGTGGATGTGGAGCGGACTGGGGAAGCTCTCCACAGCCGCGAAGGTATCGAACATCTCGCCTTTCATCAGCAGGTCCGACTGGGTCCAGTGCACCGCGAGCGGCATGGCGTGCTCACAGACGATCCGCCCCATCAGCGCGAGCACCGAAAGTCGCCGCTCGAACTGCGCCTGCGTCGCGCCCGAGGGGCCGCGGCCGATCTGACTGAGGAATTCCGCGATCTCGGGATTTTCTTCGACGCCGCCCATTACTCCGTGGCTGACCTCGATCAGGATGTGGCTCTGCGAACGGGCGATCCGCTCGCGGATGTCGGGGGTGCCGATGCCGTTGAAGGGTGAGGACAGCGCGGCCCCGAACACCTGCGCATTGCACGGCTTGTCGAGGTATTCGAAGGTGAGCATCAGCTCTTCGGTGCCGTCAAACAGGCGGTAGAAAAGGCCCGGATTGGCCTCCGACACGTTAAACTGCGCTCCGCTGCGCATCCCCTCGATCCGCGCGTAATCGCGCATGATCGATTCGAGATCGCGGATCGGCCGGTCGAACAGCAACGCGGCCTGGATGCGGTTGGGATAGAGCATATTGGAACAAGACCCGCGTGTTGGATGTCCACGCAGATTACCGCAGCAAGGTTAATCCCGGGTTTAGGCTGTTACGTCGGCGCGCCGATCCCGCACTCCGCGAGAATGCCGTCGATCGCCTTGGCGATGGGGAAGAACCCGGCCTTGGCGAGCGGCCACGTGGCGCGGTCCACATCACCGAGCAGGGTCACGACCTTCCCCGCGGCGGCGAGCGGGCCAAGACCGGGCCACAGCGCGTCGCGTGCCCATCCGGTGGGGAGATAGGGCAGAGCGACGCAGTCAATGCCAGCAGCCGCCAGCAGCGGCGCGAGCGGCGCGCCCGCATGCCATTCCACCGCTGGGCAGCCGAAGGCGGCTACTGCTTCAGCCATGCCGCCAGCGACAGCTCCCGTTGCGAAGTCGCGGGCGAGGGTGGCCGCCCCACCGGGCGAGCGCACGTCGGGCCGGGCTGCGCCGATCACCAGTGCAGGTGCGGCGGGAAGGGCAAGCGGCGCGTGATGCGCGGCTTCGTCATGCAGCAGCAGGGCGAAGGGCTGAGCAAGGTCGGCAGCGTTGACAGGGCCGCGCAGATCGAGCTTGCGCCGCGCATAGTCCTGCGGCTCGCTGAGCGGCGCGGCGTCTTCGTCCAGCCCCTCGGCAGTCAGCGGCCCGTCGGGGCGACCGGCAGTGTAGCGGGCGATGTTGTCGGCGCGGGCGAGGTAGTTCTTGCCCTTGGTGTGCAGCCCCGCGACCCACCGCCACGACAGCGTGTTCGACGCCGCGTCGGCATCCATCAGGTGGCGCAAGAAGAAGTCCGCCCCCAGCCGCCAGTCGAGCTTCAGAGTGAAGATCCAGATGCTCGCAAACCACATCCGCGCGTGGTTGTGGAGATAGCCGGTCTCCTCCAGTTCCCGCGCCCAGACGTCGAAGGCTTCGATCCCGGTGCGGCCTTCGATGGCTTGCGTGTAGGCGGTGCGGATGCCCGCATTGCGCTCCACCGCCGCGAGCGCGGCTTCGGCACCCTTGCGGTAATCGTCCCAGATTTCCGGGCGCTGTTCGAGATAGCCCTTGAAGTAGATCCGCCAGAACACCTCGGCGATGAATTTCTCGGCCGCGCGCGGGCTGTGCTGGCCGAGCACCGCCGCCAGCACCTCGGGCTCGCCGATCAGCCCTGCGTGGAGCCACGGCGAAAGCTGCGAGACATTGCCGCGCCCCTCCGGCTGCGGGCCATCATCGGCGTTGCGGGTTTCGCTATAGTGGCGGCCAGCGGCGGGGAGAAACCGGGCGAGGCGGGCCTCGGCGGCCTCGCGGGTGGGGGTAAAGTCCATGCGCGCCCAATCCCTTGGCCGCCGCATGGTTCCGGCCTATCGTCGCGGGCCGGAAAACAGGAGACGAACCCGATGAACCGCCGCCTTCCGGCTCTGGCCGCTTTGCTGCTTGTGGCAGCCTGCACCCCGACGAAGCAGGATGGCGTCGACCCGAAGGGCGAGGCCTTCGACGCGGTCCGCGCCGAGGAAGTTGTCACCCTCACCGGAACCGAGCCGTTCTGGTCCTTGAAGATCGAAGGCGGCGAAGGAGTCTGGACCACGCCCGACAACCAGCCGGGGACGCGCTTTGCGACCAAGCGGTTTCCGGGGAACGGCGGGATGGGCTTCACGGGCACCGTGGACGGAAAGCCGCTCGCCGCCACGCTCACCCCGGGCAAATGCAGCGACGGGATGAGCGACCGCAGCTTCCCCTTCGTCGCCACTATCGCTTTGGGCGGGGAGACATTCGAGGGCTGCGGCTATACCACCGGCCAGCCGTTCACTGAGGCGAAGGGGGAAGACAAGCCATGACCATGACCGGAGGCTGCCTGTGCGGCAAGGTGCGCTACACCTGCGCGAGTGACCCGCTCCTTTGCGTCACCTGCCACTGCAAGAACTGCCAGCGACAGGCGGGCAGCGCGCTCTCGGTGATCGTCGGCGTCCCCGAGGATGCGGTCGCCTTCGAGGGCGAGCTCACCACCTACAACGACACGGGCGATAGCGGCGCGACGGTGCGGCGGCAGTTCTGCGGCACCTGCGGGTCGCCGGTGTTCACCCGTGTCGACAGCCCTCCGGGGATGATGTTCATCAAGGCCGGGACGCTCGACGACACGAGCATCCTCAAGCCCGCCTTCCACTGCTACACCAAGAGCAAGCAGGACTGGGTCGACCTCGGCGACCTGCCGGGGTTCGAGACAGTCCCGCAAGGGCTCTGACAGGTTAGAACAGCCCCGGCATCTCGTGCTGCGCAGGGCCGGGCCGCCGCGGCTGGAGCAACTCGCGACCGGGCGCTTCGATCGTGGTCGCCTCGGACTGGCTCTGCGGCCCTCCGGCACCGGCGATGCTGTTCCCGTTGCCGCCACTGATCGGGGTGCAGCCCCGTCCGCCGAGGAAGTCGAGTGCCGCCGCGATCGAGGCCTCGCGCGCATCGCCGAGCGGCCGCGTGATGTCGTCGCCCGCGCGGCAGGTGTTGGGCATCACGCTGGCAAGGCCGGTGTAATAGTCGCCGCCTCCGCTCGCATTGACCGTGCGGAACGCGATGGCGCGGATGCGCAGGTCGCAGGCTGCAAGGTCGAAGCCGAACTGGCCGACCGGCTTGCCGAAGGAATTGGCTCCGACCAGCGCGAGATTGGGGCCAAGATAGGGGATCAGCGAATTGGCGACGAGCTCGCTCGCCGAGGCGCTCGCCCCGGTGGTGATCACCGCGACCTTGGTGGGGGCGATGGCGTTGGGTTCGCTGCGGAACAGCCGCGTCGAATTCTCCGACGCCTTCGACGCGCGCAGCTCCTCGCGGCTCCACACCTGGCCGACGCGGCCTGCGCCCATCAGGTCGCCCAGCGTGTCGGCAACGCTCACCAGCCCGCCGCCATTGTAACGGAAGTCGAGGATCAGCTCGGTCACGCCTTGCGCCTTGAACTGGCCGAAGGCGGTGCGCAGCTGGTCCGCGCCGCTGGCGACCACGAAGGTGCGCAGGTTGACGTAGCCGATCTTGCGGGCACCGTCGGTCAGCACCACCGCGCCGTAGCGGCTCGACACCGGGCTGATCGCAAAGTCGGCCTTGGTGATGCTGCGTTCGATCACCGAGCCGCCCGACGGGATGAAGCGCAGCACGCGTGTGGTGCCGGCCGTGGACGGCCCGAGGGCATCGGACACGGCCTGCGCCCCGCCGCTCGCGAACAGGCTGGAGACTGTCTGGAGATTGGCGCTGGTGGTGCCGATCGCGGTAATTTCGGTGCCGCGGTCAAGCCCGCCTGCAAGCCCGGGTGCGCCTTCGTAGGCTTCGGCGACGAACAGGCGGCGATTGACGCTATCGTAGGACAGGCGGACGCCGAAGCCGGCGCTCGAGCCTGAATTGATCAGCGCGTTCTCCTGCGCGATCGAGGTCGCGAAGGTGAAGAAGCGGTCGCGGTTGGCGGCGCGCGCGGGGGCGACGCGGGCATCGAGATAGTCGTCGATATTGGTGACCGATGACCTGTTCACGGTCGCCAGCAGATCGGGGAACAGATACCACTCGTTGAGCACCTGATCGGCGAAGTCCTGCTGCGCGGAGAGGCCGCAGGCCGTCGAGGGCGGCGTCGGCGTCGGGGTCGGCACCCCGCCCGTGGGCGGCGCGGAGGAGCTCCCACCCCCGCCGCAAGCGGCGAGCTGGACGGCCAGAACGAGGCTGATAGCGGTGCGGGCAAGCTTCATGAGAGCGGGGAACTCCGGGCTAGAATCGCGGCAACCCTGCGTGGCAGCCGGGTGCGCAGGGATGCATCCGCGCTTGGGCAAGAGCAAGCTGCTTGCGTCAGCCCACCAAGGAATCCACCAAAAAGCGTGTCCATTTTGCCTGCATTTCCATGGTTTTCCTCAGAAACCGCCAAAAACCGCCTTGCCAAGTCTCGTATCGGGCCAGCGAACGGACTAGCACGAGGGCGATGAAGCGACAGAATCATGACTGAATTCCCCGCCTGGCTCGCACCTCACGTGCCTGCGCCCGCGCGTCATTCCGGCCTCGCGATTGCGAAGCTGGGGTCGGCGCAGGCGTTGGCGCGCGGCGGTTTTGCGCTGACCAGCCCGGCGTTCCGCAGCGGTGAGGAGCTCGACGCAAGCTTCACCGCCGCGGAAGAGGATTCCGTTGCCCCGCCGCTGGAATGGAGCGCGCCGCCCCCGCTGACGCAGGAGCTGGTGCTGTTGGTGGAGGACGCCTCTGCCAAGACCGCAGAGCCCGCCTGCCACTGGCTGGTGTGGGGCCTGGCCGGCCAGCGCGGGAAGCTGCTCGAAGGCGAAGTGCCGCCGCGCACCGGCAAGAACGCCGTCGGCAATTCCGAATGGCTGCTGCCCGACCCGCCCGAGGGCGAGACGCGCCACTACCTGTTTCAACTGTTCGCGACCGAACTGCCGCTGGTGCTGATGCCCGGCGCAGGGAGGGCGGAACTGCTCGCATCGCTGCAAGGGTCGATCACGGCCTGCGCAGTGCTTCATGCCACCTTCACCGGGGGCGGAGACAACGACGATGCGGCTTGGGAAGACGACGATATTTGACCTGCCACTATGACAAGGGAGTAGATGATGGCTGGAACGACGAACGCACTGCAGAAGCCGGTTACGCTTTCGGGTGACCTCGAAGCGGTGATTGGCAAGGGTCCGATGACCCGCGCCCAGGTGACCTCGAAGGTGTGGGAATACATCAAGGCCCACAGCCTGCAGGACACCAAGGACAAGCGTCAGATCAATCCCGACGCCAAGCTTGGCGCCGTGATCGGCAAGGACCAGATCTCGATGTTCAAGATGACCGCAGCGGTCTCGAAGCATCTCAAGTAAGCCCGCCGGGCGCCGCACTGGCGCTCATCGGATTTGAAACATTGGCGGCGCGCGATCCTTCGGGGTCCGCGCCGCCTTTGCGTTTTTCAGCCCCCGCGCCTGCGCAGCGGCAGGCATTCGCCAGCCCACAGCGCGAGCCAGATGATCGCGGGCTGCGCGAACATCCGGGGCACGTGGTAGACGAGGCCCAGCCCGCCGCCGGGCTTCGCCATGTCGAGCATGAAGTGATTGATGTTCGCCGGCCAGACGCACAGCGCATAGAGCGCCAGCCCCCACCCCGCCGCGCGGCGCAGGGGGAGCGATGACCACTGCGCCAGGCCGATCGCCCCGAGGATCTCGGCCACGCCCGTCAGCAGCACCACCGCATGGGGCGCAGGCACCCAGCCGGGCATGATCGTCAGGAAGGGCGCGGGCGCGGCGAGGTGGATCACCCCCGCGACGAAGTAGAAGACAGCCAGCAGCCAGCGCGCGGCGGCCTTCATGGTGCAGGCTCCCAGCCCGGAGGGGCAAGAGTGAAGCCTGCGAAGTCGAAGCCCGGCACCACCACGCAGGAGACGAGTGAGTAGCCGTGCTGCGGCGCGCCGTATGAACGCGCCGCCTGCCATTCGTGCGGGGCGACGAGACCTTGGAGCTGCTGGCCTGCACTCACATCGCTGCCGAGGATCACCGAGCGCACCGGGCCATCGTCGCTCGCCGCCAACCGCAGTTCGAGCGGGTCGCCCGCCTGCCAGAACCACAGCTCGGCGGCATCGACCGTGTGCCAGTGCGAAGCCTCGTCGGCGTGCAGCAGGAAGATGATCGCGGTGCCGCTGGCGCGGCCATCGGGGCCGGGCTCGCCCCGCCACGTCTCGCGATACCACCCGCCTTCTGGATGCACGGCGAGGCCCAATTGTTCGATCAGTGCGCCTGCGCTATCCATGTGCTTGTCCTCATGTGCCGGTTCAGGCGCTCTAGCTTCGGGAGCTACCCCCATGCAACGTTTCGCCGCCTCTCGCCTCGCTGTCGCGGCCGCTCTGGCGCTTGCTGCCCCGCTGTCGGCGCAGCAAGCCAAGCCGGTCGACGACGCGACCGCGACCGCCACGGCCAACGCCGCGCTGGAAGCTGCGCCGATCTTCGACGGGCACAACGACGTGCCCAACCAGCTGCGCGACCGGGTGAAGAACCAGATCAACGCCTTCGATTTCGAGGATACCAGCGGCACCGGCCCGACCAACCCCGACGGGCGGGCGATGCAGACCGATCTGGCGCGGTTGAAGCAGGGCCGGGTCGGGGCGCAGTTCTGGTCGGTCTACGTCCCCTCCAACCCCGACGAGCCCGAGGCCGTGGTGCAGGTGATCGAGCAGATCGACGTCACCAAGCGGCTGATCGCGCGCTATCCGCAAGCCTTGCGCTTCGCCACCACCGCCGACGAGGTCGAGCGGGCGATGGCGGAAGGCAAGGTCGCCTCGTTGATGGGCATGGAAGGCGGCCACTCGATCGGATCGAGCCTCGGCGTGCTGCGCCAGCTCTACGCGCTGGGCGCGCGCTACATGACGCTCACCCACAACAGCAACACGCCCTGGGCCGATGCCGCGGTCGACAAGCCCGCGCATGACGGGCTCACCGATTTCGGCAAGGACGTGGTGCGCGAGATGAACCGGCTGGGGATGCTGGTCGATTTGAGCCACGTCAGCGAGGCGACGATGATGGACGCGCTCGACGTGGCGAAGGCGCCGGTGATCTTCAGCCATTCCGGCGCGCGGGCGGTGAACGGCCATCCGCGCAACGTGCCGGATTCGGTGCTGGCCCGCCTGCCAGAAAATGGCGGGATCGTGATGGTGGTCGCGCTCCCCGGCTTCCTCAATGAACCGCGCCGCCAGTGGTTCGCGCGCCGGACGGGCGAGGAAGCGCGGCTGAATGCGCTGTGGCAGGGCCAGCCCGCCACGGTGAAGGCGGCGATGGACGCGTGGGACAAGGCCAACCCCGAGCCTGTGACCACGATCAAGACCATGGCCGACCACATCGACCACATCCGCAAGGTGGCGGGCGTCGAGCATATCGGGATCGGCGGGGATTTCGACGGCATGCCGTCCGGCCCCGTCGGCTTCGAAGACGTGCGCGGTTATCCGCTGCTCTTCGCCGAACTGGCCAAGCGCGGCTATTCGCAGGCCGAGCTCGAGATGATCGCGAGCCGCAATATCCTGCGCGTGATGCGCGCCGCCGAAGCCTATGCCGCAAGCGTGGCAGACCAGCCGCCGATCGAGACGCTGATCAGCGCCCCGCCGTCTGCGGGATGATCAGTGGTGTGCGAAATAGAGCGCAGGGATAATCCACACGAGGCTCATCGCAATCACCGCGAAGGCTAGGCTGAAGCCCAGCACATAGCGCAGGCCCGTGTTGCTCACGGCGCCGCGTGCGGCCACGTCGTCGATGCGGATAACGTCTTTCTGATCGGCCATCATCGCTCTCCCTGTTCTGATTGACGCTACGGAAAGGGCTTCCGTAACGTCAATCAAAGCGGGAGGCGGTTAATGGTTCCCGATTTGCGACGGAACGCAGGCGATCAATAACCTCAGCTAGCCGGCTTGATCTCGCTGGCGAGCTTCAGGACCTCGTCGCCATCGTCCTGTTCAATCAGGTAGGCGGGGTTGTCGCTGTCCCCGTTGCGGGTGATCTCGGAGCCCTTGAGCTTGCGCGTCACCTTGCGGACGTAGCGGTCCTTGATCTTGCCCGTGGCGGTGCCGCCGCCCCAGTCCCAGATGACCGTCTGGCCCTTGCGGAAAGTGTCGGTCACTGGCCGCCGCTCGTCTTGGGGGCGCCGGATTGGGGATCATCGGCGACCCCGTCGATCGAGCTGTCATCCGAGGCCGACTGGTCGCGCTGTGCTTCTTGCTTGCGCGCCACATTCTCCTGGCTTTCGACCGGGCCTTGCGTGAGCGCGCCGGTCACCCAGATCACCGTCAGCGCAATGATGGCGAGGCCGAGGCTGATCGCCAGCACCCAGCGCACCACGCCTTCGTTGCTGCCACCCTTGGCATCGGTTTCGTCGATGCGCGTGCGGCGGTTGGGGTCGGGCATATAAATCTCCTGCAGGAAGGGGCAGGAGGCTATGCGCGCCGCGCAGGGATGTTTCGCCGACTTTGGAAAGGAATGTGCCGAAACGCGGCCAAGCGAGGCTGCGCCCCGCTCAGTCGCGCAGGAGTTCGTTGATCCCGGTCTTGGAGCGGGTCTGCGCGTCGACGGTCTTGACGATCACCGCGCAATAGAGGCTCGGGCCCATGCTGCCATCGGGCAGGGCTTTTCCAGGCATCGAGCCGGGGACGACCACCGCATAGGGCGGCACGGAGCCGATGTGCACTTCGCCCGTGGCGCGGTCGACGATCTTGGTCGAGGCACCGAGGTAGACGCCCATCGAAAGCACCGCGCCTTCGCCCACGCGCACGCCTTCGGCCACTTCCGCCCGGGCGCCGATGAAGGCGCCGTCACCGATGATGACGGGCTCGGCTTGGAGCGGTTCGAGCACGCCGCCGATCCCGGCACCGCCCGAGATGTGGACGTTGGCGCCGATCTGCGCGCAGGAGCCGACCGTGGCCCAGGTATCGATCATGGTGTTCTCGCCAACGTAGGCACCGATGTTGACGAAGCTCGGCATGAGCACCGCGCCCTTGGAGATGTGCGCGCCGCGGCGGACGACCGCTCCGGGGACCACGCGGAAGCCGCCGTCGCGGAAGCGGGTGTCGTCCCAACCGGCGAACTTCAGCGGCACCTTGTCATAGGCAGGGGCGCTGGCCGCGCCGCCATCGACGACGGCATTGTCGTTGAGGCGGAAGCTCAGCAGCACGGCCTTTTTGAGCCACTGGTTGACCTTCCAGCCGCCATTGCCGTCAGGCTCAGCGACGCGACGCTCGCCGGAATCGAGCAGCCCGAGCACCTCGTCCACCACAGCCGCGACATCGAGGCTGCCGGGGGAGATGTTCGCGCGGTCTTCCCACGCGGCGTCGATGGTGGTGATCAGGGCGTCGGTCATGCGGGCGGTCTCCAGGAACACTCCCATCCCCGTTCGTCCTGAGCTTGTCGAAGGACTGTCCTTCTTTGGAGTACAGCGCAGGAAGTGAAATACAGCCCTTCGACAAGCTCAGGGCGAACGGAAGTAGGCTAAAAAATTGAACGCCGCCCTACCCGCGCCACGAGCCCTCGGCAAGCGGCTGCTGCACAGGCTTTGGGCAGCATACGTAAGCTCCTCGGGGCCTGCCCAATTCTTAAGCGGGCATACCTGCCGCGAGTGCGAAGTGGTAGGCGCGCTCGGCGAGCGGGCGCACTCGGTCGCTCATGGCCTGCGCGTGGGCGCTCGAGGCCGTGCCGTCTATTACGCGCTTCTTGATGCCCTGCATAATCCCAGCGAGCCGGAACAGGTTGTAGGCGAAGTACCAGTCCATCGGCGGCACGGGGAAACCGGTGCGCGCGACATAGCGTTCCACGGCCTCCTCCTGCGAGGGGATACCGAGCGCTTCGATGTCGAGCCCCAGCAGCCCCGCGCGGCCATCGGCGGGGTTGTGCCAGTTGAGCATCAGGTAGCTGAAGTCGGCGATCGGATCGCCCAGCGTCGACAGCTCCCAGTCGAGCACCGCGATGATGCGCGCCTCGTCATGGGCGAAGATCACGTTATCGAGCCGGTAGTCGCCGTGCACCACGCTGCTCGCGATCTGCGGCGGGATGGTCTGCGGCAGCCATTCGATCAGCCGCTCCATCTCCGGCATCAGCTCGGTTTCGGAGAGCTTGTACTGCTTGGTCCAGCGCGTGATCTGGCGTGCGCAGTAGTCGGTCGGTTTGCCATAGTCGCCCATCCCGATCCGGTCGGGCTGGTTGAGGTGGAGGTCCGCTATCGTGTCGATCAGCGCGTTGTAATGAGCGCGGCGTTCTTCGGGCGAAAGGCCGGGCAGCGCGCCGTTCCACAGCGAGCGGCCATCGGCCATGCTCATCACGAAGAACTTCGATCCGATCACTTCCGGATCTTCGCAGAGGCCATAGGTGCGCGGCACCGGGAAGCCAGTCGGGTAGAGGCCGGTCATCGCCGCATATTCGCGGTCGACCGCGTGGGCGCTGGGGAGCAGGTTGCCGAAGGGCTGGCGGCGCAGCACGTAGGATGCAGCGGGCGTGTCGATCCGGTAGGTGGGGTTGGACTGCCCGCCCTTGAACTTGGTGTAACTGATCGGCCCCGCAAACCCCTCGACGTTCGCGTCGAACCACGCGGTCAGCGCGTCCAGATCGAGCGCGTCCCGCTCGGTCACCGCGACCGTGCCGACCATTTCGGCGTCGTAATCGATGTTGGGCGCGTCGGTCATCAGTCGAACACCACAACCGTGCGCGCAGACGTGCCCTTGCGCATCGTGTCGAAGCCCTCGTTCACCTGTTCGAGCGAAATGCGCTCGGCGATGATCGTGTCAAGATCGAGCATCCCGCGCAGGTAGAAGTCGACAAGGCGCGGCAGATCGAGCGGGAAGTGGTTCATCCCCATGATCGCGCCCATCAGCTTCTTGCCGCCGAGGAGGTCGAAGGCGGACAGGCCGACCTTGCAGTCCAAGGGCATCATGCCGAGGATGACCGCGGTGCCGCCGCGGCGCAGCGATGCGACGGCGAGATCGGCGGAAGCCTGACGGCCCACCGCCTCGATCCCCCAATCGACCCCGCCATTCGAGATGGCGATGATCTGCCTAGCGGCGTCTTCCGCGAGCGCATCGACGGTGTGGGTCGCGCCCAGCACTTCGGCCAGCGCGCGCTTTTCGGGGAGCGGATCGGCGGCGATGATCTTGGCTGCACCGGCGATTTTCGCGGCGTTGATCGCGGCAAGACCCACGCCCCCGCAGCCGACCACCAGCACGGTCTCGCCCGGGGTGACCTTGCAGGCGTTGAAGATCGTCCCCGCGCCGGTCGTCACTGCGCAGCCGAGCAGCGCGGCGCGGTCGAAGGGCATGTCCTTGTCGATCGCGACGCAGGCGTGCTCGTGGATCAGCATCTGCTCGGACAGGGCCGAGAGGTTGAGCATCTGGTTGACGGGCGCGCCATCGGTGAAGGCGATGCGCGAGGCGTCACCCTTCATGCGGCGGGTGTCGGCGCCCATGCACAGCGCCATGCGTCCGGTGACGCAGAACTCGCAATGCCCGCAGAACGCCGAGAGGCAGGAGACGACATGGTCGCCCGGCTTCACGGTGCGCACTTCCGAACCGACCGCGCGGACGATGCCCGCCGCCTCGTGGCCCGGAATGCAGGGCAGGGCGTGGGGGTAATGCCCGTCGATGAAGTGCAGGTCCGAATGGCACAACCCGCACGCCTTGGTGTCGATCAACACCTCGTGCGGGCCGGGATCGGCATAGGTCACTTCGGCGATGCGAAGGCCTTGGCCGGGTTGTTCAAGGATGGCTGCCTTGGCCATGCGGTCTCTCTTCCTGTGTGTTGGATTGCCCCTCAGCGGTTCCTACAGAGGGGAGACGGGAGCGATGTTCGTTCAACACCGCTCCCGCATGCACTTTATCAACTTGCGCAGCCGATCAGCGGGCAATACCCATGTCGCCCGAGCTGAAGCTGGCGTTATCGTTGACGACACGGCCATGATCGCCGCGCAGGGCATTTGCCGTCGGCCCCGGACGGGGCGCGTGCTTGGCGAACTCCATGTGCGCGATCGAGCGGGCGTGGACTTCGTCCGGCCCGTCGGCGAGGCGCAGGGTGCGCTGGTGGGCATAGGCAGACGCCAGACCGTAATCGTCCGACACGCCGCCGCCGCCATGCGCCTGGATGGCGTCGTCGATGATCTTCAGCGCCATGTTCGGCGCCTGAACCTTGATCATCGCGATTTCCTGCTTGGCCGCCTTGTTGCCGACCTTGTCCATCATGTCGGCCGCCTTGAGGCAGAGCAGACGGGTCATGTCGATGTCGATGCGGGCACGGGCAACGCGCTCTTCCCAGACCGAGTGCTTGTAGACCGGCTTGCCGAAGGCTTCGCGCTCCTGAAGGCGGCGGCACATCTTGGCGAGCGCCTCTTCGGCGACGCCGATGGTGCGCATGCAGTGGTGGATGCGGCCCGGCCCGAGGCGGCCTTGCGCGATCTCGAACCCGCGCCCTTCGCCGAGCAGGATATTTTCGACGGGAACGCGCACGTCCTTCATCTCGACTTCCATGTGGCCGTGCGGGGCATCGTCATAGCCGAACACCGGCAGGTGGCGCAGGATGTTCACGCCGGGCGAGTCGATCGGCATCAGGATCTGCGATTGCTGCGCGTGACGCTGGGCGTCGGGATTGGTCTTGCCCATCACGATCGCGATCTTGCAGCGCGGATCGCCGAGGCCCGAGGACCACCACTTGCGCCCGTTGATGACGTAGTGATCTCCGTCGCGCTCGATGCGGGTCTCGATGTTGGTCGCGTCCGAAGAGGCGGTGTTCGGCTCGGTCATCAGGAAGGCCGAGCGGATCTCGCCGTTCATCAGCGGACGCAGCCACTGTTCCTTCTGCGCAGCCGTGCCGTAGCGGTGGAACACTTCCATATTGCCGGTATCGGGCGCGGAGCAGTTGAACACTTCCGATGCCCAGCCGATGCGGCCCATTTCCTCGGCGCACAGCGCATATTCGAGGTTGGTGAGGCCGGGGCCTTCGAACTCGAAGCTGTCGTCGACGTGGTGGTGGCTGTCGTTGCGCGGCGGCATGAACAGGTTCCAGATGCCGGCTTCCTTGGCCAGCTTCTTCTTGTCCTCGATGATCTGGATGACCTTCCAGCGCTCGCCCTCGTGCTCTTGCTGGGTGTAGACCGCCATGTTCGGGCGCACGTGCGCCTCGATGAAATCGCGCACGCGATCGCGCCAATATTGCTGGCGCTCGGTGGGTTCGAAATCCATGGGGTAGTTCCTCTCTCGTCCTTGAATGCTGCCAAGTTCTTGGCGAATCTGCTGGTAACCGTGGCAGAGCGTGGCGCACGCGCCAAGCTCTCATTTGTGGTGCGTCAGGCGCCGATCGAGTGGCCCTCTGGATCGGCGCGGGCGGCCTCGTCGAGCGGGCTTTCGGGGGTGCGCGCATGGCGCTCGGCGAGCCGCCCCAGCCGTGCCTCGTGCTCCTCGCGGCTGATCGGGAAGCGGGCGAGCCACCACGCCGCGAACAGGCCGAGCAGCACGCCCGCCGCGCCGAAAGCGATCACGAAATCGGCGATGATCTCCGGCGCGACGCTCCCCGGAGCTGCGTTGGTGGGAAGGCCCGAGAAAGCGATGATCTGGCCGGTGAGGAAGATGCCGCCACCGGTCGCGCATTTCTGGATCAGCCAGTTGCCCGAATAGAACGAGGCCTCGGCCCGCCGCCCGGTCTTTTCCTCGAATTCCTCGACGACCTCGGCGATCATCGAGGTGGCCGAGACGACTGCGGTCGATCCGAGCGCGTTGGCGAACAGCAGCAAGGTGTAGAACAGGTAGCTTGAGGCATTGCTGCCCACCTGCGGCCACAGCCCGGCGAGCAGCAGCACGTAGGGCGCAAGGCCGATCAACATTCCGGCTATCGCCGATACGGCCGCCGCACGCGCCTTGCCCAGCCTGCGGTGCAGCGGCGCGATGATGACGAACATCAGCACCACCGAAGCGAACAGCACGAAGGGGAACAGCATCAGCTGCGCGCCGGTCAGCCGCCAGACGAAGAGGTTGAGGTAATTGGTGATCGAGAACACCATTCCTTGACTAATATAGGCGGCAAGCGCTCCGGCCGCGAAGATCAGGAACGCCCGCTCGGAAAAGGCCTCGACGATCTCGGCAAAGGCAAGGCGCATCGAGAAGGCCGGCGGTTTGCGCGGCGGCAGGTGCGCCAGCTGGCGGTGCTGCCCGATCGCGCTGCCGATGACCGAAACCGCCATCAGGACGGCGCCGAACAGGCCGAAATTCGCATAGCCCTTCGCCTGAAGCAGACCTTCCTTGCCGGGCATGAACACGGTGTAAGCGAGCACCATCATCTTCAGCCCGCCGATCCACGCGGCCAGCGCGCGGTAGCGGAACAGGGTGGTGCGCTCGTCATAGTCCTGCGTCAGCTCGGGGACGAGACTGATCGAGGGCACCTCGCAGGCTGACAGCAGCAGCCGCACGAGGATGGCGATGCCGACAAGGCCGAAGAAGCTCGGCGGCCCTGCTGAAGGCGCGCTCCACAGCACGGCCCAAGCGACCGCGAGCGGCAGGGGCGCAGCGTAGAGCCACGGCAACCTGCGTCCCCAGCGGGTGTAGGTGCGGTCAGAGAGGTTGCCGATGAACGGATCGACCGTGGCATCGACCAGCAGCGCGATCAGCAGCGCAAGGCTCACCAGCCCAGCGTCCATGCCCAGCACCTGATTGTAGTAGATAAGCAGGAAGAACGAGAAGCCGTTGTCCTTCACCCCGAACGCGATCGAGCCCGCGCCGTGGACCATCTTCAGCCGCATGGACAGCGGAGCCTGCGCAAGTGTCATGCGCAGCCCTTCCGCCGACTTGCCCGAAGGCTCGATCCGGTCACTTCAGTCTCCCTCTCTCAGCGAACGAACCTAGGGACAAAGCGCGGCGCGTCAATCGCGCTGCTTCTGACGCTACGGCATCGGCGGCAGGACGAAGAGCGCTTGCAGGCTCCCGCGAAATGCCACTAACGTAAGCGTCAAGTGAGAGACACGAGAGAGGAGAGTCGGCATGGCCGATCTTGAAACATTCCGCGCCGAAACCCGTGCGTGGCTGGAAGCCAACTGCCCGCCCGAAATGCGCGAGCCGGTCCGCGACGAGAGCGACATCTACTGGGGCGGCCGCCGCGCCACCTTCAAGAACGACGCGCAAAAAGCGTGGCTCGAGGCCTGTGTCGCGAAGGGCTACACCGTGCCGTCTTGGCCGAAGGCATACGGCGGCGCGGGGCTTAGTCCTGCCGAAGCCAAGGTGCTGCGCGAGGAAATGGGCCGCATCAGCGCCCGCCCGCCGCTTAGCAGCTTCGGCATCTGGATGCTCGGCCCGGCGCTGCTGCACTTCGGCACCGAAGGCCAGAAGCAGCGGTTCCTCAACGAGATCGCGCGCGGCGAAATCCGCTGGTGCCAGGGCTATTCCGAACCGGGCTCGGGCAGCGACCTCGTGTCGCTGGCGACCTTCGGCGAGGACAAGGGCGATCACTGGGTGGTGAACGGCCAGAAGATCTGGACCTCCTACGCCGACCACGCCGACAGGATCTTCTGCCTCGTCCGCACCGACAAGGCGGACAAGTATCAGGGCATCACCTTCATGCTGTTCGACATGGCTTCGGAAGGTGTGACCACCAAGCCGATCCTGCTGATCAGCGGCAACTCGCCGTTCTGCGAGACCTTCTTCGACAACGTCGCGGTGCCCAAGTCCTATGGCGATGACTGCCCCGCGCAGGTTGGCACGGTCAATCGCGGCTGGGACGTGGCGAAATACCTGCTCGGCCACGAGCGCGAGATGATCTCGGGCGCCGACGGCGGCGATCGGACCGCCGGGATCGGCGCGGCGATGAAGCGCCATGCGACCAAGCTCGGCGATGATCTCGACCCGGTGCTGCGCGCCGAGCTTGCGATGTTCGATGTCGACGCGCTGGCCTACACCGCGATGGGCGAGAAGTTCCTCGACGAGATCAAGGTCGGCAAGGCGCACCCCGCGCAGCCGAACATGATGAAGTATGCAGGCACCGAGCTGAACAAGCGTCGCCACGAGCTGGTGATGGCGGTCGGCGGCTCGCGCTCCCTTGAATGGGAGAGCGAGGCGACCGAGGGCGGCAAGCCTTCACGCAACTGGCTGCGCACCAAGGCGAACTCGATCGAGGGCGGCACCAGCGAGGTGATGCTCAACGTTATAGCCAAGCGCATTCTCGACCTGCCGGGCGCCTGATCCGCGCCAAACATTCACGGGCTGCCTCCGTCTGACGGAGGCGGCCCGCATGACACAAGAATTCGGGAGAGGACCCCAATGCCCCTGTATCACGACGAAGATCAGGCGATGCTCGCCGACACGGCGCGCGGCTTCATTGCCGAGGAAGGCAATATCGCCAAGCAGCTGCGCCACTGGCGCGACCGCAATTGCAAGGACGGCTTCGGCCACGGCCTCTGGAAGCAGATGGCCGAGATGGGCTTCACCGGCATGCTGGTGGAGGAAGCCGACGGCGGGCTCGGCATGGGGAATGTCGAGGCGGGGATCGTGCTCGAGGAAATCGGCCGCAACCTTACGCCATCGCCGTTCCTCACCTCATCGGTTCTGGCGGCGACCGCGCTGAAGCACGCCTCGAACGACCTCAAGGGGCGTTACCTGCCCGGTCTGATCGCGGGCGACTCAGTGTTCGCCGTCGCGATCGACGAGACCGCCAAGCACCGCCCCTCGCGCATCGCGACACGCGCCGAGAAGTCGGGCAACGGCTTCCGTCTGACCGGCACCAAGAGCTTCGTCATTCAAAGTGCCAGCTCCGACATGATCGTCGTCGCGGCGCGCACGAGCGGCTCGGACGAGGACGCGGACGGGATCACGCTGTTTACCGTCCCCAAGGACGCGTCGGGCATGAGCCACGAGAGCGTGCGACTGGTCGATAGCTCAATGGCGACCCACACCAAGTTCGACGGCGTAGAGCTCGATGGTGATGCCGTGATCGGCGAGATCGATGGCGGCCGCGCGGTGCTTGATGCGATGCTGATCGCGGGCCGCGTCGGCGCTGCGGCGGAAGGCGTCGGCGTTGCTCGCGGGGCGATGGATATGACCGTCGACTACCTCAAGCAGCGCAAGCAGTTCGGCAAGCTGATCGGCGAGTTTCAGGCGCTCCAGCACCGCGCCAGCCACCTCTATTCCGAGGTCGAGATCGCCCGCGCCGTCACCATCAAGGCGCAGCAGCTGCTCGATGCAGGTGCCCCGAGCGCCGAGCTGATGGCGAGCGTGGCCAAGGCCAAGGTCGCCAAGACCGCGCGTCTTGCGGTGCAGGAAGGCGTGCAGATGCACGGCGGCATCGGCATGACCGACGAATACGACATTGGCCTCTACATGAAGCGCGACCGCGCCTTGGCCGAATTTTTGGGCGACGCCTATTTCCACGCGAACCGCGTGGCGGAACTTAGCGGGTACTGATTTCATCTCCCCCTCCTCTTCAGAGGAGGGGGTCGGGGGGGGGTGGTGCGCGTCACAAGACACCACCCTGCTGCGACTAGGCAGCAAGCTGCCAAGTCTCGCTGGTCCCTCCTCTGAAGAGGAGGGAGAAAGAAGGATAAACATGGACATTCAATCACTCTTCGGCCTTCAAGGCCGCATCGCCCTCGTCACCGGCGGTAGCCGCGGAATCGGCAAGATGTTCGTCGAGGGCTTGCTCGCGGCGGGCTGCGCGCGGGTCTACATCTCGGCGCGCAAGGTCGAGCAGATGCAGGCGACGATTGACCAATTCGGCGCGGACCGCGTCATCGGCATCCCCGCCGACCTCAGCCAGATGGACGGCATGGTCGCCCTCGCCAACGAGCTGAAGGCGCGCGAGAGCCACCTCGACATCCTCATCAACAATGCGGGCGCGGCGTGGGGCCAGCCCTATCTCGAGTTTTCCGAAGCCGGCTGGCACCGGACGATGGACCTGAACGTGAAGACCCCGTTCTTCCTCACCCAGAAGCTGCACGACCTGCTGGTTGCGGGCGGCAAGCAGGGCCATCCGGCCAAGGTGATCCATGTCTCGTCGATCGACGGGCAGCGGATCAATCCGTGGGAGACCTACGCGTATCAGGCCTCCAAGGCGGCGGTGATCCAGCTCACCCGGCGCATGGCCGCGCGGCTGATCCAGGACAACATCGTGGTCTCTTCGATCGCGCCGGGCGCCTTCCCGAGCGAGATGAACAAGGCCGCCAAGGACGCGCCCGACGCTTCAGCCTCGGGCATCCCGGCCAAGCGCATTGGCACGGCCGAGGACATGGCGGCGGCCGCGATCTACCTGTGCAGCCGCGCAGGGGACTATGTGGTGGGCGATACGCTCACGGTCGACGGCGGCGTGGTCAACGCCCTGCTGCCCAACCACTTCGCCGATCCGAGCGGCGGCGGGCACTGAGCCTCCGCACTGCGGACATCAAAAGGGCCGCCGGAGCGATCCGGCGGCCCTTTTTCGTGGCTCCATGGCCAGAATGACCTTTTGTTAGGGCGAACGGCACGCGCCTGCGGCACAATCACCGCCGCATAAGGGTTCTAAGATAGAAACCCATGCAGCGGAGATGACCGATGGCCTCAATACCCACGCCTGAGCCGGATACCGTCGAGCCAACTGCGCCGCCGGTGGAAACGCCGCCGCCGGCCGAGCCGGCGCCGCAGATCGATCCGACGCCTCCCGAAACCGAGCCGACCCCGCCCGATATCGACGAGCCCGGACGCGGCCAGGATGAAATGCCGCCGGAGTTATCCGACGGCAGCGTCTGACCCGCTTCGCCTACTTCTTCGGCTCAACCAGTCCCAGCGCATCGAGCAGGGCAGCCGGGCTGGGCTCGCGACCGGCGAAGTTCTGGAACATCTCGAAGTAGTCCATCGTGCCGCCCCGGCTCAGCACGGTGGCGCGGTAATGGTCGCCGTTCGCGCGTGTCAGGCCGCCGTTCTCGCGGAACCACTTCTTGCTGTCCTCGCTGAGCATCCGTGTCCAGAGGTAGCTGTAATAGCCCGCCGAATAGCCCTCCGGGTCGCTGAAGATGTGGTTGAAATAGGTCGAGCGATAGCGCGGCGCGACCAGCCCCACTTCGAGCCCGAGCTCCTTCAGCGACTTGTCCTCGAAAGCATCGACCTTTTCGGGCGTGTCGATCGCGGCGGCCTGCTGCGGGGTGAGCGCGGCCCACTTCATGTCGAGGAGCGCGGCTTCCACCGTCTCGCCGAAATCGTAGCCCTGGTTGAACTTGCTCGCCGCCTTCATCTTGTCGATCATCGCGGTCGGGATGGTCTCGCCGGTCTTGTAGTGCTTGGCATAGTTCTGCAGCACCGTCGGATCCGTCGCCCACATTTCGTTGGCCTGGCTCGGATATTCCACGAAATCGCGGGCCGTCGCCGTGCCCGAGATGCTGGCGTAACGCTGGTCGGCGAAGAAGCCGTGGAGCGCGTGGCCGAACTCGTGGAACATCGTGGTCACGTCGTCGAAAGTGACCAGCTGCACTTCGCCCGGCGCCGCCTTCGAGATGTTGAGCACGTTGTAGATCACCGGCTTGGTCCCGGCGAGGTAGCTCTGGTCGACGAAGTTGCTCATCCATGCCCCGCCGCGCTTCGAGGGGCGCTGGTAGGGATCGAAGTAGAACACGCCCATCTCCGAGCCGTCTTTGTCGTACACGCTGTAGACCGAAACGTCGGGGTGATAGGTCGGCAGGTCGGTGCGCTTCTTGAAGCTGATGCCGTAGAGCTTGTTCGCGGCGAAGAACACGCCGTCTTCCAGAACCTTGTCGATCTGGAAGTACTGCGCGACCGCGTCTTCGTCGAGCTGGAAGCGCTCGGCCTTGATGCGGTTGGCGTAGCGGTACCAGTCCCAAGGCTTGACCTCGTAATTGCCGCCGTCCTTGGCGATCGCCGCGGTCAGCTCGGCTGCCTCGCGGCGCTGCGTTGCGGCGAGGGCGGGGACCATCTGCTCCATGAAGCCGAGCGCGGTCGCGGGCTTCTTGGCCATGCGATCATACATCGCATAGGTCGCCCAGTCGGGGTTGCCGAACAGCGCGGCCTTCTTGGCGCGGAGCTCGGCGATGCGGGCCAGCAGCAGGCGGGTGTCGTTGCCCGCCGCCGTGCCATCGGCGCGGTGGTAGCTGCGCTGGAACAGCGCCTCGCGGGTCGCGCGGTTCTCGAGGGTGGGCAGAAGCGGCTGCTGCGTCGTGTTCTGGAGCGCGATGGCATACTTGCCCGGCGCCCCGCGCGCGGTCGCGAGATCGGCAGCGGCCTTGATGTCCGCGTCGGAAAGCCCGGCGAGCTCTTCCTTGGTGTCCACGATCAGCGGCTGGCTGTTGGTCGCGCTGCGCACGCCTTGCGCGAACTGGGTGGTGAGCGTCGACAGCTGGGTGTTGATCGCCTTAACTTCCGTACGCTGCTGTTCGGTAAGCTTCGCGCCGGCGTGGACCATCTGGTCGTAGGTGCGCTCGAGTAGGCGGGTGTCTTCAACCGACAGCTTCAGCGAGGTGCGCTTGTCGTAGACGGCCTTCACCCGCGCAAAGAGCCGCGGATCGAGGTTGATCGCGTCGCTATGTGCGGCCAACTTGGGGCTGATTTCGGTGTCGATTGCGTCGAGGCCATCGGTCGTGTTTGCGCCGGTCAGGGCATAGAACACGCGGCTCACGCGGCCGAGCATCTGGCCCGACGTTTCGAGCGCGACGATGGTGTTTGCAAAGGTCGGCGCGGCCTTGTTGGTGACGATCTTCTCGACCTCGGCGCGCTGGATCGCCATGCCTTGCGCGAACGCGGGCAGATAGTCGCTTTCCTTGATCTTGGTGAAGTCGGGCGCCTGGAAGGGCAGGGTGCTCTTGGCGGCGAAGGGCCCGGTCGCAGCCACGGCGGGCTTGGCGCTCGCGGCGGGCTTGGCCTGCTTGGCCTTCTTGCTCTTGGCGGGGGCGGAAGCGGTCATCGCGGTTTCCTTCGCTTGCACGGCAGCGGGCACGACGAGCGCGGCGGCGCAGACGGTCGAGAAGATCGGGACCAGAATTCGAGCCTTCATGGGCAGCTTCTTTCTTTGGTGGAAGGGCGTGCGGCGAAAAGCCCGGACGCCCTTCAGGGTCAGCGGCAGGGATGTGGATGGCGTTGCTTGAACAGGCAATGACTGGAAATTGCAATTACCCCAGATTAGTCGGCCGTCGCGGCTCAGCCCATCAGCCCGCGCACGAAGGGGATAAGCCCGGTTTGGCGGGCGCGCTTCATGCGCTCGGCCTCGAGGATCGCTCGGACCTTTTCGAAGCACACGTCGATGTCGTCGTTGATGATGACGTAGTCATAGCCGTCCCAGTGGCTGATTTCGGCCTGCGCGCGCTCCATCCGGGCGGCGATCACTTCGGTGCTATCGGTGGCGCGACCTTGCAGGCGGCGCTGCAGCTCCTCGATCGATGGCGGCAGGATGAACACGCGCACCACGTCCTGCTGGTCCTTCTGGTAGAGCTGCTGTGTGCCCTGCCAGTCGATGTCGAAGAGGAAGTCCTGCCCTTCTTTCAGGGCGGCGCGGATCTTGCCCTTGGGCGTTCCATAGCGATGGCCGAAGACGTGCGCCCACTCGTAGAAGTCGTCTTCCTCGACCATCCGGTCGAACTCGTCGTCAGAGACGAAATGATAGTGCACCGCGTCCACCTCGCCCGGGCGCGGCGGGCGGGTGGTGGCCGAGACCGACAGCTTGATCTCGGGGTCCTTGGCGAGCAGCATCCGCGAGAGCGTCGTCTTCCCCGCACCGGACGGCGAGGAGAGGATGAACATCAGGCCCCGGCGATGAAGCTGGTCTGCGGTTTGCTGTAAGGAGTCGCCCATAGCGTCCGTTGCACCATCAGGGCGGCATGAATCAAGCGCGGATCAGGATTCGCCCTCGGGCGGCTTCTTGGCGGCGCGCTTGGATTCGAGCCGTTTGCCGCGGTCGTAGAAGACTTTGGCCGCAAGCCCGCCCGCGACAACCACAAGGCCGATGGGCGAACGGCGCGCGAGGCGGCTGGCGCCCCACAGCACCGCGCTGGCGGCAAACCCGCGCTTGTCGACGAGGCGGTGCGCCTTGGGATCGTCGTAATGGCGGGTGAGCAGGCCCTTCTCCATGCGGTCTCGCAGCAGGCCTCCAGCTGCACGCAGGACAACGTCCGCGATGACGAGATTGGTCGAGGCGTTGGGGCTCGGGAGCTTGATGGCGGATTTGCCGGGGTCCGTACCAGTCTCGGCGGGCACGGAAGTCCCCTTCGCCCGCTTGCCTCCGCCTGAGCGTTTGGCCCGCGCCATCGCGGCTATTTCTTGCGCCCGAAGTCGACGCTGACCACGTTCGATCCATCGGGATCGCTGTCGGGCCCGTCGTTCTCGGCATCGTCATGGGCTTCGGGTTCGAGTTCCTCGACCGCGGCCTGGAACTGCAACCCGAAATCAACCGCCGGGTCGACGAAGGCGGTGATCGCGGCGAAGGGAATCGTCAGCTTGGCCGGCACCTGATTGAAGGTGAGGCTGACCGAGAAGAGCTGTGGCAGCACCTCGAGATCCCAGAACTTGTTCTGGAGCACGATCGTCATCTCGTCCGGGAAACGCTCGCGCAGGTGCGGCGGGATCGAGACGCCGGGCGCGCCGGTCTTGAAGGTGATGTAGAAGTGGTGCGCCCCGGGCAGCGTGCCGCCGCCGCCGACGATCGAGCCGAGCACCCGGCCGACCACCGCGCGCAGGGCTTCCTGCACGATCTCGTCGTAGGGGATCAGGCTGTCGGGCGTATCGCTGTTCATCAGGCGGATTCGTGGCGGCACACGCGGCCTTGGTCAAGCCCTTTGGCATATTGCCTCACCGGTTTGGACAGAACGGCTTTGGCAAGTGATCGCACTGGCGTTGCAAGGACTTTCGCGCGCGACGGATTGCGCCTCACGCTTGTCACGCGGGCCAAGCGGACTATAGCGCGAGGCATGGCCAGCATCCCCGCCCAGACCCCCTCGCGCACCGGCTCGGTTGAGCGTAATACCACCGAGACGAAGATCGCGATTGCCGTCAATCTCGACGGCACCGGCGCCTATGACGTCTCGACCGGCATCGGCTTTCTCGACCACATGGTCGAACAGTTCAGCCGCCACTCGCTGATCGACGTGACGATGAAGGTGGAGGGCGACCTCCATGTCGACCAGCACCACACCACCGAGGATTCGGCGATTGCGCTCGGGCAGGCGATCTCGCAGGCGCTCGGCGACAAGGCCGGGATCGGCCGGTATGGCGCGGCCTATTCGCCGATGGACGAGACCCTGAGCCGCGTCGCGCTCGACATTTCGGGCCGGCCGTTCCTCGTGTGGAAAGCCAAGTTCACGCAGGAACGTCTGGGCGAATGGGACACCGAGCTGATCGAGCACTGGTTCCACTCGGTATCTCAGGCGGCGGGCATCACGCTGCACATGGAGCTGCTCTACGGCAGCAACAACCACCACGTTTGCGAGAGCCTCTACAAGGGTTTTGCCCGCGCCATGCGTCAGGCGGTCGAGCAAGACCCGCGAAAGGGCGGGGCGATCCCGAGCACCAAGGGGCAGCTGGGTGGCTAGCATCTTCATCGCCTCGCTCACCTACATCGTCCCGATCGATCGGGTCGATGCGGTGCTGGCCGAGCATCTCGCGTGGCTGAAGGCCGGGCACGAGTCCGGCCACTTCCTCGCCTGGGGCCCGCGCGAGCCGCGTGACGGCGGGCTGATCTTCGTCAAGGCCGCCAGCCGCGAGGAGGCCGAGGCGTTGCTCGCGACCGACCCCTTCATGACTGAGGGGCTCGCCGATCTGGCGATCACGCAATGGACCCCGCGCATGGCCTTCCCGGGGCTGGAGGCGTTCAATGGCTGAGGTTGTCGCGCTCGTGGATTACGGCGCGGGCAACCTCCACTCGGTCCACAATGCGCTGAAGGCCGCCGGAGCTGAAGTCACCGTCACCGCCGATCCCTTCGTGGTGCGCGCCGCCGACCGGATCGTGCTCCCCGGCGTCGGCAGCTTCAAGGCTTGCGCCGAGGGCCTTGCCGCGATCCCGCACATGATCGAAGCAATGACCGAGCGCGTCCACGTGGGCGGCGCGCCGTTTCTCGGCATCTGCGTCGGTATGCAATTGCTCGCGACCCGCGGGCTGGAGCATGGCGAGACGCCGGGCCTAGGCTGGGTGCCGGGCGAGGTGCGGCTGATCGAACCCTCCGACCCCGCCATCAAGGTGCCGCACATGGGCTGGAACGACGTCGCCATGCTGCCCCATGCGAAGGACCACGAGGTGATCGATGAGGGCGAGGCCTATTTTCTGCACTCGTATCATTTCGCCGCGACCGACCCGCATCACGTCGCCGCCATGACCGATCACGGGCAGGGGCTCGTCGCAGCGGTCGCCCGCGACAACATCATCGGTGTGCAGTTTCATCCGGAGAAGAGCCAAGCTTACGGCCTCGCGACCCTCCGGCGCTTTCTGGAGTGGTATCCGTGATCATCTTTCCCGCCATCGACCTCAAGGGCGGCCAAGTCGTGCGCCTTTCCGAAGGCGATATGGACCGCGCGACTGTCTACGGCGATGACCCCGCCGCGCAGGCGCTGATCTTTGCCGAAGCGGGGGCCGAGCATCTCCACGTCGTCGATCTCGACGGCAGCTTTGCGGGTGAAGGCCGCAACCGCGCTGCGGTGGAAGCCATTGTCGAGGCCTTCCCCGGCTACGTCCAGCTCGGCGGCGGCATCCGCGATGCGGCGGCGGTCGAGGGGTGGTTCAACCTCGGCGTGGCGCGGGTGGTGATGGGCTCCGCCGCATTGAAGAACCCCGAGTTCGTGAAGGACATGGCGCGCGAGTGGGAAGGCGGCATCGTCGTTGCGGTCGACGCGAAGGACGGCCATGTAGCGACCGAGGGCTGGGCGGAGGTCTCCGACGTGCCCGTCGCCGACCTCGCCCGCCGCTTCGAGGACGCAGGCGTAGCCTCGCTGCTGTTCACCGACATTGGGCGGGATGGCTTGCTCAAGGGCGTGAACATCGAGGCGACCGTCGATCTCGCCCGCCGGGTCGACATCCCGGTGATCGCCAGCGGGGGCGTGAAGGGCCTCGACGACATCCACATCCTCTCGCTCCATGCGCACGAGGGGATCGAGGGCGTGATCACCGGGCGGGCGCTTTACGAGGGGCGGCTCGATCTGGCGGCAGCGATCGCGATGGGGTCGCGGGTGTGAATACGCCGTGGGTCATAGTGCTTTTCGGTACCGCAATATGGATCAGCACCGCTTACATCACATGGCGTGACCTTCGGCGGGTAAAGGCAGAGGTTCAGTTCATCCAAGGCATCTTCACCAAGGTCAGTAGTGAGACCCAGCCCCGCCTCTACTGGACTGTGACTGTATTCCGGCTGCTGTTCATTCTGATCCTCGGTGTAAACCTGATGATAATCTTGGCAGAAAAGCTATGACCGTCCGCATCCGCGTCATTCCCTGCCTCGACGTCGCCGATGGCCGCGTGGTCAAGGGCGTCAACTTCGTCGACCTCAAGGACGCGGGCGACCCGGTCGAGCAGGCGCGCGCCTATGATGCGGCGGGCGCGGACGAGCTGTGCTTCCTCGACATTTCGGCCAGCCACGAAGGGCGCGGGACGCTGCTCGACATGGTGCGGCGCACGGCGGAGGTGTGCTTCATGCCGCTGACCGTCGGCGGCGGGGTGCGCTCGGCCGAGGACGCGCGGGCGCTGCTGCTGGCGGGAGCGGACAAGGTCGCGGTGAACAGCGCCGCGGTCGCCCGGCCCGAGCTGGTCGGCGAGATCGCGCAAAAATTCGGCAGCCAGTGCGTCGTCGCCAGCGTCGATGCGCGCCGCACGCCGCGAGGAAATTGGGAAATCTTCACCCACGGCGGGCGCAAGCCGACCGGGATCGACGCGGTGGAATATGCGCTGAAGGTCGCCGCGTTGGGCGCGGGCGAGTTGCTGGTGACCTCGATGGACGGGGACGGAACGCAGCGCGGCTACGACCTCGACCTCACCCGCGAGATCGCCGATGCGGTCAGCGTGCCGGTGATCGCCAGCGGCGGGGTGGGGAGCCTCGATCACCTCGTCGAAGGCGTCACCAAGGGCCACGCCAGCGCGGTGCTCGCCGCCTCGATCTTCCACTTCGGCCACCACACCATCGCCGAAGCCCACGCCGTGCTCAGAGCCGCAGGCTTGCCCGCGCGCGGTTGAACATTCGTCATTGCGAGCGTAGCGAAGCAATCCATGGACGGACCGCTGCGCCAGCCGGAACGGTCGGTCCATGGATTGCCGCGCGCCTGCGGCGCTCGCAATGACGAGAGTTGAACTTGTCCGAAACCCTGACCCGCCTCGAAGCGACCATCGCCCAGCGCCTCACCGCCTCGCCTGAGACAAGCTATGTGGCGAAGCTCCACGCCAAGGGGCTGAACACAATCGCCCAGAAGCTTGGCGAGGAAGCGACCGAGACCGTGATCGCCGCGCTCGCGGGAGACGAGAAGGAGCTTGTCGGAGAGGCCGCCGACCTGCTCTTCCACCTGATGGTCCTGCTCGCCGAAAAAGGCGTGGCGCTGGAAACGGTGATGGCCGAACTCGACCGCCGCGAGGGCACTTCGGGGATCGCTGAAAAAGCCGCCCGCACGGAGTAACCCATGCCGATCGACCCGACCCTCCCCTATGACGACGCCAACATCTTCGCCCGCATCCTGCGCGGGGAGATCCCCTCGAAGCCCGTCTACGAGGACGAGTGGGCCTTCGCTTTCGAGGACATCAACCCGCAGGCCGAGGTCCACACGCTGGTGATCCCCAAGGGGCGCTATGTCAGCTGGGACGATTTCTCCGCGAAAGCATCCGACGCCGAGATCGCGGGCTTCGTGCGCGCGGTGGGCGAAGTGGCGCGTGCCAAGGGTCTCGTCGAGCCGGGCTACCGCCTGCTCGCCAATATCGGCGCGCACGGCGGGCAGGAAGTGCCGCACCTTCACGTCCATATCTTCGGCGGCCAACCTCTAGGACCGATGATCGCGCGGCGTTAGTCGCTGACCTGCCCCCGTTCGGCGGCGGTTCATCGGCAAAACGCACACACCGGACTTTGCAGGGATTCCCGGCTAGGCTAGGTGGCGCTTGATGACCTCTCCCAATCCTCCCGGCGGCATCCTCGACGGTGCGCGGCATCTCTATGCCGTGCGCGTGTATTACGAGGACACTGACCTGTCGGGGATCACCTACCACGCCAACTATCTGCGCTGGTTCGAGCGTGCGCGCAGCGATCTGCTGCGCCTGCTCGGCATCGACCAGCGCGCGGCGATCGAGAGCGGTGAGGGGGCTTACGCGCTCTCCGAGGTGAACCTCAAATACCTGCGCCCCGCCAAGCTCGACGACGACGTGGTGATCACCACCCGCTGCACCGAGCTCGGCGCGGCATCGTGCCGGATGCACCAGACCGCATCGCGCGGCGACGACCTTTTGTGCGAAGCCAACTTGCGCGTCGGCTTCATCACCTTGGATGGCCGCCCGCGCCGTCAGCCTGCCGCATGGCGGGATGCTTTCCAGACCTTCATGAATAAGGACACCTGACCCCGTGACGCTCGATCTGCTCAGCGCCGCCGCCACCGCCGCCGCTCCCGCCCGGCTCAACCCCGTCGACCTGTTCCTGCAGGCCGACATCATCGTCCAGGCGGTGATGGTCGGGCTGATCCTCGCCAGCGTCTGGGTGTGGATGATCATCGTCTCCTTCAGCTTGCGGGTCGGCACGATGCGCAAGAAGTCGCGCGAGTACGAGGACGAGTTCTGGGAACAGCGCGACCGCGAGGCGCTGCTGACCAAGCAGGTGCGCAAGGAAGTGCCTGCCGCGCGCGTGGCGGCCGCCGGGCTCGACGAGTGGAAGAAGTCCACCGCCAAGCAGCCGGTCGACCGTGACGCGGCCCGCCAGCGCATCGCCGCCGCGATGGACAGCCAGATCGCAGAGGAAGCCGACGCGCTCGCCGGGCGCTTGAACTTCCTTGCGACCGTCGGCTCGGTCGCGCCCTTCGTCGGCCTGTTCGGCACGGTGTGGGGGATCATGAACAGCTTCTTCCAGATCGGCGCGCAGCAGAGCGCATCGCTGGCAGTCGTTGCTCCCGGCATCGCCGAGGCGCTGTTTGCGACCGCCATCGGCCTGTTCGCGGCTATCCCCGCAGTGATCGCCTTCAACCGCTTCGGCGGCGCGGTGGACCAGTACGAGGCGACGCTCCAGCGCTTTGCCGACAAGCTCCACATGGGCCTCAGCCGCGAGCTGGACCGCGCGTGATTTTTTCGAAGATCCTCGCTCATGCGACCTTGCGGTCGCGTCGCTGCGGGCGGGCGCCAAAGGGCTATGGCGCCCTTGCGGCGGCTTTGCCGCCGTTGGGAGCTGAAAGATGGCAATGAACCTGTCTTCCCGCCGGGGGCGCGGCAAGCGCAGTCGCCGCGCGGCGATGTCCGAGATCAACGTCACCCCGCTGGTCGACGTGATGCTGGTGCTGCTGATCATCTTCATGGTGACCGTGACGTTGCCTGCGGTCGGCGTGCCGGTCGAACTGCCCGAGAGCCGCGCCGCGGCGGTCGAGGAGAAGCCCGACCAGATCACCATAACGATCGACCGTGCGGGCACGATCTACATCGAGGAAGATGCCGTGCCCGCCGGCGGTCTGCCCGCCGCGCTCGAGGCGCTCAATCGCGGGGGCGAGCCGCCTCTGATCGTGCTGCGCGGCGACCGCAGCCTCGAATACAACCGCGTGATGCAGGTGATGGGCGAGCTGGGCCGGGCAGGCTTCACCTCGATCTCGCTGGTCACCGACGGTTCAGTTTCGCCCCCATAGTCCGGATGTGGTGATGGGAGACATGGCATTCCGCAGCGACGAAAAGGTCGGACTTGCCGCAGCCGTCGTGCTGCACGGCGCGCTGGTTGCCGTGCTGCTGATGCAGGCGGTGCGCAGCGAGGTCACCGTCTTTCCCGAGCGCATGACAGTGAGCCTCGCCACTGAAGTGGGCCTCGAAGCCGCTTCGCCCGATCCCGTATCGGAAAGCCGCGCCTCGATCGCGCCGACGCTTGATCCCAATCCTGCGCCCGCGCCCGAAGCGGCCCAGCCTCGGCCCGCCACCCGGGTGCAGCCGACCCCTCCCAAGCCATCGACACGCTCGGCGGCGAACCCGGCCGCTCCCAGCCGCGACCGTTCGCGCCCCGATCGCACGCCGCCCCAGCAGGCGGCGACCGCGAAGGCTGCGGCGAAGGCGGGCGGCGGGAGCCGCATCGGCGACGATTTCCTCGACGGAAAGGGTTCTTCGACCACCACGCAGGAAACGCGGGCACCGGCGGCGAAGTTCGGGTCTGCCGAACGTGCCGCGCTGGCGAGCGCGATCACCCGCCAGCTGCGCCCGAACTGGAACGCGCCCTCGGGTCTCGATGCCGAGCAGCTCGTCTCGACCGTGTCGTGGGAGCTGAACCCTGACGGCACCCTGCGCGGAACGCCGCGCTGCAAGACAGCGGCCACTAGCATCACCGCGAGCAACCGCCCGCAGGCCGCCCTGCATTGCGAACGCGCGATCCGGGCAGTGCAGCGCGCAGCGCCTTTCAATCTCCCCGACCAGTTCTACGATCGCTGGAAAGCGCTCGAGTGGCAATTCGACCGAAGGCTTTGACATGACCAAGACGTTTCTCCTGCTCCTCTCCGCTGCGGCGTTGGCAAGCCCGCTTGCCGCGCAGGACCTCGGCGCGCCGATCGGCAGCGACCAGAAGGTCGAGAGCGTAGCCATCGAAGGTCAGGATGACGAGGGCCCGTTGCGCGGCACCGTCACCGACGAAAGCGCATGGTCCGACATCGGCATCGCCATCCCCGCCTTCGCCACCGACCGCGAGCGGCCGACGCCTGCCAACGAGGCGGGCACTGGCGCGCTGGGCCGCGAAATCTCGCGGGTGATCACCGCCAACCTGCGCAACAACGGCTTGTTCAAGCCGGTCGGCCCCGACAGCCTGCCGCAGCCCGGCTTCCCGCAGATCACCGCACCGGTCTACGACACCTGGAGTGGCAAGGGCGCCGAGATGCTGGTGCAGGGCTACGTCCGCGCGCGGGACGACGGCAAGCTGGTGGTCGGCTGCTACCTTTACGACGTGCAGCTCAAGAACCAGCTGGTGCGCGAAGGCTGGGTGGTCGCGCCCGGCGACTGGCGGCGCGCGGCGCACAAGTGCTCGGACCTGATCTTCTCGCGCCTCACCGGCGAGAGCCCGTTCTTCGACAGCCGCATCGCCTATATCGCCGAGACCGGCCCCAAGGATCGCCGCGTCAAGCGCCTCGCGGTGATGGACAGCGACGGGGCCAACCACCGCTTCCTGACGCTCGGCAGCGCGACCGCGCTCACCCCGCGCTATTCGCCCGACTACTCGAAGATCCTCTACCTCTCCTATGTCGACGGCAATCCGCGCATCTATGTCTACGACATCGGCACGGGCAAGCAGACGCTGGTGACCGAGAACAAGAGCCCGACCATCGCCCCGCGCTGGTCGCCTGACGGGCGCTACATCCTCTATTCGATGGGCGTCGCCGGCAACACCGACATCTACCGCATCCCCGCCACCGGCGGCACCGCGACCAAGCTGACCGACAATCCCGGCATCGACGTGGGCGGCTCCTACTCGCCCGACGGCACCAAGATCGTCTTCGAGAGCGACCGGTCGGGCAGCCAGCAGTGCTATGTGATGGACGCCGACGGCAAGAACCAGAAGCGCATCAGCTTCTTCGGCGGGCGCTGCGCCACGCCCGAATGGAGCCCGCGCGGCGACCAGATCGCCTTCACCCGTATCGCCGGCGACTTCAACGTTGCCGTGATGAACACGAGTGGCGGCGGTATGCGCACGTTGACGAATGGCTGGCAGGACGAGGCCCCGACCTGGGCACCGAACGGCCGGATCATCCAGTTCTTCCGCACCGAGAAGAACACCGGGCGCTCGGGTATCTGGCAGGTGGACCTCACCGGTCAGAACGAACGCCGCCTGCCCACTCCGGTCGATGCTTCCGACCCGGCCTGGGGCCCGATCCGGCCCTGACGCGCCACCATAATTTCGCCTTGATACCCGCTAGGAATCCCAACCCTGCCCAATCCTTGCAACCGTCTGAAAGGAAAACAACGATGAACCGGAAGATTGCGACGATCCTGCTGCTGGCTGCTGCCACCGGCCTCGCTGGCTGCGCGAAGAAGCCGCCGGCCGAACTGCCGCCTGTCGCTGGCCCGACCTCGACGCCGACCGACACCACCACGCCGATGCAGACCACTGGCCCGACGGTGGGCACGCAGGCGCACTTCGCCGCTGCTGTCGGTTCGTCGACGACGATCTACTTCGACACCGACAAGTACGATATCGATTCGCAGGATGCCGCCGCCTTGCAGGCGCAGGCGCAGTATTTCGCGCGCTATCCGCAGATCACCTTCACCATCGAAGGCCATGCCGACGAGCGCGGCACGCGCGAATACAATATCGCGCTGGGCGAGAAGCGGGCCAATTCGGCGAAGGCCTACCTCACCAGCCTCGGTGTCGATGCGAACCGCGTTGCGGTGGTGAGCTACGGCAAGGAGCGTCCGGTGGCGCTCGGCTCGGACGAAGCGTCGTGGGCGCAGAACCGCCGCGCCGCCTCCGTGATCATCAACTGAGACCAAGGGCGTGGTGAGCCTTGGCTCAGCGCGCCCTTGGGCAAGCCCGTGCGGCGCTTGAGCAAATCCAGACCGTGATGCGTCAGCATCTTAGCGGTCTGGAAAAAGCGTCAGCCGTTGAGCGGGCCGGGTGAAAGCTCGGCCCGTTCGGCCGCTACCGGTGCCGGGAAGCCGGACAGTTCACGCGCCGAGGTGACCACGCACAGGCCCGCGAGCGCAAGCACGCAGAACAGGCTGGAAAGGGTCAGTTGCTGGCTCATCATCCGGTCTTTCGATCGCAGCGGGAGGTGTTCCGCTGTCAGGTCTATCGCAATGCAACATTTCACATTGCAACTGGTTCCCGCATTCTCACGCCTTCCCATTGCGGGCCACTGCGCCTAGATGGATCGCGTGACTCCATCGACAAACAACATGACCATTTCGCAGCGTGGCAACCGCCCATGAGCGGCGCGCGCCGCTCGACCGACTGGGGCTTTCCCCGGTGGCGGGGCTATGGCTCGTCGCAGGACGCGGTGCAGGTGCGCATCTGCGACCGCCACGGCTGCACCGAGCCGGGCAACTGCCCCGCGCCCAAGGCCCCCAACAGCCGCGACCGCTGGTATTTCTGCCAGAAGCACGCGGCGGAATACAATTCGCGCTGGGACTATTTCGAAGGCCTTGAGCAGGCCGAAAAGGACGAACGCGTCCGCGCCGAGCGCCATGAAAGTTCAGGCTACGCCGAAAGCGCGCATTACGGCTGGGCCGGATCGGGCGATGGCTCGCGCAGCGCTGACGAGATGCGCGCGCTCGAGGTGCTGGGGCTCGAGTCCGATGCCGATTTCGAAGCGGTCAAAAAAGCCTACCGCGCCCGCGCCAAGGAAGTGCACCCCGATGTAAAGCCGGGCGATGCGGATGCGGCCAAGCAGTTCCAGCTGATCCAGACCAGCTACGAAGTCCTGCGCGCTGCGGAAGAACGGCGCGAGTGGAAGGGCTAGGCTTCTAGGTCTTCGGCCCTTGGAACCCCTTGCCCGCTGAATTGATCTCAGGGTTCGGGTTGTCGTTCCACCACGCCACATCGGTCCACGGGCGCACGTCGATTTCGTGGGTCCAGCAATTGCGCGGCTGGTGGGCGAGGTGCCAGTAGGTCTCGGCGAGCGCCGCGGGGTCGATCACGCCGTCTGCGCCTTTGCCAGCCTTGAACGCCTCGAACTTGTCGCCGAGCAGCTTGCCCAGCGTGTCGGGCGCGTCCACCGCGCCGTCGACGACCACGTGCGCGACATGGACGCCCTTGGGCGCGAATTCGGCGTTGAGGGTCTGGCACAGCATCCGCCGTCCGCCCATCGCCGCGGCGTGGCTGTGCTGTCCCGCATTGCCGCGCACCGCTGCGGTCGCCGAGGTGACGAGCAGCGTGCCGTGGCTGCCGGTCTTGGCGCGCTCGACCATCGCCGGGAAGAGCGCATGGGCGAGGCGGAAGACGCCGTAGGTGCCGAGCCGCCAGCCGAGCTCGAAGATGCGGTGCGGGGTCTGGTCCAGCGCGCGGTTCCCGATCTGCGCGCCGAGGTTGTAGAGCGCGGCGTGGATGGGGCCGACGTCGCGTTCGGTGCGTTCGATCAATTCCTCGATCGTCCCGTCCTCGGCGGCATTGAGCAGGGTGCCCGACGCGCTACCGCCCGCCGCCTCGATTGCGCCGACCATGCGCGCAAGGCCCTCCTCGTCAGAGCGCCTTGCCAGAACGGAATGGTAGCCCCCCGCCGCGAAACGCAGCGCGGCATTGCCGCCGATCCCGGCTCCTGCGCCGATCACGAGGAACACAGGCTTGCGGCTGTCGGTCATATTGCTTTCTCCCTGCCGTCACCCTGAAACCTGCGTGACCGCTGGTCAAACAAGTTCAGGATGACGGTGAGAAAGCCCGGCTAAACCGCGTCGAGCGCCTGCGCGAAGTCGGCGATCAGGTCGTCGGCGTCCTCGATCCCGACGCTGATGCGCACGAGGTTGTCGGTGATGCCGAGCATATCCTTGCGCGCCTGCGGGACAGACAGGTGCGTCATCGAGGCGGGGTGGCTTGCGAGCGTCTCGGTGCCGCCGAGGCTGACGGCAAGCTTGGCGATGGTGAGGTTGTCGAGGAAGCGGAAGCACTCCGCCTCGCCGCCTGCGATGAACACCGAGAAGGTTGACCCTGCGCCAAGGCAGTGACGATCATAAATGTCCTGCTGGCGGGGATCGCTGATGAAGCCGAGATAGCCGAGGCCCTCGACCTTCGGATGATCCCGCAGGAAGGCGCAGACCTTCGCCGCGTTCTCGCCCGCGCGCTGCATCCTGAGTTCCACAGTCTCCAGCGAGCGCAGCAGCATCCACGCGGTGTTGGGATCGACGATCCCGCCCATCGTGTTGCGCAGCGCACGCACCGGATTGATCCACTTCTTGGCCCCCGCAATCGACCCCGCGACGAGATCGGAGTGCCCGCCGACATACTTCGTCAGCGAATAGGCTACGATGTCCGCGCCTTGATCGAGCGGGCGTGCCCAAAGCGGGCCGAGGAAGGTGTTGTCGATGGCGATGGGCGTGTCGGGCATGGCCGCATCGCGCGCATCGCGCACCGCCTCGACATCGACCAGCGCGTTGGTCGGGTTGGCGGGGCTTTCGAGGTAGATCATCGCGATCTTTCCGCCGCGCTCCGCTGCCTGCGCCTTGGCCTTGGCGAGCACCGCGTCCAGTTCCTCGCGCGTCGCGCCGGCGGGGAAATCGACATAGGTGACGCCGAAGCGGCTCAGCACCTTGGCGACGAAGCCCTCGGACGCTGCATAGAGCGGGCCCGAATGGACGATCACGTCGTTGGCGCTGGCATAGGCCATCATCAGGATGCAGATCGCGGTCATGCCGCTGCTGAACGACAGCGCGTCCTCGGCTCCGTCCCAAACCGCGAGGCGGTCTTCGAGGATCTCCTGATTGGGGCCGTTGAAGCGTGAATAGACGAGGCCTTCCGCGCCGCCTTCGCGGATCCCGGTGATGCCTTCGAAGTGGCGCTTGCCCGCGGCCGCGCTCTCGAAGGCGAAGGTGCTGGTGAGGAAGATGGGCGCCTTCAGCGAGCCTTCCGACAGGACGGGATCATAGCCGTGGCCCATCATCAGGGTCGAGGGCTTCAGCGGGCGGCCGCCGATCTCGCGCTTGGCGGGCTTGGGCTTGCGGCGGGGGGTGGGGGTTTCAACGGCGTCGACGGCGTCGGGCATGGCGACGTGTCCTTCCTTGGGCTCAGGCTCCCAGGAAGGCGGGAGCTGATCGCGGAGGGCAGGGCGCCCGTTCCTAACCTCCGCAGGAACGCCTCTCCGCTGCCATCGCTGTGCTAGGCCACGAGGTATCGCGCGCGCACGATCCTTTCAAGCGGGAGGCCTAAGATTTCACGTCAGCGATGCGATCAGCCACACCACACCCACGATGAGCAGAGCGCCCGCCACGTCGAGCAACGCGCCGGCGGTGACCATCTTGCCGATCCGGATGCGCCCCGTCGCCCAGGCGATGGCGTTGGGCCCGGTGCCTGCGGGGAGCATGAAGCCCCAGCTGGCCGCCAGCGCGGCGGGCAGGGCGAGCAGGATCGGGTCCACGCCCAGCGCCACCACCAGCGATCCCACCACAGGGACGATGCCGGTCGCGGTTGCGACATTGCTCGCAAACTCGGTGACCACGATCACCAGCACGACAACGGCCAGAGCAACAAAGATCAGCGGCCAGCTTGCCAGCGGCAGCAGCGCCTGACCGATCCAGCCCGCAAGGCCCGAGGCCGACATCCCCGCCGCCAGCGCCAGGCCGCCGCCGAACATGAAGATCACGCTCCACGGCGCGCGCTCGGCCTCGTGCCACACCAGCAGCGGCCGGCCCGTGCCGTCGGGCAGGAGGAACAGGGCAAGCGCGGCAATCACCGCGATGGTGCCGTCGGTCCACGACCCAGGCGGGAGCAGCGGCGCAACCAGCGGCTGGCTGACCCATGCGACGAAGGTGACCAGCGCGAGCGGCACGAGCCGCAGTTCGGGCGAGGTCCACCGGGCATGGCTGACAATCGCGGCGCGGGCGGCGGCGACATCGAAGGGGTGATCGGCCACGTTCTGGACCCGCGCGACGATCCACGCGGCCAGCGGCGTGCCGAGCAGCACCATCGGGATGCCGTAGAGCGACCATTCGGCAAAGGTGATGCGAACGCCGACGATCTTGTCGAGCAGCCCGACCGCGATGGCATTGGTGGGCGAGCCGACGATCGTGCCCAGCCCGCCGATGCTCGCGGCAAAGGCAATCCCCATCGGCAAGGCGCCTGAAATGCCTTCCTGTTCGATGGCGCCATCATCATCCCTGCGAGGCAGGCCGCCTTCCAGCACCGCCAGCGCCATCGGCATCATGATCAGCGCGGTCGAGGTGTTGGAGATGAACATCGACAGCAGCGCGGTCGACAGCATGAAGGCCAGCAGCAGCCGCACCGGCCCGCCATTCGCCCCGACCCCGCGCAGGATCGCGAGGCTCAAGCGGCGGTGCAGCCCGGTACGCTCGATGGCGAGCGCGAGGAATGCCCCGCCCAGCAGCAGGAACAGGATCGGCGAGTAATAGGTGCTTGCGGTCTCCTCGGCGGTGGAGACCCCGGCGAGCGGCAGGATGATGAAGGGCAGCAGCGCAGTGACGGTGAGCGGCACCGCCTCGGTCATCCACCACGCGGCCATCCATACCGTGAGGCCCGCGATCAGCCATGCGCCCTCGCTCATGCCCGCAGGCGGGGCGAGCAGCACTGTCAGGGCGAAGGCCAGCGGCCCGAGCACCAGACCGATCCGGCGTGCCATCATGCTATGCTCACTCCCCCGTGTATCGCCTGCGGACCTATCAGGACGCCGGCAGTCCCGGCAAGAGCGGCGCGGCGGAAGAGTGAGGATGGATTGAGGGCAGGGGGCAAGAAAAAGGCCAAGAAAAAGGCCAAGAAAAAGGGGCGCGACCTTGCGGTCCGCCCCCTGTTCCTTGCGATGTGCCGCGTGCCTACTTGGGCGCGAGGACCATCAGCATCTGGCGGCCTTCGAGCCGCGGGAAGGCTTCGACCTTGGCGACCTCGGCAGCGTCTTCCTGCACCTTCTTGAGCAGGTCCATGCCGAGGTGCTGGTGCGCCATTTCACGGCCGCGGAAACGCAGGGTGATCTTCACCTTGTCGCCATGCTCGATGAACTTGGTCACGTTGCGCATCTTCACCTCGTAATCATGGGTGTCGATGTTCGGACGCATCTTCACTTCCTTGATGTCCTGGGTCTTCTGCGTCTTGCGCGCCAGGTTGGCCTTCTTCTGCGCTTCGTAGCGGAATTTGCCGACATCGAGGTACTTGCACACCGGCGGGTCCGCATTGGGGGACACTTCGACGAGGTTCAGGCCCTTCTCGTTGGCCTGCTCGATCGCTTCGCGGGTGAACATCACACCAAGGTTTTCGCCTTCATCGTCGATGACGCGGACCTTGGGGACATTGATCATGTTATCAAAACGAGGGCCGCTTTTTACGGGCGGGGCCATCGAGCGCCGGGGTGGACGTGATATGAGGTATTCTCCTGTGGTGGCTTACGTGCTGGCGGCTATGTAGTGCGAAACGGGCGCGAGCGCTAGGTGGAGTCTCAGACGATCTCTTGCAGACGCGAGTTAGCCTGACCGTGACCCGATGACGGAAGGTCACGCGCCAAAGATGCATTCCCTCCAGATTGGATTAAATTTTTAAGCACAAAAGCTGACAATCTATTTCCTATAGAAATTAGTATGATACGTCGGGAGGAGTGGTAAAACTACTGATGCCTGCAAGCGGGTGAGGCTTGTCAGGCGATGGCGCCAAATGAAAAGGCGTAGATGAGTATTAGAGCGGTGGTCGCACATCGATCTCTTTGAGTAGGCCTTTGGTTAGAGCTGAAATGCAACGGGGTGGATGTGAAAGCCGAAGAACTTTTGAATCTAGTTACGACCGACGGTTCACCAAACTCGTTGCGTGACCTTGCAACTTCCATATTTCGGATGGCGGATTCCATCGAGCAGAACTGGGATGATGCCTACGTCAGGTCGAATTACCCATTCTTCTCAAATGCCGCCCGAATTGAGCGAAACGCCGTTCCTCTTTCATTGTCAGCAATCAAGGAAGAGCAACGGGCCAAGTTGCGCGAAGAAGCTATCGGTATCGACATCATCGGCGTGCCGGCGTGGAATATGCTGCTTGAGCTCTTCAAGCAGTTTGCGGGCGGAGCGAAAGTTTCGACCAAGTCGCTGCAACTGATTTCCCGTTGTCCGGAAACCACCGCTCTCAGGATAATCGCCCGCCTTGAACATCGCGGGCTGGTGACGCGGAGCCAGTCTCCTACCGACAAGCGCGTCACTTTCGTCACCCTCACGCGCGACGGTGTCGTTAAAGTCGGAACCGTGCTTGAGCGCCTGAGGGACTAGGCCGCCTGCCAAAGCGGGAAGCGGGCGATCCTGTCCCTCGCGTGCATCAGCGCCACGATTGTGCGGGACGGTTGCAGGGCGGTGAGGATCTCGGGTGCGCCTGCGTCCATGCCGCCGGTGAGGCTGCCGAAGGCGGGGAGGATCATCCGCTCGGCCCCGCTCGCGCTGCGCCCCATGACAGCGCAAGGCCGCGCGATGTGGCGGTTGCGGACGTTGATCCTGAGCTTGGGGTGATAGTGCCCCGACAGCTCCGGCGCGGTCTCTCCGGCGCGGGCCTCGTGGCGCAGGATCACGCCGCCGATCTGCAATTCGGGCAGGATCGCCCCGCCGAAGCCGCGTGGCAGAGCCTCGTCGTGGTTGCCGGTGATCCACACCCAGTCGAGCGCGCGGGTCAGCGCCTCGAGCATTCCGGTGGCATAGGGGTCGAGCCGCAGCGCGCCCGCATCATCGTGGAAGTTGTCGCCCAGCGTGATCACCCGCCGCGCGCCCGTCGCCTTGACCGCGTCGGCCAGCCGTTCGAGCGTGTCGCGGCTGTCATAGGGCGGGAGCATCTGGCCCCGCGCGGCGAACCAGCTGGCCTTCTCGAGGTGCAGGTCGGCGACCAGCAGCGCGCGCTCGGCAGGCCAGTACAGCGCGCGCTCCTGCCCGAGCCGCATCTCGTGCCCGGCAAATTCGAAAGAGGCGAACATATCGCGAACCATGCCCCTGCCTCTGCCTGCAAATATTCGCCTTTGCAACAGGCTCGGCAGCGCGGTTCTTGGGCTTGTGCCCCGCGCTTCATCGCCTATGGTAGGCGGGAATGACGGACGGGGATGTATGACTGACTGGACACACCACACCACCCGCGCACGCGCGTGGTTTGAAGACTTGCGCAACCAGATCTGCGCCGAATTCGAGGCGATCGAGCGCGAGGCAGGCTCGGATGCCGCCTTCCAGTATACCCCTTGGAACCGCGAGGAGGAGGGCAATCCCGATCCCGGCGGCGGGGTGCAGGGGTTGATGAAGGGCAAGGTCTTCGAGAAGGTCGGAGTGAATATTTCGACCGTGCGCGGCAGCTTCGCCAAGGAATTCGCAGGCTCGATCAATGGCGCCAGTGCCGAGGCGCCCGGGTTCGTCGCCACCGGCATCAGCCTCGTCGCGCACATGACCAACCCGCACGTGCCCGCGGTGCACATGAACACCCGCTTCCTCACCACCACAAAGGCATGGTTCGGCGGCGGGGCGGACCTCAATCCGCCGATCCCCTACGAAGAGGACACGGCCGCATTCCACGCCGCGATGCAGGCCGCCTGCGATCCGCATAACGAGACCTATTACGAACGCTTCAGCAAGTGGGCGGAGGAATACTTTTACATCCCCCACCGCCAGGTCAACCGCGGGGTGGGCGGGATTTTCGCCGACCATCTCGAATGCCACGATGACGCCGCGTTCGACCGCAACTTCGCCTTCATCCAGGACATCGGCAAGCAGTTCCTGAGCGCCTATCCGGCGATCGTCCGCAAGCGGATGAACAGCCCGTTCGATGCCGCCGACGAGGCGCAGATGTTCGAATACCGGGGCCGCTACGCCGAGTTCAACTTGGTCTATGACCGCGGCACGATCTTCGGCCTCAAGACCGGCGGTAATATCGACGCGATCCTGATGAGCCTGCCGCCGCGCGCCACTTGGTCATAGAGCGCCACTTGGTCCTGAAGCGGGCCTAGGCGACCGCCACAACCCGCTGCCGGAACCAGTCGGCAAGCTCCTCCTCGGAGAGTTCGCCGGCGGCAAGGGCGATCACCGTATTGGTCGCATCGACCTTGTCGAAGGCGATCTCCACCGAGTTGGCCAGCAGGAACAGGCGGGCCATGATCCATGCCGTACGCTTGTTTCCGTCAACAAAGGGGTGGTTGCGCGCAATGCCAAAGGCATAGGCCGCGGCAAGTGCCACCAATTCGTCTTCGCCGTAGTTCCAGCGGTTGATGGGCCGGGCCAAGGCGGATTCCAATGCTCCGCCATCGCGCACGCCTACACCGCCGCCATGCTCGGCGAGCTGACGGTCGTGAACGGCATAAGCGATGCGGCTGTCGAGCCAGATCGGCTCGGCACGGAGGTCGGTCATCGGACGGTTCGCTTACTTCGCCAGAACTTTCAGGATATCGCGATCCTCGCGCATGATCCGTTCGGCCAGATCCATCTGCTTTTCGAATTCGGGATCATAGGGCGTGAGGTGCCACCCTTCGGGCGACTGCGTCAGGTGGATCGTGTCACCTACCTCGGCGCGCAGCTGGGCCAACACCTCTTTGGTGAGGATGACAGCGGCAGAATTCCCGATCTTGGTGATTTTGAGGGTCGTGTTCATACAGCCGTTATAACACCATAATTGCCGCACCGCAACAACGCGCTTGCCCCCGCACACCCCCGCGCCCATATTCCAACCTGATGCTCCGCCAGTACGAACTCGTCGAGAAGGTCCTCGAATACGATCCCGACGCCGACGAGGCGATGCTCAACCGCGCCTATGTCTATACCGTGCAGAAGCACGGCACCCAGAAGCGGGCGAGCGGCGACCCCTATTTCTCGCATCCGGTCGAAGTTGCGGGGCTGATGACCGACCTCAAGCTCGATCAGGCGACGATCATTACCGCGCTGCTCCACGACACGGTCGAGGACACGCTCGCCACCATCGAGGATATCGAGGCGCATTTCGGCCCCGAGGTTGCGCGGCTGGTCGACGGGGTGACCAAGCTCTCCAAGATCGAGGCCATGCCCGAGAACGAGCGCGCGGCCGAGAACCTTCGCAAGTTCCTGCTCGCCATGTCGGAAGACATCCGCGTGCTGCTGGTGAAGCTTGCCGACCGGCTGCACAACATGCGCACGCTGCACTTCATCAAGTCGCCCGAAAAGCGCCAGCGCATCGCGCGCGAGACGATGGATATCTACGCGCCCCTCGCCGAGCGGGTCGGCATGTACGAATATATGCACGAGATGCAGGAGCTCGCCTTCCTCGAGCTCGAGCCCGAGGCGCACGCGACCATCACCGCAAGGCTCCAGCAATTGCGCTCGCAGGACGGCGGGCAGGTCGATGCCATCGCCCTCAAGATCAAGCAGCGCCTCGCCGAGGCGGGCCTGAAGGTCGAAGTCTACGGGCGCGAGAAGCAGCCCTTTTCGATCTGGCACAAGATGGCCGAACGCCACGTCAGCTTCGAACAGGTCACCGACATCATGGCCTTCCGCGTCCTCACCGATAGCGAGGAGGATTGCTACCGTGCGCTGGGCATCCTCCACACCACGTGGCAGTTCCTCCCCGGGCGGTTCAAGGACTACATCTCGACCCCCAAGTCGAACGGCTACCGCAGCCTTCACACCTCGCTGATGTACGAGCATTCGATGCGCGTCGAAGTGCAGGTCCGCACCCGCGAGATGCACCGCCGCAACGAATTCGGCCTTGCGGCGCACTGGGCCTACAAGCAGGACGGCACGCCGGACGGGCAGGTGGGCTGGCTGCGCGATCTGATCGAGATCGTCGAGCAGAGCCACGATGCCGAGGAACTGCTCGAACATACCCGCATGGCGATCTATCAGGATCGCATCTTCGCCTTCACCCCCAAGGGCGCGCTGTTCCAGCTGCCCAAGGGCGCGACGGGGGTGGACTTCGCCTTTGCGGTGCACACCAATCTGGGGCTCCAGACCGCGGGCGTGAAGATCAACGGGCGGCATATGCCGCTGCGCACCGCGCTGGGCAACGGCGACGTGGTCGAGATCATCAAGAACCCGCACGCCGCCCCGCAGCTTTCGTGGCTGAGCTTTGTCGTCACCGGCAAGGCGCGCGCCGCGATCCGCCGTGCGGTGCGCTTGAAGGAGCGCGACGAGGTCGCCGCAATCGGCTCCAAGCTGTTCGACGAAATCTCCGCCCGCGTGCCCGCGCGCATCGGCAAGAAGGCGATCCGCGAGGCGGCGACCCGCCTCGGCATGGAGGAGCCCGACGACCTCATGTACGCGATCGGCGCGGCCAAGATCTCCGACCGCGAGGTGATGGAGGCATTGGTCCCGGGCTGCACCGCGGGCATCGAGGAAGACGAGCACTGGGCGCGGCGCGAGCGGGCGATCTCGATCCGCGGCCTGACGCCGGGCGTGGCCTTCGAGCTGGCGAACTGCTGCCACCCCGTCCCCGGCGACCGCATCGTCGGCATCCGCCGCAAGGGCGAGACCGTGCTGGTCCACGCGATCGACTGCCTCGAACTGGCGAGCGGCGTCGACAGCGACTGGATCGATCTGGCGTGGGGCAACCGCTCGGTCGGCGCGGTGGGCCAGCTTTCGGTGACGATCTACGACCGGCTCGGCACGCTCGCCGAGATGGCGGGCATCTTCGCGCAGAACAAGGCGAACATCACGACGCTGGCGCAGAGCCATATCGATCCGCCCTTTGTTACCTACAACGTCGAGGTGGAGGTGCAGGATTCCGGCCACCTCAACCGCGTGGTGAGCGCGCTGCGTGCCAGCGACGCGGTGGCGCAGGCGGAGCGGCAGTAGTGGCTGTTGTCGGGCTGGACCATGTGCAGCTCGCCATTCCCGAAGGCGGCGAGGATGCGGCGCGGGGGTTCTTCGCCGGATTGCTCGGGATGACCGAGGTGCCCAAGCCTGCGAACCTGTCGCGCTCCGGCTGCTGGTTTACAGGCGGGGCGGTGGCCTTGCACATCGGCGTCGATCCCGATTTCCGGCCAGCCTTGAAGGCGCATCCGGCGTTCCTCGTCGAAGACCTTGCGGGCTTGCGCGGCCGGCTGGCGGCGGCGGGCTGCGTGATCCGCGAGGACAAACCGGTTGAAGGCTACGCAAGGTTCTTCACCGAAGACCCCTTCGGCAACCGTATCGAGTTGATGGAGCGGGTGTGACTTCCCCCCTCCCGCCCGCGGGAGGGGCCGGGGGTGGGGATGCGCAAGACTGTCCGTTTCAGACCCCCTCCAGATCGGTTCAGAGGCCCCGTAGATCGGTTTAGACCCCCTCTAGACCCCTGTTAGTCCCCCTCTAGGCCCCCACTTGCGCGGCGTTTTTGCGGTGTTTCACGTGAAACATCACTTTTGCTCGGCCACCCGCCGGACCGGCACCTTGATGTTGCAGATATCCGCCCCGCCAGCCGGAACGATAAAGAACGGATCGCGCCGATTGGCGATTGACTCGGCATAGGTCGCGAAGGTCTGGCTCTCGGTGGAAAGGTATTCGAACTTGGGCTGCTCAGCCGCCGGAAGGTCACTCGCCACCCGCACCGTCAGGATCGGCGTGCGCTTCCCCGCCTCCGCCTCGGTGTAGAACCCAAGATCCCCTGACCCGCGCGGCAGCGAGGAGAGGAACTGCATCCCCTCGATAACCCGGCCTACAAGCGCGATGTTGCGATCGAGGTGGCGGGGAGCATGGCCGATCACCGTATAAAGCTCCGCGCCGGAACCGGTGTCGGGAGAGTAGTTCCGCCCCACGCCAACCATGCCGTAGCAGTGGGTGGGCCACGCAACCTTCTGATCCGTCGCCAATGGCCAACCGTGCCAAAGCATTGTTCCAAGAGAGTAATTGTCAAACAATTCCGGATACTCGGCTTGTGCCAAGTCATCTACCAGTGTCTTCAGCCGTGCCTCTGACGGTTGGCTGACATACTCCGCCTCCGTCATCACCTTAAGCCCCTCGGGGAGCGGCTTAGGTTTCCCCTTCGCCTCGGGGTTGTCGTAATTGAGGTCGCCCCACTGGGTGACGTAATTGTCCTGCACCCGGTTGACCGAGATATTGTCAAACCACTTGGCACGGGCGAACAGCTTGATGTTGTGGATCCAGCCTTGGCTGAACGGCGCAGGCATCAGCTGGATCACGACCTGTCTCGGCTTACCCTCGGCATCGGGGGCGAGGGTCATCACCAGCAGGTCTTCCGCCGGGATTCCCACCCAGTCGGCCTTGCGCGCGGCAGCGACGATCTCGGCAGGCGAGGGCGCTCCCTTGGGCGCGTCCTGGGCGGCAAGCGGAAGGGCAAGGGCGAGGGCGGCCGAGGCGGCCAGCAGGGCGTTTCTCATCAGCGCATTGGTGCCACCACGCGCCTTGCGAAGCAATCCATTCGCCGCTAGGGCGCGCGCTTGCCTCATTCAGGCGCTCAAGTAGCGAAGCGGTAGCGCGCCAATCGGCGCTCAAGCAGCGAAGCGGTAGCGCACGAAAGAGTCATGCGGAGCAGTGGCCGAGTGGTCGAAGGCGCACGCCTGGAAAGTGTGTATACGTCAAAAGCGTATCGTGGGTTCGAATCCCACCTGCTCCGCCAGTATCTCGAATATATCCCTGATTTACTGATATAATTCTTCAAGCCATGATTTGGGTCCCACTAGCGATCCCATTTTTGGATGGCGCACGAATGACATGATCGAGTTGGGTGCCGTAGCCGGATGCGGAGGCGCGCCATCCCTTCCTCCGCTACCATTCAAGTCATTTATCAACCTGATTTCGTACGACAAATTGGCGTACCGAGGAAGTCGGTGCCACATTCGATCCCACATTTTGAGTGAGACGCAGTGGCGTTCATCGGCCTCTTCAAGGATGATGATTCGGTTGGGCAAGGGTCCACGTCCCAGCAATCCAAAAAGCCAGCGTGCCAGCCCTTGTCAGGTATTTCGTGTACCTTTTGGGATAATCGGAGCGGCCAATCAGTAAAGGCAACTCGCGACTCAATTCAAGACACTCTTCGTAATTGATGGGAGTGTCAGCTTTCGCTGGAACCTGCAATCTCGACGCGCAAGACGGTGATTGCGTCGGATCACATAGACTGCACCATCCTGACCCCCGACCCTATTGCCCAAATAGATTGAGATTGAACAGAAACCGAGCTTCCGAGGCATGCCGCATTTAAGTGTCAGGTGACCCGCTCGATACTCGACATGCTAAGGAAGTCAGCATCTTCGTAGGCCAGCCTGCAAACTACTTGGCGTCTCATGAAGGCGCGCCAGGTTGTATCCAGCTTTGGCCAGAAAGGTATCGCGCTATGGTCACTTCGGTCTCCACCGACCTAGCTTAGTGTGAGCGTCTCACCCAGCCTTAAGCAAGGGGATCCTTCCATGGATCACTGCAGTGGCGATAAGGAACCATAGGAAGGGAACAATCGACATGGCTGTCGCTACGATCGCGAACTTTACGCCTTCGTACTTGGTGCAAAGAATCTGGGAGTTTCGCCAGATTTGTCCAATCAGGTCTTTCCGGTATCGATCTTCGCTGCAGGCTAGCAACGCGTCTCTATAGTCTGCCTCGCTTTGCTTCTTGATTTCTCCGAAGAACACGAGGTTCCTTTCGCCTCCTTTGGTATCGGGAAAATTGGCTTTGAACAGGAAGTAGTAGGAGAAACTTAGCCCAACACCGGTCACGATTGCAGGGATCATGATATGCCAGAGAGCGAAATCTGATGCTGTCAGGTTTAAAGCAGTCAGCGTCATAATGATGGAATTGAACGCAAAAAGTCCATTGATCCGTGCCTCCACTCTAGGAAAGAAACCCAGCACGCGATCAAGCTGACGTTCAATGATTTCGACTTCTTTCATAGCCCTTTCCTCGGTCATTTGAGTCGACAATGTGGCATAGTTCCACAGCATTTCATGCCTTTGGTGATCAGTGTATTCCAGAACTCTTCAAGCTTTGCTCGGCGCTGTTTCTCATGGAATGCGAGACTGGTATTCTTAGCCCGTTTCTCGCAGTCGACGCGAAGGATCGGGACTAGTCGCCCTCGAGCCCTTCGCAGACATCCTCTCGGACAAGGAGATCGCCCGTTGATTGGCTCGCACTTCTTCCCGAACATTCTTAGCTTGCGGTCTGTGATCCAACTTGGTTCTCCCAAGCGGGCTGACTGATATTCCTCTGGGACACCGGCATCATCAGCCAGCTCCTCAGCAAGTCTGTGATGGTGCCCCGCATCTCCGTGATCTAGCGCATAAGCTGGAGGCCAAATCCCAGTCCCAATTGCGACGGTTTGACAGCGGAGGAACTGCGCGAGCTGATCCCACCATTGCTCAGCGCCCAGTTTATCACGGACTGCTGGTGCCGGAAGGCCGAGGCAAAAGGTCCCATCACCGTTGATATGCCGCTCTGGGCAAAACGCGGGCATTTGTGCCCCAATCTTTTCCTCCCTCACCGACGGGATCGGGCTTCCGGAGATACGAAGAGACAGCCCGGCACGAGCCCAGAATGTTCTTGTGTAACGTGCCAGCCCTATGAGCTCATCTGGCGTTTTGGCTGCAATTTGGAACCAAGCCGGAGCGGTCGCAGCGAGGAGTGTGATAGCCTTCACCCTCTGCAATGCGCCCTGAGTGGTGCAGAGGGAGGTGTCTGATGGGCGCGCAAGGGCTCTGACACCTTGCTTGATGCTATGTAAGGTGCGCCGAGCTGCGGCAAAAGCATCTCTGCAGCATCGACATCAAAGTTGCGGACCTTATGGGCGTCCCCTGAGAAAATCTCGCGAATAGCGACTGGTGCGGCCTGGAACGCAGCCTCTCCAAGCGCGGTCTCGACATCGTTGCAAAGCTGCTGGACCGCTTCGGAATTGCACGTCGCGCGACTAGCGGCGGTGCGGACACTGCCATCCCCTCTGAGACCCAAGCGACAGATCGGCGTGGGGCCGTATTCAATACCGATAGCGAGCCCTAGATGGGCGATTCCCGGGAGTAGGTCTTTGCAGAGGTCGAATGACGAGCGAATACCTGCGGCCGCCTCGACAGCGGTCCTGATCGTCTTCTTCGTGTCGGTTTCGATCCTGGTGCCCTCTGCGATCAGCCCGTGAATGCAGTCGCCAATATACCTGACCTTCCGCCCATTGAAGTCATCCCTTAGGACAGCTCCCATCTCTGCCCGGATGACGTGCAGGTTTGCGACCGCTTCGGCCACCTTCCCCGTGACGATCGCGTTGTCGACATAGGCGGTGAACTTATCGAGGTCGGCGAAAATCGATGCAATCTCCATCCTGATCGCGAAGCTGGGAGGATGGTCCGCATAGACGAGATCCTTCAGCGGCGGTTCCTTGTGATGGAACCTGAAGCTCGCGCTGTTCAGGCTATCGGCGTCCCAATCAAACATGGTCTGACTTGCAGTCTCGTAGGCTTTCTCGAGCCGCTGGGCGACGGTGCTCAAACCTCTGGAGGTCTGAACCTGATCGGTCAGGACGCCCTTTGAGAATTCCTCTGACAGGAAAACTTTCGTTTCTCCAAGGCCCACTGGACGTTTCAATGCTTCTGCAGCACGGCGCCCAAGGCTCACCCCCTCTTGGTCACCCACGGCCAATTTCGCAGCGTGATTGGCGGGACTGCCAATGAAAAGCGGTTCCCGCTCGTCCTGTCGCCCGGAATCGATTGCCACTGCCGGGCCACTGTCGATGCCCACACAGACCCCGGTCTGAAACCTTGGGAAATCCTCGCCCAAGCGGCGAACCAGCTCCCGGAAGGCAGCCGCGAACGCCACTGCTACCCGCACTCGCTCACCCTCGTTCTCAAGACCCTCAGGTGACAGCACAACCGCGTGCAGACGCCCGCCGTGGAAATCCACTCGCTGCATGTCGAATTCATCGATCAGGAGGTCGCATGCCTGATAGTGGGCGTGGAGAAACTCGAGTGCACGGCGGTGACTTGCTTCAGTCTCCTGGCCCACATCGGTCAGCACGCTGTTGAAGTCGATCAAATTGGCATAGACGTGGACGCCGTGCGTTGTGATCGCGCGGTTCCTAGGAATGTCAACGAGGGCCGCCCTCGCTGCTGCCGCGTCCGACATAAGACCCTTGTTCAGCTTTGTCTCAGTGAGGAAGGACCGGAAATCTTCTACCCGGATATCTCCTTGCGGCACGCTATCGATAAACTGTGCAATACGGGCTCGAGCCTTACCTTCATCCCATGCCATCTGCGACATTCCTTCCTAACCTTAGCCGCACCGCGGCAGCTCGAGTAAGTTAAGAACAATAGCAGAACGAGCGCTGAAATGCTAGATAAGCGGCGGCGGAAAATATTTTTTAGTTCACAGATTTGTGCTGACTCTCGGTCATCACCACCCATCACGCGCGTTAGCCGTTATATGCCCCCCATTCCCGGATGTGATTTCGAAGAATATTGCATGCAGGCGCCAAGAGAGCCGCGGAGTCTTTGCCCTCCTTGAAGGTGTATCGGATCGTCGTGATGCCCTTCAGGTCTGTAGGCAAGTGCACCGCATCACCCTGTGGTTCCATGAGGATAGCTCGCTTCCGACCCAGCCTACCCATGAACATGCCGAGCTCGAGAATAACGTTGTCACGAGGCGTTGGCCATTCTTGGTCACGGTAGATCGTGACGTCATCGCTGTGAGCTATAGCGACCCCGAAGTCAGTTTCGTCGATGGCATTTTCCAGAATGTCGAGGACATAGCTCGAGACTTTGAACAAGCCATCGGTCCAAACCGTAACCAAGATATCTTCGGCCGATATGGCTGTCTGAATCGCCCGTGCGACATCCAGCGCTTCGGACGAAGATATGATAAAGACCCTGACTTGTTCGCGGTAAGCTCCAACCAACTTGTTGCGCTCAAGCAATCGGCGGGAGAGGATCTGAGCAATCGATCTGTAAATCTGAGGATATCGCTCTGCTATTGCAGTGGCGTCGGCATAGTTGAGCTTTGCGATCAGTCCACTTTCCGCAGCTACAACATCTGCTGACCGTAGTTGAGTGGGTTCCACGAACACCATTTCGCCAACATGGTCGCCGCGTCCACGAACCGCTACCTTGCGACCATTCACAACGATATCAAAGCTGCCGGAGAGGATCATGAATAGATCGTTGTCATCAGCTCCTTGAGCAATGATCTTGTCGCCCTTTGAGGCCTCGATAAGCTCAATGCGATCGGCAATTGTTTCCGCTAGGTCGCGATTCCCGGCAACTAGGGCCTGTCGGATTAGTGTTTCGATTAAGTTTGGGCGCCCTTTTTCCCCCATGAATCGATCAATAATCGCACTCATCAAAAGCTCCTCCAGTAGGTGCTGGAGTATATCTCACTATTGTCATGATCAGACCATTTCCATGACTTCCAAATATTCTCATTAGCTGGACCAAGTTTTTGCTTATCGTTCAAATAATCATAAACACGCTTTGTAATCCACGTCGGCTGATCAGCGCTAAGTGATGTGAGCTTGGCTGCGACGTTTGCAGCGCTTCCAATCCACACCAGGTCGTTATCACCACGGACACCCGTCCGCGCAGCGCGAATCTCTGATGTGTCGATACCAATCACATGACGGATTTTATAGTCCCCGCTCCAGCGTTTTTGCTTCTCTGCCTGAACGTAGTTCTTCACCGCATAATTGATCTTCAGGGCACAAGATACGGCGTCGTTTCGCTGACTCTTTCCGATGAATATCCCCATGACCCTGTCACCGTCGTAGGAAACGATTGATCCGCCCTGATCGCGGATCAGCCTCGATGCCGCGTAAAGAAACGTCTTGTATACCTCGCCAGCAAATTCCCACTTCTTAGTCTCGACCAAGTCAGTGGACTGGTCGAGGTCAGCGTAGAGCACCGTTGCGGTTTCGAAGCGAACAGCTTCATTGCTTAGCTTAAGATCAGTCGGGCTTGGCACCACTTGACCATCGCGCACGGTCCAATTCGCCCCAAAGGTAACGGCGGCATTATTTTTGATGTCATCCGCGACGCTCATGCGAAATCAAACCCTTTCCAAGCTTGATCATTAGGCCGTTCGTTCAAGGATTGCATCATTTTCAACATCGTAGCGATAGAAATGCAGCCTTATCTTTGCGGACGAGCGGATCGCCTGTTCTACTGCGTCGGGCGAGACAATAAACCATTCGCGCGGATCAAGCAGCAAGTCTCCTAACGTCGTATCCTTGAATGGCCGGCGATCCCGCTCGGGAAGACACCGGATATCGACTGCCGTTGACACCTGCCGTTTGAAAAGACACCAGCAAATGGCTGGAATGTCCCAAACCCGGCCTTCGAGACCTATTCGCAATCATGTCGGTTTTCCGGCTATTGGCTGGCATGCCGTCCGCTATAACTGGTAAAAGAGCGCGAAGCAGAACGGCAGGTGCATCATTATAAAATTTGCGCCGCACAGCACTGTGTGCGCAGTTGTCACAGCCCACTTGTTCCTTCAAGGCGATGTCACGGGGCGCTCATCAACAAGGCTAACACAGTCGTGGGTCAAAATCCGAAGCTTTTGTCTGAAACTCTTATCACACTGACGAGCGACATCGTCGCGGCGCATGTCGGCAACAATGATGTCGCGGTGACAGACGTGCCTGCACTGATCAGCAACGTCTACGCAGCGTTGGCCGGTCTCGGCGAAGCGCCAGTGGTGGAGGAAACCAAGCCGCAGCCAGCGGTTTCGATCCGCAACTCAGTCAAGCCTGATTACATCGTGTGCCTTGAAGACGGCAAGAAGCTTAAGATGCTCAAGCGCTATCTTAGCACCAACTTCGACATGACCCCCGAAGAATACCGGGCGCGCTGGGGTCTGCCGGCCGTTTATCCCATGGTCGCGCCCAGCTATGCCGAGAAGCGCCGCGACTTGGCGAAGAAGATTGGGCTCGGCCGCAAGCCCGGCACGAAGGTGGCGCCCAAACCGCGCCGCGCCAAGAAATCGGCATGACTTTGAAGGGGCAGGGGAGGGGGAGCAAAGCCGCTCCTCGTCAAATCTCAATCCCTCTGCTCCTGCCGCGTCCAAGGCCATAAGCGAGAGCGAGATCGCCGCTGAGGCTTCGTCCTGAGCTGATTGTGATGCCAAGCTCGCGCTTGCGGTTGGCGAGGATCGACTCCAGCTGCGGATCGCGTTCGAGGCTTTTTGCCATGTCGCCCATCGCCGAGCGCGTGGCCTTGTAACCGGACATGTCGGCGGTGCGGTACTGGCGTTCGCTGTTTTGTTTCAGTTCCTGCCAGCGCGCCACGAAGCGGTCGGCACGGCGCTGGGGATCGGTGCGGAGCTCAGTTTCCAACTGGAGCGCCTGCACGGCTCGTCGGACCTGACCGCTGCCAGCCTCGCGCGCGAGTTCCGGGTTCTTCTTGTAGGCGGCTTCGGCATCGCGCCAGCCATGGGGCCGCACTTCCTCGAACGCATCGCGGGCGGCGTTGAGCTCACGCGCTTGAGCAGGGCTCCACCTTTCGCCAGCGTCCTGAGCGGCAAAGATATCATCGACCGCGCGGGCATGGCGGACCAGCGCTCTGGTGCGAGCGCGGCGCAGTTCTGCCTCCGGATCTTCGACCACCTTCCGCTCGGGCGCTGCCGGTTCCGGAACATCGGCTCTTGTGCTCGGCAAGCGCAGTCCATCGAAGATGCCGCGCACTTTCTCGGGCACCTTGCGGACGATCTCGGCGACCCGCTCGCGGAAGGTGATCCCGCGTCGCTCGGCGAAGGCCTCGGTGGGATCAACGCGCTCGTAGTCGGAGGCCATATCCTTGCTACGCTCGCGGCTGAGCGTGCGCACCAGTTTCGACTGGTCGGCAAAATCATCCTGACCATAATGCAGAGCAACACCATCACGATGGCGCGAGAGCGCAACATAGGCCCCGTGGCTGTCCATACCGGGCGTCGCCAGCACATGAGCGCGGTCCACGGTCATGCCCTGCGCCTTGTGGACCGTGGCTGCGTAACCGTGATCGATGTGGGCATAGTCCTTGATATCGAAGGCGAGGCTGCGTCCATCATCGACCCGCACCATCATGCGCTGCGGGGTCACCTCCTCGAGCGTGCCGAGCGTGCCGTTCTTCACCCCGAGTTCGCGCTCGTTGCGGAGGAACATGATGCGGTCACCGCTGGCAAAGTGCCGCTCGCCGCGCTCGGCGCTGATCGTAACATCGTCGCCAAGCTCATGCCGCGCGCGCAGCCGCTCGCGCGCAGCCTCGTTGAGCGCGCGCACCTCGTCATTGGTGTGCGTGAGGATGATCCGCGTATCGGCCGGGCTTGCCTGCCGCTCGCGATCCCAGCGCTCGATCAAGTCGCCGCGCGCGGCCTCGCGCGTCTTGGCAGCCTGCACCATGCCGCGCTCGTCATAGGCCGCGATCGCAAGACCCGTGCGCCCGGTCGCCAGCTGATGCGTCGCATCGCGCTGCCAGTCAGCGCGCTGCCGCCGCACCTCGGTGATCTCGACCCCGCCCTGCCGCCCATGGATCGCACGGAAGGCAGCGCCCGCTTCGATCGCTTGCAGCTGCTGCGGATCGCCGACTAGCACCACTTTTGCGCCAGCATCGGCGGCATGGGACAGCACGCGCTCCATCTGGCACGTGCCGACCATGCCGGCCTCGTCGATGACGAGCACATCGCGCGACTTGAGCAGTTCGCGGCCCTCGCTCCACTGGTGCTCCAGGCTGGCGATGGTGCGCGAGGCGATGCCCGAACCGTTCTCCAAGCCTTCGGCAGCAATGCCGGACAACGCAGCGCCGCGCACCGTGTAGCCCGCGCTCTCCCAGGCCTCGCGCGCCACGCCGAGCATCGCGCTCTTGCCGGTCCCAGCGTAGCCCACCACCACGCTGAGATCGCGCTCGCCGGTCACATGCTCGAAGGCCGCGCGCTGCTCGCCCGATAGCGTCAGACCGCGCTCTGCTGCACGAGCCAGCGCCGCTTCTCGGCCATGCTGAGCGACGCGATGATCTGAGCGCTCGGCCATGAGTTCTGAGGCACGTTGCAAACGCTGCTCGGTGTCGATCATCTGGCGCGATGTGAACCTCTCCTCCCCGCGGCCATCCTTGCCCAGCGCGACCAGATCGGGCGAGCGACGCACCGCGCCCATGACCGCATCGAATTGGTCTTTGCCGTCGCTGTGCCGGTGAACAAATCGTGCAAGGTCCCTGTTGGTGAACGTCGCCTGCTGGTGGGTGATCGCATCGAGTGCGATGCCCGGATCGGCAATGATCCGCGCGCCATTGCGCTCTGCGATCGCGCGGTGCTCCTCGATCCGCTCGGCCTCAAGCCCGCGCCCCTCCATGCGCGAGGCGGCGGGCCCGATCTTGTCCTGCGGCTCAAGGCCAATGCCCTGCGCCTCAAGGCTGCGGTGATCGATCCGCGCATCAATATCGAGCTCTGCAAGACGCTGGTTGACATGCTCAGCCCAGCGCTCGCGCCACTGCTCGACAAGTTCGGTGCGGTTCCAGTCGCGCACCTTCGCGCCGAACCCATCGCCATCGACCTCGCGCATGGTAAGCATCACATGCGCGTGCGGCTTGGCGAGACCGTCCGCGCCGATATCCCAGTGCACATTGAGATCAGCAATCATGCCGCGATCCACAAACTCGCGTTCGACGAACTCCCGCGCAAGCCGGATACCTTCAGCTTGGTCGAGCTCGCGCGGGATCGCAAACTCAACTTCGCGCGACAGCTGCGCGTCCTTGCGCTTCTCGGCACTCTCGACCGCGTTCCACAGCTGCTCGCGATCAGACAGGTGCTCGGGCGCACCTTGGGGCAACAGCACGTCGGAATGAACCACACCGCCCTTGTTGGTGAAGTCATGGGTGCGATCGATCCGCTCGTCATGCAGCCGGCCGGCCGAGCGATAGGCAGCGGCCGCCACAGCGCTGCGCCCGGCCGAGCGGCTGATGACTTTCACGGAGAGATGGTAGATCGCAATAACGGCGAACCATCTACGTCACACAAGCCACGTCGGCACGACGTATAAGCGCGCCCTCACATGATAAAATCCTGTTCGGGACTACCCGGTCCCAGACGGTCCCGACGACCCTAAAGCATTGGGCGAGCTCACCAACTATCATCAGCGCATCAACCTCAAACGGAGACCAACGATGCGCAAGCCCAGAGATATCGATGCCGAACTGAAAGCTCTCGCCGAGAAGGCGAAGCTACTCAAGGAGCGCCGCGTGCAGCAGCTGGGCGAGCTGGTCATCGCGACCGGCGCCGACAGTATCGACGCTGAGACCTTGGCTGGCGCGCTGCTCGTCATCGACGAAACCAATGATCCTGCCAAGAAGGAGGCTTGGCGCAAGCGCGGCGCGGGCTTCTTTCAGAGCAAGGGCCGCAGCACTGGCAAAGCAGCTGAACGCGAGCCAAGCGGCACTCGCGCGCCTGCCAGCGGCGCGGCATCGGCTTGAGGCCAGCAAGGCACGCACCGGCATGCGCGACTGGCAAATCAAACGCCGCGAGCGAACCAAGCAGCTGATCGAGGTCGGCGGGCTGGTCCGGAAGGCCGGGCTCATCGAACTCACTGATGATGACCGGCCTGTGCTGCTGGGCGCGTTCCTCGCCATTGCTGCCAAATTGCAGGGCGAGGAACGCGAACAGGCATTGGTCCTGTGGCGACGGCGCGGGAAGCGCGCCTTCGAACAAATGGAATGACGCCAACTTGCAGGCAAAAGAAAGGGTGCCCGGTCAATCGACCGGGCACCCTCCTTAATCCGACTGTCAGCCGTTACGGGCAGCAGCCCTTTGCCTCCTCGCAGCATGCGAGCACAAGGTCACAGCATGCCATGGCAATGTTCGCAACCTGCTCCGGACCGGCAGCGTAAGCGGCCGAACTGGAACCGAGCAGCGCAGCTGCAATAATGAGGTACTTCTTCATCTGACATCTCCATTGAATAATTGAAATTCGTGATCAACCGGGCAATCGCGGCGGGGGCGGTTCAGGCCCCGCAGTCCCCGTTGCGGGGAACCGGTCGGAGAATGGCAAATGTTGCTCACACGGCAGGTCGGGCCTGCCGAGATCGGGCGAACGCATGTCCGTCAGCGACTGGCACAACGCCACGCACAACGATTGGCACGCATCAGCTGCCGGCTCGGGGCAGCCGCTGCAATCATCGCTCGCAGGCATGTTCTTCATTGCCATTTGCATCGGCGCGCAGCTCACAGCGGCGTGACTTGCCTGCCACGGCAAAAGCGCAACCAGCGCGAGGGCAAGAAGGCCAAAAAGGCGGCGAAACATGGTCATCAGGTTACCTGCGTATTCGGGCAATTCAACCCGATCGTTACTGACAACACGTCTGGGCTCACATCGTGCCCAACTGCATCACCTTTCAAGTCCGAAACGTGCGGCATGCAAATCACCAATTGGGATGAGAACACAGGGTGCACAGCGAGTCCTGCTTTGCTAGACTGCCCGAACGATGCGAACCGATCTTGATCATCTGCCCCCGCAAAAGCAGCGCGAGCTTGAGCGCGTGGTGCAGCTGATCTTCGAGGAATTCGACGATGCCTTCGCGCTCGCCAAGCACGAGTGGAAGAAGGCCGGGCGTATCCTCAAGGTGATCCTCTACGGTAGCTATGCGCGCGGCACCTGGGTCGATGAACCGCACACCGCCAAGGGCTATCGCTCGGACTTCGATCTGCTGATCATCGTCAGCGACAAGCGGCTGACCGACCGGGTCAAGTACTGGGCCAAGCTCGATGAGCGGTTGATGCGCGAATATGGCGTCACCGGCACGCTCCAGACCCCGGTCAACTTTATCGTCCACACCCTGCAGGAGGTGAACGATGGGCTCGCCCATGGGCGCTACTTCTTCATGGACGTGAAGGCCGAAGGGGTCGCGGTCTACCAATCGGACGATGCCGAACTGCACACGCCCAAGCCCAAGACGCCGACGCAGGCGCTCGCCATGGCGACCGAATACTTTGAAGACTGGTACCCGGCAGCGATGCGCGCTCACGTAAACTTTGGCGACGACTTAGCGCGTGGCTGGAATAAGGACGCGGCGTTCATCCTTCATCAGGCGACTGAACGCCTCTATCACTGCGTTTTGCTGGTCTGCACCTTCTACACCCCGCACGTTCACAACCTCGGTTTTTTGCGTACACAGGCTGAGCGCATAGACCCCCGTATGACCTATGTCTGGCCGCGCGAAAACAAGCGCGATCGCGCCCGGTTCGAGAAGCTCAAGGACGCCTACGTCAAGGCGCGATATTCGAAGCACTACCGGGTCACAAAAGAGGAGCTCGAATGGCTCGGCGCGCAGGTCGAAGAGCTTGGCCGCGTGGTGCACGAGGTCAGCTCGGAGCGGATTGAAAAGCTCAAAGCTGATGCGAAGGCGAGACCCGATAGGGTTCGGTGATCGGCGCGCAAGTTCGTGCGTCGCGAACCGCGTGTATCCATCGTCGCAACGGGCGCGGATCCTCGGTCAGCATGAGAGGCAAGTCTTGCGCTCATCCAAGCCTAATAGCGGCGCAATCTGCGAGCTTACAGGCTGCTGTCTGATAGTCAGGTGATGGCCTGAAGCCGCCCCTGAAACTTTTTTCTGCTGCTTGCCCTAAACTTTCCGGCGGATGGTCGGATTAGCAGAATGGAGTTGTTGTCTCCGGCACGCAGGGGTTTGGTTTGATGGTAGCGATCTTTACCGGTCTTGGGGCGGGATTTGCCCGTGGATCGTCGAACATCCTGGGGTCTGCGGGTCAGCTTGGCGGTGCGCTTCTCGGGCGCGGCGGAGAAGATATTTCGGTCAATGCGGCGACCGGCAATCTTGTGTTGTCGCGGCAGGACGAGTTCCTGGTGGGTCGCGGGCTCGATGCCGGGATATCGCGGACCTACAACAGCCTTGGCCAGACCGGTGACCGCGATAACAATGATGGCTGGCAGCAATCGAGCACGCAGCGCATCTACGACCTAATGGGAACGCTCAATGCGTCCGGGAGCACGGTCAAGCGGCTCGGCGCGGACGGATCATCCGTGACCTACACTTGGGGTACACGCAGCGGAATCTCCGGCTACTGGACGACCGATGGTGCAGGCGCGCATGACCGGTTGGTGCGGTCGGGTTCGAACTGGGTGTGGACTGACGGGGACAGCCAAGCCACGGAGACCTATGAGGTGTCGGCGGCGAGCGTGAGTGAGTGGCGGTTGGTCGGCCGAAGCGACCTTGACGGCAACGCGCTGACCTTCAGCTACTTGGCGGGGAGCGACCTTCTCGACAAGGTGACCACGGCCAATGGCGAGTGGCTGCAGTATGTGTGGTCGGGCAATACGATCACCCAGATCGTCACCGGCTATACCGACCTTGCTACGACCACGGCCAAGACGCTCAGCCGCACCTGGTATGACTACACGGGCGGGCGGCTGAGCCAGGTTCAGGTCGATCTGACGCCGGATGACAACACCTCACCGACGGCTGCGCAGTCGTACTGGACGCAATACACCTATGACGATGCCGGGCGGGTGACGCGGGTTCTGCAGAAGGACGGCTCGCAGGTCGACATCGTCTACGACGGCTCCGGGCGGGTGAGCACGGTCACGCAGCAGGTGGCGACCGGGGACACGCGGGTGACCACGCTTGCCTATGGCGCCGGGTTCACCAGTGTGACTGGTCCGGACGGACAGGTGACGCGGCTTGATTATGATGCGGCGGGGCAGCTTACCAAGATTACCGCGCCGCCGGCATTTGCTGGCGCGAGCGCGCAGGTTGTGCAGTTCGCATATGATGTCGAAGGCAATTTGACGAGCGTCACCGATGCGGGCGGCAAGGTCACGAGCTATCTTTATGACACCTTCGGCAATGTCACGAAGATCACCGATCCCAACCTCAACACGGTCGAGCGCTGGTATGACAGCGGCAACCGAGTGGTTCTGGAGCGCACCTATGGCTCGCATGCGACGGGTGCGAGCGTGGATCAATACACGCGCTATGCCTATGACGGTGAGGGCCATCTACGGTACATGATCGACCGCGAAGGGCGGATTACCGAGTATCGCTACACCACGCCGGGCGAGCTTGAGTTCACGATCGAATATCCCCAGCACCAGTACACCGGCCAGTGGTCGGACACGGCCAGCGTTCACTTGAACGAGGGCTATGCGAATGCCTGGCGCGATGCGCTGACGGATCGCTCGTCGATCAAGCAGACGACCTATGTCTATGATCTGCGAGGCAATAAGACGTCCGTGCAGAGCTTTGCCGCTGTCACAGTTGCGGGTGCGACCTCGACGGCGGAAGGCTCAAGCCGGGTCTATACCAGCTATGATCAGGCCGGACGGCTTCTGCAGCGCTATGCCGAAGGCGAGACGACCGAGAGCTTCCTCTATGACGGGCTCGGGCGGCTGACCGCGAGTACGGATGTGCATGGGGGCACGACGACGTTCGTGTTCAATGATGCGGCGATGACCACGACCGTCACCTCGTCAGCGGGGTACACCAGCGTCCAGACCTTCAACAAGGCGGGCGAGCTGGTCAGTTCGCTAGGCAGCGGCAGCTATGATGTGACCGGCACGGGCCAGCTGCGTTACGACAAGAATGGCCGTGTACGGATGACGGTCGACGAGACCGGGTACAAGAGCTTCATGGTCTATGACCGTGCGGGCCAGGTGGCGGGTTCGGTCAATCATCTCGGGGATCTGACCGAGTACCGGCGCGACCAGGCCGGACGGGTGATCGCCGAGGTGCGCTATGCGGGGAAGGTCTCCGCCGCCAATCTCACCACGCTGGAAAACCCTGACAACACGTTGCAGCTAAGCGATCTGCGCCCGTTAGCCAATGCGGCAGATATCTGGTCATGGACCGTTTATGATGCGGCCGGCCGGGTGGTGCAGACCATCGATGGCTCGGGCGGTGTGGCGGCGTTCGAGTACGACCAGTCCGGGCGGCTGATCCGCACCACGGCCTATTTCACGCAAGTGGCGGTGGCGGGGCTCAAGACCACGCCGCCCACCGCGCCGGTTACGGTGACGGCGCACACGAATGACACGGTCACCCGCAGATTCTACAACCGCAGCGGGCAGATGATCGGGCTGCTCGACGGCGAGGGTTACCTCTCCGAGATCATCTATGATCAGGCGGGGCAGAAGGTCGAAGAGGTGGCCTACCTCACCCGCACCTCGTCGGCGCTTTGGGCGTCGGGGACGTTCGCGCAGCTGCGCACGGGCGCTGATCCGGCCAATGTGAATAACCGGCGGGTGCGCTATGTCTATGATGGCCAAGGCCAGCTACGCTACCAGGTTGATGGCACAGGGCAGGTCACGAGCTTTGCCTACAACACGGCGGGCAAGCTAACTACGAGAATTGCGCATGCGGCAGTGATCGCGCCGGCGAGCTTTACCTATGCGGCAGTCAAGGCAGCGGTGACGGCGGTTGCGAGCAGTGCCAATGATCGCACGGCGTTCAATGTCTATGATGCCGCAGGCCGGCTTGCCTATGCGATCGATGCGACGGGGTCGGTGACCGGCCTTGGCTATGATTCCGTCGGCCGGGCTGTTCGCACGGTGCAGTATGCGACGCTGCGCAGCACGACGAGCCTGCCAACGCTGGCGACGATGGCCGCCTGGGCGAGCGGCGAAGCTGGCAATGCGGTCAACCGAACCACACGCAATTACTACACCGCGGGCGGGCTGTTGCGGTTCAGTGTCGATGCTGAGGGCTATGTCCGGCGCTATGACTATGATGCTGCGGACCGCAAGGTGCGCGAGGTGGTCTGGGACGCGCCGATCAGCGTGGAAGATGCGACCACCATCGATCAGGTGAACACCCGCGCTGTGGGCGGCTTTACGGATGCGCGCTGGGAGTATGATGCGACCGGACGGGTGAGCTCGGCATTTGACGGGCTCGGCGTGCGCACGCTCTACGAGTATAATGCGACCGGAACGCTCGCCAATGCCTATGCGGCGCATGGGACATCGGATCAGGCGCGCAGCTATTATCTCTATGACGGTGCAGGCCGGGTGACGCATGAATATGCGGCGTTCGGCGAGAGCGAGCAGGCGCTGGTCCAGCATGCCTATGACGGGCTTGGCAATCGCTCCAGCACTACCGATGCGCGCGGTACAGTGACCACGTTCACCTATGACGAGACTGGGCAGATGGTCTCGATGACCCAGGCGTCGGGGACCGCCTCGGCTCGCACCACGTCCTATCAGTACAATGCGTTCGGCGATGTGGTGCAGACCACCGATCCGCGCGGGGGTGTGACGGTCAGCGTCTACAACAGGCTGGGCCAGCTCACCCGCACGACCGATGCGCTGGGGCTGCACACGGATTACACCTATACCGTGTTCGGCGAGATGGCGACGGTCAGTCGGGCCGGCGCGACGACGAGCTTTACCTATGACAAGCTCGGGCGGGTTGTAACCTCGACCGATGCCAACAAGAACTATGCGAACACCTTGCCGGCCGGGGCTCTGAAGGACCAGTACAATACGGCCGGGGGTACCGAGACCTACGCTTACAATGCCTTCGGCAACCGGACGAGCGTCACCAACAAGCTGGGCGGCGTTACGACCTATGCCTATGACCGGCGCGGGCTACTGGTCTCCGAGATCCTGCCGACCGCCGCGTTCAACAGCGCGGGGACGCAGGTCGCGGCCACTGTCACCAATACCTACAGCTATGATGCGCGCGGCAACCGGGTGCAGATGGTCGAGGCGGCCGGGCTCGCGGAGGCACGCACGACCGGTTATGCCTATGACAGGGCCAACCGGATGGTCTCGACCACCGGCCAGACGTTCCTGGGCCAGACCCCGGTTACGACCTATGCCTATGATGCGCGTGGCAACATGACGCTGATGACCGATCCGGCAGGCGCGCGGACGGTCTACTATTATGACGATCTGGGGCGGGTCACCGCGACCATTAGCCCGGTCGGGACCTATACGGCGACCAGCTATGATGCGGGCGGCAATGTGACCGGTGTGCGGGTGTTCAACGCAGCCGTGACCGTACCTGCCAACGGCGGGGCGCGCAGTGCGGCTCCGGCGGCGCCTTCGGGCGGACAGCGCGAGACGGTGTTCACCTATGATGCGCTGGGACGGATGACCCGCAGCGCGGTGGTAGCGGGGACCCAGACGGGGGTCTGGAACGGTTCGGCCTGGGCCGCGAGCGCTGCTGCAATCGAGACCTTCTACGAGTACGATGCCAACGGGAATGTGGTGAAAGCGACCGATCCCATTGGGAACGCGATCTTCTCGTATTACGATCTGCTGGGACGCAAGACCGCGCAAGTTGACGGCGAAGGGTACCGGACGGACTGGACCTATAACGCCGATGGGAATGTCCTGAGCGAACGGCGCTACTGGAACAGGGCTGCGATGCCCGGCACGGCGGCGGCGCCAGCGGTGACCGCCGATGCGACGTTCGATCGGATCACCAACTTCACTTACGATCTGAATGGCAACCGGCTGAGCGAGGAGCGCAGCGGGGTCGAGGTCCACAATGGCTCGGGAGGGACCAGCACGGTCACGGCAAGCGTGAGCTACCTCTACAACGGCCTTGGCCAAGTGATCCGCAAGACCGAGGCCTCGGGCGACCAGATCAATTACACCTATGACGTCGGTGGGCGTCTGATGGTCGAGGCGCGGCAGGCGTTCACCGACCAGACCGGGGCGAGCGTGACCCCGACGGTCGACTACTTCTATGATGGCCTCGGCAATCTCTCGCGCACGCGCCAGCGCGGGAATACGAATGCCGTCGAGCGGGTGACCACATATTTCTACAGCGGCGGCAAGCTGGTTACGATGACCAATGCCGAGGCGCAGGTGAGCGCTACCTCCGGGCTGGTTACCAATTACTCCTACGACATCGCTGGGCGCCAGACCCACGAATACTACACTCGTTACAACAGCGCCGGTCTAGCAACCGCCAGTTATGAGGGCGTGCTGACCGCCTACGATGCGGCCGGCCGGGCGGTGCAGAACTGGCAGGCGACATATAGCAACAACACCTGGGTCGATAATGGCCCGCGCAGCGTCACCGCCTATAACGCGCATGGCGAGGTGGTGAGCATTGCGGTGGGCGGGCTTACCCAGCAGCAGAACCGCTATGACGACGCGGGCCGGATGTGGTCGACCACTTCGGGCGACGGGGTATGGAAGTACTTCGGCTACGACCGGAACGGCAACCAGACGATCGCGATCGCGAGCGCCGGGGCAGCGTTCAGCGCTGGCACCACGTTCCAGAATGCGTTCGACCAGATCGGCCAGACCAGCGTCAATGCGACCTACACGATCTATGACAAGCGTGGCATGGCGACTCAAGTGGTCGAGGAAGGCCGCCAGCTGGCAGTGGGCGGTACCGCCCAGACCCTGGCCACCACGCGCAGCTACAATGCGTTCGGCGAGGTGGCGGGCGAGACCAACGCGCTGGGCGCAACCATCAACTACACCTACAACACAATGGGCAAGCTGATCCGGACCGAGAGCCCGCTGGTCGAGATCACGCTCGAGAACGGCACGGTCACCAATGTGCGCCCGACCGAGAATTACTACTACGATGCCGCAGGGCGTCTGGTGGCCTCGCGCGATGCCAATGGCAATCTGACCCGGATGACGCTGCTGGCGGGCTCAGGATATGGCAGCGGCGAGGTGCTGGTGAGTAGCACGACCGCAGCCGATGGCGGGGTCAAGCAGTTCAAGTACGACATCCATGGCGACATGCGGGAGATGGTCGACGAGCTCGGGATCAGCACGCTGCAGACGTTCGATCGGGTGGGCCGGATCACGGTAAGGCAGGAGGTGCGCAGCGCCGCCATCACCACCGACGACTTCACCAACACTTACTCCTATGACGGGCTCGGACGGCAGCTGCGGCAGTGGAACGACCTGTTCGGCAGCGGCGATGCCCAGACCACCGACTACGACATCCAGGGCCGGGTGATCGCGGCCCGCAGCTATGGCGGGGACACCACCAGCACCAGCTATGTGTGGGACGGCGCCTTGGCGACCAACGGGCTGGGCACGTTCGGCGGGTGGACGGAAACCACCACTATGGCGAATGGCCGCACCGCAATCGAGAAGACTGACCTGTTCGGTCGTGTCACCTGGAGCCAGGACCTCGGCAATAACGCCACTACCTACACCTATGATGCAGCCGGGCGCCTCGTCACATCGGAAAAGGGCGGCCTTGCCAACGGCTATGTCTGGCTCAACACCGGACTGGTGGGGCAGATGTGGTACGGGAGCGCAAACTCGGGGCAGGTCAACACCAGCTGGAACCGCGTGGTTGGGAGCTACACCTATGACCAGGTTGGCAATCGGGTGGCTGAGCAGCTCATCGGCGAAACTGGTTATTACAGTCCAGGAGGCTGGTATGTAGTGCCCAATCCATATGAGCCCCGCACGCAGGAATGGGAGTGGTATGAGATTTCGCCCGACTACTACTATCAGGAAGAATCCTACGGTGTCGTCAGCGGCCTCATCAAGAACCAGAGCGCGACTTATGATGCGCTTGGCCGAATGCGGACCTGGGCTGAGGGCGGGACGAGCTATAGCCCGGTTGCGAGTATCGCCAACCACTATGATGCCGCCGGCAATGTGCGCCGGACGATTACGAGCTTCCGCGAGCTCAACGCGAGCGGTGCGCCAACAACGACCGCCACCACGCGCGACTTCTGGTTCCGCTTTGACAGCATGAACCGCCTAGTGGTGAATCGCGGGCAGCTGGTTGGCGGGATCGGCGGCGTGATCAGCCGCGGGACGACCGGTCAAGATATCCTGTATGATGCGAAAGGCCAGCGGGTATCCATGATCTCCGGTACGCGGGAATTGTACCGCTATGATGCGGCCGGACGCCTGAGCTCGACCGAGGTCAGCACGAACCTCTCGGCGATCAGCGGCACGCTCCAGTCGAACTACAGCTATGACATCGCCGGGCGCCAGACGCTGCAGCAGGACTGGAACAGCACCGGCACGCAGGTCGTGTTCAGCCGCTCGGCGGCTTTCAACAACAAGGGGCAGGTCGATATCGAGACCAGCAATACCCGCAAGAATGACGGCAATCTGTTTACTAGCACAAGCACATATAGCTACGGGACCGGCTCGTCCTACGCCCTGGGCAGTGTGCTAAGCGTTGCGAGCCGCAACTGGCGCAACAATAATGATGGCGATGCGCCCGATACACTAACCACCAATCTGTATGCGTGGTACGACGGTGCGGTCACCTTGAAGATCATCCACGATACTAATACAAATGACTCGTATAATCCTTCGCCTTTAGACCCTGCCCACGATTATACGCGGTTCTATTACGATGGCATGGGCCGACTCTCTTCAGCCTATATTCGCGATGGCAAGCCGCGTACGGTGACGTTCACAAATGACGAGCTGGGCCAGATCATCCGTCGCAGCGAGACCCGTCCAACTAATGCGCCCTCCGGCCAGGTCGGCTCGCCGTTTGAAGTATGGTACCGGTTCGCCGGGCGCCAGCTTGGCTACGCCGGCAACAACGGCACCTCGGACCTCTCGATGGCGGCCTCGATCGCCGACCGTCAGGTGGTAGCCCCTTCCGACCAGGGCACGTTCCGCAACAACCAGATCTCGGCGCCAAGCTATGCTGATTTCGCGCAGAGCTATGATCCGATCAACAGCTTCTACCAGGGCTCGGCGGGCGGCTCCTACACCGTGCGCGCGGGCGACACTCTGCAAGGGATCGCCCAGGCGCTGTGGGGCGATGCCTCGCTCTGGTACAAGATCGCCGAAGCCAACGGCATGGCGGGCGGCGCAGGCGCCCTCACCGAAGGGCAGCGCCTGATCCTGCCCACCGGGGTCACCAAGAATACCCACAACGCCGACACGTTCCGCCCCTACGATCCCCAAGCAGCAATCGGCGACCTGTCGCCAAACACTTCGCCCAAACCGAAGAAAGGCGGCTGCGGGGTCGTGGGGCAGATCCTGTCTGTTATCGTCGCGGTGGCCGCGAGCTACTTCCTAGGCCCAGTCGTTGGAAACTTGGTAAGCCAAGGCTTCAATAATCTGATTGGTACTCAAAATGGGTTCAGCTTTAAAAGCCTTGGGATCAGCGTTTTGTCCGCAGGGGTTACAGCCGGGGTCGGTAGTGCTCTTGGCACTGGCGCGATGCTGGGTAGCCAAGTCCTTGGTGACGTTGCCCGGGGCGCAGTTAGCAGTGCTATCACGCAAGGGATTGCAACAGCGACCGGCTTGCAGAACAAGTTTAGCTGGAGTGGAGTCGCAGCAGCTGGGATCGGAGCTGGCGTCGGTGGAGCAGTTCTCCGCGGCATGTCCACGAAAAGCGGTGAGTTTGATCGGAACGGAAGCTGGCAGTGGAAAGATGCTCTTGGAAACGTGACAGCACCCGGGTTCGCGGCGCAGGCCGTGTCAGGTGCGGCACGAACTATTGCGGAAGTGGCCACCCAGAGCGCATTAGACGGCGAGAGCTTCGGAAAGAACCTCGTTAATGCCCTGCCTTCAATCATTGGATCGATCGGCGGCCTCGCCGCAGCCCAAGGCTTGAACAAGGGTGGATCGATCTTCAAGGAAGACGAGGATGGCATCCTCGGCGTCCTTCAGGATATTTCAACGGCTCCCACAAAGATTGGGCAGACTGTCGGGGAAAAGGTCGGTGATCTGGTCGAGTCTGGCGTCAACGATATCGGATCGCTGCTGATATATGGGGCTACGGTAGGTACTAGAGACAGACGAGGAGTTTCTGACCGCATGGATCGCGCCGCCCGACAGGCGGCGTTCGAAGCAGACCTTGAGCCCGCCTCTATCTCGACAAAGACTGTTTCCAGCCTCAGTCCGGAAGAGCAGGCCGAGTTCCACAGAGAAAAGAGCACTCTGACGAAGAGAGATCTCGCGATTATTGAGCGCTATTTCAAGCCACGATGGAGCGACGAAGACGCGCATATTTTCCTCCATCGGTATCTATCTAGGTTGGAGCGTTTGCCGGGCCAGGTTACGGCAGCCGAACTACAAAGCCTTGGCGCCTCAACCTCCAACGCTGAGAAGTATGCTGAGCCCTTGAGCAACGCAATGGCGCGCCACGGCATCATTTCTGTTGAACAGCGGTCGGCATTTTTGGGTCAAGTCTTCGTCGAAACGGGAAGTCTGGGTATCATCGTCGAGGATCTCAACTATTCTGCAAGCCGGCTCCCGAAAGTTTGGGGAGGCCGTTTTAAATCCGCGGCTGTGGCAGCAAAATATGCGCACAACCCTAAAGCTTTGGCTGAATACGTCTATGGCGGCCGGAAAGATCTCGGGAACGATCAGCCAGGCGATGGGTATCGCTTTCGTGGGCGAGGATTTTTGCAGGTAACGGGACGCGCTAATTACACCGCGCGCGGCTATGCCAATAATCCGGATGCCCTTAGTGATCCTGTATTGGGTGCGTTAATCTCGGCCGCTTGGTGGAGCGACAACGGACTGAAAGCAACCACGTCGCGCAGACTGTCGGAAAGCGAATACTACAAGGTCTCTCAAAAGGTTAATAATCCTTATGGAGTTCCTCATGGGGCAACTGATAGATGGAAATTCTACCAAAAGGCATTGCGCACTATCGCGGCTCGCTAATCGGGTCATAAAAAGAGGAGGAATTTTACGTTGACCGCCACACGTTCACTACTCTGTTTTGCTGCTGGGGTAACGCTAGTCGGTTGCGGTCCTCAAGAGAGCGACATGAAGACCGCACGATTAGATGCGCAAGGCCAAAGCCTTTCTGCAGCCGCTCGGCCCAAGTCCGAAGGTCGTGTCACGACGAATTACGATCTATGCCGTAGCGATGAGGCTAAGATTTTTCTTTGCAAATCAGGCAATAACACTATTGCGGTGTGCGGAACGCCACATCCTGATCGTGATGGCACGGCTCGGTTCGCTTTTGGAGAACCGAATGACGCTGACGGACAGGTAAGTATCGATAGCGCCGAGGGCGCGCGATTTTCTTGGGCGCGCACGGGCTATTCAGGGGGTGGTGAGTTACAAATACGAATTGCTTACGGTAACGTCGAGCGGACTGTCTACAGCCGGATTATGCGGACTGCTTTTGGGGAGGACGGTCGGCATGATCCCCAGGATGAAGCGGGTTTTATCGAGCGGCGCCGAGGACAGATTGTCGCACATCACAAATGTGACGATGCTTGGGACGCTGTCCGTTACACGGCGAATGCGGATGACTTTATGCCGCAGAGCCAGCGTTAATTTTTAAAGTGTCTCGCGAGCTGCGGCTCGACAGTGGGCTTGCAGAGCGAACACAATGGAAATAGCGTCAGCGCTCCGGCTCCGGGGACGCATTGGACTCGCTGTGAACGCAGTGGCAAGCCCAATGCATTCCCTATTTCCGGTTCGAACCAGATAAGGGTCAACCACCGAGTTGATCCGCAGGGACGCAGTAATGACACCGGATCGGGCACTCGATTTCATGAACGAGATGTTGTGGTACGCTGCCCTCGCTGCGGGCCCCATCATGCTCGCAACATTGCTGGTGGGTCTGGCCATCTCGGTCTTTCAGGTTGCGACCCAGATACAGGAAATCACGCTCTCCTATGTGCCCAAGATCCTCGTTGCAGGTCTGGTCCTCGTAGTGCTCGGCCCCTGGATCTTAGCCCAAATCACCGGCTATGCGCGGGAGCTGTACCTGACCATCCCCTCGCTCGGCCAATAGGCGCGGACGGTCCAAGCATTCATGGTGTTGGCCAGCTACCTCGACATCTGGATCGCGAGCCTCATGGTCACGCTGAGACTGGTGCCCGCGCTCGTGTTCGCACCGCCTTTCACCCTGTTCCGCGTTCCCGCAAGCGCGCGCGTGCTGCTCGCGATCGGGCTGTCCTTGTGGCTCGTCTCTGCGCGGCCTGAGCTGACAGCGGCGCGGATTGCCGAACAAAACCTTATCGGGATCATGATAGGCGAGGCCGCGATAGGCCTTACCATTGCGCTTGGTCTGCAGATCACCTTTGCCGCGACCTCCTGGGCCGGTCAGACGCTCGACATTCAGGCGGGCTTCGGCCTAGCCATGATCGCAGACCCGACCACCAACGCGCAATTGCCACTGGCCGGCACGCTTGTCTCCTATGCGGCGGCAATGGTGTTCTTCACCACAGGAGGTCAGTACGACCTGATGGCCCTATGGGTCGCCTCGGTCGAGACGCTGCCGGTGGGATATGGTACTGTGCAGCCCGACATCGCCGCGGTGGGAACTTTCATGGGCGCGACATTCTTCATCGCCATCGGACTGGTCGGCGCCTCTGTCCTGGCGATCTTCCTTGCCGATATCGTAATTGCCTTCCTGAGCCGGACATTGCCACAGATGAACGTCTTGCTGCTCGGCTTCCAGGTTAAGGCGATGTTGATGATCCTGACCCTGCCGATTTCCATCGCTCTGGCTGGCGGGCTGTTTCTTCGCCTGATGCGGATGGCCCTGCTCGAACCCGCAGGCTTCTGGAAGGCTGCCGGATGAGCCAGGAAGGTCAGGAACAGAACAAGTCCGAAGAGGCGACTCCTCACAAGCTCAAGCGCGCGCGGGAGCGGGGCCAGGTCCCGCGGGGGATGGACCTGGGGTTCGTAGGCAGCCTAGTGGCTCTGGCGATCGTCGGGACGATCGGAGGGCCGGCGTTCTTCCTGCGTCTGGCGCACATGATGCAGTACAGCCTCGCCGTCGGGATCAACGGCAAGGGCGATCCCCTAGAAGCGCTGGGCGTTGTCGGTGCGACCTATTGGGGCGCGTTTCAGCCGCTCATCGTCCTCGGCTTTGCATCCATGGCGGTCCTCGTAACACTCGAGATCATCCAGCTTCGTGGATTCATCTTCTCTACCCACCCGCTGAAGCCCGACTTCACGAGGTTGAACCCCGCCAAGGGCCTCAAGCGCCTCTTCAGCATGCGGCTGCTGAAGGAGACATTCAAGAACATCGTGAAGTTCGTCATCTACGGTTTTGCCGCGTGGTGGATCGTATCCGGCGCGATCAACACATGGGGCATCCGGCTCGTCGATGCGCGCTCGTTAACGAAGGCGATCGAGGCAAGCGGCGCGCAGCTTTTGTTCGTGTTCATCGCCATAGCTTCCTTCTTCATGGTGATCGATCAGATCATCGTGCGCGGCGAGTTTCGAAAGCAGATGCGCATGGGCCGAAGTGAGCTGACCCGCGAGGTCAAGGAGCGCGAGGGCGATCCGCGGCAAAAACAGAAGCGCAAGGATCTTCACTTGCAGATGCGCGACCAATCCGAGTCCCTTGGCCACATCGCAGGTTCCGACGTCCTCATTGTGAATCCTGAGCACTATGCCGTGGCGCTGCGGTACGATCCCAAGGCGATGGATGCACCCGTTGTGGTTGCCAAGGGACGCGATCACTTTGCTCAGCTGATGAAACGCAAGGCCGCACTCCACAACATTCCGATCATCCAGGACGTCAATCTGGCCAGAAAGCTGCATGCAGAGTGCGCCAAAGATGCGGAAATCGGGGCACAGCATTACCATGCCGTCGCGCGCATCTATCGCAGGCTGAGGAAAGGCGAGAACCCGTCGGAGATTAGGGAGTTGCAGCCTCAAACCGATCCGGTAGTGTGAACCGAATAGTGGGGCGCAGCTACGAATGATCGCTAATTTCATTGCGAAGAACAAAGATCTTGCTTTGATCTTTGTCACGGTCCTGATCCTCGTGACCCTGTTTTCGCCGATCCCACCGGCGATGCTGGATCTTGCGATCATCATGAACTTCGGATTGGGCTTCACGATCCTCCTGTTGACATTCTACGTCGCAAAGCCCGTCGATTTCTCGACCTTCCCTTCGATCCTGCTGATCGCGACGCTGTTTCGTCTCTCCCTCAACGTCGCCTCGACGCGTCTCATCCTCACGGAAGCACATGCTGGCGACGTTATCGACTCGATTGGTGCCTATGCCGTTCAGGGCAACATCGTGATTGGCCTGGTGGTCTTCTCGATCCTTGTCGTCGTGCAGTATCTGGTTGTGACAAGCGGCGCTCAACGCGTCTCCGAGGTCGCGGCGCGCTTCACGCTCGATTCCATGCCCGGCCAGCAGATGAGCATCGATGCAGACCTCAACCTCGGGCTGATCGACCAGAAAGAAGCGCAGGCGCGTCGCAAGGAGCTCGAGAGCGAGGCCTCGTTCTACGGGTCGATGGATGGGGCCAGCAAGTTCGTGAAAGGCGACGCCATCGCCTCGATCATCATTCTGCTCATCAACCTCATTGCCGGCCTCATCGTCGGCGTTCTGCAGATGGGGATGACTTGGGGTGATGCGATGCATCGCTTTACGCTTCTCACCGTAGGGGACGGGATCGCGACCCAGTTCCCTGCGCTGATCATTTCCGTGGCAACCGGTATCATCGTCACCCGCTCATCGGCAGATCGCGAACTCAGCACTGAAGTGTTCAGGCAGCTGGGCAGCGTGCCGCGCGTACCAATTATCGTGGCGGGCATTCTGTTTGCGATCATGCTCCTTCCCGGGATGCCGAAGTGGCCGATCGCGTTGGTCGTTGCATTCGCCGCCTTCACGTGGTTCCGGAGCCGCAAGGCGCTTGCCGCTGGCGGCATCGATCCCGGCATGGCGAGAGACGAGAACGATCGCGACGGCGCGGCAGAACCGCGAGCGATCCAGATCCGCCTGGGCTCCGAACTCATGGCCGCATGGCGCGACCGGCAGTCGATAATTCTCGACAGAGTAGCGGCACAGCGCCGAGCAATCGAAGCAAGCTTCGGCTTCGCCCATCCCAAGGTGACCCTCCTCGAAGATGCGGATCTTGGCGGGCAGGACTACCAAATCGCGTTGCACGGCAGTGTCTATGGCGCCGGGCAACTCTTCCCGGACCGACTGCTGGCCATCCGGCAGAATGACGAGGCCAAGCCGATCGAGGGCATTCCCGGACGCGACCCGGCATTCGGTCTGGAGGGGATCTGGATCGAACCAAACCGGGCGCGCGATGCGCGCGATAGCGGCTACAGCGTGATCGATCCCGAAACTGTACTCACCACGCATCTCAACGAAGTGGTCAAAGCCGAGATCCCTGTACTGATGACGCGGGGAGCGACCATCGAGCTTCTCGACGAAGTGCGGCGCCGGCAGCCAGGTCTTGTCGAAGAGCTGGTGCCAAATGTGATGACGCCCTCGGACATTCAGCGTGTCCTACAAAACCTTTTGCAGGAACGGGTCTCGATCGCCAATATCGACCTCATCCTCGAGACGCTCGTCGACATCGGGCGCCAAGACCGCGATCCGCGCAGCCTTGCAGAAAAGGTCCGCCAGGGCCTCGCTGTGGCGATATGCTCTGCGCTTCGCGGTCATCACCGCGAACTGGCAGTGCTCAGCCTTGAGCCTCGCCTGGAGAACCGGATCATCGCGCAAACAGGCGATGGCGCGGCCGAGAACCTCATCGCGATGGATCCGCGGCTGGCCGAGCAGATCCTTAAGGCGCTTGCGCCGTTGGTCGATACGATGCTGCGTCAGGGCCGGGTGCCGGTTCTGTTATGTGCCGGCTCGATCCGCCGCGCCATGGTGCGCTTGACACAGAGAACGATGCCGCAGCTATCGGTGATATCTGTTGATGAGGTTCCCATGCGCATCGCTCTCGTCAGCTTTGCGATCGTCAAAGTGGAAGACAGCCCTGTCCCCGAACTGGCCGGATAAAGGATGAATCTGCGTGACCGATGAGACGAGACAACGCCTCCAGCGACTTGCTGGGTTCTACGAGCTGGATCCCGGTAATGTTGCGCTCCTGTCGGACTACTCGAACTGCGCGCTCGAAGCAGATGATTGCCAGCTCGCTGCCGCGCTGTTCGGCAAACTGGACCGGCTTGCGCCGCTGAATGGAACCGAGGCGAATTCTGCGGGGATTGCGGCCATGCGCGCTGGCGATCAGAAGGCGGCGCAGGAATGGTACGCCCGGGCGCTCGATGACCGGCCCGATGATGTCAACGTCACGTTCAACATCGCCTGGAGTCTTGCCCTTGCAGGTGAGTTTGAGAAATCGCGTGAGTGGCTTCGCGAAGAAGTCGTAACGCAGCTACCGCAAGCGGCGATGCTGGATCTCCAGCTTGCCCATCAACTGGGGCTCTTCGACGAGGCAGAGCCGCAGCTTTTGCGCTATCTCGAATTGCACCCGGATTACGCGCCGCTCCACGCCGTGGCGTCAGTTCTGGCGATGGATCTTGATCGTCCCGACGTTGCACGCGAGGCGGCCAAGAAAGCCGGGGATCACCCGGATGCGCTTACCACATCAGGCACGCTTGAGCTTGGCAAACGCAACCTTGAGGAGGCTAGGGGGCGCTTCGAGAAAGCACTGGCGCTTCGGGCGCAGAACCCGCGGGCCGAAGTCGGTCTCGGTCTCGTCGAGCTCGCTGCCGGCAATGCGACCGCTGCGGCAAAGCGGCTCGATCGCGGCGCCGAGCAGTTTAAGGATCACCTCGGGTCATGGCTTGCCGCAGGCTGGGCGCACTTCATTGCAGGCGACGTCGCGCAGGCAGAGGCGCGCTTCGCGACGGCCCTGTCCCATGACGACACCTTCGGGGAGGCTCATGGATCGATGGCAGTGATCGAGTTGCTGCGCGGCAGGACGGATGAAGCAAGGCGGCGTATCGATGTTGCTCGCAGGCTCGACAGGCAAGCTTTCTCGACCGCGCTTGCCAGCATTCTGTGGGAGCAATCCCACGGCAACCCGGAGAAGGCGGAACAGATTTTCCGTATCGCGCTCCAGCAGCCGATCGGCCTTGACGGCTCCACTCTGGTCGAAGAACTGATCAAGGCTAACACTGGCGCCGCCAACCAAGCCCCGTCGACCTTTCACTAATCGCTACAATTCGTTCCTCACCTGCCGCAGCAGCGCCGCCGTTTGCGGGTCTGCCTGCATGATCGTGGTGGTACGGTCCACGAGATCCAGGAACTTCGGGGAATTGCCCAGCTTCTCGCCAAGCTCATCCTCGAGCAGCGAACGGATCAGCCCGCGGGCAAACTCTTCGTCGGTCAGGCCTTCGATCGCGTTCAGTACGGCGAGCCGTTCGGCTGAGGTCATCCTTGGCGAAGCAGCACGGGCGGTCTTGCTTGTTTTTTGCGCTCGCAAACGTTCCGACATGCGCTGCAACTGATTGCGGATGATCGCCAGAATCTGGTCCGAATTGGTGATCAGCGTCATCATCTGCCTCCTTTTGCTATGGCGCTCAGTTAAGGGTCTTGTTGCCCGAGAACTGGCCGAGCAGGATCGATGTTGCAGAGGTTTGCTCGTGGTCCACATTCTGGCCTGCGCCTTGCTTCTGATCGAGCTGCGAAATCTGACCCATAAGCAGGCGAATATCGTCGTTCATCGGCGCGTTTTCAGTATTAAGTTCGATCCCCCGCTCAAACTTCCCGATCGCATCGGCAAATTCGTCGCGAATGAGATAGGTCATGCCCTCGACAAACACGCGAAGGTAGTCGTCGTCGCCCGCGGTGAGGAGCGGCCCCCAGGTCGACAAGGCGCGGTTGGCTTCGCCGCTCGTCAACTCGAAGAAGCCCAGCTGGTAGCGCGCCAGGCGAAAATCAGGTGCCAGTTCCACTGCACGCGTCATTGCCGCGTGCGCTTCGATGGGCCTTGACTGACCCGCGAACACCGAACCAAGCATGAAGTGAAGCCGCGCGTCCTCCGGGTAACGTGCGAGCATCGCGGATAGCGCAGGCACATCATCAAAAGCAGGGTCGCCCAGAGCGGCCACAAGCTCGCTGATCTCGATATCGGTCGCGTATTGTTCCGGCATAACGGCTCCTCTCGTCACCTGTATCTCTGCAGGGCCTGCCGCAGTCGCTGCAAGGCCATGGCGTGGATTTGCGAGACGCGACCTTTGCTTAAGCCCAGCAAATCGGCAATCTCTTTGAACTGGAGGCCTTGTGCGTAATGGTAATCGAGCACAAGACGCTCGCGTTCCGGCAGCTGCGCAAGCCGGGACTTGAGATCGGCCAGCATCTGATGCCAAGCTGCCTCGTCGTATGGCGACGGCTTGCTGTCCGCGATCTGATCGACTTCGCTTTTCGCTTCCGTCTCGAGCAAAAGGCCCAGTGCGATGCCCGCCGCAAGCTCTCGCAATTGCGCGACGATATCGGTCGGCGAGACGGCCGAGGCCTTCTTGAGCGACCGGAAACGGTCTCGCTCCACCCTCGCTCTATGTCCCGCGACTGCGGCGGCTTCGCTGGTCCGCTTGCGCTCGTTGCGGATGGCACCGGCGAGCCTCATCCGGACGTAGGATTGGAAGGGGACGCCGCGTGCCGGCTCGTACCGCTCAATGGCCGCCAGCAGGGCCTCGTGAGCAAGCTGCTCGGCATCGCAAAGCTCGAACCCGGGGGAGGCCAATCGCTTCCATTCCGATCGGGCGATGGCGCGCGCCAAGGGCGCATAACGGTCGAACAGCCTGATCCTCGCCTCGGCGCAGCGATCTTGGATGAAGTTGCGCCACTCGGCCGCCTCGACGCGCTCTTCGCGAACGAGGAGGCTGAGACCGACACGTGAGGCGCTTCGCGTCATCCAAAACTGCCCATCAAGCCTTCCAGAATAAGACTCCAACCATCAATGAGCACGAACATCAGGACCTTGATCGGCAGAGAAATGGTTTGAGGGGGCACCATCATCATGCCGAGCGAGAGCAAGATCGACGACACCACAAGGTCGATCAGAAGGAAGGGCAGCAGAACGACAAAGCCGATCGTGAAAGCCACCCGCAGCTCGTTCATCATAAAGGCGGGAATGAGCTTCAGCAATTCGATATCCGCTGGCCGGGCGGGAAGCTCTGTGCGGGCGATCGAGTAGACGACCTCGAGGTCACGTTCGCGCACATGCTTGAGCATGAACTCCTTGAGGGGCTGGGAAGCGCCGTTGGCGGCCTGCTCGATGGTCGCCGTGCCCGCAAGGAATGGAGAGAGGCCCCTCTCGTTCACCGCATCAAGCGTGGGCCCCATCAGAAACAAGCTCATGAACAGGGCAAGACTGGTGAGCACGATGTTGGGAGGTGTCTGCGGCATGCCGAAGGCATGACGCACCATCGACAGCACGATCACGATCCGCAGGAAGCTCGTACAGCACACGATGAAGGCGGGCACGACCGCCAGCAATGACAAGACCAGAATGGTCCGGGTGATGTCGGTCGGCGCAGTCAGATCGGTCGCGGCGACCGATGCGGCTGCGGAGGAAACAATCGGACTTGCGCCAAGCGGCGCGGCCAGCGTGAAGCCCATCAGGGCTACCGATACAGCTGCCGTTTGAAGACTTCTCATTCTTCGGTTACCGCGCCGTCGGTGATGCAATCGATCTGGGTGGCACCCGATGCTGTCAGATGAAGCACGTACCGGCGTGCGCCTAATCTCACGAGGACAAGCTGATTGCCCGGCGAGACGACAAGGCGCTGGATGAGCTGCAGCTGCTCACCCGGTGCCAGTTGGTCGCCTTTGACCGTCGCGCCAAACTGCTGCATCCAATCGGGCGCGACCGAAAGGCCGTGTCGTACGCGCAGCGCCCAGATGGAGGCGGCGGCAAGCGCCAGGCACAGTCCCAGAGCCAGAATGATGCGGAGCCAGGGGATGTCAGGGCCGCTCCCATAGGGAATCGCGGAACCGCCGCTTCCGGCAGCGCTCAGCAGGAAAAGCATTCGCTATTTGCTTTCAAACAGTCGGATCTTCCGATCCGATTTCGGTAAGCCGCACGGCAAAGCGGTCATCGACGGTCACGATTTCGCCCCGGGCGATCGTTTTCCCGTTCAGCCTGATATCGACCGGATCGGCAGGCGTGCGGTCGAGCGAGATGATGTCGCCCTTGGCCAATTCGCTGAGGCGGCCGATCGTGATCGTGCCGTTGCCGAGGATTGCCTCGCAAACCACCTCGACATGATCGACAATACTTCCGCGGTCGTCTGTTTTGTGTTCCAACTCGTTCTTTCCAATTTTCTTGCTGGTCATTGCGGGGTTGCCACTTCGAACATGACCCTGCCGCCTACCTCCGCCAACAATCCGTGCAGAGTGGTTTCTCGGCCGGCGACCGAGAGCGGCAGAGGTTCGTCGCCGGACCGGTCGAGCATGATGACATCCCCGACTTCCAGATGCCTGATGTCGCCGACCCGAATGCTCGCTCTGCCAAGCATGGCAGAGATCTCCACCTGCTTGTCCGCGCAAGCCAAGGCGATCGGGTCGAGGGGGACACAAGTGTGCAACTGCGGGAGTTCGGACCGCACAAAAGCGGCCAGCCAAGCTTTCGAGCAAGCGAGGGCAAGCCATGTGCGCTGCTGTGTCCCGATCCCAAGCATGAAGGGTGCCGCTTCGGAAGTGCCTGCGCCATTCGGGGTGCCGGGTAAGTCCGAAAGTCTGGCCGCGAGATCGTCGAGGATACGTGACGATAGGGGGCGCAGCACCCGCAGGTCTGCTTCCGTATAGCTCGGTTGCGATGCGCTACCCAGCGCGTCCAGCGCGAGGGACAGGACGGCGTCGCGATCGGCATGGATGGCAAAGCCATAGGGCGAGGCTCGAAGAGAGGGCCACGACGCCGCGGGATGGCCGACCGCCGGTCCCCATGTACCGACCACTTCCCAGCGATCGCTTGCGAACCAATTCTCTGCCCAGCCATCGATCAGCCGCGCGAACGGTTTCATCGCAGCATCGGACGCAAGGCAATCGGATGGCAGCCATGTCGCGACCTGAGCGGTCATTACTGTCCTCGAATGCCGAAGAGCTGCTGGATCATGTCATTGCTGACCGAAATGATCTGGCTGCTCGCCTGGAAGCCGCGCTGGATCAGGATGAGATCACCGAACTGCGCTCCTAGGTCTACGTTGGAAGCTTCGAGGCGGCCCGCCAGAATGTTGCCAACCTTCGCATCGCTCGCCGCGAGGAATTGCCGCTGCCCGAAGCCCGTGGACGCAAAGAGCGCGTTGCTGCGTCGTTCGAGCGACTGGGGATCGCGGAAGTCCGCAATCGCGACCGCGCCGAGTTCGAGCTTCTCCTCGTTGCTGTACTTGATCTCGAGCTGCCCTTTGTCGTTAACGGTCAGGGTCGTGAGTGCGCCGGTCGTATGGCCATCGATCTTCTGCGCCCGGAGCGACGAAACGGTACCCGACGAGAACGACGTCACGCCTTTGGAGAAATCGAGGACGATACTCAGATTGTTGTCGGCGTCGGCAAAGGTCAGCTCCGCAGTGTCGGGGGCAACCTGCCCATTCTGGAACTGGAGGGTCTGCTCGCCGATGACCTTGCCGGTGCTATCGGTCACCTTGACGGTCCAGCGGTTCGGTTCGTTTGCGGGCCGAGTGAACTCGGCGGTCCAGGTAAACTCCTCGCCATTCGCGCCGAAGACCTTGAGATCCGGCACGGTGAAGGACGTGGCAGTGGAAGAGAGGTTATCGGAAAATGTAATCCGGGTGGTGCCCTCCGGTGCGTTGGTGCGTTTCGCATCGATGTTCAGCGCGGTGGGACGTCCGGCCTGATCTAGGACAGCCAGCCGGTAATTCGTGCCTTGCAGCACGATGAAACCTTCGTCGTTGACGGCGAAGCTGCCGGTGCGCGTGTAGAGTTGCTGCGTACCGTCGAGCAGAACGAAGAACCCGTTACCGTCGATCGCCAAGTCGAGGTCACGGCCTGTCTGCCGAAACTCGCCCTGGCTGAAGTTGGTCGTAAGCTCCTTGATGGTCACGCCGTGACCATTCCCGTCGCGGCTGCCACCCCCATACTCGAGCCCGCCGATGCTTCCGGAACTTGCGACGCTGGCGAAGCCGACGTTATTGGCCTTATAGCCCAGCGTGTTGAGGTTGCTGACGTTGTTGCTGACAGCCTGGAGACCTTTGGAATAGGCGCCCAGACCGGACAGGCCGATATAGATTGCTCCGAACATTTACTGGGTCTCCCTGATTTGACTGACGTTTCCGAGTGGTAGGCCTGAAATCGTCCGCCCTTGCGCGGTCTCGATCGTCAGAGTCGGTGCGCCGTTGGCGAAGGCCACGGCGGTGACTTTGCCGGTCAATGACCCTGCGCCTGCCACGATATCGACGGTCCGGCCCAGCAGGCCAGCAGCCTGGCCCGTCGTCTGCGCGCGGACCAGTGCCTCGATGTTGTTGCTCATCGTCTGGGTCTGCTGGATTTGTGAGAACTGCGCCAGCTGCGAGACGAACTGGAAGTTGTCCATCGGCTCCAGGGGATCCTGATAGGTGAGCTGGGTCAGAACGATCTGCAACAGGCTTTCGAAGCTGAGGCCGAACTGCTCGGTCGCGCTTGTCCCGCCTTGCGTGTTGCCCTGGTTCGCGGGCGGGAGGGACGGGTTGTTGTCGACGGGGGGAAGCGCCTGCATCTCATTTGCCCTTTCTATGCCAGCTGATCAGTACTGGCATGTCCGGCAGCCCGAATGCGCGGAGCAGATTGCGGATTGCCCGCTTGATCGAGCGCACTTGAGGCGGCTCGAGTGCGCTGCCGCGAAGTAGCAAGCGGTAGTCCTGGTCTGACGCAATCATCCGGGCGAGCAGATTGCCGCGCGCTTGTTGGTGCTCGATCGCTTGCCGCGAGCGCCCCGATGCCTCCACCGGGCCAAGGTCGAGATCGGGAAACTGCTCAGGAGCCATCGTCTCGCTGACTTCAAGGCGGTCCGCTACGGCTGTGGGTTGAGGCCGAGCGTCGGTCGCCATCGCTTGCGTCGGCCGGGCGCCGGATGGGGTCTTCTGAAGACCTGCGACGTGAGGTGTTACGGCCGCCGTGCTGGATTCGGGTACAAGGGTGCTGATCTCCACTTGCGCGGGCCCTCCCCAGAGCTGATCACGCAACAGGTCGAGCCGCCGTACACTAGGTTGCTCGGTTGCGGTGCATTGGATCTGCGGTATCTCCACCATGGGCATCGCAACCGATGTGGCCCCCACGACCCCTCGCGCGTCGAACGCAACGGCGTGGTCGGATTTCGCGAGAGGAACATTAAAGCGAGCGTCGCCATCAGGGGCCCCGGGCACGTCCGGCGCGCGCGGTGGACGTTGCCGCGGCAAGGCTTCGGGCGCGGAAGTTACAGGCTGGCGCTGGTCCGGCTGAGAAGGAGCATCATCACCGCCAAGCATGTCCAGAAACGCCGAGCCGGGTGCGCGGCGAGCGTCGTTGCCGGCCCGATGGGTGGTCGGCGGCTTCACACGATCAGCGCCGCCGATGGACGGCCGGATGGCATCGCTCATCTCGTTCTCCTCGCGCCAAGCGCCGCGTGCAATGATCTCATGGTGCGCAGGTTAACATCATCCTGCTTGGCTGCGGAGCTGCGGCGGGCCTTCAATGCCTGGTCGGCCAGTTCGCGGGTTCTGGCAGTTTCAACCTGCAGGCCATCAATGGCGGCCTGATAATCATCGCCGGCTCTGGCTCTTGCCTGGTCAGCCTCAAGTCGGTGGTCAGCGGCGAGAATCAGAGAGGCTGCCAGAAGCTGCCGATGATCAAGCTCGAACGGCTGTTTGGAATGAAGCGCATCGAACGCCGCATAAGCCTCGTCCTCGCTGCGAAGGGAGAGCCCGTAAGCCTCAACCGATTGGCGATGCGCGGCACCGGACCTTTCGGTGGCCGCGCGCTGGCGCCGTTCGCGCAGCTGCTGAAGGCGGACCAATCCGCCGAGGCGATCGGAGCGCTTCATGCCCCTGCCTCCACGCCTGCGAGGCGCGCAAGTTGCTGATCCACCTCATCGAGGTCGGGCCGGTTTGGCGATGCCTGCTGCAGGAACCGGGCAATGCTCGGATGCAGGCTTACGGCGCGATCGATGTCTGCGTTAGAGCCCGCCTGATAGATTCCGCTCTCAATCATGTCGCGCGATTCTTGGTAGATCGCGAAGTTCCGGCGTACCGCCTGAGCTGCCCTCAGCGTTCTCTCCGAAAGCACCTGAGGGCTGACGCGGCTGACCGACGCTGCGACATCGATCGCAGGGAAGTGCCCTTTTTCCGCGAGCCGCCTCGACAAGACTATATGCCCGTCGAGGATCGATTTCATCGTCTCTACGATCGGATCGTCGACATCGTCCGTCTCGCTGAGGATCGTGAAGATCGCGGTTATCGATCCCTTACCCTTTATGGCTCCGCACCTTTCGACAACGCTTGGCAGGGCCGCGAAGACGTTGGGGGTATAGGAGCGGACGGAGGGGATCTCGCCGGCCGCAAGCCCGACCTCGCGCAAGGCCATCGCGAAACGGGTCACGGAGTCGACAAACAGCACGACATGCTCGCCCCGATCGCGCCAGAACTCGCAGAGCGCCAGAGCCTGGTACAAGGCTCGCACCCGCACGCTCGCGCTATCATCCGATGTCGCCGCCACGAGCGTTATTCGCCCTTCCGCCGCAGCAGAACGGTGAACCGTCCAAAGATGTTCCACCTCGCGCCCGCGTTCACCGACGAGGCACATCACCACGCGGTCGCACGATACGGTCTGCGACAATTGTTCGACGAGGGTGGTCTTGCCGACGCCCGCAGCGGCGAAGATTCCGATCCGCTGACCGATGGCGATCGGCATCAGTCCGTCGATCGCAGAATAGCCCGTGGCAAGACGCTGGGGAACGATGGTCTTGCTGAGCACGCCCGGGCACGCATCGGCCCTGTGCGGCGGCGCAGCAATGGCCGGTCCGCCATCGATAGGTCGTCCGAACGCGTCGACCGCCCTACCGGAAAAGCCGGGCCCGGCACGGAAGGCGGAGTGCTCGGCAGATTTGCGGACCAGCGTTCCCGGCCGGATACCATCGGCCGAGCCCAATGGCAGCAGGCGGATGCCCGCCTCGTCAACCGCAACCACCTCTGCCAGCAATGCGCTGTCCTGCGTGCCGAGCTGGCAATATTCCCCGACTGAGGCCAATGGCCCGTCGGCCTTCACCCATCCCTGGCCGACCGCGACGACCTTGCCGCAGAACGCAGCGAAGGTAGCGGACTGGATGGCGTGCACGAGCGCCTCGGCGCTCTTCATTGTTGCGCACCTCCGGCCTTCGCGTGCTGCAACAGGAAAGTACGCGCGGCATCGGCCTGAACAGGAAGAGAGGCATCTACATAGCCCAGTTGAAGGTCGAGCAGGCATGATCCTGACGTCAGGGACGTATCGGCCGTGACTTTGACCTGCCCAATCTGACCGCAAAGCCGCGCGATGCTCTCGTCATCGCCGAAATCTTCGGCGCTGACCCGCACCTGCACGAGCCCGCTCTCTTTCAGATCGTCGGCCCACCGCGCCGCAGTCGAGGCAACTAGGCTCGACTTTTCGCTATCCTCTCCGAGCACAGCCTCGATCGTCGCCACCGCCAGCTCGATCGCAACATCGCGTTCGTTGAGAAGTTTCATGGCGAAGAGCTCAAGGCTTTCGCGGAGTCCCTGCTCAAGCAAAGCCAAGCGCTCTTCTTCGCGGCAGACCGCATCGGCGAGCCCGCTTTTGTAGCCTTCGCTTATGCCCTCTTCGCGTGCCGCTTTCGCTCGGGCCTCGGCGGATGCGAGCTGTTCCGTCAGGCGCCGCACCGTCTCCTGCAACTGCGCCAGCTGATTGTCAGGACGAGCGTCCCGTTGCTCGCCTGTTTGGCCGACATGCTCCGTCGGCTGCGCCTCGTTTGCAGCGGCATGTCGGAAGGCGAACCGTCCAGCGGTGCGATCCTTCAGAGAACCTTGCTTGAGGAGCGTCATTGGGCGCTCCCACCGGCCGGAGAGACGAGCGCCCGAAGCTGGTTCATGAGCGACTGCATGATCGGCACCTCCTGCTCCTTGCGGGCTGCTAGCGCCGCCTGATGTTCGGCGACCAGAGCGTCTCTCGCAGCAGGGGTCAACGCGACCTCCTCACGCTTGACGCTCGCCTCTATCAGGCCCGCCAGCCCTGCCGAGTAGGCGAGGTACTGCCGATCGGATTCCCGGATCCTTGCCTCTTCCTCAGCCTTTGCCCGCTTTTCGGCTGCAAGCGTCTCGTAGACCGCCTGCCGCTCGTCCTCGGTCATCTGCGCGAGGATGGCGTTGCGATCTTTGCGCCCAAGTCGCTCGAAGTTCTTGAAAACGAGAGCGCCATTGGCGGTAACTTTGTTCATCGCTCAGCGCTCCGACCGTTCGGTGGCGGTGTCCTTGAGCAAGTCGGCGAAACTCGCCACCTCTTCGTCGGATAGCCGGCGGCGCGGCCAAGCGGCAAGGCTGACCAGCAACAGAAGAACGAGGCCGATCAGCGGCCATTTCAACCCGATCGAGCCGAACAGGTCGCCATCCCACTCGCCGGTGCTCTTTGCAGGCGCGGGCGGGGATGACAGTGTTGGTGAGGGCGCAGCAGGGGAGGCGCCCATTGGCGCAAGGGAGCCGGTGGTGAAAACCAGCACGTCCCCGCGCTGCTCTGTAATCTGGAGGGCGTCAACAAGTGCATTCTGAATTGCCTGCCGCTCTTGTGGATCGAGCTCGATCGGTGTTCGGACCAGGATCCGGAACGCAGAGGACTCCCTTAAGGCATCAAGTTGCCGCGAACTTGCCCCTCCGCTGGCTTCGATGGGCGGGGTTTCGTTCGTCGCTTCACTGGCCAGCGGCCGCAACGACAGTTCGATATCAAATGAAAGGCTTGGCAGCAGTTTCGCGATCGCGGTGCGGCCCTTTGCTGCGAAATAGCTCTCGAGCGCGCTGCGCTCAGTCATGACCCCGTAGGTCTGCCGGTCGGCAGCAATCGGACTGGTGCTGACAAGGTTGCCCTCGCTATCGAGCACCGCAACATCGGCCACGGCTAAGCCGGGCACCGCCGAGGCGACCAGCTGCTGGATGCCTGCCACCTTCTTTTCTGGCAGTCCGCTGCCTGGCACGGTTTCCAGTGACACCACCGCGGTCGGCGCTTCCTGTCCCTCGCGAAAGATCGTCCGTTCCGGGATGGCAAGGTGCACCCGAGCAAACTCGATCCCGTCGATCATCATGATCGAGCGGGCGAGCTCGCCTTGCATGGCGCGCTGGAAATTGATTTTCTGTGCGAATTCGGTGAGGCCCATGTCGCTGTCATTGAACAGCTCAAATCCGACCGTCCCGCCCATCGCGATATTGGCGCCAGCCACAGAGACACGGGCCTCCGCCACTTTATCTTGCGGCACCAGGATGTCGTGGCCTTCGTTCTCGAGCCGATAGGGGATGCCTGCGGTATCGAACTGCGCAACGATGGCCGACGCGTCGTTTTCGCGGATGTTCTGGAAGACCGGAGCATAGGTGGTCCGGAAGAAAGCGAACCACAGCACTGCCAGCACGGTGACGACCAGCACGAAGATCGCCGCGAAAAGCCTGGGAAACGATGAAGTGGAGGGCATTGGCTAAAGGCCGATCACAGCTGGAGGTTCATGAGCTCACGGTAACCTTCCAAGAGGCGCTGGCGCACCTGCATGGTCATCTCCACGGCAAGCCGCGCTTCCTCCAAAGCGATGGTCACCTGATGGACCGGGGTGTTTTCATCGAGCGCGAATTGCATGACCATGCGGTCGGCATGCACGACCTTGGCGTCCATCTGTGCAAGCCCTTCGCCGATAAGGCTGCCGAAGCTTGCCGAGGCCGCACCGGTCTGAGCGGTCTGGTCCGCACGCGCCGGGTCGAGCACCTTGACGGCATAGGCCGTTTCCATCGACCGCGCGGAAGGATCTAGACCGACGCCGCCCAAAGCCACGATCTCGCTCATGCCTGGCGTCCGATCTGCAAGGCAGCCGAGTACATCTGCTGCGCTGCTGCCAGAGCGACAAGATTAGCTTCATAAGACCGCTGCGTCTTGATCATTAGCGACATCTCCTCTGCCTGGCTTATCGCTGGCATGGAGACGAACCCGGACTCGTCAGCATGTGGATGGGACGGATTATAGACTTGCCGGACTCCGGCGTTGGTCGGGGCGATCTCATAGACCATCACGCCCTTGCGCAGCAGCACATCATAGGATCCGCCCGCTGCCCTCAATGCGGCCGGGAATCCTTCGACCGGGCCACTTACAAGCCGGCGCGCCACGTAGGGCCCGCCATCGGCAGTGCGAGTCGTGTTCATGTTGGCGATATTTGCGGCGATGACCTCAAGCCTTCGCCACTCAACATCAAGCCCAGATCTGCTGATCTCCATCGCTTCCATGATTATTGCCCTCCACGAACTGCAAGGTGTGCAAGGCTCATCTGTCGCCCCATGACTTCGGACATGGCCGCATAGCGAAGCGCATTGGCTGACGCGCTTTGCATTTCCAGATCAAGGCGGATTTCGCCGCCGGGCTGTAGCGGTCCGAAGCTTGTCATCCGGGGCGTGAACGCCCGCAGCGTCTGAGGTCCTTCGGCATAGGCTGTGCGCAGCGCCGCCTCGAAATCGACAATCTTGCGAGCATAGGCAAGCGAACCCGAATTGGCGATGTTCTGCGCGATTGCCGATTGGCGCTGCACAAGCGCATCCATGACCTTAAGGGTAACAAGCTGTGAAACTTCAGACATCGCGACCTCTTACGTGAACTATTGAACGATGATTTCAGCATGTAGACCACCCGCCGCGCGGATCGCCTGTAGGATGGAGATGATCCGGCGCGTTCCTACGCGCGCTTCGGCCAATCCTTCGACAAGCGTTGCGACGGTGGTGTTGGGAAATGTCGCGACAACGTCATTTGTCCCCTCTTCCACGCTGAGACGTGTGTTGGTGATGACGAGGCTCGAGATGTCGTTTGAGAAGCCCGCGATGAAGCTGGGCTGGCTGGCAAAGTTTTCGGTCTTCACCGTGACCCTGATATCTCCTTGGCTTACCACAATGCTCGAAATCCGGACGTCTGCACCGGCGACGATAGTCCCTGTCCGCTCGTTGATGACGATCCTTGCGACACTATCCGGGCGCACAGGGAGGTTTTCGAGGCGAGCAAGAAAGGCGGGAAGCAGTGCCGGATTACCATCATAGGCAATCACAACCTCGTCAGCATTCTTCACGTAGGCAATTGGGCTAGCCTGAGATGCATTGAGCACCTCGGCGATGCGTCCGGCGGTCGTGAAACTGGGCTCCTTTAGAAGAAAGGAGACCTCTCCAGATGGTTTCAGAAGCTGTGCATCGACCGGAAATTCGATCGTCGCTCCGCCAGAAAGTACCGCCGAGGTTGGGAAATTGCTCCTTTGCCGTTCAAGATTGGCTTCGAAGTCATATCCGCCCACAGTAAGCGAGCCTTGCGCAAGGGCATAGGGTTGCTGGTTCGCTCCGAGGAGCGGCGTCATCAGCAATGTCCCACCAGCCAGCGAACGCGCGTCCCCGATAGAGGAAACAACTGCATCGACACGGTCTCCGGGGTTCGCCGACGGCGGCAACACAGCAGTGACGATGACTACCGCAACGTTGCGGCTGTTGATCTGATCTTGTGTGACTGTCGTACCCAGTCTTGCCAGCACATTGCGCAAAGCAATCTGGGTCACCTCATTGCGGCGTGTGTCACCCGTTCCGGAGAGCCCCGTTACCAGGCCATAACCGATCAACGCGTTTTCACGCCAACCATCGAACCGCCCGAGACCTTTGAGCGGCACGTCCTGCGCGAAAGACGGTGACGCGACGAGCAGAAGCAAAGTGCTGAGGATAAATTTAACGAGCGAGCGCAAAATCAAAGCCCTAGCAGGCTGAAGATACGATTGATCAGGCCGGGCTTTGCGCTCCGGGTGACAAAGCCTTTCCCATCGTAATGGATTTCAGCGCCCGCCAAGCGGTTCGAGAGCACTATGTTTTCGGGGGTGATATCGATCGGACGAACGCGTCCCCGTAGCTTGATGTCGCGCTTCTCCCCGTTGACGAGTAGAAACTGCTGACCTTCAATCACGAGCTCCCCGTTGGGCAATACTTCAATTACGGTGGCCGTAATGCTTGCAGCGAAGCGATCGGAACGCTCCGCCTCTCCCATTCCGCGATAGGAACTATCGACACCGAAGCTGATCGATTCATCGACACCGGCGACATTTACGCCGCCATCAAGGCTTGTTCCCTTACTCGAGCGGGTGCCAACCCGGTTAGTGGCGCTCGCCGACTCATTGATCAGGATGGTGACGAGGTCACCGATTTGTCGAGCCTTGATGTCCGTGGCCATACCGGCCCAAGCATTTCCCGAGTATAATTGATCTGCCGATGCCGGAGCTGACGCCAGCAAAAAGACACCCGCACAAAGGATCGTGGCCGGATTCTTCATCGTGAGCCTTCCATATCGTTTGGCGCCAGTCGTGCCGCCATGACTTCGCCATCTTCGGCCACTGCAAACACCTTCTGATCGGGTAAACCTGGTTGCAGGGTGACCACCTCGCGTTCGACAATGATCGGTCCAGAAGAGAAGCGTAGTGTCATGCGCTGCCCTTTGGGGAGCGTGCGTCTTGCCGCCGGACGCAACGAGCCGAGATAGGTTCCTGCAGGAATGAACGCTTTAGCCAACGGGACCTGTAGCTCGCGATCATAGGCCAGTGCCTCCGAAGGCTTCTGGTCAATACACGCGACTTGCTCGGTGTTGCGCGAAGTAATGTGCTCCTTCGCCGACAGGTCCGAACTGGCCGCAAAGCAAGCGCCGCGCTGGACGAGCTCGGCACGAACAACCGACAGTCGAATTGTCGTATCGAAGCGCAATCTGAAATGCAGACCCGGGAAGCGATTGCGCAGCAGGCGTTCTGCCGAGACGACATCAAGCTCCATCGAGGTCGTATGACTTGAGAGCTGTGCCACCACCTCGTCTGCGTGCTCTGGCGCAACAGCAAGGTCGCCAACGCGAACATAGCGGTCTACGAGCACCACCTCCTGCTGTGATGCGGCGGACGCACTCATGGCAAGAACGAGAAGCGGGAGCATACTGACGAGCAGGCCCTTATCGCTGCAAGTTGTTGGCGATCGACGACAATTGGTCGGCGGCCTGAATGACCTGTGCGCTCGCCGCGTAGGCGCGCTGCAAGATGAGCATCTCGACCATGGACCCGGTCATGTCGACGTTCGATCCTTCAATCATTCCTTGAGCGATAAGACCATTGCCGTCCTCGCTAGGCGTGGTTTCAATCAAGCGAGCGCCCTCGGCAGTTTTCAACATGCCGCCACTTGCCCGCAGGATGTCTGCATCACTCTCGGGACGCACCAACATGATTTGGCCCAGTTCGATCCGCTCGCTTGCCTCGCTCAGCGCAATCACCACGCCATCGGGCTCGATCTGGAGTGCAGTTGCATCGTCGGGAACCATGATGAGCGAGCGAAGCGGGAAGCCGCCGTCGGCCGTTAGATAGCCGTCGCGGTTGACGCTGAGCCTGCCTCCACGCCACAGGAAAGTCTCCCCGCGCGGCGCTATGAGTTCGATGAAGCCCTTCCCATCGATCGCAATGTCCATCAACGATGAGGACGGCCTGAGTTCGCCAGCCTCCGAATACATCGAGCGCGATACCATCCGAACACCGCCAGCCTGAGATGTTGCTTCGGCTGCCCGGCGCTGGGTTTCGGTCAAAGGTTCGGGCTGCACCGCCATGACTTCAGCGAAGCGGATGTCCTCGCGTTTGAAACCCGGCGTGTTGATGTTGGAGACGTTGTTCGCGATTGCTTCAAGGGCTTGCTGATGCGACTTCAGCGAAACTGCACCAATCTCGAATGCGCCGTTCATCAACTGCTCCTGCTGAAAGTCGTGACTGCCTGGTTCATCAGCCGGTCATAGGCTCTAACCATTTGCGCACCGCTCTCGACCTGTCGCTGGGCGCGCATAAGTTCGACCATTTCATCGGACAGTGTGACGTTCGATCGCTCGAGCATGCCTTGCCGCAGTTCGGCTCGCGGCGCTTCAGCAAGGGCCGTTGCGCGTGCTTCTGTCATGGTGGAGCCGAAATCGGACGTGTCGCCTTCAAAAATTCCGACGGACCCAATCGGGGAACCATCCTCGAGCACCGTGCCATCAGTAAGAAAGTCGATCGCACCCGATCCGATAACAAGATCGCCGCCAGTCGCTTGCTGGACGATGCGGCCAAGCGGATCGACGAGAGTTCCTCCTTGCCCAACGTCGAACTGGCCTCCGCGGCTCAACGCAAAACGATCGCCGTCCCGGAGCAAGAGAAACCCGTCGCCATTGATCGCAAGATCAAGCGCCTTGCCTGTCTCCATCAGGGGGGACTGCGCAAGTACTCTGATCGAGAAAATCTGCGGAAGCGCTGTTGGGGGTACGGAGTAATCGGCACTGTCGGCGATGAGCGAGGTGAAGCTCACCTCGCGCTTGTAAGCCGGTGTGTTGACATTAGTCACGTTGCGCGCGGCCACGTCAATCTTGCGTTCGCCACCAATCAAGGTGGCAGCCGCTGTTTCAAGCAACCCCATGTTGCGCCCCATAAAAAACTCTGCGAATCACAAGCTATGCAGATTGTAGAGAAGGGTCAATTGTATACATGAGTTAGTCTGAGAAAGAGTTTGGTCAGAGCAAAGCCACCGGCTAGCGCAATGTGCCGGGACGGTGCGTGCTGGGCGATGCGTAGGCCCAGGAAGCCCGCCGGCCCAGTCCGCTATTTCGTTCATCGGCGGGGGTCATCCTGTGGTGCTGATGATAGGTGCCCGCTTCCCGCTCAGATTGCGAAACGTCGACGACCAGCTGGCCGAACGTAGCATCGATATTTGCCACGGGACGTTTGGGCACTGGTGAAACCGTTTATGCCCGATGTTTGCTGCCGAGGTACGCCAGCAGCGGGTGAGCCGCTTGACTGCCAGCGAGTCTTATAAGGGCGGGAAGGGAAAGTTTGGCCAAGTCGGCAAGCGGCAGTCGCCCATGCGTTGTTTCACATGGCTGAAATTGCCCAACGGTCCTGCCAGACCGCAATCAAAATGTCATACGGATGAGGGCTTAGGCCGATCTCACGAAGACCAACAGACTGCACGCGCAAGGTGTCGAGAGGGAGCTATCGGCGATTCCAGCCCGGTGTGAGCAGCTTTCAAACCAAGAACTGAGTCTAGGCTGAGCTTGTGCACCCTAGCCAAGGTCATTCCGCCTTCTGTCGCTAATTGCGCTCCCGAGCACTACCCCGGCACGAGCGCTCTTGCGGTGATCAAGTCCGCTTCCGATGCAGGACCAACGGGTGCCGCAGCATCCGAGCCGGAGTTCCTGCCATGCCTGATCTCGACCGCATCGTTCGTATTCGTACTGTGCTCACCCGCACCGGCCTCAGCCGCTCAACTCTGTATCGCAAGATGAAGGAAGGCACCTTTCCAAGGCAGGTGAAGATCAGCGCGTACTGCTCAGGCTGGCGCGAGTCTGCCATCAACCGTTGGATCGAGGATCCCGGTCGATGGCGACCCGAGGTCGAGGCAGATTGAGATTGCCCATTTGCTCATGCCCGCACCCTTGATCGAAGTGGCATGATCTTGCCTTTGGTTGAGCTGCCACAATACGTAGCCCAGGCTTCCATGAGCTTGCGGCGCTTGTCGAACAGGTCGCCGCGGCGGTAAGCGGCCTCTGCCTTGTTGGAGATGGTATGTGCCAGTGCCATCTCGCAAACCTCATGCGGGAAGCCCGTCGTCTCCGAGGCCCAATCGCGGAAGGTGGAACGGAATCCGTGGACGGTCACATCAGACTTCATCCGCCGGAGCAGCATGGCCATCGCCATGGACGAGAGCGGAGCCTCGGGCTTGGGACCGGGAAACAAATAGGGAGGACTGCCGAGCGCCTGCATTGCTTCCACGATTTCGACTGCACGCCGTGACAAGGGCACGCGGTGTTCACGGCCTGCTTTCATCCGGGCCGCAGGGATGATCCAGACCTTCTTCCCAAGGTCGATCTCGTCGGCCCGGCCACCGAGCACTTCGCCGGAGCGAGCGGCAGTGAGGATCAGGAACTCTAGCGCACGCGCTGCAACCGCGTCGCGGCTGCGAAGATCGGCCATAAACGCGGGCAGGGCTTCATAGGCCAGCGCCTTGTGATGCCCGCGCGACAGGCGCTGGCGCTTGGGCAAGAGCTGGTCGAGATGTCCCCGCCAGCGCGCCGGGTTCTCGCCCGCGCGGTGTCCTCGTGCCTTGGCAGCATCCAGCACATTCTCGATCCTGCCCCGCAGCCGCTCCGCGGTCTCGGGTGTGCGCTTCCACAGTGGCTGCAGCACGTCGAGCACTTCCTTGGTCGTTATCTCGTCGACGGGCCTCGCTCTTATTGATGCGGCATACTTCGTGAGCGTCATCGTCCACTGGGCCGCGTGCTTGGCATTACGCCAAGACGGGCGCATCGCCTCGACGTAGGCATCGGCGCTTTCGCCGAAGGTCGGTACACCTTCCTCTTTCAATCTCTCAACCTTGGGATCACCGCCGCTGGCGAGCACTGCACGAAGCGCCGTCGCCTCGGCGCGTGCTTTGGCGAGCGACACATCGCGGGCGCTGCCGAGCCCGAGTTCGGTGCGCTTGCCCGCACGCGTGTACATGAAGATCCAGCGCCGACGACCGCTGTCGTCGATAAACAGGTACAGGCCGCCGCCATCGGCATGCCGCCCAGGCGTCTTCAACTTTGCGGCCTGTGTGGCGCTTAGCTTGTTCAGGGCTCTCGAGCCCATTTCGCGACCTCCTCGGTCCCACTTTCGGTCCCATTTTGTGCATGAGATTGGGAGAAATGTCCAGACATCGTGTGGAATGTGCTCGGGACAAAAACATGTTTAAAATAGAAGAAGTTTCGGTTATTCTGACACAGCATGGCTTTCGACAGAATGAGGTACTCGGCGGACACCTGCTCCGCCACCTGATCCGAAAGAGATGCGGTTGCGCGGCAGATGAAACGGCGCCCTCGGGCCCTTGCCGCCGAGGCGGGGCGTGGCCGGGTTGATTGTGCATTCAAAGGGTTATTGCGTGAACTACACTCCCCACAATTTCGTGACCCATCTGGAATGCGGGCTGACCGGCGAGCACTATCCGGCAGGACAAGTGCATCAGCTTTCGGCCGCGGGGCGTCCGCTGCTGGTGCGCTATGACCTGCCGGCGGTGCGCGAGGTGCTGACCCGCGAGGTTCTGGCAGCGCGGCCCGCCACGCTGTGGAAGTGGCGCGAGCTGCTGCCGCTCGCGGACTATGCGAACCGGATCGAGCTGGGCGAAGTCGCAACGCCGATCCTCCCGCTGGACCGCACCGCTGCGCGGCTGGGTGCGCGTTTCCTGTGGGTGAAGGACGAGGGGCGCCTGCCGACCGGATCGTTCAAGGCCCGCGGCCTCGCTCTGGCGCTGTCGATGGCCAAGGAATTCGGCATCAAGCGTATCGCGATGCCCACCAACGGCAATGCCGGGGCGGCGGCGGCGGCCTATGCGGCAGCGGCGGGGATCGAGACGGTGATCTTCGCCCCCGAGGAAACGCCCGAGATCAACGTCCGCGAGATCGCGGCCTACGGCGCGCGGGTCTACCGCGTGAACGGCCAGATCGACGATTGCGGCAAGCTGGTTGCGGCGGGCAAGGCGGCGCAGGGGTGGTTCGACCTCTCGACCCTCAAGGAGCCCTACCGGATCGAGGGCAAGAAGACGATGGGGCTGGAGCTGGCCGAACAGTTCGGCTGGCAGCTGCCCGACGTGATCTTCTACCCCACCGGCGGCGGGACCGGCTTGATCGGGATGTGGAAGGCCTTTGCGGAACTCGAAGCGATCGGCCTGATCGGGCCGGAACGCCCGCGCATGGTGGCGGTGCAGGCCGAAGGCTGTGCGCCGATCGTGCGCGCCTTCGATGCGGGCGAGCGCCATGCGGTGCGCTGGGAAGATCCGGCCACGGTCGCCTGCGGCATCCGCGTGCCTCAGGCGGTCGGTGACTTCCTGATCCTCGACGCGGTGCGCGAAAGCGGCGGCTTTGCGATTGCGGTCAGCGACGAGGCTATCGAGAGCGCCGTCGAGGCGGTCGCCCGTGATGACGGCACGCTGCTGTGCCCCGAAGGCGGCGCGACGCTCGCAGCCTACGAGAAGGCGCTGGAGCTCGGCCTGGTCGGCGCGGACGAGAAGGCCTTGCTCCTCAACTGCGCTACAGGTCTGAAATATCCGCTCGCCGATCATTCGCAGGTGCTTGACCGCCACGCACCGATCGACTGGTCCACGTTCTAGCGCGGCGGAAGGAACGGATCGGGTGACAGCCAAGGGCAAGCAGCAGGCGCAGGCCACCGCCGGGGCCGCGCGGGCCGAACAGGTGGCGCTCCTCACCCAGATCGAGCAGCGTCTGCGCTGGCTGTCTTCGTGGACGGTCCACAACGCCAACAACCTGCGCGAGAAGCGCGACGGGCTGAAGGTCGGCGGGCATCAGGCGAGCTGCGCCTCGATCACCGCGGTGATGACCGCGCTCTATTTCCACGCGCTGCGCCCGCAGGACAAGGTGGCGGTGAAGCCCCACGCCGGGCCCGTGCTGCACGCGATCCACTATCTCTTGGGCGAGCAGACCCGCGAGAAGCTTGAGCGCTTCCGGGGCTTGGGCGGCGTGCAGTCCTATCCAAGCCGCACCAAGGACACGATTCCCGTCGACTTCTCGACCGGATCTGTGGGCTTGGGGGTGGCGGTGACGGCGTTCAGCAGCCTCGTGCAGGATTACCTGATCGCCCGCGGGTCGCTCGCCGAGGAGGACGCAGGCCGGATGATCGCGCTGATGGGCGATGCCGAGCTCGACGAGGGCAACATCTACGAATGCCTGATCGAGGGCTACAAGCACGACCTCAGGAATTGCTGGTGGATCGTCGACTACAACCGCCAGTCACTCGATGCGACCACCGCCGACCGGATGTTCCGCCGCTTCGACGACATCTTCGAGACCTGCGGCTGGCGGGTGGTGACATTGAAGCACGGGCGGCTGCAGCGCGAGGCTTTCAAGCGCCCCGGCGGTGCGGCGCTCGAGGACTGGATCGAGAACTGCCCCAACGCCGATTTCGCGGTGCTGACCTATCTCGGCGGCGCAGCGTGGCGCGAGCGGCTGACGCGCGATCTGGATGGCGTGACGGGGATCGACGCGCTGCTCGCAGACCATGACGATGCGGCTCTTGCCAGGCTGATGACCAATCTTGGCGGGCATTGCATCGAGAGCCTGCTCGACGCCTTCGACTCTGTGACCGACGACCAGCCGACGCTGTTCATCGCCTATACCGTCAAGGGCTACGGGTTGCCGCTCGCCGGGCACAAGGACAACCACTCAGGCATGATGAACACCGCGCAGATCGAGGGTCTGCGCGCCGAACTCGGCATCGCTCCGGGCGAGGAGTGGGACAAGTGGGCGGGGCTCGGCGACAATCTTGCCGCGCGGCTGGAAGCGCTGGTGAAGGCCAGCCCGATCGCGCGCAAGACCCCTGAACACGCTGCGCCCGCCGTTCCTGTGCCCGCCCTGCCGATGCCCGAAGGCGCGGTAATCTCGACACAGGCGGCCTTCGGCAAGGTGCTCTACGATCTCGCCAAGTCCGACGAGCCGCTCGCCGACCGGCTGGTGACGACCGCGCCCGACGTGACGCAGACCACCAATCTGGGCGCCTTCGTCAACCAGCGCGGGCTGTTCCGGCGGCAGGAGCTTGCTGACGTGTTCCAGAAGGCGCGCATTCCCTCGGCGCAGAAATGGACCGCGCACGGGGCGGGCCAGCACATCGAACTGGGCATCGCCGAGCACAATTTCTTCCTGCTGCTGACCTCGCTGGGGCTGGCCGCACAGCATTTCGGCACGCGGCTGCTGCCGGTGGGGACGGTCTATGATCCCTTCATCGCCCGCGGTCTCGATGCGCTCAATTACGGGTGCTATCAGGACGCGCGGTTCCTGCTGGTCGGAACGCCTTCGGGCATCACGCTGGCGGGTGAGGGCGGAGCGCACCAGTCGATCAACACGCCGCTGATCGGGATGGGGCAGCCGGGGCTGGAGAGCTTCGAACCCGCCTATGCCGATGAGGTCGCGCTGATGATGCGCTGGGCTTTCCAGCACATGCAGGCGGACGCGGGAAGCTCGGTCTACCTGCGCCTCACCACCCGCCAGATCGAGCAGCAGGCGCGGGCTGGCGCTGAATGGGAAGCCGACGCGCTCGCCGGAGCCTACTGGCTGCGCGAGCCTGCACCGGGAGCCACAGCCGCGATCGCCTATTGCGGCGCGGTGGCGCCAGAGGCGTTGGCGGCGTGGAAAGCGCTTCAGGACGACGTCCCCGGGCTTGGCCTGCTTGCCGTGACCTCGCCCGACCGGTTGCACCGCGAGTGGTCCGCCGCCCGCGCCGCGCGTTGGACGGAAGGGGTGGGGAACGGCGGTGCGCGCAAGGTTAGCCACATCGAGAGCCTGCTCGGCCAGCTTGCGCCCGGTGCGGGGTTGGTGACGGTGCTCGACGGGTCTCCGGCGGCGCTGTCATGGCTCGGCGGGGTGAAGGGCCAGCGCGTCAGCCCGCTCGGCACCGACCGCTTCGGCCAGACCGGCGACCTCATCGATCTCTACCACACCTACCGCCTCGATGCCGAGGCGATCATCGATGCGATGGCGGAGTTGTTCCTCGCCTAGGCGGCGCTCGCCAGCCGCATCAGGTTGGCGACCGCCAGCGGCCCTGTCTGGCGCATCTCCTGAAGCACCGCCACCCGCGCCGCATCGCTGCGGTCGACCGCCGCGGCGATCTTGCCGAACCCGTCGAGGCGGCTCTGGCGGATCCATGTGCCGAGCCGCTCGTCACCGAACCACGCGCCCTGGTTCATGATGTTGATGATGTTGGTGGTGAGGTAGCCCTTCATGTCCTGCGGGAAGGGCACAGTGCGGCACAGCGCGTTCTTGGCCGCATCATCCTCGTAATGCGCCTCGACGAAGGCGATCATCGCGGCCGAGAAGCAGGGCTGCGGCACGCGCACCAGTTGCGGCACGATTAGGTCGCCCTGGAAGATCGGCTGGGCCTCGCGCGGTTCGACCGCCGAGGCGGTGCAATCGATGTACAGCGCGCCGGGTAGGGCAGGTTCGGTGCCGTCCTCCAACTCGATGGCCGAGGAGGTGATCGCCTTGACCCTCCCCTTGCGCACCACATTGGTAACGCGGCGCAGCTGGTCGATTTCAGCGTGGGAGATCGTCGCGTAGTGGAACATCGTCGGCGTCACCGCCGGGTCGATCCGCAGCATCATCCCTGCCGCCTCGAGCCGGGCGAAGATATCGTCCGGCGAGGTGCCTTCAGCGAACGCCTTCATCTGGGCAAGCTGCCCCCCGAACACCGCGTCGAAGAACTCTGCGCCGGGCTGGGTGCAGGTGCGGTTGATCAGCCAGCTCTCGCGCGGCTTCACCCACTGGATCGCCTCAGGAGGCGTGCCCATCGACAGCAGCCAGCCCACGGCATCCATCGCGGTCTTGCCCGCGCCGAGCACCACGAAGCGATCGGGCCGCTCAGGCGTGAGCCACAGGCGGGCAAGCTGGCCGGGAGGCACCATCCGCACCCCATCGGCCACGGTGAAGCGGGGGGTGTGATTGGCGGGGATGACGGGGCTGTTATGCGCGGAATTTACTACCTTGCGGCGCACCGTCACCTGAGTCTCGTCACCCGACATCAGCGAGACCACGCGGCCCTCGCCCCGGCACTCGGACATCGGCAGGTAGGTGACGCGGCCCGTGGGCAGCAGCTTCTGGCGCATCACCTTGTCGTAATAGCCCGTCACCTCCGGGCCCGAGGCGAGTTCATAGAGGCCCGCATTGGCGCCGTGGGTGTCCTTGCGGTTCTCGCCGAGGTCGAGCGAGTTCACCCCGTAGAACGCCGAGGGCTGGTGCAGCGCGACGAAGGAATAGGCGTCGTTCCAGTGCCCGCCGGGCCGGGCCTGCCGGTCGACGATGGTCACGTGCGCATCGGTCTCGGCGAGGATCGTGTCGGCAAAGGCCATGCCGACCGCGCCGGCGCCGATGACGAGGTAGTCGGTTTCGATGTGGCGCACGGTCAGTTCCCCTGCAAGTTGATGAAGTGCATCTGGAAGCCCTCAGGAGTGAACAAGCGCATGAACGAGACTCGCCTTGGGTTTACACTGTAAATTTACACTGTAAGATTGCGGCGTCAAGCCTGTAAGGCTAGGCAAGCCCGCACTCCGGAAAGACCGCCATGTCCCGCCAGCTTACCGAGGATGATCTCGCCGCCTTCAAGGCGCGGCTGTGCGATGTCGCGGAAGGGATGTTTGCCGAGCGCGGCGCGGACAATGTCTCGATGCGCCAGATCGCCGCCGCCCTCGGCGTCAGTCCGATGACCCCCTACCGCTACTTCGCCAACCGCGAGGAGATCCTCGCCGCAGTGCGCATCAGGGGCTTCGAACGCTTTGCAGCCCTGCTCGAGGATGCCTACGCCGCCACCCCCGGCGATGCGGCGCAGAAGTCCGCAGCGGCAGGGTATGCCTATGTCGACTTCGCGCTCGCCAACGCCAACACCTACCGCCTGATGTTCGGCGAGCACCAGCAGGACGACGGGAGCGACGCGCCGCTGGGCCGTGCGGTGGCGCGGGCGCGGGCGACGCTGTCGGTCTATGGCGACGGGCTGATCCGCAGCGGCATGGCGGAAGCCGAGGCACGCGCGATGGAAGGGCTGATCTGGTCGACCCTCCACGGTGCGGTGACGCTCGAACTGGCGGGCACCACCCCGCCCGGGTCGGCCCGCGAGACGCTGCGTCTGCTCGGACGCTTCGCCTCGCGCGGCTGACCCGCCTACTTCGGCCCGTCGACCGCCAGCAGATTGTCGTCCGAATCCCGGTCGATGTAGAAGTTGTATGGATCGATCCCGGCAAACTTCGGCTGCTTGGCGGTGATCACCTCGACGACCTGCTGGCCTGCACGGATCGGGTAGCGCTGCATCGACAGCACGTTCGCCTTGTTGAAGGCGCCGCTTTCCGGCCGCGCAGTGAAGACGCCGACCTCGATGCTTTCGGCAAGGCTGGCGGGCTTTTCGACACCCTTGCTGTCGGCGTAGAACTTCCCTGCGTCGATAGTGATGCGGGTCTTCCAGCGCCCGTCGGCCATCTTGGTGGTGGTCGCCGTCTTGGTCTTGAGATCATAGACGGTGATCTTCTCGAACAGGTCGGTGATCAGCGCCTGCTGTTCGGGGGTCGTGGCCTCCTTGCGCAGTTCGGCGATCAGATCGAGGCTGCGCGGATAGGGCGCGGGCTTGAAGCGGTACTTGGCGACAAGGCGCGAAAGCGCGCGGTTGACCGCATCTTCGCCGAGCCGTTGCTGGAGCAGATACATCACCAGACTGCCCTTGCGGTAGTGGATGTATTGCTGGTTCTCGACCCGGTCGATCGGCTGCTCGCCCACCGCATCGCCCTTGCGGCCCGACAGGTAGCGGTCGAGCTCGAACTTGAGGAAGCGGCGGATCTTGTCCTCGCCGTAGAGCTGCTTCATCACCATCAGCGCGGAATATTGCGCCAGCGTTTCCGACAACAGCGTCTGGCCCTGCATGTCCCCGCCGACGATCTGGTGCGCCCAATACTGGTGCCCGACCTCGTGCGCGGTGACGTAGGTGACATAGTCGATCTCGTCCGGATCGCGCACGTCGGCGGCAAAGCCGATGCTTTCCGAATAGGGCATGGTCCCCGCAAAGGCCTGCGCGAAGCTGTCGTAGCCCGGGAACTCGATGATCCGCGCATAGCCGAACTGGTAGGGCCCGAAGTTCTTCTGGTAATAGCCAAGGGCGGTATCCATCGCCTTGAGCATTGCCGGCACGTTCCACGCGTGGCGCGGGTCGTAATAGACGCTCAATTGGATGGGGCCAGCCTGCCGCTTGGCGATGGCATAGCGCGCCGATTGCACCGAGAAGAAGTTGAGGATCGGCGCGGGGCTCTGGAACACCGCGATGCGGCGGCCATCCTTCACGACGTCGCTGATCTTGTTGCCCGGTGCGATGGGCACCTGATCGGCATCGGTGCTGATCGAGATGCGCGAGTTCACCCAGTCGGCTCGGATGTAATTCTCCTTCTGCGCCGAGGTGTCCTCGAGCTTGGGCATGCGCAGCTCTGGAGGCAGGCCTTGCCGCCGGCGGACAGCGCGATCCTGCAGCAGGCCTTGCCGGTTCATGCCGATTATCGGCGCGAAGGTCCTGTTGTTCACGAAGGTGCCGTTGTCGACGATGTCGGTGGCAGCCCCCCTGTTGGCAAAGCCGCGCCGCCAGATCTGCGACTTGAAGTCGAGCCGTGTGCTTGCCCCCGGCGCTAGCGGGGTCGCAAACTTGTAGATGCGGTAGGCGTGGCGCTTGTCATGGGTCGCCAGTGTCGCGCCCGCGATATCGAGCCGCGAGAAGTTCACCTCGCTGTCACCCTGCACCACGTGCAGCTCGGTGATCGGCACGCCGCTGTCGTTGCGCAGGTCGTAGTGGCCCGTCACGTCGAGCTTGCGGTCCTTGGGATAGATCGCGACGTCGAAGGCGACATCGGTGATCACCGGGCGGGGCAGGGTCTCGTATTTGAGATACTTGCGCTCGAGTTCGGCGGTGCGCGCCTCGGCCTCGTCGGAGGTTTCGTAGGTGTTGAGCACCTTGATGTTGTGGTTGATGACATAGCCCGTGCCGATCATCCCGCCGATCGCGGCGAGCGCGATGCCCGCCGATGGGGCGGTGATACGGTTGCGGATGTTCCTGAGGCGCGGGCCGACGGCGACCACGGTGCCGCGCGGCCAGGCCCAGTGCGAGAACACCAGCAGCAGTATGCCGAAGCATCCCCAATAGGCGCGCGCGATCAGCCCGCCGACCCAGAAACCGCCGGTGCCGTTCATGTCGGAAAGCGGCTCGCTCGGGCCGGCTCCGTACATGTAGAGCATGTTCGAATAGCCCATGTTCTGCAGGAAGATGCGGCTCAGGAACCACACGAGGACCAGACCCCAGCCGACATACTTGTTGGGGCTGAGAACCTGGAAGAACACCGAAAGGATCGCGATCATCAGGATATCGACGGTCTGCGGCCAGACATAGGCGGACAGGTAGAGCCCGATGTCGATGCTGTGCGCGCCCCGGACCAGCTGGTCGACGATGCCGGCCATCATCCCGGCGAGCGACATGATGATCAGGACGACGAAGATCGCGATGATCTTGGGGATGAACACCGCCCAGCCGGGGGCCGGGGTGGCATCGACGATCTCGTTGATCTTCACATCGCGTTCGCGCCACACCAGCTCGCCGCCATAGAACACGGCGACGATCAGGCTGAACAGCGTGACGCTGCCGAGCACGGTGGTGATGACATTGGCGGTCAGCGGATAGGACGCAGTGCCGTAGAGTGTCTGCGCGGTCACGAGGTTGAGCGTGGTGAATGACACCGCGATCAGCAGCAGCACGATGAGGCCGGGGCTCTTGAGAACCTGCAACACCTCGGTCTTGAGGCGGATCATGAAGGATGCCAGCGCATGGTCGAAGCCGAAGCTGCGGGTGGCAGCCAGCGGATTGCGCTCTTGCCATTCCGGCGCAGGTTCCTGACCGGGGATCGCGGCAGGCCTGACAGGAGGCGTTTGGGGGCGAGGGGGAACGATATCCGCGCTCTCTGCCTGCTTGGCGATGCGCCGCAGCTGCCAGCGCGAGGGCGCGCGTTCGGTCATGCTGAAGCGTGCCCACGCGATGGCGAGGAAAACCGCAGACAGGCCGAGCGTGAAGATGCGGTTGAACAGGAGGTTGCCCTCAAACGAGAGCAGGCGCGTGTTCATCTCCGCCGAGGTCCAGTACCGCGTCGCCTCGCCGATCGCGGCGGTGCCGAGCGGCTCGTAGCGGGCGGCGGCCACGAGGTTGGCGGGGTCTTCCCCTGCGACAATGCTCACCGCGAGGTAGCACATGACCAGCACCAGCACGCCGATATAGCTCGCCAGCATCGAGCGGGTGACGGTGGCGAGGCTGAAGAGGAGCGCCGAGGAGAGGATCAGGTTGGGGATGGCAATGATCAGGAACGGCCATGCGTAGATCATGAAGCCGCCCGGGCCGACGGTCTCGGGATCGACCCACGGCATCGCCGAGCCGACCGCAATGCCGAGCGGCACGGCGACAAAGCCCAGGATGGCGATGGTCAGCCCGCCGAGGAAACGACCGGCAAGAAAGCTGCTGCGCCCCACGGGCGTCGCGCGAATCATCGGGCCGAACTTGGTCACGTCGTCGCGCACTACGGCGTTGGCGACAAAGGAGGTGATCACGAACAGGTAGAACAGCGCGAACAGCCCCATCGCAATCGCGACTGTATAGGGCGAATTCTCGTGCACCGATCCGGGCGAGCCGAAGCTCACGTTCTCGGAGGCGGCGATGCCGAAGCCCAAGAGGAAGAAGATCGCGACCGACACCCAGAACACGGGGTTCTTGAGCTGGTAACGGATTTCGAACGCAGCGAGGCTGGCGGTCAACATGGTTCTGGCGCTCCCTTACGCGGCTTGCGCAGCGGGAACGCGGCGGGTTTCGGCGAGCGTCGCGAAGTACACGTCCTCGAGCCCGCCGCTGACCGGCGTGAAGCCATCGGGCTGGTTGTCGGAGAGGACGTGGACGACGATATCGCCCGCAAAGAAGCGGTGCGAGATGACCTCGTAATCCGCCTGCATCTCGGAAAGCGCCGTGTGCGGGACGGTCTTCTGCCAGACACGCCCCTTCGTCGAGGCGATCAGGTCATGCGGCGCGCCTTCGAGCCGCAGCTTGCCGCCTGCCAGCACCGCCATGCGCGGACACAGGTCGGCGACGTCGTCGACGATGTGGGTGGAAAGGATCACCACCACATTCTCGCCGATCCCTGCCAGAAGGTTGAGGAAGCGGTTGCGTTCTTCCGGGTCTAGACCCGCGGTCGGCTCGTCGACGATGATCAGCTCAGGCTCGCCGATCAGCGCCTGCGCGATGCCGAAGCGCTGGCGCATCCCGCCCGAGAAGCCCGCAATCGCCTTGCCGCGCACGCTCCACAGGTTGGTCTGATTGAGCAGGTGCTCGACCATCGCCTTGCGCTCGGCCTTGTTGTTCACGCCCTTGAGCACGGCCATGTGGTCGAGCATCGTGTAGGCCGACACGCGGGGGTACACGCCGAAATCCTGCGGCAGGTAGCCCAGCGTGCGGCGCAGCCGGTCAGGCTCGGCCAGCACGTCGATATCGCCGAAGCGGATGGTGCCCGCGGTCGGCGCCTGCAAGGTCGCGATGGTGCGCATCAGGGTCGACTTGCCCGCGCCGTTGGGGCCCAGCAGACCGTACATCCCCTTGGGGATCGACAGGCTCACATCGTCGAGCGCATGCGTCCCGTTGGGATAGGTGTGGCTGACGTTGCTGAGTTCGAGCATGGATTGGGCCCCCTGATGGCAATCTTGTATCGTGCCATCTTAGCGCCCCTGCGCGCGCCGCCAATCACGCTGGTAGATTGATCCCCGCCCTTCGTCGACGTTGGTCGACCCTCGTCGTCGCCCGGCGCACTCTCAACCGAGCGTCACCTTGTCCTTCGAAAACGAGAGCTTGGTCGTCAGCAGCGCGCGGAAGGCGTTGTAGCCGCCGGTGCCGGGAAAGAAGGCGTGGAAGAACAGCTGCGGCTGGCCGTCCAGCCCTGGGGCTACCGAGGCGTGGCCGGGCGCCCACCATGTCTTCACGGACTTCAGCAGCGGGCCGTCCTGCTTCACATAGGGCCCGAGCGGATGGTCGGCGACCGCGACGCCGATGCCGTAAGCGGGCGTGCCGAAGTCGTTGCCCGCGTAGAACATCCAGTACCGCCCCTGCTGGAGCGTCACCCACGGTCCCTCGATCAGGTGGCCTTCCCACTCCTGATCATTGGTCAGCACGATTGTGTCGGTGCCCATCAGCTCGCCATTCTCGTCTAGGCGCTGGGCGTGGATCGGGGTGCTCATCGCATCGTAGATGAAGTCCGCCTCGGGCACGTCGGCAAGAATGGTGCGCACCCGCTCCCAATTGTCGAGCACCGCCTCGATCAGCGGCTGCATCAGGAAGAAGCGCTCCATCGGGCGGCGGGTGTTGGCCCAGGGCTGGACGGCGGCGGCGAACTGCGCGGCGCGGCGCTCGGCATCGTTCTCGAACAGCTTGTTGACCAGTTCCGGCCGGCGGCGCAGCAGCCCGGCGAGCGGGCGCGGCCATACCCCGTTGGTGTCGCGCTTCCAGAACAGGTAGCGTTCGCCGTTGCCGTCGATGAAGATGTGGCTGTCGATCACCCCGCCGCTCAGCATCGGCTGGCTGGGATCATCGGGGTAATTGGTGGTGTTGATCGCAAAGCCGCTCACCAGCGGGTGGCCGATATCGGTCCACGGCCCTGTCGGGTGCGGCGCCTTGGCAAGGCCGATGGCGAGCGCGTTGGAGCGTTGGCGGGCGGTGTAGACCAGCCAGTATTCGTCCCCGCATTTGGCCATTTCGGGCGCCCAGTAATCGCCCACGGTGCGGCCGTGCGCGGTCCATTCGGGCGCCTCGCCTTCGGGGAAGACGAAGCCCTTATGGGTCCAGGTTTCCAGATCGTCGGAGTGCAGGATCGGGAAGGCGTCGAGCGCATCGTTCGAGGTGGCGACGAGCCAGTAGCCGTCGTCGGTCTTGAGCACCGCCGGATCGCCATAGCCTGCCGTGGTGCGGGGCGAGAGGTTCTCGAGGATCAGCGGGCGCCAGTCGGGCTCGCTGTCGCCGTCGATCGGGGCGGGGCGATGATGATGCGCCCGCGTGCCAAAATCGCGGGCAAGCTCGCCGAAGAACACGGCGTAGTGGTTATGCTGACCGGTGGGGATGCGGTAGGTCTTCTCGACATCACCCCGCCGCACAGTGAAGCGCGTGGCAATGCCTTCGGCGACCGCGTCGACCACAAAGGTCTCGGACGTGTCCGTAGTGTCCATCAGCATTCCTCTTGCCCTCTCGCCAAGGCTTGAATCGAGTGTTAAATCTTATTTGTAAGATAAATAAGGGACAGGCAATGGCAAGCGGTTTCGACGCCCGGCAACACTACGAAGCCGGGGATATCATGGGCGGCCTGTATGGCGAGGGGATAATCGGCCATCCCGGCGCCTTTGCTCCGGAGTTTGCCGACACGCTCCACGCCGAGATCATGAGCATCTTTGCCGAGGTGAAGGACCTGCCCGGCGGCGCCCTGCCGCGCGGGCCGGAGCGGTGGTATGTCGAAGTGCAGCCCGAACGGATTGCGGGCTTCGTCGCCATCGCCTCGCACCCGTGGTTCGTCGCGGTGTGCCAAAGTGTGCTCGGGCCGAATTACCGGATCGTCGAGGTCGGCTTCGACATTCCCTTCCCCGGCGCGGCCGACCAGCCGTGGCACCGCGACTTCGCCTTGCCCGAGGCCACCACCGAGGGCCGGCGGCTGAACTCGCTCGCCTTCAACATGACCACGGTCGACACGCGCCCCGAACACGGCCCCTTCGAGATCGCGCCCGGCACGCAGTGGGACGATTTCGAGGGCTGCGCCAAGGGGATGTTCCCGCCCCAGCACCTGTGGCCGCGCTACGCGGCACGGGCGGTGAAGAAGCTCCCCAAGCGCGGCGACATCTCGGCCCGCTCGGCGCTGACAGTGCATCGCGGTACGGCCAACCGCTCTGACGAACCGCGCCCGGTGCTGGTGATCGGCGTCGACGCGGCGGACGCGACCAACGGTGCGCATCACGACCTTCAGGCGAGGCAGGCCTATTTCGACGCCTTGCCGCCCATCGTGCGCGATCACCTGCCCGCGCGGATCGTCGAGACCTTGGAGCCTGTCATCCAACACCATGTTATCGATGGCCTGCTGACGCCTGCCTATTGAGGGGTGCCTAGTGAACGGCCTGCGTTGACCTCAAACAGTTTGTCACGCAGAGTATGATAAATACGATAATAAGGGGATAGCTGCTTGTCCGGCCTCGAGCTGATCGACGTCTCCAAATCCTACGGCGCGACCCGCGTGCTCGACAGTGTCTCGCTGTCGATCGCCCCGCGCGAGTTCATCGCCTTCCTCGGCCCCTCGGGCAGCGGCAAGTCGACCTTGCTGCGCGTGATCGCCGGGCTGGAGACGCTCGACGCGGGCGAAATCCGCTTGGGCGGCGAGCGGATCGACGGCCTCGCGCCCGGAGCGCGCGGCATCGCGATGGTGTTCCAGCACTACGCGCTCTACCCGCACATGACAGTGCGCGAGAACATGGCTTTCGGGCTGGTCAATGCAGGCGTGCCCAAGGACGAGATCACGCAGCGGATCGCGCAGGCCGCCGACATTCTCGAGATCGGCAGCCAGCTCGACAAGAAGCCGGGGCAGATGTCCGGCGGCCAGCGCCAGCGGGTCGCGATCGGCCGCGCGATCGTGAAACAGCCGCGTCTGTTCCTGCTCGACGAGCCGCTCTCCAACCTCGATGCCGCGCTGCGCAACCGCACGCGGGTGGAGCTGGCTCAGCTGCGCAACAGGGTTGATGCGGCGCTGATCATGGTCACCCACGATCAGGCCGAAGCGATGACCCTCGCCGACCGGATCGTGGTCATCAACGACCGCAAAATCCAGCAGGTCGGCACGCCTGCCGAGGTCTATGCCCGCCCTGCCAACGCCTTCGTCGCGCGGTTCGTCGGCTCGCCCGCGATGGCGATGCTGCCGGTGGAGATCGTGTCCGGCGGCGACCATGCACGGGTGCGCCTGCCGGGCGGCGCCGAGGTGCAGACCGCCGTTCGTGCCGAGGGACTGGCGCCGGGGACACGCGCCGAACTCGGGCTGCGCCCCGAAGCTGTCTCCCTTGCAGAGCCCCGCGGCAGCGGCATCCCCGCGACCGTCGAACTGGTCGAGCGCCTCGGCGATCGCACCTTCATCTATTGCCGCCTCGCCGAAGGGATCGAGATCATCGCCTGCGCCCCCGGCTTCAGCCCGATGCGTCCGGGCGACGACGTGACGCTCGACATCCACGCCCCTGCGGCGCATATTTTCACAGCCGACGGCACCGCACACCACCCCGAGGCCCGCCCGTGAACCGCGCGCGGCGTGACGGTTTGGTGGGCTATGCCTTCGTCGGGCCGTTCCTGCTGATCTATGCCGCCATCCTGATCGTCCCGCTGCTGATGGGCATCGTCATCAGCTTCAACAATGCCGACCTGTTCGGGCGGCGCGAGTGGATCGGGCTGGCGAACTACGCACAGGCGCTGGGCGATCCGGTTCTGGCCCAGGCATTCTGGAACACGCTGACGCTGACGCTGCTGATCGTCCCGCCGCTGACGGTCATCGCCCTGATGCTGGCACTGGCGCTCAATCGCAGCACGCGGCTTGCGGCGATCCTGCGCGGGGTGTTCTTCGCCTCGCTGGTGCTGTCGGTGACGATCGTGACGTTGATCTGGCGCTTCATCCTGACGCCCGACGCAGGACTGGTCGCGGTCGGCCTGCAAGCCGCCGGACGCGCGCCGATCCCGTTCCTCTCCGACCCCGATTTTGTCATCCCCGCGCTCGCCATCACGACCCTGTGGTGGTCGCTGGGCTTTCCGATCATGCTGTTCCTCGCGGGGCTGCAACAGGTGCCGGGCGACATCTACGAGGCCGCCGCTCTGGACGGGGCGAGCCGCTGGACGGTGTTCCGGCGCATCACGCTGCCCTCGATCCGGCGCACGCTGCTGCTGGTGGTGATGCTACAGACCGCCGCGCAATTGCAGATCTTCGGGCAGGCGCAATTGCTCACCGGCGGCGGGCCGGGCGGGGCGTCGCGCACCATCGTGCTCTACATCTTCGAAGTGTCATTCGGGCGCTGGGTGCTGGGCTATGCGACTGCCATTGCCGAGCTGCTGTTCGGCATGATCCTGCTGGTGACCCTGCTGCAATACTGGCTCGTCACCCGCCATGAAGGCCAGCGCGCATGAGCCAGAACCGCCTGTCGCCGCTGGTCACGGTGCTGCTGCTGATCGGCGCTGCGATCATGCTCATGCCGATGCTGTGGACGCTGCTGCTGTCCTTCAAGAGCAACGCCGCGCTGATGGCGGACAGCGGATCGGCCTTCATGCCGCCGTGGACGCTGGAGAACTACGCGGCGATTTTCCAAGGCTCGCTGACGACGCGCTGGCTGGTCAACAGCCTGATCGTCTCGACCGGGGCGACCATCGGCGTCCTCGTGCTCTCCAGCCTCGCCGGATACGGCTTTGCGCGGCTGGAGTTTCCGTTCCGCCGCACTTTGTTCGTGATCGTGCTGCTGGGCCTCGCCGTGCCCGAGCAGGCGGTGATCCTGCCGCGCCACCAGCTGTTCGCGATGCTTGGCCTCCACAATTCCTACCCCGGCCTGATCCTGCCGAGCCTCACCGGCAGCTTCGGCGTGTTCTTCATGACCCAGTACTTCCGCGCCATCCCGCCCGAACTCGACGAGGCCGCGCTGCTCGATGGCGCCAGCCGCTTCACGCTGTTCTGGAAGGTGCTGCTCCCGCTTACCTGGCCGGCGCAGGCCACGCTCGGCGTGTTCACCTTCCTCGGTTCGTGGAACGACTACTGGTGGCCGCTGATCTCGGCGACGACCAGCGATTACTTCACCCTCACGGTGGGCCTCGCCTCGGCGCAGATGAACTATGCGCAGACCAGCGGGCTCGGTTTCCTGATGGCGCAGGCGGTGTTCGCGTCGATCCCGATCCTCGTCGTCTACATCGCCTTCCAGAAGCAGATCGTGAGCGCCATGGCGGGGACGGCGGTGCGATGAGGCGCTTGGTAGCACTGGCGCTGGCGGCGCTTCTCGCCGGATGCTCCGCCCCTGACGACCGCCCGACCATCGTGGTGCAGCGCTTCTTCGGCGAGTGCGGCGCGGTCTATGGCAACAGCACCGATGTGGCGAAGGCCGAGACCGAGTGCGGCATTCTCACCACGCTCATCAACCGCTTCGAGGCCGAGAACCCCGACATCCGCGTGAAGGTCAACGTCGTCGCATGGCCGGGCTACCCGCAGCTTGCCGCACAGATGGCGGCGGGCGATCCGCCTGATCTTGTCACCATGCACCAGTCGGTGATCTCCGACTATTCGAGCCGCGGGCTGATCGAGCCGGTCGAGCCGTTGCTGACCGAGGCGAAGATCGACCCGGCGACCTTCACCCCGGCGGCGCGGGCCGGGGTGGAAAAGCAGGGCAAGCTCTACGGGATGCCGTGGGACACCATCGGGCGGCTGTTCCACATCAACACCGAGCTGATGGCGCAGGCCGGGCTGATGCGCGATGGCAAGCCGGTGCTGCCGAACTCGCCGGAGGAGCTGCTGGCACAGGCCCGCCAGTTCAAGGCGCGGACCGGCAAGCCCTACCTCATCCAGGCACAGGTGAGCGCGCCCGATTTCACTGTGGCGTTCCTCTACACCTACCTGCTCGCGCAGGACGCGCCGATCTTCCCCGACGCGCGGCACATCAAGCTGGATACGCCGCAAGCGCGCGCGATCGTCACGCTGATGCGGCAGATCGATGCCGAGGGGCTGACCACCACCAATCAGGATTTCCCCGCCGCCACGGCTGCCTTCACGCAGGGCAAGGGCGGAATCTTCCCCGTCGGCACATGGATGCTCGGGCCCTACGATGCCGAGGCTGCGAGGCAAGGCTCGCCGATCAAGGGTCACTATGCCGTGGCCCCCTTCCCGCGGTTGTGGGGCACGGCAGCACCCTTCGTCGACGGTCACGCGTGGGTCGTCCCCGCCGCCAAGCGCAGTCCGCAGGAACGCGCGGCAATGGCGCGGTTCCTCGCCTTCCTGTCGCACTACAATCTGGACTGGTCGCGCACGGGCCAGCTGCCCGCCTTTGCGGCGGTGCTGGCGAAACCCGAGTTCCGAGGCCTGCCCCACCGCGAAGACATCGCCGCGCTGTCGCGCACGGGCAAGCAGCTCCCGGGCTATGTCGAGCGCCAGAGCGCGGTGCAGGGCCTGATCGGGGAGGAGCTGGAAGCGGCGATCACCGGCACCAAGCCGGTCGATCAGGCGCTCAAGGATGCCGAGCGGCGGGTGAACCAGCTCTACGCGCAGATGATGTGAGCGGCGGCTAAGCCGCGCGTTCGGCGTCCGCGATCAGCGCCATCACGTCCTCGATCAGCGCGAGCATCGCGGCGCGTGCGGCCTCGGCGTCGCGCGCCTCGATGGCGGTCAGCACCGCGCGGTGCTGTGGCAGGCTCGCGGTGCGGCCCTTGAAGCGGTTGGTGAAGCGGATCGAGGTGCGCAGCGCTGTCATCACCACATCGCGGAACTGCGCGTAGAAGGGATTGGCCGAGGCTTCGAGAATGGCGATGTGGAAGGCGATGTCGGCCTCCAGCGGATCGTCGTCTCCCGCCTCGGCAGCGACCATGCGCTGGTAGCCCGCCTCGATCCCGGTGATGCCTTCCGCGTTCGAAGCCCGCGCCGCAATCGCCGCTGCCATCGGCTCGATCGCGATGCGCAGCTCGTTGAACTGGCGCAGCAGGTCGAGCGAGAACTTGCGCTCCAGCATCCAGCGCAGCACGTCGGGATCGAACAGGTTCCAGGCGCGCGGCGGCTGGACGGTGGTGCCCTTGCGCGGGCGGGCCACGAGCAACCCCTTGGCGGTCAGCATCTTCACCGCCTCGCGCGTTACCGAGCGGCTGACCTGAAACTGCGTGGCCAGATCGGCCTCGGTCGGGAAGGGCGCATTGTCATAGCGGCCGGTGACGATCGCCTTGCCCACCGACTCAAGCAGCGCATACGTGAGGTTGCGCCCGCCCCCCATGGCTTCCATTTTCGTCATGCCCGAATTGCCCCTGTCTTCTTTTGTCATGGGGTTCGCAGATATATCGGTTTGGTGCAATCTCTCAGGCATGGGGGGCAACTGCTATGCGGCGCGCGATGAGTGCGGCGTCGGCGAGGATGCGCAAGGGCGCGGTGTCGACCTCGACGGCGCGGGCGGTGACGAGCCCGGCGAAACGGGCGTAGAGCGCATGGTATTCGGCAAACGGTCCGAGCGGTTGTTCCGCGCCATCGATAACCAGCCGCGCGCCGCCATCGCGGATTTCGAGGTGCCTGCCGCTGGCGGTGTCCACAAGGATGCGGCGCACTTCGTCATGCGTCTCGCGCCAGTCGAAATGGGCGGTCTGGTCTGCCCCGCGAAAGCGCAAGGTCACGGCGATCGGGGCCTGCCGGTTGGAGGGAATCTCGAACTCCGCCTCGTCGACGAACAGCGGCTCGGGCAGGATGGCGCTGGCAATCGAGAGCGGGTTGATGCCGGTGTCGAGCACGCCGAAGCCCTCGGGGTCCCAGATCCATTCCTGCCCGGGATGCCAGCGCCGCACATCCTCGCGCCACTCGATAGCGAGCCGCGTGACGGTCTCGCCCCTGAGCGCCTGCGATGCCGGGGCGACGGCGGGGGCCTGCTGCGAGTGCCATGCGGCAAACAGGCAGGTGCCGGCCGCACGGGCGCGGGCGACGAGGTCTTCCAGCTCGCCGAACGTGGCGGCGGGGGGCTTTTCGAGCATCACCGCAAGCCCCGCCGCGATGGCCTCGGCAGCGATGGCGTGGCGCACGCGGGGCGGGGTGCACAGGCTCACCGCGTCGACGCCGCCCGGCATGGCTTCGAGCATTTCTCCGAGCGAGCCGAACACCGGCACGTTCGCCTCGTCCGCACCGTGGGGGGCGACGACGGCGACGAGCTCAAAATCGGGGTGGGCGGCGATGGCGGGCACGTGTTCGGTGCGGGCGATCTTGCCGAAGCCGACGATGGCGACACGGATCGTCATGCCGCGCCCTCTTTCAGGGTAGCAACGAAGGCGCGCGCGCGGGTGGTCACAACAGCGGGCGTCATGCCCGGCTGGTAGATCGCCCCGCCGAGCCCGAAGCCGTGCGCCCCCGCGGCGCGGTAGGCAGCCATCTTCTCGGGGGTGATCCCGCCGACGACGATCAGCGGCACGCCTTTGGGAAGCACCGCGGCATGGGCCTTCACCACAGCGGGCGGCGCGGCCTCGGCGGGGAAGAGCTTGATTGCGTGCGCGCCCGCGCGGATCGCGGCAAAGGCCTCGCTTGGGGTGAAGTAGCCGGGGGCGGAGACGAGGCCCGCTTCGACTGTCGCGGCGATCACCTCAATGTCAGTGCCGGGCGAGACGATGAGCCTGCCGCCCGCTTCTGCCACGCGGGTAACGTCGGCAGGGGTCAGCACCGTGCCCGCGCCGATCAGCGCCTCCTCGCCGAAGCGGCGGGCGAGGCGGGCGATGCTGTCCAGCGGATCGGGCGAGTTGAGCGGCACCTCGATGATCCGCACGCCCGCGCCGATCAGCGCCGCGCCGATCGCCTCGACCTCCTCGGGCCGCACGCCGCGGAGGATCGCGACCAGCGGACATTCGGCAAAGCGGCGGGTGAAGAGTTCTGCGTTGGTCATGCGAGTTCCTTGATGATGGCGCGCAGGCCAGCGAGGAAGGCCGTTTCGCCGTCGATGATGTGGTCCGGTTCCGCTGAAGCCCCGCTTACCTCGGTGATGGCGGCGGCGTAGAGCGCGCAGAGGTCGGTGCGACCGATGAGGAAGGGCGCGTTCCCGTCCATCCGGGCGAGCGCCGCGCGCACCTCGGCGCCGATCAGCAGCCCGCTGGCGTAGCTTGGCGCGTCGGGGACCGGTGTGCCAAGCAGTTTTCCCGCCCGCAAGGCGAACAGATGCCCGAGCGCGTCGCCATCCGCTGAGGCCGCCACACCTGCGGCAAAAGCCGGGCCGGGCTTGGCCTTGCCCTCGAGCTGGCTGGCGAGAATCGAGTGCTTGCTGATCAGCGCAAAAACCTCGCCCGTCATCCACGTGGCGAAGCGGGCGATGCGGCCGGCTTCCATCTGCACCCACTTGGCATGGGTGCCGGGGTGGCAGACCAGCGAATCCTCCGGGATCATGCCCAGCGCCAGCGCGCCGAAGACCTGCACCTCCTCCCCGCGCATCACGTCGGGCGCCTGGCTGTCGGTCTGGGCGACGCCCGGGACGATGCCGGTGCGCTCGTCGATCCAGCAGATCCCTGCGGCGAGACTGCGCAGATCGGCAGGGCAGGGCACGTATGGGACGTTGCGCCAGCCCCGGTCGGAGCCGATCATTCCGCCCAGCAGCATCGGCAAATCGCCGAGCCGCGCGCGCAAGCCCGCCGCTTGGGCGTCGAAGCCTTCGGCAGGCACAGACGTGATCCCGCCGCCGTCGGCGCAGGAATCCTCCACCGAGCCATCAGGGGCGATCCGCCACGCCCGGCGGTTGGTCGTGCCCCAGTCGACCGCGATGAAGGGGCCGTGCCAGTCCAAGCCAGTCTCCTAGAAATTGCGCGTTTGATCGCTTGCCGCGGACTATTTATAAGATAAATAAGACGAGAGTAAACGCCTGCGAGGAAATGCGCTTATGAAGCTTGCCCGGATCGAGACTTTCCTCGTGCCCCCGCGCTGGCTGTTCGTGCGCATCGAGGCGGACGACGGCAGTGTCGGGTGGGGCGAGGCGAGCCTTGAAGGCCATGCCGAAGCGGTGATGGGCGCATTCGAGGCGATCCGCGACCGCGTGATCGGCGCCGATCCGCGCCGCATCGAGGACATCTGGCAACTCTGCTACCGCGGCGGCTTCTATCGCGGCGGGGCGGTGCTAATGTCCGCGCTGTCGGGCCTCGATCAGGCGCTGTGGGACTGGAAGGGGCGGCATTACGGCATGCCCGCTTACGAGATGCTCGGCGGGCGGGTGCGCGACAAGGTCCGCGCCTATGCGTGGATCGGCGGCGACCGCCCGGACGACATCGCCGCCGCCGCCGCCGCCCGCCGGGCGCAGGGCTTCACCGCCGTGAAGATGAACGCCACCGCCGACACGCCCTTCCTAGCCGCGCCGCGCTTTGCCGAGGTGGTCGCGCGCGTTCAGGCGGCGCAAAGCGAGGGCATGGACGTGGCGCTCGATTTCCACGGGCGCCTGCACCGCCCGATGGCCAAGCAGCTCGCCCGCGCGCTGGAGCCGCTGGGGCTGCTGTTCATCGAGGAGCCGGTGCTCTCCGAGCACGCCGAGGCGCTGCCACAGATCGCCGCGCTGACCAGCATCCCGATCGCGATGGGCGAGCGCCTGTACTCGCGCTGGGACTTCAAGCCGCTGCTGGCGAGCGGTGCGGTCGATGTGATCCAGCCCGACCTCAGCCACGCCGGGGGCCTCAGCGAATGCCGCCGCATTGCCGCAATGGCCGAAATGCACGACGTCGCGGTCGCCCCGCATTGCCCGCTCGGTCCCCTGGCGCTGGGCGCCTGCCTCCAGCTTGCAGGCTGCGCGCCCAACGTGGTGCTGCAGGAGATGTCGCTCGGCATCCACTACAACGAGGGACATGATCTGCTTGAATTTTTGACCGATCCCTCGGTGCTAACGCCGGTGGACGGGTTCCTGCCGATCCCGGCGGGCCCGGGGCTGGGCGTGACTATCGACGAGGCGCGGGTGCGGGCCGCCGCCGCCGCTCCGCACCGCTGGCGCAACCCCGTCTGGCGTCACGAGGACGGCAGCTTCGCCGAATGGTGACGGCCGAAAACCGTGACCTATTTGCAACATTGCCCTGAGTATATCTTATTTATAATATATATTGCGACTGGACGGCTGTGACCGTCTATTCTGCGTGAGAAAAGCGAGCCGCAAAGTCGGCCGTCACAACAAAGGGGAGATGTTGATGCGTGCTATCACTCTAGTCCGCTGCACCGTATCGGTGATGGCCATGTCGCTCGCCGCGACGGCTGCCCATGCCCAGCAGACCGACACCACGACCACAACCGTCGAAGACACGCAGCAGGGCGAGGACATCATCGTCACCGGCCTGCGCGCTTCGGCCGAGTCCCAGCAGAACATCCGCCGCAATTCGGACGAAATCATCGACGCGATCGTCGCCGAGGATATCGCCAAGCTGCCCGACCTCAACACCGCCCAGATCGCCGCGCGCATTCCGGGCGTGCAGGTCTACCGTCAGGGCGGCGAGGCATCGAACGTGCTGGTGCGCGGCCTGCCCAACTTCACCACCACCTATAACGGCCGCGAGATATTCACCGCCGAGACGCGCGTCGTCGCCTTGCAGGATTTCCCGGCCGCCAACGTCGCTGCGCTCGAAGTCTACAAGACCTCCGCCGCCGACCTGATCGAGCCGGGCCTTGCAGGCCTCGTCAACGTCCGCTCGCGCCAGCCGCTGGACTTCAAGGACAGCCAGATCGCAGGCTCGGTATGGGGCCTCTACACGCGGCAGGCCGACAAGCTGACGCCCAACTTCAACTTCCTTGCGACCAAGCGCTGGGACGTGGGTGACGGCGGCGAATTCGGCGTGCTGATCAACGCCTCGCGGGTCGAGATGACCTATCTCGATGGGGAAATCTCGAACACCGATTTCCTCCAGACCTTCCGCAACGGCGGCACCGGCACGCTGATCGCCGACGGCGGCGCTGGCACCGCCGCGCGCTTCCCCGATATCCAGCGCCTGTTCTACCGCTCGGGCAACCGCGTGCGTCCCTCGGTCAACGGCGCGATCCAGTACAAGCCCACCCCGGACCTCGAATTCTACGCCGAGGGCCTGTGGCAGGGCTTCCGCAACAAGATCGACGACCGTCTGCTCGCCGCAGAGCTGTTCAACGGTGCGCAGGTCGCCGGCCTCCAGTTCCGCGACGGCACCAACATCGTGCGCAGCGGAACGGTCAACGCCCCGCCGGGATCGCTGTTCTCGTTCCAGGGCGCGACCTTCAACAAGACTGACACCTTCCAGTTCTCAGGCGGCGTCAAGGCGACCTTCGACAAGCTCAACGTGAAGGTCGATGTCGCCCGCACCAAGAGCACCTTCACGGGCTCGACCGAAAGCCTCGACCGCCGCTGGACGGCCGGGCCGGTGATCAACTTCAACACCGACAACCCCTCGTTCGAGATCACCAACATCAACTTCCGCGACGAATCCGCGCAGTTCTTCGACGGTCTGTTCGAGGAGAACCAGCAGTCGAAGGGTGACGACTGGCAGCTACGCGGCGACCTTGAATATCTCGTCGACGGCACCTTCATCCGCTCGATCCAGGCGGGCGTGCGCTATTCCGACCGCGATGCGCGGCGCGAATATGCCAACCGCTTCTCGCGCCCCGCCACGCTCACCAACGCGTCGTCCCTGCCGGTCATCTTCGATGTGTTCCGCGGCGTCGATGTCGGGGGCACGTCCGTCTGGGCGGCGCCGACCTATGACAGCATCCGCGACAACATCGGGGCGATCCGCCGGCTGGTCGGGTTCACCGCCGATCCTGTGGCGCGGAACCTGCTCTACACCGCCAACGAGAAGAACCTTGCCGGCTACGGTCAAGTCAATCTCGGCTCGGGCGATCTCGATGGCACTATCGGCGTTCGCTACAGCCGGGTGAAGACCCGCGTTGCCGGGCCTGTGCCGACCGGCGTTCCGCAGATCGACGAGGGCAGCACCAAGGATTCGTGGCTCCCCAACGCCAGCATCCGCTTCCGCGTGACGCCGGAAATCCAGCTGCGCGCCGCGGTCTCCAAGACCCGCACATTGCCGAGCTTCCAGGATCTCAACCCGGCGCTGGTGCTCAATCAGGCACCGCCGACCCCGGGCGGGCTGGGTACGCAGGCGCAGCCCCGCACCGGCTCTGGCGGCAATCCGTTCCTCAATCCCTTCACGTCGTGGAACTTCGACGCGGCGGTCGAATATTACTTCGCCCCGACCGGCTTTGTCTCGCTGACCGGCTTCCACCGCCGGGTCGACGGGTTCATTCAGGGCGGCAGCGTCGACCTTCCCGACACGCCTTTCGGTTATCTGCGCATCTTCGGGCCGGAAAACACGGGCAAGGGGAAGATCACGGGGGCCGAGCTTCAGGGCCAGGCCTTTGCCGATTTCGACGGCCTGCCCGATTGGGCGCAGGGCTTCGGGGTGCAGGTCAACGTCACCTATATCGACGGCAAGACCCAGCAGAACGACGGTGCGGGAGGCCTGAGCTACCAGCCGATCACCGATCAGGGCAATGGCGTCTCCAAGTGGAACTACAATATCGTCGGCATCTACGAGCGCTACGGCGCCACGGCGCGACTGTCGTACAACCGCCGGTCGAGCTTCCGCGCGACGCAGCAGTTCCGCGGCGACGACATCTACACCGAGACAGCCCGTCCGGCGGGCCGCCTCGACCTGTCGCTGAGCTACAACATCAACGACGACTTCGCGGTGTTCGGCGACTGGACGAACATCACCCGCAAGCAGTTCCGGCAGGACTTCTCCTCAGCCCGCAACGGCGCGCCGCAGGCGGACTTCATCCGCTATCTGCGCGATGACGAGAGCACCATCTCGCTCGGCGTGCGGTTCCGCTTCGGACGCTAGAGGCGGCTCACTTGGCGGCGGGACGCAGGCTGGTGCCGATCACCGGCTTGCCGTCCCGCCAGCCGAGCGGGGCGATGTACATGGCCCGCCCCTTGTGGGCATTCTGACACCCACCGCGCGCAATGTGGGCGTGGAACATGATGTACTGCTTGCCCGCAGCCTCGAACACCGCCTGATGTCCCGGCCCGCTGAGGCAGCCTGCCGTCTTGTCCATGTAGCTGTAGAGGATTGGGTTCTCGGGCGCGTCCTTGCACGGCCCGGCAGGCCCGGTGCAGGTCGCATAACCCATCGCATAGGGTGACAGGCGCTGGTCTTTCTCCCAGCCGAAATGGTTCGCCGAATAGAACAGCACATAGGCATCGCCGTGCCGCACCATCGTCGGCGATTCGATCACGTGCGCCTCCCACGGCACATCATTGGTGAGCAGCGCGACTGGCTCTCCGGTCAGGCCCATCCCGTCGGGCGTCATCGGCTGCACATAGATATCGGTCGGCTTGCCCACCGCGTTCGCATCGGCCTTGAAGTAGAGGTACAGCTTGCCGTCCGTGTCGCGGAAGGGGCTGGCGTCGATCGTTCCGCCCAGATCGCGCTGGCAGATCAGCGGCTCTTTCGCGTCGGAGGTGAAGGGCCCGAGCGGATCGGTGCTCGCCGCCACTCCGGTGCATTGCCTGCCGCTCGCCTTCTCGCGAGCCGTGAAGAAGAGGAGATAGCGATCCTCCAGCTTCATCACCTCGGGAGCCCACGTCCAGCCGCGCTGCGCCCAAGCGGGCAGCACCGGCATGGCATCGTGGAGCTTGTCTGCGTCCTTCAGCGGCGCCCAGTTCACCAGATCGGGAGAGACCGCCATCTGGACGTTCGCCTGATCACGTTCGGCGTTCGTCGCATAGGCGAGGTAACGTCCGTCATGCGGCAATACGAAAGGATCAGGAAAATTGGTCGGATAGACCGGCACGAAAGGCTGCGGCTCCGCGGTCGATGCAGCAGGCGCGAGCCCTGCCAGCATCGCGGCGGCCCAAACGAACGAGACGGATTTGCGCAATCGAAGCTCCCTTAAGACACGGCCGCAGCATGGCATCGGTATCGCCGCTTGTCCCCCAGATATTATCATATAAATGACCGCAGCATGAAAGCCCTGCTTCCCACACCCGTTTTGCACGGCGCGCATCGCGCGGTGTTCGGCCACCTGCCTGACGGCGCGCCTGTCGAGGCGATCACCCTCGTCAACCGCAAGGGCATGAGCGCCACGATCCTCTCCTACGGCGCGACGCTGCAATCGCTGGTCGTGCCGGACCGCGAGGGCGTGCTGGCTGACGTGACGCTGGGCTATGCGAGCCTCGCGGAATATCTCGCCGGGGATGCCTATTTCGGATCGAGTGTCGGGCGGGTCGCCAACCGCATCGCAGGCGGGCGCTTTGTGATGGATGGCGCGGAATACCAAGTGCCCTGCAACAACGGGCCGAATGCGCTGCACGGCGGGCCGGGGGGCTTCGACAAGGCCTTGTGGAAGGTCGCGCAGGTCGCGTCTGTCCCCGTTCCGACGGTGCGCTTCACGCACATCAGCCCCGACGGCGATCAGGGCTTCCCCGGCGCGCTGAGCGTTTCCGCGACCTACGCCCTGAATGATGCGGGCGAGCTGGCGATCGACTACACGGCCGCGACCGACCGGCCGACAATCGTCAACCTGACCAACCACGCCTACTGGAATCTCGCGGGCGAGGGCGCGGCGACTGGCGCGATGGACCACCTGCTAACCATCCCCGCCGAGCACTTCCTGCCCACGGACGAGAGCGCGATACCCACCGGCGAGTTCGCCCCCGTCGAGGGCACGCCCTTCGACTTCCGCCAGCCGACTGCAATCGGCGCGCGGGTGGGCGATACCGCGCACGCGCAGATCCGCATCGGCGCAGGCTATGATCACAACTGGGTGGTGGCACGTTCCCGCAGCGAGGCCCCGCGCCTTGTCGCCAGCCTCGCGCATCCCGCATCAGGTCGCACACTCGAAGTGCTGTCAACCGAGCCGGGGGTGCAGTTCTATTCGGGTAATTTTCTCGATGGCAGCACCAGCGGCAAATCGGGCAAAAGCTACCGCAAGGGCGACGGCATCGCACTGGAGCCGCAGATGTTCCCCGACACGCCCAACAGGCCAGAGTTCGGAACAATCCGTCTCGAACCCGGCGACGAATATCGCCACCGGATCGTGTTGCGTTTCGGGCTTTCGGATTAAGTCCGTCGAGGCGCTCTCGCACCCCGACGGTAGAGGGTCAGGCCGCGGCCACGCCGTCCACGGCTTCGCACGTGGAGAGGTAGTTGCGCTCAAGCTGCAGCATCTGGGCATAGCGCCACTGGGTGTAGCTGTAGTCCACCTGAAGGTCGGGAGCCGGCTCGGCCTTCGGACGGGCAGGCTTGGCGGATTTGAAGAAAAAGCGGATTGCCATGTCGGTTTCCTTTTCGTGGCCGAAGCCTTCCGGACTTGGAAGACGACAATCGCACGCGCAGCGGCGTAGGAGTCTAATCTGCATTGGCACGGCGGAGCGTCGGGGCGACCGCAGGCCCCGCTTCATCGGCCACAAATCTCAAATGATATAGGAACCTAGACGGTCACCTCGAATAGGCGGCCCACGGCAGCGGTGCTGGCCATGGCGAAGATGCCCCAGCCGATCACGCGGACGGTGCCCGGCAGCAGCGGAGCGCCGCCGGCCCGTGCGCCGAGCGCGCCGAGGACGGCAAGGCAGACAATCGACACCGCCACCACCACCGCGATGACCGCGCCCGCAGGCGCAAGCAACGCGGCGATCAACGGCACAGCGGCCGCCGCGCTGAAGGTCAGGCCCGAGGCGATCGAGGCCTGCAAGGGCTTGGCGGCAAGCTGTTCGGAAAGGCCGAGTTCGTCGCGCACATGGGCTTCCAGCGCATCATGCTCGCTCAGTTCGCGCGCCACGGCAGCAGCGGTCGCCTCGCTGAGGCCGCGGCCGCGGTAGATTTCGGCGAGTTCCGCTTCTTCGGCTGCGGGCGTTTCCAGCAGCGCCTCGCGCTCGCGGCGGATGTCGGCCTGCTCGCTGTCGGCCTGCGACGAGACGGAGATGTACTCCCCCGCCGCCATCGACATCGCGCCTGCGATCAGCGCCGCTGAGCCTGCGACCATCACCGCGCCCGTGGCAGGGTTCGCGGCGGCCACACCGATGATCAGCGAGGCGACCGAGATGATCCCGTCATTAGCGCCCAGCACCGCGGCGCGCAGCCAGCCGGTGCGGTGGACATAGTGCGGATCGTCGGGGTGCTCTTCGGGATTGGTCATTGCCATTGCTTGGCGCTATCCCGCCGCCAAACGCAAGGCCTTATCGCGCTTCATCAAACCGCGTCACGGCTTGGTCGAGGGGGTCGCTGTTCGGCTGCCGTTCATGCTACAGGACGACAAGCGCCCGTTCCGCCATCCGGATTGCAATCGCACCCGCAAATGTCCCCTGCCACCGCTCTTGAAGAGGCCTATCTGGCGCAGCGCGAGCGGCTGCTGCGCTTCCTGCGCGCGCGCGGGGCGGGCGATGCGGCGGAGGACGTGATGCAGGAGCTGTGGCTCCGCCTCGCGGCTGCGCCCGACCCGCAAGCCGCCTGCGGCATCGCCTACATGATGCGCGCCGCCGACCGGCTGATGATCGACCGCTACCGCTCGGAAAAGCAGGCAGCCTCCCGCGAGAAGGCGTGGGCGGAAACGCAGCCCGGCCTTGCCGACAATATCGCGCCCGCCCCCGGCCCCGAGCGGGCCATCGCCGCGCGCCAGCAGGTCGCGGCGGTGCAGCAGGCTCTCGAAGGCGTCGGCGCACGCCCCGCCGCGATGTTCCGCCGCCACCGCATCGACGGGCTCTCGCAGCGCCAGATCGCAGCCGAATTCGGCGTCAGCCTCAGCACGGTCGAAAGCGATCTCCGGCGCGTCTATGCGGCCATTCTCGATCTCAGGAGCACGCTCGATGAGGTATGAGGCCATCGGCTCCGTCTTATGGGCAGGAGATGTGAAGCAATGACACCTGACCAGCCGATCCGTGCTGCCGCCCTCGATTGGGCGATGCAGACGCGCGCGCCCGATTTTGACGGTTGGGACGGCTTCACCGCATGGCTCGAAGCCGACCCGGCGCACGCCGCCGCCTATGACGCAGTGCAATTCGCGCTGGACGATGCCGATGCGGCGTTAGAACTGCTACCGGAGCCTGAGGTGGCCCCCGCCAACGATAACCCGCCCGGGTGGTTCGCCAGCCGCCGCGGGTGGCTCGGCGGGGCGATTGCGGCTGCGCTGGTGCTGGCGCTGACCTCGGTGCTGTGGCTCTCGCCGAGCGGCACGATGTACCAGACCGCGCCGGGCGAAACGCGGCTGATCGCGCTCGCCGATGGCAGCAAGGTCGAGCTTGCGGGTGGCAGTCGCCTGACGCTGGAAGGCGAGCGGGCGGCGCGGCTGGAGGCCGGCCAAGCGCTCTTCACCATCAAGCACAACGCCGCCGATCCCTTCGTGCTGACGGCGGGCGATGACCGGCTGGTCGATGCGGGCACGGTGTTCGACGTGCGGCTCGCGGGCGAAACGCTCGACCTTGCCGTGGCCGAGGGCGCGGTGATCGTGAACCCCAAGGGGCAGGCCTTGCGCGTCACCGCAGGCGGGCGCGCGGTGCGGGGTGAAGGTGGGCGCTACAGTCTCGCGCAGGTCGACCCCAACGCGGTGGGCGAATGGAGCCGCGGGCGGATCAGCTTCGAGAACGCAACGCTGGCCGAGATCGCCGCCGAATTGAGCCGCGCGACGGGCAAGAGCTTCTCCAGCCCCGACACCGCGACGCGCCTGTCGGGCAGCATCGCGCTCGACCAGGTGCGCGCCGATCCCCGCGCGCTCGAAGGGCTGCTCGGGGTGCGGGTGCGCAGCGCGGACGAGGACTGGGTGCTCGAAGCCGAGTGACTTGCATGAAGCCTTTCGCCCCCATCCTTGCCGTCGCCGCGATGGCCAGCGCCGCGCCGCTGGCCGCGCGCGAGGCTGTGCTCGCGATTCCGGCGGGCACTGTTTCGGAGGTCGCCATCGGCATCGCGCGGGCGACCGATGCGAGCATCGTCATCGCTGACCCCGCGCTGGGGCGCACCAAGGTCGCAGGGATCAAGGGCCGGATGGACGCCGCCGAAGCCGTACGCAGGCTCGCCAAGGCAAGTGGCATGGAGGCGGTGAAGGTCGGGCCCAATGCCTGGCGTCTGGTCGCCGCTCCGCGCCCGGTGCGCGGCGTCACCCGTCCCAAGCCCGCGCGCGTTTTCCCTGCCGCCTACGCGCCCTCCAGCGCGCCGCCGCCCGCGACCGAGGGCGAGCCGATCACCGTCACCGCCTCCAAGCGCGACCTCACCTTCCAGCAGGTTCCGGGGCAGGTGACCTTGCTCGACGGACGCGTGCTCGAACGCGGCGGCGTCGGCGGGACCGAGCGCATCACCCAGCGCGCCGCGACCGTCAGCTCGACCTATCTCGGCAGCGGGCGCAACAAGCTGTTCATTCGCGGCATCGCGGATTCGAGCTTCACCGGCCCGACGCAGGCGACCGTGGGCCAGTATTTCGGCGACCTGCGCCTCAGCTACAACGCCCCCGACCCCGACCTGCGCCTCTCCGACATGGAGCGGGTCGAGATCCTCGAAGGTCCGCAAGGCACGCTCTACGGCGCGGGATCGCTGGGCGGGATCATCCGGCTGGTGCCGCGCGCGCCTGTGCCGGGAGAGACCAGCCTGGTGGTCTCGGGCGGGGCGAGCAGCATCACCAATGGCGAGCCGGGAGGCGATGCCCATGCGACGATGAACCTGCCGCTCAGCGGAGAGACCGCGACCCTGCGGCTCAATCTCGATGCGGCGACGCTCGGCGGCTATATCGACAAGCCCGGACTTGGCCGGAGCGACGTGAACCGCACCGGCATCCTCTCGGGGAGAGCGGCGCTCAAGGTCGACATCGCACCGGACTGGAGCGCGGACGTCATCCTGCTCGGGCAGGACACGCGATCCGACGACAGCCAATATGCCGACCGCACCGGACGCAAGCTGGAAAGCTCGGCGCAGGTGACCGAGGGCAGCCGCGCGCAATACGGGCAGGCGCAATTGGTGGTGACAGGGCGGATCGGCGACGTGCGGCTGAAGTCCTCGACCGGCCTCGGCGCGCAGGATCTCACCGAACTCTACGACGCTACCGTGCCGGAAGGCCGCCCGAGCCTGTTCCGCCAGCGCAACGCAACGCGCATGATCGCCAACGAAACGCGCATCTGGCAGTCGGTCGGGGTGGGCCGCTTCGGCTGGGTGCTCGGCAGCAGCGTGATCGACAACCGCAACACGCTGACCCGCTCGCTCGGCCCGGTGGGCGAGCCTGCGGCATCGACCGGCGTGCGCAACACGGTGTTCGAAGTGACCGGCTACGGCGAGGCGAGTTACCGCATCTTCGCTCCGCTGACGCTCTCGGCAGGCTTGCGCGTCACCAGCGTCGAGCTTGGCGGGGCGGGCGAGGATGTCACGCAGCAGAGGGCGCTTGCGGGTATCGCTGTGACGGCCCAGCGGCGCGAGACCGCCTACCTGCCCTCGGCCTCGGCGCTGCTCGATATCGGCGCGAAGGGCCGCGCCTATCTGCGCTATCAGGAAGGCTTCCGCCCCGGAGGCCTTGCGGTGGCGGGGGACTTCGTGCGCCAGTTCCGCTCCGACCATGCGCGCACGGTGGAGCTGGGGGGCGGCTGGGGCCTGCCCGGGAGCGGCGCTTTCGATGTGGGGGCGAGCGTCTCCTACACCCGCTGGCGCGACATCCAGGCGGACTTCATCGACGTCGGCGGGCTGCCGTCGACCGCGAATGTCGGCGACGGCACGATCTGGGCGGCGAGCGTCTCGGGTTCTGCGCGCATCATTGGCGCGCTGCGGCTGGAGTTCGGCGCGACGCTCAATGACAGCAAGGTCGACGAGCCGGTGTTCTTCGCGCCCACCGCCGTATCCCTGGCGGGCTTCGATATCTTCGCCCCCGCCGGAGCCGACACCGCCGCGCAGTTCCTTGCCGCGCCGCGCCTGACGCGCATCCCCAATATCGCGCGTTTCTCCGGGCGGGCGGGGCTGCAATGGCGGCGCGAGTGGGACAATGGCCTGATGATCGAGGCCGATGGCTGGGTGAGCTACGTCGGCAAGTCGCGGCTCGGCATCGGGCCGGAGCTGGGGGAGCTTCAGGGCGACTACCTCGACAGCGGGGCGATCATCCGCTTCGGGCGCGAGAACGCGGGCCTGACCCTGTCGGTCACCAACCTTGCGGGGGAAGAAGGCAACCGCTTCGCGCTCGGCACGCCGTTCAGCACGGGCCGCGCGCAGATCACCCCGCTCCAGCCGCGCACCGTGCGGCTAGGCTTCGACGCGCGCTTCTGAAAATTTTCGCACGCAGCGCCAAGGTGCTGCAGCGAGGGCTCCGTCTTCTGGTGAAAAGCACCAGGAGGAACCCCCGTCATGACCGCCCTTTCCCGCACGCTTCTCGCCGGCACCGCACTTGCCGCGTTGTCATCGCCGCTCGCCGCGCAGACCGTCATCAATACCGCGCGCACCACGCCCGTGGTGACCTCGACCGTCAACGCCGGACAGCCCGCCGATGTGCGCATCGACACCGCCGGATCGGTGACGGTGACGAGCGGCACGGCGGTCACGGTCGACAGCGACAATTCGGTCACCAACGCGGGCGCGATCAAGATCAGCAATGCCGACAACGCGGTCGGCATCCGGGTGACGGCGGGCCGCACGGCCAACATCGCCAACTCCGGCACGATCACCATCGACGAAACTTACACCCCCACCGACAGCGACAATGACGGCGACCTCGACGGGCCGTTTGCGACCGGCACGGGCCGCACCGCGATCCTCATCGAAGGCGCGCTGACCGGCAACCTCAGCCACACCGGCACGATCCTGGTCGAAGGCAACAACTCGGCAGGCATCCGCGCACTCGGCCCGATCACCGGCAACGTCACCCACGAGGGCAAGACCACCGTCATCGGCACCAACGCGCTCGGCGTCGGGCTGGGCGGAGTGTCGGGCAATGTCCGGCTGGCGGGCGAGATCGCCGTGCAGGGGCAGGGCGCGCAGGGCGCGGTGCTTTCCGGCGACATCGGCGGCCGCTTGCAGGTGCAGAGCAGCATCACCGCCACCGGCTACCGCACCATCCCCGCGCCTGCCGACCCCAGCAAGCTCGACGCCGACGACCTGCTGCAAGGCGGCAGCGCGCTCACCATCGAGGGCAATGTCGCTCGCGGCATCGTCTTCGACATCGCCCCGAGCGACCTCGTCGCCACCGATCCCGACGAGGACAAGGACGGCATCGAGGACGCCAAGGAAGGCAACACCCGCATCCTGTCCTACGGCGCAGCGCCGGCGGTGCAGATCGGCGGCACCACCAACATCGCCATCGGCGCGACGCAGAACACCGCCACCGGCTTCGGCATCATCATGGCCGGCACGATCCTCGGTGACGGGGCCTATGCCGGGGTCAACGGGACAGGGATACGCATCGGCGGGCGCGGCGGCGAGGTCGATATTGCGGGCGGGATGCTGGTCAACGGCCAGATCGGCGGCGCATCGCGGGGCGGCAATGCCACCGCGATCGAGCTTGCCGCAGGCGCGCGCCTGCCCGAACTGCGCAACGCGGGCACCATCGCCGCCAGCGTCAGCGGCACCACCGGCACCGGACAAGCGACCGCAGTTCTGATCGGCGAGGGCGCGACAGTGCCGATCCTGCGGAACTCGCGCAACATCACCGCCACCACCATCGCGGGCGGCAGCGCCTACGCGATCCTCGACCGTTCGGGCACGCTCGGCCTGATCGAGAACAGCGGCGCAATCGGCGCGAGCGGCGCCGACGCCACCTCCACCCGCAACGTCGCCATCGACCTCAGCGCGCGCACCGGTGACAGCACGATCCGCCAGACCGTGGTTGCCGCAGGCGTCAGCGCGCCGAGCATCACCGGAGCGGTGCGCTTCGGCAGCGGCAACGACCTGCTCGACCTCGCCGATGGCACGCTGACCGGCGACGTCAGCTTCGGCGGCGGCACCAACCGGCTCACGATGAGCGGCGATGCGGTGCTGACCGGCAATGCCGATTTCGGCGGCGGAGCGGGCTTCCTGACCCTTGCGGGCACGGCCTTGTTCAACGGCAAGCTGACGAACTCCCAGAACGTCGCGGTCAATGTCGGCAGCGGCACGCTGGTGCTGTCCGGCCCGGCAAGCATCGCCAGCCTCGATGTCGGCACCGGCGGCGTGATCGGCGCGACGGTGGGCGGCGCGGCGGGCACCAACACCGCCATCACGGTGGGCGGCACGGCGAACTTCGCCACCGGCTCGAAAATCCGCATCCGCTTGGCCGACATCAACACGGCTGTCGGCACCTACACCGTGATCTCCGCAGGCACGCTGACGGGCGCGGGCAACCTTGCCGCCGACAGCGCGCTGGTGCCGTTCCTCTACAAGGCGGCGCTGGCGGTGAGCGGCAACAACATCAACGTCGCGGTCACCCGCAAGGCGACCGGCGAGCTTGGCCTCAACGCCTCCGAAGCCGCCGCCTTCGACCCGCTCTATGCCGCGCTGTCGAAAGACGCCAAGGTCGCCGACCTGTTCCTCGGCATCAACACCGCCGAGGTGTTTCAGGCCTATGTCGCCCAGACCCTGCCCGATCATGCAGGCGGCGGGTTCGAGGGGCTGAGCAAGGGCCTGCGCGCCTTCGACCGGCACTTCATGGACCCCCGCTCGCCCTTCGCCGAAGAAGGCAAGTTCCGCATCATCGCCGATTTTGCCAACTGGAACGCGAACAAGGACCGCGGCCAGTCGGCGGACTTCGACCTCACCGGACTGGGCTTCCGGGCCGGGGCGGAATACCTCACCGGCGTGGGCGCCTTCGGGGTCACGGGCAGCTGGCTCCACAACAAGCACGACAGCGGCCCGGGCGACAATACGGTGGAGAGCGACAGCTATGAAGCGGGCGTCCACTGGCGCGGCAAGTTCGGCCCGGTGATGGGCTTCGCGCGCGTCGGCGCGGGCAAGTCCGACTACTCGGGCAGCCGCGTATTCATCGGCGGCTCCGGCACCAACGCGGTCAACTACACCATCGCGCGCGAATGGAGCGGCGATTTCGTCACCGCGACCGGCGGCGTGTCGATCGAGGGCGGCGGGCAGTTCTTCTTCTTCCGCCCCTCGGTGGTGGTCGATTACCTGCGCTTGAAGGAAGACGGCTACGCCGAAACCGGCGGCGGCAACGCGCTGAACCTCACCGTGGACGCGCGCTCCAGCAAGGAAGTCGCGGTCAATGGCGGCCTTGCGGTGGGCGTCGACCTGTGGGGGATGCAGGCGCGCGACCGCGGATGGCTGCGGCTCGAGACCGAGGGCGGCTGGCGCGAGCTGCTGACCAGCGATCTGGGCGCGACCCGCGCGCGCTACAACACCGGCACGCAGTTCACGCTCAACCCTGACGGGCGCGACAGCGGCTGGTTCGCCCGCGCCCGCGCGCTGGGCGGGGATGGCAGCTACACGATTGCCGGCGAGGTCGCGCTGGAAGAACAGTTCGGCCAGATCGGCTATGGCTTGCGCGCATCGCTCCGCTTCGGCTGGTGATGCGCGCGGGGTACCGGTTGTGAATTACCCCCCAGCGACAACCGGCACCCCTTTTGATTTTGGATGGATGAGACGATGAGACGAATGACGATCCTTGCCGCGGCGCTGTTGGCGACGGCCTGTGCCCCTGCGCAAATGCGTCTGCCTGCGGGCCTTGCGTCAGTGGGCCAGACGCTGCCTGTCGAAGGCATCGGCGGCGGCAACAAGGGGCGCTTCTATGTGGGCGATTGGCAGGGCAGCTTCACGCGCTCCGAGGAGCGGCTGGCGCTGTTCGATGCCTTCATCACCAACAGCGCGCGCGCCGGATTCGTGATCGAGGGGCCGGGCATTTCCGACACCATCGAAGCCGATTGCCGGATGCGCGAGCGGGTGGTGGCGATCAGCGTGGTGTCCTTCACCCCGCAGCGCATGGCCTATAGCTGCCAGTTCACCGCAGGCGGGCGCGCCTTCCCCGCGCGCTTCGAATTGCAGGAGGCCCGCACCGGCCTTGCCGACGATCTCAGCCGCCGCCAGCGCATGGGCGAGATCGCTCTGGGCGGCGAGGTTGTGCAGATCCGCTCGGTGCACAAGATCGAGGGCACGCCTTTGGAAATGGCGAGCCCGATCGGTTACGTCTTCGAGCAGAATGGCAAGCCGGTCGGCGCGGTGGAGCTGAACGGCAAGGCGCGGCTGATGATCGCCGATCCGGCCAACGAAGGCCTGTCGCGCACGATCACCGTGGCCGGGATGGCGCTGGCGCTGTTCCGCGATCCGGCGAACTCGCCGCTCGTCGATTGAGGGGCGTTCCAGAGGCGGTCCAGACGGTTTTAGACCCCCTCCAGACGCGTTTAGACCCCCGCTAGACCCCGGTTAGACCCCCTCTAGACCCCCTTCAGAAGCGCTTCACTTAGGTGTTTCACGTGGAACATCGGCTGCGCGTGCCTGAACGGCGACCAGATAGTCGACGATCTGCGGCACCGCCTCGGGATCGACCGGAGCCTTGTAGAGCTTGATCATCTTGGCCACCTCCGCCTCCCACTTCTCGCGCGGGAGATCGGGCTGCTGGAGGATGGTCGAGGTGGAATGGCAGGCGGTGCAATTCTCCACCACCGCCTGACGCCCCGGGCCTTCGGGAAGCTCTACGGGGTCGTCCGGCAGGGTGATGCTGGCGTCCTGGAATTGGACTGTCGGAGCGGAATCACAACCCGCGAGTGCGCCAAAGAGAAGGGGGGCGAGGAGGAGGGGAAGCGCGGCTCTCATTGCGCCACCAGAGTGATGCGTTCGATCACGTTGCGGGCATAGCCGCTAGGGTTCCAGACGAGCGTTTCGGGCTGCACCGCGCCGTTGACGTTCGTTGCCCGTGCGCCGATTTGTTCAAGACTTGCAGCAACTTGCGGCAGCGTCACCGACCAGCGGCGGAAGGCGTAGGGCCCTTCGTCGGGGCCAAGTTCGCAAGCCGCTTCCCAGCCCTTTCCGACCAGATCGACCTTGGCGATTCCCGCATCCCCGCCCATCGCGATGCCCTCCAAAGTGAGCGGCTTGCCCTTGGCGACCACCCCGCCGTCAGCATGGCTGGTGATGAAGCTGCGCGGCGGCATCGCGGTGATCGGGACGGTCGGGAAGTCCTTGTCCCCCGGCTTCACCGGCTCGGCCGGCCAGCGGTAAGACTCTGCAACGTAATGGCTTTCGTCCTCGCCCGAGAGCACCTCGATGGTAGAGAGCATCTTCACCCAATAGGTCGAAAACCACCCCGGAACGACGATCCGCAGCGGGAAGCCGTGGAGGATCGGCAGCGGCTCGTCGTTCATCGCCCAAGCGACCAGCACATCGTCGCGCATCGCGATATCCAGCGGAATCGACTTGATAAATTGCGGCGCGCCGTCGGTCATCGGCACGTCGAGCCCGGCGAACCGCACCCGCTTCGCCCCCGCCGCAACGCCCGCCTTGGCGAGCACATCCTTGAGGCGCACCCCGGTCCACTTGGCGCAACCCATCGCGCCGTTGCCCCACTGGGTGCCCGCCACCCGAGGCTCCGAAAGCCCGCGCCCGTTTCCGGCGCATTGGTTGATGGCAACGATTTCAACAGTTTCGCCCGCCGCAGCGATCTCGTCCAGCGTCAGCGACACCGGAGCCTTGACCGCCCCGCCCACCGCGACGCGGTGCTTGCCCGCATTGACCTCGGTCGGCATCGCCCAGTTCCAGCGCACGAACATCCGGTCGTTCGGCGTAATCGTGCCCTTGGCGAAAACCTCCATCGGCGCTTCGAGCAGCGGGGGGCGGATGCGCTGGACGATCATCTCGCCCTTGCCGGGGAATTGCGGCTCCAGCGGCCGGAGGCTCGGCCCGCCGGGAAGGCCGAGATCGATGAGCTTCTGCCCCAGCACCGGCCCCGCCAGCGCCGCTGTTCCAGCGCCCGCAATCAGCGCACGGCGGGTGAGCTTCGGGGAATTCACGCGTTTGTGCCTTCGAGCCGCGCGATTAGCGCGCCGATATCGGCGACCACGAGGCCGTAAGTCGCGATGAGATCGGCAACATCGTCGATCCGCGCCATCTCGCCATCGTCCCGCAAAATCGAGCAGATCACCGCCGCATCGCCAGCGCCGGCCAGCCGGGCGAAGTCGATCGAAGCCTCGCAAGCCGCCGCGCGTTCCAGCACGCCGCCGGCCCGCGCGATCAGCGGGAAGACGTGGCCGGGCGAATGGATGTCGGCATTGGTCGCGCCCTCGGCAATCGCCACCTGCACGGTATGCGCGCGGTCTGCGGCGGAGATGCCGGTCGAGACGCCGTGGCCTGCCTCGATCGAGCGCGCAAAGGGCCGTCCGGTCTGGCGCGCGGTGCCGGGGTTCACGAGGGTGAGGCCCAATCGCTCGGCCCGCTCCGGCGTCACCGACAGGCAGATCAGCCCGCGCCCGTGGGTGGCCATGAAATTGATCGCCTCGGGCGTGACGTGCTTCGCTGCGATCATCAGGTCGATGTCGCCGCCGCGCAGCCGGTCGCCCGAGATGACGACCATCCGCCCCGCGGCAACCGCCTCTAGCGCCGCCTCAAGACCGCCACGCATCACGCAAGATCCCGCCCGGCAGCAAAGCTCTTCGCGCCGAGCACCACCTGCTTGCCGACCAGCTCAAGCTGCCCCCGCGCCCGCTCGTCGAGGCACTCGCCATCGGGCGAGAACATGCCCTGATAGGTGCGGATCGTCGCGCCCATTGGGGTCGGCCAGCCGCGCAGGGCATGGGTGATCGCGCGCATGGTGAGCAGCGTCGACATCGACGCCTGATCGCCGAAAGCCGTGGCGATGAGGCCCACGGCGCGACCATCGAGATAGGGCCGCTCGTCACGGGCGAGGTCTTCGAGATAGTCGAGCGCGTTCTTGACCACGCCCGAGATCGTGCCGTGATAGCCGGGGGCGGCCACGAGAAGCCCGTCGGCGGCGCGCACCGCCTCGACCATCTCCGCGCCCATTGCGGTGGTGTAGCCGGGCCCGCGATAGTGCGAGAGTGCCGCGAGATATTCGCCGCCGAACACCGTCACCTCGGCCCCCTCGCTCGCGGCCACGCTGGAGGCGAGGCGCAGCGCCTGCTCGGTCGAGCTTCCGGGATTGACCGTGCCGCCGAGGGCTACGATTCGGGTCATGCGAGAGATGTCCTTTCAGAGATATAGGCGGCGAGCCGCGCGGTTTCGGGCGCGGTGAAGTGCAGGCCGAGCTTGGTGCGCCGCCATAGCACATCCTCGGCGGTGCGCGCCCATTCGGTGGCGATGAGGTGGTCGACTTCGGCAGCGGTGAGGCCGTGGCCGAAGTCCTCGCCGAGGTCAGCGGCGCTCGCGGCATCGCCGAGGAAGGCAAAGGCGCGGGTGCCGTAGAGGCGGATCAGGCGTTGGGCTTCGCGGGCGCTCAGGAAGGGGTAGCGCTGGCTGAGTTCGGCCATCTTCGCGCCCGCCTCGGTCATGCCGAAATCGCCGCCGGGGAGGGGGGCTTTGCCCGTCCATTCGGGCGCGGCGAGGGCGGGAAGGAAGGGCGCGAGCTGCTCCACCGCTTCGCCAGCGAGGTGTCGGTAAGTGGTGATCTTGCCGCCGAAGATCGAGAGCAGCGGGGCGGTTCCGTCCACGCCCCCGTCAAGCTCGAAGCTGTAGCCACGCGTTGCTGCTTCCGGCTTGCCCGAGCCGTCGTCGATCAGCGGGCGCACGCCGGAATAGGTCCACACCACGTCGGCGGGGGAGACCGGCTTCTTGAAGTATTCGGAAGCGCCTTCGCACAGATAGGCGATCTCCTCGGCGCTCGCCTTCACTTCGTCGAGCCCGCCCTCGTGGTCGACATCGGTGGTGCCGATCAGCGTGAAGTCGCTCTCGTAGGGGATGGCAAAGAAGATCCGCCCGTCGGGGAGCTGGAAGAAATAGGCGAACTCGTGGTCGAAGAGCTTGCGGACGACGATGTGGGATCCGCGCACGAGGCGCATTTTCTGGGTGGTGGGCTCTCCGGCGCGGCCCAAGAGGTCGAGCACGCGGGGGCCGGCGGCGTTGACCACGGCGCGGGCGCGGAAGGTCTCTCCGCCCGCCTCGATACGCCACAACTCGCCTTCGCGAGTGAGCGCGGTCACCTCGCAGCGGGTGCGGACTTCCGCGCCGCGATCGGCGGCGTCGCGGGCGTTGAGGACGACGAGGCGAGCGTCGTCCACCCAGCCATCCGAATAGGCGAAGGCGCGGGTGTATTGCGGCTTCAGCGGTGCGCCTGCGGGGTGGCGCGTCAGATCAACGCTCTCCGCCGAGGGCAGGCGTTTGCGCCCTCCGATATGGTCGTAGAGGAACAGCCCCAGCCGCAGCAGCCAGCGCGGGCGCAGGCCGGGGCGGTGGGGGAGGATGAAGCGCAGCGGCCAGATGATGTGCGGCGCGATGCCCCACAGCACCTCGCGCTCGGAAAGGCTCTCGCGCACCAGGGCGAACTCGTAATGCTCGAGATAGCGCAGCCCGCCGTGGATCAGCTTGGTGGAGTTCGACGAGGTGCCGGTGGCGAGATCGCCGCGCTCGAGCAGCAGCACCTTCGCGCCGCGCCCCGCCGCGTCGCGCGCGATGCCAGCGCCGTTCACGCCGCCGCCGATCACCGCGAGGTCGTAAGTCGCGCTCACCGGATCACCCAGTCCGCATAGGCCAGCGCGACCACCAGCGAGGCGATCGTCGCCGCCAGCACCGGCATTACCGAGCGCCAGCCGAGGCCGAGCAGGAGGTCAGTCCGCGTGCGCATCGCGGTGGCGGTGACGGCGAGCAGCAGCAAGCTCTTCGACAGGGTCAGCGCATGGCCCGCCAACACGGGCGGCATGGTGACGATCGAGTTGAACGCGACCAGCGCGAGAAACAGCAGGATGAAGCCCGGCAGCACCGGCACCCGCGCGCGGCCCACGCCCTCGGGGAGCGGCTGGGCGCGGGCGATCCACAGTGCGGCGAGCGTCACCAGCGGGGCGAGCAGCGCCACGCGGGTGAGCTTCACCACGGTCGCCTGCGCGCCTGCCGCATCGGACACGGCGAAGCCCGCGCCGATCGCCTGCGCGACATCATGGATCGATGCGCCGACGAGGAAGCCCGCCTGCGCGTCGGAGAAGTGCAGCATCTGGGTGAGCGGCGGATAGGCGATCAGCGCGATGGCGCTGGCGGCGGCGAGGATCACCAGCGTCAGCGTGAACTGCGCCTGGTCGACGCGCTCGCGCCCGATCACGCCGTAGAGGGCGAGCGCGGCGGAGGCTCCGCAAATCGCCGTCGCGCCGCCGCCGAGGAGGCCGATGGCGGGGCTCTGTCCGGTTACGCGCGCGGCGACCAATGCGGCGATGAAGGCGGCGCTCATCACGAGGGCGAGGCCAGCGAAGGGCACGATGCCCATCGCCGCCACCTGCATCGCGGTCACCTGAAAGCCGAGCAGCACGATCCCTGCGCGCAACCCGTGGCGCGAGACCGCATCGAGGCCGTCATGCGTACGCGGATCGGTCGCGGCGAAGTTGACTGCGAGACCGATCAGCAATCCGGCGAGGATCACCGGCACGCCATAATTCTGCGCAAGCCATGCAGCGGCGGCTCCGGCGATGGCACAGATCGCGACGCCCGGCACGAAGCGCGAGAGCGGCTTCTTCTCCGCTTTTGCAGAGGCGACAGCGGCAGTGTCGGCGAGGATCATCTCGCCAAACAGGTCGCCAGCATAGGCCTCGAAATCGGGGCGCGGATTGCGCTTCATGCCGGCTCAGCCCTAGTTTGTGTCTCGCGGTGTCATAGGCCTACCGCGCGGACCCCCTCAATGCAACCGCGCGGGGCTTCAGTCAAACAGGTCGGTCGCTTCGTCGGGGCGGCGGATGTCGGGGAGCAGCCACTGGAACCACGCCAGCGCGACGAGGTAGGAGGCGGCGGCAAACACGAACAGCGGCACGAAGCCGAAACCGGCATCGAGCACGCGGCCCGTGACGAGGCTGATCGCCACGCCGCCCATGTTGCCCATGAAGGCGCCGAACGACGTCACCCGCCCGACCTTCGCGCCCGGCACCACATCGGTGATGGTCGAGAAGATCGAGAGCGAGAAGCCCTGATGCCCTGCCATCACCACGCCGATCATCACCGCGACCGGCCAGAAGGAATTGATCGCAAGCACCAGCGGCAGCGGCAGCACGATCAACGCGCAGACCAGCATCACACCCTTGCGCACGCGGTTGGGGCTCACCCCGCGCTCCAGAAGCCGGGTCGAAGCCCAGCCCGCCAGCAGCGCGCCGAGGCCCGATCCGGCAAAGGCGATGGCGAGCGGCACGGCCAGCTCCAGCGTCGAGAGGCCGAATTGCTTGCGGTAATAATCCGCGAGCCAGAAATTGATGAACCACCACGTCATGTCCGACAGCGCTTTGGCGACCACGATCGCCCAGGTGGCGCGGCTGGCGAGGATCGGGCCGAAGGCGGCGTCCTCGGCCATGCTGGCGGCGGTGTGCACCGTACGCTCGTTCAGCGAGGCGATCCCGCGTGCCAGCCACATCCATGCGAACAGCGACAGGAATCCGCCGATCCCGCCCGCCACCAGCGCGCCGCGCCAGCCCATGGCGTCGGCAAGGCCCGGGATGACGAAGGGCATCGCGATCGTCCCCGCGCCCGCCAGCAATGTGGCAAATCCGAAGGCGAAGCTGCGCTGATCCGGCGGGAACAAGGTCGCCACGGTCTTGATGGTGAGCGGGGTCTGCACCGCCTCGGTCACGCCAAGGCCGACGCGGGCGAGCACCACCTGCCAGGTCGAATAGGCCCAGCCATGCGCGATCGCCGCAAGGCTCCACGCCGAAGCGCCGACCTGCATCGAGCGGTTGACGCCGAGCCGGTCGACCAGCCAGCCGGTGAACAGGAAGGCGAAGGCGGCGGAGAACTGCGTGACTGCGGCCAGATCGCCGAAGTCGCTGTCGGTCCAGCCGAAGTCCGCCATCATGTCGGGCTTGAGAATGGCGATGATCGGCCGGTCCATCGCGTTGAACACGCCCGCGATGCAGAGCACCGTGAACAGCGACCAGCGCAGGTTCTTGGTGAGATGCCGGGTCATGATCGCGGCTTTGCCAGACGGCGCGCGCGCGACACAGCCTTTTCGAGCGCGGGCTGCGCCAGATCGGCCATCACCTTGTAGCCCGCCGCGTTGGGGTGGACCCCGTCGCGGGTAAGCCCCTCGCGCGCCGCGCCCTCCGGCGTTGCGAGCGCCGCGTAGTAATCGATGAACGCGAGCCCGCGCGCGGCGGCCAGATCGCGCAACCAGCGGTTGAGTGCGCGGATATCCTCGACCGGCGCGATGGTCGTGCGCCACGGGAAGCGTTCCGCCGGAGGGATCGCGCCGATCACCAGCGTGATGCTGTTCGCCTTGGCGAGGTCCGCCATCGCGATGATGTTCGCCTTGAAGCTCTCGATCCCTACCGCGCCGGCATTGCCTGCGACGTCATTAGTGCCGGCCATCAGGTGAATGACCTTGGGCCGCAGCGCGATGGCATCCGGCCCGAAGCGCAGCAGCATCTGCGCGGTCGTCTGGCCGGAGATGCCGCGATCGATGCGGGAGGTGCTGAAAAAGCCGGGATCGATGGTAATCCAGTTGCGGGTGATCGAATCCCCCATGAACACGATGTCGGGCGCAGGGCCGCGGGCCACCGCTTCGTTGTCGGCGCGGTAGTAGCACAGCCACGCCCAGTCCCCGGCGGGGCGGTAGGGTTCGGTGGTGGCGGGTGAAGGAGTGTCAGCCGCAGGCGAGGGCGGGGTGCAGGCCTCGGCAAGGCTCGGCATGGTCGTGCCCGGATCGGCCGCGAGCGCCGGAGACCCGCTCGCCAGCAGCGCGGCTGCAAGGATCGAAGCCTGCCTCATGTCCATCGCGCGACCACCCCCTGCCGTGAAAACGAAGCCCCGGCGTGCCCAAGGCGCAAGTCCTTGGCACACCGGGGCGTGTATGATCGTGCTCAGTACGTCCTGACGCGCAGCGACACGCCGACATAGCGATCCGCATCGCGCGGGATCTGCAGGCGCTGTCCGGCGCTGACGTTCAGCAGGACATAGCTTTCGTCGGTGATGTTGTTGACGTTGAAGGTCAGGCGGTACTTGTCGTCGGCATCCGACACCCCGATCGAGGCGTTCCAGAGGCCGTAAGCGTCAAGCGGGCCTGACTCGCCAAGGTCCGAGAACTGCTTGCCGGTGTGGCGATAGTCGGTGCTGAGGTAGACCCGGAAGTTACCGGCAATATCGGTCTCGTAATCCGCACCCAGCATGTAGGTGAGCTTCGGCGCGAGCGGCAGGCGGGTGCCGTTGCGCGCGTCGGGCGCGTTGGTCTGCGGGTTGGGGTTGAACTTCACCACCTTGGCATCGGCATAGGCGGCGTTGGCGCGGAGCGTCAGGCCGTCGATGGGCGTGGCCACCACGTCCGCTTCGAAGCCGCTGCTGCGCACCTTCCCGGCATTGGTCAGGTTGGAGACGATGCCGCCGTTGAGCAGGACGAAGTTGTTCGCCTGGAAGCCGTCATAGGTGACGGTGAAGGCGGCAAGGTTGGCCTGCACGCGGTTGTCGAGGAACTGCGACTTGATGCCCGCTTCGAAGGCGTCGGAGGTTTCCTCGCTGATCGGGATCGCATTGGTCGGCGCGACATGGTTGAAGAACACGTTGAACGCCGGGCCCTTGTAGCCGCGCGTGTAGCTTGCGTAGAGCATCACGTCGTCGGTCGGCGTGATCTGCAAGACCGCCCGGCCCGAAAGGTTGCCGTTGTCGGTGGCACCGGCCGAGGTGTTGGTGCCGTTGCCGCCAGCGGACACGAGGCCGCCTGCGGGGCTCGCCGTGAGCGAGGGGCCGACCGCCGGCTGGCCGGTCGTCCGGTTCACGGCAGGCGCGCGGGTGTGGCTGTAATCGAGCTTGTCCCACGTGTAGCGCAGGCCGCCGGTCAGCGCGATCAGGTCGCTGATCCGCCAGGTGGTCTGGCCGAACAGCGCGTAGTTGCTCGAATTGACGTTGCTGGACGAGGTGGCGGTCGGGAACAGCGTGTTGACCGTGTCAGTGAGATTGCACGGGATCGCGCCGCTGGCCGTGGCCGGCAGGTTCGATGTCGCGCAGGTCACGTCCTGACGGGTGAAGTCATTCTTGTTGTCCGAATGCCAGGCAAAGGCACCGATCTGGTAGAACACGGGCTTCGACTGGTCGGACGCAAGACGCACTTCGAGCGAGTACTGCTGGGTCCGGTCGAGGCCGTTGTCATGGATTTCCGGGACGCCGACCAGCGGGCGCGGGGTGAAATCACCTTCGCGCAGCTCGCGGTTGCGCCAGCGGCGATAGCCAGAGACGACGCTCAGGGTGTGGCTCTCGCCGATATCGAAGTCGCCCGAGAGCGTGGTGCTCCACTGGCGGCCGATGGTCTTCGAGACGAGGTTGTGGTTGACGAAACGCTGGTCTTCGCCCTGCGCAACGCCGCCGGGCAGATTCAGTTCGCCGTCGATTGCAGCGCCGCGGCTCACGCCGGTGACGTCGGCGCAGCAATCATCGTCGTTGCGCATGTAGTCGGTGATCAGGCGGATCCGCGCCGGGCCGGTCTCGTAGTCGAAGACGCCGCGCACGCCCCAGCGTTCATAGCCGTTCACCTTCTCGCGCTTGCCGCCGAAGACGTTGGTGATCTTGCCGTCATAGCTGCCGTAGAAGCCGGTCAGGCGGGCGCTGAGGCCATCGCCGAGCGGGCCGGCCACCGATGCGCGCAGGCGGTATTCGTTGCCCTGGAACCATTCGGCGCGGGCTTCGCCTTCGAAGCTGTCGGTGCCGCCCTTGGAGACGATGTTGATGAGGCCGGCGCTCGCATTCTTGCCGAACAGCGTGCCCTGCGGACCGCGCAGAACTTCGATGCGCTCGATATCGGCGAGGTCGATCAAGGCCTGGCCCGGGCGGCTCAACACGATGCCGTCAAGCACGGTCGACACGCTCGGTTCGGCGGCGATCGAGAAGGAGATGGTGCCCACGCCGCGCATCAGGATGGCGCTGTTGGCCGAGGTCGTGCCGCGGCGGAAGGTTACCGAGGGGATGATCCGGCTCAGGGTCTCGAGGCTGGTGGTGCCGGTCTGGTCGAGCCGTTCGGTGGTCAGCACGCTGACGGCGATCGGCACGTCCTGGACGTTTTCCTTCACCTTCTGGGCGGTGACGATGATCTCGTCGACCTGCGCCATGGCGGGCGCGGTGTGGGCGAAGGCCAGCGCGCTGGCGGACAGCGCAAGCGTTTTGAGCGCAATTCGGGTGGTGGCGGACATGGTTGTTCTCCCCTTGCATGATCGGGTTATCGTTCGGGCAACAGATCAGATCATCGCCCGTGCGGTCGATCTTTAGGCCTTCGGGTTGCGCTTTATGGCCCATTCTGTCAAGCGGTGTCAGAACGGGCGAAGGGACAGCCCGGCGCAAGGATTGAGGGACTTGGTGGCGCTGCTGGAGCGACATGAGGGTGGTTTCGACCTGCTGCTGGCGGGCGTTCCGGTCCTGCGTCACCGCGCCGAAAGCCCCGCGATTTCCGTGGCTTCAGGCGATCCGCAAGTGACGATGGTGCGCGGCAACTTCCGCCATGCCGATGCCACTGTGGCAGCCGCGCCACTCACTTGCAGCAATCGCCAGTCCGAGTCCGAGGTGACGCTCGCCAGCGAGGATGGCAGCGCCAAAGTCGCCGTCCGGTTGGAGGGCGCGCGGCTGACCTTGGCGGCGCTTTCACCGAACAACCGCGTCACCATCGACGTGACCCTCGGCAAGGACGACATCCTGTGGGGCGGGGGTGAGCAGATGAGCTACCTTGCCCTCAACGGCCGCAATTTCCCGCTCTGGACCAGCGAGCCCGGCGTGGGCCGCGAGCCCGGCACGCACCTCACCGATCAGGCCAGCGCCGACGGGAGCTTCGCGGGCGGGGACTACTGGACGACCAACTATCCCGAACCCACGGTGCTGTGTTCCGCCGGTTGGGCGCTGAGCCTCGCCAATAGCGAATACGCCGAGTTCGATGCCCGCGAGCCGGGGCGGCTGCGGATCACCGTGTGGTCGGGCGAGGTCGTGATCGACCTGTTCGAAGGCGCGCCCGCCGACCTCACCCGCCAATTGGGCGCACGCTTCGGCCAGCGCCCCGCGCTCCCCGAATGGGCGATCGGCGGGGCTGTGGTCGGCCTCAAGCAGGGCGAGGCCTCTTTCGAGCGGTTGGAGAAGCTGATTGACGCGGGCGCCGCCATTTCCGGCCTGTGGTGCGAGGACTGGGTCGGCATCCGCGAAACCAGCTTCGGGCGCCGCCTGTTCTGGGACTGGCAGTGGAACGCGGAGCGCTACCCCGACCTGCCCGCCCGCATCGCGAGCCTCAAGACCCGCGGCATCCGCTTCCTCGGCTACGTGAACCCCTATCTCGCGGTCGATGGCCCGTTGTACCCCGAGGCCGCGGCCAAGGGCTTCTTCGCCCGGTGCCTCGACAGCGACGAGCCCTATGCGGTCGATTTCGGCGAGTTCCACGCGGGCGTCGTGGACTTCACCAACCCCGCCGCCGCCGCGTGGTTCGCCGAAGAAGTCATCGGCAAAAGGATGCTCGATTTCGGTCTCAACGGGTGGATGGCGGATTTCGGCGAATATCTCCCCACCGACCTGCGCTTGCACGATGGCGACCCGATGCAGGAGCACAACCGCTGGCCGGTGCGCTGGGCCGAGGTCAACGCCCGCGCTGTCGCCTCGCGCGGCAAGACAGGCGAGGTGCTGTGGTTCATGCGCGCCGGCCACACGGGCGTGCAGGCGCATTGCCCCTTGCTGTGGGCGGGCGACCAGTCGGTCGATTTCAGCCGCCACGACGGGATCGGGACGGTCATCACCGCCGCGCTGTCCTCGGGCCTTGTCGGCAACGCCTTCAGCCACTCGGACGTCGGCGGATACACCAGCCTGTTCGGCAATGTCCGCAGCGAGGAGCTGATCCTGCGCTGGTACGAGCTTGGCGCCTTCAGCCCGGTGTTCCGCACCCACGAGGGCAACCGCCCGGACGACAACCTCCAGATCGACAGCACGCCCGCGCTGGTCGAAGGCTTCGTCCGCTGGAGCCGTGTCCACGCGGCACTGGCGCCCTATGTGCAGCATCTCGTCAGCGAGGCGCAGGCGACGGGCCTCCCCGCCCAGCGTGCGCTGTTCCTCCACTATCCCGACGACCGCGAGACCTTCACGATACAGGACCAATACCTCTATGGCAGCGACGTCATGGTGGCACCGGTGATCGAAGCGGGGGCGGTGATGCGCAAGGTTTATCTACCGGCAGGCGAGTGGCGGCATCTGTGGAGCGGCACCGACTACGCCCCCGGCTGGCATGACGTGCCCGCGCCCATCGGCGAGCCGCCCGTCTTCTACAAGCCCGCCAGCCCCTTCGCGCCGCTCTTCGCGCAGATCGCCGCATGAGCCGCGCCAATATCCGCGATGTGGCGGCCCGGGCGGGCGTGGCGGTGAAGACCGTCAGCCGCGTCCTCAACAGCCACCCCTATGTCAGCGATGCCCTGCGCGAGAAGGTGCAGCAGGCGATGGCGGATCTCGACTTCCGCCCTTCGGTCGCAGCGCGCATCCTGTCGGGCGCGAAGTCGGGTCAGGTCGCGCTGATCTACGACAATCACAGCCCCTACTACATGTTCCAGATCCAGAAGGGCTGCTGGGAGGTGTGTCAGGAGGCGGGCATCCGCCTGCTCGCCCAGCCGGTCGACGTCGCCGATCCGCGCGTCGGCGATCAGGTACGCGGGCTGGTGAGCGAGACGCATGTCGACGGCATCATCCTCTCCTCGCCCGTCACCGATTGCGATCCGGTGCTGCGGGCGCTGGAGACGATGGACGTGCCCTTCATCCGCATCTCGCCCGGCACCAACCACGCGCTGACATCATCCGTGTTCATGGACGACGCGCAGGCCGCCGACGACATGACCACGCATCTCATCAACGCAGGGCATCGCCGGATCGGGTTCATCAAGGGCCACACCAACCACATGGCGTCCGACGACCGGTTGTTCGGATACCGCCGGGCGCTCGACCGCGTGGGTATCCCGTTCGAGCCGCAGATGGTCGTGGACGGGCAGTTCGATTTCGACAGCGGCGTGGCGGGAGCAAAGGTGCTGCTCGATCAACCCGCACGCCCCACCGCGATTTTCGCCTCGAACGACGACATGGCCGCAGGGGTGCTTGCGGTCGCGCATGATCGCGGCATCAACGTGCCGGGCGAGCTATCGGTGGCGGGCTTCGACGATACCACGCTGGCGCGGACCGTGTGGCCGCCGCTCACCACGATCCGCCAGCCGATGGCCGACCTCGCCCGCACGGCGACCCAGATTTTGATCGCAGGCGGGGGCATCACCCACAAACGCCTGCCCCACGAGCTTGTGGAGCGCGCTTCGGTCGCTCCCCCAAAGAGGAATTGATATGAGTGAACTGCCCCTTCCGCCCGTTACCCGTAAGCTGGGTGCCAGCGGTATCGAAGTCTCCCCCATCGCCTGGGGGATGTGGCGCCTGGCCGAGAATGGCCGCACCGCTGCCGATGCGGCGAAGCTTGTGCACGCGGCGCTCGACGCTGGGATCACCTTCCTCGACACCGCCGATATCTACGGCTTCGACGGCTCTGGCGGGTTCGGCGATGCCGAGGCGTTGCTGGGCGAGGTGCTGGCCGCGGAGCCTGCCTTGCGGGGCCGGATGGTGCTGGCGACCAAGGGCGGGATCATGCCGCCGCTCCCTTACGACCAGAGCGCGGAGTATCTGCGCAAGGCGATCGACGCTTCGCTGACCCGGTTGAAGCTGGACTCGGTCGACCTGTGGCAGATCCACCGTCCCGACATTCTCGCCCACCCGCAGGAGACAGCGCGGGTGCTCGACGATGCGGTGGCCTCCGGCAAGATCCGCAGCCTCGGCGTGTCCAACTTCACGATTGGCCAGACCGCGGCGCTCCAGCATTTCCTCGGCAACAAGCTGGCGACGACCCAGCCCGAGATCAGCCCGCTCAGAATCGACTGCTTCGAGAACGGCGAGCTCGATCAGGCGATGATGCTGGGCCTCACCCCGATGGCATGGTCGCCGCTGGGTGGTGGCCGTCTCGCCGCGCCCGAGAGCGCGAGCGACAAGGCCGTCGCCGCAGCGCTGGACGCCGTTGCGCAGGCGCAAGGCGTCTCGCGCACGGTGGCCGCCTATAGCTGGCTGATGGCGCACCCTGCCGGGATCGTGCCGATCATCGGCTCGCAGAACCCGGAGCGGATTGCCGAGGGCGCGCAGGCGCTCACAGTGCGCTGGACGCGGACGGATTGGTATGCGGTGCTGGTGGCGGCGCGAGGTGTGCCTCTCCCATAACGCCCACCCCCGTTCGTGCTGAGCTTGTCGAAGCACCGTCCTTCTTGAGGATACGCGGGGAGCCAAAGACAAAAACGGCCCTTCGACAAGCTCAGGGCGAACGGAAAGTTGGATGAGGACCGGATGATGACCGAGCAACAATGCGAAATCGCGTGGTTCTCCGCGCTGTGCGACGATGACTACGAGTTCCTCGGCGTGCCCGATCCCTACCTGCAATCGAGCTGGGAGCATTGCCGCAACATCGTCACCCGCGCCGAAGAGGGCGGGTTCGACAACATCCTGCTCCCCTCGGGCTATCAGCTGGGGCTCGACACCACGATCTTCGCTGCCGCCGTCGCCACACAGGTGCAGCGCATCAAGCTGCTCTGGGCGACGCGGATGGGCGAGGACTGGCCGCCGCAGCTGGCGCGCCGGATCGCGACGCTCGACCGCATCCTCGGGCCGAATGCGGCGGGGACGGGCGGGCGGCTCAACGTCAACATCATCTCCTCGGACATGCCGGGCGAGAAGATCGAGTCCGGCCCCCGCTACCGCCGCGGCACCGAGATCATGAAGATCGTCCGCACGCTCTTGAACGGCGAGCATCTCGATTTCGACGGCGAGTTCTACAAGCTGAAGCTCGACCCGCCGCGCATCACCACGCTCTCGGGCAAGTGCCCGCCGTTCTACTTCGGCGGCCTCAGCCACGAAGCGCGCGAGTGCGCCGCCGAGGCCTGCGACGTCTACCTGATGTGGCCCGACACGATGGACAAGGTGCGCGAGAACATCGCCGACCTCAAGGCGCGGGCGGCCAATTACGGGCGCACGCTCAAGTTCGGCTACCGCGCCCACGTGATCGTCCGCGAGACCGAGGACGAGGCGCGCGCCTATGCCGACCGGCTCCTCTCGAAGCTCGACGACGAGGCAGGCCGCGCGATCCGCGAGAAGAGCCTCGATGCCAAGAACTACGGCGTGCAGCGCCAGCAGGAATTGCGCGGCGCGGCGGACGGGGACGGGTTCGTCGAGGAGAACCTGTGGACCGGCATCGGCCGCGCGCGTTCCGGCTGCGGGGCGGCGATCGTCGGCACGCCCGATCAGGTGCTCGCCAAGCTGCGCGCCTATCAGGCCGAGGGGATCGAGGCGTTCATCCTCTCGGGCTATCCGCATATGCAGGAAGCCGACCTGTTTGCGCGGCACGTGCTGCCGCATATCGAGCATGGGCCGCTGGAGATGTGAGGGAGCGGGATCGTACGATCCCGAATGCGCCCGTTTTCCCGATTTGATTCGCCGCTCAATCATCATCCATGTAAGGATTAGGTCGAATATGGCGACCGCATCGGTTTGGCGCAAATTCGGCAGCGCTCTCGGCAAGTAGTGTAACCTGCACTTCGTCCGATCAGCTTAGGCCCCTTTAATGGTATCTCGTACGCCGTTTGTGCCCGACGCGGCTGCCAGCCTTGGCATTGCTCTCGTGCTATCATCGAATACGCCGTTGATATTGCTCGATCATGGACTTCACGTCGTGGCCGCCAGCATTTCGTTTTGCCGCGACTTCGGGCTGAAACCGAATGACGTGGTTGGCCATTCGCTGTTTTCGCTGGGTGCCGGTGAATGGGATATCGCCCAGCTGCGATCGCTGCTTCGGGCGACGGTCGCGGGACATGCCGCCATCGAAGCGTATGAATGCGAACTTGTGCGCGGTGGATTGCCGGTCCTGAACTTGACGGTTCATGCCCATAAACTGGAGCTGCAGACGCAGACCGACGTCTATGTTGTCCTCGCCGTGACCGATACGACGGCGGTGCGTCAGGCGGAAAGAGTCAAGAAAGACCTGATCCGCGACAATCACAGCCTGATGCAAGAATTACAGCACCGGGTGGCCAACAGCTTGCAAATCATTGCCAGCGTATTGATGCAGAGCGCTCGCCAGATGCAATCGGACGAGGCCATCTCGCAGATCAAGGATGCGCACCAGAGGGTCATGTCGATTGCGACCCTGCAACGGATCCTGTCCAAACGCGGTGACGATGAAGTTGCGTTGTCGACCTATCTCGACGATCTCTGCGCCAGTATCGGTGCTTCGATGATCGCCGACCCCAAGCGGCTGCGCCTCACGGTGACCTGCGATAACACCAAAATGTCGGCCGACAACTCGGTATGCATCGGTCTGATCGTGACCGAACTGGTCATCAACTCGCTGAAGCACGGGTATGCCAGGGTTGATCCTGAAGGAGACATCGCCGTCAAATTCGGCAGCACGGGTGATGACTGGGTTCTTTCGGTCAAGGACAACGGGGTCGGCATGCCCGACGACGGGCTGGAAGTGAAACCGGGCATGGGCACAGGCATTGTCCAGGCCTTCGCGGCGCAACTCGACGCCGTCATAGTGGTCAGCGACGAAAATCCGGGCACGCTGGTGACGATGTCGCACAAGGGTGATGCGCAACAGCAAAACTCGCGCCTGATCTGATTTTCGCGCCCGGCGTCTGCGTAGCACGGGGTGGTGATGCGAGAAGATATGCCTTCTCCCCGCCCCGGGGTGGACCCGGGGAGACGGAATTACTCCAACATTTCGAGCCCCCCAAAATGTTGGACCGTTTTCGCCCCCCCCTTGATCGATTCTATCGCGCGTTAGACCCCTGCTAGACCCCCTCTAGACCCGTTTGGACCCCCTCCGGAGCGGCCCAAAACGGTGTTTCACGTGAAACATTCCCCTACGGCTGCCCCGCCCTCGGCACGGGCACGATAATTTCCTCTTTCCGGCGTCCGCAGGCGGTGACAAGACGTATCGCAAAGCAGACCCAATCTGGTGGAGAGACCAAGCCATGAACCTCGAATTCACCCCCGAAGAGCAGGCCTTCCGCGAGGAAGTCCGCAGCTTCATCGCCGAGAATTACCCCAAGCACCTCGCCGATTTCGGCATGCGCGAAGACATGAGCCGCGAGGACTTCCTCGCCTGGCACAAGATCCTCGGGCGCAAGGGCTGGTCCGTGCCCGCATGGCCGGTCGAATATGGCGGCACCGGCTGGACCCCGACCCAGCGCTACATCTGGTCGGAAGAGAACGCCCGCGCTAGCACCGTCATGCCGCTGCCCTTCGGCGTCTCGATGGTCGGCCCCGTCATCTACACCTTCGGCAATGCCGAGCAGAAGGCCCGCCACCTCCCCGGCATCGTCTCGGGCGACGTGTGGTGGTGCCAGGGCTACTCCGAACCGGGCGCAGGCTCCGACCTCGCCAGCCTCAAGACCACCGCGGTGCGTGACGGCGACCATTACGTGATCAACGGCCAGAAGACCTGGACGACGCTCGCCCAGCACGCCGACTGGGGCTTCTTCCTGTGTCGCACCGACCCCACTGCCAAGGCGCAGGAAGGCATCAGCTTCATCCTCGTCGACATGAAGACGCCGGGCGTGGAAGTGAAGCCGATCAAGCTGCTCGACGGCGGTTACGAGGTCAACGAGACCTGGCTGACCGACGTGCGCGTGCCGGTCGAAAACCTCGTCGGCGTCGAGAACAAGGGCTGGACCTACGCCAAGTTCCTGCTCGCCCACGAACGCTCCGGCATCGCCGGTGTGGCGCGTTCGAAGCGCGGCATCGAGAAGCTGCGCGAGATCGCCGCGAACGAGACTCTGGACGGCGCACCGCTGATCAAGGACTTCGATTTTGCCAAGAAGGTGAGCCAGCTCGAGATCGACCTCGCCGCGCTGGAAATCACCGAACTGCGCACCCTTGCGGGCGAGCAGGCGGGCAAGGGGCCGGGGCCGGAAAGCTCGATCCTCAAGATCAAGGGCACGGAAATCCAGCAGCGCCTCACCGAACTGACGCTGGAAGCGGTCGGCACCTACTCCGCGCCCTACATGGGCGGGGTGTCGAACGACAACGGCTCCAACGAGCACCCGGTCGGCCCCGACTACGCGGCCCACGCTGCGGCGACCTATTTCAACATGCGCAAGACATCGATCTACGGCGGGTCCAACGAGATCCAGCGCAACATCATCACCAAGATGATCCTCGGTCTGTAAAGAACCGAAGGACGGGAGAGAATTCGTGGATTTCAACTTCACTGAAGAACAAGGCATGGTGCGCGACGGGTTGTCGCGGCTGGTGCGTGAACAATACGACTGGGAAACCCGCCGCAAGGCGATCGCCAGCGGTGCCGGATGGCGTCCCGAGGTCTGGGCGCAATTGGCCGAGCTCGGCATCCTCGGGATGCCCTTCTCCGAGGCCGACGGCGGCTTTGGCGGCGGCGCGATCGATGCGATGATCATCATGGAAGAGTTCGGGAAAGGGCTTGTAATTGAACCCTTTGTGCCGACCGTGGTCTGCGCCGGCGGCTTCCTCAAGCACGGCGGAACGGCTGCACAGAAGGAAGAACATATCGGCGGGATCGTGTCGGGCGAGCGCGTCTTTGCCTTCGCCTACGCCGAACCGCGCGGGCGCTTCGACTATGCCGATCTCGAGACCACCGCCAAGAAGGACGGCGCGGGCTATGTGCTCAACGGCCACAAGGCGGTCGTGATCGGCGCGCCCTGGGCGAGCCACCTTATCGTTACCGCCCGCACCGGTGGCGAACGGCGCGACCGCTCGGGAGTCTCGGTGTTCGTGTTGGCCAAGGACACCGCCGGGATCACCACCCGCGACTACGTGACGGTCGACGGCCGCCGCGCTTCGGAAGTCTATTTCGAGAACGTCGCCGTCCCCGCCGAAGCGCTGATCGGCGCCGAGGGCGAGGGGCTGGCGCTGATCGAACAGGTTACCGATGAAGCCATTGCCGCGACCTGCGCCGAAGCCTGCGGGGCGATGAAGGTCGCCCATGCGATGACCGTGGAATACTCCCGCCAGCGCAAGCAGTTCGGCGTGCCGATCGGCAGCTTCCAGGTGCTCCAGCACCGCATGGTTGATATGTACACCGCCTACGAACAGGCCGTGTCGCTGACCTATCTCGCCACCCTGCGCCTCGGCTCGGACGAGGTGGAACGCAAGAAAGCGGTCTCGGCGGCGAAGGTCGGCGTCGGGCAGGCCGCGCGCCTGATCGGGCAGGAAGCGGTGCAGATCCACGGCGGCAACGGCGTCACGGATGAATATGCGATCGGCCACTTCTTCAAGCGGTTGACGATCTTCGACAGCGAATTCGGCAATGTCGATCACCACCTGAAGCGCCACGTCGCGCTCTCGTAAGCGCTGCGCATAATGCGTAAGGCCCCGCTCTCGCCCCTGTGCGAGCGGGGCCTTTGCTATTGCGCTGTAACTTCTGCGGCGATGGCGGCGAACAGCGTCCCATGAGAGCCGACGAAGCCACGCTTGCCCGGTTGATGGTGCTGTCGCAGCAGGGCGACAAGCAGGCCTATGCGGCACTGCTCGAAAGCTGCCAGCGATGGCTGCGCGGTTACTACAGCCGCCGCATCGCGCCCTCGAGCCTCGACGATCTCGTGCAGGAGACGCTGATCGCGCTTCACACCAAGCGCGCCTCGTGGGATGCGGAGCGGCCCTTCCTGCCGTGGCTGGCGGCCATCGCGCGCTATCGCTGGGTCGATCACCTGCGCCGCCTCTACCGCGCCGACGAGCGCGAGCTCAACGAGGAACTGCTCGGCACCGATGACGAACCCGCCATCGCCGCGCGGATCAGCATCGACCGCCTGCTCGGCCTGCTCCCCCCGGCGCAGGAACGCGCCATATCGCTGGTGAAGATCGAGGGGCTGAGCATCGCTGAAGCCTCGGAAATGACGGGGCAAAGCGAAAGCCTCGTCAAAGTGAACATCCATCGCGGGCTGAAGAAGCTCGCCCTCCTGATCGAGAAAGAATGACGATGACCCCCCTCACTTCCGATGCCCTGATTGCCGATCTGGTGGGCGATCTCGAGCCGGTCCGGCCCCTGCGCTTCGGCGCGGGAGTGGCTGGAACGCTGGCGGCGACTGGCCTGTCGGCAGCGGCGGTAATCGGCCTGTTCGGCCTGCGCCCCGACTGGCTGGCGGGATCCGTCAACCCGATGCACCTGGTCGCAACCGGCCTGTTCGGCGGCCTCGGCCTCGCAGCGACGGTGACGGTGATCGTGATGAGCCGCCCGCAGGTAGGCAGCGATCACAGCGGCTGGCGCTGGGCGGCGGGGATGGCGGCGCTGCTGCCGCTCGCCGGGTTGATCGTGGCGATGGGCCGGGGGCGCGAAGTGCTCGCGGAAACGACGGTGCGTCACGGCGCGGATTGCTTCGTGTTCGGCATCATCGCCTCGCTTCTGACCTTCGCGGTGCTGACAGCATGGCTGCGCCGGGGAGCGCCGACGTCACCGGCGCGCGCGGGGCTGGTCGCTGGCGTGGCGGCAGGGGCGCTGGGCGCCTTCGCTTTTTCGCTCCACTGCCCCGACAACGACATCGTCCACCTCGGCATCTGGCACGGCGCGAGCGTCGTTGCGCTTGCCGGACTGGGCCGCCTGATTGTCCCGCGCCTGATCCGCTGGTGAGGTTCTAGCTGACGCCGAGGCCCTGCGGGAGGATCGGTGCCGTCCGATTGCGGCCCAACACGAACCCGCGCCAGAAGGTCACCACCGCAAGGCTTCCCAACAGCGCAAGGCCGAGCCCGGCGAGCGTCATCACGATCCGCAAGGGTAGCGCGAGTCCGCTCCCCGCCATCCGCGCCGAGTGCAGCGGGTAGAGCGCATTATTCGCCCTCACGGCGAGCGGCGCGGCAGGGGCATCGCGGGCCGCCAGCACGGTGCCGTCGCCTGCCAGATTGAGAGTGGTTCGCCCATTGGGATGCCACTCCTGCGGGCGCCGCATCCGGATAGTGAAAGGCTCGCCCGGCTCCCTCGGCCAGACGATCATCCGCGTCTCGGCATCGGGAAAGCGGGTGCGGGCGGCGGCCAGAAGCTTGGGCCAATCGGGGGCGAGGGTGACTGGCGGCAGGTCGGGCTTGGCCTGCCACGCGGCGACCTCTCCGGACGGGGAGAGCGGCGCGAGGAGTGCGGCACCCAGCGGCTTCAGCACCATCATCGCTCCGGTCAGCGCGGCGAGCAGGATCGGGAGCGCCAGCACTACGCCGATATCGCGGTGGTGACGGATCACCGCAGGGCGGCTCATACGCGCAGGGAGGACGCTTAGGCGGAAGGTCCGGCGCGTGGGCCACCACAGGATCAGCCCGGTGACGCAGAAAAGCACCGCCGCGATGCCGAGCCAGCCGGTCAGCAACTCGCCCGTCTCGCCCAATAGCAAGTGGTGATGGAGATCGAACAGAAAGGTCTCGGGCCGGTCCCAAGGACTCCCCCAGCGGGCGAGCAGCGTGCCGTCATGCGCGATATAAGCGCCGCCGCCGTGGGGCAGACCCGCCTGCGCGACGCCGAACTCGGGCGAGGGGAGGGTGACATTGCGCGCGCCGAGCTTCCCGGCCTCGGCGATGATCGCCAGCGTCTCCGCATCGGTCGGCACCCGCGCGTCCTGCGCCACGCCCGCCCACCACGGCTTCCACAACAGCGCCGCTCCGGTCAGTCCGAGCACTGCCAGCCCGAGGTCGACGAGGCCGCCGAGCCAGCGGTGCGCGAGCGAGAGCGCAGCCCGCATCAGAACTGGCCCATCCAGCCCAGCGTCACCGAACGCCCCCGTCCCGCAAAGTAGCGCAGGTTGTCGGTGGGGCGCTGGGTGTCGGAATTGTAGTCGATATACTGACGGTCGAGCAGGTTCTGCGCCGCAAGGGTCACGTTGCCGAAGGTGGTCGCCACGGTCACCGAACCGTCGAGCAGGTGATAGCCCTCGAAATCGTTGCGCCGGTCGCCGCCATCGAACCGCTTGGAAAAGTGCGTGCGCGACTGGAGCCGCAAGCTGACCGGGCCTGCGGTGTAGTCGGCGGACAGGTTGAGGCGGTCCGGGCCGATATTCGCCCCGTCGAGATCGGCGTTCACCTGCCCGTCGTTATCGGTGTCGACCCGCCCGTTCAAGTGCGCATAGCCGATGCCGATCCGCAGGCCGGGGATGGGCGTGGCGGTGGTGAGATTGAGCTCCAGCCCCTGGATCTCGATGCGCTGGCGCTGCACTTCGAAGACGTCGCCGACCAGCACGAGCAGCTGCCCCTTGTCGCTGTCCGACCAGTAGTAGGCGGCGCTCGCCTCGATCGGCCCGCGCTTCACCTCGACCCCGATCTCGCGGTTGTCGGCGACGATCGGCGCGATGTCGAGGTAGCGGTCGAGGTCCACATTGGCTGTGCGGATCGCGCGGGTGATGCGGCCCACGTCGGGGACGGTGTAGCCCTGCGCGTAGCTGGCATAGGCGCGCAATCCGGGGGCGGGCTCGATGACGATGCCGCCATTGGGCAGCACCCGCTCGAAGCGCGGCGAGCCGCCGCCGACGTTCTGCGGGCCGTAGAACCACAGCGTCCGGTAGTCGTCGATGCTGATTTCGACATTCTCCCAGCGCACCCCGCCCGCAAGTCGCACCTTGCCATCCCACAGGGCGAGGTTGGCTTGGCCGAAAGGCGCGATGCTGCGGTAGTCGGTCGGCGGCACCCAGGCGCGGCCCGTCGCAGCGAGTTTCTGCACGGTGTGATCGTTGAGCAGGTCGACGCCGGCGACGATGTTGAGCGGGCCGAAACCGCGCTCCCAGCTGGCGTTGACGCCCCACTTGCGGCTGATGTTCTGCGACTGGTCGAACAGCGTGCCGACCGGCGCGATGGCGGGGTCCTGGAAATCGGCGAATGTACCGCCGCCATAGATGTCGGCGGTGCGGTTCCAGAAGCCGCGGACCCTGAGAGCGCCGCCCGCGAGGTCATCGGCGGTGAGGGTGAGGGCGAGGCTCTCCGCGAGGTTCTCGGGCGCCTCGCCGGGGACCACCCCGGGGGCGCCGGTGGAGGGGAGGCCGGTCAGCCGGTTGCCGTTGACTGCGATCAGATCGCCCTCGCCCTGAAGGCGGAAACGCTGGCCCATCGCCTCGAGCCGGACGCCTTCGCCCAGTTCCACGCCCGCCTTGGCGAAGAAGGCGAGGCTGTGCGAATCCATCAGATCGCCCTGCGTGCCGTCGGGCGCGATGCGGCGCTGCTCGCCGTCGCGGAACACGCCGCGACGCTCATAGGCCGCGCCAACCACCACGTCGAACGCGCCCGAACGGTTGGCGACCAGCGCGCCGATCTTGCCGCCGAAGCCGTCGCTCTTGAAGCCGCTCTCGGCGGTGCCTTGGAGGATCGTGCGCGCGCTCCAGCCATCCTGCGCGGGGGCGTTGACGGTCACCTGATTGATCACTCCGCCGGTGCCGCCGATGCCTTGGAGCGCGTTGGAGCCGAGGATCAGCTCCACGCGGTCGATGAAGAAGGGATCGATGGTGAAGCCGTCGCGCGATCCGTCACGCAAGGGCGCCGTCTGGGGGATGCCGTCGATGGCGAACAGCGGCGAGCGGCCCCGTAGCGTCTCGCCCTGACCGGTGAGCTTCTGGCGTGCGGGCGAGAAGGAGGGGGTGAGCGCGGCGACGGCATCGACCACCGAGCCGGAAATCTGGAGCTGCCGTTCGAGCGTCTCCCGGTCGATCACCTCGGCGGTGAGGGGGAGGGCGGTCACGGGAAGCGCGGTGCGTGCGGCGGTGACGACGATCGGCGCGTCCGCAGCATCCTCGCTGGGAGCAGCCTCCTCGGCCTGCGCGGCAGTGGCGCTGGGAAGGAGAGCGGCGGACAAAAGCAGGGCGATGCGCATGGATGAACTGTTCCTGATAATCATTCGCGAATCCTATTGCGAATGATTATCAGTATAGCAAGCGACTTTATGCAGCTTTTGCGAGATAGCAGGCGCGAGCGCCCTCAGGCAGTGGCGCGGACCACCAGTTCGGGGGGGAGCACCATGCTCTCGGTGCTCTCGCCTGCCAGCCGCCGCAGCAATATGTCGACGAGCCCGCGTGCGCCCGCGGCGATGTCCTGCCGCACGGTGGTGAGCGGGGGGACGGTCTGGCGCGCGATCGGCAGGTCGTCGAAACCGACCAGCCGCACGTCATCCGGAACCGCGATCCCCTGATCGCGCAGCTCGGTGAGGCACAGCGCAGCGAGCGTGTCGGTCGCGGCGAAGATCCCGTCGATGGCGCGGGCGTGCTGGGAGAGGTGAGCGGCGATCTCTTCGCTGGCGCGGTCGGGCGAGAGGTGGGTGGGCAGGGCGAGGATCGGCGGCAGGCCCATGCGCGCGGCAATGTCCTGCGCACCGGCAAAGCGCGCGGCGAACTCCATCGGGCCGGTGTCGCCAAGGAAGGCGATGCGGCGCGCGCCTGCGGCGACGAGGCGCTCGGTCGCGAGGCGTCCGCCGAGGCGGTTGTCGGTGCCGACGACGCAGTGGTGCTGGCCCTGCTGGTGGTTGCCCCACACCACCATCGGCCGGTAGCCGTCGGCGACGTCCTCGATCCGCTCGAACTGGTCGGACTGGCCGATCACGATCACCCCGTCGATCATGCCCGACCCGATGAAGCGGTCGAGCCAGTCGGCGTCCTCGTCGGGCACCACGCGGCGCAGCATGAGGTCGTAACCCTCGCGGGTCAGCTCGTCGGCGAGGTGGCCGAGCAGGGTCATGAAGAAGCTGTCGGAAATCTGCTGGCGGGTGTCGTGGCCCAGGGGGATGACGACGCCGATCACACCGGTCTTCTGGCGGCGCAGCCCGCTCGCCATCTGGTTGGGCCGGAAGCCGTGTTCTCGCGCGAGGTTCTCGATCCTCTCGCGGGTCTTGGTGTTGACGAGGCTCTTGCCCGCCAGCGCGCGGCTGACCGTGCCGGGCGAGACCCCGGCGAGGCGCGCCAGATCGGTGATGTTGCGCACCGCCCCTTGCGAATTCCGGCGTTCGGGCTTCTCGTCGCTCATCCCTGTCCTGTCGCCAGCCCCTCTGCGCGCGGGGCTTTGTGCCCTGCGTCGACGAGCAGCGTAGCCAGCGCGCCCAGAAGCATCAAGCCGCCGCCGAGCAGCAGCACATTGCGCGGATCGCCGCCGAGCAGCGGGCGGTAGATGAGCGGCATGGTAAGTGTCTGGATCAGCATCGGGATCACGATGAACAGGTTGAAGATGCCCATGTAGATGCCGTTGCGTTCCGGAGGGATGCAGTCGGCGAGCATCACGTAGGTGTTGCCCATCATCCCCGCCCAGCCGAGCCTGATGCCGATCATCAGCACGAACAGCATCCCCGGAGTCGCCGCGCCCGGGATCATCAGCATCGCCGCGCCCGAGGCGGCGAGGCACAGCGCGTGGGCATGGCGCGCGCCGATGCGCTTCACAACCGGGATTAGCGCCAGCGCGCCGAGGAAGGCGATGAAGTTGTAGAGCGCGCCCGCCTGCTGGGTGGTCAGCGTCGCCGCGCGGTAGGCGGCGCTGGCGTGGTCGGAGGTGCCGTAGATCGAGCGGCCGACGGCGAAGCTGATATACTGCCAATAGGCGAACATCGCATACCATTGGCACAGCATCGCGCCCGCCAGTTGGCGCATGGGCCTCGGCATATCGCGGAGCGCGTCGCGGATCTCGGCGAGGGTGGCGCGGGCGGTGAGGGGCTTCTGCGCAAGCTCGGCCTTTTCGGCGTCGTCCAGCGGCAGTTCGCGCACGCGCAGCACCGACCACAGGATCGTCGAGATCGACAGGATCGCGCCGATCACGAAAGCGATGCGCACGATCACCGGAATGCCGTTGGCATCCAGAACGTCGCGCGCCACGAAGGCGGTGAGTAGCGAAGGCGCGAGATAGGAGAGCGTCTGGGCAAGTCCGGTGAAGGCGCTCTGGGTGAGGAAGCCGGTCGATCGCTGCTCGGGCGCGAGCCGGTCGGCGACATAGGCGCGGTAGGGCTCCATCGTGATGTTGTTGCCCGCATCGAGGATCCACAGCAGGCTCGCCGCCATCCACAGCGAGGTCGAATGGGGCATCGCAAACAGGCCGAGCGTGCAGATCACCGCGCCGATCAAGAAATAGGGCGTGCGGCGGCCGAGGCGGGTGTCGGTGCGGTCACTCATCGCGCCAACGATCGGCTGGATGATGAGGCCGGTCATCGGCCCGGCAAGCCACAACAGCGGCATCGCGGCCTCGTCTGCGCCGAGGAAGCCGTAGATCGGCCCCATGTTGGCCTGCTGCAATCCGAAGCTGAACTGGAGGCCGAAAAAGCCGATGTTCATCTCGATGATTCGCGCCAGCGACAGCCGCGGCTTATTTATCATGGGCCTCTCCCGCATCTCTCTCTTGCGCATGTATAGCCTGCGCTGTGGTGAAGAGGTGACACGAATCCGCGCATCATGCAAACGTTTGCAAGATTCCTGTTGCAATCGTTTGCAGGATCATTACGCCATGCCCGGGTCAGCGCCGGAGAAGCGCGATGCCGAGAGGAGAAATGCCATGAAATTGCGTTACGCGCTTTGCGCCGGTGCCGCCCTGTCGGGCCTCGCAGCCACCCCTGCCTTCGCGCAGGACAATGCCGATGCCCCCGAAGCGCAGGGCGAGGAAATCATCGTCACCGCGGTCGCCAAGGGGCAGAACCGGATCGAAAGCTCGGTCTCGGTCAGCACCATCGGCGCCGACACCATCGCCAAACTCGCCGCGCCGTCCGCGGCCGACCTCATCCGCCAGATCCCGGGCATCCGCTCGGAAGCTTCGGGCGGTGAAGGCAACGCCAACATCGCAGTGCGCGGCATCCCCGTTTCGACCGGCGGCGCGCGTTACATCCAGCTTCAGGAAGACGGCCTGCCGATCCTCGAATTCGGCGACATCATCTTCGGCAACGCCGACAACTTCCTGCGCGCCGACCGCAATGTCGCCCGCGTCGAAGCGGTGCGCGGCGGCTCGGCCTCGACCTTCGCCTCGAACGCGCCGGGCGCGGTGATCAACTTCATCTCCAAGACCGGCGAGCGTGAAGGCGGCGCCATCCAGGGTTCGGTCGGCCTCGACTTCGAGACCTACCGCCTCGACTTCGACTACGGCGCGCCTTTGGGTGAAGACCTGAGCTTCCACGTCGGCGGCTTCTACCGCACCGGCGAAGGCCCGCGTAACATCGGCTACAACGGCTATGACGGCGGCCAGATCAAGGCCAACATCACCAAGAACTTCGATCGCGGCTACATCCGCCTGTCGGCCAAGTATCTCGACGACAAGACGCCGACGATCCTCCCGCAGCCGGTGCGCGTCACGGGCAGCAACGGCAGCCCCAACTATCAGGCGATTGCCGGCTTCGATCCGCGCACGGACTCGCTTTACAGCCCCTACCTGACGCCCGCCGTCTCGCTCGACGGCAACAACAACCCGGCCACCTACGATTTCCGTGACGGGCTTTCGGTCAAGAGCCTCGCCTTCGGGATCGAGAGCGAGATCGACGTCGGCAGTGGCTGGACGCTGACCAACCGCTTCCGCTTTGCCGACAACTCGGGCAGCTTCCAGTCGCCCTTCCCGGCGGGTGCAGACGCAGCGCAGAACGTCGCCAACGGCATCGGCGGCGCAGGGTCGAGCATCGTGTTTGCGACCGGCCCCAACGCCGGACAGGTTGCCAATGCGGCGAACATCGGCGGCAACGGCCTGCTCGCCAACGTGGTGGTGTTCAACGTCCGGCTCAACAGCCTCGACAACATCACCAACGACTTCCGCGTGAACAAGGAATTCGCGTTCGGCGGCGGCACAGCCAACTTCACCACCGGCTTCTACCTGTCGCGCCAGACCATCGACACCGACTGGCTGTGGACCAGCCACGTCCAGACCGTGCAGGGTGACGGGCAGGCGGTGCTCGTCAACATCCGCAACGCGGGCGGCCAGACCGTCACGCAGAACGGCACCGTCGGCTTCGGCGCGAGCTTCTTCGGCAATTGCTGCCGCCGCAACTACGACGTCGACTACAGCACCTACGCGCCCTTCGCCTCGCTGTCGGTCAACCTTGACCGCCTGACGCTCGATGGCTCGATCCGCTACGATTACGGCGATGCGAGCGGCACGATCACCGGCGCGGACACGGGCTTCGGCGCAGGCGTTGGCAGCTTCGACTTCGACCGTAACGGCACGATCAGCCCTGCTGAAGCCCAGACCAGCATCCTGCCGCTCGGCAATGCGCGCCCGGTGAACTACAACTACAACTACTTCAGCTTCTCGCTGGGGGCCAACTACCTCCTCACCGACGATCTGGGCGTGTTCGCGCGCTACAGCCAGGGCGGCCGTCACACCGCCGACCGCTCGCTGTTCTCGCCTGCGGTCAGCACCACTGACGGCAGCCTGCCGGGCGGCGATGCGGGTGTGATCGCCCGGGTCGACCAGCTTGAAACCGGCCTCAAGTACCAGTCGGGCGGCGTGTCGCTCTACGCCACCGGCTTCTACGCCAAGACCAAGGAAACCAATGTCGATATCGCCCCGCTGGTGCTGTTCGACACGTCCTACGAGGCGCACGGGATCGAGCTGGAAGGGGCCTACCGCAACGGCGGCTTCACGCTGGGCGCTGGCGCGACCTGGACCGATGCCGAGATCAAGGACGCGATCGACCGCACGGTGATCGGCAACAAGCCGCGCCGTCAGGCCGACCTCGTCTATCAGGCGACCGCGCAGTACGATGCCGGGATGTTCACCTTCGGTGCAAACCTGGTCGGCACCACGGACAGCTACACGCAGGACAGCAACCAGCTGAAGCTGCCCGCCTACACGCAGGTCAACGCCTTCCTCGCGGTGCGTCCGATCGAGCGGGTCGAGCTCGGCCTCAACGCCACCAACCTGTTCAACGCCGAAGGCTACACCGAGGCGGAAGAGGGCTCGATCCCGGCCAACGGCATCGTGCGCGCGCGCTCGATCGCGGGCCGGACTGTGCTGGCTTCGGTGCGCTTCGACTTCTGAGGCGCACCCAAGCTTGGGGCCGGCCGCTACTCTCCCCCCTAAGTGGCCGGCCCCTACTTTTTTCTGACGTGACGGGATGAGTGCCGCGATGACTGCCGCGACGACGGGCCTATGGACAGCCGAACACGTCCGCCGGATTGCGCCCGGCAGCGGGGCGCTGGTGCCGCCCGTCGAGGCGATTGACCGCTCGGCGCTCGATGCGGGGCGGATCTATTGGGATATGTGGCCGGTGCAGGATGCGCAGGGCCATCAGGCGAGACCTGCGGGCCGCGAGCTGTGGATGGCGCTCACCGCGCCCGAACGCGGCGATCCGGGGCTCCGGCATTTCGAGGCCAAGATCAACCTGCTGGAGCGCCGTGATGGCGCGTGGCACGACCTCGGCCCGGCGCTCCCCGACCAGCCGGTGCCCTACGAGCGCGAATGGGCCGGATCGGCGCTGCTGGATGGCGGCGTGCTGACCTTGTTCTTCACCGCCGCAGGCACCCGCGCCCGGCCGGGCGGTTACCGGCAGGCCCTGTGGTCGTGCGAAGCGCGCCTGGGCGAGGATGGCCTGCCAGGCGAATGGACGCAGCCCGCGCCGCTATTCGATCACTACGGCGAACACTATATGCCCGCCGACGCTCACGACGGCGCTCCGGGCGAGATCAAGGCGTTCCGCGACCCGGCCTATTTCCGCGATCCGGCGGACGGCGCGGAATACATCGCCTTCACCGCCTCGCTGGCGGGATCGCCGAGCGCCTTCAACGGTGCCTTCGGCCTCGCGCGCAAGGATGCCTCAGGGTGGGTTCTGACCCCCCCTTGCCTCCATGCAGAGGGCGTCAACAACGAGTTAGAGCGCGCCCATCTGGTGTTTCACGGGAAACATTACTACGCCTTCTGGTCGACGCAGACCGCGACTTTCGCGCCCGATCTGCGCCACGCACCGGGAGGGCTCTACGGAATGGTGGCGGATAGCATGGCAGGCCCGTGGCGGCCGCTGAACGGCACCGGACTGGTGCTCGCCAATCCGGCAGACCGGCCCTTGCAGACCTATAGCTGGTTCGTCGACGCGGACCTGCGCGTGTGCAGCTTCGTCGATGTGCTCCCCGATGGCAGCTTCGGCGGCGTGCCTGCGCCGCTGCTGCAACTGGTGCTCGATGGCGACCGGGCCCAAATCGCGTCAGGGCTCGCCGCCTGATGCTCGGCGCGATCGAGGCGGGGGGGACGAAGTTCGTCCTCGCTGTGGGAGCCTCGCCAGACGCCATCACCGCGCGCCACACGATCCCGACCCGCGACCCCGAGGCCACGCTGGCCGAAGCGGCGGAGTGGTTCGCGGCGCAGGGGGCGTTTCAGGCGCTCGGCATCGGCAGCTTCGGCCCTGTCGAGCTGGTCCGCGCCGCGCCGAAATGGGGCTTCATCACCAACACGCCCAAAGCGGGCTGGGCGGACTGCGACGTGGCGGGATACTTCGCGAAAGCGCTGGGCGTGCCGGTCGGCTTCGACACCGATGTGAACGCCGCCGCGCTCGCGGAACACCGCGCTTCGGGCGCGGGCAGCGGGAGCCTCGCCTATCTCACCATCGGCACCGGCATCGGCGGCGGGCTGGTGCTGGAGGGGAGGCCCGTCCACGGCATCGCCCACCCCGAAATGGGCCACATCTACCCGCGCCGCCACCCGGACGACCGCACCTTCGACGGCACCTGCCCGCACCACGGCGACTGCCTTGAGGGCCTCGCCAGCGGCCCTGCGGTGATCGCGCGCTGGGGCGCATCGCTCTCGCAGCTTCCCGCCGACCACCCCGGCCATGCGATCATCGCCGACTACATCGCGCAGGCCTGCCACACGATCTTCGCCACCATCGCAGCGGGCGAAGTCGTGATCGGCGGCGGCGTGGCGAACACCCCCGGCCTTGTCGAGCGGGTCGCCGCACGGACGCGGGAACTCGACGCGGGCTACCTTCCGGGCGGCGAGCGCCACGCGGTCATCCGCCCGCGGCTTGGCGGGGATTCGGGGATCGTCGGCGCGATGCTGCTGGCCGAGGCCGCTGCGAGGGCTTGAGCCTGCGCCTCTTCCCCGCGATACAGGTCGCGGAGAGATGAGGGGAGCCTGCCGATGATCCGACTGCTGCTTGCGCTGCTGGCGCTGACCGGGCTCGCCGCGCCGCTGGCGGCCGAGGACACCGGCTACACGATCGAATACGAGCACGTCTCCGCCGCAGGCCTCCCCGAACAGCGTATCAGCATCTGGCTGCCCCCGGGCTACGACGCGCCGGGGAGCCGCCGCTTTCCGGTGCTCTACATGCATGACGGGCACAACCTGTTCGACGTGAAGAAGTCGAACTTCAATAAGATCTGGGCCGCCGACAAGGCGATGCTGGCGGTCAGCGTGACGGGCAAGGTCGAGCCGCATATCATCGTCGGCATCTGGGCGCCGGGCGAGGATCGCTACCGCCAATATCTCCCCCGCAGCCTCTACGACGCCGCTCCGCCGGAGCTGCGCAAGCAGATGGACACGATGGCGCAGGGCAAGGCGGTGGTCTCGGACCGCTACCTCGACTGGATCGCGGGGCCGCTCAAAAGCTGGGTCGACGCGAGCTTCCGCACCCGCACGGGGCGCGACGATACCGCGATCATCGGATCGAGCATGGGCGGGATCATGAGCTGCTACGCCTTCCTCGAGCGCCCCGAGGTGTTCGGCCGCGCGGGCTGTGTCTCATCACACTGGCCCGCAGTCGATCCGCGCCAGTACGAGACCAACACCGCCGCGGTCTCAGGCCTGTGGGACGACTATTTCGCCGCTAAACTCGGCAAGCCCGACGGCCGCCGCGTGTGGATGGACCACGGCACCGCGACACTCGACGCCTATTACGCGCCCTACCAGCAGGTCATCGACGCGCGCTTCGCCAAGGCGGGCTGGGTGAAGGGCCGCGACTGGCAGAGCAAGGTTTACGAGGGCGCCGAGCACGAGGAGAACGCCTGGGCCGCGCGCCTTCCGGAGATTTTCGGGTGGTTGCTGGCGAAGGATTGATGATCCGTTTGTGCTGAGCTTGTCGAAGCACCGCACTTTCTTCCTCTGCCGTCGCAACAAGAAGGACGGCCCTTCGACAAGCTCAGGGCGAACGGACTCGGGTTTAGCGCAGCCCGAAAGCCTCTTTCGCGAGGCGTTCGATAACCACCTTGTCCGGCGCGCCTTTGGGCGAGACCCAGCTTCCGCCGACGCACAGCACCGGATCGAAAGCGAGCCACTCGGGCGCGTTCTCCAGACTGATCCCGCCGGTCGGGCAGAAGCGGACGTTGCCGAAGGGCGCGGCGAGCGCCTTCAGCGCGGGGAGCCCGCCTGCCGCCATGGCCGGGAAGAACTTGAAGCGGTCGAGCCCCAAGTCCAGCCCGCGCATGATGTCGCCCGCATTGGCGATGCCGGGGAGAAACGGCACGCCGCTGGCGATGGCCGCCTTGCCCAGTGTCTCGGTGAGGCCGGGCGAGACGATGAACTCAGATCCGGCTTCCAGCGCGGCATCGAGATCGCGCGGGTTGGTGACGGTGCCAGCGCCGACAATCGCGCCCGGGACCTGCTTCATCGCCCGGATCGCGCCGAGCGCGGCAGGGGTGCGCAGGGTCACTTCGAGCACCCGCAATCCGCCCGCGACCAGCGCCTCGGCCAGCGGCACCGCGTGGGCCTCGTCCTCGATCACGATCACCGGAATGACCGGCGCGGTGCGCATGATGGCGTCGATATTCATCACAATCCTCCGGCGGCGAGCATCGCGCTCGCCCCTTGTTCGGCTCCGTCGGCGAAGCGGCGCATCATGGCGAACAGCTCGCGGCCCGTGCCCATCTCGGGGCGCGGGTCGGCGGCGGGTTCGCGCGCCGACAGATCGGCGGCGGTCGAAAGCTCGCCGGTCGCTGCGCAGACCCTCACCACATCGCCATCGCGCAGAAGCGCGAGCGGGCCGCCACCCAGCGCCTCGGGCGTGCAGTGGATCGCGGCGGGCACCTTGCCCGATGCGCCCGACATGCGCCCGTCGGTGACCAGCGCGACCTTGTAACCGCGGTCTTGCAGCACGCCCAAGGGCGGGGTCAGCTTGTGGAGTTCGGGCATCCCGTTGGCGCGCGGGCCCTGGAAGCGCACCACCACCACCACGTCGCGGTCGAGCTCGCCCGCCGCAAAGGCGTGAGCGACGCTGACCTGATCCTCGAACACGCGGCAGGGTGCCTCGACCGTCCACCGCGCCTCGTCGACCGCCGAGGTCTTGAAACAGGCGCGTCCCAGATTGCCCTGAAGCAGGCGCATCCCGCCATCCGCCTTGAAGGGGTTGGCGACGGGGCGCAGCATCGTGTCGTCGCCCGCCGCGCCGACTTCGCGCCAGACGAGTTCCTCGCCATCGAGCCACGGCTCCTTGGCATAGTCCGCAAAACCGCCGCGCCCGACCGTCAGAATGTCGCCGTGGGCGAGGCCCGCTTCGAGCAGCTCGCCGATCACGAAGCCCATGCCGCCCGCCATGTGGAAGTGGTTCACGTCGCCCGAGCCGTTGGGATAGACCTGCGCGATCAGCGGCACGGCGTGCGAGAGTTCGGAAAGGTCGTCCCAGTCGAAGATCACCCCTGCGGCGCGGGCCATCGCGGGGAGGTGGATCGCATGGTTGGTCGATCCGCCGGTCGCCAGCAGGCCTACGGCAGCGTTGACGATCGCCTTCTCGTCCACGCACAGGCCGAGCGGGCGGTAATCGTCACCGCCGGGGCCGATCTGCGCGACGCGGTGCACGGCCTCGCGGTCGAGCGCCTGCCGCAGTTTGGTGCCGGGGTTGATGAAGGCGGAATTGGGCACGTGAAGCCCCATCATCTCCATCATCATCTGGTTGGAGTTCGCGGTGCCGAAGAAGGTGCAGGTGCCCGCCGAATGGTAGCTCGCCATCTCGCTGGCGAGCAGTTCGGTGCGGGTCGCTTTCCCTTCGGCGTAGAGCTGGCGGACGCGCTGCTTTTCCTTGTTGGGAATGCCGGTCGGCATCGGCCCGCCGGGGACGAAGATGGTGGGCAGGTGGCCGAAGCGCAGTGCGCCCATCAGCAGCCCCGGCACGATCTTGTCGCAGATGCCGAGCATCAGCGCGCCCTCGTACATGTTGTGGCTCAAGGCGACCGCGGTGGAGAGCGCGATCACGTCGCGGCTGAACAGCGACAGCTCCATGCCGACCTCGCCCTGCGTCACGCCGTCGCACATGGCAGGCGTGCCGCCCGCAACCTGCGCGGTGGCACCGACCTCGCGGGCGTAGACCTTCAGGCGTTCAGGGTAGCGGTAATAGGGCGCGTGGGCGGAGAGCATGTCGTTATAGGCGGTGACGATGCCGATATTTGGGCCGCTCGCGGCGACCAATGCGGCGCGGTCGTCTGCCGTCCCTGCGTAGGCGTGGGCGAGGTTGGAGCAGGACACGGCGGGCCGCTTGCCGAGGTTGTCGCTCTCGCGCGCGATGAGGTCGAGATAGGCGCTCCGGCTGGCGCGCGACTTTTCGATGACCCGCTGCGTGACGCGGTGGAGGGTGTCATTCATGCCCGCTTACTCATGCCACGTCACTCCGTCCCTCTCCGCCAGAGCGATCGCCGCGCTCGGGCCCCAGCTCCCTGACGTGTAGGTCTTGGGGGTGAGGCCATCGGCAGCCCATCCGGCGCGGATCGCGTCGACCCAGTCCCACTGCGCCTCCACCTCGTCGCGTCGCACGAACAGGGTCTGGTCGCCCTCAACCAGATCAAGCAGCAGGCGTTCATAGGCGATCCGCCGCACCGCGCCGCTGAACGCATCGGGCATGGCGATGTTGAGCGGCACCGAGCGCAGGCGGATGCCCTCGCGGTCGAGCCCCGGCACCTTGGTCATCAGCGAGAGGGTGATGTTCTCCTCCGGCTGGATGCCGATCACCAGCCGGTTGGGCTGCATCGTCGCGCCTTTTCCGGCGAAGATGCTGTGCGGCACTGAGCGGAACTGGATGACGATCTCGGTCACGCGCTTGGGCATGCGCTTGCCGGTGCGCAGGTAGAAGGGCACGCCCTTCCAGCGCCAGTTGTCGACGTGGCCCTTGATCGCGACGAAAGTTTCGGTGCCGCTCTCCTTGCCAAGCTCCTCGTCATAACCCGGTACCGCCTGCCCCTGAATCGCGCCTGCGCGGTATTGGCCGGTGACGGTCTCGCCGGTCGAAACCTTGCGCAGCGCGCGCAGGACCTTGACCTTCTCGTCGCGCACGGCCGTGGCGTCGAAGTGGGCAGGCGGCTCCATCGCGACGAGCGCCAGCAGCTGGAGCATGTGGTTCTGCACCATGTCGCGGATCGCGCCGGCATCGTCGTAGAAGGCGACGCGGCCCTCGAGGCCCACCGTCTCGGCCACCGTGATCTGCACATGGTCGATATGCGCGGCGTTCCACAGCGGCTCGAACATCAGGTTGGCGAACCGCAGCGCGAGCAGGTTCTGCACCGTCTCCTTGCCGAGGTAGTGATCGATGCGGAAGATGCGGCTTTCGGGGAAGGCCGCGGCGACCGCGTCATTGATCTCGCGGCTGCTTTCCAGATCGGTGCCGAGCGGCTTTTCGAGGCACATCCGCACATTCTCGCCCGTCAGCCCGGCCGATTGCAGCCCCTTGATGGTCGGCTCGAACAGGCTCGGCGCGGTCGAGAGAAAGATCGCCAGACCGCGCGCCGGTGTGCCGACCTTCTCGGCCAGCGCGCCGTAGCCTTCGAGCGTGGTCGCATCGAGGGTCTGGTAGGCGAGCCGGTTCAGGAACTCCGCCATCCGCCCGCGCCGCTCGGCAGGGAGATACTTCTCCAGCGCCGCCCGCGCGAAGTTGCGGTACTCGCTGTCGGACATGGCGCTGCGGGCCGTGCCGATGATCTTGAGATCGGGCGCCAGCAGCCCGTCGGCATCGAGCGCGAACAGGCTCGGCAGCAGCATCCGCTGGGCAAGGTCGCCGGTGGCTCCGAACAGCAGCAGGCGGTCAGCGGTGAAGCTCATGCAAGGTGCCCCTTATTAGCGAGCCCTACCTAGGCGCGCGGGGGCCTGTCTGCCAGTCCGGCGCATACTTATTCAAGTTATGCGGGCGTTCAGGCGGACTTTCTTGCGAAGATGCCAAAGCCGGCGATGATCGCGTAGCACGTCGCCGGAAGCACCAGCGCGAAGGCGAGGCTCGTCGCATCGGCCAGCGCGGCATACATCGGCGGGATGATCGCTCCGCCGCAGATCGCGACGTTGATGATCCCCGACCCGTCCGCCGCACGCGCGCCCAGCTTCTCGCAGGCGAGGCTGAAGATCGTCGGGAACATGATCGCATTCATCAGGCCCACCGCGAGCAGCGAATAGCCCGCGACCACGCCGCTCGAATTGGCGGAGATGGCGATGAGGGTGATCGCACCCGCCGCCACCGAAGCCAGCGTCAGGCCGGGGCTGACAAGGCGCAGCACCGCCGAACCGATGAAGCGCCCGATCAGCGCGCCGCCCCAGTAAAGCGGGATCAGCTTGCCCGCCGCCTGCTCGCCGAGGCCCATCACATCGGACTGCATCAGATAGCTGACGATGAAGCTGCCGATCGCGACTTCCGCGCCGACATAGAGGAAGATGCAAGCCGCCCCGTAGCCGAAGCGCGGGCGCTTCAGCAGCGCGAGGCCATCGGCGAGGCTCGTCTGTTCGTGCTTCTCGCCCTTGAGACGGTCGCGGAACAGCCACACCACGCCCGCCACCACGGCCAGCGCGATGGCAAGGCCGATATAGCCGCTGACAATCGCCTGGCTTTCGGCGGTGCGATAGGCGGTGAGCGCCTCGCCCGACAGCTGCGAGGCGCTGACGGCGGCAAGGCTGCCGAGGATCAGGATCGCGCCGAAATAGGGGAAGATCGTCGTGCCCAGCGAGTTGAAGGCCTGCGCGAAGGTGAGGCGGCTGTGCGTGGTGCTCGGCGGCCCGAGCACGCTGATCAGCGGATTGGCCACGATCTGCACCAGCACCACGCCGGTCGCGAGGATGAAATAGGCAAACAGGAACATCGGGAAGAGCGCGGTCTGGCTCGCCGGGATGAACAAGAGGCAGCCGGCCATCATCATCACGAGGCCTGCCACCGCGCCGCGCATATAGCCCAGACGCTTGACCAGCCGCGCGCCGGGAATGCCGACCACCGCATAGGCGATGAAGAACCAGAACTGCACGAGGCTCGCCTCGAAGAAGTTCAGCGTGAACAGCTCTTTGAGCTTGGGGATGATGACATCGTTCAGCGAGGTGATCCCGCCGAAGATGAAGAACAGCGCAAAGACGAAGTAGTTGAGACCCGGCGCATCGACCTGCGGGGCGTCTGCGCCCGCGTGCTCGAAATCCCCCGCCGTGCTGCCGCCCGGTGCTAATGCCATCTTCGCCTCTCCCATTGCGAACGTTCTCAATCCGCCCGCTTCCAGAGATTTGCAAGACCCTCAGCCACAAATCCAGTGCGAATAGCAATGCAACCGCGACTTGCGCCCAGCTATCGACAGGCCCTAGAGTGAGCGCATGAGCGGGGGATCGCGCAGACGGCCGACATCGTTCGATGTGGCGGAGAAGGCCGGCGTCAGCCAGCCGACGGTTAGCCGTGCGCTGTCAGGCAGCCCCGCGATTGCCGAAGCCACCCGCCGCAAGGTCATCGAAGCTGCCGAGGCCTTGGGCTATTTCGTCGACGAGCGCGCGGCGCGGCTGCGGCGCGGATCGACCGGCACGCTCGCCGTGGTGGTGATCTGCCGCGAGGGCGATAGCGCGTCGAGCATCAACCCCTTCGCCTATGCGCTGCTCGGGAGCGTCTGCGTCGCCGCGTCGGAGCGCGGGTTCGAGACGCTGGTCAGCTTCCAGGCGCGCGAGGGCGAATTCTTCGGCCACTATCAGGAACAGGGCCGCGCGGACGGCCTCGTCGTGATCGGCACCACCACCAATGCTGCCGCGTGGGAGCATTTCCGCGGGCTCGATGCTGACGGGCGCAGGGTCGCCTATTGGGGATCGCCCTTCGACGAGCTCGACTGGGTGCGCTCGGACAACCGCGCTGCGGGGCGGCTTGCTGTCGAACATCTGCTGGCCGCCGGTTACAAGCGCCCCTGCTTCCTCGGCGCGCTGAACACCCCGCAGGTGCAGTTCACCGAGCGGTACGAGGGCTATGCGGAAGGGATGCAGGCCGCAGGGCTTGAGCCGTGCCTCGCCCCCACCGTCAACGCCGCCAGCCGCGAGGAGGAAGGCCGCCGCGCCGCGCGCCGCCTGATCGAGCGCGGGGACAATGTGGACGCGGTATTCGCTGCCTGCGACGCGATGGCGCTGGGCGCTCTGGAAGCGTTTGCCGCCGCCGATATCGCGGTGCCGGATCAGGTCGCGGTGATGGGCTTCGATGATCTGGTCGCGGGCCGCTTCAGCCGCCCGCCCCTGACGACGATCGCCCCCGACCCTGCCGAAGCAGGCGCGGCGTTGGTCGAGGCGGTGCTCGATGATGGCGACACCAAGGCCCGCCGCCGCGTTCCAGTGAAGCTGATCAAGCGCGGTAGCACGGCAAAACTGTAGGACTTTCTAGAGGGCCTCCAGCGCGTTCTAGACCCCCTCTAAACCCGTTTAGACCCCTGTTAGACCCCCTTTAGACCCCCTTTAGCAGGGCACTTGACGCACTGTTTCACGTGAAACATCGCCTGTTGGGGGATCAGCCGTGCGCGCCGAACTCGTTGGCGATGGCGGTGCTGATCCTGAGGCTCAATTCCTGGGCCCGCGCAATCGGTGTCATGAAGTCACGCTCGTACGCGCCGTAGCCCTCCTCCCCGCCGTCGGGGTAGTCGGAGGGCTCGTCCAAGGGGAAGTCGCGGGGGCCGGGCACCCGGACAGGGAAGGCGCGGCGCAGCTGGGCGAGGGCCTCGTCGACGCGCAAAGTCAAAACCATTTCAATGACATCGCGGCGGCTGATATCATTGGCGCGGCTGAAGGCGGGGACCGCGACGACCTTGAGGAACATGTGCTGGAGCAGCGCCAGCCGCATTGCCTGAAGCACGCCGATCCGCCGCCGGACATGCTCGCGCGCCTCGGCATCACCCGTCTCGTCGGGAAGAAGCTCCAACAATCTGTGGAATTTCAACGCGTCGATCCGTAGGCGCGAGGCGAGGCGGCGGAACACCCCCGTCCGGTCATCGCCCACAAGATACTCCGCCAGCGCGGCACAAGAGCCCGCCAGATGGTCCTCGGTCCCGCGATAGGTCCGGCTCGCCCAATAGGCCGAATTGAACAGCTCCCCGAAGGCCGCAACGGTCTTGATGCTGGCAAGCCCGTTTGCGGCGCGCACCAGCCGCAAAATCTGCCGCCCGCGCGGAGAATCCGTAAGCAAAGCAGCGATTTCCTCGCGGTTTCCATCTGCCGCAGTGCCGATCCCGGCGATGACATTCACCGGATATCCGAGCTGCTGGAGGATCGCATTATGCGGGATCGCGCGGATCTGGCGCAGGCTCATTTCGCGGTCAGCATTGATGTCGCTCTGCCGGCGAGAAACGCGGCTGCCGGTGGGGTTCAATAGCCCCAGCCCGAAGGCGGTCACCGCCCGGGCATAGGTACGGCTGGCGAGGTGCTCTCCCTGATGCTCCTTCACCGCGCGGTAGAAGTCCAAACTGACATCGGTGCGGTGGTAGAAGGGGTCGGCAGGCGCGGCGAGATCGGCCTCGGCGGGGCGCTGTTCGGCGATGCGCGAGAGGGTGGCGAGCGCCAGTTCGGGCGTGGCGAAGAACAGGTAGCCGTCGCCGCCCTGGAAGCTGACCTCGGGCTCGAGCCGGATCCCCGCCCGCGCAAAACGCCTGCGCGCCCAAGGGGATAGCGGCCATTCGAGCCGGTCGCGGAAAGATGCCGGATGCGCCCCGCGGCCCATGCTTTCGCCGTGGGTATTGAAGACGAGCGCGGCAATATCGCCGAGGCCGTTGGCTGCCATCGCCTCGGCCAGGCGGCCCTGAAGGCGCTCGATGGCGAGCGCGGCGGGCACCTGCCCCACGAAGCGCCCGGCGTCCGAAAAGCCGGTCTGCACCGCCACCCGGCCCCGTGCTCTCGCATAGGCGCGGTAGGCAGGCTCGGCGAGCAGCGCGTCGAGGAAGCGGCCGCCGTGTTCCAGCGCGGTCTCGGTCTCGAACAGCGGCGAGACATCGACCTTGCCCTCGACCCCGAACAGCTTGGCGAAATAGAGCGCGGCGAGCACCGTGGCGGGCTGTTCGCACTCGGCAACCAGCATCCGGATCGGCGCATCGGCGTCGATGTGCTTGAGGATCTGCGCCATCGCGAGGAACTGGCGGATCGCGGTCGAGCTCTCCGTGGCGAGCGCGGCGAAATTGGTGCGCAGCGGCTTCGCCTCGTCGACCAGCTTTCGCAAAGTGGCGATCGCGCCCTTGCTGGCGAGGTCGATCGCCTCGTGGTCTCCCAAGCGGCGGCGGACGGCGTTGTGGAGCTGCTTGGCGTTCACCCGGAAGTGGATCCAGCCCATTCCCAGCCCGTCGGCACGCATCGCCGCGGCGAGGGTGAGGAGGCGGACGGCGCGCCCCGGTTCGGTGGTTTGCGCCTCGGCTTCCAGCGCGGCGATCAGCGGGGTGAGCGTCAGCAGGTTCTCGCCGGAGTGCTCCGTCAGCCGGTTGGCGGCGGCGGCGAGGGCCTCGGCGCTCGACAGGTCGCCCGCGAAGTCCTCGGCACGCGCGGCGGCGAAGGCGGTCGCGGGGCGCAAGGTGCCGAGCAACGGATGGGCTGGGCCGAGGCTCTCCAGCGAGGCGGTGTAGCGCGCCAGCCGCTCCGCCTTCTCCTGCAAGCGGAAGGCGATCGAGGTGTGCCAGCCGATATCGGTGCGACCGTCCATGTCGTAGCCGACCCAGCTGGCGAAACGGAACGGCAGGGGGCGAAGACCGCGCCATTCCTGCGGCCAACGAATGCGGGCCTCGTCCAGCAGCCTCGCAACGATCACATCGCGGGCATCCTGCGCGCGGGCCATCGCGGCCAACGCCGCCCTGTGTTCGTGGTCGAGCGTTATGGCAGTGTGGTGCGGCGGCACGGCGCAGACTGCGTCGTCGACCTCGCCCTGCGCCGATGCGGCGAGCGCCACGGCCTCGGCCTGCGCGGGGGCGAGCAGGAAGGTCGGGTGGGCGGTGAAGACGGCGTGGAGCTGTGGTCGCTCCCAGCGCTCGCGGAAGGTCTCGAAATCGTCGTCGTCCGCGAGGGGTGCAGCGGGCGGCGCGAGGAGCGTGCGCAGCTTGTTGGCGCGCGCCTTCAGCCCGTCGCATTCGAGCTCCGCCACCAGCGCCGAGACATCATCGAGGCTCAGCTCGCCCCCCTCCAGCGCCCGCGACAAGTCGAGCGAGAGCTGGAAGACGGGGTTGAAGAGCGGCGTCTCGCGGGTGCGCTGGTGAAGCTCGCCCAGCCGCGCTTCGAGTGCCGCGAGCGTCTTCACGCTGCGTCCTCGTGTTCGGAGGCGAAGGCGGCTGCTGCGCCGAACAGACCGGGCTGCGGGTGAACGATCAGCTTGACCGGGATGCCGGCCATCAGGCTCTCGAACCGCCCCTTGGCCTTGAACCGCGCCGCAAAGCCAGAGGCGAGCAGTGTATCGCGGATGCGGTAGCCGAGCCCGCCCGCGATCACGACGCCGGCAAAACCGCCCTGCGCCAGCGCCAGATCGCCCGCGACCGAACCCAGCGCGAGGCAGAAGCGGTCGACGGCGGCGGCCGCAAGGCTGTCCGCGCCGCTGGTGCCGAGGTCCCAGATCTCGATCGCATCGCGCTCCGGCTCGGTGCGGTTCTCGAGCGCGGCAAGCGCTTGGTAGATGTCGACGATGCCGGGCCCTGCCACCACCCGCTCCACCGAGACGCGGTTGTGGCGGCGGCGCAGGCGGGCGAGGATCGCGTCTTCGATGCTGTCGAGCGGAGCGAAGTCGATATGCCCGCCCTCGGTCGCCTGCACGCGGTAGGTCGAGCCCGAGCGGTAGAGGTGCGCGACGCCAAGGCCCGTGCCCGGGCCGAGCACAGAGATCGTCCCTTCGCGCCTCAGCGGCGCATCGGGGCCGGCAAGGTCGAGGAACTGGCTGTCGTCAGCGCGCGCCACGGCATGGGCCACAGCGGCGAAATCGTTGACGAGGGTGTAATCGGTGACGCCCAGCTTCTCCGGGATCAGCGCTGGCCGGATGATCCAGGGGTTGTTGGTGAAGCGGATCACCGGATTGGGGTTGCCGGGGCTCCCCACGGGGCCGGCGATCGCCATGCTGACGGCGGGGGGCAGGGTGCCGCCCTTGCGGTCGCGGAAGGCTTCCCAAGCGGTCTGGAAGCTGGCGTGATCGGCGGTGTGGAGCGTCTCGGGCGTATCGAGGCTGATCGCGCCATCGTCGGCAATGCTGGCGATCGCGAAGCGGGCATGCGTGCCGCCGATATCGACCACCACGAGATCGCGCGCCATGTGTGAAGTTCCCTCGCCAGTCCGTCCGAGAGGGTAGCGTAGCAGGCGGCGCGTGGGTTGCCCACGCGCCGCATACTTATTCAGATTTTACTGCGTAATGCCCATTTCCTTGAGCAGGCGATCGGCCCCGTCGACCTTCTCCATCGTCCACAGCATGAAGCGGCTGTCGACGTGGATCGTGCGGTTGATGGCGGGATCGTACATCCAGTCGGAGACCACGCCCTCGATCGTGCCGTCGAAGGCGAGACCGACGAATTCGCCCTTGGCATTGAGCGTCGAGGAGCCCGAGTTGCCGTTGGTGATGTCCACCGTCGACATGAAGTCGACCGGCAGAGTACCGAGCTCAGGGACGGCGTAGCGACCGTAGTCCTTTGCCTTGATCAGCTCGATCATCTTGGGAGGCGCATTGAACTCGCCGCGGCCGGTGTTCTTGGCGACGATGCCTTCTGCGGTGGTGAAAGGCGTCCAGACCTGCCCGTCGACCTTCTTGCCGGTCACCTTGCCATAGGTGAAGCGCAGTGAGCCGTTGGCGTCGGGATACATGGTCTTACCCTGCGAGGCGGCATAGGCGAGGCGCGCTTCCATCACCTTCGAGCGGGCCTTCTGGACCTTGCCCGAACGCTCCTTGTCGGCGGCTTCGGCAGCCATCGCCTCGTCGGCGGTAGCGACAGCGAGCTGGATAAAGGGATCGCTCGATGCCTTGAAGTCGGCGACCGACTTGCCCATCCACTCCATCCGCTTGGCGGTGTTGCCAAGCTCGCTGGTGGCGTAGAGCGAGGCGAGATCGCGGCCTTCCATGAACGCGTCAAAGCTCTTGATGCGCTGGTCGGCGGGGAGCGTGCGGTATTCGGCGATGGCATCGGCGAACAGCGCCTTGTCGATGGCCTGAACGTAGCGGCGCTCGATGACCTGCATGCGCTGGGTCATGAAGGTGCGGTCACGGTCCTGGAACCCGGGTTCGCGCGCCGCGTCGGGCTTGGCCTGCTCGGTCGCCCAGCGGTAGAGGGTGCGTGCCGCGCTGTAGAGCTGGCCGCGGCTGAGCATCCCGGTCTTGGCGTCGGCGAGCGACGTGGAGTCCGTTTCCAGCACCAGACGATCAAGCTCTGTCAGCGCCGGGCCATAGAGCGTCTCGCGCTTGGGATCGGCCTTGATCCATGCACGGAACGCGGCTTCCTCGGCCTGCTTCTTGGCGACCAGCGAGATGGAGTCGGCGCCTTCGAGCTGGCCTGCGATCTTCTTCTTGTAGTTGTCGGTGCCCCGCAGCGTCGCCGCATAGGCGATCACCGCGGCCTGATCGCTGCCGGTCAGTTCGACGATGCGGTTCGCATAATCGGTCAGCATCTTCTGCTGATAGGGGTAGAGCTCTTCGTAGTAGAAGCGCGCTTCCTCGGCGCTGCGCAGGCGCTCGGTGGTGCCGGGGAAGCCGGCGACCATGATGAAGTCGCCTTCCTTCACGCCGTCCTTGGCAACCGGCAACCAGGCCTTGGGCTTGAAGGGCACGTTGTCCTTGCTGAACGTGGCCGACGACCCGTCAGGCGCGACATAGGCGCGGTAGAAGGAGAAGTCGCCGGTGTGGCGCGGCCACATCCAGTTGTCCTTCTCGCCGCCGAAATTGCCGACGCCCGCAGCAGGCGCGTAGACGAGGCGGACGTCCTTGATCTCGAGCTGCTGCTGGAGCCAGTACTGCTGGCCGCCGAAATAGGCACGCACGTCGCAGCGGCGATTGGCCTGCTTCTCGCACGCCGTGATGAGCGCGGCGCGGTTGGCCTGCAGTCGGTCATAGCGGGCGCGGCCATCGAGCTTGTCGGTGCCCTTGAGCATGTCCTTGCTGACGTCGCGCAGGTCCTCGATCACATAGACGCGGCTGCCGGGCGCGGCGGGCAGTTCGTCGGCGAAGGTCTTCGCGAGGAAGCCGTTGTTGAGGTAGTCGTTCTCGGGCGTCGAATTGTACTGGAGCGAACCGGCGACGCAGTGATGGTTGGTCGCGACGAGGCCATCGGGCGAAAGGAACGCAGCCGAGCAGCCACCGAGCGAGGCGATCGCGGTCAGCGGCGGGCGCTGGAGATCGCCAAGGGTCTTGGCATCAAGCTCGAGGCCTGCGGCCTTCATCTGGTCGGCGATCGCGCCGGTCTGGCTCGGCAGCCACATGCCTTCGTCGGCCTGCACCGCCGCAGGGGCGGCGATCATCAGGGCCGAGGCTCCGGCGAGGAGAAACTTCTTCATCACATGCATCCCCTTGAATTTGCACCGCGCCGCGACAGTCGTGCGGCGGCGGGTTCAGGCTTGGCCCTCTCGCGGGCAAGCGGCGCTGTTAGGCGAAGTCCTGCGCTCATGAAAAGGGGCATTGTTCCCCATCGACGAACGGCAAATGATTCTCGGCGGGCGACTTGGCAACACGTCTTGCGCAAAAGCCTCTTGCGAATGATTATCACCTGCTTCATGAGGCAGGCCACACGTCACCAGACCTCCTCGCAAAGGACAGCTTCCCCGATGAACAGCACCCTCAAACTCTGGACCCAGCTTGGCCTTGGTACCGCGCTTGCGGGCGGGCTGCTTGCGGCGTGCAGCGGCGGCGAGGCGGGCGGCGAAGCCGGGGGCGAGGGCGCAACCAGCACGCCCGAAGCTGCCGCGACGGCAGGTGAGGGCGAAGGCGGCTCTGGCCCGGGCGAAGGCGCAACGACGCCTTCCGGCGGCGAAGGCGAGGGCGGCGTCGCGGTTGCCGATGCGGCCAAGGACCCGGTCGCCTACGGCATCGCCCTTGCGGTTGCAGAAGCCCACGTCACCGCCGCGCGCGATGCCTATGCCGCAGGGCAGAAGCAAGCCGCCGCCGAGATGTTCGCCCATCCGGTGAGTGAAGTGCTGCTCGATATGGACCCGACCTTCACCAAGCTCGGCGTGGCCGACATGAAGCCGCTGTTCTCGGCAGCTTCCGACGCGGCCTTCGCAGGCAAGAGTGTGGCCGAGGTCGACAAGGCGTACGACAAGATCATCGTTGCGCTGCGCGGTGCGGCACAAAAGGCTCCGTCCGGCTCCACCCCGGCCAAGGTCGCGGTCGGTGTGATCGCCGACCAACTCGAACGGTCGAGCGCGATGTATCGCCGCCTCGCAAAGGAAACGAGCTACGAGCCCTATCTCGACGGCTACGGCTTCAGCCGCGTTGCTGCGGGCACTTTCGCCGCCTCGGGCGCGGCGATCAAGGCGGAGAACCCCGCCGCCCACGCCCGCATCGCCGAAGCGCTGGCGCTGCTTGCCAAGGCCTATCCGGGCGCGGCCCGTCCGGGCAAGCTTCCGGTCGAGGCAGGGGCCCTGTCGGGCGCGTCGGCCAAGGTGATGCTCGCCGCCGCCAGCTGAGGCGTGCGCCTTCGCGCTTTGTGAAAATGCGACAAATTGCGCAGCCTCGCAGATTGCGGGGTTTGCGTGCTTGTTTTTGCGAGGGGCAGGAGTAGTCTTCAAGCCATAGGGGTCGAAGGGTCGCGTCAGGCAGCATGGTGGGTGCCGACTGCCGCGGACCGAGTGATAAAAGCTGATCGATCGGGCGGCGCATGGGCGCTGACCGGCGAATGCTTTTGGGGGGGACTTTGCCGCACCGTCACGCCAGCCTGCATTGCACTGCGCTGCTTCGCATTGCCTCGTCCATCGCGCTCGCTGCGGCTGCCGCCAGCCCCGCGCTTGCGCAGCAACAGCCGCTGCCGCCGACCATCACGCCGCCCAACCGCACCGACCTGATCCCGCCCGAATTGCGCCGCGAGGAGCGTAGCACCACGCTCACCGTCGATGGCGATCTGGAACGTGCGCCCTGCGCGCTCGACCGGCCCGACTTTGCCAACATCCGCTTCACCGTGAAGGGCGCCGCATTCGACGGCCTTGCCCGTGTTCCCGGCCTTTCTCTCGAACCGGCCTATGCGAGCTATGTGGGGCGCGAGGTGCCGGTCTCGGTGATGTGCGACATCCGCGCCGAGGCCAATGCGCTGCTGCGCCGCCAGGGCTATCTCGCCACGGTCGAGATCCCCGAGCAGAGCCTCGCCGATGGCATTCCCGACTTCAAAGTGATCTTCGGCAGGCTCACCGCCGTGCGCGTGCGCGGCGATGCGGGGCCTTCGGAGAAGCTGGTCGAGGGCTATCTCGAAAAGCTTACCAAGCTCGATGTCTTCAACACCAACACCGCCGAGCGTTACCTGCTGCTCGCCGACGATCTGCCGGGGCTCGATGTGCGCCTCTCGCTGCGTCCGGCGGCGGGCGGGGCGCCGGGCGATCTGGTGGGCGAGATTGCGGTGCTGCGCCAGAAGGCGATGGCCGATTTCAACGTTCAAAACCTCGGTTCCGATGCGATCGGCCGCTTCGGCGGGGTGCTGCGCGGCGAAATCTACGACATCACCGGCCTTGGCGACCGCACCTCGGTTGCGGTGTTCAGCACGCTCGACTTCGCCGAACAGCAGACGGTGCAGATCGCCCACGACTTCCGCGTCGGCAGCGAGGGCCTGCGCTTCGGCGGCCAGTTCACCTATAGCCAGTCCGAGCCATCGACCGGCCTCGCCGGTTTCAACGTCGAGGCCAAGACCGTGTTCGCGAGCGTCTCGGCCAGCTACCCGTTGATCCGCACCCGCCGCCACAGCCTCTATGCCGATGCCGGGTTCGACTATGTCGATCAGGACGTGGACGTGAACGGCTTCGCGCTGACCCGCGACCGGGTACGGATGGGCTTCGCGCGGCTTGGGGGCGAGCTGATCGACCGGCAATCGGTGCTGCGTGCGGGCGGCTACACGCCTTACGAACCCAAGTTCCGGGTGCGGTACGGGGCCGAGCTGCGCCAAGGTCTGGACGTGTTCTCCGCAAGTCCGGATTGCCGGGCGAACCTTCTAGCCTGCCTCGTCAGCGGCGCCGCGCCGCCGAGCCGGATCGAGGCCGATCCCACTCCGCTGGTGCTGCGCCTCAACGCCGATTTCGAATATCGCCCCACGCCGGGCCTCGCCTTCGTGTTGCGCAACCAGGCGCAGGTGACCGGCGATGCGCTTCCCGCCTTTGAGGAGCTGGCCGCCGGCTCCTTCTCGATCGGGCGCGGCTATGATCCGGGGGCGGTGCTGGGCGATAGCGGCATCCTCAATTCGCTTGAGGTGCGGCTTGGGTCGATGACCCCGCAGAGCGTCAAGGGAACCGCCTTCCAGCCCTACGTCTTCACCGACCTCGCCAATGTCTGGAACGAGGACCCGAGCCGCCGTCCCGGCAATCCCGACCGCCTATGGTCGGCAGGGGGCGGGTTGCGGTTCGCATGGGGGCCGGGGGTGCAAAGCGATGTGTTCGTCGCCGTGCCGCTCGCGACGCCCGATCTCGCGCTCTCGAAGGGCGATATCCGCCTCATGTTCACGCTGACCGCCCGCCTGTTCCCGTGGAGATTCTGAGATGACCCAGTCGCACCGCAAGTCCGACCGGACCCGCCTGATGCTCGGCTGCGGCAGCGCCGCGCTGGCGCTGGCCTTGGCGCTCGCCCCGCAGACCGCTGCCGCACAGGGCATTCAGGCGACCCCGACGACCGTGTCGGGAACGGCCAACGTCTCCTCTCCCTCCGCCAACACCACGCGCATCGACGTGGGATCGCAGACGGCGGTGATCGACTGGAACCCCCAGCTCGATAACAGCGGCAATGCGCTGACCTTCCTGCCCAATGGCTCGACCGCGGACTTCCGGGGCACGGCTCCGGGCTTCGCGGTTCTCAACCGAATCCTGCCCACCGCCAACAACAACATCGCGGTGATCGACGGCAGCGTGATCAGCCAGTTCGGCAACCCGTCCATCGGGTACACCACCGGCGGCTTCATAGCCTTCTATTCGCCGACCGGGATCCTCGTCGGCTCCAACGCGCGGTTCGATGTCGGCAGCCTGATGCTGACCACGCTCGACATCACCCTGGCGAGCTTCGACAACTTTGCCAATAACGGGTTCCTGACGCTCCAGGGCCAGCAGGGCTCGCTCGCCACGATCACGGTCAGCCCCGGCGCGCAGATCAACGCCAACACGCTTGAGAACTCGTTCTTCGCAATCGTCGCCGCCGACGTGGAGATGCGTGGCACTGCGCTCGTCAATGGCAGTCATGCCTATGTCGCGGGCGAGCTTGTGAACCTGCGCTACTCCAACGGATTGTTCGACATCTCCATCCCCGTGGGGACGGCGGCTTCGGGCGAGGTGGTGACTCTCGACGGCACGATCGGCGGCCCGTCGAGCACGGGCGTCGGCGACAACCACATGATCTATGCCGTGGCGCGCGCGTCGGTGGACCCGATCAGCATGCTGCTTCGCGGCAGCATCGGGTTCGCGCCCGCCCAGAGCGCGGGGATCGTCAACGGCGAGATCATCCTTGCGGCCAATTACGATGTCTTCGGGCGGCAGGTCGGGGGCGGCGCGATCGGGCAGGACGTCGATACGGTCCAGTTCCGCCGCGCGAACGCCACCACCGATGTGCGCGGCGACATCACGCTGCAAGACTTCAACGCAAGCTCGAGCGTGCTGGCAATCGGCAACGGGCGCACGCTCGCCACCAGCATCAACGCCAACAGCGGCGTGACCGGCAACCTCATGCTGGTCGGCCGCCAGTCGGCCGCAATCGATGCCGCGGGGCCGCGCAGCTTCACCGTCAGCGGCGACGTGCTGGTCGATGCGCGCGATTTCGGGGTGACCGGTTCCGGCCTGCAATCGCTCGACGTTCTCAATGCACAGGGCGGCACCGCGCAGATCCTCGCCCGCAATGCCAATGCCGTGGTGACCATCGGCGGCCGGGCGATCGTCACCGCCGAGGCGATCGGCGGCGCGGAAGTCAGCAGCCGCATCGCGGGCTCGGCGCGCGGCGGGACGGCCGAAATCGTCATCACCGGAGGGCAGGTTTCCGTCACCGGCAACACCAGCGTGCGCGCTTCGGCCTTCGGTACCAAGTCCGGCGTCAACACCGGCGCCGAGGCCCGCGGCGGGATAGCGCGTGTGGTCGCCAGCAATGGCGGGCGTGCGACGCTGACGGCTAACCTTGACATTCTGGCCGACGCGTTCGGGGCAGACGGCTCGCCGTTCGGGCCTTCGACCGTCTCGAACGCCTTTGGCGGCACAGCGCGGCTCGCCATCGACGGACTCGGTGGAATCGGCATCGGCGGTAACACCACGCTGAGCGCGAGTGCCGTGGCCAGTACCGCGAACATCGCGGGCGCGGGCGCGGTAGCTGACGCGGGCGAGGCTTCGGTCGAGGTTGGCGGCAACAATCTGCTGACCATCGACGGCGACCTGACATTGCTCGCCAACGCGGCGGGCGGGCAGAATCTCGCCGGCACCGGCGGAACGGCGCTGGGCGGGGTGGCGCGAGCGATCACGCGCACCGCCGGGCGGATGACGGTCGGCGGGGTGTTCCTCGCGCGGGCCGAGGCAGACGGCGGCTTCGGTGTGGTTGGCGGCAATGCCTTCGGCGGGATCGCCGGAGCCAACGCCGTCACCGGCTCCATCGGGATCACCGGCAATGCCTCCGCCAACGCCGCAGCGCGCGGCGGCAGCGCAGCATTCGGCTTTGGCGGCGACGGCGGAACCGGCCGCGGCGGCTACGCCTTCTTCCAGGCCGATGGCGCAGCGGGCGCGCCCGCGCTTCTGAAGATCGGCGGCAGTGCCGATCTGCGCGCCGACGGGAGCGGCGGCGACGGCGGAGACAGCGATGGTCAGTCGATCGCTGCCGGGCGCGGCGGCGATGGCTTTGGCGGCGCCAATGTGCCCAATCAGGCCGATCCCACGTTCCGCAGCGGCGCATTCCTGCTCGCGGGCGGCGACTACGGGCAGATCGAGGTGACGGGCGCGTCCTTCGTCTTTGCGCAAGGCAGCGGCGGGCGCGGTGGTCGCGGGATCGGCACAGGCGCGTTCGGTCCCGGGCGCGGCGGTAATGGCACGGGCGGCATCGCGCAGGCGGGCCTTTCGCTGATTGGCGGGCCCGGCACGGTGGGAGGCGGATCGGCGCTGCTCGGCGACCTCACCATCGACACGGTGGGCTTTGGCGGTGTGGGCGGGATCGACCTCCTCGTCGACGAGAGCCGCGGCACGGGAGGAAACGGGTTTGGCGGGAACGCGGCCCTCTCCGTGCGCTCTGGCTCGATCACTGCGGGCAACGTGCGCGTCGACGCGTTCGGCTTTGGCGGGACAGGCGGCGTCGGGGGCAACGGCACTGGCGGAACCGCAGCGGTGCAGGGCGGCCTAGGCGGGCGCCTGACGGCCACCGGGCTTGCGGTGCTGGCGCAGGCCAGCGGCGGTCTCGCCTTGGCGGGACGCGGCGGCAACGGGCTCGGCGGCACGGCGGCCTTTGAGGTCGACGGGATTGCCGCAACGATCAACGGGGACATGATCGTCGATGCCTCGGGCATAGGTTCGAGTTCGGTCAACGGGGTCTCGGGCGACGGGCGCGGGGGTACGGCCTCTATCGCCACAGTCTCGCCGACCGGACAGGGTACGCTGGGTGTCACCGGCCACACCAGTGTCTTCGCCAACGGCTTCGGCGCAAACTCGCCCGGAGCCTTCGCTGCCGGCAACGGGCAGGGCGGCCTTGCCTATATCGACGTGCAGGGCGGCAGCCAGATGACCTTCGCCACGGCGCAGATCGCGGCGATCGGACGCGGCGGCGAGGCTGCCCTCCATGAAGGCGGGGACGGCACCGGCGGCATCGCACGGCTGCGCGCCGTGGGCGCTGGCAGCCGCCTCACCATCCAGCGCAACGTACCGCGCGCTATTGCACCCGAAAGTCCCGCCGGAGCAGCGTTGCTCAACGCTGACGGGGCGGGCGCCGACACCTTCGGCGGGGACGGCATCGGCGGCGCGGGCCGCGCAGGAACGGTCGAGATCATCGCCGGGCAGGGCGGTGCAATCGGCTTGCCGGTGAACATCACCGCCGATCCCCTGAGCGCGACCCCCACGCTTCTGTTCGCTGCCCGAGGCCTCGGCGGAATCTCGAGCGTCGACGGCGGCACCGGCGGCCTTGGTGTTGGCGGGACGGTCAACATCCTCGTCGACGGCGGCACGCTCACATCGGGCGCTGCGACACCTGCCGCCTTCGGACAGGGCGGCAGTTCGGGAGATCCGGCGCTCAACATCATCGGCGGCGCGGCAACGGGCGGAAGCCTGTCGATCCGGGTCATCAATGGCGGCACGCTGACGCTCGAGAGCGTCGGCGGCGCGGGCGCGGGAGCACTGGGCGGTGACGGATCGGGCAACGGCAGCGGGGGCAATGCCAATGGCGGCTCGGCGCTATTCGATGTAATCAATTCGGCTGCGAACCTCACCGGCGCATTGACCATCGCTGCGAACGCGTCAGGCGGCGCGGGCGGGGCAGCCGGGACCGGAGGTTCGGGCACGGGCGGATCGGCAAGCGTGACGCTCACCGGCGGCAACCTCACCCTCGCTAATGGCGGCGCATTTACGGTCAGCGCCCGGGGCACGGGCGGGGCCGGCGGCACGGCGGGCGCAGGGACAGGCGGTCAGGCGCTGATCTCGCTCGCCGGTAATGCGGCGCTTGATGCAGGTACGGTGGACATCGATGCCAGCGCAGCGACGTCGACCGGCGGCACGGCGCGCGGCGGCGCGGCATCGCTGCAACACGCGGTCGGCAGCACGGCGCGCCTCACCGCGAACACGCTGCGGATGCTGGCCGACGCCGCTGGCGGCACGGCCAATGTCGCAGGCCGATTCTCCGCCGTCATCGGCGGCGGCAATGTCAATCTCGGCAGCCTCACCGCTTCGGCTGCAGGCAATCAGCTGGCCGGCGGGATCGCCGCGTCCGAGCTGGCCGCAGCCGGCGGGAACCTCAACGTCAGCGGCGCCCTCAATGCGTCGGCGCTCGGCGATGTGCTGCTGCGCAGCGGACAGGGCGGGATCATCGGCAACGCTGCGGCGACCGGCAACACCGCCGCCATCCAGGTGGTGTCGGGCGGGACGATCCAGGTTCAGGGCGACGGCAGCGCGGGCAGCGGGCTCGGCGCGCAGACCATCAGCCTTCTGGCGGGGCGCTCGATCCAGCTGAGCGGCACCGTCACAGGACGCGGCGGGCCGATCACGCTCACCGCCAACCGCGGCGGCGGGCAGGCGCTGACGCCGGCTCCGGTGTCGGTCATCACCATGGCGCCGGGCAGCCGCATCAATGCAGGGACAGGCACCGTTACGCTGCGCCTGCTCGATGGCGCGGGCGATCCCCAGCGGGCCAATGGCGCCATCACGCTCGCCAACATCTCCGCCGGACGGATCGACGTGCGCAATCTCGGCACGAGCGCGGGCAGCAATATCAACGTGCTCGCCGGAAGTGTGCTGACCGCTTCGGCGACCGGACGGGCGATCGACCTTGCTTCGCTCAATGGCGAGGTGATCAACCTTGCCGGAGACCCGGGCCTCGTGCTGACCGGCGGCGGGCATTACGGCATCTTCGCCGCCACGCCGACGGGCTCGCAGATCGGAAGCTTTGCCAATTACGCGCGGCGCTACAATGTCGCCAACGCAGCCGCATACGATGCGCTCAATCCCGGCGGCAACTTCGCTGCCTTCCGGATCGTGCCCTTCCTGACCGTCTCCGCTAGCCCGGCGACCCGCTTCTATGGAAACGCCAACCCCGCCTTCACGGCGAGCTTCGCCGGGTTCCTGCCGGGCGACGGGGCTGTCAACATCGCGGGGACGGCGCAGTTCACCACGCTCGCCAACGGCACGTCGGGCATCGGTCAATATGCGGTGAACGCCGCACTCGGCTCGCTGCTGAGCGATCAGGGTTACCAGTTCATCTTCGCCCCCGGCGTCCTCAACGTCACGGCGCGGCCGCTCACGGTCACGGCGGACGACCTGCGGCGGCTGTTCGGCGCGGCCAATCCGCCGCTCACCTTCACGATCGGCGGCCTCGGCCTCGTCAATGGCGACCTCCTGAGCGGTTCCTTGGCGACGACCGCCAATGTGACGACCCGCATCGGCACGGTTCCGATCACGCGCGGAACGCTGGCAGCGAGCGCCAATTATGCGCTGACCTTCGTGGAAGGCACCTTGAGGATCGATGCGCCTCCGGTCCCGCCCGGCTTCAACAACCCGACCAGCTTCATGCCGCCGATCACGATCGGCAATCAGCCGCCCCCGATCGGGGACGAGGACGCACGGCGCTTCGGCATCGACTTCCCCGACCGGCCCGACGCACCGCTGATCACCGAGGAACCGCTGCTCGACGATCCGGTCACCAGCGGCGGCGATGCCACGGTCTACGGCGATACCGCTGTGCCGTCCGGGCGGGGGGAAGTGAGATGAGGCACCCACGCCCCCACCGCCGCATCCGCGCTGTGACCGCAGCCTTTGCCGCTCTCGCCGCAGCGGCGATCGCCGCCGCCGCGCCGGGCGCCGCCAGCACCGCCCCGACGGGCGGGGTGAGCCTTGCGCTGCGGGACACCTTCCCGATCGGCTCCAACGGCCTGTGCGAGGCGCAGATCCTTCCGCCCGAGCCGGGCGCGGGCCTGTTCGACCGGCGCTATTCGGTGATCTGCCGCGATGCCGCCGCGCCTGTCGGCACGCTGTGGGTGATCAAGCCGAAAGGCGGCGAGACCGTCCAGCCTGCGCGCTTTGCCGGTGCTGATGCGGCCTGCCGCGAGGATGCTGCTGGCGTGCCGGGCATGGCCGCCGCACAGCGCCTGTCCTGCACCCGCCCGCAGAGCATTCTGCGCACCGATCTGCTGATCGCCAGCCGCGCGGGCCGCACCTATGCCGCCTCGGGCCTCACCGCGTACAGCAAGGCGCTCGAACTCGGGATCGCCTCGCTTGCCAGCGATACCGTCGTGCCCGGCACGGTCGAGATCCCGCTCACTAGCACCACCGACGCCATCGCCTTTGCCCGCCAGCAGGCCGAAGCGATCGCCGCCGATCAGGCGCTGGCCGAGGCCTATCGCCGCTCCAACGCGGGCAATTTTGCCGAGGCGTCGGAGTTCTTCGCGGCTTCGGCAACGGCCCTGTCGGGCTCGGGCGCGGCCGAGGCGCAGCTTAACGGCGCGCTCCAGCAATCGAACCTCGGCAATTTCGCCGAAGCGCGGCGGATGTTCGAAGCCACCCGCAGCGCAGGCGCGGCAAGCCCGGTACTCGCCCGGATGCAGCGCAATTACGAAGGCATGGACGCATTGAATCAGCGCCAGCCCGCAAAAGCTCTCGCGCTGCTAGACGCGCCCCTCAACAGCGATTTTGCCGACATCGACAAGGTGCGCCAGCTCGCCATCGGCTCCGCACTGGCCGGACAGCTGGCGAGCGAGACCGGGCGGATCACCGGCGAATACTCGCTGAGCCTCGCGCCGATGGAACGTGCGACGCTGCTTGACGGGCAGCACGACTATTTGAAGGCGACCGCGCTGCGCCAGCTGGGTCGCGCCGCCGAAGCGACCCCCTTTCTGCGCGCCGCCGAGGATTCCTTCGGCAAGGTGCGCGGCGGACGGGTGGTCTCGGTCGCGTGGCTGCGTGCGCAGGTGATCGGCGAGCTTGCCGAGGTGGCCGAACGCGGCGGCAACAGGGGCGAGGCGGAGGGGCTGCACAAGTCGGCCATCGCGCTGCTCGAGGTGACCTATCCGGGCAGCCCCGCGCTCGGCAGTGCACGCGCGCAGCTCGCCGGGCTCTATGCCCGCAGCGGCCGCCGCGACGAGGCGCTGACGCTCTATCGCGGCATCATCGGTGATGCGAATGGCCGTCCGCTGCCCTCGCTGCGCGGCGTCATGACGCCTTATTTCGCGCTGCTCACTGACAGCCAGGCGAGCGACAATGCTGCCGCGGCCGCCGACCTCTTTGCCGCCAGCCAGCTGCTCCAGCGCCCCGGCCTTGCCCAGACGCAGGCGGCGCTCGCGCGCGAGCTTTCGGAAGGTTCGGACGAGGCCGCCCAGCTGTTTCGCACCGCCACCAATATCGGGCGCGGGATCGAGCAACTGCGTCTCGCATTGCTCGAACTCGAGACCGTGCCCGATGCCACCGCCGCCCAGACCGCGCAGATCACGGAGCGACGCGCCCGGCTCGACCAGCTGGAGCAGCAACAGGCCGAAGTGCTCGGGCGCCTCGCGGCCTATCCCCGCTACCGCGCGGTTAGCGGCACCGCGATCGGCCTGCCCGAACTCCAGACGGTCCTCGGTGATGACGAGGCCTATGTGAAGCTCGTGACGCTCGAGCGCGACGCCTATGTCGTCTACGTCACGAAGACCAGCGCCCGGGTGTGGCGCGCCGATGCGACCCCGAAGCAGCTCGACAGCCTCGTCGCCACGATCCGCGACAGCATCGCAGTGGCCGAAGGCGGGCAGGTGCTGACCTATCCCTTCGACATCGCCAGCGCGCGCGAGCTTTATGTGCGTCTGTTCGGCCCTGTCGCCAGCGAACTGCCGCAGATGAAGCGGCTTGTCTTCGAACCGGACGGCGCGCTGCTCAAACTGCCGATCAACCTGCTCGTCACCGACGATGCCAGCGTCGCCGCTTACGAGGCGCGCATGGAAGCTGCGGACGCGGACGAGTACGATTTCCGCGGCACCAAATGGCTGGGCCGCACCACCGAGGTGAGCACATCGGTCGCGGCCTCCGCCTTCCGTGACGTGCGCGCGGCGCGCCCCTCGAACGGCACCCGTGCCTATCTTGGCCTCGGCGAGAATGCGCCGATCGGCACCGGCACACCGGGCGCCGCGCGCACGCGGTCGGCGCTGGAGGCTGGCGGCCGGTGCACCTGGTCGCCCAATATCTGGAGCAATCCGGTCAAGGCCAAGGAGCTGCGCGAGGCGGCGGCGCGGTTCGGCAAGGGGTCCGAAGTGTTGACCGGCGCGGCCTTCACCGACAGCGGTGTCGGTGCCAAGACCGATCTGGCCGACTTCCGCATCCTGCACTTTGCCACCCACGGCCTCGTCACCGCGCCGCAGCCCGAATGCCCGCCGCGTCCGGCGCTGCTCACCAGCTTTGCCGACAATGCAGGCTCTGACGGGCTGCTGAGCTTCGGCGAGATCTTCGATTTGCGCATCGACGCCGATCTCGTGATCCTCTCGGCCTGCGATACCGCCGGCACCGCGACGCTCGGCGCGACCCGCGAGGCGGGGGTGACAAGCGGCGGCGACTTCGCGCTCGACGGCTTGGTTCGCGCCTTCGTCGGGGCAGGCGGACGCACCGTGCTCGCCAGCCATTGGCCCGTGCCCGATGATTTCGACGCGACCGGGCGGCTGGTCTCGGGGCTGTTTGCGCAGGACGGGCGCTCGATCGCCGAGGCGCTCAAGACCTCGCAGGAAGCTTTGATGGACGACGCCAATACCTCGCATCCCTTCTACTGGTCGGCCTTCGCGATTGTCGGCGATGGCTCGGCGCACCTCGCGCGCTAGGCGCTAGCGGGGGCGGGCGGACAGGGCGATGGACCGGGGCGCGGGCCAATCACCCTTCGGCTGGCTCGCGCGCGGCTGGCGCAACGTGCGCGTCGCGGGCGGCGTGCAGCTGGGCCTCACCGTCATGCTCGCCTGCGTGGCACTGTTCTTCGCGCTCTACAGCTGGGCTCTGCCAGGCGGTTCCGTGCCCACGCCGCTCACTGGCGAGGCCGAGCGTGCGCTTTACGATCTGCGGGCCTATTATTCCGCCGATCTGGTCGAGGAGGACAAGCGGATCGTGCTGGTTGTCTATACCGACCAGACCCTGATCGCCGCTCGCAAGCGCTCGCCGCTCGACCGCGGACTTCTTGCCAAGACCTTGCGCACGCTCGACACCTTCGAGCCCAAGGCGATCGGGATCGACATCCTGTTCGACCAGCCACAGGACGAGGACGACGAGCTGATCTCCGTGCTGCGCGCGATGAAGACCCCGGTTGCTGTCGCTTATGCTGCCACGGCGACCAACCCGGACGACATCGAGTGGGAACAGCAGAAATATCTCGATGAGTTCATGGCGCGTCTGAAGGGCAGCAAAGCGCGCCCGGCGAGCATCCGCCTCGACAACACATTTGGCGCGACCCGGGTGTGGCCCGACATCCGCAAGGGCCTGCCGCCGCTGCTCGGGCGCGTGATGCTGACCGAGGCGGGCGAGCCGGCCACCGCCTTTGCCGGTTATCAGGGCGCGATCGACTACCGGCGGCCCAAGTACGAGGATTCGGTGTTGTTCCCTCCGGCCCAGATCGACCTCTTCGTCAATCCCGATCCGGAGATCCTGCCTTTCCTCAAGGAGCAATACGCCGGCAAATACATTCTGATCGGCGGCGATATCGTCGATTATGACCGGGTCGAGACGACCTTCACCTCGATCAACGGTGAAGTCCCCCCGGGGATCTCTGTCCATGCCGAAATCATCGCCCAGATGCTCGATCACCGCGTTCTCCAGCCGATCCCGACATGGGTGCTGTGGGCGATGGCGGTGCTGGTCATTCTGATCGCGGCGCTGACCGCGCTGCTCGAATGGCCCGCGCGGCGACTTGCGCTGTTCGGCATCGCGCAGCTCGTGATCTTTCAGGGCCTTCCGTTCCTGCTGCAGGTCCGAAATGTCGACACCTACGGATTGCCCGCCGTGGGCTGGTTCATCGGGTGGATCATCGTGTTTACCGCCGTCACGGTGACGGCGCGTGCGGCAGGCGCGGTGCAGCGCAATTTCGCAACCGGGGCGCTGGGCAAGTATATCCCGCGCGACATCGCGCAGGCGATCATCGACAAGCCCGAGCTGCTCTCGCTGGGCGGTGAGAAGCGCACGATCTACGTGCTGTTCAGCGATCTCGAGGGCTTCACCGAGATGAGCCACGGGATCGCGCCGGAAATGGTCGCCCGGCTGCTCAATCGTTACCTCGATCTGCTCAGCCAGGTGGTGCTCGACCACGGCGGGGTGATCGACAAGTTCGTCGGCGATGCGGTGGTGGCCTTCTGGGGCGCGCCGATCAGCCGCCCGGACGACGGGGAACGCGCCGCGCGGGCGGGCTACGCCATGTGGCAGGCGGGCGAGGCCTTCCGCAAGGAAGTCGCTGCGCTCGATGAAAAGCTCCCGCCCATCGGCAAGACCCGCGTCGGGCTCCACTTCGGCGAGGCGGTAATCGGCAATTTCGGCGGAGCTACCCGCATTCAGTACACCGCGCTCGGGGATTCGATGAACACCGCCTCGCGGCTCGAAGCGGCCAACAAGGCACTGGGATCAGCCGTGATGGCGAGCCGCGAGTTTGCCGAGGCATCGGGCCTCGACTGGTGGCGGCCGATGGGCCGGGTGCAGCTGCGCGGACGGGCCAAGGCGGTCGACCTGTTCGAACCCGCACCCGATTTCCCGGAAGAGGACCGCGCGATGCTTGCCGAAGCCTGCGCGCTGGCCGCGGACGACCGCGCCGCCGCGCTCAGGCTGGCGCAAGCGGTCGCCGCTCGCCATCCGGACGATTCAGCGTTAGGCAATCTTGTCCGGCGCATGGACGCAATGGACCAGGGAGGGACATATGTTCTCGGATAGATTCACGGCACGTTTGAGGGCGCTGGCTCTGGCAGGCGCGGCGCTGACCTTGCCGGTCGCGGCGATGGCCGGTGTGGTGGTCAAGTCGACCGGGCCGTCGGCGACGAAGTATCCGGTCGGCACCAAGCTCGACGACAACGCCACGATCGCGCTGAAGCCCGGTGACGTGGTGACGGTGCTCTCTTCGGAGGGCACCCGCGTGATCAAGGGCGCTGGCACCTTCCGCGTCGGCGATCGCCCGCAGGTCGCCACGGATCGCTTCGCCTCGCTCACCCGCAAGCGCGCCGCCACCCGCGTGCGCACCGGGGCCGTGCGCGGCGAGAGCAGCGAGCCCATCACCAACCCCAGCCTGTGGTATGTCGATGTCACCCGTCCGGGCACGGTCTGCCTCTATGACCTTGCGACTGTGCGCCTGTGGCGTCCCGCCAGCAAAGGCACGATCACCTACCGGATCAGCGCGGCCGGCAGCAAATCCTCTGCCGAGGTGACCTTCGATGATGCGGTGACCGTCGCCGCGCTCAATCCGGCGCGTCTGCCGGTGACCGAGAAGGGGCGCTATACCATCACTGCCGCCGACGGATCGTCCAGCGTGAAGATCAATTTTGCGCTGATCTCCAATGACATCACCGCCCCTGACGCGCTCGCCGAGGCGCTGATCGCCAAGGGCTGCACGGTGCAGCTCGAAATGCTTGCCTCGAGCCTTCAGGCTTCGGCGGAGGCCAACGGCGGCTGAACAGACGCGGTGCTACCCGAAAGCGGGCGCAAGCCGCTTTGAAAGGTTGCATCGCGGCCCCAAGCTTGTGACAAGAGGCGAGGGATACGGGCCGGTGGACTCGGCAAGCGGATGGTTTGTCGGACCGACATCTCGGGGGGGGATGGGATGAGCCAATTCTGGACTGATCTGATCGCGGGCCTCGCGCCGAAACGCGGGCTTGTTCGCGCGGTTGCGGTGCTGGTGCTCGCTGCGCTCTACCCTGCTTCCTACGCGATTGGGAACGGCACCTTCGAAGGCGTGGCGACCTGCGCCGGATCGACCTGCCATGGGCGGGCCGAGGGCAATGGCGCGGTGGTCCGGCAGGACGAGATCGCGACGTGGCAGGAACCCTCCTCACCCTCCGGCGCGCATAGCCGTGCCTATGCCGTGTTAGGCGGCCGCAGGGGCCAGCAGATCGCTGCGAGCCTCGGCCTCGGCAATGCGCAGAGCGCGCCCGCCTGCCTCGGCTGCCATGCCACCAATGCCCCCGCCGGACAGCGCGGCGCCAAGTTCACGCTCACTGACGGAGTGGGCTGCGAGAGCTGCCACGCAGCGTCGGGCGGCACGTGGCTTGCCGAGCACTATGCGCTCCCCGCCACCCACGCCTCCAATGTCGCAGCCGGGCTGACCCCGCTCGACAACCCCAAGGTGCGCGCTTCTGTCTGCCTCGATTGCCACTATGGATCGTCCAAGCCCGGCCAGTTCGTCACGCACTCGATGATGGCCGCCGGTCACCCGCGCATCTCCTTCGAGCTCGACCTGTTCAGCGCGCTCCAGCAGCACCACGATGTTGACGCGGACTATGCCGCGCGCAAGGGCTCCACCAGTTCGGTGCGCGTCTGGGCGGTGGGGCAGGCAGAAGCGGTGCGCCGCTCGACCAGCCTGTTCGCGCAGCCCAAGTTCGCGTTCGAGGGCGCCTTCCCGCAGTTCACCTTCCTCGATTGCCACTCGTGCCACCGCCAGATTGCCGACGGGCCGCAAAGGAAGCTCACCTTCGAGACCAATCCGGGCCGCCCCATCCCCTTCGGCAACCCGCCCTTCAACGACGAGAACATCAACATGCTGCAGGCGGTTGCGGGCGCGCTGGTGCCGGGCGAAGCAGCCGCGTTCCAGACCGCCGCGCGCGACTTCCACAAGGCGATGGGGCAAGGGCAGGGCGAGACCCGCGCTGCCGCGCAGGCACTCTCAGCCAAGGCGGGCGCGCTGTCGGATGCGCTGTCTGGCCGTGCCTATGCGGGGGCGGACGCCTTCAAGGTGATCGGCATCATCGCTGGCGAGGCGACCAGTCCGCGCTTCACCGACTATGCCGGATCGGTGCAGGCGGTGATGGCGGTCGACACGCTGCTCAACGCACTGGTGCGCGAAGGACGCGTGACGCAGGGCGCAGCCGCCGGCATTCGCGGCGACATCGCGCGGGCCTACAAGGCGGTCGAGGAGCCCAACGCCTACCGCCCCGCCGACTTCCGCGCGGCGCTCAAATCCGCGAGCAGCGCGATCGGCAGGTTGCAGTAGCCATGAAGCGGGGGGGCACCACAGGCTGGCTGGCGGCAAGCGCGCTGGTGCTCGCGTCCTGCGGCGGCGGGGGTAGCAGCTCCGGGAGCGGCGGCACGCCAACCCCGACCCCCACGCCCACACCGCCGCCTTCCGGACAGGTGTTCAGCGTTCCAGTAGCGGAGAGCCTCTCGGGCACCGAAGTCGGCACGATCATCGCGCAGGCGGCGACCGAGGCCCGCGCGCGCGGCGGTTCCGCGACTATCGCCGTGACCGACCGCGTCGGCAATGTCCTCGCTGTCTTCGCCATGCCGGGCGCGAGCGCCACCGCGCAGATCCCCGCCGCGCCCGACGGCACCAGCCGCGATGCGCAGGGGCTGACCATCCCCAGCGCAGGCGCGGCGATCGCCAAGGCCATCACCGGCGCGTACCTGTCGAGTGGCGGCAACGCCTTCTCGACCCGCACCGCGAGCATGATCGTGCAGGAGCATTTCCCTCCTGCGCCGAGCACCCCGGGACTTGAGAGCGGCCCGTTGTTCGGGGTGCAGTTCAGTCAGCTCCCCTGCTCCGACCTCGCCACCCGCGCGAGTGACGGCTTGATTGGGCCCAAGCGCTCGCCGCTGGGTCTGGCTGCCGACCCGGGGGGCTTCCCGCTCTACAAGAACGGCGTGGTGGTCGGCGGCATCGGGGTGATCGCCGACGGGGTCTATGGCCTCGACACCAATGTGCTCGACCGCGACAATGATCTCGACGAGGCCATCGCGCTCGCCGGAACGGTGGGCTTCGCCGCGCCCGATAGCATCCGCGCCAACCGCATCACCGCCGACGGCACGAGCCTGCGCTACACCGACACCGAATACACGCAGATCAGCAATGTCGCAGGCGCGAGCTTCACCGGCACGGCGGGCGCGCTGGTGCCGGTGCTGGGCTATTACACGGGCGCAGGCCTGCTGGCAGGCGCGGCCTATGGCAGCGAAGCCTCGGGCGTGCGCGCCTCGACCACTGCCGAGTTCGCCAACCGAGATGCCTTTGTGCTGAGCAACGGGGCGGGGGTGAACCGCTATCCGGTGCGCGCCGCGACCGATGCGGGCGATGTCACCGCGCCGCTCACTGCCGCCGAAGCGCGGGCGATCCTCGAGGAAGCCTTCACGGTGATGAGCCGCGCGCGGGCGCAGATCCGCCAGCCATTGGACAGCCGCGCTCAGGTGACGATCAGCCTGGTCGACACGCGCGGGCAGGTGCTCGGCCTCGTGCGATCACCCGATGCGCCGATCTTCGGCATCGACGTAAGCCTGCAGAAGGCGCGCACCGCCAACTTCTTCTCGGGCGGCTCTGCCGCGACCGAGCTCCTCGCCGCGCCGGGCGAGGTGCCGCAATTCGTCGGCCGGCTGCGGACCTTCCTCGGCGATCCTGCTGCCCTCACCGGAGGCTTCGCCTTTTCCGACCGCGCGGGCGGGAACCTGTCGCGCCCCTACTTCCCCGATGGCGAGGTGGGGCAACCCAACGGCCCGATGTCGCGCCCTATCACCCAGTTCAGCCCCTTCTCGACCGGGCTGCAATCCGCGCTGGTCGTCGGCAACCTTGCGCAGCACCTCGGCTTCGTGACTGGAGCGAGCGGGACGGACACGCCGCGCGCCTGCACGGGCCTTCCGGGTGTCGCAGGCGGCAATCCGCGCATCGCCAACGGCATCCAGATCTTCCCCGGCTCGGTGCCGATCTACCGCAACGGCGCGCTGGTCGGCGCGATCGGCGTTTCGGGCGACGGGATCGATCAGGACGACATGATCAGCTTCCTCGGCCTGAACAACGGCGCCGCGCGCGCCGGAGGGGGCTTGGGCAACGCGCCCGCCGCGATGCGCGCCGACCGGATCGTGGTGCAGGTCGGCAGCCGTCAGGTGCGGCTGCGCTACGTGAACTGCCCGTTCGCGCCGTTCCTCGACACGACCGCGCAGAACGTGTGCGAGGGGCTGTAGATGGGCCCGCTCCTGCCCGCGCTGCTGCTGCTCCAGGCCGCTCCGCCTGCCGAGGTGCAGCCGCCGGTCGCGCCGCCGGGTGAGGAGGCGAAAAAGGACTGGGAGCAGGACGTGCCCCCCGTCGATCCGCAGATCATCGAGGGTCGCGAGCGCCCGGGCTACACCGCGCCGCTGCCCGACAAGATCGAGCAGCGCAACGAAGGCGCGATCCGCGCGCCGCCGCCCGAGGCCTTCCCGACCGACCAGATCCCGATCCCCGACCGCTGGCGGCTCATCCAGAGCCTCGGGCTGGTCAAGGAGAACCTCCTCGATCCCTATCACCAGAACACGCTGAAGGGTGACCGCCCGATCGACCGCGCGAAAGTGCCGTGGCTGCCGATCAAGGAGGACGACTGGTTCTTCGTCGCCAACCTCATCAGCGACACCGTCTACGAACCGCGCAGCTTCCCCATACCGGTCGGCGTCCAGACCACCGAGAACCCCGATCGCAACGACGTGTTCGGACGCGACTTCAGCCAGGTCTTCAGCCAGACCTTCATCGCCGGTTTCGCGCTGCTGAAAGGCGCGACGACCTTCAAGCCGCCGGTGGTCGAGTACCGCGTCACGCTCGCCTACAACGTCAATTACGTCGATGTGCCGGAGCGCCGCGTGCTGTATGTCGAGCCGTCGCGGCCCAGCCACCGGCTCGACAGCTTCCTCGGCGTGCAGGAAGCCTTCGTCGACTACCACCTTGCCCGCTTCGACAACGACCGCTTCGACTTCATTTCGCTGCGCGCAGGCATCCAGCCCTTCCAGTCGGACTTCCGCGGCTTCCTGTTCAACGACCAGCAGCTGGGCCTGCGCTTATTCGGATCGCGCGACAACAACCGCTTCCAGTTCAATCTCGGGGCCTTCTGGCGGCTGGAGAAGGACACCAACAGCGGCCTCAACGCGGTGTTGCAGCGCCCGCGCGACGATCTCGTGTTCGTCGCTAACCTCTACCGGCAGGACTTCCTCATCCCGGCGCTCACCAGCCAGATCACGGCCGTCTACAACCGCAACCGGGAGGGCAACGAGATCGAGGTCGACGACAACGGCTTCCCGGTGCGCCCCGCCCTGCTGGGGACGCTGCGGGGCCGGGACTACGATGTCGTCTATCTCGGCTACAACGTCGACGGCCACGTCGGGCGGGTGAACCTCACGGGCAGCTTCTACTGGGCGCTGGGCGAGGACCGGAACTCGTTCTTCACCGACCGCCCGGCCAACATCAACGCGCAGTTCGCCGCGCTGGAAGCCAGCTACGACCACGACTGGATGCGCCTGCGCCTGTCAGCCGCCTATGCGAGCGGGGATTCCGATCCCTACGACAACACCGAAACCGGCTACGACGCGATCTTCGAGAACCCGGTCTTTGCAGGGGCCGACACCTCCTACTGGATCAGGCAGACCATCCCCTTCGCCGGCGGCGGGCGCGCGGTCAGCATCAACGGGCGCAACGGCATCCTCAATTCGCTGCGCTCTTCGAAGGAGCAGGGGCAGTCGAACTTCAACAACCCCGGCCTGATCCTTGTCGGGGTGGGCGGCGACTTCGACCTGACGCCGGAGTTCCGCCTCTCGGCCAATGCCAACCACTTGTCGTTCGAGGACACGTCGACATTGCAGGTGCTGCGTAACGAAGGCTCGATCCCCAGGGAGATCGGCTACGACCTCTCGGCCTCGGCGATCTGGCGGCCGCACGCCAACCAGAACCTTGTCTTTCGCCTCTCGGCTGCGACGCTGATCGCCGGTGCCGGCTTCCGCGACCTGTTCACCGCGCGCGGCGGGGGCAGGGAATTCGTCTCCATCCTCGCCAATGTGGTGCTGACCTACTGATGCGTATGCTCGGCCAAACCCTCACCCGTCACCTCGCGCTGCTGGTCGCGGCGATGATCCTCGCCGTCACGCTGTTCGCAAGCTCGTCGATGGCGTCGGACGAGGAGAAGCCGGTCAAGCGCGACTACACGGCGGTCTTCGCGCCGCCCGCGCCGCAGCGGCAGTCGGTGGCGGAGATGAATGCCAAGTCGGAAGGCTGCAACACCTGCCACGTCAAGACCGACGCGCCGACCATGCACCTCTCGCCCGCCGTGCGGCTGGGCTGCACCGATTGCCACGGCGGCAATGCAGCCGTGCGCGGCAATTCCGAGCTTCCGCACGATCACCCCGATTACGTCGCCGCGCGCGACACGGCCCATGTGCTCCCCACATATCCCAAGTCCTGGCACTTCCCGTCCTCGGCGAACCCGCAGCGTTCCTACGCGCTGCTCAACAAGGAATCGCCGGAGTTCGTGAAGTTCATCAACCCCTCGGACTACCGCATGGCGCGCGATGCCTGCGGGGCGTGCCACGTCCAGTCGATCGAGGCGGCGGAACGCTCGATCATGGCGACGGGCGCGATGCTGTGGGGCGGGGCGAGCTACAATAACGGGATCCTGCCGTTCAAGAACTACCTGCTGGGCGAGGCCTACACCCGCACCGGCCAGCCCGCCAAGCTGACCACGCCGGGCGCGGGGCCGGACGGCAAGCTGTCGGAGGATCAAATCGCGCGCGGCGTGCTCGCCGAGATGTATCCGCTGCCCACGTGGCAGGTGATCCCGCCGGGTGACGTGTTCCGCGTGTTCGAGCGCGGCGGGCGGACGATCAATTCGCAGTTCCCGGAGATTGGGTTACCCAACCCGAGCGGCGCGATCCAGCGGTTGGAGGAGCCGGGACGGCCCGACCTCAAGCAATCGAACCGCGGCCCCGGCACGGGCCTGCGCGTGGCGATCCCCGCGCTCAACATCCACAAGACCCGGCTCAATGATCCCTTCACGTGGTTCATGGGCACCAACGACCAGCCGGGCGACTACCGCCATTCAGGCTGCGCGAGCTGCCACGTGGTCTACGCCAACGACCGCGAGCCGCGCCATTCGCTCACCTACGCGCAATATGGCCGCGACGGGCAGACGATCACGTCCGACCCGACCATCGCCGAGAAGATCGAGCACGCGGCAGGCTACGGCGAGAAGACCAGCGGCCACGGCGCGGTCAAGCAGCCGGGTCATGTCGAAGAAGACGGCCACGACCACGGCGACGCGCTCAAGCAGCGAAGCGGTAGCGCAGATCAGGATTCCGATGGCTCTCTTCGCACCGCCTCGGGCGAGGTGAAGGAGAAGGGCCACCCCCTTCAACACGTCTTCACCCGCTCGATCCCGACCAGCCAGTGCATGAACTGCCACATGCACCAGCCCAACATCTTCCTGAACTCGTTCCTCGGCTACACCATGTGGGACTACGAGTCCGATGCGCCCGCGATGTGGCCCAAGCAGCAGAAATACCCGACCGCCGAGGAAGTCCGCGCCGCCAATGACCGCAATCCCGAAGGCGCCGCGCCCAAGGGCAACTGGTCGGACCTCGACTTCCTGCGCAATGTCTACGACCTCAACCCGACATTGAAAGACACCCAGTTCGCCGACTATCACGGCCACGGCTGGAACTTCCGCGCGATCTTCAAGCGTGACCGCGAGGGCAATCTGCTCGATGCGGAGGGCAAGATCGTCGACCCCGATGATCCGGAAAAGTGGCGGCGCGAGGGCGAGGGCAAGTTCGTGCCTCCCGGCGTGAACCCCGGCAAGGCGGTCCACCTGATGGACATCCACGCCGAGAAGGGGATGCAATGCGCCGACTGCCACTTCGAGCAGGACAGCCACGGCAACGGCCTCATTTATGGCGAGGTCGCCAACGCCATCGAGATCACCTGCAAGGACTGCCACGGCACCGCCGACGCCTATCCGACGCTGCGCACCAGCGGCCCGGCGGCGCCGCCCGAAGGCCATGACCTCAGCCTGCTGCGCAACCCCGACGGCAAGCGCCGCTTCGAGTGGATGGAGGGGCCCGACGGCAGGCGAAAACTCGTCCAGCGTTCGATCGTCGATCCCAAGCTCGAATGGACGATGAGCCTCGTCAAGGATTCGGTCGATCCCACCACCCCGGTGTTCAACGCCAAGGCGGCGCGGGCGAAGCTTGTCAGCCGTTACGGGGCGGAGACCGGCAATTTCGAATTCGGCACCGGCATCTCCGAGGGCGACCGCGCGCACCGCGAGCCGGAGATGGCGTGCTTCACCTGCCACCTCTCGTGGACGACCTCATGCGGCGGATGCCACCTGCCGATCGAGGCCAACTGGAAGACCAAGAGCCACAAGTACGAAGGCGGCGAGACGCGTAACTTTGCGACCTACAACCCGCAGGTCGCGCGCGACGAGATGTTCCAGCTGGGCAAGGGCATGACCACCAAGGGCAGCCAGATCACGCCGGTCCGGTCATCCTCGGCGCTGGTGCTATCGTCCACAAACTTAAACCGAGTGCGCATCTATGTGCAGCAGCCGCCGATCAGCGCCATCGGCTTCTCCAGCCAGGCCTTCGCGCCGCACTTCCCGCACACGGTGCGCCTGACCGAGACCAAGACCTGCACCGATTGCCACCTCAGCGCCAAGGACGACAACAACGCGATCATGGCGCAGCTCTTCCTGATGGGGACGAACTACGTCAACTTCGTCGGCCTCAACGCATGGACGGGCCTCGAAGGCGGCTTCCAGGCGACCCGCGTGACCGAGTACGACGAGCCGCAGGCGGTGATCGGCTCCTACCTCCAGCGCTATGCCTACCCCGATTACTTCAAGCTCCATGTCGACCAGAACGGGCGCGAGCTGAAGAACTGGGTGCGCGGCAAGACCTTCGACGGCAAGCTTTCGGGCGAGACCCACCCGATGGAGGAGTTCTTCAACATCAACGAGGGCACCAGCGACCGCGTCGGCTGCCTGCAACTGCGCGGCGAATACATGTATGTCGCCGAAGGGCGCGGCGGCTTCAGCGTCTATGACGTCGCCAGCATCGCCAACAAGGGCACATCGGAGCGGATCATCAAGGGGCCGTTCTCGGGCCTGAGCCATGACACCACGGTCAAGACCACCAACGCCACCTGCATGGCAATCCCCACCAACCAGCCGATCGCGCCCACGCGCAGCACGCCGGAGCTGCGGCTGATCAATCAGGAGCAGGCCTTCAAGCCGATCTACAACTACGCGGCGGTGACCGATGCTGTGGAGGGTCTGATCCTCGTCAACGTCAACACGCTGGCGGACGGCGAGTTTCGCAACAACAGGCTGACGCGGCTGACCTATGCCGACGGCTCGACCGCGTGGAATCCCGGCGGGGTCCTGACCGGCGCGCGGCATATCGTGCTGGCGGGCGAGGTGGCTTACATCACCTCTGCCAAGGGCCTCGTGGTGGTCGATCTGTCCGATCCCGACACGCCGAAGGTGGCGGCGGTGCGCGAGCTCCGCGATGCGCGGGCATCGGCGGTGCAGTTCCGCTACCTGTGGGTCACCGATGCTGAAGGCGTGAAGCTGTTCGACATCACTTCGCTGCGCAATCCGGTGGCCGTGCCCGAGGCGACCGTGCCGCTGGCCGACGCACGGCGCATGTATATCGCCCGCACCTATGCCTATGTCGCAGCGAAGCAGGATGGTCTGGTGATCCTCAACGTCACCAACCCGCGCAGCCCCAAGATCTACCAGAAGGTGACCTTCGGCGGGGCGCTCAACGATGCCGAGGACGTGATCGTCGGCACCACCAACGCCTCGCTGTTCGCCTACGTGGCGGACGGGCGCAACGGGATGAAGGTGCTGCAATTGACCAGCCCCGAGAGCCAGCGCGGCTTCTACGGCTTCAGCCCCGCACCGATGCCCGAACTGATCGCCTGGGCGAAGACACCGACGCCTGCCATCGCGCTCAGCAAGGGCCTCGACCGCGACCGTGCGGTGGACGAGACCGGCGGGCAGATCGCGGTGTTCGGGCGCTTGGGTTCACGGCCCTTTACGCGGGACGAGATGGAGCGCCTGTTCATGACCCGCAGCGGCGCGCCGTGGAAGGTCTCGGACGAGGTGGATATGCGGCGCTGGGTGGGGGTTGCCGGAAGATAAGCCACCTTCGTCATTGCGAGCGAAGCGAAGCAATCCATGGACCATTGGTGCATCTTGGCGCGACTGCGGGCCATGGATTGCCGCGTCGCCTTCGGCTCCTCGCAATGACGAAGGTGGCGGCTAACCCCTCTCCGCGAACATGCCTTCGATCATCGGCTGCAGCCCCGGCGTGAAACGCGCCAGCACCTCCCAGTCACAGACCCGCTCGTAGTGCGAGACGAGGTTTGTCCCGTCCCAGCGGTGGAGGGCGTAGGTTGGCGGCTCGGTGGTGATCAGCTCGCGGTCGTCGGGCGCATACTTGTCGATGGGATTCAGATCCATCGCCACCAGCGGCGCGACCGAGGGGGTTACGCCGAGCGGGATGCCCGCAAAGCGCGTGGTGATCGGGCGGTGGAGATGCCCGCAATGGATTGCCTGCACCTGTGACTGGCCCTCCAGAACGGCGCGCAACCGCAAGATCCAGGGCTCGTCCGGCGCGGGGTCCATCCAGTCGATCCCGGCGACCACCGGCGGGTGATGCATGAAGATCAGCGTGGGCGCGTCCGGAGCCTCGGCGAGCCGTGCCGCCAGCCATGCGGCGCGCGCCGCGCAGAAGGCCCCGCCGTGGCGGCCGTCCTCGAGCGTGTCGAGACAGATGACGCGCAGGCCCCGTCCCGCCTCGACCACATAGTGGAGGAAGCCCCCCTCGGCCGGCACCACCTGCGGGAAGGCGGTGTGCAGCGCCTCGCGGCTATCGTGATTGCCGACCAGCGGCAGCACGGGGAACGGGCAATCCGCCAGTAGCGCGGCGGTTCTGGCGAAGCTCTCCGCATCGCCGCGATCGGTGATGTCGCCCGACAGCACCAGCATGTCGGGCCGGTTGGGGCCATCGAGCAGCCGCTTCAGCGTAGCGCGGAAGCGGGTCAGGTTGAGCTCCTCCTCGCCATCGTCGGGCGCGAAGCCGACGTGGATGTCGGTCATCTGCGCGATCAGCACGGCGCGGTCACGAGGCAAGTCGCTCATGGTCATGTCCCCGCTTTTCGAGGTTTCGCCGCCGCTGCGACGGGCGGCGGGCGGTAATGCGGCGCGGGGCCTTTCGGCGACCACTGGCCGGACGGCACGTGGTAGGCGTGGCACATCGCGCAGTCGGAGGGCACGATCTTCGCGGTCTTCACCGCGGTCGCGCCGAGGTGGCAGCTGCGGCAGCTCTTGAGGTCGGGGATCAGCAGATCGCTCGCCGCCTTGGACGTAGACGCCGCGTGGCAGTCCGAGCACTTCTGCTTGGCATGCGCCGCGTGGTTGAAATAGCCGCTGGTGAGGAAGCGATCGGGCAGGTTCACCGGCATGAGGTCGGCCTGTCCCGTGGGGCCGGTGGTAGGCAAGTGGCACTCGGTGCACACCCCGCCGACCGACAGCGCGTTGGAAATGCCGATATAGGCGCGCACCGGTCGGCCGAAATCGGCGCGATAGGGTGCGGCGCTTCCGAGCTGGCCGGGGCGCTGGCGGGCGGGGCCGACAGGCGCGCGGCGGCCTGAGCTGATCCGCGCCAGGTCCTCGGCGAGGTTCTTCAGACTGCCGTGGCGCAGCTTGCTGAACCCGCCTCCCGCAATCCGTCCCGACACGAGGCTGTGGCAGCCTTCGCAGGCCTGCTCCATCTCCACCGGCTTGAAGCTCGCCTTGTCGGGGGTGAGCGCGTGGCAATCCTTGCAGTCGAGCGGCTTGCCATATTGCCGGAGCGACACCGCCATCCGCGCCGCGCCGCCGCGCGCGTTCATGTGGACGTCGTGCGGGAACTTGATGCCGCTGCGCTCCACCGGCTTGGTGCCGACCGCAGCCCGCACCGGCTTGGCCGCGCCGAAGCTCGCGTAATAGGCCGGACGGAATTGCGGGTGGTCCTTGCCGAAGTCATGCGCGTTGGCGATCTGCGTGTCGGTGAGGCGGACGTTCAGGTCCTTGTGGCAGTCCGAGCAGAACGCCTCGCCGCCCGCCTTCTGGCGCACCGGGCCCTCATGCTCGGAGTGGCAGGAGACGCAGCCCAAAGGCCCCTCCTTGCCCAGCGCCTCGCCGATCTTCCACTGCACCGCGTCGCCCGAGGACAGCGGCGCCATCCCCTTGGCGAGGCGCGGCTTGGACGCGTGGTCGGCGGTGTCCTTGTGGCACGACAGGCAGGTCTCGTCCTGCACGCTCTCGAAGGCGGCGACGTGGCAGCTTTCGCAATTGTTCTTGAGGCTGTGATGCTTGAGCGAGAGCTCGCCCGAGGACCACGCCGAGTCCATCAGCACCACGCCGGGCGTCTTGCCGGTGGGATCGGGCTTGGCAGGCGTGCGCAGCAGGTGGCTCGCGACCGGCACCATCAGGAGCAGCAGCAGGATTGCCGAGGCGAAGATCCAGCTCATCGCGCGCTTGGATGGCAGCACGCTGGCGAGGGCAAAGCCGCGCAGGGCGTCACCCTTGCCCTCGTCGGCGACCACCTGCCGGATGGTGATCGAGGTGTTGCCGTCAGCCTCGCGCGCCACCGCCAGCCGCGCTGCGCCCAGTGCAATTTCGCCGCCGGTGCGCGGGTCGATGAAGCCTTCCGTGACCACCCGCCCGTCGAGCGCGAAGCCGAGCGTGCCGAGTGCGGTGACGGCGAGCGTCCCGTCCGGCGCTGCCTCGATCCGCACGTGCTGCTGCTCGACGGCGAGATCGGGCAGGTGAATGTCGCACTCCGCCGCGCGGCCCACCGTCAGGCTGGTCTGCTCCACCACCCGGTCGCGGATGATCTCGCGCCCGGCGGCGGTGAAGTCGATGGTGCGGATCAGGAACGCCATCGCCGCCCCCTCACCAGTAGTAGAACACAGAGATGACGTGCGCGGTCAGCGCGGCGATCAGGGCGATGGTGAGCGGGATGTGGACGAACAGCCAGACCTCGAGGAGCGCACGGATACGCAGCGCCCCGCGGATCTGCTGGAGTTGAGCGTGGCGCTTTTCGAGTAAGGCCTCAACGCGCTTTGCGGCTTCTGATCCGTCGTCCACGCAAAGCATAGCGATTGCAGTGGCGCAGCGCGGATAGCGCCCCGTCAGCCGCGCCAGCGCGCCGCCGCCGAATACGTCCTGCCCCAGCGCGGCGATCACCAGATCAGCCTCCGCGCGCGGCAGCGGCTGCGCGGCGCTCTCCAGCTGGCGGTCGATGGCGGTGAGGGCGTCGAGCATCTGCGCCCGCGTCATCTCACGGCGATTGGCCGAAAGGCTGGCGGGCAGCCGCGAATAGACCACAACGCCGTAGATGCCCGTCGCGATCACCAGCAGCATCAGCACATAGGCGAGGGTGTGGACGTTCCAGCCGATCTGGAACCCGGTGTGGAGCGTGCCGATCACTGCCAGCGAAAGGCCGAGATAGACGTGGGCCGAGGTCCACGCCTTGAGGCTCCACGCGCCCGGATTGATCCGCCGCTTCCGCACGCCCAGCAGCGATAGCCAGATGATCAGCCCGAAACCGATGGTTCCCAGCGTATAACCATACCACGTGCCGCCATTGGGGCGCGGCTGCTGGTCGATCAGCAGGTAGCCCGCGATGGCCGCGACACTCAGGCCGAGCGCGATCCACAGCCAGCGGAAGCCGCGATGCCTGAGGAAGCCGACGTGATCGGAATCGCGCCGCTTCTCGTCCTGCGTAAAGCGGCTCTTCGCGGCCCCTCCCGCCCGGCTCGCCATTATTCGGTGTCCTCGGTGAGCTTGGTGAAGGTCAGGAACTTGTCGGGGCTGACGCGGATCGCCGCGCCGGTCGGGCAGGCGCGCACGCAGGCGGGGCCACCGTCGATGCCGGAGCACATATCGCACTTGATCGCCTGCTTGGGCTTGGGCGGGCCCTCCGTTTCGGCGACCTTCTTGCGCCAGCCATAGGGCGCCTCGCCGGGTCCGGGGCCCTTGCCGAAGAGCATCCATTCGAAAAGGCTCGGCTTCTTGGGCGGTTTGGCGTCCATGCGGATGACGCCGTAGGGGCAGTTGCGCTGGCAATTGCCGCAGCCGATGCAGGTCTCGTCGATGAACACCTCGCCGTCCGGCCCGCGCTTGATCGCGTTGGGCGGGCAATCGGCCATGCAATGCGGGTGCTCGCAGTGGCGGCATGACGTCGGCACGTGGAGGTGGGCGTAGGTCTTGCCCGCCTCACGGTCCAATCGGGTGAGGCCATCGTGGCTGTCGGCGCAGGCCTTCTCGCAATTGTCGCAGCCGATGCACAGCTTCTCGTCGATCAGCAGCACGTCGGTCGCCTCGCCGATGCCGTTGTCGACGAGGAACTGCGCGGTCTCCGAATACATATCGACGATGCTGCCGAACTCGTCCTTGCGGCTCTCGATGAAGGCGTTGGTGGCGCGGCGGTTCGCCATGTCCTTCATCGCCTTGTCGCGCAGGGCGGGGTTGCGGGCGAGCAGGTCGAGGAAGCCTTCGCCGGGCAGGCGGATCACTTCGGACTTGATCGCGGCCTTGACCGTCGCGGTGCGGGCCGATCCGTCAATCGCCGCCATCTCGCCGAAGTAGCTTCCGGCAGGCAGGTAGGAGAGGAACACCGGGCGGTCGCCGATCTGCTTCTCGACGATCATCGAGCCACGCCGGATGATGTAGACGTCCTTGTCGTCCGCACCCTCGGTGACGACGACTTCGCCCGCGCGCTTTTCCTGCACCTGCGCGGCTTCCACAAGGCTGGCGACATCCTCGCGCTTCAGGCCCGAGCCGAACATCTGGAGCAATTGCCGCTCGATCGAGATGCGCTGGATCGCCGCCTTGGCCGATGGCACCTGCGATTGCAGCTTGAGCGCGGCAAGGCGCGAGATTTCGACGACGACGGTATCTTCGGCCGCGCGGATCGTCGCGCCGCGGCGGCGGCCCGAGATGAGGCCGACCTCGCCGAAGATCGAGCCTGCCTCGATGGGGATGGTGATCGAGGGATCGGCGGGGTTCACCTCCACCGCGACCGATCCGCTGGCGATCCCGAACAGCGAGGAGCCGGGCGCATTGCGCTCGAAGATCACCTCGCCGGGGCCGAAGAACTTCGCCTCGCTGTCGAGCATGAACTCGCGCATCTGGAGCGGGTTCATGCCGTTCAGGATCGAGACCTTGGTGCGCAGGAATTCGAGCCACTCCTCGGTGGTGCGGTTCCCCGGCAATCCGGCAAACTTCGCCGCGATGATCGGCTCGTCGGCGGGCTTCAACTCGGTGTTGCCGTTGATGAACTCGATGACGTCGTGGCCCTGGTTCATGCAGTGCTTGATCAGCGGATAGCCCGCCAGCGCGCCGATCACGAAGATGCCGGGCGCCGTGCTCTCGAACACCGGCGACAGCTTGGGGAAGGCGCTGCGGTCCTCGCTCGAAAAGGCGATGCCGCATTCCTCGACGAAGGCGCGCGGCGGGGCAGAGCCGATGCGGGCGATGATCCGGTCGCAGGGGATGCGCAGCTCGCCATCGCGGGTGGTCAGCGTGATGAAGCCGGGCTCGATCGACTTGGTCTCGCTCTCGGTGCGGATCATCAGCTTGCCCGCCTCGTGATCGGCGTTCAGCGCCTTGACGTTGGCGTCCTTGGCGGTCGGGAATTCGGTGCCGCGGTTGAGGATCGAGACGGTGTTGCGCTGCGCCGGGTCCTCGGCCAGCCCGCGCGCGTTCTCGATGCCCGCGTCCCCGGTGCCGACGATGACGATGTGCTCGTCGACATATTCGGCGGGGTCATCGAGCTGATACTGGACGTGCGGCAGGTCCGCGCCCGGACAGCGCATCCGGTTGGGATTGCCCTGCGTGCCGATGGCGAGGATGACATTCTCGGCCATCACCAGCTCGCCGCTCGTCAGCTCGATCGCATAGGGCGGGGCGTGGCGCTGGATTTCCTTGACGGACTTGGTGCCGTCCCGCGCGCGGGTGACGATCTGCTGCACCGAGCCGGGGATCGCATCGCCGGTGCCGCGGATCGCCTTCGCCTCCGCCATGTACTTCACATTGACCTTGTGGCCCGCGATCTGCTCGTCCCACGTGCCGAGGATCACTTCGCGCTTGCCCGCGTCGAAGTCGATGTCGCTGCGCAGCACCAGATTGCTGGGCGTCGCCATGACGTGCTTGCCCTTCTGGTACTTGTAGATCGTGTCCGAGAGGTGGTCGGTCTTTTCGAGCAGCACGTGGCTCAGCCCGAGCGCCGCCGCGCGCGCGGCTGCACTGAGGCCCGCTGGACCCGATCCGATGATAGCGACCTTGAACATTTCGGCCAACTATCCTCCCCCCTTCGGATAGGTCGAACCCCGTGGGCCACAATAGCCCAAACGGGCCTTGATGCCAGTGCGAATTGCCCCGCTTTTCGCACGGTGCTAGCGAGGCGGGCATGACATCCGGGGACAAGCCGCAAAGCGGCGGAACATCGAAAGCGGGCTGGATTTTGCTGGGGGGCGCGCTGCTGCTGGCGGCGGGCTCGATCGGCTTCAACGTGATGGGCGGATCGGGCGGCGACACGCCGGCTCCGGCGGCCACAGGCGGGGATTCGATCGAGGCCCTGAAGGCGGCGGCCGAAGCTTCGAGCAAGGACGCTGGGCCGTGGAGCGACCTCGCTTTTGCCTATTTCCAGGCCCAGCGGTTTGACGAGGCGGCGGGTGCCTATCGCCGCGCGCTCGCCATCGCGCCGGACGAGGCGGTGCTGTGGTCGGCGCTGGGGGAGAGCCTCGTGCTGGCCAGCAAGCGCGATCCGCTCCCGCCCGAGGCTTTGCAGGCTTTCTCCAAGGCCGTGTCACTGGACCCGCAGGACCCCCGCGCGCGCTACTTCCTCGCCGCGAAGAAGGACATCGACAAGGATCACGAGGGTGCGATTGCCGCATGGCTCGCGCTGCTCGCCGACAGTCCGCAAGGCGCGCCGTGGGAGGCGGACCTTGTGCGCACAATCGAGCAGGTCGGGCAGATGAACAAAATCGACGTCGCCCCGAGGCTCGCCAAGGCGCAAGCGGGCCGCAAGCCCGCGCTCCTCGCGCCCGGATCGGGCAGCGTGGCGGGCGATCAGGCCTCCTCCACCTTACGCGGTCCGAGCGCGGCGGACGTGGCGGCAGCGGACGCGATGAAGCCGAGCGAACAGAACGAAATGGCCAAGAGCATGGTCGCGCAGCTGGAGGCGCGGCTTCAGAGCGAGCCGAAGAATGTCGACGGCTGGGTGATGCTCATCCGCAGCCGCATGACGCTGGGCGAACCGGCGAAGGCCAAGGCCGCGCTGGAGGCGGCGGTGAAGGCGAACCCGGGCAGCGCGGCGGACTTGCGGGCGCAAGCGGCGGGGTTGGGGGTGAAGTAAACGAGCGGCGGGCTGACGTGAAAAGGGCCGCACCATCGGCGCGGCCCCCCTGTTTGATCTGGCCTGAACCTCAGAACTTGCCGAGCAGGGTCACGATGGCCTGCTGGCGGCTCACATTGAGGTCTGTGCCGAAGCCGTCCGACGCGACGCTGCCGTAGTCGGAGTAACGATACTCCAGACGGATTCCGTAGTTGCGGCCGAGGTCGATTTCGCCGCCAGCGCCGATGCGGAAGCCGTCGAAGGATTCCTCATAAGAGACAGTGCCCGTGCCGTCGTCAAACTCGGCTTCGACCGATGCGTTGGTGTAGCCCGCCTTAACGTAGAGCAGGCCGTTCTTGCCGGGGCGGAAGCCGAGACGGCCGCCGACATAGAGGTCGCGTCCGGCGTTGACGTCGACACCGTCGATATTCACGCCGAGGCTCGAGTCGGTGTATTCAGCTTCGATGCCGTACACGAGGCCGTTTGCGGTCTCGATGTCGTAGCCCGCGGTAACGCCGAAAACGACGTCTTCATCGTTGCTGGTGAACCCATCGACTTCGGTTTCGACGCTGTCGATGCCAACGATGCCGCCCACGACGAACTTGCCGCCGGTGGTGTTGTCCTGCGCAAAAGCAGGGGTGGCGATGGCCAGCGTGCTCGCTGCCAGCGCAAGGGAAATAGCCTTCATGATCATACCTTTCCAAGCCGAAATTGGCGGAAAGGCCCGCTAAGCGGTTATGATCGCTGGACATTAATCTAGGTTAGCGGCGCGAGAAATGTAGATCCGTTTGTGACCAATCGGACTCACCCCCCGCCTCACACCACCCCGAAGGCCAGCATCGCATCGGCCACCTTCTTGAAGCCCGCGATATTCGCGCCCTTCACGTAGTCGATGTAGCCGCCGCCCTGATCGCCGTAGCGGATGCAGGAGGAGTGGATGCCGGACATGATGTCCTTGAGCATCTGCTGGAGTTCATCCTCCTTCCACGAGCGGCGTTCGGAGTTCTGGCTCATCTCGAGGCCCGAGACCGCGACGCCGCCTGCGTTCGACGCCTTGCCCGGCGCGTAGAGCAGCTTGGCGGCCTTGAAGATGTGCACCCCGTCCAGATCGGTCGGCATATTCGCACCTTCCGCAACCGCGCGGCAGCCGTTGGCGACGAGCATTTTGGCGTCCTCGCCCAGCAACTCGTTCTGCGTCGCACAGGGCAGGGCCACGTCACACGGCACGCCCCACGGGGTCTTGCCCGCATGAAAGGTCGCGCGCGGGAAGGCCTCGACATATTCCTCGATCCGCCCGCGGCGGTGGGTCTTGTGCGTCTTCACCCAGTCGATCTTTTCCTGATCGATGCCGTCGGGATCATGGATGTAGCCGCCGCTGTCCGACAGGGTCAGCACCTTGCCGCCCAGCTGCACGATCTTCTCGGCGGCATGGGTCGCGACGTTGCCCGAGCCCGAGATCACCGCGGTCTTGCCGGTCAGATCCTCGCCCTTGGTCGCCAGCATGTTTGCGAGGAAATAGACCGCGCCGTAGCCGGTCGCCTCGGTGCGGATCAGGCTTCCGCCCCATTCCAGCCCCTTGCCGGTCAGCACGCCGGTGAAGTTGTTGGTGATGCGCTTGTACTGGCCGAACATGAAGCCGATCTCGCGCCCGCCCACGCCGATATCGCCCGCCGGAACGTCGATATCCGCGCCGATGTGGCGGTAGAGCTCCGTCATGAAGCTCTGGCAGAAGCGCATGATCTCGCGCACGCTCTTGCCCTTGGGGTTGAAGTTGGAACCGCCCTTGCCGCCGCCCATCGGGAGGCCGGTCAATGCGTTCTTGAAGGTCTGCTCGAAGGCGAGGAACTTCAGCACGCTCTCGGTCACGCTCGGGTGGAAACGGATGCCGCCCTTGTAGGGGCCGATCGCGTTGTTGTTCTGCACCCGCCAGCCGCGCTGGACGCGGATGTTGCCGTTGTCGTCTTCCCAGCACACGCGGAAGGAGACGATGCGGTCAGGCTCGGCGATGCGGCGGAGGATCTGCTGGGCGTGGTATTCTTCCTTGTCGGCCATGAACTCGAAGATGTCCTCGGCCACTTCCTGGACCGCCTGGACGAATTCCGGCTGATAGGGATTGCGCCGCTTGACGCCCTCCATGAACCCATTGAGGTCGACGTGATTGCTGCTGCTTGCCATGATGAAATCCCCCCTGCTGCCGATTGTATGCGTGTGCTGCACTCTCCGCTTGTCGATATGCGGCATTTATCCGCCCGAAGCGGGGCGGTGGCAACAGGCAAAGGGGGCAGGTCAGATCGCCGAGCTGAAGCGGCGCGGGGCGGCGACGCGGTAGCTGTCGAACAGCGCGGCGATGACGCGGGCATAGGGCAGGCCATCGGGGAAGATCGCGAGCTGCCCCTGATCGCACCGCGCCAGCCCCGCATCGATGAAGGGCGCAAGCCGCCCCTCGACCGGCCCGAGCAGATCGAAATCCACCGCCGCCTCGCCTTGGCACAGCAGCGCCTCGATCAGCGCGCCGCGCCGCTGGTCTTCGGGACTCCGAATAATGCCGTGGCTCGCCGAAAGCCGGCCTTCGCCTGACAGTTTGCGATAGCCGCCGGTGTGCTTCTCGTTCTGTGCGAGCAGGCCGGGGAAGCCGCTGATGGCACTGGCGCCAAGGCCGATCACCACCTCGGCCTGATCATCGGTGAAGCCCTGAAAATTGCGCCGCAAGGTGCCCTCGCGCACCGCGCGCGCCATCGGATCGTGGGACAGGGCGAAGTGATCGAAGCCGATCGCATCGTAGCCCGCCGCCAGCAGCATGACGTGTGCCTGCGCCGCCATCCCGAACCGCGCCGCCGGACCGGGCAGCGCGCCTTCGGGGATCATCGTCTGGCGCGGCACCAGATGCGGCACGTGCGCATAGCCGAACACCGCCACCCGGTCCGCGCCGAGCTTGCGGGTGTATTCGAGACTGTCTTCCAGATCGGCCTCGCTCTGGTGGGGGAGGCCATACATCAGATCGAAATTGAGCGAGGTGACGCCCGCCCCGCGCAGCCAGTCGACGCTTCGGCAGATCATCGTCAGCGATTGCTCGCGCCCGATCGCCTTTTGGCAATGCACCGCGAAGGTCTGCACGCCGAGGCTGGCGCGGGACACGCCGACCGAACTGATGGCCTGCGCCCAACCGGAAGTGAGGCTCCTCGGATCGAGCTCGATCGAGAAGCTGGGCGCGCCCATCGGGAAGTGCGCGTGGAGCGCCTCGACGAGGCCGAGAAACTCGCCGGTCTCGATGGCATTGGGGCTGCCCCCGCCGAACGCGACGCGCCGCACGCGGGCAGTCGGCGGCAGCAGGCTGGCGACCGTGGCGATCTCCTGATGCAGCGCGGCGAGATAGGCCTCGACCCGCTCGCGCCTGCCCGATGCGCCGGTGTTGCAGCCGCAATAGTGGCAGATCTTCTCGCAGAACGGAATGTGGAGGTAGAGCGAGACATCGCCGTTCGCCCCGGCGATGGCGCGTTCGAGCGAGCCGGCCTCCAGCGGGCCGAAATCGGCGGCGGTCGGGTAGCTGGTGTAGCGCGGCACGGGCGTGGCGAGCAGGTCGGGGTGATAGGTCCACATGAGACGGTTAGAGAACGCGGCTGACCACCCGTCATTGCGCAAGATCAAATTGGGCATTGGCCGTGCGATTGCGCTAAAGGGAGGCAATGGCTGACAAACCCTCCGATTTGCCGCTGCTGCGCCGCCTCGGCAGCACCATCGCGCCGCCGCGCTTCCTGCTGTTCCTCGGCGCATTGCTGGCGGGGCTTGGCGTGATGATCCCGCTGCTCGGCCCGGCGCGGGGCATCATGGCGGGCTTCGATATTGCCAGCATCCTGTTCCTCGCCGCGCTCGCGCCGCTTTTGCGCAGCGAGGCTGCGGATATGCGCGCCCACGCCCGCGACAACGATGCCAATCGCGGCTGGCTGCTGGCGATCAGCGTGCTGGTGACGCTTGTCATTCTGGTCTCGGTGGCGAGCGAGATGTCCGACATGAAAAGCCCGTTCACCGTCACGCTGGTGATTGCGACGCTGGTGCTGTGCTGGCTGTTTTCGAACACCGTATGGGCGCTGCATTATGCGCACTTGTTCTATGTCGGCGCGGATGGCGGCGGCGATAGAGGGGGCCTCGACTTTCCCGAAAGCGCGGAGCCCAATTACTGGGACTTCCTCTATTTCAGCTTCACGCTGGGGATGACGTTCCAGACCTCCGACGTGGCGATCACCGCGACCGCGATGCGCCAGCCGGTGATCGCGCAGAGCCTTGCGGCGTTCATCTTCAACATCGGCGTGCTGGCGTTCTCGATCAACGTGCTGGGGAACTGAGCGGGTTTCCGCGTTGGATGTTTCAGGGGCGTGCCAGACACGTTTTGATCGGCCCTTGCGCGGTTTAGACCCCCTCTAGACCCCTATTAGACCCCCTTTAGACCCCTCTTGTGCGGCGTTTTTGCCGTGTTTCACGTGAAACACTGGTCTGGCGCGGCCGGTTTGGTAGACCATTCGGCTCAAGGGAGAGAATTGATGACCAACACCGTCGCGCGGCCCAATCCGGGTGCGCCCACCCATTGCACCGCAGAGCAATATGCCGCGATGTACCGCGCCTCGCTGGAGACGCCGGACGCCTTCTGGCTGGATCAGGCAAAGCGGCTGGACTGGGTTGTCGCGCCGACCAAGGGCGGGGAATGGTCGTATGATCCCGTTGAAATACAGTGGTTTTCCGATGGCAAGTTGAACCTCTGCCACAATGCGGTGGACCGGCACCTGCCTGAAAACGCCGACCGGGTGGCGCTGATTTTCGAGCCCGACGATCCGGCCGGGGAAAGCCGCAGCCTCACCTATGGCGAGCTCCACCGCGACGTAGTGCGCATGGCCAATGCGCTGAAAACGCTCGGAGTTGTGCGCGGCGACCGCGTCACGATCTACATGCCGATGATCCTCGAAGGGGTCGTCGCGATGCTCGCCTGCGCCAGATTGGGCGCCGTCCATTCGGTGGTGTTCGGCGGCTTCTCGCCCGAGGCTTTGGCGGGCCGGATAGAGGATTGCGGCAGCCGCTACGTCGTAACCGCGGACGAAGGCCTACGCGGCGGCAAGCGGGTGCCCCTCAAGGCGAACGTCGATGCGGCGCTGGAACACCCCGGGGTGGCGGTAGAAGGGGTGCTGGTGATCCCCCACACCGGCGGCGAAATCACCATGCACGAAGGCCGCGACCACTGGCTCGCGGATATTTCCAACGACGATGATTGCCCTTGCGAAGTGATGGGGGCGGAAGACCCGCTGTTCATCCTCTACACCTCGGGATCCACCGGCAAGCCCAAGGGCGTGCTCCACACCACCGGCGGCTACGGTGTATGGACCGCCGCGACGTTTCACTACATTTTCGACTACCGCCTAGGCGAAGTATTCTGGTGCACCGCCGATATCGGCTGGGTCACGGGGCACTCCTATGTGGTCTACGGCCCGCTGATGAACGCCGCGACGGCTGTAGTGTTCGAGGGCGTCCCCAACTACCCCGATCACGGGCGGTTCTGGGACGTGGTCGACAAGCATCACGTCAACATCATCTACACCGCCCCCACCGCAATCCGCGCCCTGATGCGCGAGGGAGATCAGCACGTTACGAGCCGCAGCCGCGCCTCGCTGCGCCTGCTGGGGAGCGTCGGAGAACCCATCAACCCCGAGGCGTGGCGCTGGTATTACGACGTCGTAGGCGAGGGCCGTTGCCCGGTGATCGACACCTGGTGGCAGACCGAAACCGGCGGCTGCATGATCACCACGCTCCCCGGCGCACACGACATGAAGCCGGGCAGCGCCGGCCTCCCGTTCTTCGGCATCCGCCCGCAACTGGTTGATAATGAAGGCGGCGTGCTCGACGGCGCGGCCGAGGGGAACCTTGCCATCACGCATAGCTGGCCGGGGCAGGCACGCACGATCTACGGCGATCACGACCGCTTCGGGCAGACCTATTTCAGCACCTACGCCGGAAAGTACTTCACCGGTGACGGCTGCAAGCGCGACGGGGATGGCTACTACTGGATCACCGGGCGGGTCGACGACGTCATCAACGTCTCCGGCCACCGGATGGGCACGGCGGAAGTCGAGAGCGCGCTGGTGCTTCACCCCCTCGTGGCCGAGGCCGCGGTGGTCGGATATCCGCATGATATCAAGGGCCAAGGCATCTACTGCTACGTCACCCTTAACGCGGGTGAGGAGGGCTCCGACGCGCTGCTGGCGGAGCTCAAGGCATGGGTGCGCAAGGAGATCGGCCCGATCGCCACGCCCGATGTGATCCACTTCACCGACGGGCTCCCCAAGACCCGCTCGGGCAAGATCATGCGCCGCATCCTGCGCAAGATCGCCGAGAACGACTTCGGCGCGCTGGGCGACACCTCGACCCTCGCCGATCCCTCGCTGGTGGAGCGGCTGATCGAGGGGCGGCAGAACCGCTGAAAACAAAAGAAAAGCCGCCGGAGCGCGAACTCCGGCGGCTTTTTCGTAACTCAGGCCGAAGCGATCAGGCTTCGCGAGTGCCCGACAGCGGCATCGCGCCGAACGCGCCGGCATTGACCGAACCGGTCAGCGTGTCGCCGTCGATGGTCGCTTCGCAGTCGAGCGTCATCGGCATCGGGACAACCATGTTCATCTTCCACTTGATCGTGTTGCCCTCGACGGCACCGCCGGCGATATCCATCGAACCGAGGCTGCCGATCAGCGAGCCGCTGAAGGTATCGCCATCGGGAACCACGGTGAGGGTGCCGGTCTGGTCGCCCATCGGGCTCTTGACGGTGGTCTTGTAGGTACCTGCAACAGACATATCCAACTCCCTGGTTTGCGTGCGGACCTCAGCCGACCCGGCACTTCGGTGGCGTTATTTACACTCATGTCAGCGCGCTTCAACCCGATTCCGGCCGAAGCGCGCTGCCATTGTGTTGCTTACTGCCCTTCCATCTCGCGCTGCTCGATCGGCAGGCCGAGCGGTTCGAGCTGGGCGCGCACCTTGCTCGCGTCGCCGACCACGACCCAGACGAACTTGTCGGTGTCGATCGCCGCGCGCGCTGCCGCATCGAGGCTCTCGGTGGTCTGTGCGCGGTAGATGCCCGCGAGCGTCTCCTGGTAGTTGTCGGGACGGCCGAACAGGGCGTTGCTCTGCATCGCACCGAGCACCGCGGGCGAGGTTTCGAACCGGCCCGGAAGTGCGCCGACTTCGGAGGCGACATTGCGCTCCAGCTCGGCGGTGGTGACGCCCTTGTCGGCCAGGAACTCGCGGGTTTCGCGGATCATTTCGGCAAGCGAGTCGCCGGTCCGGTCAGCCTGCACCGGGGCCGAGATGGCATAGATCACCGCCTTCTCGCGCGCCTGCGTGGCGCCGCGTACGCCGTAGCTCCAGCCCTTGGTCTCGCGCAGGTTCATGTTGAGCCGCGCGAGGAAGTTGCCGCCCAGCGAGTTGTTGGCGCTGTTGAAGGCGATGAAGGCCGGATCGCCTGCACTGAGTGGCGTGATCTGCGCGCCGCTGATCACGCTTTGCGGCGAGTTGGGGCGGTTGACGAGGATGATGCGGTTGCCCTTCGCAGCCGGTGCGGCAGCGAACTGCTTCGTGCCCTTCGCCGTCTTGGGCGCCTTCCAGTCACCGAAGGCCGCGTTGAGCGACTTCACCACCTCGGCAAGCGGCTTGTCCGAGATCACGAAGACCTCGCCGTTGTCGGGGCGGATCCACTGGTCCTTGAAGGCGACGAGATCGTCACGCGTGATGCCGCCGACGCTCTCCACGGTGCTCACACCGCCGTACGGGCTGTTGCCGAACAGTTCGGGCGTGAGGGTGCGCCGGGCGATGCCTTCCGGCGACTTCATCGACTGGCGGATGCCGGTGACCGCCTGGGTGCGCACCCGCTCGAGATCGGCCGGATTGAAGGCCGGCTCGCGCATGACTTGACGCATCAGGTCGAGCGAGGGAGCAAGGTTGGCGGTCAGGGCCGAGAGGGTGAAGGTCGAGCGGTCATCGCTGCTGCCAGCCGCGATATTGGCGCCCAGGCGCTCGCTCGCTTCGGCGATCTGCTGCGACGACAGCTTGGCCGTGCCCTCGTCGAACAGGCCCAGCGCCAGGCCGGCAAGCCCGGCCTTGCTGGCGGGATCGGCGGCGCTGCCCGCGTTGAAGCTCATCGAGACATAGGTCGCGGGCACCGCCGTGCGGCGGGCATAGGTGACCTTCATGCCGTTCTTGAGCGTCGCACGCTCGACGGTCGGGAAGTCGAGCTGCGCTTCGGTCGTGATCGGCGGCTTGGGACGCTCCTTGGTGACCGTCAGCGTCTCGGCCGCACGGTCACGCTCGGACGCATTGGCGGTAGCGCCGACCGAGGCAGCTTCTGCATAGGTGGCATCGCGCGCACCCGGCTCGAGCACCAGCGTGAAGGACGGCTTGGTGATCCAGCGCTGCATGGCGGCCTTCACGTCGGCCGGGGTGATGCTGGCGAGGATGTCGAACTGCTTGGCGTAGAACGCGGCGTCGCCGGCCAGCACTTCGCCCTGCGCGAGCGTGACGGCCTTGCCGCTAAAGCCGCCGACCTGCTCGAGGCCGCGGATCGTCGAGGCGAGCGAGCTGGTCGCAGCGCGGCGCACTTCGTCCTCGGTCGGGCCCTCGGTGATGAACTTCTGCAGCAGCGCATCGAGACGCGCCTCGGCGGTGGCGAGGTCGACACCCGGCTTCAAGGTCATCTCGACCGAGAAGGCGCCGACGCGCTGGAAGTCATAGTTGCTCGCCGACACACCGACAGCAAGCTGTTCGTTGCGCACCAGCTGTTCGTCCATCCGGCTCGAGGAGAGTCCGCCGAGGATGTTGCCGCCAACCGCCAGCGCGGTGAGGTCCTTGTCGGTCATGCCGGGGACGGGCCAGTACTTGCTGAGCACGGTCGCAGCGACCTGATCTTTCATCACCATCCGCTTGTTTTCAGTCAGCGTCGGGACGGGAGCGGCGGCGGGCGTGTTGACCGGACCGCGGGCGATCGTGCCGAAATACTTCTCGACCATCGGCCGGGCTTCGGCGGGCGAGATGTCGCCGGCCAGCACGAGCGTCGCGTTGTTGGGGCCGTACTTGTCGCGGAACCACGCCTTGACCGTCTCCATCGAGGCGGCGTCAAGGTCGGACATCGAGCCGATCACATTGTGGCGGTAGGGGTGGCCCTCGGGGAAGAGCTGCGAGAGCACCTCGTAGAACACTAGGCCGCCGGGCTGGTTGTCGCCCTGACGCTTCTCGTTCTGGACCACGCCGCGCTGGTTATCGAGCTTCTCCTGCGTCACCGCGCCGAGCAGGTAACCCATGCGGTCGCTTTCAAGCCACAGCGCACGCTCAAGCGCGGGGCGGGGCACGGTCTGGAAGTAGTTGGTGCGGTCGAAATCGGTGGTGCCGTTGTAATCGGTCGCGCCCATCTCGGCGAGGTACTGGAAGTAGTCCTGCGGCGCGTTTTCCGAGCCGTTGAACATCAGGTGTTCGAAAAGGTGCGCAAAGCCGGTCTGGCCATTGGGCTCGTCCTTGGAGCCGACATTGTACCACACCGCCACGCCGACGATCGGCGCTTTGCGGTCTTCATGGACGATGACGGTGAGGCCGTTGTCGAGCTTGAACTCCTCGTAGGGGATCTTCACCTGGCTGACGAGCGAGGGCAGGTCCGCGGTCGCCTGCGGAGCGGCGGCAGGCTTGGTCTCGGCCATCGCGGGGGTGAAGGGGGCGGCAAGCGCAAGAGCAAGCGCCGAAAGGCTGGCGGCAGCAAAACGATTGGTCATGAAACGAAGGCTCCGTGGTGGTATCTGAGAAAGGTCATGCGCCGGTCAGCGGGCATTGGTGACGGTCGTCCGGCTGCTGGCATTCGCCAGCAGATCATCGCGCCAGAAGTGGACCGGCTTCAGCCGATGTTCGACGAACAGCTTCATCTGGTCGGTGTAATGCGCACTCCGGGGCCGCGTGGTGGCCGCGCCGAAGGGCTGGATCGAGCGCGAGAACACCCGCTGGCCGGGCTTCCACTCGATCCACATAATGAAGCTGTCGCCGTGCTTGAGGTTGAGCCTGCCGTCCTCGTCCACGTCCCAGGTGGTCGCGGCGCGCAGCGTGTCCGAGCCACCGTCCATCGCGAGGTCGACCGTGCCCTGCCGCAGCCGCAACAGATCGCCCATCGGCGGGTCGAGGCGGCCGAAGTGCTTCATCAGGTGATCGCTCGCGGCCTGGAGCTTCTCGGCGACATCGGGGAACGGCTTGTTGCTGTAGTCAGCGGCCATGAAGTCCCGGATCATCAACAAAGCGATGGCATCAGCCTTGCCCTTGCCGTCGGAATCGAAGTCCCACGAGCGCAGCAGGTCGCGCGCCTTGGCCAGTTGGCCATCGGTCTTCATCGTATCGAGCGCGTCGAACAGCCGCGCGACGTAGCCTTCGCGCGCATAGACCGTGTCATACTTGATCTTTTCGAGCGCAGCGCGGTCGAGCACGCCGCTTTCCGACAGCAGTTTGTAGGCGCGGCGCGACCGGTTGGTCTGCTTGAGCTCAACGCCCAACACCGGCGAGAAACTGGCCGGATCGACGTCGCTCCCCTTGCCGGCGGCGGTAAAGGGCGTGTTGTTTGAGTTGTAGACCCAGCCTGACGCCGGGTTGATCACCTTGGGCAGCGTGGCATAGTCGACCGCGCCCTGCCAGATGAGGTCGCTGCGGTTGCCCGGCAGCACCCCGCGCCAGTCAGCCTTGACGTTCTGCGGCCGGTTGGGGATCGCGGCGTTGTAGATGTAGGCGATGGTCCCGCTCTCGTCCGCGTAGATGAAATTGGTCGACGGGATTGCCAGCTTCGCGATCTGTGTCTGCCACTCGGCAAAGGTCTTGGACTTGCCGAGGTGGTAATAGGCATCGAGCTGGCCGAGCTTGCCCATACCGCCGTAGCGGATGGCGAAGGCCCCCTTGGCATTTCGGATGACCGGCCCGTGGACCGAGCGAAGCACCTCTTTGCGGATCGGCAGCACGACCGGGCCAATCTTGACCGGCAGGGTCACCCATTCGCTTTCGAGCGGCATCCACTTGCCGTCGAGCTTGTAGCGGGTGCCGCTATCGTCGAGTTCGAGCTTGTAGATGTCGACCATGTCGGGCGTGTTGACCGTGTTGGTCCAGCCCAGATGCTCGTTATGGCCCATGACCGGGAAGGGCACGCCGGGGAAGTTCGGGCCTGCAAGGTGCCAGCCCTCGCCGCTCTCGACGACGAGTTCGTACCACGCAACGCCGCCGCGATAGGGCTGGTGCGAGTTGGAGATAAGGGTGGTCATTCCGCCGCCCTTCTGCGGGGCGACCGCAAAGGCGTTGGAACCCAGTTGCTCGCCCTCTTCGCCAATCGGCAGCACCAGTGCGCGCGCCTGCTTGGGCGCGTTGGGTGGTGCCATAACGGGGTCGCCGCCGGGCAGCGGCGGGCGGGGGAAACCGGGGATGTCCGGCCCGTATTCCCGGCGCAACTCATCGCCTGCCACGAGCGGCCCGATCACGCTGTCGAGCCCGAAGAAGAACGGTTGGCGAAGCGCAAAGCCGGTCGCGATGTCCATGCCGTTCACGGGAAACAGATTGGCGAGTTTGACCTCGCCGGGATGGGCCTTGGCGTATTGGTTGAGGCCTGCCGCATAGGCTTCGTACACGGCGCGGGTGTCGGCGGGGATCTTCGGATACTCGCGCTCCGCCGTGCCGCGCGCGTCGATCAGGTGATAGACGTAGTCGACCTTCGCACCGTCTTGCCCTGCAATGGCGCCATAGCGCCCCCGCGCCATGGCGACCGTGTCCTGAAGGGTGAAAAAATCGTCCTCGGCGTGTGCGATGGCAACGCCGAACGCTGCATCTGCATCGGTCGCGCCATAGATATGCGGGACGCCCCATTCGTCGCGGGTGATCTCGGCCTTGTACACGCGGCCGTTTGTGACCGTGGCAGGTGTGGCGAAGAACGGCTCCCAGGTGGCGAGTATCACCACTGCCAGCACGAGCACCCCTACCAGCGCAATGGCGCCGCGCTTCACCCAGATCATCGCCGATTTCTCTCCCAAATCCCGTAGGTGCTCCTTCGCTTGGCAGTGGGGTGAGGTCAAGCACAGCGATGCCTCTTGCCATGCGTCACCAGCGAACCCACCTACTTGGCTAACACACCCGAGCGCGGGTTTTTGTGACGTTGAGGGGTTAGACCAGATGAATCTCGAGAAGTTCACCGACCGGGCGAAGGGCTTCCTGCAATCGGCGCAGACCGTCGCGATCCGCATGAACCACCAGCGCATCACCCCGCTGCACATTGCCAAGGCGCTGCTCGAGGACAGCGAGGGCATGGCCGCCGGGCTGATCCAGCGTGCGGGCGGGCAGGCCCCTCTTGCCGCGACCGCAGTCGATGTCGGCCTGTCGAAGATCCCGGCGGTGACCGGCGGAGGCGCGCAGGCGACCCCCGGCCTCGACAATGACGCGGTGCGCCTGCTCGATGCGACCGAACAGCTCGCCGACAAGGCGGGGGACAGCTACGTCACCGTAGAGCGCCTCCTGACGGCGCTCGCCCTGTCGCAAGGGGCGGCTGGCGAGGCGTTGAAGGCCGCCGGCGTCACCCCGCAAAGCCTCAACACCGCCATCGAACAGCTGCGCGGCGGTAAGCGTGCCGACAGCGCCAGCGCCGAGAACACCTACGATGCGATGGAGAAGTTCGCCCGCGATCTCACCCAGGCGGCGCGGGACGGCAAGCTCGATCCGGTGATCGGCCGCGACGAGGAGATCCGCCGCACTATCCAGATCCTCGCGCGCCGCACCAAGAACAACCCTGCACTCATCGGTGAGCCCGGCACCGGCAAGACCGCGATTGCCGAGGGTCTCGCGTTGCGCATCGCCAATGGCGATGTGCCCGATAGCCTCAAGGGCAGGACGCTAATGAGCCTCGACATGGGCGCGCTGATTGCGGGCGCGAAGTATCGGGGCGAGTTCGAGGAGCGCCTCAAGTCCGTGCTCGACGAGGTCAAGAACGCCGATGGCCAGATCATCCTGTTCATCGACGAGATGCACACGCTGATTGGGGCCGGTGCTTCGGAAGGCTCCATGGACGCCTCCAACCTGCTCAAGCCCGCGCTCTCGCGCGGCGAGCTTCACTGCATCGGCGCGACCACGCTCGACGAGTACCAGAAGTACGTCGAGAAAGACCCCGCTCTCCAGAGGCGCTTCCAGCCGGTGTTCATCGCCGAGCCGAGCGTCGAGGACACGATCTCGATCCTGCGCGGCATCAAGGACAAGTACGAGCTGCACCACGGCGTGCGCATCACCGATGCCGCGATCGTCGCAGCGGCGAAGCTGTCCTACCGCTACATCCAGAACCGCTTTCTGCCCGACAAGGCCATCGACCTGATGGACGAGGCGGCAAGCCGCCTGCGCATGGAAGTGGAAAGCAAGCCCGAGGAGATCGAGAACCTCGACCGGCGGATCATCCAGCTCAAGATCGAGGAAAGTGCGCTCCAGAAGGAGACCGACGCGAACTCGAAGGACCGCCTTGTCGCACTGCGCGAGGAGCTGGCTAACCTTGAGCAGCAGTCGGCCGAACTCACCACCCGCTGGCAAAACGAGCGCGACAAGATCGCCGCCGAAGGCAAGATCAAGGAGCAGCTGGATGGCGCGCGGCTCGAGCTCGAGCAGGCGCAGCGCGAGGGCGATCTCGCCAAGGCCGGGGAGCTCTCCTACGGCCGTATCCCCGAGCTCGAAAAGCAGCTTGCCGAAGCCCAGGGGCAGAGCGCCAACGCGCTGCTGCGCGAGGAGGTGACCGAGGAGGACATTGCCGGCGTCGTCAGCCGCTGGACGGGCGTGCCGGTCGACAAGATGATGGAAGGCGAGCGCGAGAAGCTGCTCCAGATGGAGCAGATCCTCGGCAAGCGCGTCATCGGCCAGTCGCAGGCGATCGAGGCGGTCTCCAAGGCCGTCCGCCGCGCGCGCGCCGGGCTTCAGGATCCGGGCCGTCCGCTCGGTTCCTTCCTGTTCCTCGGCCCCACGGGTGTCGGCAAGACCGAGCTCACCAAGGCGCTCGCCGGGTTCCTGTTCGACGATGACAGCGCGATGGTGCGCATCGACATGAGCGAGTTCATGGAGAAGCACGCCGTCGCCCGCCTGATCGGCGCGCCTCCGGGCTATGTCGGCTACGAGGAAGGCGGGGTGCTCACCGAAGCCGTGCGGCGGCGGCCCTATCAGGTGGTGCTGTTCGACGAGGTCGAGAAGGCGCACTCCGATGTCTTCAACGTGCTGTTGCAGGTGCTCGACGACGGGCGCCTGACCGACGGGCAGGGCCGCGTGGTGGATTTCAGCAATACGCTGATCATTCTCACCTCCAATTTAGGCAGCCAGTATCTCGCCAACCTCCCCGACGGGGCCGAGACCGCCACGGTCGAGAAGGACGTGATGGACGTGGTGCGCGGGCATTTCCGGCCCGAGTTCCTGAACCGTCTGGACGAGATCATCCTGTTCCACCGCCTCGGGCAGGAGCACATGGCGCCGATCGTCGATATCCAGGTGAAGCGCGTCCAGAAGCTGCTCGCCGATCGCAAGATCACGCTCAGCCTCACCGATGCGGCGATGCGGTGGCTCGGGCGGGTCGGCTATGATCCGGTCTACGGTGCGCGGCCGCTGAAGCGGGCGGTGCAGCGATACGTGCAGGACCCGCTCGCCGATATGCTGCTCCAAGGCAAACTGCCCGACGGCAGCACGCTGAAGATCGACGAAGGCGATGGCAAGCTGCGGATGGACCTGGCGTGACCTAATCGCGGCCCTGTTCGGATGCCGCAAACAGAAAGGCCCCGGCGACTGCCGGGGCCTTTCGTTTGTCGTCTGATGGCGCGAAGGGCGATCAGAACGAGAAGGTGGTGTTCACGAAGAATGTCCGCCCCACAAAATCGAACAACGACGACAGCGGCGCGTTTCCGATGGTCGTCACCGCAGCAGAAATCCGCGGCGGCTCGGTGTCGAAGATGTTGCGAACCCCGACAGTGAGCTGCATCCGGTCGTCCACGTTGAACTGCACCGACGCGTTGTGCAGGAAGTATGCCGGTACCTCGAGGATGTAGTTGTCCTTCAGGTCCTGGACCGTACCCGGGTCGACCGATCCGTCAGTGCGACTGGTGGCGAAATAGTCATAGGTGCCCGAGCTCGAATCGAGGAACGTGAAGCCGTACCGCAGCGTCACGTTCTCACGCCGGTAGGTCGCGTGGAACGAGCCGACGAAGTCCGGCGTGTCGTAGATGCCGTTGCGATCAAGCAGCACTTCGTCGGGGAACAGCCGGTCGGACTGCTCGGTGTACTTCACCGCGTTGGCGTTGAGGAGCAACCGCCCGTCAAACAGGTCGAGGCCGAGCCTTGCGTTGAACTCGTAGCCCTTCACGATGTTTTCCGTGAGGTTCACGAAGCCGCTGGTCACTTCGAGGATGTTGTTGGCATCGCGATTGACGAAGGCGCAGAAGCTCTGCGTCGGGTCGAAGTCTTCCGCTCCGTAGCAACGGGCCAGAATGTCTCCGCCGCCAAGGCTTGCCACCCCGTTGTCGACCTTGATGTCGAAGTAATCGGCCGACAGGGCGAGCGTCAGGCCCTCGCCCAGACGCGGCTGGAAGACCGCGCCGACCGTCCAGTTCGTCGAGGTTTCGGCCGAGAGACCCGTCTCCGCTCCGCCGCGCTGGAACACGGTGATGCCGTTGTTCTGCACGAAGTTTGCCACGTCGATTCCCACCGCCGCGCAATTGGCTGCGGTGCGCTGCTGGTTCGGCGTGTAAGTGGTCGGGTCGGCCGGGAACTGGTCCGAATCGCACGGGTCGTTGCCGCCGCCGATGAAACCGGTGGTGGCGCCAAGGTATTGCTCTGCCAGTGCCGGGGCGCGGAAGGACGTGCCGTAGCTGCCCCGAATGCCGATGCCCGGGAAGAACTCCCACTCCCCGGCGATCTTATAGGTAACGTCGCTGCCGTAGGAGGCGTAGTCGGTGTAGCGGCCCGAACCGTTGAGCACGAGGTTCTCGAAGAACGGACGGTCCCGCAGGATTGGCACGAGGACTTCGGCGAAGACTTCCTTGACGTTGTCCTTGCCGCGCGTCGGGACACCAGCGGTGAGACCGAGGAGGTTTCCGGCGATGGCGTTGTCATCGGGTGTGTCGTTGATCTTCTGCGCGCGATACTCCGCGCCCACGACCACCTGAACCGCACCACCGGGCAATTCGAACAGGTCACCGTTGATCGTGCCACTGACGATCGTCTCGCGGAATTTGGTTGTGCCTGTGGTGGTCTGCAGGATGTAGTCGCGATAGGCCTGTGGCAGGTTCCCGCCGATGGTATCGGCGTTGAGGACCGGGGCCGCGACGCAATTGGCAAAGGTCGCCTGGTTGGCGCAGCTGAAGCTGCCGTCGGGGTTCTGCACCACCAGCAGCGAGTTTGCGACGCGGTCGATCAGGAAGGATTCCTGGTCGTACTTGCCATCGGTCCACGAACGCGATGCCGAGATATCATAGCGCCAGTTGGAGCCGAAGAAGTCCCCGCGAAGCCCGCCGACAGCCCGGACGTAATCGACCTGCTGCTCGGAATCGGTGAGGCCGAAGCCGATGAAGGCACGCGCCGCGATGGTCCGGCCGCTCGAGGTCTCGTTGGGGTTGGCGAACACGCCGTTCCGGAAAATCTCCGGGACCAACGGGCTGCCGGTCAGATAGTCGAGCGAGAGCTGACGGTAGAGCGTCGACGAGGACTTGCGCCGGGCGCCAAGCACTTCGGCGTAGACTTCTGCGCCGCCAAGCGCGTCGAGATCGTAGCTCGCCGAAAGGAACCCGGTGAGGTTTTCGGTCGGCGTGATCAGCTCTTCTTCCTGGCTCCTCGGATCGAATGTGTCGCGGTCGTAGGTCCCGACACCGAGGAAGCCGGGCGTGCCTGCGATCTGGCCCGCTTCGGGGCGCAGGCGGGTGAAACGACCGGGCAGACCGCTCGTGCGGCCGACTGCCGTGCGGCCGGGCACGCCGAGCGTGTTGATGGTCACGCCGCCGTTGTCGAGCGTGAAGCAGGGCGTTCCGTCGAAGCCGTTCGTGTCGCCCGAGCCGAACTCGGTGCCTTCGCCTGTCAGGAAGCCGCCGCGCGGGCAGCTCGTGAAGTCCACGTCGTTGAGCCGGACCGCATCGCGCTTGCGCCACTCGACGGAGCCGATGATGTCGAGACGGTCATTGCCGAAGCCGAACGAAGCGGCGAGGCGGCGGTCGATGCCGGCGCCGATCTCGGGCACGTTGACCTGCGCTTCGAGCGTCAAACCTCGCAGCTTGGTGTCGGTGATGATGTTGACCACGCCCGCGATCGCGTCCGAGCCATAGACCGACGACGCGCCGGCCTTGAGAATCTCGATGCTGCTGACGATCGAGGAAGGCAAAACGTTGAGGTCGGCTGCGAGGACCGAACCACGCGTACCCGACGGCGCGAGGCGGCGACCGTTAAGCAGGATCAGCGTGCGCGCCGGGCCGAGGTTGCGCAGGCCCAGCGTGTTGGCCCCCGTGCCGCCATCAGTAACGAAGCCGCCGAACGCGTTGTTAATCTGCGCCGCGCCCTGCGTGACCTCGGAACTCTGCAACGCATCGACCGATCCGTTGAAGCCCGAGAGAGTAATCTCTTCCTTGGTGATCACCGTCACCGGTTCGACCGACGAATAGGTGTCGCGGCGCAGGCGCGAGCCGGTGACCGTGATGGCATTGTCCGGCAGGCCGTCAGGCTCGGCCGCGGTGCTCGAGGGCGGAGTAACGGTCTGGTCGCGCGTGTCAGAAGGCGGCGTTGGCGGCGTTTGCGGCTGGGTCTGCGCCATCGCGGGAAACGCGAGGGCGAGGGCGGCAAGGCCCGTACCCGCGCGCAGCATCGACCGGCACGGGGCAGGGGGGAAGAATCGCATAAAGTGGTGACCTCTCATCTCGTTTTGATCGACCGCACCAATTGCGCCGGGGACGCGGCGCCAGGTGTGCGGGGGGGTGCCGACGGTGACGCCGGATGAGAAGGTTTAGGCAGGCTGGTGAAGGGCGGTCACGTATCGCCGGACTCTGTTCATCGCAGTGACAGGTTCCGTTGCAGAATCGCAACGAATCCGGGCATTTACCGCAATCTCTGCACGAACCATCGGCGGGCGCGTAGAAACGTGACTTTTGCTAAATCAGGATATGGAAGGGACTTTGAGAACGCCTCGCGCGCGTTGATCAACCAACAAAAAAGGCCCCGGCAATCGCCGGGGCCTTTCTTTGTTTGTGACTTGATCCGGTGAGGGATCAGAACTTCACGGTCGCGCCAGCATACATGTAGCGACCCTGGATCGGGTAGATCCCGCTGCCACCGCCGGTGCCGGTGTTCGGCTGCGGCGGGAGCTGGTCGAGAACGTTGTCCATACCAGCGTAGAAGCGGAAGTTGGTGCCTTCCGGCTCGAAGCCGAAGCGCAGGTTGTGGTAGATGATGTCCGGGTACCACTTGAACGGCGTGGCGTCCGGGTTGATCGGTGCACGACCCTGGTGCGAGAACTGGGTCTCCCACGCATTGACGGCCTGCTTGCCCACGAAGCGAGCAGTATAGCCGAGGTCGAACTGACCGAAGTCCAGCGTCGAGAAGAAGCTGGCTTCCCAAGTCGGCGTACCGAGCGTCCCGTTGATGCGGGTCGAACGGCCGGGTTCGGTCACGAAGGTGAAGTCTTCACGCTCGAGGTTGTAGCTCGCCAGGCCGCGAACGCTCAGGCTGAGGTTCTCGGACAGGTCCGTGATGTAGTTCACTTCGAAGTCGATGCCCTTGGCCACAAGCTTCGCATAGTTGAACGGAGCTTGGAGGAAGGACGGACCGACCTGCGGCAGGTTGATGTTCGCAATACCAGCGAAGGTCCGGTCACGCTGACCAGCGAAGGTCTTGTTGGCGAAAGGATCTGCACTGTCACGACGGAACACGGCGGCGCAGAACGGGTTGTTGATGCTTACCGGGTCGTCATAGCACTGGTTGATGATCGCCTGCGAACCCACCGCCGCAATGACGCTCTTCACCTTGATGTTGTAGTAGTCGACCGAGAAGCTCAGGCCGGGCACGAAGCTCGGCTGGAACACCGCACCGAAAGTCAGCGAGTCGCTGGTTTCCGGATTGAGGTTCGGGTTACCTGCCTGGTTCCCCGAGATGCCCGAGGCCGGAGTGTTCGTCCACGGACGGGTTTCACCGTTCACCACGATCGTCGTCGGAACGCCGGCCGCGGCGCAGTTGCGGACGCGGTTCGGGTTATCGTTGATGAAGGTCTGGCTGCACGGATCGGCGAGAGCGTTGAGGAAGGTTTCCGCCGCGGTCGCGTAAAGGTCGCCGATATTCGGTGCGCGCACGGCGCGGCCGTAAGCAGCCCGGAAGCGCACATCGCGGACCGGCGAGTAGACGATGCCTGCGTTGTAGGCCCACACACCCTTCTTGGCGGTGTTGTAGTCCGAATAACGCACCGCGCCTTCGACGGAGAGCTCTTGGACGAAGGGCAGGTCAGCAAGGAGCGGAAGACGGAGTTCGCCGAAGACTTCGCGGACTTCCTGCTTCGGGGGGTTGAAGGCACCGGACCCGTTAAGGAAGGTAAAGCCGTTGGCGGTCAGCTCATCGTATGCCGAGTAGGCGTCTTCACTGCGATATTCCGCACCGACGGCGAAGCCGATCGGACCGCCGGGGAGGCGGAAGATGCCGTCAGTGTCACCCGAGAGGTAACCGACAGCGTTGATCTGCTCAGCCCACTGTGTGCGCGAAGAGTTGGTCAGCACGTAGTTCTTGGCAGCCTGGCTGGCCTTGCCATAGCCGAACGGGTTGAGCGGAGCGCAAGCCGGGTCAACGACCGTGGTCAGGTTGATGCGGCAGACGATCTGGCCAGCCCCATTGAGAGCAGCATCGGTCGCGTCGTTGTAACGCTGGATGTTGATGTTCCCGCCGGTGTTATAATAGGTCTCGGTCCGGCCATAGGTCGCTGCCACTTCATAGCGCAGGTTGCCCTTGGTCGAGAGATCGCCGCGGGCGCCGAGCACTGCGCGGTAGGTTTCACGACGGTGATCTTCCGCACGCGTGCCGAGATCGTAGTTGAAGCGGAATGAGTTGAAGGTCGCGGTGCCGTTGACAACCGCTGCCGAAGCCGGATCGAGACCTTGGATCGCGACGATCTGGTTACGAACCGTCTGGGTCAGGAACGGGTTGTCGATACGGAAGCTCGAACGCAGCACACCGGTGGCGAATGTCGCCTGGTTGGAGCCCTGGATCGAGTCGACGCGGACGTACTTGGCTTCCAGGAACGGCTGGAAGGCAGGGCTGATGTCGGCGTTGATGAACAGGTTGCCGGCATAGCGCTGCAGTTCGGGCAGAAGCTGACCGCCTTCGAGGCCGGTCGAACCCAGACCGCCGAACACGCTGCCGCCGACCGGACGAAGGTCAGCAGTCGGAACGGAGCGAACGAGCTCGGTACCGTCAGCGTTGAACGACCAGAAGTGGTTGATGCCGCCGCCGGTCGGGCTGAACTGCGACGGGACCGTGCGGCCATCGACCACAGTTGTCCCCGAGCAGCTGAGCTGCAGACGCTGGATGTGGATCGCACGGGCCGTCGGGCTCAGTGCGTCGTACTGCGCGTTGGTGAGGTAGGGGCAGACCGTCTGGAGCATGCCGTTGCCGTTCAGCTGCGGGAAGCGAATCCCGCCGAGGAGCGTCGTGTTCGGAATGCCATCGAAGTTGCGGTTCGGCGTCTGCGTGATCGTGCGGTTCGCCGGGTTGTAGGTGCTGACCGGCTGCGTGGTGGTGAAAGCGTAGGTGCCCGTCAGCGCGCCGGTCTGGCTGTCGCGATCGGTGTTCAGCAGCTGATCGCTGTTGGCGTATTCAGCGGCGAACGCGATGTTCAGGCGGCCGTCCATGAAGGTCTTGCCAGCGGTAAGGCTGAGGAACTGCGAAGCCGCATCGCCTTCATCCGAGATACCGGCCTGGCCGCGCAGACGCAGGCCTTCGAAGTCGGTCTTCATGACGAAGTTGACGACGCCCGCGATCGCGTCCGAACCGTAGATCGCCGAGTTACCGCCGGTGGTGATGTCGACGCGCTCGAGCAGGTCGGACGGGATGGTGTTAGTGTCGACGTCGTAGCTGCCCGGCGACGAGGTCACGTGACGACGGCCGTTGACGAGGACGAGCGTGCGGCTGGTGCCGAGGTTACGCAGATCGAGGTTGTTGATGCCGGCGGTGCCGATGAAGCGGGTCGAGTTCGCCTGGGTGAAGGTCGAGCCGAGCTGCGGCAGTTCCGCAAGGGCGTCACCGAGCGACAGCGAACCGCGGTCGATCAGGTCCTTGGCCTGCACGGTCGCGACCGGAACCGTCGAATCGAGGTTCGGGCGGCGGATGCGCGAGCCGGTGACGGTGATGATTTCGGCGGTGTCCGCCTTGTCGGCAGCGGCTTCGGCGCTGTCCTGATCGACCGGGCCTTCGACAGCCTGCGCAAAGGCAGGAGTCGCGAGTGCGAGGGCGGCAAGCCCCACGCCAGAATGCAGGCCGATACGGCGGCCCGCCGTCAAGATGTTCATGTTATCAGTCCCCTGGGTAGATTGATCGCGCAACAATCTGTCGCTGCAGCGGTACATTTGCCGTTCATCAAAACTTTTGACCAGCGCCAAGCGAACCCTCTGTCACGGAACCTTAAACCATGTTGCCAAACTGCAACAAACCAATGTGACGCTGTATCGCGGGCGCAACAAAAAAGCGGCGGGACCGTGAGGCCCCGCCGCTTGCAGTTTTGTTCGTGGATTCAAGCCGTCACAGTTTCAGGCGGACACCTGCGTAGTAACGACGACCGAACACATCGTAGACATCCGCGGCGGTATCTGCGCCGGTGGTGTTGCCGGTGATGCCGCTGAGGATGTTCGGCGCCTGGTTGTCGAGCAGGTTGTCGACGCCGACGAAGAACTCGTACTTGTCGCCGGCGAAGAAGTTCAGCTGCGAATCAAGGTAGAATTCCGAACCCACCTTGTACGCCCGCGGCCCGTCGAACTGGTCGTCGACATAGGACCGGCCGATGAACGTGCCCGTGAACGTCAGACGGATGTCGTTGTTCTGGTAGGCGGCGTTGGCGGTGAAGCGGTCCTTCGCGGTGCCGATTTCGCCGTCCGACGGATCGGGAGCGGCATCGGGCAGCGAGAAGAAGTCGTACCGGATCACGTGGGTGTAAGCACCACGCAGGCTGAGCCGGTCGTCCTGCGTCAGCCCGAGCGGGGTGAACCACTGCGCCGTCACGTCAACGCCCGAGGTCTTGAGCACCGCCGCATTGACCGCCAGCGCGTTGATCAGGTCGATCGAACCTGCGCTGTTGACCGCCGTCGCCGTGGGACGACGGGTGATCAGCGAGCAGAAGGTCGGGTTGTTCTGACCGTAGCACTGGTCGAGCGAGAACTGCCGCGGGAAGCCCTGGATGATGTCGTCGATCTTGTAGTTGTAGTAGTCCGCCGTGATCGTGAGGTTGCGCAGTGCGTCGAACGAGCGCGGGTTGATCACCACGCCGGCCGTGTACGACCGGGCGGTTTCCTCGCCGAGGTTCGGGTTCCCGCCGTCGAAGCCGGAGATCCCCTGGATGTCCGCCTGGTTGAGCGTGAACACGCCGTTCGCAGCAATGTTGGCTGCAACGCCGGGGTCGGCGCGGCAGGCAGTGCCGAGTGCGTCGCCGCCGGTTGCGCCGATGCCAACGCAGGGGTCCTGCAGACCACTCGGGAAAGTCTGCGACAGGCCCGAGTACAGCTCGCCCACGTTCGGCGCGCGCACCGCGTCTGCCACGGTTCCGCGGAAGCGGATGTCCTCGACCGGTTGCCACGTGCCGGTGATGTTCCAGCTGTAGACCGTTCCCACCGTCGAGTACTTCGAGACGCGGCCAGCGGCACCGAACTCGAGCAGCTTGAAGAACGGCTTGTCGGCGAGAACGGGCACGCGGATTTCGGCGTAGGCTTCCTTCACGTCGAACGAGCCGCGCGTGTCGGGCAGCACATTGCCGGCGTTGAGGCCTGCGTTGGTCAGGGCATCATTGTCCGAGTAGGACGATTCCTTGCGGTATTCGGCGCCCAGCGCGAGGCCTACAGGGCCAGCCGGAAGGTCGAACAGGTCACCCGAGATGTTGCCCTGCACCACCTGCTGGGTGATGCCGGTCTGGAAGGTGCCCTGCGCCGCGATGTAGTTGACTGCTTGCTGCGACAGGCTTCCGAAGCCGAAGATGTTGGCCGGAGCACAGCCATTGGCCCGCGCCTGCGCACTGACGCAGATCGCTTCGCCGGCGATGCCGTTGCCGTTCTCGTCACCGATTTCCGAACGCACGGCCAATGCATCGCGGAAGTTCACGACGTTGACCTGGCCCGAGGACACCTGATTCTCGTTGACCTTGCCGTAGTTGTAGCTGACGTCCCACTTGAAGCGGTTGTCGAACAGTCCGCCGTCGAGGCCGACCACGAAACGGTAGAAGTTGCGCTCGGTCGAGCCGGTGCGGTTGCCGAACTCCGAGAGGCGGCGTGCAAAGCCGATGTCACGCAGGCCGTCGCCGTTGGAATCGGTCGCCGCAGCGAGGATCGCCGCGGGAACGAAGGGATTGGCGACTTTGGTTGTCGTACCCGGCAGGTAGTTCTCGACATTGTAGCCGCCGCCTGCGGGATAGATCCCGTTGGCACCGCCGGATTCGAGCGGGAAGGGCTCGATGATGCGCGACGACGACGTGTTGTTGAATGTGCCTTCGAAGAAGAAGTTCACGTCATCGGCGACTTCGTAGGTGCCGCGCGCTGCGAAGATGTAGCGCGTGACCGGAACCGCGAGAGTCCGGAATTCCTGACGGTTGAAGCCGTTCGGGCCCGTGCCCGAACCGATCGTCGCCGTGCAGGTCGGCCCGTTGGTGGTGAAGCAGTTCTGCAGCTGGTTGTTGGGATCGTAGGTGAAGGTGCCGTTCGGCGTGATGAAGCGGCCCTGCGGCACGAAGGACGAGAAGAACGGCGCGCTCGACTCGCCGAAATTGCCGCCCGTGTAGATGCCGTCGATGTCGTCGATGCGGGTGTTGGCTCGCTCGAACGAGCCCAGGCCCTTTTCGTTCGAATAGCCGAAGTGGACCATGATGTTGCCGCGGCCATCGGCGATGTTCGCACCGGCAGTGACGTTGGCTTGGTAGCGCGCGGAATCGCCAAGTTCGGTGATGCCGTACTGGGCGTTGGCTTCAACCCCTTCGAAGTCGGTGCGGTAGATGAAGTTCACAACACCCGCGACCGCGTCCGAACCGTAGAGCGACGATGCGCCGCCGGTCAGGATGTCGACCTGCTGGATGAACTGGGTCGGGATCACGTTGAGGTCGACGGTCGAGGAGCCGGCGAGGCTCGACACGACGCGGCGGCCGTTGATCAGCACCAGGGTGCGGTCCGCGCCGAGATCGCGCAGGTCAATCGTGGCGACGCCGGTCCCCGAGGTAAGGAAGGCGGAGTTGGTGCGGCTAAGCGTCGGGGTCCCGAATACCGGGTTCTCGAGCAGGAGCTCCTGGATGTTGACGACACCCGAGTCCTGAATCAGCTGCTGGTTCACGACCTGCAGCGGAGCGGGCGAAGTCGCCTCGGGCGAAGCAATGCGCGATCCGGTAACAACGATGCTTTGCTGGGCATCTGCGCCTTCTTCGGCTGCTTCTCCGGTCGTCTGATCCTGCCCAAGTGCGGGCGACGCCGCCAGGGCGACGCCGAGCGCGACGCTCGCCACACCCAGCTTGAGACTGGCATACTTTTTCATCGTGACTGTTCCTCTGTGTTTTCCGACCCCAGACGCGCCGATTGCAGCCCAACCGGAGGCCAATCTTTGACCCAGGTTAGGGAAATTCCGGCGCAGGGTGCTCTCTGGGACGTGCGGGGTGGTCTTGAGGCATTATCTGCCGCTATGTGGCGCAAAAACCACATATCTTCCAACCTGCAACATAAGTTAGAAAAGCCGTTGGTAGCCGCTTATGGTCGGCACTTGGACCTTAATGAGGAATGCAAAAATGCAGGCTATCCGATCGCGCGAGTTTGGCGCTTTTGTGCTGTTGACCCTCGCTGTTTCAGGCGCCGCAACAGCGCAAGACGAGAGCCCTTCAGCTAGCAAGGATGGAGGTGCGGCAAAGGCCCTGTTCGCCTGCCGCGCGATTCCCGCAGAGGCCGAGCGCCTCGCCTGCTTCGACCGCGAGGTCGGCGCGCTCGAAACCGCGCAAGCGAGCGATAAGGTGGTGATTGTCGACCAGACCGAGATAAAGAAAGCGCGGCGCGATCTGTTCGGCTTCCCGCTCCCGCGGATCGGGTTGTTCGGCAAGCGCGACGGGAGCGCGCAGGAAGAGGTCGAGCGCATCGAGGAGAAGCTCGCCCGCTTCGGCCTCGAACCGTCCGGGCGGGCCGTGTTCACGCTGGCCAACGGCGCGCGCTGGCTTCAGATCGACAATCAGGCGGTGCTTGGCGAACCCAAGCCCGGCGATGCCGTGGTGATCGAGAGTGCGGCGCTCGGCAGCTACACGGCGCGCATCGCGGGCCGCCGCGCGATCCGGGTGCGGCGCATAGGCTGACCTCTCGCACGATCTCTTTTCTGACGCTTGATTTGCCCCTTCGCCTCCAATAGGCGGTGGCACCAAGCGAGTGGCGAAGCGCAACCGATTTCGCCCGCGTGGCTCCCAAGAGGGGCCAAGGCAGAGGAGAGATTCATGAGCACAGCTTATATTGTCGAAGCCGTTCGCACGGCTGGCGGGCGTCGCGGCGGGCGTCTGGCCGGCGTTCACCCGGTCGACCTTCTGGCCAAGTCGCTCGACGCGATTGTCGAGCGCAGCGGGATTGATCCCAAGGCTATCGACGACGTGGTGACCGGCTGCGTCAGCCAGGCGGGCGAGCAGGCGATGCAGGTCGGGCGCATGGGCGTGCTGGCGAGCAAGCTGCTCCCGCAGTCGACCCCGGCCGTCACCATCGATCGTCAGTGCGGCTCCTCGCAGCAGGCGATCCAGTTCGCCGCGCAGGCGGTGATGAGCGGCACGCAGGACGTGGTGATCGCCAGCGGCGTCGAGAGCATGACCCGCGTGCCGATGGGCTCCAACGTCACGCTGCACATGAAGGAAGGCCTCTACAGTAAGGCCGCCGGGATCGAGGCGAAGTGGCCGGGGATCAACTTCAGCCAGTTCATGGGCGCCGAGATGATCGTCAAGAAGCACGGCTTCACCAAGGACGACCTCGACCGCTTCGCCTTTGAAAGCCATCAGCGGGCCATCGCCGCCACCAAGGCGGGGGCTTTCGAGCGCGAGATTGTCGCTATCGAGATCGAGACGCCGGAAGGCACGCAGTTCCACACCATCGACGAGGGTATCCGCTTTGACGCCACGCTGGAAGGCATTGCGGGCGTCAAGCTGATCCAGCCCGATGGCGCGCTGACTGCGGCTTCGGCGAGCCAGATCTGCGATGGGTCCTCGGCGGTGCTGGTGGTCAGCGAAGCGGCGCTGAAGGCGCACAACCTCACCCCGCTGGCGCGCATCCACAACCTCACGGTCACCGCAGGCGATCCGGTGATTATGCTGGAAGAACCGCTGTTTGCGACCGACAAGGCGCTGCAGCGCGCCGGGCTGACCATCGACGATATCGACCTTTACGAGGTGAACGAGGCCTTCGCTTCGGTGCCGCTCGCGTGGCTCAAGCATACCGGCGCTGACCCGGCCAAGCTCAACGTCAACGGCGGCGCTATCGCACTCGGTCACCCGCTCGGCGCTTCGGGCACCAAGCTGATGGCGACGCTGGTCCATGCGCTGCGGGCGCAGGGCAAGAAGTACGGCCTCCAGACGATGTGCGAAGGCGGCGGCGTCGCCAACGTCACCATCATCGAAGCGCTCTAAGTCTCTACAATCCGAGAGGAAAACCAATGGAAGTTTCTGCCAATACCCCCGCCGTCGTCACCGGCGGTGCCTCGGGCCTCGGCGCTGCCACTGCGCGGGCGCTGGCCGCCAAGGGCGCGAAGGTCGCGATCTTCGACATGAACGCCGAGAAGGGCGAGGCACTGGCTGCTGAGCTGGGCGGCGTGTTCTGCCTCGTCAACGTCACCAGCGACGCCGATGTCGACGCCGGTTTCGCCAAGGCCCGCGAGGCCCACGGGCAGGAGCGCATTCTGGTGAACTGCGCCGGGATCGGCAATGCGATCAAGACTGCCAGCCGTTCGAAGGAAGATGGCTCGATCAAGCACTTCCCGATTTCGGCCTTCGATTTCGTCATTCAGGTCAATCTGATCGGCACCTTCCGCTGCATCGCCAAGTCGGCCGCGGGCATGTTAACCCTTGATCCGCTTGATGAATTTGGCGAACGCGGCGCGATCGTCAACACCGCTTCGGTGGCGGGCGAGGACGGCCAGATCGGCCAGGCCGCTTACGCCGCTTCCAAGGCCGGCGTGATCGGCATGACGCTCCCCATCGCCCGCGACCTCATGGGCGAGGGCATCCGGGTGAACACCATCCTGCCGGGCATTTTCGACACCCCGCTGCTCGCCGCTGCGCCGCAGAATGTGCGCGATGCACTGGCCGCTTCGGTGCCGTTCCCCAAGCGTCTCGGGATGCCGGTGGAATATGCCAAGCTCGCCATGACCATGATCGAGACCGGCTACTTCAATGGCGAAGATGTGCGGCTTGACGGCGGGATCCGCATGGCCCCGCGCTGATACCTCCAAGG
>JANNZG010000006.1:0-130198 GCA_031410495.1 Porphyrobacter sp.
CGCGATCCGCAGCTGGAGTCGATCTTGGCCAATCGTAAACGCGAGCTTGGCATCACAATCAGCTCAGGACGAAGCCTCAGCGGCGATCTCGCTCTCGCTTATGGCCTTGGACGCGGCAGGAGCAGAGGGATTGAGATTTGAGGAGGAGCGGCTTTGCTCCCCCCTCCCCTGCCCCTTCTAAGTCATGTCGATTTCTTGGCTCGGCGCGGCTTGGGCGCCACCTTCGTGCCGGGCTTGCGGCCGAGCCCAATCTTTTTCGCCAAGTCGCGGCGCTTCTCGGCATAGCTGGGCGCGACCATTGGATAGTCGGCTGGCAGGCCCCAGCGGGCGCGGTATTCTTCCGGGCTCATGTTGTAGTTGGTCCGAAGATAGCGCTTGAGCATCTTGAGCTTCTTGCCGTCTTCGAGACACACGATGTAGTCGGGTTTGACCGAACTGCGGATCGAGACTGCGGGTTCTGGCTTTGTCTCTTCCACAACTGGCGTTTCGCCTAGCCCGGCCAGGGCTGCATAGACGTTGCTGATCAGTGCCGGCACATCAGCCACTGCAACATCATTGTTGCCGACATGCGCTGCAACAATGTCGCTGGTCAGCGTTATGAGAGTTTCGGACGAGAGCTTCTGATTTTCTTCCACGACTACATTCGCCTTCTTGATGATCTAATGACTGTCCTCGCCATGAACGAATGAGTCGACCATGACAATTGCGCGAGCCATGCGGCGCTGTTCGATTATCGAGATGGCGGACCTGCCGGTCAGCTTTGCGCTCTCATCCCGCTCATTGCGGCTGGCCTGCCGATCGATCAAAAGCGGACAAGAATTCTAGTCGCCGTCACTGGCCGGATTTGGCACTTTGCTGCCGGTGGCGATCGGCGTGCTGAATGACCTGGTTTGCCAAAAGCTGACGCAACCCTGCTCGGGCCGTGAATGGCGGCTATCACAGGTTCGGCCCCCAAGAGCCGCCATTCTCCAATCGACCCCAAAGCGGTCGCGACCAGCGCAGCACCAAGCGGACGGAACGTCGCGCGCGAACATTGGGAAATTGTATAGCTGTGCCAACGCTGCCCCAATGCGAGCTCACTATGCGGCAATAATGACCATTCGCCTTGCTCCTGTCGCTCTCGTTCCAGTCATCCTCCTGACCGCCTGCGGAAGTGAGCCTGTCGCGCCGACCAAGGCTCCGGTTCACAGCGAGGCGATCGCCCACGAGACCGAACTTGTCCGCCTAAAACTCACGCCGGAGGCGCAGAAGCGGCTCGGCATCGTGACCGAGCGGATCGAGACAGGCACCGCCTCGGCCCTGCGCATGACGAGCGGCGAGATCGTAATCCCTGCGAGAGGTGGCGGCGCGCCCATCAATTCCGCCAGCAACCTGCAACAGCTCGCTGCCCAGCAAGTCGCAGCCGATGGTGAACTCGCGCGGGCTCGGGCGCAGCTGGCGTTCGCACGCATTACCTATGATCGCGCGACAGCACTGGTCGAGGAGGAGGCGGGCAGCATTCGCGCCCGTGACGAAGCGACGGCAGCGCTCGGCGCGGCCAAGGCTGCTTCCGACGCAGCGGCTGCGCAGCGCCGCCTACTTGGGCCTGCGGTGGCGAGCCTTGGCAACCAACGCTACGTCTGGGTGCGGGTGCCGGTGTTCGGGAGCGATCTTGCAGGGCTACGGCAAGGACAGTCGGCGCTGGTCTCCCAGCTTGGGCAGGAGGGTTCGAAACGATCGGCGCGGCCGGTCGAAGCGCCGCCATCAGCCAACGCAATGGCAGGCACCGTCGATCTCTATTTCGCGCTCGACAATCGTGACCGGGCCTACCGCGTGGGCCAGCGCGTTAGCGTTGCCCTGCCGCTCGCCAGCGGGCCGAGCGAAGGGCTCTCAGTGCCGGCATCGGCGATCCTGCGGGACATCTACGGCGGCGAATGGGTCTATGCCAAGACCGAGGCTGACACCTATGTCCGCCAGCGAATTGAGGTAGCGGCAACCGAGGGCGGCCGCGCCATCCTGTCGCGGGGCCTGCGTCCCGGCACGCTTGTGGTGACGGCGGGCGCTGCCGAACTCTTCGGCACCGAGTTCGGGGTCGCGCACTGATGCTGGCCTGGCTGGTTCGCGCGGCGCTCAAGCAGCGCGTGCTGGTGCTCGCAATGGCGGCGCTGCTGGTTGTGCTCGGCCTGCGCGCGTCCGCCGATGTGCCGCTCGATGTCTTCCCGGAGTTCGCTCCGCCCATCGTCGAGATCCAGACCGAAGCGCCTGGGCTATCGACCGAGGAGGTCGAAAGCCTGATCACCGTGCCGATCGAAACGGCAGTGAACGGCGTGCCTGATCTGGCAACCTTGCGCTCGAAGTCGGTGTTGGGGCTGTCCTCGGTGACGATCCTGTTCGAGCGCGGCACCGATGTGATCCGCGCCCGCCAGCTGGTGCAGGAACGGGTCGCACAGGTGCAGGCGCGGCTCCCTGCTGCGGCCCGGCCGCCGGTTATGCTGCCGCCATTGTCGTCCACGAGCCGGGCTATGAAGATCGGCATCTCTTCCAAGAAGCTCGATCAGATGCAGTTGTCCGAGCTGGTGCGCTGGACGATCCGCCCCAAGCTGATGGCGGTGCCGGGCGTCGCCAACGTCGCGGTGTGGGGCTATCGCGACCGGCAGTTGCAGGTGCTGGCCGATCCCGACCGGCTGCAAGCCGCGGGCGTCACACTGGCCGAGCTGCGCGCAGCGACTGGCGATGCAGTGCTGGTCGGCGGCGGCGGATTTGTCGATACGCCCAACCAGCGGCTGCCGGTGCAGCAGGCCAGCGCGATCCAGACCGCCGAGGATCTCGCCAACACAGTCATCAAGATTGCAGGCGACGCGCCTGTTCGGGTCGGCGATGTTGCGCGGGTGACCGATGGCTTTGCCGCTCCCATCGGCAACGCCATCATCGACGATGGCCCGGGCATCATGCTGATCGTCGAGAAGCAGCCGACGGGCAACACGCTTCAACTGACCCGCGATGTCGAGGCGGCGGTCGAAGAACTGCGGCCCGGCCTTCGGGATGTGAAGATCGACACCACGATCTTCCGTCCGGCGACCTTCATCGAGAAGTCGATCGACAATCTCACCCGCGCGCTGTTGATCGGCTGTCTGCTGGTCGCGATCGTGCTGTTCGCCTTCACCCGCGATTGGCGGCAGGCGACGATCAGCCTGGTTGCGATCCCTCTTTCGTTGCTAGCGGCGGGCCTCGTGCTGCTGTGGAGCGGGGCGACGATCAACACGATGGTGATTGCCGGGCTGGTGATTGCCCTTGGCGAGGTGGTTGATGATGCCATCATCGATGTTGAGAATATCGCTCGGAGGCTCTGGCTGAACCGCGAGGCGGGCAATCCGCGCTCGGCCTTCAATGTGGTGCTCTCGGCCTCGCTCGAAGTGCGCACGGCGGTCGTCTTTGCCTCGCTGATCGTGATGCTGGTGTTCCTGCCGATCTTCTTCCTCGGCGGGGTCGCGGGCACGTTTTTCCGCCCGCTGGCGATTGCCTATGTGCTGGCGATTGCCGCCTCGCTGATGGTGGCTTTGGTCGTCACCCCGGCAATGTGCCTGATGCTGCTGCCGAATGCACCAGTGAAGGAGGAACGCGACACGCGGCTCGTCGCGTCCCTCAAGCAGCGTTACCTTGGTGTCCTGCCTCGCCTGATTGCCCGCCCCGGACTTGCAATGGGCATCGTCGCGGGCGGCTTGCTGTTGTCCGGCATCGGGTATGCTGGTTTCAAGGACCAGTTCCTGCCCGATTTCCGCGAGACCGACTTCCTCATGCACTTTGTCGAGAAGCCGGGCGTGGGCATCGATGCGATGGACCGCATCACCATCCGCGCCTCGAAGGAGCTGCGCGCGATCCCCGGCGTGCGCAATTTCGGCGCGCATATCGGGCGTGCCGAGGCGGCTGACGAGGTGGTCGGCCCGAACTTCACAGAGTTTTGGATCAGCCTTGACGACGAGGCTGATTACGACGCCAGCGTTGCCCGCATCAAGGAAGTGGTTGACGGCTATCCCGGCCTCTACCGCGACGTGCTCACCTATCTCCGCGAGCGCATCAAGGAGGTGCTGTCAGGGGCTGGCGCGACCGTGGTGGTGCGCATCTACGGCCACGATCAGGAGGAGCTTCGCGCCGCAGCCGAGCGGGTGCGCGGCAAGGTCGCCAACATCCCCGGCGTGACCGACCTCAAGGTCGAACAGCAGGTGCTCGTGCCGCAGATCCAGATCCGCCCGCGAGCGGCCGATCTGGTCACGTTGGGTCTGACGCCCGGAGAAGTGAGGCGGCAAGCGCAGACGCTGGTGGCAGGCGAGAAGCTGGGCGAGATCTACCGCGACCAGAAAGCTTTCGACGTTGCCTTGTGGGGCGAGCCGGCCATTCGCGGCGACCAGCACGCGCTGGCCGATCTGATGATCCAGACCCCAGTCGGCGCGCCTGTTCGCCTGCGCGATGTGGCCGACGTGGTGATCGTGCCCGCGCCCAACGAGATCAAGCGCCAGGACGGCCAGCGCCGCCTCGACGTTACGCTCAACATCAGCAGCGATGCCGATCTGGGCGCCGTGGCGCGCGGGGTCGAGGCTGCGGTAGGCGAGGTGCCCTTTGCCACCGGCTACCACCCCGAAATCCTCGGCGAATATGCAGCGCTCAAGGAATCGCGTTCGCGGCTGTGGACCGTCGGCCTGCTTTGCCTTGTCGGCATCCTGCTGCTCGTCTGGCTGGAGTTCCGCTCGGCCCGGATTACCGCGCTGGTCGGCCTCAGCCTGCCGTTCGCGCTGGTCGGCGGGGTGATCGGGGTTGCACTGACCGGCGGCGTGCTGTCGCTGGGATCGCTGGTCGGCTTTGTCACCGTGATCGGGATTTCGGCGCGCAACGGCATCATGCTGCTCTCGCACTACGATCACCTGCGCCGGTTCGAGGGCGAGGAGTTCGGCCCGGCCCTGATCCTTCGCGGCGCGCAGGAACGTCTCGTGCCGATCCTGATGACAGCCCTGTGCGCCGGACTTGCGCTAGTGCCGCTGGTGATTGCGGGCGACAAGCCTGGCCACGAGATCGAGCATCCCATGGCGATCGTTATCTTGGGCGGGCTTATTTCATCGACGGTCCTCAACCTGTTCCTGATGCCCGCGCTCTATGGCCGTTTCGGCAAGGACCGTCCCGCGCCCGAGCCAGACCTGACGGAGGCGGCAGCATGAAGCGGCTTGTCTCCCTCGCGGCGCTGATGCTGGCCGCCTGTGCGACCCCGTCCCCGCCGACAGCGACAGTGATCAATCCGGCAATCGCCGGAGAGCCGTTCGACAGCCTGCCGGTCGCCTCGATCGAGCCTGTGCCTGATGATTGGTGGCGGCTCTATGATGACCCTGTGCTTGACCGCTTGGTGGAGGCCAGCCTTGCGGCGAATGCCGATCTCAAAGTGGCCTATGCCAATCTCGATGGCGCGCGCGCGGCGCTGCGTCAGGCACAAGCGGTCCGTCTGCCCCAGATCACGATCGAGAGCAGTCTCGGCGTCGACAATCCCGCCAATCAGCCGAGCGCTTCGGGCAATGTGCCGACCACCGACTACGATCTGGCGGTGACGGCGAGCTGGGACGCAGACCTCTTCGGCCGGCTCCGTTCAGGCGCGCTTGCTGGCCGCGCCGATGCAGAAGCGCAGGCGGCCGCGCTTGACGGCATCAAGGTAGCGGTCGTCGCCGATACCGTTCTGGCCTATGTGGATCTGTGCGGCGCCAGCCGCAGCCTTGCAGTCGTGCAAGAACAGGTCGCCCTGCAGGAACGGGCGCTGAAAATCACCCGCAGCCAGCTCTCGGCAGGCGACGTTTCACCTCTGGAAGTTTCGCAGGCCGCCAACCTTTTCGCTGCGACCAAGGCAACCATCGCACCGCTCGAAGCGGCGCAAGCCAATGCCCGCTATCGCCTCGCCACGATCGCAGGCCGCCCGGCAGCAGAGGCTCGCACCAATCCCGTGACCTGCACCGCGCCGCCGAAACTGCGCACTGCGGCTCCGGTAGGCGATGGCACCGCGCTGTTGATGCGCCGCCCGGACATCCGCGAGGCCGAGCGGCGCCTTGCTGCCGCGACTGCGCGGATCGGCGTCGCGCGCGCCGATCTCTATCCACGAATCAATCTTGGCGGAGCGCTCGGTCTACTGAGCGGCGGGCTGGTCGCCACAGGATCGCCGCTGGTGAGCTGGGCCTTCCCCAATCAGACCCCCGCCCGTGCGCGCATCGCACAGTCTGAAGCCACCGAGCGGGCAGCCCTTGCGGGGTGGGAAGCCGCGGTTCTGCGGGCACTTCGCGACGTTGAGACGGCGCTTGCGGCCTTTGATGGCGAAGTGCGCCGCAACCGGGCTTTGACCGAAGCCCGCGACGAAGGGCGGCTCTATGCCCGCCGCGCCGAGGCGCGCGTCCGGCTCGGCGATGCGGAACCGCTGCTGCGGGTCGACGCCGATCGCACTCTGGCACAAGCCGAGCTGTCGCTTGCCCAATCCGACCTTGCCGTCGCACAGGCGCAAGTGGCGCTGTTCCGCGCGCTTGGCGGTGGCTGGCGCAGCGGCGGTGAGCCGCTAGAATAGCTCCATGAGAATCCTGATCGTCGAAGACGATGCCGATACCAGCCAGTTCATCGCCCGCGGCCTCGCCGAGTTGGGCCATCAGGTCGTGACCAGCGGCGATGGACGCGATGGGCTGTTCCACGCAACCGATGGCGGCTTTGATGCCGTGGTGGTCGACCGGATGCTGCCGGGGTTGGATGGCCTCGCTCTCGTCAAGGCCCTGCGCGCTGCCGGGAACATGACGCCGGTGCTGATGCTGACAGCACTCAGCGGAATTGCCGATCGGGTCGACGGACTGGAAGGCGGAGCTGACGATTATCTGGTCAAGCCTTTCGCCTTTACCGAATTGGCGGCACGCATCCATGCGCTCGGTCGTCGCCCTTCGACCGCGGCAGAGCCCGCTCGGCTGATCGCAGGCGACATCGAGCTCGATCTGCATCGCCGCACGGTCTCGCGTGCAGGGCGCAGGATCGCGCTCCAACCCCGCGAGTTCACGCTTCTGGCCGAGCTAATGCGGCACCCTGGGCGGATCATGACCCGCACCATGCTGCTCGAACGGGTGTGGGATTTCGACTTCGATCCCAAGACCAACATCGTCGAGACCCATCTCAGCCGGTTGCGCTCCAAGCTCAACGCCGGGTTCGACAGCGATCCGATCGAGACCGTGCGCGGTGCGGGCTATCTTATCAAGGACGGCGGATGAGGCGCTGGCTTCGCGGGACGTTCGGCCTGGTGGCTACGGTTGCCCTCGGATTTGCGCTGGCCACGCTGGCGATCGGTGTTGTGGCGTTCGAAACGACCCACGAAGCGCTCGAATTGCAACTCGATCACCGCATCGCGATCGAAACGCAGGCACTGATTGATGAAGGGCAGGACGGGCATGAGGGAGTAGCGTCGGCCATCCGGCGGCGCGAGGCGGCAAGCAGCACGGCAAGCCTTGGCTATCGGCTCGTCGATGCCGCAAACAATCCCGTGGCCGGCGCGCTCGATGCGGCCGTGCCGGCAGAACCCGGCTATGTCGAGCTGCTGCCCTATAAGGCGGGCGGCGAGGAGCGCATTGCGCAATCGCTGACTACGGTCCTGCCCGGTAACTACCGGCTGCTGGTCGCGGCCGATCGTGCCGCTATCGACGAGATGGACATCCGCTTCATCCAACTTTTTCTCGGGGCTTTCGGGGCTATGCTGCTGCTCGGCATCGCTGCCGCCTGGCTGGTCGCCATCGTCACGCGCCGCCGCCTTGCCCGGATAGATCATACCGCCGCGGCAATCATTGACGGTGATCTGTCGCGTCGCGTGCCACTCTCGGGAAGCGGCGACGAGTTCGACAGTGTGGCGGAGACACTCAACCTGATGCTCGATCGCATCAGCGGGCTCATGGAGAACCTGCGTCAGGTATCGAGCGACGTTGCACATGATCTTCGCACGCCGCTGACTAGGCTGCAAAACCGGCTCGACGAGGCGCTGCGCGAGCGCGATGGAACACTGCAACGCGAAGCGATAGAGGCGGCCGCCGGGGAAGCGGGCGAGTTACTTGAGGTCTTTTCCGCGCTGCTGCGGATTGCCGAGGTCGAAGGCATGGCCGCTCGTGCGCACTTCCAGACGGTTGATCTCAGCGCGGTCGCGGCTGATGTGGCGGACGCGTTTAGGCCTGCGATGGAGGGCAGCGGCCACCAGCTCGTCACCAGCATCATGCCCGGCCTGACTCTGTCCGGCGACCGCAGGTTGCTGCAACAGATGCTGACAAACCTGCTCGACAATGCCGCGCAGCACACGCCGCGAGGAACGACCGTCCGGATCGCTATCGAAAGTGACCGGCATGGCATCCGCCTCGCCGTCACGGATGATGGCCCCGGCGTGGGCGAGAAAGACGCGCCCGAACTCTTCAATCGGTTTGCCCGGGTCGACCGCAGTCGGTCGACGCCGGGTCACGGTCTAGGGCTGGCCATGGTCGCGGCGATTGTCGCGATCCATTCCGGCAAAGCCATCATTGCGCCTCGCCCGGGCTTCGGCGTGCACGTCGAACTCTGATCTTGCTAGGCAGCTTGGCCATTTGCTGCCAGTCGCCTTTCCACCCAATAGCAGCCGTTCCCGGTGAAGGCGTGCGTCCCCGATACCGGACAGGCAGTTTAGGCCGGATTTTCGCCGAAAGCGGAAGTTCGGCAAACGACCCCGAAGCGGTCGGCGCTCGATTCCGAAGCCACGGCTCCTGTCGTGCCGCACCAGCGATGGTGAGGAGCTACATGATACCCAATGCTCTTAGCGCGAAAGCAACCCGTTCTGCCCGCCAAGTCTCAGCTGTTTCTGGATCGGCTGGCCCCCAATGGTTGCCGTCGCGGTCGAGCCGCAGCGCGACTGCGTTGCCGGGATGGTCCGCGCGCAGCCGCGCGACATATTTCAGCACGCCGTTCCACGGTATGCGCACATCGGCGAGCGAGGCGGTGAGATAGACCGGTGGTAGCTGGTGCTCTGGAATGTTCTGATAGGGGCACAGGCGCAGCATTCTCGCGAAGGCTTGCGCATCTTCGGTCACATCGCCGACTTCGGACAACTCGGACGCAGCGACAGGGCTCTTCGGATCGAGCAAGGCTGTGAGCACATCAAGGAAGGGGACATCGGCCATCACGCCCGCCCACAGTTCTGGCGCGCGGTCGAGCGCGGTGCCGACAAGCCATCCTCCGGCGGAGCGGCCCATGCTGACGATCTTGCGGGGCGGAACGATCCCTTGCGTGACCAGCGCCTGGGCGCAGGCGATGAAATCTTCAGCGGGCTTGCCGCGCCCAGCCCCGCGTCCGGCCTCGTGCCACGCGCCGCCCAGATCGCCGCCGCCGCGCACATGGGCGATGACATAGGCCACACCCCGGTCGAGCAGGCTGAAGCGCTGCGCGTCGCAGTCGGGATCGGACGGAACGCCGTAAGCACCGTAGCCATAAAGCACCGCGCCGCGCAGCGAACCGCCGCGGGGACGGATCATCGACATCGGGATGATGGTGCCATCTGTCGACGTGGCTTCCAGCCGCTCGCTCGCGTAGCGATCGGACGCGCCGCCGCCTGGCTGCAACGCGGTGAGCGTTCCATCTTCGAAGTTGTAATCGAACAGCGCCTTGGGCCGCGCAAAGGTTTCAGCGCCCAGCCGCAGCTTGACAGGATCGGGCTCGCGGTTGGCTTCGGGACCGGCGGTCCAGCGATCAAAGCCAACGACTGCCACCGGCTCGGGGACCGCAACGATCCGCCAGGTGGCCTTCGCTCGGTCGAACACCCGCACCCGGCTGGTGCCTTCATGACGCTCGGCCACCACCAGATGCCTCCGGAAAGCCTGATGCCAGGTCATCCCGGTGCGATCTTGTGCAGCGACAAGCTCGCTCCAATGATCCGGCTGCCCGAGCCGCGCTTGCACCACCCGGAAATTGGGATGCGTGTCGTTGGTGAGGATGTCGAGCGTTTCGCGGCCGCCGTGATCCACGGTGTAGAGCCTTCCGGCCTGGCGCGCGCTGACCAGTCGCACCGCCTTGGGCCGCTGGCGATCGACCAGCCGCACCTCGCTCGTATCGACCGACACTGCGTTGACCACCGCAAAGCGGCCCGAGGTCGACTGCCTGATCTCTATGAAGAAAGCAGCATCCGCCTCTTCGTGGAACACGGGGCCTTGGGCCTTCGGCTTGCCTAGCCAATGGATGCGTGCACGCCAAGGGCGGCCGGACGCATCGACTTCGCCGTAGAAGATCCCGCGGCTGTCCGCTGTCCAGACGAGCCGCTCCGAGGTGATCTGCACGCCGACATCGCGAATGATGTCGGCCAGCCATGCGCCCGTCGCAATGCTCTTGATGCGCACCTCGTGATGTTCGGGTGTCTTGACGGTGGCGAAAGCGAGCATCGTCCCATCCGGCGACAGGCCCCAGGCGACGAAATTGCCGATAGGCGCGCCGTCCGCATCGGCTTCTGCGGCATCGAGCATCAGTTGCCGTGCACCCGTTCCGAGGTGGACGCGCCACAATTGGCGCTGGCCTTGCGACCAGTCGCTCCAGTAGCCGAATTCGCCGTCTGCCACCGGCGTCGGTTCAAGCGTCACCGGCTGGGCAGTCTCGGCCTCCGCTCGCAGCTGCTGGACCACCGGGCCGAGGGGTTCCATGATGTGCTCTGACGCGGCGCTGATTTCAGCCATCAGCGCGGTCACCTCAGGATCATTGAGCTTCGCTGCATCCAGCCAACCGAACGGGTCGGTGATCGTCACCCCATGGACGATCCGTGTCCGTGCACCGATCGCTGGGGTCTCACCTGAAGCCGCCCATACTGGCGCTGCCAGAGCGGATGCGCTGCACAGTGCAACCGCTCCGCGGAGTAGGTCGCGCCGGTCGAGACTGCCAACCGGACAAAGGAATTCGAGAGAAGTGTCCATCGCAGCGCTCCATGTGTGGGGGCACAGAGATGGCGCGCTTCATCACACGCGAGAACATTTTGCCACGAACGGGCACATCAATCCTGCGAATGGCTCTTTCAGACGATTAATGCGCGCAATGCTTGCGACCCCGTCCGGCTGAGCGGCACCGAGGTCCCGTCGGTCATCCTCGCGACAAGGCGGCCACCGCCGGCCGGCTCGGCATAGTCGAGGTGGTCGATGTTAATGATCCGCGAGCGGTGCACCCTGATGAAGCGCTGCGGATCGAGCCGCTGCTCGAACTCGCCAAGGCTCATGCGCACAAGATGCGTGTCTGTCAGCGTGGTGACCTCGGCGTAATCCTGAGCCCCTGTGATCACGATGATGTCGCGCACGTTGACCGGAGCGATGTCATCTCCCTTGCGGGTCAGATACCTCTCCAGAGGTGGCGCGGAAACGATCGTCACCGATGCTGCAGCCCGCCCGCCGCGCACGGCATAGGTGGTCGCCGCGAGCGCCCAGTAGAGAACAAGCCCCTGCAGGTTCTGCCAGATGAACGCCCCGCCGGTGAACCCAGATAGCGCAAAGGCGCCGCCGCGCGCCATCTCAATCAGCGACAGTGCGATTGTGACCAATGCGAACCACGCTGCTGCAAATCCCGCGCCGATCATCGCGTGAGCGATTACCTGCGCAGGCACCGAGAGGCGCATCACCCAGCGCTTGATCAGCAGGTGCGCTCCGGCCGCTAACAGCGCGAGCGGCACAACATTAGCCAGAGCGTTGATCACGGCGTCGCCGAGGCTGGCTCCCGGCACTTGAAGAAACACCGCCAGATACATGGCCCACACACCACCCGAGCCGCACAGCCACAGCGTCAAGGCACTGGGCGGCGGCAGTGTAGCCGGCGGTGGAGGCGGGGGCTCTGGCAGCTTCAGCATTGCGAGAAACTATCACAACCGAACAGCCCTTTGCAAAAGCAAACCCACATATGACCACTGGTGGTGGGAGAGTTGCAGTCATTCTGAAATCCACACGCGGGCGGCCATGAACACGGTCACCGCACGACCCTGAAAGGGGAATGTCAGCTTCTGACGCATCCGGACCTTCAATTCCGCAGGTGTGAAAGAGCGGGTCTGTTTCGCGAGTAACTGTTTATGATTGCGTGCTGCAAATCCACCAAAGCACGCCGAAAATTCTGGATCGGGCTATTAGAGCGGTTTCCGGCGAATTGGGGAGCAAACTCCTAAGCCATCGAATCATGGTCCGATGATGTTTCACGGGAGTTCATCAAACCTCGCTCAAAGTGTGGGATCAGATGTGGTGCGAACTTTTATGGCAAACCGATTTATCCCGTAAAAACAGCGGACAAAAGGGCTTGATTGGTAGCGGAGGAGGGACTCGAACCCCCGACACGCGGATTATGATTCCGCTGCTCTAACCGGCTGAGCTACTCCGCCCCAAGGGGCATCCGGCGGGAGTGCCGCGCGGATTCGACGCCGGGTGTCGTCCCGGGCGAGGCGGGCACTTAAGGCGGGCGGCCTGCGGGGTCAAGCCCTCTCGCGGCCCCGGAAGGCGCAGGTCTTGATGTGCTCCCACGGCCCGCCTTTGTAGCGGTGCAGTGCGAGCGCGGGGAAGGCGAAGCGGCCCTTCATGATCCACGGCGCGAGTTGCGGCGCAAGCCACGCCTGAAGCGCTCGCGCCTCATCCTTGGTGACCTTGTTCTGGATGGTGACGTGGGGGCGCGGCTCGTGGAGGTCCTGTTGCGTGAGGCTCCCCCGGAAGTGCTCTGCGATCAGTGCGCGCAAGGCAAGCAGGTCGGGCGCTTCCAGCGCGATGGCGGTGCCCTTGCCGAGGTCCATCACCCCCTTAACCGCCCCCTGCGGCGCGGCGAACTCGGCGGTGATCTTCGGGATGAAGTCCTTCAGCTCGTCGAGCAGGGCCGGCGCAAAGGCGTGGAACAGCGTGACATGGGCGTGGAGGTGGTTGCGCTCAGGGGGGAAATGCGCGCGGCGCAGGCCCTCGGCATAGCCCTGAAGGTCGGGCGGCAAAACGGCGGTAAGGATGAAAGGATCGGCCACTTAGTTAGCTTGGTCGCGCGGCCAAACCGCAAAACCGGTTCCCACTTTTGCTGGCCGCGCTCCGCGGCCCCCTCACATCTCGCCCCGTTCTCTACGGATCGCGTACCACTTGGCCACATTGGCGTTGTGTTCGGCGAGCGTGCTGGCGAACCAGTGCCCGCCCGTCCCGTCGGCGACCATGAACAGCGCGCCCGTGTTCTCGGGGTTCATCACGGCCGCAATGCTGTCACGTCCGGGGTTGGTAATCGGGCCATCGGGAAGGCCGACTTTGGTGTAGGTGTTGTAGCCGTTGACCGCGGCGATCTCCGACTGGCGGATGCGGCGGCCCAGCGGCTTGCCCTTGGTGATGGGGTAGATGATCGTCGGGTCGGCCTGCAGCTTCATCCCCGTGCGCACGCGGTTGGAATAGAGCCCTGCGACCATGCGGCGCTCTTCTGGCTTGCCGGTCTCCTTCTCGACGATCGCAGCAAGGGTCAGTGCCTCGCGCATCGTGCTGACCGCGATGCGGGGCCCGCGCTTCGCCCATTCCTCGGCGAGCGCCTTGTCCATCGCGGCCTGCATCTGCTCGACCAGCTTGGCGCGGGACTGACCGCGCTCGAAGCTGTAGGTGTCGGGCAGGATCGAGCCTTCGGGCGGCACGGCGACGTTGCCGCTCAGCAGCGGCTCGGCCATCAGGCGCTCCCAGACGAGGATCGAGGGCATCCCTTCAGGGATCGTCACGAAACGGCGGATCACGTCGCCCGACTGGAACGCGGCGAGGATGTCGCTCTGGCTCATGTCGGGCTTCAGGAGGAATTCGCCCGCCTGGATCGGGGTGTCCGAACCGAAGATGCGCGCCTGAAGCACGAAGCCCGATGCCGAGGAGACCAGCCCCTCGGCCTCGAGCTTCTGCGCGACCGACGCGACAGAGGCGCCTGCGGGGATGGTGAAAGTAGTGTCCTTCTCGACCGTCGCCGATCCGAGGAAGGTCCACGCCACCACCAGCCCGGCGAGTGCCAGGCCGATCACGGCCAGCAGCACGCGGGGCAGGCGCATCGGTGTCAGTCGACCTTCTGCATGATGATCGAGGCATTGGTGCCGCCGAAGCCGAATGAGTTGTTCAGCACCGCGCGCACTTCGCGCTTCTTTGCCACCAGCGGCACGAGGTCGATGCCCTCGGTGCCTTCGTCGGGGTCCTGAAGGTTCAGCGTCGGCGGGACGATCTGGTCGCGCATCGCAAGGATGCAGAAGATCGCCTCGACCGCGCCCGCGCCGCCCAGAAGGTGGCCGATCGCGCTCTTGGTCGAGGACATCGACGCGCCGCCGAGATCGTCACCCAGCACGCGCTTGATCGCGGCGAGTTCGATGGTGTCGGCCATTGTCGAGGTACCGTGGGCGTTGATGTAGTCGATATCGCCGGGGCCAAGGCCCGCCTTCTTCAATGCCATGCGCATCGCCAGTTCCGCGCCGCGGCCCTCGGGGTGCGGAGCGGTGACGTGATAGGCATCGCCCGACAGGCCATAGCCGGTCACTTCGGCGTAGATCTTGGCGCCGCGGGCCTTGGCGCGCTCGTATTCCTCGAGCACCACCACGCCAGCGCCCTCGCCCATGACGAAGCCGTCGCGGTTCTTGTCGTAGGGACGGCTAGCCTCGGTCGGGCGGTCGTTCATGCTCATGTTGAGCGCGCGCGCCTGTGCGAAGCCGGCGATGCCGAGCGGGCAGATGGTGCCCTCGGCCCCGCCTGCCAGCATCACGTCGGCATCATCCATCGCGATCATCCGCGCCGCGTCACCGATCGAGTGCGCGCCGGTCGAGCAGGCGGTCACCACGGCGTGGTTCGGGCCCATGAAGCCGTACTTGATCTGCACCTGTCCGGTGATGAGGTTGATGAGGCGCCCGTGCACGAAGTGAGGGCTGACGCGGCCGGGGCCACGTTCGTGGAGGTTGACGCTCTCGAGCTCGATGCCCGGCAGGCCGCCAATGCCCGAACCGATCGAGCAGCCGGTGCGCTCTTTCTCGGCCTGGGTCATCTCGGTGAGGCCCGCGTCTTCCAGCGCCTGTCCGGCGGCATCGATGCCGTAGACGATGAAGGGATCGACCTGGCGCTGGATCTTGTGATCGACGCGCTTGTCGGGATCGAAGCCCCAGGGGTGATCCTTGGGCTTGACCTCGCAGGCGATCGTGCACTTCTGGTTCGAGGCATCAAAACGGGTGATCTGCCCCGCTCCGCTTTTCCCGGCGATCAGGTTCGCCCAGACGGTCTCCACGTCTGCCCCGAGCGGGGTGACAAGACCGAGGCCGGTAACAACCACACGGCGCATTCATGTTCTCCGATATAGGAACAGGCCCAACCCCCCAAAGGGCTGAGCCTGTCTAGGCCCTGATCCGCGCTCCGGCAATTAACTTGCCTGAGGAATGCCCCGCCCTGTCCGCAAAAGACAGGTGCGCGGCCATCGCGGACACCGGGCGTTGCCTTCGGGTGTTAGCCCTTGTGCTCTTCGATGTACTTGGTCGCATCACCAACGGTGGTGATCTTTTCGGCCGCATCGTCGGGGATTTCGACGCCGAATTCCTCTTCGAAGGCCATCACCAGCTCAACGATGTCGAGGCTGTCAGCGCCCAGATCGTCGATGAAGCTTGCATCCTGAGTGACCTTGTCGGCTTCCACGCCGAGGTGCTCGACGACAATCTTGGCCACCCGGTCGGCAGTATCGCTCATGGTATTCCCTCTTGAAACTGGGGTTAGGTAAATCTCGTGCCCGCCCTAAAGAAGGCGGCGCGCGCTGGCAAGTGGGGATGAAAGTCAGCTGGGGTCACGGCGGGTGTGGATGGACAGCTGCTGCTCGGCCCGTAAGCGCGAGGCAATGCGGCCCAGACCCTGCTGCGCCTCCAGCTTTCCGGGCTTCACATCGAGAACCATCTGATAAAGCTCGCCTGCGCCTTCGATATCGCCGCCGCTTTCGCGGCACAGGCCGATGTTGAACAATACCGAGACTGAACGCGGGTTGCCGGCCTCCAGCGCCTCGAAAGCGCGGCAGGCACCGTTGATATCACCCTTGGTCTGGCGGACAGCGGCCTTGAACGCCGCGTGATCCGCCTTGGCGATGCCATCGCGGCTTTCGAGCAGGCGGATGCTCTCGTAACGCTGGGTCGGCGCGAGATCACCGCGCATCGTACCCGCAAAGCCGCCCGCCAGTTCCTCGACCATCGAATCGACTGACGGGGTGCCCTTCTCGTCCTTGCAGAAGCGGCGGCTGGCGCTGAGCGTGTCGCCCTTGGCATAGAGCAATTCGCCCTCGCGGCTGACCAGCCGAACCTCGGGCCGCAGGCTGACCTCCCGCGAGCGGCAGTCATAGGTGACTGTCTTTTTCTCGGTGCACTTGCCGCGGTCGTCCTTGGCTGCGCATTCCTCGACGTCCTTGGTGCCCGCATCAACGTCGCGCCATTCGACCTCGGCGATCCCGCGCATCACCGCGTCGGGCCCGCCCCGCGCCGGCCGCGCCGGGCTGACAGGTCCGCCGTCATAAGTGTAGCTGTCGCCGAATGCGGGCGCGGTGAAGGTGAGGTCGAAATAGGGCTGCCCGTCGATCCGCGCTGCGCGCAGGGCGGAATCGATGGCGAAGGCCAACCGCTCGCCGCCGCGACCTGAAAACTCGCCAATCGCGATCGAGCGGGCGCGCGAGGGTGCGTCGGCTCCGGCGGCGTAGACACCCTCGACCGGCAGCGTTTCTGCCTGCGCCACGGCGGCGGCGCACAGTGCACCAAGCCCGATCATCCCCATCAGCCGCATCGCATAGCCCCCCTAGACGAGCGGCAAATCTTGCAGGCTTTGCGAGCACAAACAAGCGGCTTTGCGCGCTCTTGCCAGCCATCGCGCCGCTGTGCGACAGCGCGCCCATGCTGACCTTCTGCTCCCCCGCCCAGATCACCCACGCGCCCACGCACGAACTCGTCAACGGCGCTCGGGAAGAGCACGCCGAAACCCCGGCGCGGCTTGCGAATATGCTCGCCCAGGTGGGCACGGTGCGGGAGCCCGGTGATCACGGCCTCGCCCCGATCCTTGCCGTGCACGATCCCGATTACGTCGCCTTCCTCCAAGACGCGCACGCGGCATGGCTGGCGGCGGGGCGCGAAGGGGACGCCATCGGCTATGCCTTCCCGGTTAGGTGGCGGCGTTCGCTCAGCCTCGAGCGCATTGACGGCAAGCTCGGGCTCTATGGCTTCGACACCGTTACGCCGATTGCGGCGGGCACCTGGGCAGCGGCCTATGCCGCGGCGCAGTCCGCACTGAGCGCGGTCGCGGCCGTCGCTTCGGGCGAAGCGCGTCAGGCCTTCGCCCTGTGCCGCCCGCCGGGGCACCATGCGGGTGCTGACTATTTCGGTGGCTATTGCTACCTCAACAACGCCGCCATCGCCGCGCGGGCGGCTGCGGCGCAGGGCTTGGGGCCGGTGGCGGTGCTCGATGTCGATTACCACCACGGCAACGGCACGCAGGACATCTTCTACGAGGATGGGAGCGTCTTGGTCGCCTCGATCCACGCCGATCCGCGCACCGACTTCCCCTACTTCTGGGGCCATGCCGGCGAGCGCGGGGCGGGCGCTGGCGAAGGGACGACCTTCAACCAGCCGCTGCCGCGCGGAACGACTTGGGCGACTTACGAAGGCGCGCTAGCGAAGGCACTGGAGGCGATTGCAGACTTCGGCGCGAAGACGCTGATCGTCAGCTACGGCGCGGATACCTTTGCCGAAGACCCGATCTCGCAATTCGCCCTGACGACGGCCGATATGCAGCGCATGGGCGCGGCCATCGGCGCGCTCGGCCTGCCGACCGTGACGGTCATGGAAGGCGGCTACAACGTCGCGGAACTGGGCCGCAACGTCGCGGCCTTCATTGCCGGGCTGGAAGGCGCTTAACCGACCGGCTTAACCGGAGGCTCGACCACGCGCAGGTGCAGTTCCCGAAGCGAGCGCGGCTCGGCCGGGCTCGGCGCGCCCATCAGCAAGTCCTCGGCGCGCTGGTTCATCGGGAAGAGCGAGATTTCGCGCAGGTTCTTCGCGCCGCACAGCAGCATGATGACCCGGTCCACGCCCGCCGCCATCCCGCCGTGCGGCGGTGCGCCATACTGGAAGGCACGGTACATGCCCCCGAAGCGTTCCTCGACGTCCGCCTTGGTCAGGCCGGTGATCTCGAAGGCCTTCACCATCGTTTCCGGCTTGTGGTTGCGGATCGATCCGCTCGCGATTTCGAAGCCGTTGCAGACCAGATCGTACTGGTACGCCTTAATGGTGAGCGGGTCCTGCCCCTCCAGCGCCTCGATCCCGCCCTGCGGCATGGAGAAGGGGTTGTGGCTGAAGTCGACCTTCTTCTCGTCCTCGTTCCACTCGTAGAACGGGAAATCGACGATCCAGCACAGCGCGAAACGGCTTTCGTCGATCAGGCCCAGCTCCTCGCCCACGCGGATGCGCGCGGCGCCGGCCAGCTTGGCAGCGTCGGCTTCCTTGCCCGCGGCGAAGAACAGACCGTCGTTCTCGCCAAGGCCCAGCTCGGCGTAAAGCTCCGCCATGCGCTCGGGCCCGTGGTTCTTGGCGATCGGGCCGCCGAACTCGCCGCCCTTGCGGGTGACGTAGCCGAGGCCCGCATAGCCTTCCTTGCGCGCCCAGTCGTTCATATCGTCGAAGAACTTGCGGCTCTTCTCATGGGTCGCGGGCGCGGGGATCACGCGGACGACACCGCCGCCGCCGACGATCTTCTCGAACAGGCCGAAGCCGCTCTGCGTGAAGTGCGAGGACACGTCGGAGATGATCAGCGGGTTGCGCAGGTCGGGCTTGTCGCTGCCATACTTTAGGATCGCCTCGTCATACGGGATGCGCGGGAATTCACCGGCGGGCGTCACTGTCTTGTCGCCCGCGAAGGCGGCGAAGGTGCCCTGAATGACGGGCTCCATCGTCTCCCAGACTTCTTCCTGCGTGACGAAGCTCATTTCGAGGTCGAGCTGGTAGAACTCGCCCGGCAGACGGTCGGCGCGAGGGTCCTCGTCGCGGAAGCAGGGGGCGATCTGGAAGTAGCGGTCGAAGCCCGCAACCATCAGCAGCTGCTTGTACTGCTGCGGCGCCTGCGGGAGCGCGTAGAACTTGCCCGCATGGATGCGGCTCGGCACGAGGAAGTCGCGCGCGCCTTCGGGGCTGGAGGCGGTGAGGATCGGGGTCGAAAACTCGTTGAAGCCCACCGCGCCCATGCGTTGGCGCATATCGGCGATCACCGCCACGCGGGTCATGATGTTGGTGTGCAGCGTCTCGCGGCGCAGGTCGAGGAAGCGGTACTTGAGGCGGATGTCCTCGGGGTACGGCTGCTCGTCGGCGACCGGCAGCGGCAGCTCCTCGGCGGTGCTGAGCACCGTGATGCCGCGCGCGAACACTTCGACTTCGCCGGTGGCGATGCGCGGGTTCACGGTCTCGGCCGAGCGCGCCTTCACTTCGCCCTCAATGGTGATGACCGATTCCACGCGCAGCCGATCAAGCACCGCGAGCGCGGGCGAGTCCGCATCGGCGACGATCTGGGTGATGCCATAATGGTCGCGCAGATCGACGAACAGCAACCCGCCAAAATCGCGCTTGCGGTGGACCCAGCCCGACAGGCGGACGGTCTCGCCGACGTTCTCGGAAGATAGCTGGGCGCAGGTGTGCGTGCGGTAGGGGTGCATTGCCGAATGTTTCCGAAGCTGGAAGGAAAAGCGAAGGCGCGCCTCTAGGCGAGGTGCCCGCGTAAATCCAGTGGTGGTGTGCGCGTGGCGCGCCCCGTTGATCGTAACCCGATGGAGAGCCGGAACGCTTAAGGCCATGTGCCAACAAGGAGGGCCGCACAATGCAGCGGGCATTTGCCGACGACACCGAAAGACGCGCCTTTGCCCAGCGGCTGGAAGCGATGCTGCGCAACGGCGAGCCCGAGGCTGCGCTTACGCTGGTGCGGCAGGGTTTAGAGGCGATTGCGGATAACGGCCTGCCGATCGTCGACATCGCGCTGGCCACCGATCCGGACGCGCTTTTGCTCAAGGGCTGGGACGCGGTGGCCGATACAATCGCCCGCGAGGAAGCACGCGGCAAGACGATCACCGCGCTCGGCATCGACTTGAGCTGTCACGGCGATTTCCCGCCCGACGCTGCCGGGCACCTCGCGCCCTATATCGAGACGAATTACTTCGCGGACCTCACCGAGATCGCCTTCTCCACCGCCAGCCGGGAGGACATCCTTGCGGGGTATTCGGGCTCTGGCTCCGAGTGGCAGGGGCGCTTTGAAGACATCGACAATGCGATCGAGGTCGAAGGGCTATCGGCGCTCAATGGCGCGGTGGAGATGGCTGTGCGCGATCGCGGCAGCGACACTGCGGCGGGCGACGCTCATCTGCTCGCCGCTTGCACCAACGCGATCCTCTTCAACCTTGCGGTTTCCCGCGCGATTGCGGCGGGTGCGCTGCCAAGGCCGCTGGCGGTGCTGGTCGGAAGCAACGAGGACTTCCCCTTCTTCGATGCGCCAGTGGTCTCGGTGGACGAGGCCCGCGCCCTGATGCCCGATCGCCCGGCAACCCCTCCCGCACCTGCCCCGGTAACGCCGCCCGACAGTGTCAGCGGTCGCGCCTTGCGCAGCCGCCTCGAGGCCACAGGCGGCGAAACCGATCCGCCAAGCGACCCGCCAGCCTCAAAGGGCTTCTTCGGACGATTGTTCGGGCGCTGACCGCAAGATGTGGACTTTATTGCCGCCCCTCTAAACTCTTGTCCTCAAGGAGGGTATCACGCTACGGCGCGCTCGCGCGGCGTTGGCCGGAGCTCTGGTTAGGTCGTCGGCGCGCTGAATGGGAACGATCCCGAGGGCGGTACTCCGCCCGCTAACCGCGAAAAGATGACATGAAAATCCATCCGCTGATTACCACCACCGAGGCTCTCTCCGACCTCTGCGCCCGCCTCGCCAAGTCCGACTTCGTTGCAGTCGACACCGAATTCATGCGCGAGAACACCTATTGGCCCGAACTCTGCCTCGTGCAGATCGCCAATACGGAAGAAGCCGCCGCGATCGACCCTATGGCGGACGGCATCGACCTCACCCCGCTGCTCGACCTGATGTGCGAGAACGAGGAAGTGCTGAAGATCTTCCACGCCGGTTCGCAGGATGTGGAAATCATCGTCAACCTCACCGGCAAGACCCCGCACCCCATCTTCGACACCCAGATCGCGATGATGGCGATCAGCCAGTCCGAACAGATCGGCTATGCCAACCTGGTCGAAACATGGATCGGCCTCACCATCGACAAGGGCGCGCGCTTCACCGACTGGAGCCGCCGTCCGTTGAGCGAGCGCCAGATCGAATATGCGATCGGCGACGTGACGCACCTTGCGGGCATCTTCCCGCGCATCCTCAAGAAGCTGATCAAGACCGGCCGCGGCGGATGGCTCGATGCCGAGATGGAGAAGCTCGCCGATCCGTCGAACTACATCACCGACCCAGGCCAGGCATGGAAGCGCATCCGCCAGTCGGGCCGCAATCCGCAAGTTCTGGGCCGGATGAAGGCGCTCGCCGCATGGCGCGAGGCCGAGGCGCAGCACAAGAACATTCCGCGCGGGCGGATCATGCGCGACGAGACCCTCGCGGACGTCGCCAGCCATCCGCCGAAGTCGCAGGCGGACCTTGCCAAGGTGCGCGGGCTTAGCGCGGCGTGGAAGGACAACGACATCGGCAAGCGGCTGATGAAGGTGCTGGCCGACGCCGAGCCGCTCCCCAAGAGCGAGATGCCCGAGAAGATCAAGCAGGGCGCGCCGCTGGGCCGCGAGGGCGCGCTGGTCGCCGATCTACTCAAGCTGCTGCTGAAAATCCGCGCCCGCGAGATCGACGTCGCCCCGCGCCTGCTGACCCGCGCCGACGAGATGGAGGCGCTGGCCGCAGGGGCGCGCGATCTCCCGGTGCTGCAAGGCTGGCGCTACGAGGTGTTCGGCAAGGACGCGCTCGATCTGGTCGAGGGCAAGCTGGCCTTCGCGGTGTATAACGGCAAGCTCAAGATGACCCATATCGACGATGTGGCGGTTGAGACTGTGGCCGAGGTCGAGCCTGTCGCGGACGATGAACCCGACGCGCTGGTCGCGAAATAGTGTCGCGGGCGTGAGCACCTACCTCCCCACCATCAAGCAGCTGCAATACCTCGTGGCGCTCCACGAGCATGGGCATTTCGGCAAGGCCGCCGACGCCAGCTTCGTGTCGCAATCGACGCTATCTGCCGGCATCCGCGAGCTGGAATCCCTGCTCGGCGTCACGCTGGTCGAACGCTCGCGCCGCGTGGTGCGCTTTACCTCGCTAGGCGAGCAGGTGGTGGCCAAGGCCAACCGTCTGCTGCGCGAAGCCGAGGAGCTGGCCGATCTCGTCCAGGCCTCGGGCAAGCCGCTGTCGGGCGAATTGCGGATGAGCGTCATCCCCACCATCGCCCCCTTCCTGCTCCCCCGCATGCTGCCGCGCCTGAAGCGCGAGCGGCCTGACCTCAAGCTGATGCTGCGCGAGGAGACGAGCCACGATGCGCTCGAATCCCTGTCCCACGGGCGGGTCGATTGCGTGCTTCTGGCCCTGCCCTTCGACACCGGCGACGCGGCCATTGCCCACATCTCCGACGACCGCCTGTTCATCGCCTTCCCCAAGGACGACCCGCGCGATCCCCCGGCGAGCATCAAGCCCGAGATGATCGATCACGGCCGCCTGCTGCTGCTGGAAGACGGGCACTGCCTGCGCGACCACGCGCTGGCCGCCTGCAACCGCGCCGAACTGCGCGCCAGTGCGGCGATGATCGGGACGAGCCTGCACACGCTGGTGCAGCTGGTCGACAACGACCTCGGCCTCACCATGCTGCCCGAAATGGCGCTGAAAGCAGGTATCCTAGCCGGAACGCAAGTTGTCGCGCGCCCCGTCGACAGCCCCACCGCCAAGCGCGAGATCGTGCTGGCGTGGCGGAAGAATTCGCCGCGGGAGGCGGATTTCCAGCTGCTGGCGGAAGAGCTGCGGGCGGGGTGAACCTGTTGGGTTTGCAGGCAAAACGGGCTAAGGCGCAAACGTGACCCCGCCGGATCAGGAACCCATCCCCTATCCCCGCAGCGACGGCCGACGCCCCCGCGCAGGCCTCGGCTTCACGCTGGCGATGCTGGCCTGTCTGCTGGGCGGCATCCTTCTGCTCAACACTGGCGTGCTCGAAACGTCCTATTCGGGCTTTGCCTTCATGGCGCTGATCCCCTTCGCGATCGGCGGGCTTGCCACCGGCGCGGGGCTACGGGTCTATTCCCATTACGGCTGTCTTGTCGCGCCGCTGCTGCTGTTCGCCGTGATGTTTCCGCTGGTCCATTACGGGCTGGCCGAGGGGCTGATCTGCATCCTCATGGTGCTGCCCTTCTGGCTGGCCGCAGGGCTTGGCGGGGGCCTCGCGACGTGGATCGTCCATCGCCGCGCACAGAAGATGGGCAATGACGCGGACGCCACCCGGTTGCAGGTCGTCGGCCTGCTCGCCCTGCCCTTTGCGGTGCTCTACGCCGAGGAGGTGAGCCCGCCGCAGTGGCAGGAACGCAGCGTGGTGCGCAGCGTCGAAATCGCCGCCGCGCCGCAGGACGTCTGGCCGCTGCTTGTCTCGATCCCCGGTGTCTCCCCGTCCGAGGGGATCGCCACCTTCACCCATGACCTCGCGGGCATCCCCCGCCCCACCGAAGCCCGGCTTGTCAATCGCGGCGGGCAACTGGTGCGCGCGGCGCGCTGGGGCTACGACATCCGCTTCGAAGAGCGCGTCACGCGGCTTGTGCCGGACCGCGAAATCGGCTGGGACTTCGCCTTTCCCGACACATCCGTGCAGGACTACACCGACCGCCACATCTCGCCCGATGGCCCGATGCTGAAGATCGCGCGTGGCGGCTATAGGCTCGAACCGCTGGGCGACGGGCGAGTGCGGGTCATGCTCACCACCACCTACTGGATGCGCAGCCGTCTCGGCTGGTATCTGGAGCTGTGGGGCGAGCAGATGCTCGGCGACGTTCAGGACAACGTGCTCGCCATCATCAAGACCCGCGCTGAACGCTAGGCAAACCTACCACTCGGTCAGCGCAAGACTCATGGCGAGGCCGGTGCCGAGCGCCACGCGCATCCGGCGCGACGGGAATGTGAAGCGCATCCGCTTGCGCGGCGGCGGGGGGAGCGGCGCTTCCCTGACGTCGTAGGCGGCGAGCGTCGTCAGGCCGCTGAACTCGCAATGCTCAATATCGCGCACGAGCAAGTGGACGTCGCCCGCCAGCAGCTCGGCATCGCCGATCAGCGCCGTGGCGCGGGCATATTCGCCCTGTTCGAGCGCGGCGCGCGCTTCGGCCTGGAGCCGCCGCGCGTGGTCTGCCAGCAATCGCACGTAAGCGCCCGGTTCGGGCAGTTCCCTCGGTCCCATGGGCGACGTTGTACCCCGAAACCGCGCCCGCCTCAATCCATATGCTTGAGGCCGACCCTGAGGTAATCCCACCCCGTGACGCAGGTCAGCACGGCGGCGGTCCACAGCGACACAAGGCCGACAAGGTGCACCCAGCTCTGCGCCAGCGTGCCGCAGCTCTCGCCAACCGACTGGCAGGGCGGGCCGTTGATCGCGCCGCCGAGGATCAGCGCGCCCAGCGCCATAAGCTGGAAGGTCGTCTTCCACTTGGCGAGCGCCGAGACGGGAAGCGACACCTGCGCTCCCCCCAGAAATTCGCGCAGGCCCGAGACCGCGATCTCGCGCACCAGGATCACCAGCCCCGCGATCACATGGACATCGCCCGCATAAGGCCCGCGCAGATAGCCCTGCGCCGTCAGCACGAGGATGACGGCGGCGACCATGATCTTGTCGGCAATCGGATCGAGAAAGGTGCCCAGCCGCGACACCGCACCCTGCGCACGGGCGAGATAGCCGTCGAGGTAATCGGTGAGCGCGATGATGCAGTAGAGCACGAAGCCGATCAGATAGCCCAGCCGCCACTCCGGCCACCACAGGAAGAACGCCAGCAGCGGCACCGCGAAGATGCGCGAGAGGGTGAGTATGTTGGGCAGGCTCCGCATGGCAGGCGACGGTCTAGCGCCGGAATGCCCCGCGCAAAACCCCCGTTGGCGTGCATCCCCACAGAGCGCCGCGATCTGCGCGCTCTTGTGATAATGTGCCCCCGCGCTATGTCCCGGGTAAATCACAGGCAAAATGCCAACAGGGGCCGCATGACCACTTCGACCGATCTGATGCGCAAGCGGCGCTTTTTGCCCTTGTTCCTCACCCAGCTCCTCAACGCGCTCAACGACAATCTCTACAAGAACGCGATGGTGTTGTTCGTGGTCTATCAGGTCTACGATTCGCCCGAGATGGAAACGCTAATCAGCGGCGTTGCCACCGCCGTGTTCGTGCTGCCCTTCGTGCTGTTCTCGGCGACCTCGGGCCAGCTTGCCGATATGCGCGACAAGGCGACGATCATCCGCTGGATCAAGTTTGCCGAGATCATCATCATGAGCATCGGCGCGGCCGGACTGCTGCTCGCCTCCAAGGGCCTGCACACCGAAACCGTCGCCATTCCGCTGATGTTCGTCGCGCTGTTCGCGATGGGGATGCACTCCACCTTCTTCGGCCCGATCAAATACGCGATCCTGCCGCAGCACCTCGAGAAAGACGAAGTGCTGGCGGCCACCGGCCTGGTCGAGGCGGGGACCTACGTGGCGATCCTCACCGGCATGATCCTGGGCGGCGCGATGCATATCAACGACAGCATCGTCGCGATCATCTCTATCGCGGTGATCGGCTATATCGTGTGCCGCTGGGTGCCGTCGGCCCCGCCCGAGGAAGGAACCGACACCAAGGTCGACTGGAACCCGATCCGCGCCTCGCGCGACCTCATCGCCTTCTCGATGGCCAATCTGGAGCTGCGCTATTCGGTGCTGGCGATCAGCTATTTCTGGGCCATCGCCGCGATTTTGTCGGTGCAGTTCATCCCGCTCGCCAAGAACGTGCTGCTCGCCGACAAGCAGGTTGCCGCGGTGATGCTGACCGCATTCTCGGCCGGTATCGCGATCGGATCGGTCTCGATCAACGCGCTTCTCAAGGGCGACATCTCGGCGCGCTATTCGGCGCGGTCGGTGCTGGTGCTGGGCGGCCTGCTGGTCACCTTCTACCTGATCTGCCGCAACTGGAACCTCGTGCCGCAGAACGGTCCGCTGTTCGGGGTCGAGGAGTTCATCGCCCAGCCGCTCGCACTGATCCTGATCGCCAACCTGTTGCTGATCGCGGTGGCAGGGGGCATGTTCGTGGTGCCGCTCTACGCCTTCCTCACCACCCGCGTGGACAAGTCGGAGGCCAGCCGCTCGGTCGCGGCCAACAACTTCATCTCGTCGGTGTTCATGGTGGTGGGCGCAGGGGTGGCCGGCGTGCTCGGCTATTTCGGCATTCCGCTGGAGGAGCAGCTGCTCTTCAGCCTCGTGCTATGCCTGCTGTCGGCGCAACTGGCCCGCAAGCTGCACCGCATCGAAGACCTGCCGAAGCCCGAGGCTGCGGCCGCTTAAATCAGACGATGAAGGCGAACACCGCGAGCGTCAGCGCCACATAGGTGCTGGCGAAGCCGCGCACGTCCTGCATGGTCAGACGCCACAGCGCCTCGGCAGGGATCGGGATCAGATTGGCCTTCACGTGCGGCGGCAGGCTCGCCCGGAACCAGTGGCGGGCGCTCTCATCGGTGAGAACCAGGCTGCGGCGCATCTTCGCGAATCTCCGTTGGCAGGAGTGTCAGCTTTAAGACTTTCTTAACCATTGAAACAGGCTTGCGACCAGTGTGTCGCAGCGTGGGACAGGCCGTGTCGGGCTGTGGAAGAGCCGGCGCGGTTTGCACCGCCATGCGCGCGGATGTAGAGCCTCGCGCACAAGACGACGGGAGAGACGCAAATGCCTGATTCCACGCAACGCACGACGCGCAGCGCGGCCGCCCTGCTGGTCGATTGCCTTGCCGTACAGGGCTGCGAGCGGATCTTCACGGTTCCCGGCGAAAGTTTCCTCGCGGTGCTCGATGCCCTGCCCGATTTCCCCGGAATCGACGTTGTCACCTGCCGTCAGGAGGGCGGAGTCGCCTTCATGGCCTGCGCCGACGGAGCCATGAATGCCGCCGGATCGGGCCGCCCCGGCGTGGCTTTCGTCACCCGCGGGCCGGGCGCGACCAATGCCTCTATCGGCGTCCACGTGGCGCATCAGGATTCGCAGCCGATGATCCTGTTCGTCGGTGACGTGGCCCGCGAGATGCAGGGGCGCGAGGGCTTTCAGGAGGTCGACTTCACCGCCTTCTTTTCGCCCATCTGCAAGTGGGCGGCACGGATCGACGATCCGGCGCGCATCCCCGAATATATCGCCCGCGCTTATGCCGTGGCGATCAGCGGGCGGCCCGGCCCGGTGGTGCTGGCGCTGCCGGAGGATATGCTGGTCGAGCAGGTGCCCACCGCCCTCGCCCCGCGCCCGCAGGCCTTGCGCCCTGCGCAAGCCGTATGCCCCGATGCGCTCGCCACGCTGTTCGACATGATTGGCGACGCGGCCAGCCCCATCGCGATCATCGGCGGCGCAGGCTGGAACGCCAAGGCGCGCCACCACTTCCAGCAATGGGCCGAGAAAATCGGTCTGCCCGTGGCGACCGCCTTCCGCCGTCAGGACGCGATTGCGCCCTCCTCGCCGGTCTATGCCGGGAACCTTGGTTACGGGCCGAACCCCAAGCTCTTGGAGCGGGTGCGGAACGCCGATCTCATCATCGCGGTCGGCGCGCGGCTCGGCGAGGCGACGACCGATGGCTACACCGTGCCGACGCTGGAGCATCCGGGGCAAACGCTCGTTCACATCCACCCCGATCCGAACGAACTCGGCCGCGTCTATCGCACCGATCTGGCGCTGTGCTGCTCCATGGACGAATTCGCCGAATGCGCGGCGCTGTGGGAGGACGAGGCGATCATCCCCTTCGATGCCGGGGCAGACGCCAATGCCGAGTGGCTGGAGTGGGCCACCCCGCAGCCTTCGGACGCGGCGATGGATCTGGGGCTGTGCGTCAAGGCGATGCGCGAGGCGCTGCCTGCCGATACGATCATCTGCAACGGCGCGGGCAATTTTGCCGGCTGGTGGCACCGCTACTGGCGTTACGAGGCCTATCCCGGCCAGCTTGCGCCCACCTGCGGCGCGATGGGTTACGGCGTGCCTGCTGCGGTCGCGGCGAGCTTGCGCTTCCCGGAGCGCACCGTGGTTGCGGTCGCAGGCGACGGGGACTTCCTGATGAACGGTCAGGAACTCGCCACCGCGGCGCAAGCTGGTGCGAACCTTATCGTGGTGGTGGTCGACAACGGCGCCTACGGAACTATCCGGATGCATCAGGAGCGGGAGTACCCGGGGCGCGTTTCGGCGACGGCGCTCGCCAATCCCGACTTTGCCAAATTGGGTGAGGCCTACGGCGCATGGAGCGCGCGGGTCGAAACTACCGAGCAGTTCGTTGCCGCGCTGGAAGATGCGAAGAGCCGCACGGGTATTCGCCTGATCCATGCTCTCACCGACCTTGAACGCATTGCGGCCAGCGGCGCGACGATCAGCGGGCTCAGGGCGCGGGCGCAGAAGATCGCGTAACTCTCCTTTCGTCGCCCCTGCGCAGGCAGGGGCCCATACGAGGGCAGTGGCACTCCGGCGCGCCGTCGTCTGGATCCCCGCCTGCGCGGGGATGACGGATAAATTTTGTTGAGTGAGAGCATACGGAAAAGGCCGCCCCCCGAGGGAGCGGCCTTCCAGGGACGCGGTGACGTCCCGCTAGACGGCTGGCGTCAAATACGATCGCCAAGCGCGCCCTTGATCGAACCCTTGATCTTGTCGACCTTGCCTTCGGTCTTTTGCGCACGGCCATCGGCGCGGACGTCGGCGTGGCTCGAGCTCTGCTTGGCCTCGCCGATCACTTCCTTCGCGGCACCCTTGGCCTTGTCGGTGAATTCACCCATGTTAACCTCCTGTGATAAGCCGATGGATTTATTGGCTTTTCATGAGACTTACGGGTGGTGGAGCGCATCGTTCCGGCATACGGGTCGGGGGGTGGCGCGTGCAGGACGGGGTGAAAAATCCAGACCCCGTGCAGATCGTTTCAGAGGGGCTCCAGATCGTTCTAGACCCCCTCTAGACCCCTTTTAGACCCCCGCTAGACCCCTCTTAGACGCGGTTTGAAACGGTGTTTCACGTGAAACATCGGTGTTTGCGGGGTCAGCCCTCGGCCATCTTGCAGATGATCTTCCATTCCTCCGGCGAGACCCCGCAAACCGAAAGGCGCGACAGGCGGACCAGCTGCATCTCGGCCAATTTCGGCTCGGCCTTGATCGCCGCAAGGGTGACGGGGTGGGCGAACTTGGTCTTGGGCTTCAGCTTCACCGCCGCCCACTTGCCCGTGTCGTCGGTGGGATCGCCGATGCCGGTCACGCTGATGGTGCAGATGCCGACGATCTCCAGCCCCTCGCGGGAGTGGTAGAAGAACGCCTCGTCGCCCACCTCCATCGCCTGTAAATTGTTGCGCGCCAGATAGTTACGCACGCCGTCCCAGGTCCCCTCGCCCTCGGCCACGAGGTGGTCCCAGCTGTATTTGAAGGGTTCGGATTTCATCAGCCAATAGGCCATGTCGAGGCGCTCCGCAGGTGTGACGCGCCCCGATAGCGCGTGCCTTGCGGCTTCGCCAAGCCCCCTGCGAAAAGCCCTCCACCGCCCCGCCAATTAACCCGATCTTTAGTGCATTCTGCGATGACCGCTGGAGAAGCGTCGAACAGGACAACCGTCTTGCCGGAAAAAGAGTCAGACAATCCCCTCCAGCAAGCCGAGCGCGATGTCGTCGCGCTGGGGATCGCCGTGGCGGCCGTAATTTTGCTTGTCGGAACAGGCGGTTCGGTGCTGCCGGGCACGGTGCAGGCGCTGCTCGGCCACGGCGGACGGCCCGACGTGGTGCTCGCCAACGCGCTCCTTCTCAACATCGCGCTCGTGATTTTCGGCTGGCGCCGGTACCGCGAACTGACCCGCGAGATCGACGAACGCCGGCGCGCCGAAGCGCGCGCCAAGGTGCTCGCATCGATCGATCCGCTCACCCAATGCCTCAACCGGCGCTCGATGTTCGAGGCGACCGAGGATGTCCGCACCCGCGCAACGACCCGCGGCGAGGCGATTGCCTATTGCATGATCGACCTCGATAACTTCAAGCAGATCAACGATATGCACGGCCACGTGGTGGGCGATGCAGTGCTGGTGATGCTGTGCGAGCGGGTCCGCGCCTTGCTCCCGCGCGAGGCCAAATTGGCGCGTCTCGGGGGCGACGAGTTCGCCTTCGTCATGCCCTTCCCCGCCGGCCATCAGGAGCGGGTCGACGATCTGGCGATCCGCATCTTCGAGACCTTCGCCGAACCCATGCAGATGCCCGAGGTGACGATCGATCTCACCCTGTCGATGGGCCTTTCGGCAGACCACGAACCTGACGGGACGATCGGCGTGGTGGTCGATGCCGCCACCCTGATGCACCGCGCCGACATGGCGCTCTATCACGCCAAGAAGCAGGGCCGGAACCGCTACTACTGGTTCGAGCAGAGCATGGAGAGCGAGCTGCGCTTCCGCCACCAGCTCGAAACCGGAATCCGCCGCGGCATCTCGCGCGGGGAATTCATGCCCTACTACGAACAGCAGGTCGATCTCGACAGCGGCGCGCTGGTCGGCTTCGAGATGCTCGCCCGCTGGCGCTCACCGCAATTCGGCCTCATCAGTCCCGACATCTTCGTGCCCGTCGCCGAGGAGATCGGGCTGATCAGCGAACTGTCGGAAAGGCTTATCGAAAAGGCCTTTGTCGACGCGCGCGAGTGGGATGACAGCCTTACGCTGTCGATCAATATCTCTCCGGTGCAACTGCGCGATCCGTGGTTTGCCCAGCGCCTGCTGAAGATGCTGGTCGCCGCCAACTTCCCGCCCCGCCGCCTCGAGATCGAGATCACCGAAAGCTGCCTCCACGAGAATATCGGCCTGGTGCGCTCGATGATCACATCTTTGCGCAATCAGGGCGTGCAGATCGCGCTCGACGATTTCGGCACGGGCTATTCGAGCCTCGAACAGCTGCGCAACCTGCCCTTCGACCGCATCAAGATCGACCGCAGTTTCGTGGCCGAGCTGCGCGACCCGGGCAACAAGTCGCGGATGGTCGAGGCGATCGTCTCTCTGGGCCGCGGGCTCGATCTGCCGCTGACGGCGGAAGGCGTCGAGGACGAGGACATCCTCAACGCGCTCAAGAGCATGGGCAAACTGAAGGCGCAGGGCTATTTCTACGGCCAGCCCGAGGATGCCGAAGCGGTGCGCGCGCGGCTGAAGGTGGCGGGCAAGCTGAACGCCTCGCCTGCCGATATCAGCCCGGCCCCGGCCGCTGCGACAGACGTCATCTCCCACCTTCAGCGCACATCGCGCTTCTGACCGGCGCAGCCCCGCTCCGGCGCCAGCGGACGCGGGACTGGACGCAGGGCGCTCGCGTGCATAGATGCGCGAGCGATGACCCACGCGATCCCCTTCATCAAGATGCACGGGCTGGGCAACGACTTCGTCGTGCTCGACGCGCGCGAGGCGGTGCTGCCGGCGATGACCGCGAGCGTGGCACGCGCGCTGGGTGACCGTCGCACCGGGATCGGCTTTGACCAGCTGGTGCTGCTCGAACCGAGCGAGACTTGCGATTTCCGGATGCGGATCTTCAATTGCGATGGCAGCGAGGTCGAGGCCTGCGGCAACGCCAGCCGCGCCGTGGCGCTGCTCCACGGCGCGTCTGCGGTGGTCGAAACCGGCGGCGGGCCGATTGCGCTCGAACCGCTGGATGGCGGCGCGCGGGTCGACATGGGCAGCCCGCGCTTCGACTGGGACGCGATCCCGCTCGCCTATGCAATGGACACCTTTGCCATGCCAGTCGGGTGGGAAGCGCTGGAAGGCCCGATGGCGGTTAATGTCGGCAATCCGCACGCGATCTTCTTCGTCGATGACGCCGATGCGGTGGAACTCGACAGGCTCGGCCCGATCATCGAACACGATCCGCTCTTCCCCGAGCGGGTCAACGTCAATGTCGCGAGCCTTGCGGGGACCGATCACCTCCGCTTGCGTGTCTGGGAGCGCGGCGCGGGATTGACGCGGGCCTGCGGCACTGGCGCCTGCGCCACGGCGGTCGCGGCGGTCCGGCGGGGGCTTGTGCAAAGCCCGGTGCGCGTCACCCTCCCCGGCGGTGACCTGTCCATCGCATGGCAACCCGGCGGCACGATCCAGATGAGCGGCCCCGCAGCCGAGAGCTATCGCGGGACGTTCGACTGGGATGATTACGCGGCGGGGGCCGGCATTTGAACGCACCCCGCATTATCAGCCTCGGCTGCCGCATGAACATCGCCGAGAGCGAGCGGATGCGGGCAATGCTGGCGGGCGAGACCGATCTCGTGGTGGTCAATTCCTGCGCGGTGACGGGCGAGGCGCTGAGCCAGACCCGCAAGGCCATCCGCCGCGCGCGCCGCGACCATCCGCAAGCGCGGTTGGTGGTGACCGGTTGCGCGGCGGAAATCGACCGCGCGGAAATCGGCGCGATGGACGAGGTCGACGCGCTGGTCGCCAACGCCGCCAAGCTCGACCCGAGGGCATGGAACGTCGCTGCCGAAGCGCCTCCGATCGCGCCCGCCCGCACCCGCGCCTTCGTCGCAGTGCAGAACGGCTGCAACCACGCCTGCACCTTCTGCGTCATCCCGCAGGGGCGCGGGCCAAGCCGTTCGTTGACCGTCGCGCAAGTCCTGCGGGAAGTGGGAAATCATTGCGCTGCGGGGGCAAAGGAAGTTGTCCTTACCGGTGTCGATCTGACAAGCTGGGGACATGATCTTGCTAATTCGCCCCGGCTGGGCACGCTTGTTCAGGCCATCCTGAATGAATTTCATCACCTAGCTCGCCTACGCCTTTCCTCCGTGGACGGGGTGGAGATCGACGAGACTATGTTCGACCTCATCGCCCACGAAAAGCGGGTGATGCCGCACCTCCACCTCTCGCTTCAGCACGGGGCCGACCTGATCCTCAAGCGTATGAAGCGCCGGCACCTCAGGGCCGATGCGGTGGAGCTGGTCGCCCGCCTCAAGGCGCTTCGCCCCGAGATCGCCATCGGCGCCGACCTCATCGCCGGCTTCCCCACCGAGGACGAGGCGCACCATGCCGCCAACGTCTCGATCATCGACGAACTCGACATCGTCCACGCCCACGTCTTCCCCTATTCCGCCCGCCCTGGCACCCCTGCCGCGCGAATGCCGCAGGTGGCCCGCGATGTGGTCAAGGCGCGCGCCGCCGAGCTCAGAGAACGCTCCGCCGCCCGCCGCGCTGCGTGGCTCGCCAGCCTTGTGGGCGAAACGCTGCCCGTCCTCGCCGAACGCGACGGTACGGGCTATGCGCCCAGCTACGCCCGCGTTGCCCTGCCCTCCGGCACGGCGGCCGGAACGATCATCGAAGTGACCCCAAGCGGCCTCAGGGAGGGCCAGCTCGCATGAGTGAAACCAGCTGGACCCAGCGCCTGTTCGGCGGGTTCGCCAAGACCTCCGAGAAGTTGACCGCAAGCCTGCCCGGCAGCAGCAGCGGGTCCGCAAAGCTCGACGACGCGACATTGGACGAGGTCGAGGATGCGCTGATCATGTCGGACCTTGGCCCGGCGGCGGCGGCCCGCATCCGTGCCAAGCTGTCGGAAAAACGCTTCGGGCTCGAAATTACCACCCGCGAGTTGCGCGAGGCGGTCGCCGAGGAGATCGCCGCGATCCTGCGCCCGGTCGCCAAGCCGCTCGAGATCACCGCCTTCCCGAGGCCGCAGGTGATCCTCGTGATCGGCGTGAACGGCAGCGGCAAGACCACCACCATCGCCAAGCTCGCGCACCTTTTTCAGGAGGACGACTACGGCGTGTTGCTGGCGGCGGGTGACACCTTCCGCGCCGCCGCGATTGGCCAGCTGGCGACATGGGCAGACCGCATCGGCGTCGATCTTGTGCGCGGCCCCGAGGGCGGCGATCCGGCGGCGATCGTGTTCGATGCGGTGAAGCAGGCGACCGACACCGGGATCGACGCGCTGATCGTCGACACCGCAGGGCGCTTGCAGAACAAGACCGAGTTGATGGAGGAGCTGGCGAAAATACGCCGCGTGCTCGGCCGGCTCAATCCCGAGGCGCCGCACGATGTGGTGCTGGTGCTCGATGCCACCAACGGCCAGAACGCGTTGAACCAGATCGATGTCTTCAAGGAGGTCGCGGGCGTGACCGGCCTGATCATGACCAAGCTCGACGGCACCGCGCGCGGCGGCGTGCTGGTCGCGGCGGCGGAGCAATATGGCCTGCCCATCCACGCCATCGGCGTCGGCGAGAAGATGGAAGACCTGCGCCCCTTCGACCCCGATCTGGTCGCCCGCGTGATTGCTGGAGTGGCGTAAACTCTTACCCCCCGTTCGCCCTGCGCTTGTCTATGGGCTGCAGTTTCTTTTGGAGCATCGCGTTGGAAGAGAAGAACGACCCTTCGACAAGCTCAGGGCGATCGGACGAGGGGAAGAAAGCCGCCTCCAGCTGGATCAGCGTGGCAGTCGATTACGGCCCGCTGCTGGTGTTCCTTGGCGTCTACCGCTGGAACGCGCCCGCCACGCCCAATGCCGCAGGAGAGCTTGCTGCGATCATCGCCGGCACCGGGGCGTTCATGGTCGCCGCGGTGGCCGCGCTGCTGATCTCCAAGTGGCGACTTGGCAAGGTTTCGCCGATGCTGTGGTTCTCGACCGCGCTGATCGTCGGCTTCGGCAGCATGACGATCTTCTTCGGCGACCCGACCTTCGTGCAGCTGAAGCCATCGATCATCTACGCGACCTTCGGCGTGGTGTTGCTCGGCGGGTTCTTCGCCGGGCGGGCCATGCTCAAAATCCTGCTCGAAACCGCCTTCGAGGGGCTCACCGATGCAGGCTGGCTCAAGCTGTCGCGCAATTGGGGCGTGTTCTTCCTGTTCCTCGCCGTGCTCAACGAGGTCCTGCGCGCGCAGATGACCTTCGAAGGCTGGTTGTGGGCAAAGCTCTGGGTGTTCCTGCCGCTGACCTTCCTGTTCACCTTCAGCCAGATCCCGATGCTGATGAAGCACGGGCTGAGCTTCGAGGAAAAGGATGAGCCGGCAAAGGATGAGCCGCCGACGGCCTAGCGTCGACCCGCTAGCCGGTGGATCAGATCTCCACCTGGCTCCCGAGCTCCACCACGCGGTTCGTCGGCAGGCGGAAGAACGCCATCGCGCTTGCCGCGTTGCGCAGCATCCATGCGAAGAGCTGCTCGCGCCAGATTGCCATTCCGGGCTTGCTCGAGGGCAGCAGCGTCTGGCGTGACAGGAAGAAGCTCGTCTGCATCATGTCGAAAGAGCCGTCGCACAGGGTCAGCGTGCTCAGCAGCTTGGGCACGTCGGTTTCCTCGAGGAAGCCGCAGAAGATCGTCACCCGGTAGAACCCGTTGCCGAGGTTCTTGCACTCGTAGCGCTCGCTCTCGTCCACATAGGGCATGCCGCGCACCTGCACCGTCAGGATCAGCACGCGTTCGTGCAGCACCTTGTTGTGCTTGATGTTGTGGAGCAGCGCGGACGGCACGCCCGAATTGGTCGAGGCCATGAACACCGCAGTCCCCGGCACGCGGGTGGCGGAGTTCTGCGCGCTCTTGGCGAAGATCTCGATCGGCAGCGAACCTTCGGTCATGCTCGCCCGCATCAGCTCGCGCCCGCGCGACCACGTGGTGAGCAGGGTGAAGATAATGAAGCCGATCAACAGCGGCACCCAGCCACCGCTCGGCACCTTGATGAGGTTCGCGCCGAAATAGGCGACGTCGACGATCAGGAAGGCGATCACCAGCGGCAGGCCCTTCCACAGCGGCCACTTCCACAGCGAGAACAGCACGGCGGCGAGCAGCAGGGTGTCGATGAACATCGCGCCCGTCACCGCGATACCGTAGGCCGCGGCAAGGTTGGTCGAGGACTGGAAGAACAGCACCAGCAGGATCACCATCACCATCAGCGCCCAGTTCACCGCCGGAATGTAGATCTGCCCCGCTGCCGAGGCGCTGGTGTGGCGGATCTCCATGCGCGGGATGAAGCCCAGCTGCACCGCCTGCTGCGTGAGGCTGAAGGCGCCCGAGATCACGGCCTGGCTGGCAATGATCGTGGCGAACAGAGCGAGGATCACCACCGGCACGCGCACCAGATCGGGGATCATCAGGAAGAACGGGTCCTTGACCAGCGCCGCCGCCGCTTCAGGCGAGGTCTGCGAAAGGATCAGCGCGCCCTGCCCCATGTAGTTGAGCATCAGCGCCGGGTAGACAAAGGTGACCCACGAAATGCCGATCGGCTTGCGCCCGAAGTGGCCCATGTCGGCATAGAGCGCCTCGGCTCCGGTCACGGCCAGCACCACGCTGCCCAGCGCAACGAAGGCGACGAATCCGTCGTCCTCGAAGAAGCGCAGCGCATTGAGCGGATTGATGGTCTCGAAGATGATCAAGGGATCGGCGGTCAGGTGCATCACGCCGAGCACCGCGAGCATCGAGAAATAGCACAGCATCACCGGGCCGAAGAGCTTGCCGACCCGGTCCGTGCCGCGCGATTGGATCGCGAAGAGGCCGAACAGGATCGCCACGGCGGTCGGCACGATCCACGGTTCGAAGCCGGGGACGATGTATTTCACGCCCTCGGTGGCAGAAAGCACCGAGATCGCCGGTGTGATCATGCTGTCGCCGTAGAACAGCGCGGTGGCGAACACGCCGAGCAGGATCAGCGGTGCCGTCCACGCCTTGGTCCCGGTGGTGCGCTTGATGAGGGCGAGCAGCGCGAGGCTCCCGCCCTCCCCGCCATTGTCGGCGCGCATGATGGTGAGGACGTATTTGACCGTCACCACCATCATCATCGACCAGAAGACGAGGCTCAAAACGCCGTGGATATGGTCCGCGTCGGGTGAGATGCCGGGGGCGCCGTGGTGCGAGGCGAAGGTTTCGCGGAAAGCGTAGAGCGGGCTGGTGCCGATGTCGCCGAACACCACGCCGATCGCGCCGATTACCAGCGCGCCGGTGGAAGCCTTGTGCCCATGACCATGCGCGTGCTCCGGAGCGGGCACGGCGGCGGCATCGGCGGTAGGTGCTGTGCTGCTCATATCAATCGGATTTCCCGGATCCCGCGGTACTGCCCATCGGCTGCGAACGACTCGTCGCCGGTAAGGCGGCGCGCGTAGCACCATGGTTTCGCACCTGCAACAATCCCGCACCGATCGTCATGGGCGGGACACCTTGCGTCACTGGCCCTGGAGCATCGGGGCGCGGGCGATCATGTCGTCGAGGCGGGCAACTTCGGCCTTCAGGCCATCGACCCACGGGGCATCGGGCGGCGAGGTCTTGAGCAGGCCCGCCCAGACATTGCGCGCCGCGACCACCTCGCCGCTCTGGAGATAGGCAAAGCCGAGGAAGTATTCGGCGCCCGGGTGGGCGGGATCGATCATCTTGGCGCGGCCGAAGGCCTGCACGGCGGCGGGGGTCACGAAACCGTCCGCATGACCGACAAGCGCCATGCCGAGCGCCAGCCAGCCTTCGAGATCGTTGGGGTTGTCCTTGAGCCCCTTCTGGAGCAGCGCGGCGGCATCGCCGAACTGCCCGCGCCTCGCAAAGGCATCCGAGGTGACGAGGTAATTCGGCGGCGGCAGGGTATGGTCGAACAGCGCCGCGCGTCCCTCGACCATCGCTGCGCCGTTCCGCCCTTCCTCGATGGCGCCGGACTTGGGCGCGGCAGGCTGGCCGGGCGAGCCCTGCCAGGCATAGCCCGCAAGGCCGAACACCAGCACCGCGCCAAACAGCGCCATGCCTTCACGCGGGAGCTTGAGCACCAGCACCGCGAGCGCGAATGCCGCCAGCGCCAGCGCCCCGACTGCAAGCCATCCGGCGATCATGCGCCCTCTCCCGTTTCATCACTGCGCCGCCTGCCAAGCCGCCGCAGCAACACGCCCGCGACGATCAGGATAACCAGCACCGGCACTGCGAACAGCGGCCAGGTGGTCTTGCTCACCTCGGGCTCGTAGCTGACGTAGTCGCCATAGCGCGCGATCAGCCAGCCGCGAATGTGCTCGGGGCTCTCGCCCGCAAGGATGCGGCTGCGCACCTGATGGCGCATATCGCCCGCCATCGGCGCGTCACTGTCGGCGATGCTCTGCGACTGACACTTGAGGCAGCGCAAGCTGTGCATGAGATCGCTCGCCTCGGCTTCGAGCCGCGGGTCGGCAAGCTGGTTATAGGCATAGGGCGCGGGCGGCATAGTGTCCTGTGCCGCGAGCGGGAGGGCGACCAGAAGCAGCAGGAAGGTCAGAACCTGACGGATCATCGCGCCTTCTCCAGTTCGGCGAGCAGCTTGGACACGTCGTCCTCGCGGATGTCTCCGATGTGCTGGTAGCGGATCACGCCCTTGGCATCGATCACGAAGGTTTCGGGCACGCCCGACGAGCCGATCGCGAGTTGCACCTCGGAGATCTTGTCGCTGCCGATGCGGCTATAGGGGTTGCCGTATTTGCCGAGGAAGTTGGCGACGTCTTCGGGCCGGTCGCGGATCGCGATGCCGACGATCTCGACGCCCTGCTTCTTGAGCGCATCGAGCTGCGGGGCCTCGGCAATGCACGGCAGGCACCAGCTGGCCCAGACGTTGAGCAGCTTGGGCTTGCCGGTGAAATCGCTCTTGGCCGCGCCCGGCAGCCCGTCGACGGCGGCAGGCAGGTCGAACGTCGGCAACGGCTGGCCGATCATCGCGCTCTCGACGAACTCGTCCTTCTGCTGCGTGAGCATATAGGCCGCCAGCCCCGCGAAGAACGCGAAGAGCGCGAGCGGGACCCACAGGAGGAGACGGTTGCGCATCGGCGCCCTACTCCGCCGGGACCGGCACAGGTACGCCAAGCGCCTCGATATCGGCGCGGCGGCGGGTGCCCTTGGCAACAGCGCTACGGCGACGCAGGTCGACCCGCACGCGCCCGGCAATCGCCAGCACGCCGCCCAGCGCGACGAGGATGCCGCCGTACCAGATGAAGGTCACGAAGGGCTTCCACCACACGCGGATCTGCCAGCGTCCGTCCTCGGCCTGGTTGCCGATCACGACATAGAGCTGGCCGTTCCACTTGGTCAGCAGCGCGCTCTCGCTGGTCGATTGCGGCGGCGACCAGAAGGTGCGGGCTTGCGGGGTGAGGATCACCGGCACACCGCCATCCTCGCGCACGGCAAGCTCGGCCTCGATTGCGGTCCAGTTAGGCCCGGCGACCGGAGTCACGCCTTCGAGCGTCACGGCGAAATCGCCGACCTGTTCGGTGCCGCCGGGAGCAACTGCCGCGAGGCGCTCCTTGGAGAAGGCACCCTCGCAGGCCATGCCGAACAGCGATACGGCGATGCCGAAGTGGGCGATGACCATGCCCCAAGTGGCAATCGGCACGCGCCCGAGGTGGCGACCGCGCAGCGGCAGGAAGGCCGCCACCGCCAGCGCAGCAGCAAGGCCGAGGCCGAGCAGCGGGAGCAGCGGGAACTTGCCGAAGAAGCTCACCAGCGCGATGCCCCCGATCACCAGCGCCGCGATCAGCGCGAACTCGAACTGGAGGCGGGCAGGCTTGTCGCTCCGCCAGCGCAGCAGCGGGCCAACCGCCATCACCAGCAGCATGGGGATCGCGAACATCGCCGAGGCCGGGTTGAAGTACGGCGGGCCAACCGACACGCGCACATCGAAGGCCTCGGTCAGCAGCGGGTAGAGCGTGCCCAACAGCACGATCGCAAGGATCGCCGAGAGCATCACGTTGTTGAACACCAGCGCGCCTTCACGGCTGACGACGGCGAACCGCTTGCCCTCGGCCACCGCGCCAGCGCGCAGGGCGAAGATCGTGAAGGCCCCGCCGATATAGATGCCAAGCAGCGCGAGGATGAAGGCTCCCCGCTCCGGATCGACCGCGAAGGCGTGAACAGAGGTCAGGACGCCCGAGCGCACAAGGAAGGTGCCCAGCATCGACATGGAGAAGGCGAGCACGCCGAGCATGATCGTCCACGTGCGCAGCGCATCGCGCGCCGCGAGCACGGCGACCGAATGCAACAGCGCGGTCGCGGCGAGCCACGGCATCAGCGAGGCATTCTCGACCGGGTCCCAGAACCACCAGCCGCCCCAGCCAAGCTCGTAATAGGCCCAATAGGAGCCCGCAGTGATCCCCAGCGTCAGCAGCACCCATGCGCCCAGCACCCAGGGGCGCATAACGCGGGCGAAGGAGGGATTGACCTCGCGGGTCAGCAGCGCGCCCATTGCGAGGCTGAAGGCCACCGAGAGGCCGACATAACCTGCGTAAAGCGTCGGCGGGTGGATCGCGAGGCCGATGTCCTGCAACAGCGGGTTGAGGCCATTGCCCTCCACCGCGGGCACCGGCAGGCGCTCGAAGGGGTTGGAGGACAGCAGCAGGAAGGCATAGAAGCCCAGCGCGACAAAACCCTGCACAGCCAGTGTCGCGCCCATTGTGCGCTCAGGCAGGCGCTTCTCGAACAGCGCGAGCATCCCGCCCGAGAAGGCCAGAACGCCAACCCACAGCAGCATCGAGCCTTCGTGGTTCCCCCAAGTGCCGGTGATCTTGTAGATCAGCGGCTTCATCGAGTGCGAATTGGCCGCTACCAGCTTCAGCGAGAGGTCGGTGGTCGCAAAGGCATAGAGCAGCATGGCAAAGGCCAGAACCGCGAGCACCGCCTGCACCATCGCGGCCGGGCGCGCGTAGATCGCGAGCGCATTGACCTCGCCCGGTGCAGCCTTGAGCGCGAAGGCGCCCGAGACCAGCTGCAACGCCGCCAGCGCGGCAGCGAGCCACAGGGCAGCCAAACCGATCTCGGCACTCATTGCTTGGCCCTCATCCGTGTCACGCGCTTACTTCAGCCCGACAGTGGTGTCGGCGGCCATCTTGGCGGCTTGCTTGGTGTCCATGCCCTCAAGCTCCTTGGGCACGTAGTTCTCGTCATGCTTGGCAAGAAGGTTGGAGGCCACGAACACGCCGTCCGGGCCGATGCTACCTTCCGCGACCACGCCCGACCCTTCGACGAAGAGATCGGGCAGGATGCCGCTATAGCGCACCGGGATCGCGTCGGCCGTGTTGCCGGTGACCTTGAAGTTCACGGTCACCCCGTCCGCTTCGGTGACGAGCGAACCCTTCTGCACCATCCCGCCAAGGCGGACCGCTTGTCCCACGGCAGGGGGCGCGGAAGCCATCTGTTCGGGCAGGTAGAAATAGTTCGCCTGATTGCGCAGGCCCCAGGCTGCCAGCAGCCCAGCACCGACGATCGCGAGCAGCGCGATGATCACTAGGATCAGACGTTGATGCTTGGCCTTCATCCCATGTCCCTTGAGGTCATCGCCGCTTGGTCGCGTCGCGCCGCGCTTCGGCCTTTGCCATAGAGCGCCATGCCCAGATGATAAGCGCAATCAATGCAACAGCAGCGACGCCGTAAGCGAGCCAAACGAAGTCCCATTGCTGGAGGTCTTCGCGCATCAGGCCTGTTCCAGCACGGCGGGAGCGGCGGCAGGTGCGTCATCGTCGAGCGCGCGGCGGCGCAGGCGCGCCTCGACCTGCGCATCGGCGATCAGCGTGCGCATCCGCATCAGCACGATCGCGCCGAACAGCAGCGAGAAGCCGACAACGGCGATCAGCAGCGGCACGAGGAAGGTCGCCTGAATGGCGCTCTTGCCCATGGTGATGCTGGAAGGCTGATGCAGCGAGTTCCACCACACCACCGAACGGTTGATGATCGGCACGTTGATCGCGCCGACCATGCCGAAGATCGCGGCGATCTTGGAGGAGCCGCCTTCGCGCTCGGTTGCTTCGGTGAGCGCGATGTAGCCCGCGTAGAGGAATAGCAGCACCAGCATCGAGGTAAGGCGACCGTCCCACTCCCACCACGTGCCCCAGGTCGGGCGGCCCCAGATCGAGCCGGTGGCAAGGCATACCGCGCAGAACACCATGCCGGGCACGGCGATAGCGCGCGCCGAGATGGCGGCGAGCGGGTGCTTCCAGATCAGCAGCATGGCCGAGGATATCGCGATGCCGCCCCATCCGCCCATGCCCAGCCATGCGGCAGGCACATGGATGAACAGGATGCGCACGGTGTCGCCCATCAGCCGGTCGGGCGGGACCACGAACAGGCCCCAGGCCAGAGCGCCGACAGACAGCACCAGACCGCTCCAGAACAGGAGAGGGGTGAGCCATTTCGCGAGGCTCAGAAACCGGGTGGGATTGGCGTAGATGTGCATGATGATCGCGTCTGGCCGGGCTTGTAGTCTTACACCCGTTCCCGACAAGAGCGCAAATGAGGCGGGCGCAGAATTGTTCCCGCGACGCCCCGCCCTTTTGCTGTCAGCCGCGCCCGATGAGCTTTTGCGCCATCCGGTCGGCGACGACGTCGGAGGACACGCCGGTGCTGGCACTTTCGGCCCAGATCGATTCGAGCCGCCCGGGGATCTGCGCGACCAGCGCGTTGACCTCGGCCACGTCGCCCAGTCGGCCCTCGCGGCGCGCGAGATATTCTGTCGCCACCGAGATGATCCCGCCTGCGTTGATCACATAGTCGGGCGCATAGAGGATTCCGCGCGCAGCAAGCTTGGCGCCGTGCTCCGGCCGGGCGAGCTGGTTGTTCGCCCCGCCTGCAACCACTGCGCAATCGAGCGCGGCAATGCCCGCGTCGTCGAGGATCGCGCCCAGCGCGTTGGGGCTGAAGACATCACAGGCGGTCGCCATGATCGCATCCGAGCCGACAGCCACGCCGCCGAGATCATTGGCCAGCGCGGCGGCGCGCTCGGCATTGATGTCGGCTAGGGTCAGCTTCGCGCCGTCCTTGGCGAGCAGCTTGGCCACGCCGCCGCCGACAGAGCCCGTGCCCTGCACCGCGACATGGACGCCCGAGAGGCTGTCCTTGCCCAGTTTCTCGCGAACCGCCGCCTTGATGCCGAGATAGATGCCGTAAGCCGTGAACGGGCCCGGATCGCCGCCCGCGCTGCCTTCGCCCGCCACGGGAAGGCCCGAGACGTGCGCGGTGCGCTTGGAAACCGCGACCATGTCGGCTTCCGAAATGCCGACGTCCTCGGCGGTGACATAGCGCCCGCCCAGAGCTTCGACCGCGTCACCGAAGGCGGCGAGCATTTCCGGGGTCTTGATGCGCTGCTCGTCGGCGAGGATCACGGCCTTGCCCCCGCCCATCGGCAGGCCCGCCATCGCGTTCTTGTAGCTCATGCCCCGCGACAGGCGCAGTGCATCGCGCATCGCGCCGGCAGGATCGTTATAATGCCAGAAACGGGTGCCACCCGCGCCGGGGCCCATGTGGGTGGAATGAACCGCAATGATCGCCGTAAGCCCGCTCGCCCGGTCGTGGACCAGTTGCACCAGTTCATGCGCGTCGAAGTCGGGCTCGGCCCAGAAAGCGGTCATGTCGTTTCCCCTGTGGGGCGCGGTCCTGGACAGCTGAAACAGGGGAAAAATGGGGCGATCAACGGGGTTCGAACCCGCGACCTCCGGTACCACAAACCGGCGCTCTAACCAACTGAGCTATGATCGCCACACGCCCCTGCCCGCATACCACCGTTTCGGTCGCTGCCAAGCCCGTGCGAGAGGCGCGGCTTTACGCGAGGCAGACACACCGTCAAGTGCGCTGGCAAGGGAGGCGCGCCTCTTGCACAAAGGTCTTTTCAAGGGAAGCGAAAACTGCGCCGGAGCGCCTTTGACGCAACATAATTGCGCGCGCCCAAAATCGTTGCCTCGGCCCGTGCGGCTACTATCCTCGGCAAGGCATGACGACGACCAGCGAATCCATCGCCGCCCGCCTCGCCGCCCGGCCCGGCATCCAGCGCGTGCCTACCGCCAAGGCCGATGTCTTTCAGTACCGCCGGCTCGTCGACACCGGTCTGGCCGCCGAATTGATCGCGCTGATCGATGCCGGCCGCCGCCCTTCGACCATCGCCGATGACAACGGAGACCCGACCTTCCGCACCAGCGAGACCTGCGATCTCGATGCCGCGCTTACGCCGGTGCAGCGGATCGAGGCGATGATCAGCGACTTGTCCGGCATCGACCCCGCCTATGGCGAGCCGCTTCAGGGGCAACGCTATGCCGAGGGGCAGGAGTTCAAGGCGCACACCGACTACTTCACCCCCGGCGGGCGCGATTACGATCGCTATTGCGCGCTGTCGGGCAACCGCACCTGGACCTTCATGATCTACCTCAACGACGTCGCCGCAGGGGGTGCGACGCGGTTCAAGGTGCTCGACAAGATGTTCCAGCCCGAGGCGGGCAAGCTATTGTGCTGGAACAACCGCCTCGCTGATGGCGGGGTGAACCATGCGACGCTCCACCACGGGATGAAGGTGCGCAAGGGCGTCAAATACGTGATCACGAAATGGTACCGCGAGCAGGAATGGCGGGGCTGAAACGAAAAAGGCGACCCCGTCGGGCCGCCCTCCTCGTTGCGGGCCGAAGCCCGCTCAGCTTGTGACAAGCTTACTTCTTGAGCGAAAGCCCACCGAAGCGCTTGTTGAACTGGGCAACACGGCCGCCTTCCGACGCCTGCTGACGGCCACCGGTCCAGGCCGGGTGGCTGAGGGGATCGATTTCGAGCGACATGGTGTCGCCTGCCTTGCCCCAGGTCGAGCGGGTCTGGTACTCGGTGCCATCGGTCATCTTGACCGTGATCATGTGGTATTCGGGGTGACCTTCGGCCTTCATGAGCGTGTCCTTTGCAGCGTGGCGCCGGTACCGACCGGCGCTGCTATGAATGGGAAGCGGCGCGCTTAGGCGGGTTTGCCTTGGAAGGCAACCCCGCCTGCGCCGTCTTTGTTTTCCGCACGCCCTCCGGCGCGCGGTCCTCGCTCCATGCGCAGCAAAGCTGCGCCCGCTGCGGGCGGGCGGTCGCCCTTGCGACGCCTACGGCGTCGATCCTGAGTACGATGCCGAATAGCGCTGATATCGGTCGCGAAGCGACCGCGAGGCCACGCGGCCGAGCCGCAGGTGCCTCGTAGCGAAGCGGAGAGAACAGCACCGAGGACACGCGCCCGGAGGGGCGCGCGCAATCAGAGAGCGTCGGTCATCATGGCAGTGAATTCCACCTCGCATGTGGTCTTGCCCTCGACGCTCGCCACACCCTTGAACTTATAGACGCGGCTGCGCTTCTGGGTGAACTCGACGTGGAGATCGAGCAGGCAGCCCGGCGTCACAGGCGCGCGGAACTTGGCGTTCTCGATGCCCATGAAGATCACCAGCTTGCCCGTTCCGGCCAACTCCATCGTCTCGATCCCGAGAATGCCCGCCGCCTGCGCCAGCGCCTCGATCTGGAGGACGCCGGGCATGATCGGAGCGCCGGGGAAGTGCCCCTGGAAGAACTGCTCGTTCATGCTCACGGCCTTGACCGCATGGATCCGCTCGCCGAGCGTGATCCCCTTCACACGGTCGACCAGAAGCAGCGGGTAGCGATGCGGCAAGGCCTTGAGGATCTTGACGATATCGTAATCCAGCACCTCTGCCGGTGCGCTACCCGCTTCGCTCATGGTGTAAGCTCCGTCAGCTCAGCGGCCGGCCGGCGGCGTCGCGGCGGCAGGCTGGGCCTGCTGCGCTTGCGCGGCCTGCTGTTGCTGCTGCAGGTACTGTGCGGCGATCAGGCGCTGCTGGATCTGCTGGTAGATGGTCACGGCTTCCTGGGTCGGCTGCCAATCGGCAGGCGGAACCACGCCGACTGCCGGCACCTTCGCGTTGAACGCGGTCACCACGGCAGCGGTGATGTCGGCTTCGACCGGCGCGAACAGGAGCGAGCCCGGCTCGAGCACGATCTTGATCTGCTGGGCCTTGGTGACGTCTTCGAGGACGGCGCCGAACTGCTGCAGAACCTGCTCGGTGGCGAACACGCGGCCGCCGTCGATCTGACCGGTAAGGCCCTGGATTTCCTTTTCGAGGCTTTCCATCTTGGGCAGATCAAGCGACTTCTTCATTAGCGCCAGCTCGGCATCGTCGACCTGCTTGTCGCCGTTCTTGTCGTACTTGGCGAGCAGCGCCTGACGCTCCTGCGCCTTGACGCGGCGAAGGTCGATCTGCTGGGCATAGGTCGTGTCGACCTGCGAATAGGCGGTCTGGAAGGCGGTGGTGCCGATGACCGCGCGCGGGATGTCGACCGTGGCGATCTTCCCTTCGACCTGAGCCTGCGCAGGCATGGCAACAGCGGCGGCCATCATGATGCCGGCGGGTGCGAGAATCTTGGCAAAACGTGTCATCAGAATTGAGTTCCTACGTTGAAGGTGAAGCGCCGCTCGTCGTCGCCCTCGACCTTGCGGATGGTCTGGGCGAAATCGATGCGGAAAGGTCCGAAGGGCGAGTTCCAGTTGACCCCGATCCCGACGGTGACGCGCGGGCTGGCGGAGTTGCCGAGGAAGAACTCGCGAATATTGCTGCCCTGCTGGAACAGGCGGATGTTGGCCGAACCGTCCGGCTGGGTCGGTTCGACCGTCGTCGTCGCGGTGCCGACGATCTGGTAGAGCGGCTGACCGGTCGCGTTGAGCAGCGGAGTGCCGGCCGGGTTGTTGGTCAGGATCGGCTGTTCGACGCCCCACAGCGCGCCGATGTCGGTCCAGATCGAAGGGCGCAGGCCCAGCTCGCGCGCGCCGCTGCCCAGCGGAATCTCGAGCTCGGCGCGGCCGAGGTAGTAGTTGCGACCGCCGATCGCGTCGTCACGAACCTGATTGCGCTCGGAGAAATAGAGGACGTTGCCGCTCGAATCCAGGATCGGCTGCCCCAGATCGTTGATCTGCGAGGTCTGGGTGAGAATGCGCGGACCAACCCCGCGGATCGCAAAGCCGCGGAACTGCGGCTCGCCGAGGAAGAAGCGGTCGGTGAGGAACACGTCGTCGACGCCCGCACCCGGACGGGTCTTGAGCGGGATGATCGTGCCGCCTTCGGCCAGCACCGAGAAGATGAAGCCCGAGTTGCCGACGTTCCAGAACTGCTGCGCGCGGCCACGGAAGCGGGCGTAGCGCACGTCCCCGCCCAGCCCTGCGAATTCGCCGCTGAGCGAGATGGTCTTGCCGCGCGACGGACGCACGCGCGAGTTCAGCGAGTTGTAGTTGAGGCTTAGGCCCACGATCGAGCTCAACCGCTTGCCGATCGAATCGCACAGGAAGCGGCCAGCCTTGAGCGGGTCGCATTCGCCGATGCCGTCGTTGTTGAGGTCGGAGAAGAACAGGTTCTCGTCGAGCGTCACGTCGTCGTAGTTGAGCGTGTAGCTGCCGATCAGCGACATATATTCGGTCAGCGGCACACCAGCACGCGCCGAGAAGCCGGTCGTCGCCTGCTTGAAGGTCGTGTTACGATCATTATTGGTGAAGTTGAAGCTGTTGAAATCGCGACGGTAAATGTCGACCCCGCCGGAGATGTTGCGATCGAAGATATACGGGTCGGAGAAGCTCGCCTGCGCCGATCGCGAATATTGCGAATAGTTGAGCGACAGGCCGACCGTCTGGCCGCGGCCGCGGAAGTTACGCTGGCGGATGGAGCCTGCCAGAATGAACTGTTCGATCGACGAGAAGCCGGCCGAGAACTGGAGCTCACCCGTCGGCTTTTCCTCGACGTTCGCTTCGAGGATGATGCGGTCGGGCGCGCTGCCTTCGACCTGCTTGACCTCGAAGTTCTCCTGGAAATAGGCCAGCGAATTGACGCGCGCATTGGTGCGCTGCACGGTCAGGCTGTTGAAGGCGTCGCCTTCCGCGATGCGGAACTCGCGGCGGATGACCTTGTCCTGAGTGAGCGTGTTGCCGTTGATGTCGACCCGCTCGACATAGACGCGCGGTGCTTCGCGCAGCACGAAGGTCACGTTCATCTTGAGGTTTTCGGGGTCACGCTTGAAGCGCGGCTGTACGTCGGCAAAGGCATAGCCGAAGCGGCCCGCGAGTTCGGTCAGCTGCTCGACCGTGTCCTCGACGGTCTTGGCGTTGTAGAAGTCGTCCGTCTTCATCGGCAGGTTGGCGCTCATCGCGTCGCTGTCGAAATCGCGCAGCTGGCTGTCGACCTTCACGTCGCCGAACTTGTAACGCTTACCTTCCTCGACCACGTAGGTGATGATGAAGTCGCGCTGGTCGGGGGTCAGCTCGGCCACGGCGGAAACCACGCGGAAATCGGCGTAGCCCTGCGTCAGGTAGAACTGGCGCAGCTTCTGCTGGTCGAAAGCGAGGCGATCGGGATCGTAGCTGGTGTTCGAGCTGAAGAAGCTCGTCAGGCGCGCCTGCTTGGTCACCATCTCGCCGCGCAGCTCGCCATCGGAGAACTGCTCGTTGCCGAGGATGTTGATCTGGCGGACCTTGGACTTGGGCCCTTCGGTGATCTCGAACACCACGTCGACGCGGTTCTGCGGCAGCTGCACCATCTTGGGCTCGACCGTCGCGGCAAAGCGGCCCTGACGCTTGTAGAGCTCGATGATGCGCGCCACGTCCGCACGGACCTTGGAACGGGTGAAGATCTGGCGCGGGGCCAGCTTGATCTCGGGAATGATCTTGTCGTTCTTGAGGCGCTTGTTGCCCTCCAGTACGATGCGGTTGATCACCGGACTTTCGGTCACGGTGATGACGACGTTGCCGCCATCGTTGCGGATCGAGAAATTGGTGAAGAGCTCGGTCGCGCCGAGATCCTTCAGCGCCTCGTCAGCGCCGGTCGAGGTGTATTCCTGACCGACCCGCAGGCGGATGTAGCTGAGGATGGTGGTCGGCTCGAGACGCTCGGCCCCGACAACGCTGATCGAACGGATGGTGGTGCTGCGTACAGGCGATTCCGGTGCGGGCGCCGGCGTGGTGGCGGCTGCGGGCGCGGTCTGTGCAGGCTGCGCGGCCTGCGCGAAGGCCAGCGAGGGCATCCCCGCCAGCATCGAGCCACAGCACAACAGGCCCGCCAGACGCATAGCCGGGCGATGGGCAACAAGGTTGCGGTTCACCGGCGCTGTGCCCGTCTCGCTCAATCGGTTCATGCAGCTAAAATCCCGTTCTCAACCTGTGCGCTGCCAGCCGTGCCGACCCGCTGCGTGCCATTCTGCCAGTCGCGTCGCGCGGCTGCCCGGACCCGGCCCCAATCCTCGCGAAGCCTCTGCCCCATGTGCCCCGCGCAATCAAGCCGCGAGGCCGCCGGCATCGTTCGTTTCCACCGTGCGGTCAGCTTCCGAAGACGGGAAGCGAAATAATGTCATTCAACGTCACTACCGCCATCAGCATCAGCACCAGCGCGATGCCGGTGCGGTAGGCCCATTCGGTCGCCTGTGGCCCCACGGGTTTCCGGCGGATCGCCTCGAACGCGTAGAACATCAGGTGGCCGCCATCGAGCGCGGGGATTGGCAAGAAGTTGATGAATGCCAAATTAAGCGAAATGAGTGCGGAGAAATAGACAAAGTCCGGCAAGCCCATGCTGAGCTGCTCGCCCGAGATCTTCGCGATCTTGAGCGGCCCGCCGAGTTCCTTCATCGAGCGTTCCCCGGTGACGATCTGGCGGATGCCGGTGATCATCATGCCGGTGTAGGTCCAGCTTTGCTTGGCGGCGAGCGGCACCGCCTCGAAGACGCTCACGTCTTCCATTTCGTACTTGCCACCAGCAGGAGCGATGCCGACGAGGCCCTCGGTGCTGATATTGCCGAAATTGTCCTTCCGCTCGATCCGCGCGGTGGTCAGCGGATAGTCGATCCGCTGGCCTGCACGCTCGACGGTGAACACCATGCGCTCGCCCGGATTGAGTGCGACCTTGGTCTTCAGATCGGCGAAATCGATGATCGGCTGCCCGTCGATGGCGACGACGCGGTCGCCTACCTTGAGGCCCGCAGCCTGGGCGGCGCTGCCTTCGGCAAAGGTACCAATGGTGCGCGAGTCCTCGGCATCGGCAATCACCGGCTTGCCGATGATCGCGAAGAACGCCGCGAAGATGCCGATGGCGATCAGCAGGTTGGTCACCGGTCCGGCGGCCACGATCAGCGCGCGCTTCCACAGGGCAGCATACTGGAAGCTGCCCTCCTCGGCCGGCGCATTGGGATCGGGCACGCTTGCCGGGTTCATGTCGCCCTTGAACTGGACGTATCCGCCCAGCGGCAGAGCCGAGAGCTTCCAGCGGGTGCCGCGCCGGTCGGTGAAGCCCGCCAGCTCCTTGCCGAAGCCGACCGAGAAGGCATCGGCCTTCACGCCGAACAGGCGACCGACCAGCAGGTGGCCGAGCTCATGCAGGGTGACGAGCGGGCCGAGCAAAAGCGCAAAGCCGAGCAGGTACATCCAGAAAGGGGGGCTTTCAAACAAGGGCACTGGTCTCCAGCAGGCTCTGCGCCTGCATCCGCGCGGATTGGTCTACGGCAAGCACTTCTGCAAGGTTCACCGGACGCGGGGCATCATTGCTGCGCGCGAGGGTCTCCTCGACCAATGCGGCAATGCGGGTGAACCTGATCTGACCGGCGAGGAAAGCGGCGACTGCCACTTCGTTCGCCGCATTGAGGATGGCCGGGGCCGAGCCCCCCGCCAGAATGGCCTCGCGCGCCAGCCGCGTGGCCGGGAAACGCTCCTCGTCGGGGGCAAAGAAGGTGAGCTCGCCGATGGTTGCCAGATCGAGCGGCGCCAGCGGCGTTTCCATGCGCTGCGGCCAGGCGAGGCACGAGGCGATCGGTACGCGCATATCGGACGGGCCAAGCTGCGCCAGCGTCGAACGGTCGCGGAATTCGACCATCGAATGCACCACGCTTTGCGGGTGGATGACGATGCCGAGCCGGTCGAAGCCCACCGGGAAGAGATGATAGGCTTCGATATATTCGAGCCCCTTGTTCATCATCGTGGCACTGTCGACGCTGATCTTGGCGCCCATCGACCAGTTGGGATGGGCGACAGCCTCGGCAGGCGTGGCAGCGTTCAGGCGCTCCATGCTCCACGTGCGCAAGGGGCCACCGCTCGCGGTCAGGGTGATCTTGGCGACGTCCTCGATGCGGTTGCCGTTGAGGCACTGGAAGATCGCGTTGTGTTCGGAATCGGTGGGGAGCAGCGTCGCGCCATGCTTGGCGGCCGCCTGCATCATCATCTCGCCCGCCGAAACGAGCGCTTCCTTGTTGGCGAGCGCGATGGTGCCGCCCCGCTCGATCGCCGCCATCACCGGCGCGAGGCCTGCGCAGCCGACGATCGCCGCCACGGTCATGTCCACGGGCCGCGCCGCCGCCTCGACCAGTGCCTGCCGTCCGCCTGCCGCTTCGATCCCGCTGGAGCCCAGAGCCTCGCGCAGTTCGGACAGGCAGCCCTCGTCGCCGACCACCGCCAGCTTGGCACCGAATTCGATGGCGAGCGCCGCCAGTTCCGCCGCGCTGCACTGCGCGGTGAGCGCCTCGACCTGCCACTCGCTGCGGTTGCGCCGCACCAGATCGAGCGTCGAAGCGCCGATCGAGCCGGTGGCGCCGAGCAGGGTGAGCGTCCGCATCATCGCTGCATCATCCCAGCAAAGTGGGCACGGTGGCAATCACAAACAGCACGAAGAACACCGCGAGGAAGCCGTCGAGCCGGTCGAAAAGCCCGCCATGTCCCGGAATGAGATCGCCGGAATCTTTCACGCCCGCCCGCCGCTTCATCCAGCTCTCGAAGAAATCGCCGATCTGCGCGATCACCGCGATCAGCACGCCGCCGAGCACCGCCATCGCCAGTGCAAAGGCGCTGGTGCCGGGATAGGCCGCCGGGCCGAAATCGGCGAGTTCGACCGCCACGCCGAGCAGCGCGGCCAGCGTCGCGCCGCCCGCCAGGCCCGCCCAGGTCTTGGCCGGGCTGATCCGCGGCGCGATCTTCGGGCCGCCGATGGCGCGCCCGGCGAAATAGGCGCCCACGTCCACCGCAATGATCGGCAGGATGAAGACGATCAGCACCTCGAGCGGGCCGTAACCCGATTGCTGCGGATCGAAGGGCAGCACCTGCCGCCCGTTGCGCACCGCCAGCATCGCGATGGCCGCGCCGCCGATGTAGATGACGCCGGCGAAGAACCACAGCGTCTCGTTCAGCCCCTTGCGGCCGAAGCGGGCGATCAGCTTGTTCCACTCCCACAGCACGCCGAGCGCGAGCAGCACCACGAAGCCGGTCCAGAACCAGCCGCCCAGCCACAGCGCCCCTCCCGCCAGCACCAGCATGACAATCGCCGAGGCGAGCCGCACCGGCAGGTCGGAGGTGCCCGCCTTCGTATCGCGCACCCGTGTGTTACCGTCCGCCATAGCGCCGCTCCCTCTGCGCAAAGTCGCCCAGCGCCTGCATCAGATGCGCAGGCTCGAAATCGGGCCACAGCGTATCGACGAACAGCATCTCGGCATAGGCCGCCTGCCACAACAGGAAGTTCGACAGGCGCACCTCGCCGCTGGTGCGGATCAACAGGTCGAGCGGCGGCAGATCCGCGGTGTCGAGATGCGCGGCGATGGTCTCGATGGTGATCTCGCCCTCGCCCGCAGCCTTGGCCGCAGCGCGCGCGATCTCGTGCTGGCCGCCGTAATTGAGCGCTACGGCGAGCGTCTGCGTGCCGCCCGCGGTCTGCGCCAGCGCGTCTTCCAGCATCGCGACGATATCGGGCGCAAGGCTTTGCCAGTCGCCGATGATCTTCAGCTTCACCTTGTTGGCGACGAACTCGGGCAGGTCGGATTTGATGAACCTGCGCATCAGGTTCATCAGGTCATCGACCTCCTCGTCGGGCCGCTTCCAGTTCTCCGAGGAGAAAGCATAGAGCGTCAGGCACTCCAGCCCCGTGCCGTCGAGCGCGCGCACCAGCCGGCGCACCGCCTCGACCCCGCGCTGGTGTCCCACCGCGCGCGGCAAGGCCCGCTTCTTGGCCCAGCGGCCATTGCCATCCATGATGATGGCGACATGTCTGGCGCGGTCGCTACTCAAAACCGTTCCTGAAAGAAAAGGCGTTCCGGACACTCACTGCGTCAGGATTTCCTGTTCCTTCTTGGCCGCTGCCTCGTCGGTTTCCTTGACGTATTGATCGGTCAGCTTCTGGACCTGCTCCTCGGACCGCTTGCGGTCGTCCTCGGAGATTTCCTTCTTCTTCTCGTCGGTCTTGAGGCTTTCCATCGCGTCGCGGCGGACGTTGCGGATCGCGATCTTGGCCTTCTCGGCATACTGTCCGGCGAGCTTGGCAAGCTCCTTGCGGCGCTCCTGCGTCAGGTCGGGGATCGGGAGGCGCAGCGTCTGACCGTCGATGATCGGGTTCAAACCGAGGTTGGCGTGGGCAATGCCCTTTTCGACCGCGGTCATGTTCGAACGGTCCCAGACCTGCACGCTCAGCATCCGCGGCTCGGGCGCCGAGACGGTGGCGACCTGCGACAGCGGCATCATCGAGCCGTAGACCTCGCACACCACCGGATCGAGCAGCGTTACGTTGGCGCGGCCCGTGCGCAGACCCTGAAGGTCGCTCTTCAATGCCTCGACAGCGCCCTTCATCCGGCGCTCGACATCGGCCTTGTCATATTGTGGCATGGCTGGGGTTTCCCTCTTTCAGTCAGCTGTCTTGAACAATGGTCTGGACGCCCCCGCCCGCGAGCACGCGTGCCAGGTTGCCCTTTTCGCGGATCGAGAAGACCACGATCGGAATCTTGTTGTCGCGGCACAGCGCCACGGCGGAAGCGTCCATCACCTTGAGATTGTCCGCGAGCACGCGGTCATAAGTCACGGTATCGAAACGCACGGCGTTGGGGTTGTGCTTGGGATCGCTGTCATAGACCCCGTCGACGCTGGTGCCCTTGAGCAGCGCGTCGCACTTCATTTCGGCAGCCCGCAAGGCGGCTCCGCTATCGGTGGTGAAATAGGGCGCGCCGACACCGGCGGCAAAGATCACCACGCGGCCTTTCTCCAGATGGCGCTCGGCGCGGCGGCGGATCACCGGCTCGCACACCTTGTCCATCTCGATCGCGGACTGCACGCGGGTCGGCACGCCGCACTGCTCCAATGCGTTCTGCATCGCCAGCGCGTTCATCACGGTCGCGAGCATTCCCATGTAATCGGCCTGCGCGCGGTCCATGCCCTTGGCCGCCCCCGCCATGCCGCGGAAGATGTTGCCCCCGCCGATCACGAGGCAGATCTCGAGGCCCGTTTCCTTGGCCGCCTTCACCTCCAAAGCGAGCTCGGCGACGAACTCGGGGTCGATGCCGAACTGCTGGTTCCCCATCAGCACTTCGCCCGAAAGTTTCAGGAGGACGCGCTTGATCGTGGGGAAGGACATGGGGCGGCTGACTTTCTGGCGGGAATTGGCTAGCCGGGGCCTTTATCGGGGTGTCACCCAACTGCCAAGAGGATAGCGGCGCAAATGGGCAAGACAATGATGCGCAGGATCGGCCTTGCGGTGCTGATTCTCGCCTGTGCGGTGATCGCGAAGGCGTGGCATGACACGATGCGCATGCCGGTGGTGGAGCGCCTGACGATAGAGAGCCGGTCGTTGCCCGCAGGTGCAAAGCCGGTGACGATCGCGCTGATCTCCGACATCCACGTAGCCGGGCCGGACATGCCGCCCGAGCGGCTCGCGCGGATCGTCGCGCAGGTGAACGCGTTGAAGCCCGACCTGATCGCAATCGCGGGCGACCTCATCAGCGAGAAGCGCACCGCCTCGCATATCTACACGGCCGGCGAGGCCGTCGCGCCGCTCGGCAATCTGACCGCGCCGCTGGGCGTGGTGCTGGTGCCGGGCAATCACGACCACTGGGCAGGTTGGCCCAGGATGGCGATGGCGCTCGCGCCTTATTCCAACATCACGGTGCTGCGAAACCGCGCGAAGCAGGTCGGTCCGCTGGTGATCGGCGGGGTGGACGACGCCTATACAAAGCGCGACGATCTGCCCGCGACCATGCAGATGATGACGGGCAAGCCGGGCGCGCGGATCATTCTCACCCACTCGCCCGATATCTTCCCGCAGGTGCCGGTCGACGTCGACCTCGTGCTCGCGGGGCACACGCATTGCGGGCAAATCGACTACCCGTGGGGCGGATCGCCAGCGACGATGTCGGAATATGGCGACCTCTACGCCTGTGGGGTGAAGCGCGAGAACGGCAAGGTGCTGGTGACCGGCGCAGGGCTCGGCACCAGCTTGCTGCCGCTGCGACTGTTCACCCACCCGGAAATCTGGCTGATAGAAATACGGCCGCCGCAGCGTGGATGCTGCAGCGGCCGCCCGGTATTCGTGAAGAAGGATCAGCCCTTCAGCGTCGCTGCCACTTCCGCGGCGAAATCGACTTCTTCCTTTTCGATGCCTTCGCCGAGCTGGTAGCGCACGTAGTCGACGAGCTTGATCGACTTGCCCGCGTCCTTGGCGGCCTTGGCAATGTACTCTTCGACCGTCGCCTTGCCGTCCTTGACGAAGATCTGGCTGAGGAGCGCGTTTTCCTTGGCGAACTTCTTCACCGCGCCTTCGACCATCTTGGCCTGCACGTCGGCGGGCTTGCCGCTTTCGGCAGCCTTTTCGGCAGCGATCTTGCGCTCGCGCTCGATCACGTCGGCGTCGAGGCCGTCGGCGTCCAGCGCCTGCGGGAACATCGCGGCAGCGTGCTGGGCGATGTCCTTGCCGAGCGCGTTGAGCGTGGCAGCATCGGCATCCGATTCCAGCGCGACGAGCACGCCGATCTTGCCGAGGCCGTCAGCGGCCGCGTTGTGGATGTAGGGAACCACAGCGCCCTGCGTCACCGACACCAGCTTGATGCGGCGGATCTGCTGGTTTTCGCCGATGGTGGCGACGTTCTCGGTCAGCTTGTCGCCCACGGTGCCGCCTTCGGGATAGGCAGCCGCCTTGAGCGCCTCGACGTCCACGATGCCCTGCGCCAGCGCGACAGCGGTCGCGTTGCGCACGAAGCTCTGGAACTGGTCGTTCTTGGCGACGAAGTCGGTTTCCGAGTTGATTTCAACGGCAACGCCCTTGGTGCCTTCGACGAGCACGCCGACGAGGCCTTCAGCCGCGGTGCGGCTCGACTTCTTCTGGGCGGTGGCGAGGCCCTTGGCGCGCAGCGCGTCAACCGCAGCTTCGATGTCGCCGCCGGCTTCGGTCAGCGCCTTCTTGGCGTCCATCATGCCAGCGCCGGTGCGCTCGCGCAGCTTCTTCACGTCGGCGACGGAAATATCGGCCATGGAAAATTCCTTTTCGTGTGTTGTTCGGGCGCCCGGCCCTGCCGCTCCGAATGGAGGGCAATGCCGGGCGCGCTAGAGAGGGAATGTGACGGGCAAGCGACGAACGTGCCGCCGCTGCCGCGTGCAGAAAATCAGGCTTCGGTTTCTTCCGCAGCCTGTTCTTCGGCAACCGGTTCGTCGGCCACCGCGGCAGGCGCGGGGGCTTCGACCGGGGGCTCGACCATCGCGCCGAAATCGCTCGACACGTCGGCCTGGAACTTGCCCTTGCCGGCCATCGCCGCTTCGCCGATCGCCTGGCAGTACAAGCGCACCGCACGGCTCGCATCGTCGTTGCCCGGAACCGGGAAGGCGATGTGGCTGGGATCGACGTTGGTGTCGAGGATGCCGATCACGGGGATGCCGAGCACGGCCGCTTCCTTGATCGCGAGGTCTTCCTTGTTGGCGTCGATCACGAACATCACGTCCGGAATGCCGCCCATGTCGCGGATGCCGCCGAGCGAGGATTCAAGCTTCTCGCGCTCACGGGTGAGCTGAAGCACTTCCTTCTTGGTGAGACCCGAGGTGTCGCCCGAGAGCAGTTCTTCCAGCGCCTTCAGGCGGCGGATCGAACCCGAGATCGTCTTCCAGTTGGTGAGCATGCCGCCCAGCCAGCGGTGGTTGACGAAGTGCTGGCCCGACATGCGCGCCGCTTCAGCAATCGGCTCCTGCGCCTGACGCTTGGTGCCGACGAACAGCACCTTGCCGCCCGAACGCACGGTCGATTCGACGAAGTCGAGCGCGCGCGCGAACAGCGGCACGGTCTGCGACAGGTCGATGATGTGAACACCGTTGCGCGCGCCGAAGATGTACGGCTTCATGCGCGGGTTCCAGCGGTGGGTCTGGTGGCCGAAGTGTGCGCCGGCCTCAATGAGTTGCTGCATGGTGACGACGGGAGCCGCCATAGGTAATTCCTTTCCGGTTGTTCCTCTGGAAGGCTGGAACCGTGATGCGGAGATCCCGCAAACGGCACCGGTATGAGCGCCTTCCATGTGAATTTGCTCGCGGCGCAGGCCTCATGCCCATGCCGGAGCGAGCGCGCCCTTAACCGCGGTGGACGGGGAAATCCAGTCTGAATCGCTTCTCCCGGGAATATCGGCGCGCCGAAAGGCAACAAAACCCGCTTGACAGGCTGGAACAGGTAGGGAACAACGCGTGGGAACAAAGAACGAACAACTGATTCACGGGGATACCGCCATGCTCACCATCGCCATCAACGCTCTGTTCGCCTTCGCCGGGCTTCTGGCGGTCGCGGTGATCGCCCACAGCCTCGCGGAAGCACGCGCTGCCTATGCGCGGCTGATGCGGGAAGGCGAAGTGCTGCGGGCAGGTCTGGCGCTCCAGGCTTCGGCACGCGAGATGAGCCTGCGGCCCGTTCCGGTGCTGGCCCCGCGCCGCGCGGTGGCTATGCGGCGTCCGGCCGGGGTGCGTTTGCCGCTTCCAGCCTGCGCCGCTTGATCCCGGCATATTTGACGAAGCCGTAAGGCATCAGCGCCAGATAGGCGATGCAGATCGCGGCCAGCGTCCACCACGGCTCGAGCAGCAATGCCGCAAAGGCGATGCCTGTGAAGGCGATCAGCGGCAGGCGGATCGATTTGCGCGGACGCAGCGAGCCCCAGCTCAGCGTCGGCAGGTTCGAGATCATCAGCACCGCGATCAGCGTCAGCCACAAGGCCATCAGCACCGGCTGGCGGAAGAACTCGTAGCCGGTCCCGGTCCACAGGTAAAAGGGTATGAAGGCCAGCCCCGCCCCGACGGGCGCGGGCACGCCGGTCAGGAAGCCTGCCGACTTGTGCGGCTGGTCATCCTCGTCGATCCGGGCGTTGAAGCGCGCGAGACGCAGCGCGCAGCAGATCGCAAAGGCGAGCGCGGCGAACCAGCCGAATCGCTCCCACTCGTGCAGCGACCACAGGAACAGGATCAGCGCAGGCGCGACCCCGAAGGATAGCGAATCCGCCAGAGAGTCGAGCTCCGCACCGAAGCGCGACTGGGCGTTGAGCAACCGCGCGATGCGCCCATCGATCCCGTCAAGCACGCCGGCCAGAACCACCAACCCGATCGCAAAAGCCCACTGCGCGTCGATCGCAAAGCGGATACCGGTGAGGCCCGAACAGAGCGCCGCTGCCGTCACCGCGTTGGGAAGCATCGCCCGCAGCGTCAGCCCGCCGCCATGCGCAGGGGTGACGGGAAGCTCGTCCTCGTCCTCGGCAGCCTTGGGCCCCAGCCGTGCAGGGAAGAAGCGCGCACCCGGCAATTTACGCGGCGCTCTCGTGCGAGGCGGGCGGCTCATTGCAGGATTCCTTCGATAAGGTCGCGGCGGCCGATCTCGGCGATCACCGTCTCGCCCGCGATCACGCGCTGGCCGATCATCACAGCGGCGTCGGTGCCCGCAGGCAGATAGACATCGACCCGGCTGCCGAAGCGGATCAGCCCGATGCGCTGGCCCTTGGCAAGGATGTCGCCCGGCTTGACGAACGGCACGATCCGCCGCGCCACCAGTCCGGCGATCTGGGTGAAGCCGACGCGAAGGCCGTCATTGCGCTCGACCAGAAGATGCTGGCGCTCGTTCTCCTCGCTCGCCTTGTCGAGTTCGGCGCTGATGAAGCGGCCGGGGATATAGACCACCCGCCGCACCGTCCCGCCCACGGGCGTGCGGTTGATGTGGACATCGAAGACGCTGAGAAAGATCGAGACCCGCGTGACCGGCCCGGCAGGCAGGCCCGCATGGCCCGAGCCGTCGTCGATCTGGAGTTCCAGAGGAGGCTCGACCGCCGCGATCAGGGTGACGGTCCCGTCAGCGGGGGCAATGATCAGATTGTCGCCCTGCGGCACCACGCGCTCGGGGTCGCGGAAGAAGGCGAAGACGCCCGCCGAGGCCACCAGCATCGGCCAGCCGAGCACGCTCCAGCCCAGCACCAGCAGCACGAAGAGGCTCGCCGCCAGCGCGATCAGCCCGAACTTGCGTCCTTCCGGATGGATTGCAGGCCACTGCCAGCCAGCCTCGCCGCGGCCCTTGTTGTCGAGAATTTCGCCTGCCATCGCTGAGCTTCTAGGGAGTGCGGCGCGTGGCCGCAAGGTAAGTGCGGATCAGGCCACCTTGCGCACGAAGACGGTGCCGGCCGAATAGCCTGCGCCGAACGAGCAGATCAGGCCTTCGTCGCCCGCGCCAAGATCATCGCTGTGCCGGTGGAAGGCGATGATCGAGCCTGCGCTCGACGTGTTGCCATAGGTGTCGAGCACGGTCGGGCTCTCGTCGTCGCTCGCCTCGTGGCCCAGCACCTTCTGCGCGATCAGCCGGTTCATCCCCGCATTGGCCTGATGCAGCCACATCCGCCGCAAGCCCGCCGCGTCGAGGCCGAGGCGGTCCGCCTCGTCGAGGATCATCTGTGCGACCATCGGCACGACCTCCTTGAAGACCTTGCGCCCTTCCTGGACGAACAGCTTGTCCGCCGTGCCTTCCCCCTCGGGCGCAGCGCGGTTGAGGAAGCCGAAATTGTTGCGGATGTTGTTCGAGAAGACGGTCTTCAGCTTGGTGCCGAGGATCTCCCAATGCTCCGAGGGCGCAATGCTCGAATCTTCCACCAGCACCGCGGTGGCCACGTCGCCGAAGATGAAGTGGCTGTCGCGGTCGCGCCAGTTGAGGTGGCCCGAGGTGATCTCGGGGCTGACCACCAGCACGCTCCGCGCATTGCCGCTGCGCACATAATCGGCCGCCGTCTGGATGCCGAAGGTGGCCGACGAGCAGGCGACATTCATGTCGAACCCGAAGCCCTCGATGCCCAGCGCCTGCTGGATCTCGATCGCCATCGCAGGGTAAGCGCGCTGCATGTTCGAGGCTGCGCAGAGCACCGCATCGACATCCTCGGGGCGGCGACCTGCGCGCTCCAGAGCCTGCTTAGCCGCGGCCACGCCGATCTCGGCCATCACCGAGATTTCGTCATTGGCGCGTTCGGGCAGGCGCGGACACATGGTTTCGGGGTCGAGGATCGCGGCCTTGCTCATCACGTGGCGCGCCTTGATGCCGCTCGCCTTCTCGATGAACTCGACAGAGGAATAGGCCAGCGGCTCAGCGTCGGGGTTCGCCGCATTGTGCCGGTCGACATACGCGTTGAAGCTCGCGACCAGCTCTTCGTTGGTGATGCTCTCGGGCGGGGTGAACAGGCCGGTCGCGGAAATGACGGGGCGGCCGGTGAGGGGAGCGGTCATGTTGATTGCGATTCCTGCATCTTTCCGGGGAGGAGGCGCGCCTTACTGCCCGCCCTCTTCGCCTGCAAGTCCCGCAGCCCCCGGCGCAGTGTCCAGCACCTCGCGCAGCAGCGGGTTCGGGAAGGTGCGGCCAATGGTTACGGCGTGGAATTCCTCGGTGATGCCGGGCAGCTGGGCCAGCTCGTAGAGCGTGCCATTGGCGAGCTCGTCGCGCACCACGATCGGCGGGATGACGGCGACACCCGCGTCCGAGCGCGCGAGGAGGCGCAGCATCGCCATGTCGTCCGCCTCGGCCGCGATGCGCGGGACGATGCCGAGGCTTTCGACCATCGCGTCGAACCCGGCGCGCATCGCGGTCTCGGGCGTGGGGAGCAGCAGCGGGGCTTCGGCGAGGAGCACGGGAAGCCCCCGCGCCGCGAGGATCAGGCGGGAACGCGCGCCGACGAGGCTGACCGGTTGTTCGGCAATGCGGCGCACCAGATAGGGGCTGGCGGCATCGCGCGCGGGCACCTGGTTGGTGAGCAGCACGTCGATCCGCAGCGCGTCGAGCGCCCGCAGCAGCGAGGCCTGCGTGCCCGAACGGAGCACCACCTCGACATCGTCGCGGCCCAGTAAGGGCTCGAGGAAGCCCATCTGGAAGTTGCGCGACAGCGTGGCGAGCGCGCCGATGCGCAGCACCTTGCGCTGGCCGCCCACGGCGCGGAAGGTGGCCGTGAGCTGTTCGGAAGCGCGGAAGATCTGCTCGGCATAGTCCAATGCGATCCGCCCCGCCTCGGTCAGCACGAGGTTGCGTCCGCGCCGCTCGAACAGGTCATGCCCGAGGTCGACCTCCAGCGCCTTGATCTGGGTCGAGACCGCACTTTGCGAGATGTTGAGCGCCTTGGCGGCAGCGGTCAGCGTGCCCTCGCGAGCAACGGCACGGAACAGGCGCAGGTGGTGGAGATTGAGGCTCGCCATCGAGGATCGTCCAGACCGTTCGTTTCTACCGAACGTTTGGCGACAAAATATGTATTTTCTTTGATTTCGTCCAGTCCCTATCCGGCACCTCACACATTTCACCCGAAGCCGGAGTGTCGCCTCATGCCTGACGCCTTGACCCTGACGATGCTTAGCCCCCTCGCGCTTGTGCCGGCTATCCTGATCGCCCTCGCCCGTCCGGGCAAGCGCCCTGGCAGCCTGCCGATGCTCTCCGAACTCTCGGCCTTCGCGGCGCTGGCCATTGCGCTTGCAGGTCTCGTCCAGACCGCTGCGGGCACACCCGCCGGAGTGAGCATCCTGAGCGGCGCTGTCACCCTGTCCCTGCGCAGCGACCTCGTCGCGGCCAGCATGGCGACCCTCGTCGGCTTCATCGGCTGGATCGTGATGCGCTATAGCCGCACCTATCTCGACGGCGAGGCGCGCGAAGGCGCATTCCACGGGCTGATGCTGACCACGCTCGCCGCGGTGTTGGTGTTCGTGCAGGCGGGCACAATCCCGACCCTCATCCTCGCCAGCTTCGCGGTCGGCCTGACCCTGCGCAAGCTGCTGCTCTTCTACCCCGACCGCCCGGAAGCCCAGCGCGCCGCGACCAAGTTCGCCTATGTCTGGCACGGGGGCGACGTGCTGCTCGCTCTCGCAGCCGCACTGCTGTTTGCCCGCTTCGGCACGCTCGACGTCACCGCGCTACCCGCCGTCGCCACAACGATCGGCCTCGGCCTTGTCGGCACGCTCGGCGTCGCCGCGATTGTCGCTGCCGCTGCATTGAAGACCGCCGCCTTCCCGCTCCACGGCTGGCTGACCGAGGTGATGGAGGCCCCCACCCCCGTCTCCGCGCTGCTCCACGCCGGGATCATCAATTCGGGCGGCGTGCTGCTCATCACCGCTGCCGGCCTTGTCCAGCAGAGCGCCGGGGCAATGGCCGCGCTGGTGGTGATCGGCGGCTTCACCGCGCTGTTCGGCGCGGCCGTGATGCTCACCCAGAGCGCCATCAAGACCGCGCTCGCCTGGTCGACCGTCTCGCAGATGGGCTTCATGCTGCTGCAATGCGGTCTGGGCCTGTGGACCCTCGCGCTGCTGCACATCATCGCCCACTCGCTCTACAAGGCGCACGCCTTCCTCTCCTCGGGAACGGCCGTGACCGAGGTGTCGAACATCCGCCGCCCCGGCCCTGTCGCCGTGCCGAGCGTCGCTGCGGTGCTCAAGAGCTTCGCGCTCGCCCTCGCCATCTTCGCCGTGATCGCAACCGCCTTCACTGTCGCGCTCGGGCCGAAGTCCCCGCAGGCGCTGGCGCTCGGCGCGATCCTGATCTTCGGGGTGGCCTACCTCGTCGCGCAGGGCCTTGCCGACCGCGCGCCGGCGCAGCTCACCATCCGCACCGGAGCCGCCTCGCTGGCGGCGGCCATCGGCTACTTCAGCTTCCAGGCCATCGCCACGAAGATCTGGGGCCCGATCCTGCCGCAGGTGCCGACCGCAGGCTCGCTCGAATGGGCGATGATCGTGATCGCGGTGGCAAGCTTCGGCCTCGTTGCCTTTGCCCAGGCGCTGTTCCCGCTGTGGGCGCACCATCCGGCCACCGCAGGCCTGCGCGTCCACCTCGCCAACGGCCTCTACCTCAACGCCCTGCTCGACCGCGCGATCGGCGGCTTCCGCTCGACCCGCGCCAACTGACACCGCGAAACGGAGAACGACCATGCTGATGACCCACGCAGACATCGCCCCGGCCCGCTTCTCGGCGGTGCTCGACGCCGCCGAGGCCGCAGGCCGCGCCGTGCCCCCCGCCTTCCCGCTCGATGCGACCGTGGCGGTCAACCCCTTCCTCGGCCAGACCGGGGAGGACCTCGCCGCCGCCGCCGCACGGCTGGCGCGCGTCGCCGGGGTGCGTGTCACCCGCAAGGGCGCGGACTATGTCGCCGCCATCAAGGACGGGCGCATCACGGCTGACGACCTGGCTGACGCGCTGGCTGCCGCGACCTCGCCCTTGAAGCCCGCCAACATCACGGGCTTGCGCGAAGTCGCCGAAACGCTCGGCAACGGCCCTGCCCCGCGTGCCCTGCCGACCGTGGCCGACCTCGCTGCCGAAGCGACCGGCATCGACTGGCCCGCACTGATCGACCGCTGCATCGGGCTGTGGGCCGCAGGTCACTTCGACCGCGGTCAGGCGCTGTGGTCGCCCGCCCCCGGATCGCAGGCCTTCGCCGCATGGCGCGCCTGGGCGATGCACGATCTCACCCCGGAAATCGCGGGCCTCGAAGGCTTCTGCGCCCACGTCGCCGCCGCGCCAGACACCACCGAGCGCGCGATCCTCGCCGCTGCCGAAGCGCTGGGCATCACCGACGAAGCCGCGCCGACCGCCTTCCACCGCATCGCCATGAGCCTCGGGGGCTGGGCGCAGCACGCGCGCTGGGTGCTGTGGCAGGCGGAGCTTGCCGGCGGCACCGACCGCACGCTGCTCGATCTTCTCGCGATCCGCCTGATCTGGGACGAGGCGCTGCTCGCCCACGCTCCCGAGGTTGCCGACAAGTGGGCCGCAGCCGTCGCCGCCCACGCCAAGCCCGTCGCAGCCACGGCTGACGAGGTTGCGCTCGCGATCCTGCAAGACGCCGCCGACCGCGGCCATCAGCGCCGCCTTGTGGCCGCACTCGACGGCGCGGCTCCGGCCGCTGGGACACGCCCCTTCCTGCAGGCCGCCTTCTGCATCGACGTGCGCTCGGAAGTGTATCGCCGCGCGCTCGAAAGCGTCGATACCGGCATCGCCACCATCGGCTTTGCGGGCTTCTTCGGCCTGCCGCTGGCGCACCACGCGCATGGTTCGGACATTCTGGAGGCGCGCCTTCCGGTGCTGCTCAACCCGGCGGTGAACACCACCAGCGCGGGCGATCCGGCCAAGGATCAGGCCGACCGCATCGCCGCCCGCTCCAAGCGCGCCTGGGGCCGGTTCCGGCAGGCCGCCGTCTCCTCCTTCGCCTTTGTCGAGGCGATGGGGCCGGTCTACGCGGTCAAGCTGGTGAAATCGGCGCTCGGGTTCACCCCCAAGGCCAAGGCCGAGCCCGCCCCTGAAGTGATCGGCGGGATGAGCGCCGAGGCGAAGGCCGATACCGGCGCTGCGGTGCTCAAGGCGATGAGCCTGCAGCGCGGCCACGGCGAGATCGTCCTGCTGCTCGGCCACGGCGGCAACGTCACCAACAACCCGCACGAGAGCGCCTATCACTGCGGCGCTTGCGGCGGATACACCGGCGAGGTTTCGGCCCGCCTGCTGGCGATACTGCTCAACGACCCCGAAACCCGCGCAGGGCTCGCGTCGCGCGGAGTGGAAGTGGCCGATGACGTGCTGTTCGTCGCAGGGCTGCACGACACCACCACCGATGCGGTCACCATCTACGACGATGGTCTCCCCGCCGCTCGCTCGGGTGATATTGCCAAGGTGCGCCAGCAGCTCGCGCAGGCCGCCAAGATCGCCCGTGCCGAGCGTGCGCTGCGGATGCCGGGAGCTTCGGGCGCAAGCATCCCCGCCCGCGCCCAGAACTGGGCCGAGATCCGCCCCGAATGGGGCCTTGCCGGATGCGCCGCCTTTATCGCCGCCCCGCGAGAGGCGACCGCTGGCCGCGACCTCGGGGGCCGCGCTTTCCTGCACTCCTACGACTGGCAGGCGGACGAAGGCTTCGGCACGCTCGAACTCATCATCACCGCGCCGGTGGTGGTCGCGAGCTGGATTTCGCTCCAGTACTACGGCTCCAGCGTCGCGCCCGAGATGTTCGGCGGCGGCAACAAGCTGATCCACAACGTGGTCGGCGGGATCGGCGTGATCGAGGGCAACGGCGGCCGCCTGCGCCCGGGTCTGCCCTGGCAGGCGGTGCATGATGGCGACGGCTTGCAGCACGAACCGCTGCGCCTTTCGGTGATGATCGAGGCCCCGCGCGAGGAGATGATCGCGATCCTCGACAAGCACCCGGGCGTGCGCGCGCTGTTCGACAATGGCTGGCTGCATCTCTTTGCGATGAAGGACGGCAAGGTCGACGCGCGCTACCTGCCGGGGTTGAAGTGGGCCGACCAGCAGGTGGCGAAGCTCGCCGCCTGATTGCGGAGGGCCGCTCGGGGCGGCCGCAAGCGATCGTTCTAGAGGGGTGTTAGAGGCGTCTAGACCCCCTCTAGACCCCTTCTAGCCCCCCCTTAGACCCGTTTTGAACGCCTCTAGGCCCCCCGCTGAACGGGTGTTTCACGTGAAACATCGGGTTGAAGGGAAGGAAGTGGTGGCAGGGCTTGTACCGAACTTCAGCCCCACCAATTTGATATTGTGGGGGATTTGGGAGACCGCTTGAAGCTCTCCCCACAACGCCCCCCACAAACTTCTCGATAGAACGTTGATTCGGTTTACGATTTTGCCTTCGAGATTTTAGCTGGATGGCGCTGTTTGTGAAGCGCTGGTGGTGCGCCCGACCTCAATGCGGCACCAGATGCCAGATTTAAATCAAGCTCCTTTATGGAACGCAAACCTGCCGTTGGGTCGTCGGGAGCATTGCCGTCCCCCCACCTCACCGTTCGGCCACCATCGAAAACTGTGCGGGCTTAATGCCGAAACGCGGATGCATACTGATTGGTTTCATTGATGCGGATGAAGGGTTGCCGGAGAGGTGCAAGCCGCTCAACTACTTGCTAGTATCCGCTGATGCGATCCGACCTTGATCATCTGCCCCCGCAAAAGCAGCGCGAGCTGGAGCGTGTGGTGCAGCTGATCTTCGAGGAGTTTGACGATGCCTTCGCGCTCGCAAAGCACGAGTGGAAGAAGGCCGGGCGGATCCTCAAGGTGATCCTCTACGGCAGCTATGCGCGCGGCACCTGGGTGGACGAGCCGCACACTGCAAAGGGCTACCGCTCCGATTTTGATCTCCTGATCATCGTCAGCGACAAGCGGCTCACCGACCGGGTGAAATACTGGTCCAAGCTCGATGAGCGGCTGATGCGCGAATACGGCCTCACCGGCACGCTGCGCACGCCGGTGAATTTTATCGTCCACACCCTGCAGGAGGTGAACGACGGGCTGGCCCATGGCCGCTACTTCTTCATGGACGTTAAGGCCGAAGGCATCGCGGTCTACCAGTCGGACGACAGTGAACTGCACACGCCTAAGCCGAAAACGCCGACACAGGCGCTGGCAATGGCGGAGGAGTACTTTGACGAGTGGTTTCCCAGCTCGTTGGTATATCTGAACACCGCCCGAAGCCTTATGGCGGACGGTAGGACCAAAGAACCCGCCTTCATCCTCCACCAATCATGTGAGCGGCTGTACCACTGCGTGCTTCTGGTCTGCACCTTCTATACCCCGCATAACCACAACATAGCCCTCCTGCGGACTCAGGCTGAACGGATCGATCCGCGCCTCACCTACGTCTGGCCGCGTGAACTCAAAAAAGATCGCGCGCGCTTCGAGAAGCTCAAGGACGCCTACGTCAAAGCCCGCTACTCGAAGCATTACCGTGTGACGAAGGAAGAACTCGAATGGCTCGGCGCGCAGGTCGAGGAGCTCGGCCGCGTCGTGCACGAGGTTTGCTCGGAGCGGATTGAGAAGCTTAAGGCCGAGGCGAGGGCACTGCCTGACAAGGTTCGGTGATCGCGTTGGCCCTCTATGTCTGCTTTCGCAGCTTTCTGGCCGAAAGCCGACATTCAGCAATCGACCCCATAGCGGACATGCCTACCGCCAACGGGCAGGCACGTACACACCACAGTTTTGCTGCTTGCTCAGCGATGCGATGTCCTCCCAAAGACTGTCCATGTCATCGGCGTTTTTCTTCCTGTCAGCCGGAGACAATGTCGCGCGCATTCCGAAAGCCTCTGCATCCATAAGTTCGCGAGTGGCGTCCCTGACGATTTCGCAAGTATCCATTTTCGGCTCCCCTTTGACCGCAGGGCCTTCCAGGTAAGTACCCGCAAACGTCAACATTGCAGAGATTACCATGCTGCGAAGCTGATCTTGAGGTGTATCCACTGTCTGAATTGCTGCGGAAGCCGGGACAGAGATCGAAGCGGCTGATAGGGCCAAGCCGATCATCGCCGGCATAAAACCGTTGGTAGTCGAGCGGGCCATGTGATCTCCTGATTATCGTTGCGCAAGCTGCAGCGCGGTCTCATCTCAAGATGGAAGGGGCAAGCACTCGTCTGTTGGCCCATCGCGCACTGTAATGGCGGATTTTCTCGTCGGACCGGTCGCCCCTGCAGAGTTGGGTTTCGTTCGCCAAGCGGATTTAAGGCTAAATGGCAATCGATGCTCGTAAAGCTCGTCGAGTCGGCAGCGGCTGTACTAGCTACACCATTTCGCCGGGTCGTTCCTGCCATTCTCAACTGACGTTTCAAGCGCCTTGCTTAGCATTGCATTTCGAACTTCGAGCACGTCGAGCGGGACGTCTCCCTCGAATAAATACGTCCCGTCATCGCTGGCTGTGACAAGAAAATGTAGCGCGTCCGCGCTAAGCAGCGCCTGAGTCAACTGACTTGCCAGTTCAGCGGACATGCTTCCAGTCCCTCGATCAGCGCTCGGCGGCACGATCTTGAAAGTGAGGACATCAATCTCGTTGTTTTCATCCCATTTGGCTTCGCCCTCAAGCGCCAGGGCACCAACGGTTAATTTGACATGGGCGCGTTGCTCGTACGCCCTATCGAGCTCGCCGGGCGCCAAGTAGCTCGGGTCAAGGTGCTTGTATGCCGTGGGCGTCTTGATCTGCACTTCGCTGAGTTCGGTCTGTAGAGTTTGGCCCTCGATCCTGGTGCTGTAGGCAAGCAGGACTTCGGTGCTCTTTACCCGCTGCTCGTAGTCATCTGCTCCCATTTCTAGCAAAGTGCGCACTGGCTTGGGATGGTGGATAACGGCGTGTGGCCCCCAAGCGCCGCTGGCATCTCGGAGCGTCAGCACGGTCGTAAATGAGCCGGCTGCATCGCCAACCCCACCCTTGCAAATCTTGGTCTGGCCATGTGCCGCGACCGGCAGAACCGCTAGTCCATAAACGAGGACCGCAATCAAATGCCTACGCTTCATGCCAGGTTCCTCTCTCTTTAGCTGCGCACGAAGGTGGCAGTTTTTAACGGACGCCGTGCGGAAAACCATACCCGCTTTCAGGTACGGGTAAACTAGATCTGTCGAGAATGGTTCGGGTGGCCAAAACGTGGCAAAGCTGGGCGACTATCCTATCCGAATGGCAGCTTCCCACCTAATTTGCGTCATTGGCGGCGGTACCGCGCAATCCCGAAACCTGTACGGCTGCTTTGAGCTTTGTTCCACGAGGAGCGGGAATTCTAAAGAGAACCCAAAGCCGACATCGAATTAAGCTTGTCTAACCTTCATGATTTCGTGCTTCATCAGGACTCGCGCGCAAGGCCTCAGGGTCGCAGAATATTTAATGAGTCTTCAATCCCGCTCATCCGGCTATTTCCACGTCAAGCAGCGCGCGGCGAAGGTGTTTCTCCGCAGTAGCTGCATCCCAATGGGCCATTTCCTTGAGCGTGTGACCGTCCTCCGCCAAGCTGCGCACGGTGAGAAGGCCGAGATAATAGCCTGAACGCGGCGGCACCGGCTCAGTCCGGTCATCGGTGCGGAAATAGAGCGTTTCGGCACGGCCACCGCTTTCATCGAGATGGCTTGAAAGCGCGGCGGCGAGCCTTGCACGGTCGCGGTCGACTGCCTGTGTCATTGCGGTCGGCAAAAGCATCGCTTCCAGAGTCGCTCCCGGGTTGAGAGCTTCCGAAGCATAGGTCGCCAGACCCTCGGTCCAGAGGCTTGCCCAGAGGGGATCGCCCTTAGGCTCGAAGAACTGCCTATGGTAGAGGTGGAACAGTTCGTGGGTAAGAAGCACGGTTGGCTGGGTGTTACCCGTTCGGGCGATCACATCGGTGCCGAGTAGCATCGCGGGCTTGCCGCCGATGCGCTGCGCGCGCCCGTCAAAGCAGCCAAGCGATACCATGATATAGATGTCTCCGTGCCAGCGGTTATCGGGGAAAGTCTGCTCGAAGCGCGCCAAGGCCTCGGGGAGATCGTGCCGCAAGCCGGTACTCGCCTCCTTCATTCTAGGTGCCAATGATAAGAGGTCGGCGAGGTCTTGCCGCGCCAGCTTGCCACTCGCCAAGCCAGGGCACTGCACATCCCTGAATAGCGCAGCGTTGGGCAGGAAATAGTAGCGGGTCCATAGCGCCTGCGCATCTCCGGGATTGCGCTGAGCCTTGGTCAGGAAGGCCGAGTAGTCCGGCGTCAAGTCGCGAATCCGTCTTTCTCTACCCAAGACCGGCGGCGCCGCAAGGCTAAGACCGATCAGAAGAGCCAAGTACAAGAATACTGCCCGATTGCCGGTTTCCAGCATTTTAGCTGCTCCATTGGTCCGGCACCGCCGGGCATTGCGCGACATGGTGCGGTCCCGTGCGGGTGAAATCGGTAGCGTAGCACTCGTCGAACACGCTGCAGTAGCAGCCCTTTATCTCGAGCTTGCCGCGTCTGTCGTCGAGCTTTTCCCACAGCACTTGGTTCGCGGAGGTGCGCGGAAGCGAAAGGATCAACGCTTTATCACCGGGCAGCAGCACGGCGCCAACGGGTCCTCCGGTCACCATTGCCCCGTCGGTCTCGCGCAGCAGCGTTGCATCATCGATGTCGGCACGCGACGCGCAGCAAGCCCGGATTAGTTCCGGCCAGTCCCCAACCGGCTTGCCATCATAGCGAACGGAAAGCGTACGCACACGCGCAGGGCCCGAGCCTGTACTTTGCAGGGTCAGCGATACGTTTCGCTTATCGTCGACCAGGTTGCTCGAATTCAGTCCGACATACGGCCATGATTGCGCCTCAACCAGTTTCTCCATCGTTCTGCCGTGCTGCACCGCGACCACGATCGAAACGAGCGAGGTCAGCAAGGCGGCGAAAGCGACGATCTTGTCGAGCCAGTGTCCACTACCATGCACGTGGGGGGCGTGGACTTCGGGGGCATCCATTCTGGTCTCCATCGACGGGTCATCGCGATTGGCGTCAGACATAGCCGTGACACCACCGAGAAGTTCGTATGCACTCGAAGGCATGGCTGGCGCTCAGCCTCCGCATAATGCACTCCAGCTGCGTGATCTGAGACATGCCGCGACCGTGTCCCGCTCTTCCGCACCAAAACGTTTCGCGACCTCGGCGAGCAGCTGATCGACGCTCTGCTTTCCGCCCAAGGTGAACAGCGCCGCAAGAAGATGCTCGACCTCGGCCGCTTCATGTCGGCGCGCCAGCGCGTCAATCAGCAGCGCGGGCCGGGCGTATGTGTTCAGGAAGGTACGCTGATCCGGTCCGGCCGTGATGGGCGCTTCGGATCCGGCGGCAGCAATCTGTCGGCGGTAGTCTTCTATCACCGCGTCCATCACGCCCCTACCTTCGACCTCGCCCGTGCGGCGCAGCGCGAGGTATTCGGCAACGCCCTCGTTCAGCCAGTCGACTTCTTGAGGTGCGCGTGACCAGAAGTGCGCGATCTCGTGGCGGACATTCAGCTTCGCGGGTCGGTCGGGCGGTGGCGCGCTCAGATCGCCTTCGCGCAGGATGATCAGCGGTAGCCGCGAATAGGACAGAGATCCGCCACGAGGGGTGAAGATCAGTTGCGGTGCCAGCAACTCGCCCGGGTTTGGCGATCCCAGAATGCCGTTCGCCCAGGCGGCCATGTCAGCTGCCGCACCGGCCTGCGCGCGGGCGACGGCGCGCTGCTCGGCACCAAGCGAACCGTTGACCAGCAGGCGTAGGTCGATCCCCTCAGCGGAGATGCGTTCCTCTTCGAAAACCGGCGACGCGATGAGCACAATGTCCATCGGCCGATCGCTCCTCAGCATCAGCCGGTCGCCGCGCTTACTGATTTTCGCCGGGGTGGCGAACCGCCAGCCTTTGGGAAGCGTGGTGGTCAGACGCCAGCGGATCTCGTCATCAACACTCACCAAGGGATACCAAGCCCCATAAAGTGAAAGTTCAACGAGATGGGCGCTCACCTGATTGCGCCCGTCGGGGTGCAGGAGACCAGGACCGTCATAGCGAATCATTAGCGATCTGCGCGGGCAAGGCAGGTCAAAGCTGCGCGCGGCGGCGATCCAGAATGGCGGCGCATCGGGCGGATCGAGCACCGGTTGAACACGCTGACCGTCTACCTCTGCCCAACTGATCCGTATGTCGCGGTGTAGATGCAGCCTGACGATGTTACCGGTACAAGTGACCTCTGCAGCATTGAGCGTAGCTGACCAGCGATCTGCTTCCGGCTCGATTTGCAGCTGGACGTCATAGGTAGCGGGAGGCCTGCCTGCCGCCGGCGGTGCAGCACAAGCACCCGCCAATACCGCCGCAAACCACCAGACGCGACCTATCAATGAGCGGCCAATTTTCGACCGTTCCCGGAATTTCATCACCGCCCCTTCCATCGCACTTTCATCCAACTGCTGCGAGGGGACGTACCGGGCAATTGACGGAAATTCCGAGCAACTTTACGTCAAGCGACCGAGGTAATTCGTGAAACGATTGCGATCTTACGTGATTGGACATGTCTTGAGCTCCGTGCAGCCGGCGCTGCACCAAAACAGCCTGGCCTGGCGGACTGGCGGCGTACTACGGCTGTTTCTTCTAGCGGCCGCAGCCGGTTTTCTGCTTGCGATTTTCGGCCCGTTCGGAAGCTACGAGTCGATGCCGCTCGCCGAGCGATTGGTGTTCTGGGAGCTCGTCCTGCTGTGCGCATCTGTAGTGCATGTGCCGACGCTTTGGCTCGCCGATCGGCTCGGGCAGGTTGCCGCTGTGCCGACGGTTCTGTGGGTGATCGGTTCAGGGCTGACAGCCGCCGCACCCACTGCACTAATCGTTACCGGCCTGATGGTGACGATGTTTGGTCTGCTTCGCGCATCCAGCTTCGCCAGCATGTATCTTTATGTCGTCAGCATAAGCGTCCCGATGCAGGTCCTGAGTTACTTCGTGTTGCGCGGGGAAGCTGGCGGACCGGATAAGAAACCTGAGGCCGAAAGGCCGTTGGGCGCTACGGCTCCGTCGCCGCCAGCGGCTCCCTATGATCAGCCTGAACCCGCCCCGCCCCCTTTTGACATTTCATTGCTCGGCCGCATGCCGGCGCAACTGGGTAGCGACGTGCAGTGCCTCGAAATGCAGGACCATTACGTCCGGGTCCATACAAATAAAGGCTCAACTTTGCTGCTGATGCGCCTTCGCGATGCGGAAGCGCGACTTGGCACTCTCGAGGGAAAGCGGGTCCACCGATCCTGGTGGGTGGCGAGGAACGCTGTGATTGGCGTGCAGCGCCGCGGTCAGTCAGTAGCTCTGGAACTGAGCAATGGTCTATCTGTGCCGGTCAGCAGAGCAAGGTTGGGCGAATTACGTGCTACCGGATGGCTTGGGGATCATCCGACCTTTTTGCCCGGTGATTGCGGAGCAAAACTGATAGAAGCGCCGACATGTGCGAATGAATGCGGAGCTGAACAAACCTAAGCGCGCGCCTGCGAGTTGAATTGAAGAGCTTGCAAAACTTCCGCCTTGACGCGCGTACTGCCGTGGCAACCATCCACCCACGAACGGTCATGAGCAAGGCCTAAGCGCAGGCCCAAGATCTGCCTGGCGGCTTCGACGGGTTTCCGGCCAGCAGCAGACCTTCAGCAAAGGACCCCATTGCGGACATGCTGATGCCACGCCACAGCTGCTTAATGTAGCCGAGGAGAACCGCAATGGCCAATCAATCAAGTCCATATGCTGTCGCGTGGCAGGCCGTCAAAGACGATGATGCTGCGCGACTTGTCCAGCTATTCAACCAGCATACCGATGTGAAAGCTTGGGCAGTTCCCGCGCACGGAACTTGGTTACACTGCGCCGCGAGCAACGGGTCGATCAGGGTTTTTGAATACCTCCTGTCGCTTGGAATGGATTTAGATGCGAAGAACCGCGATCTCGCCACGCCGCTTGAAGCTGCTGCGGCAAGCAATCAACTTCAACTGGTCGGATTGATGCTTGAGCGCGGTGCGAAGATCAGCGTCGAAACGGCAACCTCGAATCCGCTGTTTGCATGCATCGCAGGCTCGGCCGTGGACGCCCACCCAGTTCATGGTAACGGAAATCCACCGACCGACCGTCTTATTATCGCGAAACTGCTTCTAGATGCGGGATTGGACCCGATGCTCCAATATGATCTGCAAGCCTACGATAGGATGGATGCAGTTGCGTTCGCATGGATGTTCGGACGGCAAGACATTGCGCGCCTAGTTGCAGAGCGCATTGCACATAGCGACGCAGTGAAAGTTGAAGCTTTGCTCCAAGCTGCAGAGCGACTTGCCCATCGCGCCACGCAGCCTGCTTCCGACGGGGAATCCTGAAGGGCGGCGCGTTTTTAGTATTAAGCTATTTCCGACAGGATGAGATGGGGCGGTTGCTGACAGCGGACAGATAGCTTCTTCATCCATGCCGGTCGAGGCGTCCGCTTTCCACCCACTTCCGGTTATCCGCGCAGACGACGCGCGATCCTAAAACCAGACGGGCAGCTATGGCCTTGATCGAGCCGAAAGCTGCCTTTCAGCGAACGACCCCATAACTGCCATTAGGATCTTGGTAGATCGGAGAACCCACTAGGAGCAAACCCCCATTGCCTGATCGAATTATCTATATATCGTCAGATATAGATTCGACACGCAATCAGGGGGGCTCGTGCGCACCTTTTTATCAATCGGCTTGCTTGGCAACGCCGCACTCGTGCTGTCGGCACCGGCCTTGGCCGGTGAGGTGGCAGTGGAGGATGAGGCCGACGCCCCGATCATCGTCACCGCGCGGCAACGCCCGGAAGACGCGCAGGACGTGCCCGCCGCTCTCTCAGTGGTGGATGCGCGCTGGCTGGAGCAATCTTACACACTCAACACCCGTGACCTGACAACGCTAGTCCCGGCTCTGAACTATTCCTCGGCTAATCCGCGGAACACGGCTTTCACCATTCGGGGCCTCGGATCGAGCGTCGTGGCGGTGAGCCAAGCCAATGACGGGCTGGAACCGGGCGTCGGCTACTATGTCGACGGCGTATATCACGCGCGGCCCGCGACGGCGGCCTTCGACTTTTCGGACATCGAGCGCGTCGAGGTGCTGCGCGGGCCGCAGGGGACACTGTTCGGCAAGAACACGACGGCGGGCGCGATCAACATCGTCTCCGCCGCGCCAAGTTTCACGCGGACCGCAAACGCGGAAGTCAGTTTCGGCGAGCGGATGTTCACGCAGGGGCGCTTCTCGGCGACCGGGCCGCTTGCGGGGGAGGCGCTCGCCTACCGCCTTTCAGGCACTTTCACCCGGCGCGACGGGGTGCTGCGCAACGTGCGGACCGGCGCGGACCAAAACACGCTCGGCGCGGCGGCGGTCCGCGGCCAAGTGCTGTGGCAGCCGTCGGGCGACTTTCGGCTGCGGCTGATCGCCGACTTCGCCAACTTCCGCAGCGAGTGCTGCACGCAGGTCTATCTGCGCGTCGGCACGAGCCTGCGCCCCGCACCGCGCCAGTTCCCCGCGCTCGCGGCGGTAGCAGGCTACGCCCCGCCCAGCACTGATCCCTATGATCGGCTCACCGATATCGATGCGCCATTGGCGGTCAAGACCAGCGAGGGTGGTGTGGCCGCGACGGCGGAGTGGGACATTGGCCTCGCCACCGTTACGTCGATCAGCGCATGGCGGTTCTGGAACTGGGATGCGGCGAACGACCGCGACTATACCGGACTGCCGATCCAGCTGATCCAGCGCATCCCCTCGCGGCAGGACCAGTTCAGTCAGGAGGTTCGGATCGCCTCGGAGGGCGACCGGGCGTTCAGCTACGTCGCTGGGCTTTATTGGTTCCGTCAGGTGCTGACCGGGCATCCCAACTCCGTCTACGGCCCCTACGGCGCGCCGTGGCTGATCGCGCCAACCACCGGTGCGAGCGCAACGACGGTGCCTGCGAACCTTCTCGACGGCTACGGCCAGACCGGCGACACCCGCTTCGCCGCCAACAGCTACGCCGCTTTCGGGGAGGTTAATTGGCGCATCTGGCCGCGCCTCACCGTGACCGGCGGCCTGCGCTACACCCGCGAGGACAAGCAGGGCGATTACAGCACGCAGGTATTCGGCGGTCTCGCCACGAACAGCACCGCGCTGAACAACGCCAAGCTCGGCGTGCTGCGGCCTCAGACCTATTCGGCGCGTGACCGCGACGGCAGCTTCTCGGGCCGCGCCAATATCGCGTGGCAGCCGGTCGATGACGTGCTGCTCTACGGCAGCTTTGCGCGGGGGTTCAAATCGGGCGGGATCAACATGTCGGGCCTGCCGCTCGATGTGAACAACCAGCCTGCGCTGGCGACCGCCGTGGTGCGACCCGAGCGCAACACGACGTGGGAAGCGGGGATCAAGTCGACCCTTTGGGATAGCCGCCTGACGCTCAACCTTGCCGCCTACCACACCACGGTTCGCGATTTTCAGGCGACCGTCGTGGACTCCAGCCAGACCGTGGCGCTGCGCGGCTATCTGTCCAACATACCTGAGGTGCGGGTGAGGGGTGTCGAAGCCGATGCCGCGCTGCGGATCGGTGACCTCTCACTCACCGGGGCGCTGGCATATTCCGATGGGGCATACACCGACTATCCAGCAGGGCCATGCCCGCTCGAATTGCAAACGGCAGCGACCAATGCATGCAATCTCACCGGACAGCGCCTCGCTGGGCTGCCGCGATGGTCCGAGACCCTGAGCGCCGATTATGCGGTGCCTGCCGGGCGTGGCGCGTTCTTCCTGCATGCCGACAGCAACTGGCGGAGCGGCTATTTCGGTGACCCGACCCTATCGCGCTTCACCTGGATCGAGGGCTCCAACCTCACCAACGCCAGCCTTGGCTACCGCCGCCAAGATGCGAGTGGGACGGGCTGGGAGATCGCCATTTTCGCGCGCAACCTGCTGGACGCGGACTACATCCAGAACCTGACGATTCAGGCGGGCAATTCCGGCCTGATCCTCGGCACGCCGAGCGACCCGCGCACCGTGGGGGTGACCTTCAGGTTGCGGCGTTAGGCGCATCCGGTGCGGCCTTGCCGTCCCGCTGTGCCGGTCGCGGGGCGGGCAGAAGCGATTGGTCGAGGATCGCGGTGAGCTTCGTGCTGCTGGCCTTTTCCAGTGCGCCCTGCAGTTCCCGATACTGCGCGAAGATAGCCTCGCCCAATCCGGTCAGGTGTGCGCCCGCCTTCGGGTTCCCCGGCACGGTCGCCACCAGCGGTTCCGCCCAGCAGCGGTTCATTGTGTCTACCAGTAGCCATGTGCGGCGATAGCTCATCCCCAAAGCCCGCCCCGCGGCCGAGATCGATCTGCTCGCGGCGATGGCTTCGAGCAGGTCGGCCTTGCCCGGCCCCATCGCGATCTGATCACCGCACATGATCTGGATTTTGAGCTTGATAGGGGTTCGGCTCTGCATGGCAGAATAGTAGCCCCGCTCTGCTTGCAGTCTACCTTCAATCCGAATGGAGTTACTGCGGCAGGTTCCCACCCATTAGCAGCAATTCTCGGCGAAGGCGTGCATCCGCGATACCGGACGGGCAGCTTTCGCGCTGCGTGAGCCGAAAGCCGACCTTCTGCAATCGACCCCAATGCAGTCATTCGCAATGGGGACCTCAGCGTGGAAATATTCCGCATACCTATGGCCTTGCATTGCGGACGGTGTGGCGTGTCAGATTTCCAGCAGGTCATGTCCGACAATGACGGGGCCAGCATAATGCTTGCGGACCCCGGCAATCCATTGCTCGACCGAGATGGAAGGATCGTCGCCAGGTATAAGATGGTTCAGGACCAGCAATTTGACATTCGCCGCTGCGGCCACGCGGCCGACATCTTCCGTGGAGGTGTGCGAAGCCAAGATATGTTCGCGCAACCGGGTGGCGTTCGTCGCGCGTTTCACGATTGCATCGATCCCTGGAAGATAAAGGGCCTCGTGGATCAGCACGTCCGCATCCTTCGCCAGGGCAATCAGGTCAGGCGAAAATGCGGTATCGCCCGAGATGACCACCGACCGGTCGGCGGAGTCGAACCTGAAGGCGAAGGAATCAACAATTGGCGGGTGCGGCACCCGGCAGCAGGTGACCCGCACATCGGCATTCTGCATCACCAGACCCGGTCCATGCTGTTCGTGTACGGTCACGTTGCTGCGAAGATCGCTCATGCCTTCGTCAGCTATCCGGGTCTCGATGTCGAATTTCTGCGACTCCATGAAAGCCCGCGTCATGTCGACCAGTCCCGCAGGGCCGTAGACGTCTATCTTCGGTGGCTTCGGCGTAAGCCACGTATTGTAGAGCAAGGCGCCGTATTCGAGCGTGTGATCGGAATGCAGATGCGTGATGAAGACATGTCCGACACGGCCAAGACCTATCCCGGAAGAGACGAGCTGGCGGGAAACGCCGTAGCCGCAATCGACAATATAGGCGGTGTCGTTGATGACGAGTGCCGTGGATGAATTGCTCCGGCCCGATCGAGAAAGCGGTGGCCCTCCCTTGGTACCCAGCAATACGACACGCATGCCGACTTGATCGGTCATGATGTCAGGAGCAGCGGCGCGAGCCAAGGTCCCGCCAGCGAACCACCAGCCCGCCATTCCGACAATGCATTGTCTGCGCGAAAAAAGCATTACGGGTGCCTCCCATCGGACAATACCGCATTTGGGCTGTGGCGACCACGATCTTCCAGCTACAATGTCTTTGCTTTGCGTAGCTGCCGTTCCGTTTTCCACCCATCATCGGTCATTCGCGGTGATCACGCGCATCCCCGAAACCTGCCCGGCAGCTTCAACGAATTTTTCGCAGAAAGCCGAATTTCTCAAACGACCCCAAAGCCGACACTGATCGGGCGACGACTTGAATGCACTTCAACTGCCGCAAATCACTGCGGAGAACTCGGACTCGTTCTGCGGCGTGATTTGAATAGCCGATCGACCGAGATGACCGGGCGTCGGACAGCGCGGAACCAGCCGCTGCGCAACTCGATAAGCCACGCCGGTGCACCTGACAGCCAGAGATCGGGACTAACGGCAATAATGGCTTCGGCGTTTGCATCGAAGGCTGCGCGGTTAAGTTCTACGATCGGTGCGAGCCCATTGCCGGGGACCACCCAGACGAGGTCATGGGGCGCGGCCCACTCCGCGATCTGCTCGCGCGCGATCCTAGGGAGCGCGTTCCGCTCCACCTGTTGCTCTCTCGCTCCGGCGGCTGCGGGCCAGTCGAGATGCACAGCTCCGGCTGGCACCAGTGCGCCGATCCAGTCCGGCACGTCAGCCGCATCTGGGTAGATCAGGCGAAACTGCGTGCCCGCTGCAGCGAGCCCGTCGTCGAGACCCCATAGCGCGGCGCGCTGTTCCTTGCGCGCAATCGTAAGCTGCAAAGCCTTTCGCCGCGCGGTGAGTTCGGCCTTACGCCTCTCATCCATCAGCGCCTCACCAGCTTGGCGCCGACAAGAGCGTCCCGACTGGAGAACCAACCGGAATCCCGAAGTGCGGCCCACCACAGTTCGACCAACGTCATCTAGCTACCGAAAACTGGCTTCTATGATACGAAATTTCAAGCTACTTTTCATATATGCAATGTAATCATCTCTCAGCTTCTGAGCAGCTTCCCGATTGTCAGCATAGCCACACCCATTTGATTTTGTATATCCACCGCCGCTCAAATCTTTTGCCTTGATGAACCCATTTTGCTCAACAAAGGATTTGAAATCTTTTTCCAGATCGGCTCGAAATTGTCGATCGTAAGTCACAACGTTTGAAATTACTGCGAGGCCTGTCTCCCCATTCGTATATTTGACGCCATATACGAACCCGTTTGAGACGGTGCAGTAGGCAAATCCTTGACGATCATCTGTGCGCTGCGCTTCAGCCCGTGTCGGCGGTGACAATCCAGCAGTCTGACCGGCGACCAGACCGAGCAACCGGTAAACCTCTGCAATGTCGGGATCGAGCGCCGAGGCCTTGGCCAAATCGGAGGCCCCGCTATCGCCTGCCCGGACCCGGCTGAGCACGAGCCCCCGACCGTACCAACCGGACGCTTCGTTCGGTTCGAGCTCGATCGCTGCGGAATAGTTGTCGTACGCTTCCTGCCAAAGGCCCAAGCGCAGAGCGACCATTCCCCGGCTATCGTAAAAGGTGCCTACTTGGGGAGCTAGCTGCACTGCCATGTCGCAATCCTCAGCGGCCTTTTCCAGTTCTGTGTTCAATTGGGCTGCGCGGAGCCAGCAGGCTTGATTGCGAGCTTCAGCGAAGTGAGGGACGAGCTGGTTGGCGCGGTCAGCATCTGTCAGTGCGCCACTGAAGTTTCCTTGCTGCTCCCTGATCACTGCGCGACCGTAGACGGCCCGGACCGATCCTGGATCAGCAGCGACCGCATCATCCGCATCCAAGACGGCCTGGATAGATTGCCCGCTCAAAGAGCGGGCGTTAGCCCGCATGATAAGTGCTTCGGCCCGTGCAGATGCGCCTTGCGCCAATGGCAAGGCTGTATCCAAGTCCGCGATCGCGGCAGCGAAGTTTTGCAATTGCGTCATCGAGTAAGCGCGCGACATGAGTGCGTCGTAACGGTCTTGGTCGCTAATGCCGAGGATCGTCAATAATGCAGTGCAGTTGCGAACGGATTCGGCGTCCTCGAATTGAGACCCTAGATTGCGGCAACGCTCCCACCGCGGATCGGTTCTTGGCAGTGTTTGCGCGGCAACAGCCTGCGCCCCTGCCGCAAGAGCAATGTGCGCGCCAGCAACGAGCATGATGAATGTACGCATGGACCCCCCTAAAGATATGCGAGCCTATCAAGAATGGTTGACGATACAATCGTAGGCGGCGCATGGCGATCACAACGCCGATGCTTCCCGCGTGTATGTCAGCTAATCACCCAGTTTCAGCCATTCTCGGCGATGCGGACCGCTTCCACTTCCCGAAGGGCAGCTAACGCGGGATCTTAGCCAAAATCGGAAATTCTGAAACCGACCCCAACTTAGCCATTCACCTCTCCAGTTTTGATGAGCGCTTTCTGAGCCCGGGGCGGACTGGCAGCTTCTGCAGCGGTGACTGCAAATGCTGACGTCGAATACGCAGCATTTTGTGCAGCTTCACTCTTCATTCGACTTTGCTTTAGCATGATGTTGAATTGCGCAAATCAGGGGTGCCAGATATAGGATACATTGATGTTAGGGATGCTTCTTAGGTTGCTTCTGCTCTTGCTCGTCGCTCTTGGCACTTCTGCCGCCGCCCCGCCGCAGTCGCGGTGTTCGAACGCGACGCTTCTGGGGCGATACGTTTTTGCGGGGCATGGCTTCATCGAGCCGATCGAGCCCGGCGTCGAGCGCCTCCACTATGGATATTTCGTGTTCGACGGGCGCGGCAACTTGACTGGTCGACAATCGTCCAGCCGGGGCGGACGGATCGGGCGGGAAGAATTGGCGGGCACATATGCGCTCGGTGGGGATTGCGCGGGGACGCTGAATTTTCATCACCTAGAACGTCCCGGCATCGAGTCGTATGGAACCGACGTCGAAACTCACTGGGATATTTATGTCACCGGTAATGGCCGGAAGGGGCAAATGATCAGAACAGACCCCGGCACAATGGCAGCCCGAACGTTCGAAAAATGAGGTGGTGTCGCGGATGGCAAGGTTCACGACGATGTCAGCAGAAAGGCTCTAATGACCGATACGAGGTGCTCTCGGTCGCCGTCCATCGCGTTGTGCTCCTGCCCCTCGAGAACAACGAGTTCGGTGTTCGGTAACGCCTTCGAAAGTGATAGTATCGAGTTCTGAAGTTCGGGCGACTGAGTGAGACCACCGCGCAGGAGCAGGACAGGTCGGCGCAACGTCGCGGCATGTTCGGGATCCCACCGATACGTAGATAGCGCAAGATCCTGACGCACCGACGTGTCGATCGTCGCGACGAGTCCCGGCCAAGACGGCTGCGCCCTCATCCGTGCCAGCCCGGCGGGCGACACCTGCACGATGTCTCGCATGAAGATTTCGGTTGCCCGATCGCGGTCGCCGCTATCGATCGCGCTCCGGACTGCGGCGATCGTCGCCGCGTGGTCGCCGACGATGATCGGCGGTTCGTAGAGGATAAGGCGCGCGATGCTCGGCGAACGGAATGCAGCCTCATAGGCTACCACTGCCCCAAAACTATGGCCCAGCACGGCGACTGGATGCTTGCGCGACGCAACCACAGCAATGACGTCCTCCGCCTCCGCTGCCAAGCTGTAAGTAGTGCCGTCGCCGCTCTTGCCATGGGCGCGCCGGTCCATCGCGCAAACCGTGAAGTCGCCTTGCAAATACGGCATCATCGGAGTCCATCGCGTCCGGTCGCCGGCACCGCCATGGACGATCAACAATTCGGGGCCCTTGCCCGCGCATTCTACCTCGATGGCCGTGCCATCGTACGACGTTACCTGGTAGATATGATGGCTCTCGCTCGTAGATCCCGCAGTTAGGGACGCCGCGACAACTATGCCCGCAATCGCGACACCAAGCCGACCGATGATTCCAGATTTTGCCATCGCGTTATCTTCTCCTCATTTGATCGCGCGGTACTTACCCAATCGCGAGGACGATATCCCACTGCGCGACGATCTCGGATGCCAGAGGGTCCTCGACATGCGCGATCAGGGTTTCGGGTCGGCGGACCGAGAGCAGATGGCGATCCTGATCGTTCAGTGGCTCATCTGGAAAAAATAGCTGTGTGACCTTTCGGTCAACGGACGCATCGACCTCGAAATGAATATGTGGTGCGCGCATGTCGCCCCGAGGCGTCGGATAGCCGCCCGGCTTGATCGTCGTCATCCGGAAGCGACCGTCATGGTCCGTCCGCAGCTTGGCATACCCTTGGAAATTGTGATCGAGCGGTGTCTTGGTATTCGAGTCCGACGGGTGGCTGTATCGGCCGGCCGCGTTCGCCTGCCAGACTTCGATTGAGGCGTTGGGCACTGGCCGGCCGCAGATGGTCAAGAGGCGCCCGCTCAGGTGGACGACCCGACCCTCGGCCCGCGACCGGTGACTGCGCACCCACGTTAGATCGGCGTCATGGTCGTTCGGCTTCACCTGGGGATAAAAAGGGCCAGTAATGAGGTCGGCCGTCTCTCGCAGCGCCGCGTCCTGCCCGTACGCCAGCTTCGGCAGCCCTACGATGCAAGCGCCGGTTGTGGCAGATGCCATTCCGACGAACCGACGACGCGACACCTTGTGACCGAGCTCAACCATAAAGCCTCCACACCCAATGCCGCTTAGCACCAATTGCGATCACTTTCCACGCAACTGACAGTCGGCTGATCAGGTGATTGCTTAGGTGATTGCATGCCCGCTTTCCGGCGTCATGATCCGGACGCTGAACAACCGGAGTTGGGGTGCAAGGCTGATGCTAAGGGGCCTCGGTGCGATTGGCAGCAAACCACCCAGTTGCATTCATTCCCGGCAGCATGGCGCAGTCCTAAAACCGGACGGGCAGCTTCAGCGGAATTTTGGCTAAGAGCTGCCTTTCAGCAAACGACCCCATTGTCGTCGTTCGATCACCGCAGCACCAGCGTTGGGCCGAATTGAGCCAAGACGGATAGGATTAACTGACCTGCCACACTGTTCGAGGACGAAGCAGAAAGCAGAAAAACATTCCAAGCCAGACCAAGCTTGCAACCCACCCTAACAGATTTTGCCCCAATATCGCGGCGAATGGACCCATCGAACTCCACGCGGACAGTAGATAACATTCATAAGTCGGCGACTTAAACAAATACAGGGGAATGGTTATTAATACGCAGATGCTGAATGCAATAACGTTTTGTGCAGTCTGCGGTTGCCCGAAAAATTTGGATATCAAGTATATCGAGCCGAGAATCGCACAAGCAGTCGAGAGGGACAGGCTGTTCGCCACAAAGATCCGAAGGTAACTGACATCCTGCCTGTTGACTTGTGTCGTAGCCTCATCGGGTTTTTGCATTGAACGTCCTCCTCGCCCGTTTCGCTCACACAGCTTTTGGTCCAGCAGGCTATCAGCTTACCGTAAGAAGTTACACGTCCGTAATCCACCCATCACCGGTCATTCGCCGCGATCAGCCGCGACCCTGAGAGCGGATGGACAGCTATCGCCTCGCCAGCGACAAAAGCCGACATTCCGCTAGCGACCCCATTGCTGACATTTGCCAACTAGGGCAATTCTCAAGAATATGTTGCGAGTCTCCCTTCTAGCGCTGTGCATCGTTTCACTGACTGGCTGCTTATATTCCTACGACGTTCAAGCGAAATTGTCAGACGGACAATTGATATTCGAGGCCAATCCGCAATGGGGTGCCGACTGTGTTCGCTCCATTGAGGTGCGAGCGGAAGAAGAGGACATGGCAAAAGTCTGGGAACAGACGATCTCCTACGACGACAGCTGCGAGAACGAATTTCCAATCGTTTATGGGCAGCCTCTTCGGGGCCAAACCTATGGCTACGACAACGAAGGCGTTCACGATCCGATGATCGGCACTCCCGCAGTTACGATTACTGCGAAAAAGCTGCGAGCGGGGATTACCTACACCATTTCAACAATGACTGGAGCGACAGGCTATGGTTGCGGCCGATTTCGCATCGGTCTCGACAGGCGACTAGAGAACATCGGCTGTCGGTAGCGTCCGTTTTCCACCCAACTCCGGTCAGCCGCAGACACCACGCCTGATCCTGAAACCAGCCGGGCAGCTAGGGCCTTGATCGCGCCGAAAGCAGACCTTCCGCAAACGACCCCAAAGTCGACATCAGGACGGCCAGCTTCGATCACTAGGAGAGATAAACCTCAACTGCTTCGGCAATCCTTAACCTTGTTGGTGCACCTCTGGGCATCCAAATGTCTGCTCCGACATGGAAACTAGCCGCCAGCCTCCCCCCAAGCTTGGCTGGCGGCTTTTTTGTGAAGGAAACAACCGCTCGCCAAGGCTTGAGGTTGGCAGGAAGCTAGCGGACAGCGGATTAGGCGGCACTTTCGCCGAATGCAGAAATTCAGCAAACGACCCAGAAGCAGCCATAGATCTTTTCGCTTTTCGGAAGTTCGTGCTACGCAACAAGATCACAAGTTGGGGGACTTGAAAAATGGCACGTGCAGCAACCGTTCTTTTTGCCGCTATCGCTTACGCGATATTCTTCGCAACCTTTCTCTATCTCATTGCGTTCATCGGGAATATTCCATGGGTCGCGATAACGGTTGACCGAGGCCCGGCCGCGTCATTGCCGGTCGCCCTCATCATCAACCTGGCCCTGATCGCGCTATTCGGCGTTCAGCACAGTGTGATGGCCAGGCAGGGGTTCAAGCGTGCGTGGACTCGAATCGTGCCCAAGCAGGCAGAGCGCAGCGTTTACGTGTTGGCGGCCAGCTTGACCCTCGTAATACTCTTCGCGTTCTGGCGGCCGATCGAGGGCACCGTCTGGAGCGTTGAAGGAGTCGCTGCGATCCTGCTCTGGGGCCTGTTTGGGCTTGGCTGGGCGATCGTTCTTTTGAGCACCTTCCTGATCAACCACTTCGAGCTGTTCGGATTGCAGCAGGCATGGCTCCATGTGCGCGGCCGCGAAGCTGCAGCACCGCAATTTCGGCAGCCCTTCTTCTACAAGCTCGTCCGCCACCCTCTCTATTCGGGCTTTTTCATCGCATTCTGGGCCACTCCCCAAATGAGCTTTGGACATCTGCTGTTGGCGCTAGGGCTGTCGGCATACATGCTTGTCGCCATCCGCTACGAAGAGAAAGATTTGGTCGGCCTGTTCGGCAAGGATTACGAGAAATACCAAGAGCGCGTGGGCATGCTCGCACCGTCGCTGCGGCGCCCTCCCTCGTAGATCGTCCGGCTGTCAGCACATCAAAGCTGTCACGCTAGATGTCTCCTTCCCACCCACGACCGGCCATGAGCCGGGCCGAGGCGCGATCCTGATACCGTCCGGGCAGCTTCAGCAAGTTTCTCGACGGAAACGGAAATTCACAAACCGACCCCCAAGCGGACATGGCGTCTGCTCACTTTGACTTAAGACCGTCTCATTTGGTCTTCAGACACCGCATGACGGCCCGCTTCATCCCGTCGCATAAGAGTGCTATCGCTCAGGCCACGGCAGAGGAGGTCTGCGATGACAATCGATCGGCGTGGGTTCATTGCACAGTCTTCAGCAGGGCTCGCCGTTGCTGCGACTTCCGTCTCCGGATCGGCCAAGATCACCCGTCCCGTGCGCCGTATCGCCACCGAAGAGGCTTTCGCCACACTTGAACTGGTAGAGGCGTGGCTGGAGATCGCGCGCTCCGATCCCTCGGCCAGCCTCGACATTCCGACCGGCATCAACTTCATCTTCAACAACCCTCCGCCCGGATCGAACCCTGACCGCTTTCGCCGCCAGCTGCTCGACGTCGGCCCCGAACGGTTGGCGATCATGGATGCGGCGGGCGTCGACATGCATCTGCTGTCGGTGACCATACCTGGCGTACAGATGTTCGAGCCATCGCGTGCCGATGCGATTGCGATCAGCACCAACGATCAGCTCGCCGAGGCAATCGCCCGGCATCCGACCCGCTTCGCCGGGCTGGCCTGCCTTGCGCCGCAATCCCCGCAAGCGGCCGCGAAGGAGATGGAGCGCGCAATCAGCAAGCTGAAGCTCAATGGCTTCATCATCAACTCCCACACCAACAACCTCTACCTCGATGACCCGAGTTTCGCGCCTGTGCTGGAGGCAGCTGAAGCCCTCAGCCGTCCCATCTACCTACATCCCCGCGCGCCTTCGAATGGCATGGCGGCGCCGTTTCGCGATTACAGCATCGGCGGGTCGATTTGGGGTTTTGGCGTCGAGACCGGCACGCATGCCGTGCGTCTGATGATGAGCGGTGTTCTTGATCGCTTCCCGCGGCTGAAGATCGTTCTGGGTCATATGGGCGAGGCATTGCCCTTCTGGATGTGGCGGTTGGATCACATGGCCGCGCGCCGGATGAAGGACGGCAGGATGAAACCGGTCGAACTGCTACCCAGCGAATATTTCCGTCGCAATTTCGCAGTCACCACCAGCGGTTTCGAAGCAGAGGATGTGCTCGATCTTGTCATCCGCCACGCCGGGATCGAAAACGTGATGTGGGCGATCGACTATCCCTATGAATCCTCAGCGGATGCAGTCGCCTTCATCGAGCGGGCCAAGCTTTCGCCGTCCGACAAAGCGCTGATACTGCATGCTAATGCTGAGCGCCTGTTCGGAATGTGAAGCGTGCAATACAACCAGTCGGTGCTCACCTATTGATGGACCGAACTGTCGGACGCTATTGGATGGATCGAACAGCTCACCACATGACAGGGCCAAAGCGCAGACCTAAGACCTGACTGGCAGCTTCGATGGGTTTTACGCCAGCAGCAGACCTTCAGAAACCGACCCCAAAGCAGTCATAGTAATGCCGATAGAGAAACGCTCCGGCGCTCAATCAAGACGCTGCAAGATCAGTCGATCTCAAGCGCCGTCAGCGCGAAAGCGACACGCTCGGCCCGCCATTTCTCGCCAGTTGCAGGGTCAGCTGGCCCCCAATGGTTGCCGTCCCGGTCCAGCCTGAGCGCTACTGCGTTGTCGGGGTGGGCTGCGCGCAACCGGGCAACATATTTCAGGACCCCGCCCCACTGAATGCGCACATCGGCAAGCGAAGCTGTGAGATAGACAGGCGGGAGCCTGCGTGCCGGGATGTTCTGATACGCGCACAGCCGCAGCACTCGGCCAAACGCCGCGGCATCATTGACGACATCGCCGACTTCGGACAGCTCGGCTGCGGCGACGGAACTTGTTGGACTGAGCAAAGTCGTCAGCACATCGACAAAGGGCACATCGGCCATCACGCCGGCCCAAAGATCGGGCGCGCGGTTCAATCCGGCTCCGACCAGCCAGCCCCCCGCCGAACGGCCCATGCTTACGATCTTGCCCCGGGGAACGAAGCCCTGCGAGACCAGAGCCTCGGCGCAAGCGATGAAGTCGTCGATGGGCTTGCCCCGCGCGTCACCGCGTCCGGCATCGTGCCATGCTCCGCCTAGATCGCCGCCGCCGCGCACATGGGCGATCACATAGGCCACGCCGCGCGTCAGCAAGCTGAAACGCTGCGGATCGAAATCGGGATCGGACGGGACGCCGTAAGCGCCGTAGCCATACAGCACCGCTCCGCGTAGCGCGCCATGGCGCGGGCGGATCATCGACATCGGAATGATGGTGCCGTCCGGCGCGGTCGCCTGTAGGCGCTCGGTCATGAAGCGGTCCGATGTGCCGCTGCGCGCTTGCAGCGCTTCGAGCGTGCCGGCGGCATAGTTGAAGTCGTAAAGCGCCTTAGGCCGGGCGAAGGTCTCGGCCCCGATCCGCAGCTTGGCCGGATCGGCCTCGCGGTTCGCTTCGGGTCCGGCGGTCCAGCGGTCGAAGCCGACGATGGCCACCGGGTCGGGAAGATCGATGCTGCGCCATTCGCTGCCCGCCCGGTCGAACACCCGCACGCGGCTGCTGCCTTCATGGCGCTCACTAACGACGAGATGCCTGCGGAATGCCTGATGCCAAGTCAGGCCCGTGCGATCCTTTGGGGCGACAAGCTCGGTCCAGTGGTCGGGTTGTTCCAGCGGCGCTTGAACAATCCGGAAGTTGGGGTGGGTGTCGTTGGTGATGATGTCGAGCGAGTCGCCGCCGCCGTGGTCGACGGTATAGAGCCTGCCATCCCGGCGCGGACTGACCAGCCGTACCGTGCCGACCATGTGCCTATCGACCAGCCGCACATCGGAGGTGCTCGTCGATACCGCGTTGATCAGCGCGAAGCGGCCCGAGGTGGTCTGGCCGATTTCGACAAAAAAGGCCGGATCTGCCTCCTCGTGCAGGACCGGGCCCTCGCTCTGCGGCGTGCCCAGCCGGTAGATGCGCGCCCGCCACGGCCGCCCGGTATTGTCGACCTCGCCATAGACGATCCCGCGGCTGTCACCTGTCCAGACGAGCCGCTCCGAGGTGATCTGCACCCCGGCGTCGCGGACGACATCAACGAGCAGGCGGCCTGTGGCGAGATCCTTGAACCGGATGTCGTGATGCTCGGGTGTAGCGACAGTTGCAAAGGCCAGCGTCAGCCCGTCTGGCGAAAGGCCCCATGCCACGAAATAGCCGAGGGGTTTGTCATCAGCGCCGCTTTCAGCAGCATCCAGCAGAAGTTGCCGCGTGCCGCTGGCGAGATGGACGCGCCACAGTTGGCGGCGGCCTTGCGACCAGTCACTCCAGTAGCCGTATTCGCCGTCGCGCACCGGGACTGGCGCGGTAGCAGGCGGGATCGCGGCGCTCGCCTCCTCCTGTAGCTTACGGACGAGGGGGTCTAAAGGGGCCATAATGCGGTCCGATGCGGCAAAGAACTCCGCCATCAGCGCGGTAACCTGCGGATTGTCGAGCGCCGCCGTGTCGAGCCAGCCGAACGGGTCAGTGATGGTCACGCCATGAACAATTCGAGTGACCGCGCCCGTGGCACCGGCCTCATCCGTTGCGGCCCAGACCGGGGTAGCCAGGCAGGGCAATCCCCCGGCGATCACCGCGCTGCGCAATACTCCGCGTCGGTCGTGTTCGCTGGCAAAGGTCAGGTGTGCAGAGGTCGGGGGAATCATGGCGCGGTTCCTTAGGTTGCGGGAGCAACTCGATGGCCCGGCACAATCTACCGCGTGGGAATTTTGCTGCGAACGGACAGTTCCAACCCGCGAATTGACAGTCTCGACCCGCGAACGGGCGCGTCAGACGATCAGCGAACGCAGCGCCTGTGAACCCGTTCGGCTCAGCGGAACCGTGGAGCCGTCTGTCATGCGCGCCACGAGGCGGCCGCCCCCGGCAGGCTCTGCATAATCAAGGTGATCGATGTTGATGATGCGCGAGCGATGCACCCTGATGAAGCGCTGCGGATCGAGCCGCTGCTCGAATTCGCCAAGGCTCATGCGCACCAGATGCGTGTCTGTCAGCGTGGTCACTTCGGCATAGTCCTGCGCGCCTGCGATCACGATGATATCGCGGACGTTGACGGGAGCAATGTCATCGCCTTTTCGCGTCAGATACCTCTCCAGAGGTGGCGCGGAAACGATCGTTACAGATGCTGCGGCCCGCCCTCCGCGCACCGCATAGGTGGTCGCCGCCAGCGCCCAGTAGAGCACCAGCCCTTGCAGGTTCTGCCAGATGAACGCACCACCGGTGAATCCGGCGAGGTCAAAGCCCTCGCCGCGCACGGCTCCGATCAAGGCGAGCGCGAGCGTCACCAGCGTGAACCACGCGGCCGCGAAGGCGGAGCCGATCACCACGTGCGCAATGACCTGGGCCGGGACAGACAAGCGCATCACTTGCCGCTTAATGAGCAGGTGCGCTCCGGCAGCGAGCAGCGCGAGCGGCGCGACGTTCGCCACCGCATTGATCGCCGCCCCGTCAAGGCTGGTTCCGGGCACCTGAAGAAAAACCGCCAGATACATCGCCCACACTCCAGCCGAGCCGCACAGCCACAGCGTCAGGGCGCTCGGCGGCGGCAGGGTTGTTGGCGGCAAAGGCTGGGGCTCTGGCAACTTCAACATGACGCGAGGCTATCACATCCAGACAGCGCTTAGCAAAGCGGGACTTGTCGCTCGAACAACGATAACGGATGGTTTGCAGTCATTCTGCTTTCCACCCAAATGTCGCCATTCAAGCGTCGATAGCGGCATCCCGAAAGCAGCCGTTACCGCTCCCGGTTCCTCGCAATTACCGGCCCGCTTGCACCGCCCAATTTGCCCGAATACTGGCCGCTGGATAAAAGCGGACCATGAAATTGATCGTCGCTTTGTACAGCCTGTCTGCCGTCCTTGCTGCGTCGGCAGCGCACGCCGAGGGTGTTCCTCGCGTCCCCGTCCCGGCCGAACGCCAGCTGTCGGGCGTCTTGCGCGACGAGGCCGACGCGATCATCGCCCAGCTGAAGGACGCGCAGCAGAGCTTGCAGGAGGGCAAGTTCGAGAGCTTCGCGTTGCGCTCTGACTCGCTTGCCTCTTACGAGCAGTCGACAATTTCGCCGCGCGAGGCGTTCCTACAGGTGCCTTTCCACGAGGTCTGGAAGGTAGACCGGTTGACCAGCACTGGAGCTGGATCAACCTACCGCCTGGCCTACGCACCCGAAGGTCTGGGACAGCGCTACTGGAACATTGAAGTCAGGCTCGGCGCGAACGAGATGCTCGAGGAGGTCACGCTGACCTACATTGCGCCCGCACCATTCTGAGCGCCTGGCTGCCGGGTCAAGCGCACAAATTCCGCATAGAAGCCCGATCTTGTCGGGGCTTCAGGCACCGCTCGTGCGCGCGCTAATCAGTCTGCGATCGGCTCGGCGGCAGCGTTGAGGATCATGGCTGCGAGCGCCTCTTCTGCGCGCTGACGCGCCGCCTCGTCCTTGCTGGCAAGGTCGCGGCGCAGCCAGTCGGGCAGGCGGGCAATGGCGCTGTGGACGCGCAAGGCAAGGTCGTCGTGCATCTCTCATCGCGTGGCAGTGCAGCGAGCGGAGCGCAACGCGCCTGCATCAAACCGGCGCATTGGGAAATGCGAGCGTTGCAGATTGGCTGCACCTTTTCTGCAAGACCTCGCGCATCTCTTATGCGAGCCGCGTGACGGGATAGATCGGGCCGCGCTGCAGCAGGCTCGCAGATCCCGGGGCTGGAGGATGTATGTCCGGTAGCGTCTAATCAGAATAGGGAAAGGGGATGGCAAGATTAAAGCACCGCCGTCGCTCGGGGTGCATGTGGTTGGTTTAGCTAGGCTTTATCCGACGCCTTACATCTGCTGCCGCCGCCGCTTCTTTCGAATTGTCTCGTGGAATCAATGATCTTAGCGACGGCAACCTGATGTTGAAGATGGTCAGCGCAGCTCGTGCCTCGGGACGAGCGAGTCCCACTCTGGCCAAGCCCATGTTTCCCTGTCCGACCTGTTGCCGAATAAGTGCCTGTCTGGCGCGCGGCGTAGACTCGGCCACCGTAGCGAAGGAACGTCATGTCGACCTTTCCGGCCCGCTCGCCCGATAATGGAGGCGATGGCGGGCCGGTCCTTGTCCCCCTCCAAGCTCCGAGGGCTGGTCCGTCATCACCGAAAGATGCAAAGGACCAGACCGATGGATGCTTACCCGAACCGATCAGGCGGACACGCTGACAAACAGCAACCTGTCGCCGCTGACACGAAGGCTGGTGCGTCCTCACGGAGCGGCGAGCAGGCTGACGCCATAGCATCAAGCCGGGGCACTCATGCGATGGAGCCAATCACAATGCGAGTGCCAGACGCCTGCCGCTACATTGGTGTCAGCCGCAGCACCCTTTACGTTCTAATTGCCGAGGGTGAGATCGAGATCGTCAAGCTGGGCTGCTCCACCCTGGTGCTGACTGAAAGTCTCAAGGCGCTCATCGCGAAGCGCCGCGGCCCGAGTGACATAAGTTCTGATCAGACCGGCATGTGACCATGCATCCTGATCTCCTGCAGGCCATCATTCTGGCCGCTATCGTCAAGATGCCCGATGGAACCAAGAAGCAGCTGACGTCATCGGTTCAGGCCAAACGGGAGCAGGCAGAGGATTTGCTGGCCGCAAGCGTAACATTAGCGATCCTCCGCCGGAGATAGTCTAAGTTACAGCCCGCAAGAGGCCAATGCACTATCTTGCCGAACGTAGAGCAATTCAGGCTGTAAGAACAGGAGTCAAAGACCAACTGCAAGGCGAACATCAAAGTCCGATGGAGGACCAGCGGGATCAAGACACCATCAGCGCATACGCCCTTTCCGCCTTGATGGCCTAGCGGCTTTCATTGAGCGATCTGTTCGTAGGTCCGTTAACAGCTTCTCGCGCGAACGGAGATCGTTGAGGTCGAAGAAATGACCGCCAATCCAACCCACCAAGTAAGTATGCGCTCGCGCTGCGCTGCGTTCAACACACGAACGTCGTGCGAGCTCAGCGTCGAGGACATGGAGAACAGCCTTCCAATCTGCTGGGCGCGAATTGACTAGCTGGCTCAACAGCCGACCAAGCGCCCGGCCCTTTTGCCAATCCGGCAGCGATGTCGACCAGATCGCGCATGCAAATTCCACGGTTACGTTGATATGCGATTGCATCTCCGCCTTCCGGCCGCCCATGAAGCGAATGGCCGCCTCGAAAAGTGGAAAGCCTTGCTCGTCGCCGAGCGACAGAATCCCGATCATTGTACCCGCATCGAGCCAGACGTGCTCATGTCGCAACGCACCCAGCATGCCGACGGAAACCAGAAATGCCTCGTCGGAGATTTCGCCGGACGCAGCCATGACATTCAGGACGACCTGAAGCCATGCACCGCCAACGACTTTCTGTTGCGCGGCGAACTGCCGTAAGTTCAGATCCTCTGAAACAAGGATCAAACCTTCTCGGCGAGCCAGCGAAATCGGATCGAAGACCTGAGCCGCAGCAAAGTGCCCCATCAGGTTCTCTAGCCTGGTGTCGCCCGTACCGTCGACTGGCAGCATGTCGCAGTAATTCTCCAAGTCGGAAATAGCCGCGTTGATCGCAGCAAAGCGCGCCTCCGTGTCTTCAGCTGTGTGGATATGCCGATAAGCCTGATCTCCTTCATACCCGAGGGTCATAAACTCCCGGCCTCGATGAAATTCGATCTTGGCACGTAACTCAAGGAACTCGTCGAAAGTCGAGCGCGCAATACAAAGCCTGCCAAAGTACGCCTTTGCCGCCGCGAGGTGACCCAGCTCCCGCAGTTGCCAGATCGTCAAGGTATCAAACACAGCACCTTTGCCACGGGCCGATTGCACGAACCCGGCAGCCTCCTGCCGTTCCTCAAGTGCGCCGAGGCATGTGCGCAGATTGATACCTGATGAGACCAGCTGCTCTGCAAGACCGAGCACAGGCTTCTTGGCCATCGCGGCGACGGCGGAAAGCGGAACCGGAAAATCGAGGTAGGTCCTGGTGACCACGTCTCCGCGCTCCTGGATGTCGCGGGCAAAGTCGAGGACCGCCCGTACATCGCCCTCCTGCATCGTTAACTCGATGAGCGATGTCGCATCCGGGAACCTGACAGCATGGCTCGCCATGATATCGTGGAGCAGCCAGATGTACTTGTGCTTCAGTTCGCGCACTCGGTAGCGCCTATCCTCGCCAACTTCGGCTGGGATGACGACAACATCGTCGACGGACTTTCCGATCAACTCGATACTAAGGGGATGTGAAGGCCCGAAGGTCATGACGCCTGCGATCGATCTGGTATCGATGACACCTTGAATATCGCGCGGCCCCCCAAGTCCCTCGAGATCAAACCAGAAATGTTCTCCTGCTGGTCCGGCGCGGCCGACATGATCGGGCAAGTCGTCATCGAAAAGTATGAGGCCGGGGTACGATGACATCAATGCTTCGTCATCCCGATTGCCCGCCGCAATTCGATAGCCGAGCTTCAGCGCACGCTCGACTTCGCCCGATCTGCGAAGCAAATGGGCAAGCCGCATCAGATCGACGGGCGTGCCATCTACCGATTCATCATCGATATTACTAAGCAGGTCGATTGCATCGGCCGAACGATTGGCGCGTTCCAAGGTACTGTTAAGTAGCAGGTGCGCCCGCAAGTCGTGCTGGTCTGCAGAAATGACTGCTCGTAGATACGTCTGTGCGGCATTCAGATCGCCACGGTTGTGTTCAGCAGCGCCAGCGAGGCGCGCATAGCGTGGCAGCGCGATGACATCGGCCGCGAGCTCCTTGAAAAATCGAGTTGTGCGCGGACGCGTCGCGCCATTGGCAAAGGCAAAAGCCAGCCAGGCAAGCGGTTCGGAAGGCTTATTGACCGACACATAACCGTCAAGGACCTCGATAATGTCATCCCAAGCATCGCGGAACAGCGAGAGCTGAGCAAACATGACCCGATCCGCGTAGCTCGTGCCCTCAGAGATCAGGGACTTGGCCTTGTCGGCCATTCTCGCAAGGCCTGGATGCTTTTCCGCGAGGTAAAGGTCAGCGACGGCGATATGGGCGGCAACACCGAGTGGCCAAGATTCCAGAAGCTCTTCAACAGCGTGATCCGAGATAAAGCTGGAATCCGCCGCCCGCCTCGCGCGGAACCGCATTACGTCAAACAATTGTAGGTCCGCAGGTCGAAGGGCAGCACGCGCGTCCGCAGTCGCAAGCGACAGTACCGACGGCCAATCGTTGAGGTTGGAATGGGCGACCATCAAGGCCATGGTGGTGGCTGTGCCCGCCGGTGCCTTCTCAAGAATTTCAACAGCTTCTGCGAACCTGTCCCCTTCGATCGCCACCTGCGCCGCTGCAAGCCAGACGTCGGGTTCTGCACTCCCCATAGCAAGCATCTGCTCCGAGATTTCTTGAGCGCGATCTGCGTCGCCAAGAGCTCGATACGCGGTCGTCAGATTGAGACCGACTAGAATCCAGCTATGGTGTCCTGCGTCCTCATAATGGCGCACAGTATCCCAGTGCTCCTCCAGGAGCGCCGCGCCTCGTTCCAGCTTTGCTCGGCGATCCTCCGTGAGGGCACGACTGGTCTCTATGGCCCGGTTGCTAAGCGCCGCATCGATTAGAGCTTCGGCCGCGATGCGCTTGGCAGCGCCATCCTCCGGGAAACGCTCAAAGGTCTCACTAGCGAGCTGCCACCAACTTTCTGGTGGGCCCTTGTGGCGAAGATAGCTGATCCGGTGAATGCGTACGTCGAGGTTGTCGAGAGCGTCGACTGGCACTATGGCTGTCGGTTCGAGCAGATCGCTCGACATCGCCGCGACCTGAAAAGCCATGGCTGCCGCCCCCCAATTAGACGGATCTTGTGTGAGCACCTCGTTCGCAAAGCACCAGGCAGCTTGCAGATCCCCGCTCAGGGCAAGCGCCAAGATGTTGTTCGCTTTCGTCTTCGGATCGGTCGGGTTGAGCGCGTAGGCTTCCGCGAGCAGCGCTGCGCTGCCCGCCTCGTCGTTCAGCCGTAGTCGTGCGAATGCGACATTGGCTTTGATCCGCGCACGTATAGCCAGAGAGCTGTTGTCTTTGAGCGTCGTCTCGAGTTTCAGGAGTAATTCGAGCGCCGTTTTCGGCTTCCCGGCGTTCATGAGATCACGATAATCGTCGATCTGCTTATCGAGATGAACCTCGATTGCAGCGCTTCGTGCGGTATCGACAGGGCCGAATGCCGCTGACGAACGCATTAAGTCGATACTCTCCTGGATCTGATCCGTTCTAGCCAGAATTCGGTGCTCGATTTCCAGACTCTCATTGCCAAGCGCCAGCAACTGCGCGGTCGAAGCACTGTAATCAGGATCAAAGGCACGGAGCGCGCGTGGGTCTGCTCGAATCTTTTCCTGAAGCGTGTCCCAACCCCAGACTTGGATATCGATCGTCCGTCCAAGCTTCGCCTGCTCCTGCGCGAGCTCGATCGCAAGCAGGTCGTGACTGGTTTCGTCAGATGCAGTTGTGACAATGTAGTATTCAGTGAGCGGAGGCTTGATCGCGAGTGCGTCAGCAACTTCTTCGCGGATGACGGACTCTTTCAGCTTGCCGCCCTTCGTTATCAGCTTGCACTGAATGCCAACGGGCTGCGTCGGATCACGATGACGCCTGCCGATCAGGTCGAGCCCGAACTGTTTCTTACCCCGACTACCGACCAGCTTGACGTTCGGATCGTTCAGCAAGCCAGCGAAAAGCGGCACGCAATTTCGCTCGAAAACCTTTTCGTCCGTCGGAATGCCGATGATGGTCGTGGAGCTCATGACGCGCGTCCGATCGACCTATCCGAGCATTTGGAACATAGCTCGGTGGGTATGACGGCCTCGGTGGCTACGGGAAGAAAGTCCGGCAGGCGGGCTCGGGCAAGTTTGAAGTGTCCCGCAATGGCGACGCTCAGACAATGCCCTAGCCTTCTCAGAGGCGCCTCACGATTCACCGGTCGAAAGTCGACCCTCATCTGCTCATGCCGCCAGGAGAAGTTCGATCCGTTCGACTTCCTGGGCGAATTCAAAACGCAGCTGGTCTCGCTCTTCCTCGGGAAGCCAGTTCGCCATCTGCGGAAACACAACCTTGTGGTACTTGAGCATCCGCTCGTCCCATGGACATGCGTCACGGGCATTCCGAGCTTCGGCTAACACCTCGATCAATTCGCGCCGGATCTCGTCGCGATTCGGCTCATAGGGCGCAGCAGGTGCCGGGTCACCGAGGTCAAACCCGAGTTGCGCCGCGCCGCCAAAAAGATCGCCAGATTCTTCCGCCATTTACTCGTCCACAGCCGTTGCAGGCATCATCCGCATTGTGCAACATAATATGCACAGGAGGGACGCGGTGACGCAAGCGAGCACCATTGAAAAGGCTGTGGGAGAGTTCGGGGCTTCCGCTAAGGCCAAGCTGTCCGGCGGCGATGGCCAGCCGGAGGATCAGCTCCGCGCGCCTCTCGAAACTCTCTTCGCGCAGGTTGCCGCTATTCTGCACCCGGCGGTGCAGAACCTTGTATTGACCGGCGAAACGGCGCTCGCCGAGATGCGCACCCGGCCCGATTATGCGGTCAAGGTCAAGAACGCTCTCGTGGGCTTCATCGAGGTCAAGGCACCCGGCAAGGGTGCCGATCCGCGCAAGTGGAAGACCGGCCACGACAAGGAGCAATGGGACAAGCTCAAGGCGCTGCCCAACCTGCTCTACACCGACGGCGACAGCTTCTCGCTGTGGCGCGATGGTGCGCTCGTCGGGCAGATCGTCCATCTCGAAGGCGGCATCGAACAAGCGGGCGCGAAGCTCGCTGCTCCGCAGACCTTTCTGCCGCTACTCAGTGATTTCATCACCTGGAAACCCATAGCCCCCAAAAGCGCGACCGAGCTGGCCCGCGTCTCCGCGCGGCTTTGCCGGTTCCTGCGTGATGAGGTGCTGGAACAGCTTGAAGCGTCCGAGAAGAACGCGAGGCTGACCGACCTCAAGGACGACTGGAAGGCGCTGCTCTTCCCCGATGCCGACGATGCCAAGTTTGCCGACGGGTATGCACAGGCGGTCACTTTCGGCCTACTCATGGCGAAGTCGAAAGACATGGCGCTGACTGGCGGGCTGGATCATGTCGCACGTGAACTCGGCAAAGCCAACACCCTGATCGGCACGGCGCTGCGGCTGCTGACCGAACAGGATCTCAACCTCGGCCCCGCGCTCGATACGCTGACCCGCGTTCTGGACGAGGTTTCGTGGGCGAAGGTGTCCAAGGGCGATCCCGAGGCCTGGCTCTATTTCTACGAGAATTTTCTTGAGGTCTACGACAACAAGCTGCGCAAGCTGACGGGCAGCTACTACACCCCGCCCGAGGTCGTGCGCACCATGGTCCGCCTGTGCGACGAGGCGCTGAAAAGCCCGCGCTTCGGCATCGCCGACGGGCTGGCCGGCAAGGACGTGCATATCGTCGATCCCGCGACTGGATCGGGCACCTTCCTGCTGGGCCTGATTGAGCGGATTAAAGCCACGATCGCTGCGCGCGATGGCGAGGGCAATGTCGCCGCATCGATGAACGAAATTGCCGACCGTTTGGTCGGCTTCGAGCTGCAATTCGGGGCCTTTGCAGTGGCGCAGCTCAGGCTGCTGGCTGAAATGCTGGAGATCGGCGCCGACGCCACCCCGCGCCTGTTCGTGACCGATACGCTTGGCGATCCCTTTGCCGATCTCGAAACCGGTCAGGGCATCTACCGTGAGATATCCAAATCGCGGACCGAGGCGAACAAAGTCAAGCGCAGCGAACCGATCACCGTCGTCATCGGCAACCCGCCCTACAAGGAGAAGGCCAAGGGCAAGGGCGCGTGGATCGAGAACGGCAGCCCCGCCAAACAGAAGCGGGAGGACATTCCGCTCAATTCCTGGCAGCCACCCAAGGAATGGAAAGTGGGCGCGCACGCGAAGCATCTGCGCAATCTCTATATCTATTTCTGGCGCTGGGCGGCGTGGAAGGTTTTCGAACAGGGCGCAGGTGAGCGCGAAAGTGATCCACCTGCTCAAGAAGAGCTTTCCGGGATGGTCTGCTACATCACCGTAGCGGGCTTTTTGAACGGGGATGGGTTTCAGAAAATGCGCGCCGATCTGCGCAGCCAGTGTGACGATATCTGGGTGATCGATTGCACGCCCGAAGGCCATCAGCCTGAGGTGCCGACGCGCATATTTCAGGGCGTGCAGCACCCGGTCTGCATCGTGCTCGCAAGCCGCTCTCGTGACCCCGGCAAAGACGCAGCGCGGGTGCGTTACCGCGCACTTGCCAAGGGTCGCCGCGACCAGAAATTTGAGGAGCTAAGAACCGTCACGCTGGCGGGCAGCGGGTGGAGCGATTGTCCCTCCGATGCCCGGGCGCCTTTCCTCCCAGAACTGCGCGATGGCTGGGGTGCATTCGCTCCGCTCGACGCCGTCATTGGTGATTGCGGTTCCGGCGTGATGCCAGGGCGCACATGGATAATCGCGCCGGATGAGGTGTCGCTAAGGCAACGCTGGAAGCGGCTCACTGACGAGTCCAATGCGGAGAAGCGCGCCATGCTTTTCCAGCCCCACATGCGCGATGGCAAACCTGGTGACCGACACGTTGGAAAGTCCGGAAAGGCGCTCTGGTGGCCTCAGCGAGTGGCGCTCACCGCCGTTGAAGATGCGCCGAAACAGATCAACCATGACAACGAGAAGCTCCGGCTTTTGGCGCGTCGCGCTCTCGCGGGCGAAGCCCCGGTGCGATACGGGTTCCGGTCGTTCGACCGGCAGTATATTCTGCCGGATGCACGCGTCATCAATCAGCCAAATCCGGGGCTGTGGGACAATTACAGCGACAAGCAGATCTTTCTGACAGCTCCGATGGATCGCACACCAAAGAATGGACCGGGTTTGTCGGCTGTTGCTGCGATCCCTGATCTCCATCACTACGCTGGACGGGGCGGCCGCGTCTTCGCGCTCTGGAAAAACGCTGCTGCGACCGAATCGAATGTCTCAACCATCGTCGTGGCGCGGCTCGCAAAAGCATTCGGTGCGACTGTCGATCCGGTCGATGTTTTTGCCTATGTTGCAGCGCTGATTGCGCACCCAGCCTACACTGCCAACTTTGCAAAGGACCTCGTCCGCCCCGGTCTACGCGTGCCGCTAACCGCCGATGCGGCCCTTTTCGCCGAAGCCGCAAAGCTGGGCCGCGAAGTGATCCGGCTGCACACCTTCGGCGAACGCTTCGCCACCGAAGACCCGCCCCGTCCCCCGCGCGTAGCGCAAGGCGGTCCGACGCTGCTCAAGGATGGCGCAATCTCGTCAACGCCCGATGGCTTCCCCGACACGCTCGAATACGATGCCGCCAAGCGCCGCCTGCTCGTCGGTACGGGCTTCATCGAAAATATTTCACCCGCCGTCTGGGCCTATGAAGTGTCGGGCAAGCAGGTGCTGCGCCAATGGTTCAGCTATCGGCGCAAGAACCGCGAACGCCCGCTGATCGGCGACAAGCGTCCACCCTCTCCGCTCGGCGATATCCGGCCCGATCGGTGGCTGCCCGAATACACAAGCGAGCTGAACAACGTGCTCAACGTTCTGGCGCTGCTGGTCGAGTTGGAGCCGAAGCAGGCGGACCTTCTCAAGTGCATCTGCGATGGGCCTCTGATTCCTGCTGGCAAGCTCGTAGTCTGACAAGACGACGGATCATCTTATCGCGCAGTCGGTGAGGTGATTTAGGCGCTGCCCTTCGGGCAACCTGCTCTATCCGCTGTCGCGGACCGGGCCTGCAGTCCCAGCCCATCCGGGTGACGATCAGGAGCGGGGCAAGCGGAGCGGGAGTTCCCGGAGGACGCGCTCGGTTCCGCGCTGCGCGCTCCTGCGGGCGCGGGGTTTTTGTTGCTGACCCGCAGGCGCACTTGCCTCTCTCATTGCCGGACGCCCGCTGGCCCACTTGGCCCGCGCGCAGGGCGTCCGGCGGCTTCGCGCCGTGCAAGGGCGCCGTGTTTGAGCGGATCGCTGCTGCGATCCTTTGGGGGGAACGCCAAGGGCTTTGCCCTCTCGTTCCCAAACCCCAATAGACGCCCCCGTGTGGCGGGCTTCGCCCGCTGGCCCGCGCCAGGGCATCGATTGGGGTTTTCCCTCCCCCTCCCATCCTCGCCGGAAGGCAGGCCGTCATGGCAGAGCCATGCCTGCCTGCCGTGATGGTGGGTTGCGCGGCGTGGCCCCGGCTATTCCTCGGCGTGAGGCGCTGGCGGCTTAGTGGGCATACCAGAGCAGTAGGCACCCCAAGCATCCATCAGCCTGACACGCATGCCGGGCTTTTCCTTGGTGCCGAGATAGGTCGTGCGGCGATAGGCAGCCTGCACTGCGTCGGGCGTCTTGTGAGCGAGCGCCGCCTCGACCACCGCGTTCGGATATCCTTCGTTTGCCGCCCAGTCCGTGAAGGCCGATCGGAAGCCGTGGACGTGGAAGGGCTCCTGCATGTCGCGCAGCACCTTGAGCAGCGTCATGTCTGACATGGGATTGCCGGCCGTGCCGGGGAAGACCACGTCCGTGCCCTCGATGCGCAGCGCATCGGCTTTCTTCAGCACCGCCAGCGCTGCATCGGACAGCGGGACGTCATGCGCCCTGCTGCGCTTCATGTGTTCGGCAGGGATCGACCAGATGCGTTCCTCCAGATCGAATTCGCACCACCGCGCAAGGCGGACTTCCTGCGATCGCGTGCCGGTCAGGATCAGCAGATCGAGCGCCAGTCGTCCGAAGGACGGCTTGCGCCGCAGCGCGATCAGGAACGAGGGGATTGCGACATATGGCATCGCCTTGCGGTTCTGCGTCTGCTTGATCTGTCTCGGAAGGCCCCTGCCCGCCTTCAGGCTGTTGTTGCCCGACGGTGCCTCGGTCGAGCGCCAGCCCCTGGCATGCGCGAAATCGAGCACCGCGCAGATCCGGTTGCGCACCTGGCGCGCGGTGTCGGGGATCTCCTGCCAAATGGGCGTGAGGACCGCGATGATATCCGCAGTCGTCACGCTTCCGGTCGGCTTGTTCCCCAGCTTGGGGAAGACGTAGTTCTGGAGGCTCGCGAGCCACTGGCGGGTGTAGACCTCGCTTTTCCAGCCTGCCGCGTTTTCCGCGTGGTACAGGAGGGCCGCTTCCCCGAAAGTCACCTTGGCCGCGGCCTCGTCCTTCCTTTCGGCAAGCACATCGCGCTTTTCGACCTTCACGGCCATGCGCAGTTCGTTGGCCTTCTCGCGCGCCGCCGCCAGCGTCACGAGCTTTGCGCTGCCGATCCCGATGTCCCGTCGCTTGCCGTCCTGCTGGACGCGAAGGTTCCAGTAGGCACCGCCTCTCTTGTCCACCTTGAGGAACAAGCCGTCACCATCCTGATAGGTGCCGGGATTCGCGAGGGCCGTTCTGACCGCTACCGCCGAGAGTTTTCCCATCGTTTTCTCCCCCACACTTTTCCGCATCGCGGCGAGGAACCACAGTGTGGGGGTATAGGCATCTACCCCCACATTACCCCCACACTGGTCGTCGGATGGGCATGGATCGCGACGGATTTGTGTGGATGGCGAGTGGCAATATACCGCAGAAAACCAAGGATTTCTATGGATTTTGGGGTATGCCGGAAGAAAGGGGGTTGGTGGACAGGGCTGGATTCGAACCAGCGTACGCTTGCACGGGCAGATTTACAGTCTGCTGCCTTTAACCACTCGGCCACCTGTCCACACAGTCCCCTGCCGTGCAGGGGGGCGTTCCGAGAGCATGAAATGCTCTGAAAAAGCACGGTGCCGCGAAGGGCCCCGATGCCGAGAGGCGCCCCTTTGGCGAAGCACTGCTTGCCTGTCAATGGCCCTGCTGGCAGGGGGCGCGTTTGGAAAGCCTCACGCGGGAAACAACATGAACAGTGGTGAAAAGAAGCGGGCGTTGCGCGGCCGAGCCGGTCGCATGAAGGGCGGACGCGGCTCGGGCCGGGCGTCGAGCGGCGCGGTGCGCCTGTGGGGCCGACACGCGGTCGAGGCGGCGCTCAAGAACCCCGAGCGGTCACACCGCAAGCTGTGGGCCACACCCGAGGGTCTCGATAGCCTCGACGGCGACCTGCCCGAAGGCTTCCCGATCGAACGCGCGCAGGCCGCCGATCTCGCGCGGCTGGTGGCAAAAGACGCTCCGCATCAGGGACTTGTGCTCGAATGCGCGCCGCTGGAGGACGTGTTCCTCGATGAGGTGGCCCTTGGCGAACCGGGCCAGCCGATCGTGGTGCTCGACCAGGTCACCGATCCGCACAACGTCGGCGCGATCATGCGCTCGGCAGCGGCCTTCGGCGCAGCGGCGATCGTGACGCAGGACCGCCACGCCCCGCCCGAGGGCGGCGTGCTCGCCAAGGCCGCCTCGGGCGCGCTCGAGACGATGCCGTGGGTGCGGGTCGTCAACCTCGCCCGCGCGCTGGAGGAGCTGGCCGAGGCAGGCTACTGGCGCATCGGGCTCGCCGGAGAGGCCGAGCCCGTGCTCGCCGACGTCATGCCCACCGGAGCCATCGCGCTGGTGCTGGGCGCCGAGGGCGAGGGCCTGCGCCCGAACATCGCCAACCACTGCGACGTGCTCGCCAAGCTGCCGATCACGTCGGCGATCGAGAGCCTCAATGTCTCCAACGCCGCTGCGATTGCGCTTTATGCGGCCGCGACACGCGGCTAGAAGCAGGGAACCAAGGGGGTGTTTCCATGACGATGATTTCGACCATTCGCCTGCGCGCTGTCGCGGTGCTGGGCGCCTGCGCGCTGACACTGACAGGCTGCTTCATGACGCCGGGCAAGTTCACCTCCGAGCTCGCGATCACCGGGCCGGACAGCTTCACCTTCAGCTATGATGGCGAGATCTTCTTCCTCGGCCTCTCCAAGCTCGCCCAGATGGGCGCAGCGGGTGAGGACACCTTCACGCCTTCGACCTGCAACGACGACGAGACCTTCGAGGAGCGCGACTGCACCGAGGACGAGCTCGCCCAGCAGCGCGCTGACTGGGACGCCGGTGCGGCCGATCGCAACGCCAAAAAGGAGCAGGAAGCCAAGCAGATGGCCGCGATCATGGGCGGCATCGACCCCAGCGACCCCAAGGCCGCCGACGAACTGGTCAAACTGCTGAGCCGCCAGAAGGGCTGGGAGCGCGTCGTCAGCAAGGGCGACGGCCTGTTCGACGTCAGCTACCGCGCCAGCGGCACGATGGGTTCCGACTTCATGTTCCCGATGATCGAGGGTTTTCCGGCGGTCAATCCCTTCGTCCAGGTCTTCCAGCGCAAGGGCGGCCAGGTGCGCATCAACGCGCCGGGCTTTGCCGTGCAGAGCAACGATCCCACCGGCATGGGCGCGATGATGGGCATGGGCTCGCTCGCCGGACTCGCCGCGCTGGGCGCAAGCGAGAACGGCAAGCCCGAAGATGCCGAGGCCTTCAAGGGCATCCCGCAGATCGACGGCACCTTCACCGTGCGCGCAGCGCCGGGCATGCGCATCCTCGCCAACAACACCGACGAAGGCCCTGCGGCAGGCACCGCGGGCGAGAGCCTTTCGTGGAAAATCAGCCCGCGCACCACGCAGGCCCCGACCGCACTGATCGCCACCACGCGCTGATCCGCGCCCAGCAACAGCAAAAAGAAAACCCGCCAGCGACGCCGCTGGCGGGGTTTCTCATTCCCCTGTCGTTGATCAGCCCGCGATCAGTTGACCGCGTCCTTCAGCCCCTTGCCCGCCTTGAACTTGGGCTGATTGGAGGCCTTGATCTTCATCGGTTCGCCAGTGCGCGGATTGCGGCCCGTGGAGGCCTTGCGCTTGGCTACCGAGAAGGTGCCGAACCCCACCAGGCGCACTTCGTCCCCCCCGGACAGTGCTTTGGTGATGGCATCGAACACGCTCTCTACGGCATTTGCGGAATCATTCTTGGAAAGACCGCTTGCGTCAGCAACGGCGCTGATCAGGTCGTTCTTGTTCATATCGGAACCCCCTAGCTTCAGGAAATCTTTGAATTGGTGGAATCGCCCATGTCGAAAGTCGGGGAATTGAGACCTTTTTCCCGAGGCTGTCAAAGGCAATCAGCCAATGTCCCAGCCTTGGGCAAAAACCCAGTGAAGCGAAGGCTCCTAACCGGAGTTAGGTGACTGTAATTGCCTCATGTCCGACTTCGCGAAGCACGCGCGACCCTGCCGCGAATCGCGGCAAGTCGCGCCACGTTAGCGGCTCAATGCGCGGTCGGCACCTCTGTGCCACCAACATTCGTCGCCGCTGCGGTGCTACCCGGCTGACTGGCGAGGTCGTCGGCCTCGGTCCACTCGATTGCCGCCAGCGGTTCGGTGAGCGCACGGGCAAGCACCTCGTCGACATGGCTGACGGGCACGATCTCCAGGCCCGCCTTGGCGTTAGCCGGGATTTCGGCGAGGTCCTTGACGTTCTCCTCGGGGATGAGGACCACCTTGATCCCGCCCCGCAGCGCCGCGAGCAGCTTCTCCTTGAGCCCGCCGATGGGCAGCACCCGGCCGCGCAGCGTAACCTCGCCGGTCATCGCCACGTCAGGACGTACCGGGATGCCGGTGAGGGTCGAGACGATCGAAGTGACCATCCCGATGCCGGCGCTCGGCCCGTCCTTGGGCACCGCACCCTCGGGAAGGTGGATGTGGATGTTCTTGCGATTGATGAGGCTCGGCTTGATCCCGTAGGCGGGCGCGCGTGCCTTCACGAAGCTGAAGGCCGCCGCGACGCTTTCGTTCATCACCTGACCGAGCTTGCCGGTGGTCTTGACCTCGCCCTTGCCGGGTGTGGTGACGCTTTCGATGGTGAGGAGCTCGCCGCCCACCGACGTCCAGGCCAGACCCGTGACCGCGCCGACCTGCGCTTCTTCCTCCGAGACGCCGTGCTTGAACTTGCGCACACCGGAGAAGTCGCCGAGGTTTTCGGGCGTGACCGTCACGCTGGTGGTCTTCTTCTCGAGGATCTGCCGCAGCGCCTTACGGCAAAGCTTGGCGATTTCGCGCTCCAGCGTCCGCACCCCGGCCTCGCGGGTGTAGTAGCGGATCAGGTCGCGCAGAGCCTCTTCCTCGAGCGCGAACTCGCCCTTCTTCAACCCGTGCGCCTCGATCTGCTTTTCGACGAGGTGCCGCTGGGCGATCTCGACCTTCTCGTCCTCGGTGTAGCCTTCGAGGCGAATGATCTCCATCCGGTCGAGCAGCGGCTGCGGCAGATTCAGGCTGTTCGCGGTGCACACGAACATGATGTCGCTCAGATCGAGGTCGAGCTCGAGATAGTGGTCCTGGAACTTCGCGTTCTGCTCGGGGTCGAGCACTTCCAGCAGCGCGGATGCCGGATCGCCACGGAAGTCCTGGCCCAGCTTGTCGATCTCGTCGAGCAGGAACAGCGGGTTGCTCGTGCCCGCCTTCTTGAGGTTGGCGACGATCTTGCCCGGCATCGAGCCGATGTAAGTACGACGGTGGCCGCGGATTTCTGCCTCGTCGCGCACGCCGCCGAGCGACTGGCGCACGAATTCGCGGCCCGTCGCCTTGGCGATCGACTTGCCGAGGCTGGTCTTGCCCACGCCGGGAGGGCCGACGAGGCACAGAATCGGGCCCTTGAGCTTGTTGGTGCGCGCCTGCACCGCGAGGTATTCGACGATGCGGTCCTTGACCTTCTCCAGCGCGTAGTGATCGGCATCGAGCACGGCCTGCGCCTTGCCGATGTCCTTCTTCAGCTTCGACTTCTTGCCCCACGGCAGGCCGAGCAGCACATCGAGATAGTTGCGGATCACCGTCGCCTCGGCGCTCATCGGCTGCATCCCGCGCAGCTTCTTCAACTCGGCGAGCGCCTTGGCCTTGGCTTCCTTGGAAAGCTTGGTCTTCTCGATCTTCTCGGTGAGTTCGGCGATTTCGTTGCCCTCGCCGTCATCGCCGCCGCCAAGCTCGCTCTGGATCGCCTTCAACTGCTCGTTGAGATAATATTCGCGCTGGGTCTTCTCCATCTGGCGCTTCACGCGCCCGCGGATGCGGCGTTCGACCTGCAGCACCGACAGCTCGCCTTCCATGAAGGCCATGACGAGTTCCAGCCGCTTCAGCGGATTGCTCTCGGTCAGCAATGCCTGCTTGTCGGAGACCTTGGCGCTGATCGCGGCGGCGATGGTGTCGGCCAGCTGGCCCGCATCGTCGACATCGGTGAGATCGACGCCCGCGTCCTCGCCCATCTTCTTGTTGAGCTTCACATATTCGCCGAACTGCTCGGTCACCTGCCGCATCAGCGCGGTGACCTCGCTGCCGGCGACGGTCTCGGGCTCGGTCACTTCGACCTCGGCGAGCAAGTGCGTGCCGACATCCTCGAGCGCCGAGAGCTGCACGCGGGTCGTGCCTTCGACCAGCACGCGCACTGTGCCGTCCGGCAGCTTCAGCAGCTGCAACACCTGCGCGATCACGCCGACATCATAGAGGTCATCGCCCTCGGGATCGTCGCAAGCCGGGTCGAGCTGGGCGAGGAGGACGATGTCCTTGGAGGCTTCCATCGCCGCCTCGAGCGCCGCCACCGACTTGTCGCGGCCCACGAACAGGGGAACGACCATGCCGGGGAAGACGACGATGTCGCGAAGGGGCAGAAGGGGGAAAGTCTGGGTCATTTGCTGTGTCCGCAGCGTTCATGGGGAACGCCTTTGAGGGGAATATGGGTAGGCTCACAGGCGCCCGCAATGGCTTTTGCCGGAGAAGCTGTGGATCAAGATACGGCCTGTTAAGCCGGATGGTTTAGACACTCCGTCGCAAGCGGAGAACCAGTGATGCGCACCACAACCTGGATCGTCTTGGGCCTCGCCTTCAACGGCGGAGCCTATCTGCTCCACGGCCCCGATACGCCGAGTGCCGCTGACCTCGCCCAGACCGTGCCCTATTACCTGCCGAGCGCTGTCCTTCTGGCCGCCGGACAATTCTGCTTTTTCCGCGCCTTCCGCAGCGCGCTGGGCGACATATGGCGGGGGCTTTGGGGCGGGAAAGGCAAGGACGCAGGTGCCGCCAAGCCGTCTGGCGTAAAGTCATTCGACGTGGCCGCACCCGTATCGGACTTCGATGCCGATGAAGCTTTCGCGCGCTACATGGAGCGGCGCAAGGCGATGGAGGAAGAGCCGGGGGAAGCGCAGGAAGCCCACCTGCCCTCGCCCCCCGCACCGGTCCGCGCGGCGGGCGGGTTCGGGCGCAGGGTCGTCTAGAGACAGCTTCGCCTCTGGCGACGATCGCCAACGCGGGCTAGAGGCCTCGCGCCATGAATTATCGCCACTCCTTCCACGCGGGCAACAGCGCCGATGTCGTCAAGCACAGCCTGCTGATCGCGCTTGTGCGGGCGTTGCAGCGCAAAGACAGCGCGATGACCCTGATCGACACCCATGCCGGCTGCGGGCTCTACGACCTTCACAGCGATGAGGCGGGGCGCACAGGCGAGGCCGCCGGGGGCGTGCTGCGCGCCTTTGCCGACACCAACCCCCTGCTGGACGACTACCGCGCCGCCGTCCGTGCCGTGAACGAGGCGCCGGAACCGCGCCTCTACCCCGGAAGCCCGCGCATTCTGGCGCAGTTCCTGCGCCCGCAGGACGCCCTGATCCTCAACGAGAAACACCCCGAGGACGCCTATGCCCTGCGCGGTGCGATGCGCGGCACACCCGCCGCCGTGCACGAGCGCGACGCCTACGAGCTGTGGCTGGCGATGCTGCCGACCCGCACCCCGCGCGGGCTGGTAGTGGTCGATCCGCCCTACGAGCAGACCGACGAACGCGCCCGCATCACCGCCACCCTCGCCGCCGCGCACCGCAAGTGGTCGCACGGCGTGACGGTGATCTGGTATCCGCTGAAGGAACGGCCCAACCATGCCGTGTGGAAAGACAAGCTGCGCAAGCTCGGCATCCCGAAGTTCCTGAACGTCGAACACTGGCTCTATGACGCCGACCAGCCCGGCATCTACAACGGCGCGGGCCTGTTCATCGTCAACCCGCCCTACGCCTTCACCGAGAGCCTGCCGCCGATGCTCGAAGCCCTGCGCGCCGCGCTGGCGCCGGAGGGGCATCGGGGGGTGATAACGGCGGAGTGGCTGGTCGTATAGAGCAGCCCGCTCAGCTCTCCATGATGGCTTCGGCCGGTCCCAACCGCCGCACCCACCACCGGAACGGCACAATCATCATCACCGCCGACACTCCGGCCACCGCGGCGATCAGCAGGAAGAACTTCTGCGCGCCGAGCGGTTCATAGAACCTGCCGAGCCACCCGGCTGCGATGTAGGACACCGCCGACGACATCTTGATCATCGACATCATGATCGCGACCACCGACTGCGGCGAATCCCGGCTCACCACAGCGTTCACCTGCGGCTCGATGAAGGCGGCGTAACTCCAGTCCTGGATGATGTAGAACAACAGCCAGAACACGACTGGGGTCATGACGGCCGCGCCGGTCAGCGCAATGAACACCCACGCCAGCGCGACCCCCGTCATGCCGATGCCGAACTTGGCCATATCGCCCCAGTCACGGCCGCGTCGCTTGGCAAGCCAGATCGAGAAGCGATTGCCGAGCCACACACCCGCGATCGTCGCCACGCCGTCGAAAATCCCGATCCAGGTGACCGGCACCTCGAACCCGAACATCATCCGGTCGACGTGGGTATCGGCCCAGATGTACATCGTGCTGTAGGACACGAACGACGCTGCGCCGTAGAGCATATAGGGGGCAAACAGCAGCAGCATGAGGACCCCGATGCGCCGCCACTCGCTGCCCGTCAGTGGCAAGCGAGGCACCGGCAGCGCGCGCGCGCGGCGCAGCGCAACGTCGTCGGGCGGCAGGTAGCGGCGACCGAACAGGAACACCAAGGACCCGATCACCATGCCGACCCCCGCCGCGCCAAAGCCGAGATGCCAGTCGACCTCCTCGCCCAGCGTGCCGATGACCAGCGGAGCGATCAGCGCGCCGATGTTGATCGCGATCAGGTAGATGCCGAAAGCCCGCGTGCGCCGCTCGTCCGTGAGCGAATAGAGCGATCCGATCTTGGCTGTGAGGTTGCCGATCAGAAGCCCCGCCCCGAGGATCAGCATCGTCAGCGCGACGAGGAACATGCTCTCGATCGCCATCGCCCCGTGGCCCAGCGCCATGACGATGCAACCGATGAACACCGACCGGCTCTGTCCCAGCACGCGGTCGCCCAGCCACGCGCCCGCCACCGGCGTGAGGTATAAAGCCGCCGAGTAGAGGCCGTAGGTTTGCGCGGCGAACGCAAGGTCGGTCAGCGGACCGAACACGCTTTCCACCCCGGCGCGGAATGCATTCAGCCCCAGCACCTTCTCCGCCCGACCATCGATCAGCAGGTACTTGGTCATGTAAAGCATCAGGAGCGCCTGCATCCCGAGGAACGAGAAGCGCTCCCAAACCTCAGTGCCGACCAGCGTGTAGAGTCCCTTGGGATGGCCCAGCCACTCCCCGTGGTCAGATACAGCGACGCAATCGCTCATTGGCACTCCTTGCCGAGCCCGCAAGGATGCAGCCCCCCGCGCCGAATAGGCGCGCCAAAGCGACTTTCGTCAAAGGAAATATCTTGGGAGCATTTGGCTCCAGATTGCGGGCACCGGCCCCGTTCCCGCGAAGAACCGGATCAGGTCCGAATGGCAGCTTCCCATCCAAATTGAGCCTTTCCCGGTGATGGTGCGCATTCCCGATAGAGGACCGGCAGCTTGGGCGGGATTTTCGCCAAAAGCGGAAATTCGGCAACCGACCCCATAGCCGCCGTTGCGGAGTTAGGGTCCGTTGCTTAAGCCAGCAGCCCATGACCGAAGATGCGGCTACTGACTTTGCATCGTATGGCGCGCAGCTTTTCAAAGGCGCGTTGAAGCCGTGCCTCCAGACAATCGAGGCCGCATTGTCGACGCTCCGGCAGGGCGAGGCTGGTCTGCGGCTTCATGGCATCGAGGCCCTCCGCCCGGCGCTTGCGCATGATGGTTGTGTCGGGGTCGTTGCCGCTTCGATCCTTGGTGCATCTGCCAAGCCGGTCAGAGCAGTCCTTTTCAACAAGTCACCGGAAGCGAACTGGTCGCTCGCTTGGCATCAAGACCGCACAATCTGCGTGCGGGAAAGATGCGAGGTCCCGGGTTTTGGCCCTTGGACCGTCAAAAGCGGCTTAATCCATGTCGCTCCGCCATTCGATGTTTTAACGCGAATGGTCACTTTACGTGCGCACCTCGATGACGTTCCGACGACCAATGCACCGCTTCTCATCTCGCCCGGCTCCCACTTGGATGGACGCGTCACGGTTGATGATATCGAAAAGGTCGTCGCGCTTCGTGGCACTGCGGCGTGTGTCGCCGAGGCTGGAGACATCTGGCTCTATGCAACGCCGATCCTTCATGCGTCAGACAAGGCAGCGATCCCGGCGAGCAGGCGAGTGCTTCAGGTCGATTATGCAGCCGAAGAGCTGCCCGGCGGTCTGGAATGGCTTGGCGTATAGCGTCAGCTATCCACCCAATATCGGCCACTTTCACACGTTCGGCGGAATGCCAAGACCTGACACCACCCGTCATCCCAGCGCAAGCTGGGGCCTAGGGCGGCAAGCGGTGCACTTTGCAGCCCTAGGCCCCAGCTTGCGCTGGGGTGACGATGAAAGTGACGTGGCAGCTCGCCGCCGAAGCAAGATCTCCGTCGCCCCGTGCTCGACACGGGGCTTGGCTTTTTTCCTGAGACGGCAAATGGCTGAAGAAGTAGGGACCCCTAAAGGCAGGTGCCCCACTGCGGCGGTCCCGGTCGAGAGATCATTTCCTCAGTCGTCCGGTCAAGTTCCTCGCGGCTTGCGCTCGCGAAGGCTTTGTACATGGCAAGGGCATCCTTGCTGGCACAAAGGTCGGAAGTCGGCGTATCCGCCTCTCCCATCTGGCGCCGAAAGCTCTCGAGCTGTTGCGGAGTCCAACCTCGGTCCAGAAACATTGCGCCCATCGCTTCGCTGGTTCTATCGAGCGCGGCCGCCGTCTCCTTGTTCTCGCCCGGAAAGCAGCGTTGGCCGATCTGGCGGATCGATTCGATGATGGCGGCCCAGCAGACGGGTCCCATTGCAGTCTGACGGACGCTTTCCATAACGGCACCAGGCGGCGGCGCTTCGCCCGGGCTATCTTGCGCGGAACTGCTCGACGCCGCTGCGGCAGCCGAAAGCAGCACTGCGGCTACAAGGGTTGCGCCTCTGCCGTACACTAACTCACCCCAACCCGGGCAAATTGAACCCCGGCGGCAGGCCCATCGAGGACTGCATCGCCTGCATCTCCTTTTCCGAGACGCGGTCGGCACGGTCGCGGGCGTCGTTGAAGGCGGCGGCGACGAGGTCTTCGAGGATCTGCTTGTCGTCGGCGTTCATCAGGCTGTCGTCGATCGCGACGCCGAGGATGCGGCCCTTGGCGCTGGCGCGGACCTTTACGAGGCCGCCGCCTGCCGAACCTTCGACCTCGATCGAATCGAGCTTCACCTGCATCTCGTTCATCTGCTTCTGGATGGTTTCGGCGGCCTGCTGGGCCGCGGCCATCATCTCTTCCATCGACTTCATAGGGGGTACTCCATCACGTCTTCGGGGGCGGGGGGCTCAATGCCACGGAGGGCTGGCGCCGCCAGCTGCGGCGGCAGGCTGGGGGGCCGCTTGCTGGGCCGTGCCGATCAGCTCGGCATCGGGAAAGGCCTCGAAGGCAGCCTTGACCAGCGGGTCGGAGCGGATGCGCGCATCCTCGGCGGCGGCTTCGGCCTCGGCGGCTTCGCGCAAGCTTGGCTGCGCGGCTCCGGTGCCACGCTCGATCATCCAGCGCTTGCCGGTCACCTTGAACAGCGCCTCGCGGATGTCGGGCGCAGGGTCATCGGGGAATTTGTCGGCGGGCTCGTAGACGATGCGTTCGGCGTCGATGGCAATCACCCGTATCCGGTCGCGCATGATCTGGGCGACGCGCAGCTGGCCCGAGGCGTCGACCTGATCAACCAGCGCGGCCCAGCTTTGCGCAGGGGTGGCAGCGGTCGGCGCGGGGGCAGCTGTAGGAGTGGCTTGGCCATTGGGGCCAGCCGGTGCGGCGGTGAAACCGCTCGCGGCCAGTTCCTCGATGCGTTTTGCCAGCTTGCCCGGATCGGGCATCTGCGCGGCGTGGAGGATGCGCAGCAAGGCCATCTGGAGCGATACCAGCGGGTCGGGCCCGGTGCGCACCTCGTCATGGCCCTTGAGCAGCAATTGCCACAGGCGGTGCAGCTCCCCTGCCCCCAGCCGCGACGCGAAATTGGCGAGCGCGGCGCGCTCGTCCTCGGTGGGCGCGTCGGGCTCGGCCCCTGCGACTTGCGAGAGAGTGACGCGGTGGGTGAGGTCCATCAGCGCGCGGATCAGAGCGATCGGCTCGACGCCGAGGGCATATTGTTCGTCTACCGCGGCGAGCAGCGCGGGCGCGTCGCCTTCGAGCAGGTGGCCGAGCAGGCGGCGCTGCGCGCTCTTGTCGGCCAGCCCGAGCATGTCGCGCACGCGTGCGGCAGCGACTTTGCCCTCACCGTCGAGGTCGGCATGGGCGATGGCCTGGTCGAGGATCGAGAGCCCGTCACGCACCGAGCCTTCGGCGGCGTTGGCGATGATGCTGAGAGCTTCCGCTTCGGCCTCGACCCCTTCGAGGCGGCACACCTTGGCGAAGTGGTCAGCGAGCAGGCCTGCGGGAATGCGGCGGAGGTCGAAGCGCTGGGTGCGGCTGAGCACCGTCACCGGCAGCTTGTCGACCTCGGTGGTGGCGAACAGGAATTTGACGTGCGGCGGCGGCTCCTCAAGTGTTTTGAGCAAGGCGTTGAAAGCATTGCGCGACAGCATGTGGACTTCGTCGATGATGTAGATCTTGTAGCGCGCGGTGACCGCGGCGTAGCGGACCTGCTCGATGATCTCGCGCACGTCATCGACGCCGGTGTTGGAGGCGGCGTCCATCTCGATCACGTCGATATGGCGGCCCTCGGCGATGGCGGTGCAGGCCTCGCACTGGCCGCAGGGGTCGATGGTGGGGCCGCCCGTGCCGTCGGGCCCGACGCAGTTCAATGCCTTGGCGATGAGGCGCGCGGTCGAGGTCTTGCCGACCCCGCGCACGCCGGTCATCAGGAAGGCATGGGCCAGCCGGTCGCGGGCGATGGCGTTGGCCAGCGTGCGGACCATCGCCTCTTGTCCGATAAGTTCAGAAAAGGTCTGTGGACGGTACTTGCGCGCGAGCACGCGGTAGGGCTGGTTGCTCGCCGCCGGCGCGGGGGCCGGAGTAGGGGCCGGAGCGGGCTTGCGAGCGGGAGCCGGTGTAGGATCGGGCTCGCCGAACAGGGCGTTCTGACCGGCCGCCTCCAACTCCGCAGCCGTCGGGCCGGTGTCGTCGTTCTCGGGCAGCTCGGGATCGGAATCGCTCATAGAGCCCAAGCTAGGCGCTCGGGCGCCATTTGTCATGGTGCGCGATGTGGGCGAAGTTAGTGAAGATGGGGAAGAAGGAGCCGGGCGACCCGCCGCAATCCACCTGAGCTGCTTCCTTCCGGACCTGACTCGGTGAGCGGACGCAAACGTCCACCCGACTCCCGGGTGGGCATATGGCGTCAGCGGCCAGAAAGGTCAACTCAGCGGAAGTTATCGGCGTAGGCCTGAAGCTTCAACCGCTTCGCCGGTGTGGCCAGAACGCGTGCGGAGATACCGTATTTGGTCGCATAGGCCCTGGCCGCATCCTTGTCGGGGAAGGTCAGCTTGACCTGCGACTGGGTGTCGGCGCTTCCGGTCCAGCCCATGAGCGGATCGGCGAACCGCACTTCGGACTGCTCGAACTCGAGCACCCACTCGTCAGTGTGCGCCTTGCCGGACTGCATGGTGTGCTTCGGCTTCTGGTAGATACGTGCACTCATAGTTGGGCCTTAGATCACGAATCGCTGCGGTTGAAGGCGTTTTTGGTCTTGAGGCTCGGCTTTTCGAGCCACGGCTGATCGGGCCAGCGGTGCTTGGGATAGCGGCCCTTCATGTCCTTCACCACATCGCGCCAGCTTCCCCGCCAGAACCCGGGCAGGTCGCGGGTCGACTGGACCGGCTTTCCGCCGGGACTCGTAAGCTTAAGCAGCAACGGTGTGGTGCCAATCATCGGCTGTGTGTCGAGCCCGAACAGCGCCTGCACCCGCACCTCGACGCTGGGCGCGTCGTCGCCCGCATAGTCGATGGCATGGCGCGTGTCCGCCGGCGAAGTGAAATGCGTAGGCGCAGCACGGTCGAGCGCCTGGCGCTCGTTCCAGTCGAGAAGCGCCAGCGCCGCTTCTGCATAGCGGTGCGAGGGCAGGTCGAGATCGCGCCGACCGGTCAGCAGCGGGGCAAGCCAGTCCTGAACCCGGGCCTGCAGTGCTTCTGGAGAAAGTGGTGCCATCTGCACAAAGCGGGCGCGTGCAAGGAAACCTGCGGGGAGGAGTTCTCCCAGTTTCTCCAACGCCTTGTCCACAAGGATGCCCACAAGCAGCGCAGGGTCGGGCGACGGCTCGGGGACACTCGCCATGACTATCGCGCCGAGCCGCCGCTCACGCCGGGCCTCGACGCGGGCTTTATCGTTGTTCCATCGGATTGTGACGCGTTCTGCGAGCTCCTCGGCAAACAGCGTCGGGACCCGCTCGGGCGCAATCTCACAGCCTGCCGTGATCCGCGCGCCCTTTGCTTGACCCTGTGCGTCTCCAATCACGATCCATTCCGCGCGGGCCAGCGGCGAGGCGGCGTCGAGAATGTAGCCGCGTCCGCCAACGCTCAGCCAATGCTCTCCGGAGGCGTCGCGGCGGCGGGCAACGAAGTCGGGCCGTGCAAGTGCTAGAGCCTCTGCGGCATCCGCGGCGGGGCTCTTCGTGATCACATTGGAGAGCTTCTGCGCCAGCCGTGCCCATCCTTGCGCAATCCGGGCCGCCGAGACGCTGCGGGGCGTGCGGTCGCCGCGCCAGCGGGCGAGGCGTTGCATCAAGTCTTCCCCGCGCCCGCCGAGCCCGCGCTCCTGCAGCAGCAGCACCACCCTTGCCGCATCCTCGCCCACTCCGACCCGCGCGCCGTGGATCACCGCCGCAGCTTGATCGGGTGCCATCGGCAGAGCAGCTATCGCGTCTCCCAATGCTGTGATCCGCCCGCCCGGATCAAGTGCCCCAAGCGCCTCAAGCGCTCCGCGTGCCGCTGCGATCGAGGCCTCGGGCGGCTCGTCTAGCCAAGGCAGACTCGCTGGATCAGTCGTTCCCCACTTCGCAAGCCGCAGTAGCAGGGGCGTAAGGTCTGCCTGCATGATCTCGGCAGGGGCGAACTCGGGGCGGCCGGCGTGACCGGCCTCCTCCCACAAGCGATAGGCAACCCCCGGCCCTTGCCGCGCCGCGCGCCCTGCCCGCTGTGCCGCAGAAGCCTGCGAGGCGCGCCGCGTGACAAGATGTGTAGTCCCAGCCGCGCGGTCGAACTCGGCAAGCCGAGCAAGGCCGCTGTCGACCACGACGCTCACGCCGTCCAATGTCAGCGATGTCTCGGCAATGGCTGTTGCGAGCACAATGCGGCGGCGCCCCTGTGCGTCGCGGCGGATCGCGGTTCGCTGGGCGGCGGGCTCCACCTGGCCATGAAGCGCATGGATCGGTACGTCGGCAAGACGGGGCTCAAGCCGTTCACGCACCCGCTCGATTTCGCGTACGCCGGGGAGAAAGGCGAGGATGTCGCCGGTCTCCTCGCGCCACGCGGTCATTACGGCGGCCACCATCCTGTCTTCAATGGCTTGCGCGCCGTCGCCGCCCAGCCACTTGATGGCCAACGGGAAGCTGCGACCCTCGCTCTCGATGACCACCGCGCCCTCGCCCAGCAGACGAGCGAAACGGGCGCCATCGATGGTGGCTGACATGACCAGAACGCGCAGGTCCTCGCGCAGTACGGCGCGCGTCTCCAGTGCCAGTGCCAGCCCCAAGTCGCCATCGAGAGAGCGTTCATGTGCCTCGTCGAACAGCAAGGCCGAGACGCCAGGTAACTCCGGGTCATCAACTAGCCGGTTCACGAGGATCGCCTCGGTGACGACGAGAATGCGCGTACGCGCCGAAACCTTGCTGTCGAGGCGGGTCATGTACCCGACCGTCTCACCCGGTGCCTCGCCGAGCATCTCGGACATCAGCTCTGCGGCGGCTCGTGCGGCGACCCTGCGCGGCGATGTCAGGATGATCTGACCGCTGCACCACGGCTCAGCCAGAAGGTCGGGCGCAACCGCAGTTGTCTTGCCCGCCCCCGGCGGCGCGATCAGCACGCCTGCGCCCTCATCCGCTAGCGTAGCGCGGATTTCCGGCAGGACGGCGTGGATCGGGAGGTCGGAGCTCATTGCCCCGGCCGATAGCTTGATCAGTGCCCGCGTGCGACCGCGAATTGCGCAGCTTCAGCCATCGCAGCGCGCGCCTTGCCATCGGGGAAGATCGAAATGGCGTCGATCGCACGGTGCGCGAAGTGGCGGGCACGCTCGCGCGTATCCTCGACCGCGTTGTGCTTGCCGATCAGGTGGATTGCATGGGCAAGGTCATCGTCCGAGCTCCGGTGACCGATGATCGCGTCCTTCCAGAACTTGCGCTCTTCCTCGTTGCCACGGGCATAAGCGAGGATCACCGGCAGGGTCATCTTGCCCTCGCGGAAGTCGTCGCCCTGATCCTTGCCCATTTCAGCGGCGTCAGAGTCGTAGTCGATCGCGTCGTCGACGAGCTGGAAAGCCACCCCGAGATTGCGGCCATAGGCCTCAAGCGCACGCTCCTGCTCTTCTGAGCACTCCGCAACCACCGCGCTGATCTGGCTGGCAGCAGCAAAAAGCGCTGCGGTCTTTGCGCCGATGATGTGGAGGTATTGCTCTTCGCTGGTGTTGATCTGGCGCTGAGCCGAAAGCTGCGAGACCTCGCCTTCCGCGATGACCGCGCTGGCGCGGCTGAGGATCGCTAGGACGCGCAAGCTGCCATCCTCGGTCATCAACTCAAACGCGCGGCTGAACAGGAAGTCGCCGACCAGAACCGTCGCGGGGTTGCCGAAAATGATGTTGGCCGCGGCCTTGCCGCGCCGCAGTTCACTGCCATCGACGACATCGTCGTGAAGCAAAGTCGCGGTGTGAATGAATTCGACCGCAGCGGCCAGCTTGTGGTGGCGTGTGCCCTTGTAACCGACCAATTCGGCGCCAGCGAGCGTAAGCATGGGCCGCAAACGCTTGCCGCCGCCCGAGATTAGGTGCCCGGCCAGCCGCGGGATCAGCGGGATCTCGCTCTGCATCCGCTCAAGGATGACGGCGTTCACGGAGTTCATGCCCAACGCCGTCAACGACAGCATCGGATCGAGTGTCGGAGCCTTGCGCGGCAGAGGGACGATATCGGCACTCATCTTGCCTCCGGCATTACGGCGGCCCCGCCGTGCTTGGCAAGCGCAGAATTGCTGCTAGTTTCGCGCTCTATGGCGCAAGATCCGCAAGTCTCTCACGTACCCGATCCCGTGCTCGCCGCGTTCCGCAAGAGCATCGACAACATCGATGCGGCACTGATCCACATCCTCGCCGAGCGGTTCCGGATCACGCAGGCGGTTGGCGAATACAAAGCCAAGGTCACCCTTCCCCCCGCGGACCCGGATCGGGAAGCGCGGCAGATCGCGCGGCTGCGCAAGCTTTCAGAGGACGCCGACCTCGACCCGGAGTTCTCCGAGAAGTTCCTGCGCTTCATCATCGAGGAAGTGATCCGCCACCACGAGCGCGCGCAGGCGGGCTGACGCGGCAGGCAAGGCTAGGGGGCAACCTCGCCTGCCGACATCAATCATGTGCGAATTCAGCCGCGCGGGCGGCGCGTGCGGGGCGGGCGGCTGACGCCCTCGGCGCGGCTGCGCTGCACGGTGGTGTTAAGCTGCCCGTCGCTGCGGGTGGTGATGCGTTGGCGCGAGGCGAGCGTCTCGCCCGCAGCGTTGGTAACGCTCTGGCTGGCACTCGAATTGCCCTGCCCATCCCTGCTGCGACTTCCTTGAAGACCATAGCTCTGCCCGCGTGCATCAGTGGCGGTACCGTTGAACGTCGAACCGTTTTCGGTGCGGGTGCGCTCACCTTCGAGACTGCGCGTGCGACCCTGTGGCCCGGTCTGGACAACCGACACAGTCGAGCCGGTCTCGGTCCGCTGGCGCACCGCGCTACTTGAAGCGGTGGCGCCGGTTTTCAGGTTGGTCACTTCACGGTCGCGGGTCGCAGTGCCAGTGTCGCGGTTCACGGTGGTGGTCTGGGTGGCGCTGACATTGGGACCATCGTAGGTCTTGGTACGGCTCTTTTCCTGCGCAGTTGCGGGCACTGCGAGGGCGAGCGCGGTCAGCGAAGCGAGCATCAGGGGGGTCTTGAGCATGGTTGTATTCCTCCTTGCAATCAGCAGGTTGCGGGGTCTGACCGGCGGTCTTTCCGTTGCCGCCGGTGATGTGAAGAAAACGTCTGAGACCCGCGTCACCCTTCGCGGGCCATGCGCTTTTTTCGGCCCGTTACTCAGGCGGAGAAGGGGTGGCGGAGGGTTCAGCGGACGGAACTGCTCCACTGCGAAGAGCGCGATATTCCTCGATCAGAGCCCGGCGCTCTTCGGGCGGCAGGGCCTGCATGGCAGCACGCCGTTCCTTGGGGCTCATACGCCTTAGCCGCTCGAATTCAGGGCTGCCTTCCGCAAGGGGCCGGCGCGCACGTACAGGCGCGACGATGTCCTTGCGAGTCAGAGCCTCGCCGTTTTCGACCTTGCGCTCCATTGCCTCGCGCCGCTCGGCAATGCGCTGGTCGGCCCGCTGCTCGCGGCGCGCTTCGGCGGCGGCGATGCGTTCACGCAGCCGGGCTTCCTCTTCAGGCGTCGGCACCTTGAGCCCCGTTGCTCGGCGGCGCTCGATCTCGCTAGCGATGCGCTGGTTGATGATCTGGGCACGCTCAGCACGGCGGCCCTGGCGCACTTCGTCAACCCGACGAAAGGCTTCGTCAAGCTCTTCGGGCGTGTCGATCGGGCCGTCGATTTCGACTGTGGCCATCGCGGCGGGCGTGCCGGTAGCCACCGGTGCAGAGGCAACAGCAGGCGCCGCTTGCGCCGTGCCGGCGATGCTCGCCCAGACCGCCTTGGCAGTGGGCACGGAAGGCGCAAATTGCTGGAGCAGGCCGGTCGCGGCAGCTGCGGTTCCGAGCACGAACACGCCGGCGACACCTACAGCCAAACGGCGCCCAACCCGCCAGCTGGACCAGCGACCGGGACGACGGCGCACCTCGGGTAGCGGCGCGGGCCGCGCTTCGGCCGCGGCGATCACGCGGTCGGCGAACCCCGGCGAAAGCGAGGGCACAACGCCGCCGTCCAGCGCACGGGCAAGCGGACTGCCGGACAGGATCGGCCCCGTGTCCTGACTTTGGGGGTTTACGCTCATTGGGCACCTTCCTGTGCCATGAAGGCCTGCCGCAGTGCCGCTCGGGCGCGATGAAGCAGGGATTCGAAGGCCTTGATGTTCATTTCCATGGCTGCTGCCGCGTCGGCATTGGGCAGCTCCTCGTAATAGGTCAGGACGATCGCAGCGCGTTGCCGGTCAGGAAGCGCGGCGATCAGTGACCGGGCAATCGAGCCTTCTTCGCGATCTTCGATGACCGTGTCGGCGAGCGGCGCGTTGTCCTCACGATCGGGAAGTTCGCCGTGGGTAAGCCGCTTCGTCCGGCGCAGGCGATCGATCGCGAGGTTGGTCACCACCCGTTGCAGCCAACCACCGAGCCGGAACCCCGCTCCCTCGCTGCCTGCCGGATACCGTCCGGCGATTCTGGGTGCCTGATCCCACAAGCGCAGCATGGCTTCCTGCACGATGTCCTCTGCCTCCTGCGCTTCGCCGGTCATGCGCCACGCGATGCGATGAAGCCGTCCGGCGTGACACGCGATCACCTCGCGCAATGCGCCGGCATCGCGCGCTTCCAGCCGATGCAACCACGCGGCTTCCTCGCCGCTTTCGGCGATCTCCGGGCTCAGGAAAGGTCTGCCGCTAGCATTCATCTCTGCGCTTGCATGGCTCTGTGTGCGAGTGAGTGACTTGGCCGTTCACGCTTACAACGCGGGACTTGCGAACACCCTTCGCGCGCCGGGCGGCTCAGTCGGCGCGCGGCAGCCTTAGCTCGACCAGAAGCCCGCCCAGGTCCTCGCTTTCACCAAGCGTCACGCTGCCGCCGTAGATTTCCGCCACATCGCGGACGATCGCGAGGCCCAGGCCCGTACCGGGCTTGCCGGTGTCGAGCCGCACGCCCCGGTCGAAGATGCGGATGCGCTCGGCCTCGGGAATGCCGGTGCCATCATCCTCGACCCAGATCAGGCATTGCTTGGAGTCGCGCGGCGCTTCGCTCTCTTCGGGGTCGATGGTGACGAAGACAGAGCCGCCGCCGTACTTGGCGGCGTTCTCGATGAGGTTCCCTAGCAGCTCGTCGAGGTCTTGCCGCTCCAGCGAAACCATCGCGGCCTTGTCCCCTGCGATGTCGAGCCGTCCGTCTGCATAGAGGCGTTCCACCGCGCGCCGCACGGCTTCGGCGCTTCCCATCACATTGGTCCGCGCATGGCCGATGGCGCGGCGACCGACGGCGCGGGCACGGGCGAGGTGGTGATCGACATGGCGCTGCATGGTGCGGGTTTCGCGCATCACCGCATCGCCGAGGTCCGGCGCGCGGGCGGTCGCCGCATTGGTAAGCACCGTAAGCGGTGTCTTCAGCGCATGAGCGAGATTGCCGGCATGGCGCCGCGCTTCTTCCGCCTGCCGCTCAGAGTGCTCGAGCAACGCATTCAGTTCCTCGACCAACGGCTGCACTTCCAGGGGAAGCGGATCAGTGATGCGGTTCGCGCCCGTAGTCCGCAGGTTCTGGATCGCAGCGCGCACCCGCCGGAGTGGCGACAGGCCGTAGCGGATCTGGAGCAGCGCCATCACCAGCAGCCCCAGCCCGAGCACCAGGAAGCTCCAGATCAGGATAAGCCGCACGCGGCCGATCTGCGTGTCCATCTGCTCGGTCGCGCTGGCGACGGCGAACGTCCAACGCGTCTCGCTTCCCGGCAGGATCACGGTGCGTTCGGCGATGCGCAGCGGCTCGCCGGCAAACTGGTCGGAGTTGTAGAAATGTACCTCGCTGTCGAAATGCTTTCCCTTGGTCTCGGCGCCGTGCAGCTTGAGCGTGCGGTCCCACAGGCTGCGCGAGGGCCACGGCTCGTAACTCCCGCCGCTGATCTGCCAGTAGAGCCCGCTACCCGGCTCCAGGAAACGCTGATCGCCCAAGGTGCGGTAGAAGTAGACCTCCCCGCTCGCGTCGATCTCTGCCGAGGCGATCATCGCGGTGAGGATGTAATCCAGTTGCTCGTCGAAATTGGCTTCAACCTGTGTGGTGAGCGTGCGTTCGAGCGCTATACCCCCGCCCAGCAAGAGGACGAAGATCCACCCCGCCGCGATCACCCCCATACGCCGGGCGAGGCTGGCGCGCGGCTTGGACTTTTCTTGCACGGCTACACCATTAGGCGTGTCGCCGCCTTCGACCGCAGATGCGGTCGTCAGCGCGTCGCCGCCCGCTGCCGCAGCCTCAGGCTCGCGGTGCGTCGGCGGGGTCGTCGAGGCTGTAACCGAGGCCACGGATGGTCGTAATCACGTCTGCGCCAAGCTTCTTACGAATGCGGGTGACGAAGACTTCGATGGTGTTGGAATCGCGATCGAAATCCTGATCGTAGATGTGCTCGATCAGCTCAGTGCGGCTCACCACCTTGCCCTTGTGGTGCATGAGGTAGCTGAGCAGCTTGTATTCCTGCGCTGTCAGCTTGACGGGTTCTCCGTCAAGCGTGACGCGGCCCGAGCGGGTGTCCAGCCGGACGTCGCCGGCGGTAAGCTCGGACGAGGTGTTGCCCGAAGCACGGCGGATCAATGCGCGCAGACGGGCAATCAGTTCTTCGGTCTGAAAAGGCTTGGCGAGATAGTCGTCGGCGCCCGCGTCGAGCCCGGCCACCTTGTCGCTCCAGCTGTCGCGCGCGGTCAACACCAGCACCGGGAAGGTGCGACCTTCCCGCCGCCACATGCCGAGCACGGTCAACCCGTCGATCTCGGGCAGGCCGAGGTCCAGCACCACCGCGTCATAATCCTCGGTCGAACCCATGAAGTGCCCGTCCTCGCCATCGACCGAGAGGTCGACGGCATAGCCCTGATGCTCAAGCGTTGTCTTGAGCTGTGCGCCGAGGGTCGGTTCGTCTTCGACGATCAGAATGCGCATGATCCACCATTTCCAAGCGTTAAGTTGCGGCGGGTCGTGCGCTTTCGGGCCGCGTGCGTCAAGCAACCGGCTGACGCGCCAGCACCGGCTTTCCCCCGCTGATCGTTCATGATTGCCAAGCCGTCAGCGTGACCGGCCGATGATGCGCCCGGTGCGGGCATCAACATCAACATAGGTCACGCGGCCATCTCTGATAAATTTGAGGCGGTAGGCCTTAGCGGACGAATCATAGGCGAAACCGAGATACTCCGCGTCGCGCATCGTCGGAAGGATGCGCGCCTCGATCTCTCCGGAGCGCATGATGTTGCCAGCCTGCGCCTCGCGCCGCGCTTCGCCCTGGTCGCCGCGCGCCTGATCCTGCGCAGCGGCCGGCGCGCTGGCGAGCGTCAGCGCGGACAGAGGCAGAAGGATCAAGGCGGAAAGCGGTTTCATGACAGTGATGTGCCTAGCGAAGTTCCATTGAACAAGCCGTGAATGGCTTGCTTGGTTCCGGGCCAGACTCTTCTCCTCAGTTCGCTTTGCCGGTGAGCTCGTATGTGATCGTCACGCTGACACCCGACGAGACCATACCGGGCTGAACCGGGGTCGCGGTTGGCGCGAAATCTGCCACCATCTTGGCCACATCGTAAACCGGAAAGGCAGTCTGCACACTTTCCGAAACAACGAGCACTTTCACGTCCGCGTATCCGAGCATCTTCGCATAGGCCTTGGCCTGCGCTTCGCCGCGTGCGATTGCCCGACTGCGCGCCTGCTCCTTCGCCGCAGCATCGTCGGTGACGCCGAAGTCGGGACCGCTGACGTCGGTTGCACCTGCCTCGACCAACGCATCGAGAACCCGGCCAGTGTCTTCGATCTTATGCAAGACGACGCTCACACGATTACTCGCCTGATAGCCGCGGAACACCTGTGAGGGCATTGTGCTGGTCGGGTACTCGGGTTCCTTGTATTCATACTGTGGGATAAGAGCGATGCCGGTGGTCTGAATGTCTTTCTCGGGGATGCCGAGCGCCTTGATCCGGGCAATCACCTTCGTCATTTCCGCCGCGTTCTGCCGCATTGCATCGGTCGCCTTTGGTGCGATGGTCGTCACCCCGGCACCGATAGTTGCCTGATCTGGCGCGACCGGTACGCTCTCGTAAATACTGAGCTCGACCACAGGACCAGCCGGGGCGAAGTTGATCTGCGGCTCGGCCATGGCGGCAGCGGGCAGCGCAAGTGCCGAGGCGGCAACAAAGATGACAGCGGGTTTCATAGTGGCGTGTTCTCCAGTTCGTCCCGGCAATGCATCGGCCGAGCTTTCTCACGACTGAACCGTGTCCGCCAGCGCGGCATACCGCAGGGCTTGTTCCTCGGCCCCCCAACCCCTAGGTGGCCCTTGCCATGGCACAGCCCCCCATTTTCTCGTTCGAAGGCCTCGCATTGCAGCAGGGCGGCCGTTGGCTGTTCGGCGGCCCCACGCCCACCTCCGGTGCGGCACCGATCGACCTGCACGTGCTGCCCGGGGACCGGCTGGCGCTGATCGGGCGCAACGGCGCGGGCAAGACGACGTTGCTGCGGCTGATCACTGGCAAGATTGATGCCGACCGCGGGCAGCGGCGGATCAAGCCGGGGACGAACATCGTGTTCCTCGAACAGGACCCCGATTTCTCCAGCGCAGCGACCCTCATGGATTGGGCGATGGGCGGCGACGATGCGCCAGAGGCGCACGAGGTCGAGGCCATTGCTGGCCAGCTCGGCATCGACATGAGCCGCGAGGCTGCGACGGCCAGCGGGGGCGAGCGGCGCCGTGCGGCCATCGCCCGGGCGTTGGCCCAGGAGCCCGACCTCATCCTGCTGGACGAGCCGACCAACCACCTCGACCTTGCCGCAATCGACTGGCTGGAGGACTGGCTCTCGCGCTACCGCGGCGCTTTCATCACCATCTCCCACGACCGCACCTTTCTCACGCGCCTCACGCGCGCCACCCTTTGGCTCGACCGCGGCACGATGCGGCGCAAGGAAATCGGCTTCGGCGGCTACGAGGCTTGGGAAGAACAGGTCTATGCCGAGGAAGCGCGCAACGCCGATCGCCTTGACGCGAAACTGAAACTTGAGGCGCACTGGCTGGAGCGAGGGGTCACCGCGAGGCGCAAGCGCAATCAGGGGCGGCTCGAGAAGCTCTACCAGATGCGCGCTGTCAGGGCGGCGATGATCTCGGGTGCGGGGACCGCCAAGCTGAAGCTTGCCAGCGACGCCGACTTCAAGTCGAAGTCTGTGATCGTGGCTGACAATATTTCAAAGACTTACGGTGATCGCCCGATCATCAAACCCTTCTCGCTGCGCATCCAGAACGGCGACCGCATCGGCATCGTCGGATCGAACGGCGCGGGCAAGACTACCCTGTTGAAATTGCTCACCAAAGAGCTTGAACCCGATACCGGCAGCGTCACCCATGCCCGCACCCTCACCGGGGTGATGATCGACCAGCAGCGCAAGCTCCTCGAACCGGGCGCCACGGTGCGCCAGATCCTGGCCGAGGGCGGCGACTGGATCGACGTTCGGGGCGTGCGCAAACACGTCCAGGCCTACCTCAAGGATTTCCTATTTGATCCCGGCCTCGTCGACACGAAAATCGGCATCCTGTCGGGCGGCGAGCGATCCCGGCTGCTGCTGGCGCGCGAGTTCGCGCGAACCGCGAACCTCCTCGTGCTCGACGAGCCGACAAACGATCTCGACCTCGAAACGCTTGATCTTCTTCAGGAAGTCATCGCCGATTTCGATGGCACCGTGCTCATCGTCAGCCACGACCGCGACTTCCTCGACCGTACAGTGACCATCACCCTTGGGCTCGACGGGTCGGGCAAGGTGGATATTGTCGCCGGCGGATATGCCGATTGGGAAGCACGGCGCAAAACGCCGCAAGTGGGGGTCAAAACGGGGTCTGGTGGGGGTCAAAACCGATCTAACGGGGGCCAAGAAGGGGTCGAAAAGGCCCTTCCAACAAAGGCGCCTTCCGCACCCAAACTCTCCTACAAAGACCAGCGTGATTACGAAATCCTGCCGGCCCGGATCGAAGAGCTCGAAGCCGCGATCGCCAAGGGCGAAGCGCTGCTGAACGATCCCGAACTCTACGCGAAGGACCCGCAAAGGTTTGCCACGATCAGCCAGGGCATCGCCAATGCCCGTGCAGAACGCGACGCAGCGGAGGAACGCTGGCTGACCGTCGCCGAGATGGTCGAAGGGTGAGAGCCCCGGCACCGGGGCACAGCATCGAAGCACTGAGGCAGCAAATCGCCGCCTGCACCTTGTGCGCCGCGCATCTCCCGCTCGGGCCGCGACCTATCGCGCGGTTTTCCGCGACCAGTCGCATCCTCATTATCGGTCAGGCGCCAGGCACCAAGGTTCACCTGAGCGGCGTGCCGTGGGACGATGACAGCGGCGACCGGCTGCGCGACTGGCTGGGGCTCGACAAGACGACCTTCTATGACGAGGCACAGGTGGCACAGATGCCGATGGGCTTCTGCTACCCCGGCAAGGTGAGCGGCGGCGATGCCCCGCCGCGCAAGGAATGCGCCCCGCAGTGGCATGACGCGGTGCTCGACGTTTTGCCGAAGGACCGGCTGACCCTGCTCGTCGGCATTCACGCACAGGCGCGCTATATGCCGCACCTGAAACGCCTCAGCCTCTCCGATCGGGTGAGCCGCTTCGGCGAGGACCTGCCATTCGTCGCCCTCCCCCACCCCGCTTGGCGGTCACGGATGTTCATGGCGAAGCATCCGTGGTTCGAAGCAGAGGTGCTTCCGCAACTGCGCCAGAAAGTCCGCGAAGCGCTGGCTCAGGTGATCCGGTAGAACTCTGCCACCCGTTCGAGCGCGATCCTGAGCACCAGCTTTCCGCTGCGCGCAGGCCAGCCCAGCGTCTTCTCCGCTTCGGGCAGTGCTTCCCCGGCGCAGACCACGCGCCACAGAATATCCTCGAGCCCCTTGCCCGCTGCCTTGATCGCCCCGTCGAAACGTTGGCGCGCGGCGACCTGCCGCTCGCTCGCCGCCAAGCCCCGCTCTCCGGTCGACTTCACTCGCACTGGATCCCAGCGCATCGTGATGTTCGCCGACAACTGCGCGCGTTCGTAATCGGCCCGCAGCGCCTCGCCAGCATCTAGCAGCCGCTCGGTAAGGTGCCCGCGCGCGTGAAGCCACACCAGCGGGCTCTCGGCGAGGTTGACCGTCACGCTGCGGGTCGGCCGCCTTCCGCCGGGCTTGGCACCGGCACGGCGCGGGCCTTCGGGCGTGAGTTCGCGTTCGACCAGCTGGCGTGTCATGGCATGTTCTCCCTTGAAATGAGCAGAGCACTTGCCAAGTCGGAATATCTGTAGGAAAGAAAAAACCAATTCGGTTAATTTGCAGGAACCCCATGAGCAACCGCATCCGCGACATCCGCAAGGCCAAGGGACTGACGCTGGCCGATCTCGCCGCCGCTTGCGACCCGCCGACCACGGCGCAGACCATCGGGCGGCTCGAGACCGGGATGCGGCAGCTCTCGCTCACGTGGATGAACCGCATCGCCGCCGCACTCGCCATCGATCCCGCCACCCTGATGCGCGATCAGATCGCCGCGCCCGCACAGATCGTCGCCGAACTTGCCGCAGTCGGCCCGCTGGCGCTCACCACCCCGCGCGAGGCGCTGCTGCCGAGCGACCTTGCATCCGCCGAGGATGGCCCTGCCCCGCTGGTGCTCGCAGTGACCGAGAGCGTGGGCGAATACCGCCCCGGCGACCTTCTGTGGCTGCGCACAGTCGATCCCGACGCTAGCCAGAGCGCGATGAATCGCGACTGCCTCGTCCCCCGCCCCGGCGGCCGCTTCGCCTTCGGAAGGCTGATCGACCGGCGTGGCTCGCTCGTCGGCCTGCTTCCGCCCGGCGCCGGACAGAAGCAGGTGGTGGTCGACAACCCGGCATGGATCGCGGTAGCCTTCATGCTCGTCCGCGCGATCTGAAGCCCCAGCCCTTGAAACACGTTCTCGTCCTCTCGACCCTCTATCCCAATGCGGTCAATCCGCGCTTCGGCACCTTTGTCGCGCGCTCGATCGAGGCGTTGGCGAAGCGCGGCGACTGGAAGGTGAGCGTGGTGAGCCCAATCGGCCTGCCGCCGCTTGCCTTGGGGCGATACCGCCCGCTAGCCGAGCTGCCAGAGGTGAGCAGCGAAGGCGCAATTACTGTCTATCGCCCGCGCTTCACGCTGATCCCGAAAGTCGGTGCGCGCCTGAACGCCGCAGCCATCGCGCGTGCGGTGCTGCCGCTGGCGCGCCGCATCCATGCCGAGACACCTGTGGACCTCGTCGATGCGCAGTTCTTCTTCCCCGACGGGCCGGCTGCCGCCGAGGTGGCGGCTGCGCTGGGCTTGCCCTTGTCGATCAAGGCGCGGGGGAGCGACATCAGCTTCTGGGGCGATTATGAATTCGCCCGCCGCCAGATGCTCGCCGCCGCGCAGGCCGCGACGGGGCTGCTGGCGGTGAGCCGCGATCTTGCCGGGCAGATGGCGGCAATGGGCATGGATGCGGGGAAGATCACGGTCCATTACACCGGGCTCGACCGTGACCGGTTCCGTCCCTTCGATCACCCCCAGCTGCGCCGCCAGTTGAGCGAAGAGCTGGGCTTCGATCTGCCCGCCAATGCGCCGCTGCTTGCCTGCGTCGGCGCGCTGATCGACCGGAAGGGGCAGGACATCGCCATCCAGTCGCTCAAGGCCATCCCGGGCGCGCGGCTGGTGCTGATCGGCAAGGGCGATGACGAGGCTCGGCTGCGGGCTCTTGCGGCGAGCGAGGGCGCGGCGGACAGGGTGTTCTTCGCCGGATCGATCGACCACGACCTGATGCCGCTGATCCTCTCGGCTGCCGATGTGATGGTGCTCCCCACCGCGAGCGAGGGGCTGGCGAATGCGTGGGTCGAGGCGCTCGCCTGCGGGACGCCGGTGGTGACGAGCGACGTTGGCGGGGCGCGCGAGCTGATCAACTCGCCCACCGCCGGGCGGTTGGTGCCCCGCGATGCGGGCGCGGTCGCGGAAGCGATCAACGCGATCCTCAATGATCCGCCATCCCGCGAGGCGGTGGCGGCGCTGACCGAGGGTTTCAGCTGGGAAGCGAACGCCTCGGCGCTCGCCGAGCATTACGAGAGGCTTGTGAGCGGGGCCTGAGCCCCGCCCTGCCCTTACCTTTCGCCGCGTGCGAGCTTGTCCTGACGGTCGGTCGGGGTCTCGGTCGGCACGAAGCTCGTCGAGGTCACGCCCATCCAGATGAGCAACGCGCCGGCCATGTAGATCGACGAATAGGTGCCGATGAAGAGGCCGACGGTGATCGCCGCGACCATGCCGAACAGGCTTTCGGGGCCAAAGAACAGCAGCGGGATCAGCGCGAGGAACAGCGTGAGCGAGGTCATCACCGTGCGCGCCAGCGTCTCGTTGACCGACAGGTCGAGCAGCTCGGGCAGCGGCATCTTGCGGAACTTCTTCAGGTTCTCGCGGATGCGGTCGTAGACGACGATGGTGTCGTTCAGCGAGTAGCCGATGATGGCGAGGATCGCCGCGACGATCTGGAGGCTGAATTCCATCTGCGTGACCGCAAACAGGCCGACCGTCACGGACACGTCGTGCACCAGCGCGAACATGGCGCCCGCGCCGAACTGCCATTCGAAGCGCAGCCAGATATAGACCGACACCGCCGCCATCGCCGCCAGCAGCGCGAGGATCGCCTGATTGCGGAACTCGCCTGCAACCTTGCCCGAGACGGTATCGTTACCGTCCCTGCGCGCGTCGGGATATTCGGCGATGATCGAGGCGATCACCCGGTCGCCGATCTTGGTCGCCGCGCCGGGCGTGTTCTCGGTATTCTCGGGCAGCGGCACGCGGATAGAGACCTGGTTGGGCGCGCCGAATTCCTGCACGACCGGCTCGCCGTAGCCGAGCCCTTCGACGAGCTCGCGCAGCGACGGGATCGGCGCTGCGGCGCGCTTCGGGAAGGTCATGCGAACCTCCTGCCCGCCAGCAAAGTCGACGCCGAAGTTGAGGCCGTTCACCGCCACCGCCGTCCAGCTGCCGAAGATCAGCACAAGGCTCAGCACGAAGAACGGGATGCGCAGGTTCAGGAACTTGATGTTGGTGTTGTCGGGGACAAGCTTCAGGAGTTTCATGATGGCCTGCTCCTCAGATGGTGATGTCGTTGGGGCGCGCTTTGCGCAGCCAACCGGCGACGAACATGCGGGTCAGGGTGACGCCCGTGAACACCGAGGTTATGATGCCGATCACCAGCACCACGGCGAAGCCCTTGACCGGGCCCGAGCCGAAGGCGAACAGCGCCCCGCCGGAACTGACGTTGGTGAGGTTCGCGTCCCAGATCGCGCGGCTTGCTTCCTTGTAACCAGTCTCGACCGCCGCGACGACCCTGCGGCCCCGCGCGCGCTCCTCGCGGATACGCTCGTTGATCAGCACGTTGGCATCCACCGCCGCGCCGATGGTCAGCACGAAGCCGGCGATGCCCGGCAGGGTCAGCGAGGCGTTGATGAGCGCGAGGCCGCCCAGGATCATCAGCACGTTGAGCACCAGCGCGATGCAGGCATAGACGCCGAACCGGCCATAGGTGACGATGATGAAGGTCATCAGCGCGACCGTGCCGATCAGCCCGGCGATCAGCCCCTTGCGGATCGAATC
>JANNZG010000007.1:0-252758 GCA_031410495.1 Porphyrobacter sp.
GGTGGCTTCAGTGGGTGCTGCTCGGGATTGCCGTGCTGATCGCGCTGGTGCTGCTCGCCCGGCTGCTCGGGCCCGGGTTCGGGCGTTGGGGCAAGAACAAAAAGGTCGACGCGGCAGCGGCGGACGAATGGCGTCCCGATACCGCTGCCAGCCTCGCGCTGCTCGAAGATGCCGACCGACTCGCCGCCGAGGGCCGCTTCGACGATGCGACGCGCCTGCTGCTCCAGCGCAGCGTTGGCCACATTTCGGCCGCGCGCCCCGACTGGGTCGAGCCTTCGAGCACCGCTCGCGAACTCGCCGCGCTTCCCGCCCTGCCTGATAGCGCCCGCGCCGCGTTCCAAGTGATCGCCGAGCGGGTCGAGCGCTCACTCTTCGCGCTGCGCTCGCTGGAGCGCGCCGACTGGGAGGCCGCCCGCGCCGCCTATGCCGAATTCGCCCTCGCCCGGCTCAACGTGGCGGGGCGCGCCGCATGACCGCGGCCTCAACCACCTCCGCCCCCGCCTTCACCCGCGGCGGAGCCTTCGCGCTGGTCGCGGGCGGCTTCGCGCTCTTCCTGGCGATGCTCTACCTGATCGGGTCGGGCGCCTCTTTCGGCGGGGAGCAGGGCGCGGGGCAGGCTCACGCCGCCTCGAACGGACTGAATGGCTATTCTGGCCTCGTCCGGCTGGTCGAGGCGGAGGGCTACAACATCGACCGGTCGCGCAATCGCGCAGGGCTCGAGACCGACGGTCTGCTGGTGCTCACGCCGCCACTTTATACCAATGCCGACGAGCTGGCGAAACTGATCAACGATCGCCGCTATCGCGGGCCGACGCTGGTGATCGTATCCAAGTGGTGGGCTTCTGCGCCGCCACCCAACCTGCCGGCCGAAGCCCGCGGCAAGTTCAAGCGTGGCTGGGTCGTGCTCGGTTCGGCCGAGACGAGCGACTGGCCCTCCGAGCTGCCAGCGCCTTACACCTTCGGCCACAAGGCTTTTCCGCAATCGGCGTTCGAGACGCCCGAGCTTTCCGAAGGCCAAAAGCCGAAAGCGCCCGCCAAGCCCGTGCCGCCCGGACGTTGGAGCGGGATGGGCCATGCAGGTGCGTTGCCGACGGCGCCGACGATGTTTGCCGAGACGACTGCGGCCCACGACACCTTGATCACCGATAATATCGGGCGGGTGCTCGCCTTCTCCGTCACGCTTGGCCAAGACGGCAAGGAGGACGAGGACGCCTACCCCGTCACCTTCCTTGTCGAACCCGATCTGGCCAACAATTATGGCCTCGCCGATCCCGTCCGCGCGGCCGCGATGATGGCGCTGGTCGACGAGCTCACCTATGGGGGCGACATCAGCGACGTGACCTTCGACATGACGCTGAACGGTTTCGGCGCGTCGGAAAACCTGCTGACCCTCGCCTTCCGCCCGCCGTTCCTCGCGGCAACGTTGAGCCTGCTGGTGGCGCTGCTGATCGTCGGCTGGCGCGCTTTCCAGCGATTCGGCCCCGCTGCCAGCGACAGCGGCCCCGACATCGCCTTCGGCAAGCGCCAGCTGATCGCCAACGGGGCGAGCCTAATCATCCGCGCGCGCCGCTTCGCGCTGCTGAGCGCGCCCTATGCCGCGCTCTCCGCCCGCCGGTTGGCAGAGCGTCTCGGCCTCGTCCGGCCCGACCCGGAGGCCATCGACGCCGCGCTCGCCCGCCGCCTTCCGGACGAGGAACCCTTCACCCGCCGCGCCGCGCGGCTGGAGGCGGCGCACACGCCCGCCGAAATTCTTGCCGCCGCCAAGGCGCTCGACGATCTGACGACCAAATTGCAACAGGGACAGACCCCGAAATGACCATGACACTCGACGACGTCCGCAATCTGGCGAACGCCATCCGCACCGAAACCGCAAAGGCCATTGTCGGGCAGGAGGCGTTGGTCGACATGCTGCTGGTGGCGCTCCTTTCGGAAGGTCACGTGCTGCTCGAAGGCCCGCCGGGAACCGCCAAGACCTTCCTCGCCAACACCTTTGCGACCGCGCTGGGGCTGGACTTCGGGCGCATCCAGTTCACGCCCGACCTGCTGCCGGGCGACATTCTGGGGTCGAACCTGTTCAACTTCCAGACGAGCCAATTCACTCTGACGCGTGGGCCGATCTTCCGCGATCTGCTCCTTGCGGACGAAATCAACCGCACGCCGCCCAAGACGCAGGCAGCCCTGCTCGAAGCGATGCAGGAGCGGCGCGTGACCCTCGACGGCGAGACGCACCTGCTGCCTGATCAGTTCATGGTGATCGCCACCCAGAACCCGATCGAGAACCAGGGCGTCTATCCGCTGCCAGAGGCGCAGCTCGACCGCTTCTTGTTCAAGCTGCTGGTGCCCTACCCCGCCGAGGACGAGGAAGCGCGGATCGTCACCACCTATGGCCAGCGTTCCGGGCCGCAGCGTCCCGCCGATCTCGGCGTGACCGCGGTGACCAATGGCGCTGGCATTGGCGCCGCGAGCGCGGCGCTGGGTCAGGTGACCGTCGCCGAGGAGATCGTGCGCTATGTCGTGCGGCTGGTGCGCGCCACCCGCGACCATGCCGAACTGACGGTCGGCGCTAGCCCGCGTGCTGCCGTGCTGCTGGCCGGTGCCGCCCGTGCCCGCGCTGCACTGGAGGGCCGCGCCTATGTAATCCCCGACGACGTCAAGGCGCTCGCCGTGCCGGTGCTGCGCCACCGCCTGACGCTGTCACCCGCCGCCGAGATCGAGGGGCGCGACATGGAAGCGCTGGTCGCCGATCTGGTCGAAGCGACCGAGGCACCCCGCTGACGTGAACCGCGTCCTCGCCCTCCTCGCCGTACTCTTCGCGCCGCTCAGGCCGCTACTGATCGTCGCGCCGACCGAGCGGGCGGCGTGGTTGGCGGCAGGGCTTGCGCCGGTCGCGGTGGTGATCGCCGCCGCCTCGCCGCAAGCGTGGGTGATCGCGCCGGTGCTGGGGGCCGTGCTGGTGGCGCTGGTGGCGCTCGATGCGGTGCTGGCAGGCCGGCTCGAAGGGTGGGAGCTGCGCACGCCAGACGATATCGAGGTTGGCCAGCCGAGCGTGCTCGCCGTCACCGCGCGCTTCTCCGGTCGCCCGCCCTCGATGGCCGAAGCCGCGCTGTCCTGCGACCCGCGCCTGGCGCCCGAGGGCCGGGTGACAGTCCGCCTCGCGCCGCTCACGCACGAGCCCGGCTGGCGCGGCGAGGCCGTGCTCGAGCCGACCCGTCGCGGAACCGCAATCGTGGCCCGCGCGTGGATGCGCTGGCAGGGCCCGCTGCGGCTGGGCGCGCGGCAGGTGAGCTATCCGCTCGACAAGCCGGTGCGCATCTGGCCCGACCTCTCGGCGGTCCGTTCGCCTGACCTGCAGACATTCCTGCGCAACGCCCAGATCGGCCTCATCAACCGCCGCATCCGCGGCGAGGGCACGCAGTTCGAGGCGCTCAGCGAGTACGAGGCCGGCATGGACCGCCGCCGCATCGACTGGAAGGCGAGCGCCCGTCACACCCGCCTGTTCGCCCGCGAGAACGAGAGCGAGCGCAACAACCAGATCGTCTTCGCCTTCGATTGCGGGCAGGCGATGTGCGAACCGGTCGACGGCCTCCCGCGCATCGACCGCGCGGTTTCCGCCGCGTTGACCTGCGGCTATGTGGCGCTGAAGGGCGGAGACAAGGTCGCCCTGTTCGGGTTTGCCCGGCGGCCGCAGATCATGACCCCTTTCATCGGCGATGCCCGCGCCTTCCACCGCTTGCAGAGCGCAGCTGCCGGCCTCGATTACGAATCCACCGAGCCGAACTTCACCCTCGCGCTGGCGACGCTGACCGCCAAGCTCCAGCGCCGTTCGCTGGTAGTGATCTTCTCCGACTTTACCGATCCGACCGCCGCCGAGCTGATGGTCGAAAGCCTCGGACGGCTAGTGAACAAGCACCTCGTGCTGTTCGTCACCATGACCGATAGCGAGGTCGAGGATCTGATCGCCGCCCCGCCGGGCGATATCGCGACGCTCGCCCGATCGGTCACAGCCGACAGCCTCGCGCAGCAGAGAAAACTGGTGCTGACCCGGCTGCGGCGCTTGGGCATCGACGTTCTTGAAGCGCCGTGGGAAACAATCGGCCCGCGCCTGATTGACCGCTATCTGGCGATCCGCAGCAGCGAGGCGATCGGATGAAGGCCCCCAACATCTCCTCGTGGTTCGGACGCGGCGCGGTTGCCGCGCCGCCTGATATCGAGAGCGCCGCGCTGCGTTCAGACCGGTTCCGGCTGGAGCGCGAGGGCGAGTGGCGCCGCCTCGAGGACATCCTCGCCCGCATGGAGCGCGGCGGCCTCAAGCGCATTGCCGACGATGATCTTGTCGCGCTGCCCACGCTTTACCGCACCGCCGCCTCGAGCCTTTCGGTGGCGCGCGAGACGTCGCTTGACGCTGCGACCCTCGCCTATCTCGAGGCTCTGGTGCAGCGCGCATGGTTCCAGGTCTATGGCCCGCGGCAGGGCTTCGTGCGCTGGCTGCGGGGGTTCCTGATGGGCGGGTGGAGCCGCGCGGTTCGCGCGCTGTGGCTTGATATCTGCATCGCGCTGTTTGTGATGGTGGCGGGCACGGTCGTCGGCTGGCTGCTCGTGGCGCGCGACGAGGCCTGGTATTACCGCCTCTTCCCGGCAGGCGGAGGCGATCCGCGCGTGCCGGGGGCGACCCGCGAACAGCTGCTCAAGAGCCTCGGCCATGACGATGGCGCCTATGGCCTCGCCGGCTTTGCAGCGCAGCTGTTCAGCAACAACTCGGGCGTGTGCATCCTTGCCTTCGCGCTGGGCTTTGCCTTCGGCATCCCGTCGCTTTTGCTGCTGGTGCACAACATGGCATTGCTCGGCGCGCTCTTGTGGCTGTTCCACGGACAGGGGCTGACGGTTGAGCTTGCTGCCTGGCTCAGCGTCCACGGCACCACCGAACTGTTCGGCATCCTCCTCTCGGGCGCAGCGGGGCTGCATATCGGGCGCTCGATGGCCTTCCCGGGCAAGCTCCCGGTCCTCGAATCCGCCGCCGCCGCTGGACGCCGGAGTGCCGTTGTGATGGTCGGCGTGGTGATCATGATGGTCGTCGCGGCAATCCTCGAGGCCTTCCCGCGCCAGCTCGTCACGGACACCGGCAGCCGCTTCATTATCGGCGGCTCGATGCTGATCTTCTGGCTCTCCTACTTCGTCCTCTACCGCCCCGCCGTGCCCGAAGGCGACGCCGGATCGCAGGAGGCCGGATGAGCGCGCGCAAGACCTCGCCCGTCCGCCTGCGTGACGACAAGCGCGCACGGACCCTCGTGACGCCAGAGGGGCTGACGCTGCCGATCACCCTTGCGGCGCGCGGCGCGCGGGCGGGTGCGCTGATCATCGACGTGATGATCATCGTCTTCAGCATCATCGCTGTCGAACTGCTGTTGGTGTGGCTCGTCGCAGGCGTGCTCGACGGGACAGCACTCGATCCCGACAAGCTCGACAAGGGGGCGGCGGAATTCCTCGGCATCGTGCTCGCGCTGTTCGTTTTCACCGCGTGGTACGGCTACTTCCTCGTGCAGGAACTGGGGCCGCGCGGCGCGACGCTCGGCAAGCGCATGGTCGGCATCCGCATCGCTGCGCGCGGGGCCAAGCGGCTCACGCCCGAAGCGGTGATCGCGCGCAATCTGTTGCGCGACATCGAGATCTTCTATCCGCTTGTGGCGCTTCTGGTGCTTTTCGTCATGGCTGACAGGGGGGACGATATCGGCATCCTCGGCTGGGTGGTGACGGGATGGTTTGCGCTGTTCCTGCTGTTCCCGTTCTTCAACCGTGACGGGCTGCGGGCGGGCGACATTATCGCCGGAACCTGGGTGGTCGAGCGCCCGCGCGCCAAGCTGGCCGCCGTTCTCTCGGCGCAGGGCGCGGCCAAGGCCGAGGGCGCGAGCGAGGTCACCGGAGTGCGCTACGACTTCGGGGACACCGAGCTGTCGGTCTATGGCGAAAAGGAGCTCCAGACCCTCGAGCGGATGCTGCGCGATGCCCAGCCCGAGGCGCTCACCGCCGTCCACGCGGCGATATGCCGCAAAATCGGCTGGAACCCGGGCGCCGGCGACGAGCGCGCTTTCCTCGAGGCGTTCTATGGGCAATTGCGCGCCAAGCTCGAAGGCGACATGCGCTTCGGCAAGCGCAAGGCGGACAAGTTCTCGTGAAGGCCGCCTCTAACCTGATCAATCGGCGTTTCTTCATCGGCGGCACGCTGGCGCTGGGTGCGAGCGCGTGCATCCCGCCCGACCAGAGCCCCATCGGCAGGCTCGCGGCGGAGCTGCGGATCATCGAGGCGGCGGGCAATGGCACGCTGGGTGTGACCCTCACCAACACTGTCAGCGGCATGACCGTCGGCATCAATCAGGACCGCCGCTTCGGACATTGCTCCTCGTTCAAGCTGTCGCTGGCGGCGATGGTGCTAGCGATGGATGCCACCGGACGGATCAACGCGGATCGGCACGTGACGTGGAGCAAGGCGGAGCTGCTGTCAGTCTCGCCATTCACCACCGAACGCCTCACCGGGGGCGCGACCCTGCGCGAACTGGCGCGGGCGACACAGACCACCTCGGATAACACCGCAGCCAACGTACTGCTGCGCGAACTCGGCGGCCCGGCGGCGCTGACCGCCTTCTGGCGCAGCATCGGCGACCCGGTGAGCCGCCTCGACCGCTCCGAGCCTGCGCTCAACTTCGTCCCCCTGACAGAGTTTCGTGACACCACTACGCCCGCCGCGATGGCCCGGACGGTGGCGAAGCTGCTTTACGGCGATGTCCTGCCCGATGCCGCGCGTGCGGAGCTCAAGGGCTGGATGATCGCCACCGAAACCGGCCTCCAGCGCGTACGGGCCGGCCTGCCCGAAGGCTGGGTGGCGGGCGACAAGACTGGCACCTCGCTCGCCGATGGCATGGGCTCGATCTATGTCGACCTCGGATTCGCCGAGGGGCCGAAGGGCGAACCACCGATTACCTTCGCGACCTATTTCGTCGCGCGCGAGACCCATAATGAGATCGACCCCGCCGCGCAGGCGACACTCGCCGCAGTGGGCCGTGTCATCAAGGAATTCGCCGAGCCCGAACGCGGCTTGCAGCTGATGGGCAAGCTTTACTGATCAGTGATTGGGCGTGGCCGACGTCCGCTCCTCGCCGCTGAAGATCGCCACCTCGTTGACGCCTGCGCTGCTCGCGCGGCCGCGATACATGCCGGTGGTGTTGAAGCTGAAAATCGCCTCGCCGCCCGGTGTGACGACGATCACGCCTCCGTCACCGCCGAGCTGCTTGACGTCGGCCATCACGCTGTCGGCAATGCCCTGTTCGCTTTCGCGGCCCATGCGCAGCCGCGAGCAGATCTCGTGCGCCACGCCGACGCGGATGAAGTATTCGCCCCAGCCTGTCGCCGAGACCGCGCAGCTCCGGTTGTCCGCATAGGTCCCCGCGCCGATCATCGGCGCGTCACCCACCCGGCCCCAGCGCTTGCCGGTCATCCCGCCGGTCGAGGTGCCCGCCGCAAGGTTGCCCTTCTGGTCGAGCGCCACCGCACCCACCGTGCCGAACTTGTGGTCGACATCGAGGGCCGTGAGTTTCTCTGCCTTCAGCCGCTCCAGCGCCTCGCGCCGCTCGGGTGTGGCAAAATATTCAGGCGGGGTAACGGCAAAGCCCTTTGACACCGCGAACTCTTCCGCTCCCTTGCCGACGAGGAACACGTGCTCGCTCTGAGTGCGCACCGTGTCGGCGAGGAGTATCGGGTTCTTGATCGTCTTGACCCCCGCGATGGCGCCCGCCGAACGATCACGACCGTCCATGATCGAGGCGTCGAGCTCGTTGGTCCCGTCCCACGTGAACACTGCGCCCTTGCCTGCGTTGAACAGCGGCGAATCCTCGAGGATCACGATCGCCGCCTTGACCGCGTCCAAGGCGTCGCCGCCGTTCTTGAGGATGGTGCTGCCCGCATCGAGCGCACGCTGGAGGTCCGCCTCGTATCGGACCCGCTTCTCGGGCGTCATCTGCGCCGGATCGAGCGTGCCCGCGCCGCCGTGGATGGCGAACGACCACTTGGGCGCAGCGTCTTCGGCGAGGGCGGGCTGGGTCATAAGGGCGAGGGCAACCAGTGCGATGAGTTTCTTCATGGACACAAGGTGTAACGCGGCCCTGCGCGTTTCGCCAGCTTAACAGCGGCCATTCCAATCGCTAGGGCGATGCCATGATCTACCGTGCCGCTACCCTCGCCGATGCCGCGCCCCTCGCGAAGCTTGGCGCCGAGACCTTCGTTGCCGCCTTCGGGGACCTGTACACCCCGCACGACCTCGCCAACTTTCTGGCTGAGGTGCACAATCCCGAGGCTGTCGCCGAAGAAATTGCGGGCGAAAGCTGCACTCACCGCCTCGTCGAGGTGGACGGCGCGCTCGTCGCCTTTTGCAAGCTGCGCTATCCGACCAAGTTCGGCGAGTACACCGATGCCCGCAATCCGATCGAGCTCGCCCAGCTCTATGCGCTCCCCGGCTACACGGGCAGCGGAATTGGCGCACGGCTCATGGACTGGACCCTTGAGGTCGCGCGCGACGGAGGCCACGATGCGATCATGCTTTCGGTCTATGCCGAGAACTTCGGCGCACAACGCTTTTACCAGCGATACGGCTTCGGCAAGATCGCCGACATCACCTTCAAGGTGGGCGACCACTTCGATCCGGAATTGCTGTACGAATTGAAGCTATAAGAGGGAGAGCGACATGAGCGGATTTGGCTGGGGAAGCACCACGGACGAGGTGCTGGAGGGCAAGGACCTGTCGGGGATGACCGTGTTCATCACCGGGGCGAATTCCGGGCTGGGGCAGGAAACGTCCCGCGCGATGGCGGCCAAGGGCGCGCATATCGTGATGGCGGGGCGCGATCAGGCCAAGCTCGACGAGGCAGTCGCCGCGATCCGCAAGGCCGTGCCCGGGGCGCAGCTCGACACCCTCACCGTCGACCTCGGATCGCTCGAAAGCATCCGCGCTGCCACCTCGCGGGCGCGCCAGCAGTTCGCAAAGATCGACATCCTCATCAACAACGCCGGGGTGATGGCGACACCGTTCCATCACACCCATGATGGCTTCGAGATGCAATTCGGCACGAACCACCTCGGCCACTTTGCGCTGACGGCGGAGCTGATGCCGCTCATCGAGCGCGGCACTGCCAAGCGGATCGTCAACCTTTCGAGCCGCGGGCACCACATGGGTCCGGTGCATTTCGACGACCCCAACTTCCAGCACCGCCCCTATGATCCGTGGTCCAGCTACGGCCAGTCCAAAACCGCCAACGTGCTGTTCACCGTGGGCCTCGAGCAGCGTTTCGCCGTGCTCGGCATCCACGCCTATGCGGTGCACCCAGGCGGGATCGAGACCAATCTGGGCCGCCACATGACGCAGGACATGCGCGATGCGCTGATGGCGCGTATCTCCAAGAGCGACACGGGCTTCGCGTGGAAGACCATACCGCAAGGCGCGGCGACCAGCTGCTGGGCGGCGACCGCCGAGGAGCTCGAAGGCAAGGGCGGGGTCTATTGCGAGGATTGCCACGTCGCCGAGCAGGACGACGAATCCACCACGGGAGGCGTGCGCAGCTACGCGCTCAATCCGAGTTTTGCCGACCAGCTTTGGAAGCTCAGCGAAGAGCTGACGGGCGCGAAGTTCCCCAGCTAACCGGCGATGAAATCCCGCACCAAACGCAGCGCATCCTTCGCCTCGCGGGTGGGTAGGATCGCCATGAAGACGTGCGGCGCGGCCTCGTATTCGTAGAGCTTGGCATCCACCCCGGCGGCGCGGAGCTTGCCGAGGAAGGTGCGCGAATCGACGATGAACAGGTCGTGCCGCCCGGTCCAGATGCGGGTCGGAGGAAGCTGCGCGAGGGTCTCGGCCGAGGCGTAGAGCGGGCTCACCGTCGGGTCCTCAATGGGCCGCCCCGCAGCGACCATCGACCCGCAGGCACGCAGCGTGCCGATCTTAAGCATGATGTCATGCGGCTCGACCGCGGCAATTGCGGGGTCGGCGAGCCCGAGATCGAGCCACGGCGCGAACAGTGCTAGCTTGCCGGGCATCGGCCCGCCTGCCTTCACCAGTCGCAGCGCGAGAACGAGCGCCATGTGCCCTCCCGCAGAGTCTCCGTTGAGGATGATCCGCGCCGGATCATGCGACGCGGCAAGCTCGGCATAGACCGCATCGGCCAGTGCATCCTGCGCCGCGTAGCTCTCCTCCGGCACCATCGGGTAAAGCGGCACGGTAACGCTGATCCCGCATAGTGACACCATTTCGGCGACCAGCGGCCAGTGCTCCTTGAACATCGGCCGCACGAAGCCGCCGCCGTGGAAGTAGAGCATGTGCCACGCACCCGGCCCCGCCTTGGGGTGCAGCGTCACCACCTTGGAACCCAGCACCTCGCGCTCCTCGACGATGAAGCGGCTGCGAAAAGCCTCCGGCATCGGCGCGTCGAGCGGCAGTTTGCGGCCCCTCATCACCGCGTGGAACCCCGCCTCGTCATGCGGGAAGACCGCCGGTCGGCGCGCCACCACCCATTTGACGAAGCGCATCAGCAGGCTGGGCGCTGGGCTGCGCAATTCGATCGAGGTGTCGGTCAGCATGGTTGGGCCCCCTTTGTCGGGACAGACTGCCGCGCTGCCACCCAGTGTCAAGCGCGTCGACGGGTCATTGCCCCGTCACCGTCGCGCGTCTATATGAGCGCCTATGTCTTCCATTCGGCCTTGGCGCACAATCGAACGGCGCAAATCGCGCCAGATCATGGTGGGGAATGTCCCCGTAGGCGGTGATGCTCCCATCACGGTGCAGACCATGACCAACACCCCCACCGAGGACGTGCGCGCGACGATCGACCAGATCCGCCGCTGCGAAGAGGTGGGCGCCGACATCATCCGCGTGTCCTGCCCGACCGAGGAATCGACGCGCGATTTCAAGAAGATCACGCAGGCGGCCCGGATCCCGGTCGTCGCCGACATCCACTTCCACTACAAGCGCGCGCTCGAAGCAGCGGACGCGGGCGCGGCGTGCCTGCGCATCAACCCCGGCAATATCGGTTCCGCCCAGCGCGTTGCCGAAGTCGTCCGCGCGGCAAAGGCCAACGGCTGCGCGATCCGCATCGGTGTGAACGCGGGCAGCCTCGAGAAGGACCTGCTGGAAAAGTACGGCGAGCCCTGCCCCGAGGCGCTGATCGAAAGCGCGCTGGATCACATCAAGCTGCTGCAGGATCACGACTTCCACCAGTTCAAGGTGGCGGTGAAGGCGTCCGATATCTTCCTCGCGGTCGCCGCCTATCACGGCCTTGCCGAAACGGTCGATTGCCCGCTGCACCTCGGCATCACCGAGGCAGGCGGGTTGATCGGCGGGACGGTGAAGTCCTCGATCGGCATGGGCTCGCTGCTGTGGGCCGGGATCGGCGACACGATCCGCGTCAGCCTCTCGGCGGAGCCCGAGCAGGAGATCAAGGTCGGCTTCGAGATGCTCAAGGCCTTGGGCCTGCGCACGCGCGGCGTGCGGATCGTCTCGTGCCCCTCGTGCTCGCGTCAGGGCTTCGACGTCATCCGCACCGTCGAGGCGCTCGAGCAGCGGCTCGAACACATCAAGACTCCGATGAGCCTCTCGATCCTCGGCTGCGTCGTCAACGGCCCGGGCGAAGCGCGCGAGACTGATATCGGCCTCACCGGCGGCGGCGCAGGCAAGCACATGGTGTACCTGCGCGGCGTGACCGACCACACGATCGAGAGCGAGGATATGCTCTCGCACATCGTACGCCTCGTCGAAGCCAAGGCCGCCGAGATCGATGCGGGCGAGGCAACCGCCTTCGACCCGCACGCCGCGCCCCAGCAAGCCGTCGAAGCCGCAGAGTGATCCGCTCAGCGATTGTCGCATTGCTGGCGCTGGCTCTCGCCGGCTGTGCGACAGTGCCGGACGCCGCGCCGCATCCCGAAGCCTCCGCCTACGCGGTGACGCCCGACGCGATGGCAGACGTCGACGCCGCGCTCGCCCGCGCCTCGGCCAGCGGCAAGCGCGTGCTGCTGGTGATGGGCGCCAACTGGTGCCACGATAGCCGCGCGCTCGCGGGGTGGCTGGAGACCCCGCGCTTCGCCGCGCTGACGGCGCAGTCTTACGAGGTCGTCTATGTCGATGTCGGCGTCCCCCAGACCGGCGAGGGCCGCAATCTGGAGATCGCCAAGCGCTTCGGCCTTGAGGATCTCAAGGGCACCCCTGCACTGCTGGTGCTGACCGCCGACGGCAAACCCGTGAACCTGGACACCGCCGCCAGCTGGCGCAACAGCGGAAGCCGTAGCGAAGACGCGATTTTCGCGGAGCTGACGGCACTGAGCAGGGAAGGGTCCACTCCGCATCCGCCTTTAGAGGTCAGCACACCGGAGCAAAATGCCGGCGCCGTCGTCATGTGGATCACAGGGGCCAAGAACAACTGTCGCTTTGCCTTGTCGGCAGACGGACCGTGGCTTGCCGACCTGTCGGAACTGAAGGGGATCAAGGACGGCACCAGCATCATCCATGTGCGCGGGGACGAAAACGCGGCCTGGGAATGCGTTACCAGGGGCATCTACGAGCTTCAAAAATTCAGCCATACCGTTCACTTCGTTTCCGATCCGGCAGTCTGAATTAAAAGCGACAACGAACCCCATGATCGCAGCTCTCCTCCTCGCCCTCGCGCTCGCGATGGACGCTTTCGCGGTCGCGCTAACACAAGGCGCACGGTTCCGCCCCGACCTGCGCGGCGGCATCGCCATCGCGCTGACCTTCGGCGTGTTTCAGGCGCTGATGCCGCTCGCCGGATGGGTGATCGGCGCAGTCGCGCTGGTCTATATCGAGGCGGTTGACCACTGGATCGCGTTTGGCCTCCTCGCCTTCCTCGGCGTGCGGATGCTGGGCGGCCATGTCGGAGACGAGGAGGGCACCCACGCGCTGACCGGCCGGACGCTGTTGGTCGCGGGGCTCGCGACTAGCATCGATGCGCTCGCCGCCGGGATCACCTTGCCCACGCTCGGCGTCCCGCCGCTGCTCGCCGTGGCGTTGATCGGCATTGTCACTGCACTCATGAGCGGCGCGGGCGTTATCCTCGGACGGACCGCAGGCGATAGGCTTGGCGCATGGGCAGAGCGCGCGGGCGGGATCATCCTGATCGGTCTCGGCTGCAAGATCCTCGCCGAGCATTCGGGCTGGCTCTGACGGAGCGATGCTCCACGTCGTCCACCACGCCGACTATATGGCGCCCCGCCCGGACCGGGGCAGCTTCCGCTTCGACAAGTACTATCTGGTGATGGAAGAGCTGCGGGCGAGCGCCTACCCCGTCACCGAACACGCACCTGAGCCCATGCCGCGCGAGTGGCTCGAGGCGGTGCATGATCCCGAATATGTCGACGAGGTGTTACGCGCCGAAGTTCCCCGCGCCAAGGAACGGCGGATCGGCTTTCCGGTAACGCAAGCCATCGCCAGCCGCGTGCGCCACACCAACGGCGGCACATGGCTAGCCGCGCAGCTTGCACGCGCACACGGTTATGCCGCGAACTCCGCTGCGGGCAGCCACCATGCGCTGCACGACACGGGCGCAGGCTACTGCGTGTTCAACGACCTTGCGGTGACGGCGAACAGATTGATCGCAGAACGTCATGCCCGCCGAATCCTGATCGTCGACCTCGACGTCCACCAGGGCGACGGCACGGCGAGCCTCACCGCTGGCCGCGAAGACATCTTCACCCTCTCGCTCCACGCCGAGAAGAACTTCCCGGTCAGGAAAGCCCGGTCCAGCCTTGATGTCGCCCTGCCCGACGGCACCGACGACGATGCCTATATGGACGCCCTCACCCGCCACCTGCCGCAAGTAATCGCCAACTTCGCGCCCGACTTCGTGCTGTATCAGGCCGGGGTCGATCCGCACGTCGACGACAAGCTCGGACGGCTGGCGCTGTCCGACGAGGGCTTGGCGATGCGCGACCGCTGCGTGGTCAGCGAAGCACGCCAGCGCGGCCTGCCCATCGCAAGTGCGCTCGGCGGCGGATATGGCGATGATCCGCGCCTCGTGGCAGCCCGCCATGCCGCCTCGATGTTGACGATGGCCGCGCAGAACGGCGCGTTTCCCGCTCCAACGGCGACGAAGTGAGACTAACCTACGATAAGATGTCGGAACCCGGGTTGGGAACGTAAGAACTACCGTTTACATTATAATGCAATGAAGCGGCGTGACCTTCTCAAAGGCAGTTTGGTTCTCGGGGCGACCCTCGCCCTGCCTTCGCGCGCGTTTGCATCGGTCGCGCCCGGCTCTCCGCGCGACCGTATCCTGTTCGACATTGCAAAGCGCGAACTCATCCGCGCGGGCAACGCGATCTGGAAGCACGACATTGTCGGCATTGCCGATTTCGGCCTGCATTCAGCCAAGCCGCGCTTCCACTTCGTCAATCTCGAGCGCGGCGAGGTGCAGTCGCACTACGTCTGCCACGGCATGGGTTCCGACCCGCAGCACGACGGCTGGCTCAAGCAGTTCTCGAACACCGAAGGCTCGAACGCGACTAGCCGCGGTGCCTATGTGACGTGGGAATGGTACAAGGGCCGCTACGGCACCTCGGTGCGCCTCGGCGGGCTGGACGCAACCAATGATCAGGCGCTGCAACGCTACATCGTGATGCACCACGCCGACTATGCCGAGCCTGATCACCTCGCCCGCTACGGCCGCCTTGGCCGCTCCAACGGCTGTTTCGCGATGGGCACCGCAGAGTTCCATGATGCGCTGATGTATCTGTCGGGCGGGCGCCTGCTGTTCGCCGACAGCCTCGGACTGGAGGAAGACGGCAGCATCCAGCCGCTCCCCGAATACGCGATGATCGACCGCCAGCCGCTCGACTTCGGCCCCGGTTCGGTTGCCAGCGCGTTTTGAGGCTTGCCTTACCGGCCTTCCTACGCTCGGTTTGAGCTCAACGCCTTGCCGCCTTTGGCCGGGGTTTTGCCGGCAAGTTTCCAGGCGGCGGCTGTTGGGTCGGTGCTGACGCTCTCCTCGCTGTTAGCTGGAGAGCTGATGAACGCGAGCTTTTCCATCGATAAGGTATCGCTCTGGGCCATCCCGTGGTTGGGATTCGTCGTTTTGATGACGACGGCTATCGGAACGATGATATGCGCTTTCTACATCGCAGTCGTAGGGGTCCCCGTGGCGTGGCTGTTTGGTCGCAAGCTAGCGACGCGGGTCGGGCTCTTTGTGGCAATTGGCACCGCGTTGGTGGCGGGCGCAGGCGCCGGAGGCATCATCGGTGTGCGATCTCTTAGCAATGAGCTGGAATGGCTTTTCGCACTGCTAGTGTTCGCCTACGCGCTCCCAGCCGGCTTGTTTTACCGCCGCGCCGTGCTCGATGCGCGCAGCCTCAGCCCCTTCGCGGAGCCTGAGACGCCAGCTTAAGTATCCTTCAGATCATCCTCGATGATGATCACCTCGCTGGTCGGCTTCGCGCTGCGGTTGCGGACGCGGGGCTTGTCGAGGCTGGCGAGGACCGGCGTGTCGCGGCCGTAGATGTCCTTGAAAGTCAGTAGCTCGCCGTTGATGTCGGACGCCATCGTGAAATAGGTGATGTAGGCCGCCCAGGGCTTCTGCAGCGCGACCTTGGTGTACTTGCCCGAATTGGCGATCGCCACGGCCTCGTCCTTGGTCGCGCCCTTACCGAGGATTGCCATCGTCATCGCCAGCTCCAGCGCCCGCTCGGTGCGCACGCAGCCGTGCGACAGCGCGCGGAAATCGTTCGCGAACAGATGGCGCGAGGGCGTGTCGTGGAAGAAGATCGCGTGCTCGTTGGGCATCTCGAGCTTCATCAGCCCCAGCGAATTGCCCGCACCCGGCTGCTGCACGACATTGATCGTGCCATTGGCCGAGCGGGTCGCGACATAGCCGTTGCGCTTGCCCCATGCGGGGTTAGCGAGCACCTTGGCGCCCAGGCCTTCGCCCTTCACGATCGATTGCGGCACCGTCCAGGTCGGGTTGAACACCACGCCCTCGACCGACTCGGCGAGCTGCGGCGTGGCGGTCTTCCCCGGCTTGCCGACGATCGTGCGATAGGTGCTGATGATGCGGTTCTTGACCGTCAGCCGCAGCTGGAACTCGGGCACGTTGGTGATGAGGTATTGCGAGCCGAGATCGCGCGCCAGCCAGCGCCAGCGGTCCATGTTGGCGCGGATCAGCTTGCGCTTGGCGGTCTGACCGTCCGACGTGGCGGCAAGCTCGGCCTTGAGCTTGGCGTAGTCGGGGTGGGTGGGCGCAAGCTTGGCGAGCGTGCCCGCGATGTCGCCCGACTTCAGCGCCTCGGCGAGGAGATCGCCGGTGCGGAAGGTGTCGCGGTCGGGGTCGACCACAAACCACTGCTGGCGCGCATCCATCGGGGTGCGCCCGTCGCGCAGGTCCTCGACCAGCCACGCAAAGCTCTGCGAGGCCATCTGGTTCAATTCGGCGGACGGGCCCGAGGCGAGCGCGATCTTGAGCGGCCCGAGGTCATAGTCCTTGGGCTCCAGCCCTTCGGCGCCGATCCCCTCGATCACGGCAACGAGGCGCTTGGCCTGATCGACCGTCCAGGCCTGCACCGTGGGCGCTTCGGCGGGCAGGAGCTGCGCCACCGGCTGCGAGACGGTGGGCGGGAAGGCCTGCTTGAAGGCCGGCGAAGGCGTGGCAGGGGTCGGGGTCGGCGCAGGCATTTGCACCACTGCCGGGCCGCCGGTCGGCTGCACCGGGGTCAGCGGCCGCTTCGCCGTCGTCGCGTCCTGCGCAAAGGCGGTGGTCGCCACCAGCGCGGCAACGGCACCACCGCAAGCGAGTTTACCCGAAAACCTGATCATTCGTTTCGCTTTCATCGCCCCGGGCCGCCTTGGAGCGGCCATGCCTGACACTGCAGAGTGGTTTGCAGCATCATTCTAGTCAGCAGTTATACAAGCTGCGCCCTGCCCCTATCAACCATCTTCGCTTTCACCTGCATTAATGTTCACAGGCGTGACCTTGCGATCCGGCGCGCCTATTGAACTTGCCATGCCGCCCCGGAGCCACCCTCTACTGCCCTTCGCCTGCGCATTGATGGGGGTCGGCTTCCTGTCGCTGATGGACGCCTTCATGAAGGAGGCCGCGCTGGCGGCGGGAGCCTATACCGCGACGGTGCTGCGCGCCTTCATCGGCGCGGCGATCATTGCGCCCCTGTGGCTGATGCGGGGCGCGCGGATGCCGAGCCGTGCGGTGTGGAAGCTGCATATCGTGCGCGGCATCGTCTCAGCCTTCATGGCGCTGACCTTCTTCTACGCGATCACCAAGCTGCCGCTGGCCGAGGCGATTGCCTTGAGCTTCATTGCCCCGCTGATCGCGCTGTATCTCGCCCGCGTGCTGCTCGGCGAGACGATCAGCCGCGCGGCGACCGGGGCAAGCCTGCTCGGCTTTGCAGGCACGCTGGTTATCGTCGGCGGGCGGATCGGCGGGGGCAAGTTCGATGCCGATGCGATGCTGGGTGTCGCCTCGCTGTTCGTCTCGGCGGTGCTCTATGCCTACAACTTCATCGTCATCCGGCGGCAGGCGCAGGTCGCAGGGCCGATGGAGATCGCGACCTTCCATAGCGGCATAGGCGGGCTCGTGCTGCTCACCCTCGCGCCGTTCCTGTGGGAGGCACCGGGCAGCGGGGCATGGCTCCCGCTGGTGATCGCGGGCGCGCTGACGGTGGCCGGATCGCTGTCGATCGCCTGGGCCTATGCCCGCGCCGAAGCGAACGCGCTGGTGCCGACCGAGTATTCGGGCTTCGTCTGGGCGGCGCTGTTCGGCTGGGTGTTCTTCCGCGAACCCGTGACCTGGCCGACGCTCGCCGGAACCGCGCTGATCGTCGCCGGATGCTGGCTCGCCGCACGCCCCGCTCGCCCTGAGCCAATCGCCGCAATCTGAGACAAATGCCGTAAGGGAAGCCCCCTTGACCTCGCGCGCGCGGCAGCGCAGGAGCGCGACCATATACCGCGCCCTTGGTGGATCGGGGGCGGGTCAATCACAAGGACGGAAACCCCCCATGACCGCAATCGGCCAGGATTCGCTCGGCACCCGCCAGATGCTTGACGTCAACGGCAAGCAGTACGCCTATTACTCGCTCGCGAAGGCCGCAGAGCAGCTGGGCGACATCAGCAAGCTGCCGATCTCCATGAAGGTGCTGCTCGAGAACCTGCTGCGCTTCGAGGATGGCGGCTTCACCGTGGGCCGCGAGCACATTCAGGCGCTGGTCGACTGGCAGGCGAACCCCGCCACCGGCGAGGAAATCCAGTACCGCCCGGCGCGCGTGCTGCTGCAGGACTTCACCGGCGTGCCCTGCGTGGTCGACCTTGCCGCGATGCGCGATGCGATCAAGAAGCTCGGCGGCGACACGGCCAAGATCAACCCGCTGGTGCCGGTCAACCTCGTGATCGACCACTCAGTGATGGTCGACGAGTTCGGCCACCCCAAGGCGATGGAAGCCAACATGGCGCTCGAATACGAGCGCAATGCCGAGCGTTACGACTTCCTCAAGTGGGGCTCCAAGAGCTTCCAGAACTTCACCGCCGTGCCCCCGGGCACCGGGATCTGCCACCAGGTCAATCTCGAGCACCTCGCGCAGGCCGTGTGGTCTTCGGAAGGCCCTGACGGCACGACGGTCGCCTACCCCGACACCTGCGTCGGCACCGACAGCCACACCACCATGATCAACGGTCTGGGCGTGCTGGGCTGGGGCGTCGGGGGAATCGAGGCCGAGGCCGCGATGCTCGGCCAGCCGGTCTCGATGCTGATCCCCGAAGTGGTCGGCTTCCGCCTCGAAGGCGCGATGGCCGAGGGCGTGACCGCCACCGATCTCGTGCTGACCTGCGTGCAGATGCTGCGCAACGTGGGCGTGGTGGGCCGCTTCGTCGAGTTCTACGGCCCGGGCGTCGCCAACCTCACCCTCGCCGACCGCGCCACCATAGCCAACATGGCCCCCGAATACGGCGCGACCTGCGGCTTCTTCGGTATCGACGACAAGACGATCGAGTATATGCGCCTCACCGGCCGCAGCGAGGAGAACATCGCGCTGGTCGAAGCCTATGCGAAGGCGCAGGGCATGTGGTTCGACCCTGCCAACGTGCCGGTCTTCACCAAGACGCTCGAGCTCGACATGGCCACCGTCGTCCCCAGCCTCGCCGGCCCCAAGCGCCCCCAGGACAAGGTGATCCTTCAGGAAGTCGACGACCTGTTCAACGCCGACCTCTCCAAGGTCTATGGCAAGACCGCCGCTGCTCGCGTTCCGGTCGAAGGCGCGGCCCACGACATCGGCGACGGCGACGTGGTGATCGCGGCGATCACCTCCTGCACCAACACCTCCAACCCCGACGTGCTGATCGCCGCCGGCCTCGTCGCCAAGAAGGCGAACGAGCGCGGGCTGAAGCCCAAGCCGTGGGTCAAGACCTCGCTGGCTCCCGGTTCGCAGGTGGTTACTGACTACCTCGTGAAGTCGGGTCTTCAGGCCCACCTCGACGCAGTCGGCTTCGACCTCGTCGGCTATGGCTGCACCACCTGCATCGGCAACTCCGGCCCGCTCGCCGCCCCGATCAGCGCCGCGATCAATGGCAACGACATCGTCGCTGCCAGCGTGCTCTCGGGCAACCGCAACTTCGAAGGCCGCGTCTCGCCCGACGTGCGCGCCAACTTCCTCGCCTCGCCGCCGCTGGTGGTCGCCTACGCGCTGAAGGGCACCGTCACCGAGGACATCACCACCACCCCGATCGGCCACGACCAGAACGGCGATCCGGTGATGCTCGCCGACCTGTGGCCGACCAACGCCGAAATCGCCGCCAACCGCGCCGCCAATATCGACCGGTCGATGTTCGTCAGCCGCTACGCCAACGTCTATGACGGTGACGAGCACTGGCAGGCGATCACGGTCGAGCCGTCGGACACCTACCAGTGGCGCGCCGGGTCGACCTATGTCGCCAACCCGCCCTACTTCGAGGGCATGACCATGACCCCGGCGCCGATCGTGGACATTCTCGACGCCAAGCCGCTGGCGATCCTCGGCGACTCTGTGACCACCGACCACATCTCGCCGGCCGGTTCGATCAAGGAAGATAGCCCGGCCGGCAAGTTCCTGATGTCGAACCAAGTCGCCAAGAAGGACTTCAACTCCTACGGCTCGCGCCGCGGCCACCACGAAGTGATGATGCGCGGCACCTTCGCCAATATCCGCATCAAGAACGAGATGGTCCCGGGCGTCGAAGGCGGCTTCTCGACCTATCATGGCGAGACGATGCCGATCTATGACGCGGCCATGAAGCACAAGGAAGCTGGCACGCCGCTGGTCGTCATCGGCGGCAAGGAATACGGCACCGGCTCGTCGCGCGACTGGGCGGCCAAGGGCACCGTCCTGCTCGGCGTCCGCATGGTGATCGTCGAGAGCTTCGAGCGCATCCACCGCTCCAACCTCGTCGGGATGGGCGTGCTGCCCCTACAGTTCAAGGACGGCGACACCCGCCAGACCCTCGGCCTTGCGGCGACGGACACCTTCTCGATCCGCGGTCTGGCCGACATGGTGCCCGGTCAGGACATCACCGTCGAGGTCACCCGCGAGGACGGATCGACCTTCAGCTTCACGGCCCTGTGTCGCATAGATACCGCAAACGAAATGGAATATTACCGCCACGGCGGGATTCTGCATTACGTTCTGCGCAAGCTTGCGGCATAAAGGAGCGGATGACTCCAGCCCGTCTCGCCCTTCTGCTTGCCCCCGCGCTGCCGCTCGCGCCGCTGATGCTGGTGCTGTCGGCCTGCGGGGACGAGCCGGGCGAAGGCGGCAAGCGCGAAGGGCCCTCGGCCCCGCTCGGCTTCGAGCTCGCTTTTGCGGCGACGGCGGGTGACGACACGGCGGCTCCTGCTGCCGAGCCCGCGCAATTGGTTGCGCTTTCGCCCGAGGAACTGGGCGCGAAGCTCAAGCAGGGCAACGTCCGCCTGATCGACGTGCGCACCGATGCAGAAGTGGCGACCGGCACAATCCCCGGCGCCGAGCACATCCCGCTCGACCGGTTCGATCCGGCGAAGCTCGATCTTTCGGATGGGCGCGAGGTGGTGCTCTACTGCCGCTCGGGCCGCCGCTCTGCGGTCGCAGGCGAGAAGCTGGCGGAGGCCACCGGCAAGCCGGCCGAGCACCTCGAGGGTGGGATGCTCGCCTGGGAAGCCGCCGGACAGCCGGTCGCAAAACCGGACTAAGCCGGATCAATCCAACGCAAACGAAAAAGGGCGGCCCATCACAGGCCGCCCTTTTCGTTTAGTTTGTGCGCGCGGCCTCAGCCGAGGAACTTGCGGCGTCCGAGGATCGCGGCGGCGGCGATGCCGAACAGCACGGTCATCGGCGGGGCGGGCACATCATGGCCGCCCGACGAACCGCTGGTGCTGCCGCTCGAAGAGGAAGACGACGAGGACGAGGAGCTGCTGCTCGACGAGCTCGATCCCGACGAGGACCCGCTGCTGCTGCCGCTCGACGACGAGGAGCTCGACGACGATCCCGAGGTGCTGGTGCTGCTGGTCATGTCGCCCGAGGTCCCGCCGCTGGTCGCCCCGCCCGAGGAGGACGAGGACGAGCTGCTGCTCGACGAGGACGACGAGGAGGAGCTCGATGACGAGGACGAAGAGCTGGTCACCGCGCCGGTCGAGGAGCTGACATTGCCCGAGGAGCTCGAGACATTACCCGAGCTGCTGGACACGTTGCCGGACGAGCTGGAGACGTTGCCCGACGAACTCGACACGGCGCCTGTGCTCGAAGAAACCGCGCCAGTGCTCGAAGACACGGCGCCCGTGCTGCTCGACACCGCACCGGTCGAGGACGAGACGTTGCCCGAGGTGCTGGTGCTCGACACCGCGCCGGTGCTGCTCGAAACCTGACCGGTGGAGGTCGAGGTCGAGACCTGGCCGGTCGACGAGCTGATCTGGCCCGAGGACGAGGTGGTGGACGACGAAATTGTGCCCGACGACGAGGTCGTCGAGGTCGAATTGTCGATGTTGATGACGATGCCGCTTGAGCCGCTGGTGCTGGTCGAGCCACCGCTGCTGCTGCCGCTGCTCGACCCGCTGCTGCTGCCCGAGGTCGAGGTGGTGGTCGTTACCGAGACACTGCCCGACGATCCGCCGCCGCCGAAGAAGCCGCCGAAGAAGCCGCCACCAAAGCCACCGCCGCCGCCGAAGCCGCCGCCGAAACCACCGCCCCAGCCGCCGGGACCACCGCCGCCGTTGATCGGCGGAAGCGGGGGAAGCGGCGCGGGCATATAAGCGACCTGCGCGATCGGCGGACATTCATTGGTGTCGATATAGGCCTGCACAGCGCCCGCAGGCGCGCTCGCCGCGACCACAGTTCCGGCCGGGCCGACCGGCTGGCACTCGATGGTGCGCTCGACGATGCGGCGACGACGCTGCTCGACATCGGGGATGATCCGCTCGCGCGTCTTGATGTAGCGCGCGCCCGACACCGGATCGACCTGAACGAGCTTGCCGTCGATATTGGTCGAGAAGTCCGGCGAGGCGGTGTTCATCGGCTCGGCCATGCGCACCGCGCCGCCTTGCAACAACGCCACACCCGCCGCAGCGGCGGAAAGTTTTGCGATGGCCAGTTTGAGCGACATAGTCGAGAACCCTGTTTGCCTGTGGTGACGGGAACGGGGTTTGCCCGCACCTCCTCCAAATCCAGCCTTCTTGTGATGTCATAAGGCGCACAGGGGCAATGCCGATTAACCATGTCGAGGGCCTTGGGCCGCCCCGAGTCAGGTGGAATCGCGTGGTTTTCGGGTCCGCTGTCCCGAACTGGCACCGAAAAACGGGGCTGCGTTAGCCTAATGGTTAACGCGTGTGCCTCGATTCAGTCTTCGAACAGCCCTGACTGTGTCGGGGGTGATTCTCTGGGCGGCGTCATTTCGAGATGCGCCCAGCCGGCATCGTTGAGGACGCGCCCACGCGACGTGCGGGCCACCAGACCGAGCTGGATGAGATAGGGTTCGACCACCTCCTCGACCGTATCGCGCGGCTCGGCGAGGCCTGCCGCGAGCGTCTCGATCCCGACGGGACCGCCCTTGTAGATGGTCGCGATCATGGCGAGGTAGCGGCGATCCATCGCATCGAGGCCGAGCCGGTCGATCTCGAGCCGGGTCAGCGCCTCGTCCGCCACGGTGCGGGTCACGCTGGCCGCGCCCGCCACATCGGCGAAATCGCGCACGCGGCGGAGCAGGCGTCCGGCAACGCGGGGCGTGCCGCGCGAACGGCGGGCGATCTCGTGCGCACCATCGGGCGCAATCGCGAGGCCGAGCAGCCCGGCGGCGCGGGTGACGACGCGCTCAAGCTCCTCGTGCGTGTAGAAATTAAGCCTGACAGGAATGCCGAAACGGTCGCGCAAAGGCGTGGTCAGCAGGCCCTGCCGTGTCGTGGCACCGATCAGCGTGAAGGGCGGCAGGTCGATCCGCACCGAGCGCGCCGAAGGCCCTTCACCGATGATGAGATCGAGCGCGCGGTCCTCCATCGCCGGATAGAGCACCTCCTCGACCACGGGGGAGAGGCGGTGGATCTCGTCGATGAACAGCACGTCGTGCGGTTCGAGATTGGTGAGCAGCGCGGCGAGGTCCCCCGCCTTGGCGATGACCGGGCCGCTAGTTGCGCGGAAGCCGACGCCAAGCTCGCCCGCGATGATCTGCGCCAGCGTGGTCTTGCCGAGGCCCGGGGGGCCGAAGAACAGCGTATGATCCATCGCCTCCCCCCGTGCCCGCGCGGCGGCGATAAAGACAGCGAGGTTCCCCTTGGCCGCCTCCTGCCCGACGAATTCGGCAAGCCGGCGCGGGCGCAGGGCTGCGTCGGGGTCGCCCGGCTGGCGGGTGGGGGTGTGGAGGGGGTCAGTCATGCCCCATCACCCCGCCGCCTTCTTCAGCGCCACGCGGATCAGGTCGCCCTCGCTGGCACCCTCGCCCAGTTCCTCCAGCGCCCGCGCCACGGCCTGCGCTGCAACGGCGGGCTTGAACCCGAGGTTCTCCAGCGCGCTCGCCGCATCGGCGCCTTTGCTACCCGCAGGCGCCGCAGCCACGCCAGCCGCAAAGCCGCCCGAACCGCCAGGCATCCCGCCCGCCTTGTCCTTGAGCTCGTTGACGATCCGGCTGGCCAGCTTCGGCCCCACGCCCTGCGCGCGGGCGACCATCGCCGCGTCGCCCTTGCCGCAGGCGTCGCGCAGGTCTCCGGTCGAGAGCGCGGAGAGGATCGCGAGGGCCACCTTGCTTCCCACACCCTGCACCCCCGTCAGCAGGCGGAACCAGTCGCGCTCGGCGCTGTCGGCAAAGCCGAGCAGGCGCATGTCGTTCTCGCTTACCTGCAATTGCGTGTGGACGGTGCAGCCCTCGCCAACCTCGCCCAGCGAGGCCAGCGTGCGGCTGGAGCAGTGGACGAGGTAGCCGACCCCGCCGACATCGACGACGGCCCAGTCCTCGCCGGTCGCATCGAGCCTGCCTGAGAGCTTTGCAATCATGGTTTGTTCCTGACGCAAGCCCCGTGCAGCGTCCAGCCTTTATGGACAGATGCCCACACTTGCGCCAGATGGCGGAACCATGAGCTGGAACACCTTCGGGCGCGTGCTGCGCTTTACCACCTGGGGAGAGAGCCACGGGCCTGCGCTGGGCGCGGTCGTTGACGGGTGCCCGCCGGGGCTCGCGATCTCCGAGGCGTTCATCCAGCCTTTCATGGACGCGCGCAAGCCGGGGCAGAACCGCTTCACGACGCAGCGACGCGAGGATGATCTGGTGCGCATCCTGTCGGGCACCTTCGAGGGCAAGACTACCGGCACGCCGATCAGCCTGATGATCGAGAACACCGACCAGCGGTCGAAGGACTATTCCGAGATCGCGCAAAGCTATCGCCCGGGCCACGCAGACTACGCCTATGACGCCAAATACGGCATCCGCGATTATCGCGGCGGCGGAAGGTCGTCCGCACGCGAAACCGCGGCGCGGGTGGCGGCAGGCGCCGTGGCGCGGCTGGTGATCCCCGAGGTCGCCATCACCGCATACGTCTGCGAGCTAGGCGGCGACCGGATCGACACCGCCGCGATCGACTACAGCGAAATCGCCAACAACCCGTTCTTCTGCCCCGACGCGGCCGCCGCCAAGCGCTGGGAAGAGAAAGTCGATGCCGCGCGCAAGGCCGGATCGTCGCTCGGCGCGATTGTCGAATGCGTCGCGACAGGCGTTCCCGCAGGCTGGGGCGCGCCGATCTATGCCAAGCTCGACAGCGATTTGGCCGCCGCGATGATGAGCATCAATGCGGTGAAGGGCGTCGAGATCGGCGACGGCTTCGAAGCCGCGCGCATCTCCGGCGAAGAGAACGCCGACCGGATGCGCCCCGGTGCCGACGGCAAGCCCGAATACCTTGCCAACCACGCGGGCGGCACGGCGGGCGGCATCTCGACCGGGCAGCCGGTGGTGTGCCGCGTGGCCTTCAAGCCGACCTCCTCGATCCTCACCCCTGTGGAGTCGATCAATTCAGCGGGCGAGGCGGTGGAGGTGGTCACCAAGGGCCGCCACGACCCCTGCGTCGGCATCCGCGGGACGCCGGTGGTCGAAGCGATGATGGCGCTGGTGCTGGCGGACCACAAGCTGCTGCACCGCGGGCAGGTGGGTGAGAGTTAGCGCCCGCTAGCGGAACAGAACCTTGCGGGTCAGATAGCGCGACGCCGCCCAGGCGATGCCCCACACAATACCGCCAGCGACAATGGCCGCGACCGATTTGCCGTAGCCCGAGAGATCGCCGAGACCGCTGAACTCGAGCGCCGGCCTGTACCCCTTGAAGGCGAGCCGCAGCACAACCGCCCCTACGGCAACGGCAGCGACCCCGATGGCCACCTCCCCGACACGAGAAGGAACCGTCCCGTTCTCGCGCATCAGGCTGCGCACGGTGGCGGCGGAACTGCCGACCTGGCGCAGGTTGAGCGCCAGCGCGCCTGCCAGCATCACGGCACCGAACATCAGGAACCACGTGCCCCGCCATGGGATGATCGTGACCAGCCCAGCGGCCATGCCAATTACCGCGAGGTTGTAGAGGATGCTCCGCAATTCCTTGGCGGCCACCGCCATATTGGGCGTCACGCCATCCCATTCGGGCAGATCGACCCGTACCGACCCCTGAAAAGCTTCGGGGGAATCCTCATAGAACGCGTCGTCGTTCGTCACCTCGCGCCCGCGGACCGTGCGAATCATGTCGGGGTGCATGGTGAAGGGTGGCTCGGCGATCTGGGCGCAATAGCCTTCCATTTCCTCGTAATCGCCCTTCATGCCCGGCTCGGCATCGAAGGCGATTGTGCGCTTCGTGTAGCCGCCGGCATTGATGCGGTCGGCGATGTATTTGACGATTGAGGCCTCGTCGCGCTCGTGAGCCCGCTCGCCCCGCGCCAGCAGCATCAGATCCCAGCCCGGCTCGCAGCGCCAGAACACGTTGAGGGCGGTGGCGAGGTCGCAGTCGTCCTGCATGACGATCTACAGCAGCGGCTCGAGCCGGTTGCTCCAGTTGAAGTCGAGCACCACGCGGTGCCAATCCTCGGGCCCGACCGCTTTCAGCCAATCGATATGCGCGGCGACAAAGTCGTCGTCATCGGGATGGATGGTGCTCATCCAGTCGACGCCGGCCAGCATGTCGTTCATGTCGCAAAGGCTCCCCGCGCGGGTTTGAAAGCCGCGTTAGCCGGTGGGACGTTACGATCTGGCTAAAGACCAATCCGGTTTGCGGCAAATCCGATTGGTTCCCGCTCCGACGATTGAAAAAAGCGATTTGTGCAATCGCAACAATCCACTTTTGTGCAGCGCACAAATGCCTATTTGGGCACGGTCAGCAATGACCCCTCTTCCCATCCCATCAAAAGGACAAACTCCCATGGGTATCATCGGTTCGACCATCACGCCGTTCAAGGCGACCGCTTTCCAGGCCGGCAAGGATTTCTTCGACGTCACCGACGCCGATCTCGCCGGCAAGTGGTCGGTGTTCTTCTTCTACCCCGCCGACTGGACCTTCGTGTGCCCGACCGAGCTTGAAGACATGGGCGAAAAGTACGCCCAGCTTCAGGCGATGGGCGTGGAAGTCTACGCCGTCAGCACCGACACGCACTTCAGCCACAAGGCCTGGCACGATTTCTCGGACAAGATCAGCAAGCTGACCTTCCCGTTCCTCGGCGACCAGAACCACGTGCTGTCGAACAACTTCGGCGTGCTGCGTGAAGGCGTCGGCCTTGCCGATCGTGCGACCTTCGTGATCGATCCGGACGGCGTGATCCAGATCATGGAAATCACCTGCGAAGGCGTCGGCCGCAATGCCAACGAGCTGACCCGCAAGATCAAGGCCGCACAGTACGTGCGCGCCAACCCCGGTCAGGTCTGCCCGGCGGCGTGGGAAGAAGGCAGCGACACGCTGGCCCCCTCGCTCGACCTGGTTGGCAAGATCTAAGCCGACAAGATCGGCCTCGCGCGGGGCATCTCCCCCCCATGGCTTCGCGCGAGGCCGTAAATCCCGAGAGCTTATCTGAGCCCTCGGGTCGTAGCCGGGACCGGATGTGCCCGCCCCTCCCCCCCCTTTGGGGCAGGGCCGTCCGGTTCCGTGTTACCCGTTTACCGATCACCCCAGTCTTGCGCGATCATTCGCGCCCGAAAGGACACCCATGCTCGACGCCGCCATGCAGGCCCAGCTCAAGACCTATCTCGGCAATCTGCGCGAGGGCGTGGAACTGGTCGCCTCGCTGGATGACAGCGAGAAGTCGCGCCAGACGCGCCAGCTGATCGAACAGATCGCGTCGCTGCACGACCTCGTCACCGCGCGTTTCGACGGGACCGATGCCCGCAAGCCCAGCTTCGTCATCCGCCGCGCGAGCGACGCGGAGAAGTGGGTGCGCTTTGCAGGCCTGCCGATGGGCCACGAATTCACCAGCCTCGTGCTTGCCCTGCTGTGGGCCGGCGGGCATCCCCCGAAAGTGGACGCCGACCTCATCGAGCAGGTCCGCGCGCTTGAAGGCGACTACAATTTCGAGATGTTCTTCTCGCTGTCGTGCCACAACTGCCCCGACGTGGTGCAGGCGCTCACGCTGATGGCGTTCGAGAACCCGCGCGTCACCACGACCCTGATCGAGGGCGGCACCTTCCAGGCGGAAGTCGAGGCGCGCGACATCATGGCGGTGCCCGCGACCTTCCTCAACGGCGAGAGCTTCTACAACGGCAAGATGGAGCTGGCCGAAATCCTCGCCAAGCTCGACGTCAATGCCGGCGCGAAGCAGGCCGAGAAGCTCAGCGCCAAGGCGCCCTTCGAGGTGCTGGTGGTCGGCGGCGGCCCCGCTGGCGCGGCAGCGGCGGTCTACACCGCGCGCAAGGGCTTCAGCACCGGCATCGCAGCCGAACGCTTCGGCGGGCAGCTGATGGACACGCTCGGGATCGAGAACCTCCCCGGCACCTCCTACACCGAAGGCCCGAAGCTCACCGACAGCCTCAAAAGCCAAGTCGGCGAATATGAGATCGACCTGATGGACCTCGCCCGCGCGGTGGAACTGCGCGCGGCGAAGGATATCGGCGGTTATCACGAGGTGGTGATGGCCAACGGCGCAAGCCTCAAGGCGCGCTCGCTGATCCTCTCGACCGGCGCGCGCTGGCGCAACCTCGGCGTGCCGGGCGAAGCGGAGTATCGCAACAAGGGCGTGGCCTATTGCCCGCACTGCGACGGGCCGCTGTTCAAGGGCAAGCGCATCGCGGTGATCGGCGGCGGCAATTCGGGCGTCGAAGCGGCGATCGACCTTGCCGGGATCGTCGGCCACGTGACGCTGATCGAGTTCGACACGAAGCTGCGCGCCGATGAGGTGCTCCAGCGCAAGCTGCGCTCGATGCCCAATGTCGAGATCATCACCAACGGCCAGACCACCGAAGTGCTGGGTGACGGCACGCGAGTGAACGGCCTCGTCGTCAAGGACCGTGCGAGCGGTGACGAACGCCGCATCGGCCTCGAAGGCGTGTTCGTGCAGATCGGCCTTGTCCCCAACACCGAGTGGCTGCGCGAGACGGACCTCGAGCTCAGCAAGTTCGGCGAGATCGTGATCGATAGCCACGGCGCGACCAACATCCCCGGCATCTACGCCGCGGGCGATTGCACCACGGTGCCGCACAAGCAGATCGTCGTCGCGATGGGCGAAGGCGCGAAGGCGGGTCTGGGGGCTTTCGACTTCCTGATCCGCAACGAGCCGGTCGAGGAAGTGGCGCAGGCCGCGTAATCTATCAGGGCGCGCCCGCCTCCGCGGGCGCGCTTCCTCGCTCATGCGACCTGATGGTCGCGTCGCTGCGGGCGGCCAGTCGGCCTTGCGGGCTCCCTGCGGGAGCCCGTTTTCGTTTGCAATCCGCGCAGCCCACTAATCGCCCCACTCAATCAAAACGCGCGTATTAATCGATTGGACGCTCCTTCGCGAAAGGGTCATTCTCCCTGCATAGGCTACGCTCACAGGCGAGTCTGGGATTTAGAGGAGAGACGATCATGGACGCAAAGACTGGCGAAATGAGCGGCGGATGCCCGTTCCACAGCAGCAGCGAAATTCGCAGCCTGCTGGGCCGCACCAACCGCGACTGGTGGCCGCAGGCAATGCAGCTCGACATCCTGACCGAGCGCGGCAAGAGCGCCAACCCCTACGGCGAGGACTTCGACTACGCCGAGGCGTTCAATACCCTCGATTACAACGCTCTCAAGGCCGACCTCACCGCGCTGATGACCGACAGCCAGCCCTGGTGGCCTGCTGACTACGGCCACTACGGCCCGTTCTTCATCCGCATGGCCTGGCACGCGGCAGGCACCTACCGTACCGGCGACGGGCGCGGCGGTGCGGGTGCCGGCCAGCAGCGCTTTGCCCCGCTCAACTCGTGGCCCGATAACGGCAACCTCGACAAGGCGCGGCGCCTGCTGTGGCCGATCAAGCAGAAGTACGGGAAGAACATCAGCTGGGCTGACCTGTTCATCCTCACCGGCAACGTCGCCATCGAGAGCATGGGCGGCCCCGTGTTCGGCTTCGGCGGCGGGCGCGCGGACGTGTTCGAGCCCGAGTCCGTCTACTGGGGCACCGAGGAGCAGTGGGTGAACGAAGGCGTCGCCACCCGCATCAACCCCAAGGAAGGCCACGCGCTCGAAAACCCGCTTGCCGCGATCCAGATGGGCCTCATCTACGTCAACCCGGAAGGGCCGCAGGGGAACCCGCATGACCCCGAAGGCATGGCCCGCGACATGCGCGAGACCTTCAGCCGCATGGCGATGAACGACGAGGAGACCGTGGCGCTGGTCGCGGGCGGCCACGCCTTCGGCAAGGCCCACGGCGCGCACCCCGCCGACAGTTTCGGCGGCTCGCCGGAGAGCGAGGATCTGCACCTGATGGGCTTCGGCTGGCTCAACGACCAGGCCGAGATCGCGAGCGGCAACATCACCACCTCGGGGATCGAGGGCGCGTGGTCAAACAACCCCACCCAGTGGGGCGGCGACTACTTCCGCATCCTGTTCAAGTACGAATTCGAACTGGTGCAGTCGCCCGCCGGTGCCAACCAGTGGCAGCCGATCAACCCCGACTACGAAGACCTCGCCCCCGACGCGCGCGACCCCAGCAAGCGCGTGCCGACCATGATGACCACCGCCGACATGGCGCTGAAGCGCGACCCGAAATACCGCAAGATCTCCGAGCGGTTCCGCGACGATCAGGCCGCGCTCGACGATGCCTTCGCCCGCGCGTGGTTCAAGCTGTGCCACCGCGACATGGGGCCCAAGGTGCGTTACCTCGGCCCGGAAGTGCCGTCCGAAACGCTGATCTGGCAGGACCCTGTTCCCGCTGGCACGACGCCTTCGGATGCCGAAGTCGCCCGCTTCAAGCAGGCGATCCTCGGCAGCGGGCTCTCGGTGCGCGAGCTGGTCAAGGCGGCATGGGCCTCGGCCTCGACCTACCGCAACTCCGACCACCGCGGCGGCGCCAACGGCGCGCGCATCCGGCTCGAACCGCAGCGCAACTGGGCGGTCAACGATCCGGCGGAGCTTGCCAAGGTGCTCGACACCATCGAAGCGCATCGCGGCAGCCTCAGCATGGCCGACGCGATCGTGCTGGCGGGCTCGGCTGCGGTCGAGAAGGCCGCGCGCGATGCCGGGCATGACGTGACCGTGCCGTTCCTCGGCGGGCGCGGCGATGCCACGGCGGAGCACACCGACGCGGCCAGCTTCGAGCCGATGGAGCCGTTTGCCGACGGCTTCCGCAACTACCTCAAGACCAAGGCGCAGGTCCGCACCGAAGAGATGCTGATCGACCGGGCGCACCTGCTCGGCCTGTCGGTCCCCGAACTGGCGGTGCTGGTCGGCGGGATGCGGGCGCTGGGCGCGGTGAGCGATCATGCCCACCACGGCCACCGCATCGGCGTGCTGACCAAGACCCCGGGCAAGCTCACGCCCGACTTCTTCCGCAACCTCCTCGACATGGGGACCAAGTGGTCGCCGGTCGATGACAGCGGGGACGAGGAGTATGTCGGCGTCGACCGTGCGACGGGCGAGGAGAAGTGGCGCGCGACCCGCACCGATCTCGTGTTCGGATCGAACTCGCAGCTGCGCGCGCAGGCCGAGGTCTATGCCGAGAGCGGAAACGAGGGCAAGTTCGTCTGCGACTTCATCTCGGCCTGGAACAAGGTGATGAACGCGGATCGTTTCGATGTGACCTGGGCGAAGTACCACGCCTGATCCGCGGTAACGCAAAGCAGAAAGGGCCTCCGGTGGTGACACCGGGGGCCTTTTTCGTTCGTGGCTAGATCCAGCGAGCGTCGCGCAATTCGGCGATCTTCGCGCGGGCTACCGGCGCCTCGATCCCGCGCGGCAGCTTCAACCGGACGTTGCGCCCGTCGCGCAGCACATCCTCGACCGCGCCGCGCGCCACCCACCAGCTGCGGTGGACCTGCATCCCCTCGATCTCGGTCACCAGCATCATCGCATCGCGCAGCCGCATCAGCACCAGCGCCGAGCCGAGCGCAGTATGCACGCGGACATAGTGGTCCTCCATCTCGAGCGCGACGATGTCGCTGCCGAGGTCTGCGGGGAGCTGGTCGAGCAGCGGATTGGGCGGGGGAGCGGGGGCCGGTGCGGGCGCCGCGACCGGCGCGGCAACATCCGGAGCCGCAACCAAGCGCGGCGCGACCGCCTCGCGCGGGGTCCCCTGCACGAGATTGAACAGCACCGTCACCGCAGCCCCGATCACCAGCACCGAAAAATAGGTGGTCATCGCCGCATTGAGGCCGGGCCACTCCACGCTGCCGAGCGGCGTGCTGTTGATCGCGATCACCGCGACTGTCATCGGTACCGTGCCCACCAGAACCGCCGCTGCCAGCACGCCCCAGCGCGGCAACGCCAGCGTGCGCTCACCCCAACTCGCCACGCTCTGCATCGGGCGGTAGCAGGCATAGCCGAGCCACGCGAAGCCGATCCACGTCACCAGCCGCTCAGGGAGCGGCGCGGCGATGCTGCCGAACGGGCCGAGGATCGCAAGGAACACCCCGATCGCCGTCATCGCTGCCAGATCGATTATGATCCGGCGGACAAGCGCATGTCGCTGCGAGACGGGTTGAGCGGTCATGGCGGTGGTCTGACTGCCCGTTCGCGCTTCGTAAAGTGGCAGGACACCCGGATTTGCGGACAATTCACGCAAGGTGCGGCCCGGACGCGAAGGCGCGATTGCCCGCGAACGGGGCGGGGGCACACCGGGTCGGCAACCACCACCGATCCGAGGAGACCCGCCATGAATGCCATCACCCTGCCCTTCACCCGTCCCGCAGCAGCCAAGGCCAGCTTCGACATCGGCCCCGTCGCCCGGACCGCGATCAGCCTTTCGTGCTTCACCATGTGCTTTGCCGTGGTGGTGTCACTGGCAAAGGCGGCGCTCGGCATGGTCGAGGGGATCGAGGCCTATGCCAAGCTGCCGATCATCCTCCACGTCGCCGCGGTGCTCCCGGCCATTCCGCTGGGCGGCTGGCTGATGCTGGCACGGAAGGGCACGCCGATGCACAAGAAGCTCGGCAAGGTCTGGCTGGTGCTGATGCTGATCACCGCCACCACGGCAATCTTCATCCAGACGAGCGGCAGCTTCAGCTGGATCCACCTGTTCGTGCCGCTGACCTTCCACGCCGCCTGGAAGGTCATGTCGACCGCTCGCAAGGGCGACATCAGGGCGCACAAGGCCCATCTGGTGCGCACCTATCTCACCGCGCTGATGATCCCCGGGATCGCCGCCTTCGCCGTACCGGGCCGGTTGATGAACGTGATGCTGTTCGGGTGATCTTGAACGGAGCGGCGTGACCGTTAGTGTGCCGCTCCATGCGCATGATCACCGCCCTGCTCCTTGCCGGAGCCCCCGCCCTTGCCCTTCCTGCCGCCGCGCAGGAGGCCGCCCCCAACCTCGCCGACACCACGCCGCAGGCGACCAAGGGCATCGGCCCGGGCGCGCGGCCGGTGGGAGCGCAGTGGAGCCGCAGTCCGGTGGTCGCGCCGCACGGCATGGCCGCCACCGCCCAGCCGCTCGCCACGCAGGTCGCGCTCGATATTCTCAAGGCAGGCGGCAGCGCGGTCGATGCGGCGATTGCCGCCAATGCCGCGCTCGGCCTGATGGAGCCGACCGGCAACGGCATCGGCGGCGATCTGTTCGCGATCGTCTGGGACCCGAAGACCGGCAAGCTGGTCGGCATCAACGGATCGGGCCGCTCGCCTGCTGGGCAGACGCTGGAGCAGTTGAAGGCCAAGCTTCCGGCAGGCGCGACCAGCCTGCCGCCGGTGGGCGTGCTGCCCATCACCATCCCCGGGACGGTCGACGCGTGGTTCGATCTTCATGACCGCTTCGGCAAGCTGCCGATGGAGCAGGTGCTCGCCCCGGCGATCCGCTACGCGCGCGAAGGGCATCCGGTCGCGCCGGTGATCGCGATGTACATGGACCGCAACCTCAAGAGCTTCGAGCGGCTCGCCAAGACCACCCCCCTCGATCTCGCCAACGCCCGCGCGACCTATTTCAAGGATGGCCGCGCGCCCAAGCCGGGCGAGATGTTCCGCAACCCCGATCTGGCGAACACGCTGGAGGCAATCGCCAAAGGCGGGCGCGATGCCTTCTACAAGGGCGCGCTGACCAAGGTGATGGTGGGCTATCTCCAGAAGCAGGGCAGCGCCTTCACGCTGGCGGACTTCGCCGCGCATGACAGCACATGGGTGGACGTTGCCTGTGTGACCTACCGCAAGGGCTATGAGCTGTGCGAATTGCCGCCCAACAGCCAAGGCTTCGCGGCGTTGCAGATGGTCAATATCCTCAAGAACGTCGACCTCACCCAATGGGATCGCGGCTCGCCTCAGGTGCTGCACTACATCACCGAGGCCAAGCGCCTCGCCTTCGAGGATGCGGCGCGGTTCTATGCCGATCCGGCCTTTGCGGCGACGCCCGCCGAGCTTCTGACCGATGAATACGGCAAGCAGCGCTTCGCCCTGATCGACCCTGCGCGCGCCACCCCCGCCTTCTCGCCGGGAGCGCTGATCGCCCCCAAGCTCGAAGGCGAGGGCGACACCACCTACTTCACTGTCGCCGACAAGGACGGGATGATGGTGAGCCTCATCCAGTCGAATTATCGCGGCATGGGCGGCGGTCTGGTGGCGGACGGCCTCGGCTTCATGTTCCAGGACCGCGGCGAGCTCTACAGCTTGGATCCCGCGCACCCCAATGCCTATGCCCCCGCCAAGCGGCCCTTCCAGACGATCATCCCGGCCTTCATCAAAAAGGACGGCAAGCCGTGGATGAGCTTCGGGCTGATGGGCGGCGGGATGCAGCCGCAGGGGCACGTGCAGGTGCTGGTCAACCTCGTCGATTACGGGATGAACCTGCAGGAAGCGGGCGACGCGGCGCGGCTGTTCCACGATGGCGGGCGCCAGCCGACCGATGCGCTGGCGGGCAGCCCCGCCGACACCGCGCCCATCGATATGCTCGGCGTGTTGCAGGTCGAACCCGGCATTCCGGCAGCTACGGTCGAGGCGCTCAGAGCGATGGGCCACAAGGTCGAGGTGGAGAGCACCGGCATCCCCTTCGGCGGCTATCAGGCGATTGCCCGCGATCCGGTCACCGGCGTCTACACCGGCGCGACCGAGATGCGCAAAGACGGGCAGGCGAGCGGGTATTAAGCGTTTTTTCCAGCGCGCTAAGATGCTGACGCATCACGCGCTGGAACGCTCAGGCGCCGCGCGGGCTTAGCCCTAGGCGGGCAGCGACAGGTGCTTCGCGCCGAACACCGCCTGCCAGCTGGCGATCTCCTCGACCACCGCTTCGTCGAGCGCGTGAATGAGATCGGCGGCGGCGGCGTAGGTGAGCGCGTGCTCGTCGCCCGATAGTAGCAGTTCGATCCGCGCCTCGATCTCGCGCAGCTTCTCCGCCGCGACGTGCGAGATTGCGCCGAACCGCTCGAAATCGCCGAAGAAGCGGATGCCCGAAAGGTTCGCGCCGAGCGTCGGGAAGGCGACCCCGCAGAAGGTGAAGAACGGCGAGAGCTGCTTGGCGAGGTGGCTGTCCGCCATCCCCATCCCGCCCGCGCCCTTCAGCGCCAGATAGGCCACCACCGAGGCGACCGCGAGCGCGAAGCAGCTCTCGGCGACGGTGTCGAGGCGATGGTGGACGCGCTCCAGCCGGTGCGCCTTGGCCTCGTGATAGACCCGCTGGCCGACGACATGGGGCAGCACCGCGCCCGTCAGTCCGGCGCGCAAGTAAGCGCGGGTCACCGCGATGCGTGGCAGGCCGACATCGCGCAAGGCATGACGCGCGAAGTGCTCGGGCCACTCGGCGCCCTCCCCGCTTCCCCGCCCGCTTCTGGGCCAGCGCCCGGTCGGACGGCTCACCCCCATCAGCAGCAGCGAGGGCGCGTGGCGCAGGTATTCGGCGACGCGCCGCATCGCGAACCAGCGGCGGTGCCAGCCTAGCCGCGATCCCGCCGCGGTCAGGACCAGAATCCCGCCGAGCAGCAGCAATTCGACCAGCGCGAAGGCCCACTTGTGGTCGCTCATCCCGGTCGGAAGGTAGGCAATCCCGATGATCACCGCGAGCGTCGCCAGCACAAAGTTGACCGTCATCCCGCTGCGATAGGCATCGGCGAGGCGGCAGGCGATCCCTTCCGCCCATGCGCCGAGCGGCAGCACGTCCTCGGCCAGCTGGCGCGTCACCTGCGGGTCGCCGCCCGGCATCGCCTCGGCCGCCGCGATCACGCCTGCGCCCGATCCGGTGACGACAGCCTCGGGCGCCTCGTAGGCGACCTTCAGCGAGCCGAACGGATTGCCGCCCCCGCCGAACACGCGCTCGATACGGCGGTAGAGGCCGAAGGGCCGCGCGCTGTGCGGCTTCCACTGTTCCTTGGCGAGGAGCGCTGGCCCCCACCCTTCGCACACCACGGCGGCGCGGATGATCGCCTCGAGCCGCGCGACATCGGGCGTTGCGGAGGCGGCAGGATGGCCGAGCTCCTCGGGCCGCCCGAGGATACGCCACGTGCCGGGCACGGCGGGATCGATCAGCAGCACCGGCGCGCCCATCGCCAGCGCGGCGGCGACGGTGTGCCCCGTGCCGCCGGGGAGATTGGCGACCTTGCCGTCCCACACGGCGATAACGAGATCGGTGCGCTCGATCATCACGCGGCCTGCCAGCGCGACATTGTCAGAGGCCAGCGTCTCGAAGGCGCGCGCCGCCACGCGGTCGTCAGGATCGGCGAGGCTGGCGCGCCACAGCGCCTCGACCTCGGCATCACGGTCGGCGAGTTCGAACAGGCTTGCGCGCGCGGTGATGGCGCGGATCGCTGCGGCCTTGGCCTCCACCGCCGGATCGCCCGCCCCGCGCCCCGCCAGCAGCGCGTCTGCATCGGCAAGGCTATCGGGGTGGGCATTGATCGCGCAGTTGAGCGCGGCGCCGAAGGGCAGTGGCACGGCCAGCTCCCAGCCGCGCTGCAAGGCGAGATCGGCGGCGATCTGGTCGGTGCCGTCGACCAGCAGGCTGTGCAAGCGCACCGCCCCGCGCGTTCCCGGCAAGGTGCCCGCAATAGCGTCGATCTCGGCAAACAGCGCAGCGAGCGCGGCGGCAATCGCCTCGGCATGGGCGCCGAACGAGGGGTTGGAGGCGCGGTGCCCGGTGATCCCGAGCGCCAGATGCGGCTGCCAGTTGTCGCTGACCGGAGCGGGCTGGCTGGCTGGCATCGGTTCTCGTCTCTCCCCCGCCTGCGCCCCGCAGGTTCCTTGTGTGCTTAGTCGTTCGAACCACCCCCTTACAAGCGCCAAGCGCGGCGGCGGCGCAGGTTTGACCAAGTGCTGCAAAAAACGTACAAATCCGGTGCGTTGGGGAGGGCGCTACGATGGCGAAGTGGTGGACGATGGTGCCGGGTGTGCTGGCGGCGCTGGCGATGGCGCCTGCACCAGCGAAGGCGCAGACCCCGCCGTTTGTGCGCACCTATCCCGTCCAGATAAACGATCGTGCACAGCCGACCAAGCCGGCAGACGAGGTCGCGCGCGAAACCGCCGCCGCCGATGCCGCAGATGCGGCCTGCACGGCGGGCAGCCAGGCGGGCTGTTCCGACCTCGGCTGGGCCTACAGGACCGGCGAAGGCCGCCCGCAGAACCGTCCGGTCGCCGAACTGATCTTGCGCAAAGCCTGCAACGCCAAGGAAGCGAGCGCTTGCTACCGGCTGGGCCGCTTGGTCCAAACGCAGCGCAGTGACGAGCCCGAAGTCACCACGGCCACGATACGCGAGGCCGCCATGCTGATCGTGCGCGGCTGCACGCTCGGCTCGCTCGAAAGCTGCGACGCGCAGGCCGACGATACCGACCGCGGTGTTCTGGACGAACCCGATCCTGTCGCTGCCGAACAGCTGCGCCGGAAGACCTGCGCTGCCGGCTGGCGCGAATCCTGCCGGACGCTCGCAGCATCGCTGCTCGGCAGCGACCGCAGCGACGCCGAGAAGGGCGAGGGCTTGTCGCTGCTCGATCGCCAGTGCCGCGCCGGGGACAGGTTGGCCTGCAGCGATGCGGAGCAATACTGGCGGACCACCGAAGGCGAAACAAGCGCGCGGGCCCGCAGCTATCAATCCCTCGGCTGCGATGCGGGCGATAGCTGGACTTGCTCGAACTTGGCGCTCGCGGTGCTGCGCGGCGATCGGCCCGACCGGGAGGCGGCGCTCGCGCTGTTCGACCGGGCCTGTTCGACCATGGTGAGCGCCTGCGACTACGCCGCCAACCTGCGCGAGGAACCACGCCTTGCCGCCGACTGCGCGGGCGGCGCGCAAGACGCGTGCATCACGCTCGGGACGCTGATGGCCGAGAATAACGGCCCGCTGGAGAACAAACCGCGCGCGCTGGAACTGCTTGGTGCGGCGTGCGATGCCAATGCGCGCGCGGCCTGCTTCAATGCGGCGATGCTGCTGTTCGACAAGTTTCGCACCGAGGGCACAGCGGAGTCCCAGCGCACCGACCGGTACCTGACACGCGCCTGCGAGGACGGGTCGGCACAGGCCTGCCAGACTCTTGCAGATTCGCTGGCTGACGGCACGCTGCTCGCGCAGGACGTGGCGCGCGCCGCCGAACTCTATGCGCCGCAGTGCGATGCGGGCCGCGCGAACGCCTGCCGCTTCGTCGCTGAGTTGGCCCGGAGCGATCCCTCCGCCCCGGCGCTGTTGGCCGTGAATTACCCGCCGCCCGAGCAGACCCCCGAGGAAGTCGCCGCAGAACAGGCGGCGATCATCGCCGAAAAAGCGCGCGAAGACGCAGAGGACGAGGCCCGGCGCTGCAATACCACGGTCGTGACCTATGACGGCGTCACCTACACCGACCGGCTTTGCGACAGCGTGCAGCGCGTCTTGATGGGCTTTGCCGTGCCCCGGATCGAACAGGCGCCGTGGCAGGCGCTGCTGTGGCGCCCGGCGAAGCTCAAGACGACTGTGGTTGTCGAAGAAGACCGCGCCTATTGCGGCGGCGCGCTGGTCGCCACCGGGTGGATCCTCACCGCCGCGCACTGCCTCGTCGATCACATCGACAAGGTGGGCAAATTCCCGATCGAGAAAAACGGCTACCGCGTCCGCCTCGGCCTGATTAACGCGCTGTCGAACGAAGGCAACAGCTACCCGATCCTGCGCGTGATCCCGCACCCGCAGTTCGTGCGCGAGACGCTGAAATTCGACATCGCCCTGGTTCAATATGATCCGCGTGCCGGCGCGCGCGGCGAAAACCTCATCACGGCAGCCCGCATCAGGCTCGACAATCGCTCGCTTGCCGAGCGGCCCGTGGTGGCGAAGGCGCCAGTCTATGTTTTCGGCTGGGGGCGCACGGACGTGAAAAAATTCGGCGGGTCCGACATGCTGAGGGGCGCGCGGCTCGAACTGAGCGATCCAAAGGTGTGCGGGGCAACCGCCCGCACCTTCAGGCGCGAGGAAACGGTGCTTTGCGCAGCAGGGCCGAAAGGCGAGCAGGCTTGCTCGGGCGACAGCGGCGGCCCGCTGGTCACCTATGCCGACCAGAAGGGTGTGCCGACGGTGATCGGTGTGGTGAGCGGCGGAAAGGCTTGCGGGACAACCGGCGTGCCGAGTGTTTACACCCGCCTCGGCGATCCGCTGGTGCAGCAGTGGCTGGCCTCGCACGTGCCCGGGTTCAGATCGGGCCAGACCGCCCGCTGACGCCTTTCGGCATTCGCTAGACCCCGGTTAGACCCCCTCCAGACCCCGCCTAAAGCAACGCCCGCGCAGTGTTTCACGTGAAACACCGCGCGGGCGCAGCAAAGCCGAAATGTCGTCGGGTGCTTACTCGGCGGCAGCGGGGGTTTCGGTGGCAACCGCGCCAGCCGCAGCAGGGCGGATCGGGTTGCCGGTTTCGTCGAGGGTGTCCGTGGCTGCCGGAGTGTCGGTGGCGGCGGGCGCCATGATCTCGGTGGTCGGCGTGGCTTCAGGCGCAGGGGCCTCTTCCTTCTTGCCGCAAGCGGTCAGAGCCAGCGCGCCGCCGGCCAGAAGCGCAAAAGTCACAATCTTTTTCATGGCGGTATCCCCCACATGCACGCCCCCCATCGGGCGCGGGCAAAGTGCTATCACGAGCTTAGGCGGATAAGCAAATCCTTGAAGCGCGGCTCGGGGCGAAGGGGGTCGAGCAGCGGGTCGTTACGCAGCCAGAGCAGGCTGGAATCGCTCAGCTTGAAGGCGGATTGGAGCATGGCGAAGGCCAGTTCGGTCTCGCCGCGCTGGGCGTGCACCTGGGCCTGTAGGTAGCGGCTGTCGCCGAATTCGGTCTGTAGCAGGGCGAAGGCCTCGTCCGAGCCGGCGCGTTCGCCGAGTTTGGCGCGAGCGATGGCCGTCGCGGCCAAACCGTAGGCACGGCCGGATTCGGCTGTGGCAGCAGTCAGTGCACCAGCGGCATCGCCCTGCAACAACCGCCCCACCGCGATTCCGAAGTTCGCGCTCCCTATGTCGGGATTGAGCGCGAGGGAACGCTCCATATGCGTGATCATCGTCGGGTAATCACGCGCGAACAAGGCGACGTAGCCGGCCGAGAGGAAGGCGCTGGCATTGAGCGGATCAAGCTCGAGCACCCGCCCGATCAGCTGGGTCGCCTGCGCCCGCTCCTCGCCATAGGCAAGGAACGCGGCGACCGATCGCAGCACGTCGGCGTCGCCGGGGGCAAGGTCCTGCGCGGCGCGGTAATAGGGCGCGGCGGCGGCGGGCCGCAGGAAGCCGTTGTTGAACACCACGCCAAGCGCAAGATGTGCCCGCGCAAGGCGGTCCTCGATCGACAGCGACCGTTCGGCAGCGACCTTGGCCGCCTCGAACAGCTTTCGGGATTCGACGCTGCCGCTGACCGCGTCGTTCGCGATGGTGGCCAGCACGATCGAACGCATCGCATGCGCCGCCGCATAATTCGGATCGGCGCTGATCGCAGCCTCGAACTGCGCCAGCGCCGCGCGATCGGTTTCCGGTCCGGTGGCGAGATCGTAGAAGGCATAGCCGCGCAGGAACGACTCGTAGGCGGCCACCGACTGGGTACCGCCGACCTCCTGCTGCGCGGCGGCGGCCTGCTGCGCCTCGCCCTTGGTCGCGATCTGGGCGACGAGCGAGACCGCCACGGTCTGCGCGATGTCGGTCTGCACCGCGAAGACATCGTCCAGCGTCCGGTCATAGGTTTCGGCCCAGCGCACCACCCCGCCATCGATCGCGACCAGCTCGGCGGTGATCCGCAGCCGCGCGGTATCGCGCTGCACGCTGCCGCGCAGGATGTTCCCGACGCCCAGCTTGCGGCCGATGGCGAAGTCGTCCTCCTCGTTGATCGCGCTGGAGCTTGTGGGCGCAGCGACCCTGAGCCGCGGGTTGCGGGCGAGGATGGTGCGCAGCTCGCGGGCGAGACCGTCGGAGAAGTACTTCTTGGCCGGATCGCCCGTCTCGTTGGCGAAGGGCAGCACCACCATCGAAGTCGCCGCCGAGGCGGAGGAGCCGAACAGCCCGAACTGCCACGCGCCGAGTGTTCCCGCCGCCGCGACAGCCCCCGCTCCGCCGAGCATCACGGTGCGCCGCGAGAGCGCGGGGCCGGGGGTCGGGGCCGGAGCGGCGGGGGTCCGGGTCGCGGCGGGTTGAGGCAAATCGCTATCGGCCTTGCCGCCCGTCTTGGCCCGCACCGCGACCAGTATCCGCGCGGCCTCGGCGCTGGCGGGCGCGCCGTCCCAGCCGCTGATGTCGAGCAGCTGGAACTGGCGGAAGCCCAAGGGCGCGATTGTTCCGTCGATGGTCAGCGGGACAAGGCACCCGCGCTCGCGCCCGCGCTGCGCCTCGTCGCGGACCCAGTGCGATTGCGTCGACGTGGCCGACCACAGCACCACCACGCAGTCCGCCGTCTCCAGCGCGTTCTCGGTGGTCTGGAGATAGTTCTCTCCGCCCTCCAGCCGCCCGTCCCACCACGGGTCGAACCCGGCCTGTTCAAGCAGCGCGATGACGGGGCGGGCGCGGTCCAGATCGGTTCGCGAATAGCTGACGAACAGCCGCGGACCGGTGCCCGAAGGTATGTCGTCGCCGCTCACCTTCACTCGCCCCCGACTTGTTGGAATACCACCTATGTCACTTGCTACAGCCAAATCGCCCCCGCCGCCAAGCCTCCCTGCGCAACACGGGCACGGGCGGCCGCGCGGAATCCGCTTGACGAACCCAACCCATGATATAAAAGCGATATCACAATTATATCGCAATGGAGATTCGTCATGTCCCCTACTGATACCCCCGCCCTCAACCGTAGCCGTGAATATGCAGCCACGACCCAGAGCGGCTATGTCATGCTGCTGGTCAGCCTCGCCCTTGTCGCGGGCGCGGCATGGCTGTTCATCGGCGCCATTCAGGGCGAAGGGCCGCCCGCCGGCCTGCCATTGATCGGCGCTATGGTGATCGGCTTCATCGGCCTCTTCATCCTCACCGGCTTCTACATGATCAACCCCAACGAGGCTGCCGCGATCCAGCTGTTCGGCGCCTACAAGGGCACCGATCGCAACGAGGGCCTGCGCTGGGTGCTGCCGTGGCTCGCCCGCAAGAAGATCGCGGTGCGCGCCAACAACGTCATTTCGCAGACCATCAAGGTCAACGATGCGCGCGGCAACCCGATCGAGATGGCAGCCCAGGTCGTGTGGCGCGTCACCGACACCGCGCAGGCGCTGTTCGATGTCGACGACTACCGCGACTTCGTCACCGCCCAGATCGAGGCGGCGGTGCGGTCGATCGGCTCGCGCTACCCCTATGACGACATCGAGCATCTCGAAGTCACCTTGCGCGGCAACCACGAGGAAGTCGGCGTGGAGCTGCGCGCGGCCCTGATAGAGAGGCTGTCGGTCGCGGGCATCACGGTCGACGAGTGCGGCCTCACCCACCTCGCCTACGCCCCCGAGATCGCCGGCGCGATGCTGCGCCGCCAGCAGGCCGAAGCTGTGATCTCGGCCCGCAAGAAGCTGGTCGAAGGCGCGGTGACGATGGTCGAGATGGCGCTCTCGCAGCTCAGCGAGCGGGGCGTTGTCGACCTCGACGACGAACGCAAGGCGGCGATGGTTTCGAACCTGATGGTGGTGCTGTGCGGCGAGCGTGACACCCAGCCGGTGGTGAACGCAGGCTCGCTCTACTGATCGCCCCATGTCCGCCAAGAAAGCCTTTCCCCTACGCCTCGATCCGGCGCTTCACGATGCGATCCAGCGGCTCGCCGATACCGAGCTGCGCAGCGTGAACGCCGAGATCGAGGTGCTGCTTCGCGAGGCGCTCGCCCGGCGCGGGGTCAAGCCCGCACGCAGCGAAGCGGCACGGCGCGGGCGGCCGCCAACCGAGCCGAAGTGATTTTTCGAATTCCGTGACCGTGAAAGGAGTGCCGAAATGCTGCATTTATCGAGCGACAAGGGCCCGTGGTTCCGCGCCAAGTCCTACGGCTACGGAGCAGGCCTGCCGATCAAGCCCGAAGGCTGGGCGTTTCTGGCAATCCACATGACATTGATCGCCGGGGTCGCGGTAGCCCTGCGCAATCAGCCCGCCGTAATGACTGTGCTGGTGATCGCTGCCGCGCTTGCCCCCCTCCCGATCTACCACGCGCGGACCGAAGGCGGCTGGCGCTGGCGCTGGGGCAGGTCCGACTGACAGCGGGCGGACGGTCGCAATCGCGGCCGTCCGCCCCCCCTTCGGGAGTGCACGATAAGGGGCAGTTAGCTAACATCGACTCGACTCCTGCAAATCTATGAATACATATCCGACTCCTTCGGAGACATGGCCCCGTCAAGGTGGGCGATTCGGGAGAGTGGGATGCGCCAGGACAAGCCTTTCATCATCTACGAAGGTGGCGCGCTTCCGTTCATGATCGTGCCGCGCGGCTGGAAGGGCTGGTCGCAGTTCGCCATCTGGCTAGCGCTGCTGGCACCGCTCGTCCTGTGGCTCTCCAACCATATGCAGACCCCGCAAAGCGGGACCGACTTCGGCACCGGCGTGTTCCTGTTCATCATCGGCCTGACGGTCTGGCTGGTCAGCGGCTTTTGGTGGGCCATCGTGCGCGCCGACGTGATCCGGATGGTCGAGATCCGGCGCCAGAAGCAATATGCGCGCCGCAAGCTCGCCCGCGAGCAGGCCCGGGCCGAGGCCCAGAGTCAGGCCATCCAGCAGAACGCCTAGGAACAGGGCCGCGCGCGCTGTAAGGGCGGGCGATGCCTATGCTCCCGCTACTGACGATCGCCCTCATTGCCGCCCAGACGCCGCCTGCGGCCCCGCCGCCTCCTGCGCCTGCCACTACAGTGGAAGCCTGCCTGCCTGACGAGCTGGTGCTCAAGGGCGACAACATCATCAATGTCTGGGTGAATGGCGAACGGCTGCGGCTTGAGGTCAGCGCGGAGGCGTTCGGGCCGCCGGCCATCAACCCCGATGTCGCCGCGCGGCTGATGCTGGTGGAAACCTCGCGGCGCGGATGGCGGTTCGGGCCGGTGGTCGTGACGGGCAGCGCCGCCGCCACCAACGCGGATTTCGGCGCGGGGCCAACGCCGCTGACGATAAGCTGGTCGGATCGCCCCGCCTCGACCAAGGCCGACGGGGTGATCGGCGTCCACCACCTGCCCTACAAGCGCGTGACCTTTGCCCTCCATACGCCCGGCGAGGCGGAGACGGTGGAGACCTTCGCGATGAAGCGCGCAGGCGGCACCACCAACACACGGCTCGGCACCGAAGTGACGGTCGGCAAGAAGAAGCTGATGATGATCTTCGTCCCCGAACGGGCCGAAAACCTCATCACCGCCCCCACCGCCAATTTCATCGCCACCCATCAGGAGGGCGGGTTCGAGTCGGGCACGGACGGCACGGCGCTGATGGATTTCGGCGTCGAGCGGCCCACGCGGATGATGCGCATTGCCCAGCCGATCGAGCTCGGCAGCCTCGCGGTGGATCGTTTCGCGGTGCGGGTGGAGGATTACGGCGAGCCAACCCGCGTGGGCGAGATCGCCAAGGACGACCCGCGCTTCGACAGAAACCAGATCCTCGTCAGCCGCCGCAAGGGTCGCGGCAAGCCCGACCTGCTGACCCGCATCGGCAGCAACCAGATCGCGCATTGCTCGAGCATCACTTACGACTTCGAAGGCAAGGCAATCCGGCTGAGTTGCGGGGCGGCTCCCGAGTAATCTTCGGCCCGCTTGGTGGCGTGAACGCATCGGGTGCGCGAGGTGGCATGGCAGCTTTCGCTAGATCGCTGAAAAAAACCTGCCGTTCGGCTATCGACCCCATTGCGGACATGGGATTAGCGATCACGCAATGGCAGCCTTTAGGCCGAGCGCTCTCGCCGGTCGTGCCTGGGACCGGGCCAAACCCGCAATTCTTTTTTTTGGCTTGCTCCGCCAACCTCCTCTTAGCGAGGTTCGCATGCTCCGCTTCCTTCAGACGCAAGCGGCCCGCAAAGAAAATGCTGGAGACGATGTGTCGTTGTTGCAACGCATAGAAAACGTCATTTTTCTGTCGCTGCTTTGCAACCGAAATCTTATCGAACCGCAACATCGCAGGCGTAGCGCCCCCTTCGCAACCACAACAATTGCAGGGGCATCCATCATGAAATCTACTAAGCTGCGTACAGCTTTCCTTGCCGGCACCGCGCTGCTCGTCCTCGCCATTCCCACCGCAGCATTCGCTGCCGAAGGCGACGGCGAAACGGTGCCTGCCGACGCTGCTGAAGACACCGCCACCGATGGCGGAGAGATTATGGTCTACGGCAAGGGCGAAGTGCGCCAGGTGACCGAGATCGGTGCGGCCGATATCCAGCTTACCACCGCCGGCTCCAGCCCCTTCATCGCGCTGCGCAAGCTGCCGGGCGTCAATTTCCAGTCGGCCGACCCCTTCGGCACTTATGAATGGTCGACCCGCATCACCCTGCGCGGTTTCAACCAGAACCAGCTTGGCTTCACGCTCGACGGCGTGCCGCTGGGTGACATGAGCTACGGCAACACCAACGGCTTGCACATCAGCCGCGCGATCATTTCCGACAATATCGGCCAGACCCGCGTGAGCCAAGGCGCCGGCGCGCTCGGCACGGCCTCGACCTCGAACCTCGGCGGCACGATCGAGTTCTTCAGCCGCGATCCGCAGGACGAGCTCGGCATTGCCGGCAACGTCACCTACGGCGACAGCAACACCTTCCGCGGCTACGCCACGCTCGACACCGGCGATCTCGGCGGCTTCAAGGCCTATATCTCGGGCGCCTATATCGATGCCGACAAGTGGAAGGGCTTCGGCAGCCAGCGTTCGACTCAGGTCAACGCCAAGCTGGTCGCCGATTTCTCGCCGACGACCACCTTCACCGCCTTCCTCAACTACTCCGACCGCAAGGAGAGCGACTACCAGGATCTCAGCCTCGAGATGATCAACCGGCTGGGCTACAACTGGGACAACATTGCGAACGACTGGCCCCTTGCGGTGCGTCTCGCCTTCATCGGCGCGAACCGCGGTGATACCGGCGTGACGGTCGCCCCGAACACCTTCGGCACCACCTACCCCGCGCCGATCACCTCGATCGACGACGCCTATTACGATGCAGCCGGCCTGCGCCGCGACTGGCTTGCAAGCGGGCGGATAGAACAGCAGTTCGGCGACAATACGAGCGCTGGCATCCAGGCCTATTACCACACCAACAAGGGCCAGGGTTCGTGGATTACGCCCTATGTCGCCAGCCCCGGCGGCCTGCCGCTGAGCTTCCGCACCACCGAATACAACATCGAGCGCATCGGCGTGATCGGTGACCTCAAGGCGGAACTCGGCGCAAACACCGTCCAGATCAACCTGTGGTACGAGAACAACGACTTCGAACAGGCCCGCCGCTTCTACACCATGGGCAGCAGCCAGACCGTGCCCGCGACCAGCGCACTGACCTACCAGACCAACCCGTTCTTCACCCAGTGGAACAACGCCTACAACACGAAGACCTTCCAGTATGCGGTGCAGGACGAATGGGCCGTGACCGATGCGCTGACCGTCACCGCCGGCTTCAAGGGCCAGTCGGTCAAGCTCGAGGCGACGGCGATCAACCCTGTCCCCGGCCCGCTTGCGCTGGGCGAGATCAAGGCGGAAGACTTCTTCCTGCCGCAGGTCGGCGTGCTCTACACCCTTGGTGGCGGCACCGAGGTCTTCGCCAGCTTCACCCAGAACCAGCGCGCCTTCACAGCCGCTGCGACCGCGGGTCCCTTCGCGACCTCGGCCGCGGGCTTTGCCGCGCTGCGTGACCGGATCCAGCCGGAAAAGACCGACACCTACGAGGCCGGTATCCGCTTCGGCGAAGGCCAGCTGACCGGGGTTGTGGCCGGCTATCTCGTCAACTTCTCGAACCGCCTGCTCGCCGTCCCGCAGGGTCCGGGCATCGTCGGCAACGCCGCGTTGCTCTCCAACGTGGGCGACGTGCGCTCGGTCGGTGCGGAAATCGGTCTGCAATGGCGCCCGGTTTCCGACTTCACCATCAATGCAAGCTACGCCTACAACGACAACACCTACCGCAACGACATCGTCAACCAGTCGGGCGTGGTGGTGCAGGCGATCAAGGGCCGCACCGTGGTCGATAGCCCGGAAAGCATCGCCAACCTCGAAGTCGCCTATGACGACGGCATGTTCTATGCCCGCGCCAACGGCAATTACACATCGCAGCGCTTCTTCACTTACTCGAACGACCGCTCGGTCGACGGGCGCGTGCTGGTCGATGCGCTGATCGGTTTCCGCTTGAACAGCGACAACAGGTTCCTTGATGGCCTCGCCATCGAAGGGACGGTGACCAACCTGTTCGACGAGGAATATGTCGGCACCATCGGCTCGAACGGCTTCGGCTTTGCGGGCGACAACCAGACCTTGCTGGCAGGGGCCCCCCAGCAGTTCTTCGTGACCCTGCGCAAGGACTTCTGACCATTATCGGGAGCCAGCCGGGCGTGTCCCGGCCGGCTTTCGCCTCTCACCGCGAATGTGGCATGATCCGCGCCTGCCAAAAGGTGACCTTTTTGAACACTGATCCGCTCTTCCCGTCCGTCTCGCGCCGCATGGCGATCGGCGGGGTGGTGGCCGGGACGACGGCCTTGTCGTTGCCCGGCATGGCCCAAGCCGAAGACAGCGGGCCGTTCCGCCACGGCGTGGCGAGCGGTGATCCGGACGCGACCAGCGTTGTGCTCTGGACGCGGGTGACGGCAACGGGGGATGTGACGCTGGTGGGCGAGATCGCCCGCGACCCCGATTTTACGACCGTTTCGGCGCAGGCCGAACTCTCCACCGGGCCGGAAAGCGACCACACCGTCAAATGGCTGGCACGGGGCCTCGCACCGGGCGAAGTCTACTACTACCGCTTCAGACTCGGCAGCGCGGTCTCGCCGACGGGGCGTGCCCGCACGTTGCCCACGGGCAGCCTCGACCGGCTGGGGATCGCGCTCGCGTCCTGCTCCAATTTCGCCTTCGGCTATTTCAACGCCTACGAGACGATCGCGCATGATCCCTCGGTGGATTTCGTGCTGCACACCGGCGATTACATCTACGAATACGGCCACGACGGGTGGGGCGACGAAGTGGCCCGCACCATCGGCCGCCGGCATGATCCCGCGCACGAGATCGTCAGCCTCTCCGACTATCGCTGTCGCCATGCGCAGTACAAGACCGATGCCGGTTCGCAGGCGATGCACGCCGCGCATACCCTGCTTGCGTGCTGGGACGATCACGAAAGTGCCAACAATCCATGGAGCGGCGGCGCGCAGAACCATCAGCCTGCCACAGAGGGCGACTGGCAGGCGCGGCGTGCGGCCTCGATCCGGGCCTATTACGAATGGATGCCGGTACGCGAGCCTGAATGGCTGGCGCAGCCCGGCCTCAGTCGGATGCAGTTCTGGCGCAGCTACAGCTTTGGCGATCTGGCGACGCTCGCGACGATGGAAACGCGTCACACCGCGCGCGCCCAGCAGATCGACTATGCGCCGGTGATGGACAAGGTCGGCGATCCTGCCGCCATCGCCCGGTTCCGCAGCGACGTTCTGGGCGAGCCGGGCCGCCGGATGATCTCGCCCGAGTGCGAGGCTGACCTTGCCCGCAGCCTGACCCAGTCGGTCGCCGCGGGCCAGCCCTGGCGGCTGATCGGCAATGCCATCCCCATCGCGCGCACAGATGTGCCGGACTTGGTAGCGCTCGGTGTTCTGCCGGATCCCGAGGCACCGGATGCCCCTTACGCCGGCTCCGCGCTCGAGAACGCCAAGCAGCTCGCCGCAAAGGGAAGGGCTGGCCTGCCATTCTACCCCGACACTTGGGATGGCTATCCTTGGGCGCGTGAACGTCTCTACGATCTGGCGCGCGAGGCAGGGGCGGCGGACCTCATCTTCCTGACCGGCGACAGCCACAGCTTCTGGGCGAACAGCCTCAAGGATTCTGCCGGCCGTCCTACGGGGATCGAGTTCGGCACGGCCGGGATCACCTCGCCCGGCGACTTTGTCGAAAGCGGGTTCGGAGACAAGATGTCCCGGGCGCTTGACAAAGCCTTCGGCGATCATGTGCCCGAGGTCGTCTGGACCGACAACATGCACCAGGGGTACGTGCGGCTCGATCTGCGCCGCACTAGTGCCGAGGCGACCTTCATTGCGATGGATACCATCCGATCGCCGGCCTTCCGACCCTTTATACTCAATCGCTTCAGGATAGAGCGAAAGGGTGGCACAATAGGCTTCGCCTAGAGCCATTGGTGCGACGTGGCGACGCTAAGCAGCCGCATAATCTCACTGTTTGGCGCCGACTTTCGTACTAGGTTTCTGGCATCAGGATTTGGTGCCTGAGATATTACTTGCTCATGCCGGCTTGCTGGCTCAACATTCTTATGTGGGGGAGCATAACGATAATCTTTTGCGTCTGCTTCGGCTCGCGTTAGCGACCGGTACAGCTGTTGCCGATGAGCTAAAATCAGCCGTGCCCGATCCACGCACACTGGATGCGGTTGAAAAGGCGGCTTGGATCGAGTTGTGTTTCTGGAACGAGAATGCTGACATCGGGATGTCGGACGGTCGTTTGGAGCATTGGGGCACCGCACGACTTGGACACTTGCTTGACCGCCTTCAGATTCGCTTTTGCGATTATCTGATATAGGATCGCACGTTCAGTCAGCTACCGCTCCTAGCTTCGCAATCCCAGCGATTTTCGCGGGCGAGTTGTGAGCGGATCAGTCACGAGATCGCTCTCGCCGCAGAAGCACCCAATGGCTGCTTTTGGGAAACTTGGGCGATTATTCGAATGACAGAGTTGAGCTCGCAATGGTCACCGTGGAAGGGGCTAGTAACAGGGGCAGCTCTCCACCCACGATCGGCAACGCCCAAGACTGTTCCGCGATCCCGATACTTGCGCGAGAGCTTCAACGGGCTTCCCGCACAAAGCAGAAAATTTGAAAGCGACCCCGTTGCTGCCATCAAGACATTGAGCGATGCTGGGCAGATGAAGAGCGTTCTAGCAACCATTCTTGCCTTCATACTATTCGGGTGCGCCGAACAGGTTGACGACGCCTGTCGTTGAGGTTGCTACCTGTCGGCAGGAAACCACCCAGTTCCGGCCATTCCCGGCATCGCTGAGCGCGCCTGAAACCAGACGGTCAGCTATCTGGGATTTTCAAACGCAAGCTGCCGTTGAGCAATCGACCTCGTAACCGCCGTCCCCGTCACCCCAGCGAAAGCTGGGGCCTGGGGCCTCAGGGATCAGTGCTTGCCGCCCTAGGTCCCAGCTTTCGCTGGGATGACGAAAGTGGCAGCTCCGCACCCACTTGCGGTCGTAACGCGGCCAGCCGCCAGCGCCCAAAAGCGGGTACCAAGCATCTCTGACGCTGCCCCCGCGCCCGTGTGTGGGGGGAGGCCCCCGCAGGGATCAGACCTTCGCGTGCTCCGCGCGGGCAAGCTCGTGCAGCCAGTCGGCGTGACGCGGGGCGGTCTTGGTTTGCGACCACTCTTCCAGCATCACCGGGGCGACGCGGGCGAGTTCGGCGTATTGTTCTGCCGTGCCGATATCGGCGGCCAGTTCCACGCGGTGGCCGTTGGGGTCGAAGAAGTAGATCGACTTGAAGATGCCGTGGTGCGTCGGGCCGAGCACGTCGATCCCTTGCGCTTCGATATGCCCCTTGGCGGCGAGCAGCGCGGCCTCGTCAGGCACCTTCAGCGCGAGGTGCTGCACCCAGGCGGGGGTGTTGGGGTCCTTGCCCATCTCGGGCTGATTCGGCAGCTCGAAGAAGGCGAGGATGTTGCCGTTCCCCGCATCGAGGAAGATGTGCATGTACGGGTCGTACTCGCCGGTCGAGGGCACGTGATCCTCGGCAAAGGCGGTGGTGTAGGTCATGCCCAGCACGCGGGCGTACCACTCGACGGTCTCCTTCGCGTCCTTGCAGCGGTAGGCGGCGTGGTGGATGCCGGACAGGGCAACGGGGTGGGTCATGCTATCATTCCTCTCCTCTCGTCATTGCGAGGAGCCGAAGGCGACGCGGCAATCCATGATCTGAGGTTGCCCTTTGCGATACGGGCGGTCCATGGATTGCTTCGCCTGCGGCTCGCAATGACGAAGTGCAACAGTTACTCCGCAGGCTCCTCGACTTCGAGCACACCGCGGATGATCTGGTCGCGCTCCATGCTTTCGAACAGCGCCTTGAAGTTGCCCTCGCCGAAGCCGTCGTCGCCCTTGCGCTGGATGAATTCGAAGAACACCGGCCCGACCTGCGCCTGCGCGAAGATCTGGAGGAGGAGGCGGGGTGAGCCGCCTTCCGTGGTGCCATCCAGAAGGATGCCGCGCATCTGGAGCTGGTTCACATCCTCGCCGTGGCCCGGCAGGCGACCTTCGAGCATCTCGTAATAGGTGGCGGGCGGCGCGGTCATGAAGGGCACGCCGAGCTTCTGCAGGCGGTCCCAGCAGGCCGGAAGGTCGTCGCAGATCAGCGCGATGTGCTGGATGCCCTCGCCGTTGAAAGCGCGCAGGAACTCCTCGATCTGGCCCTTGCCGCCCTCGCCCTCTTCGTTGAGCGGGATGCGGATCTTGCCGTCGGGCGCGGTGAGTGCCTTGCTGGTGAGGCCGGTGTATTCGCCCTTGATGTCGAAGAAGCGGATCTCGCGGAAGTTGAACAGCGTCTCGTAGTAGTCCGCCCAGTACTTCATGCGGCCGGTGTAGACGTTGTGGGTGAGGTGATCGATGGTGTGGAAGCCCGCGCCTTCAGGGTGCTTGTCGACGCCGGGGAGATATTCGAAGTCGATGTCGTAGATGGTGAGCCCGTTGCCGGTCTCGCCGCCCTCGTAGCGGTCGACGAGGTACAGGATCGCCCCGCCGATGCCGCGGATCGCGGGGATGCGCAGTTCCATCACGCCGGTCTGGACGGCGACCGGCTCGGCCCCGCGGGCGATCAGCATGTCATAGGCCTTGGCGGCGTCACGCACCCGGAACGCCATGCCGCAGGCCGAGGCACCATGCTCGCGCGCGAAATACCATGCGGGGCTGCGCGGCTCGTAATTGGCGATGAGGTTGATGCCGCCCTGACGCCACAGGTGCACGTCCTTGGAGCGGTGCTGCGCGACGCGGGTGAAGCCCATCGCTTCGAAGACCGGCTCGAGCATACCCTTCTCGGGCGCGCAGAACTCGACGAACTCGAAGCCGTCGAGGCCGACGGGGTTTTCGAAGAGGTCCTTGGTGGGCGCGTTCATCGGTTCAATCCCCGCTGGCGAGATAGTTTCAATTGAAACCATCTACTCCAAACGGACGATTCGCGCAAGGTCAGCCGATGCGGCCAACCGTCCGCCCGCGTTCGTCCTGCGTCAGGGCGAGCCTCAAGCCGAACGGCTCCCCGCCCTCGAAGGCTGCGGCTGTGGCGGGGTCAGCAAGGTCGGCGTTGGCGATCACCCGCTCGCCTGCATCGCTGCGGGCGATCACCACTGCCTCGGCGCCCTTGGGGCCGCGGTTGATGGTGTAGGTCTCGACCACCGCGCTCGCCACAGGCTCCCGCGCCACGGGCACCTTGTCGGTCGCCTTGGGGAGCTTGGCGAAGCGGTCGTTCGCGCTCCAGTCGGCGGGGTCGGTGGAGTAGATGCCGGTCGCGTATTTGCTCATCCACCCGCCATTCGCGCCCACCAGAGCAAAGCTGCCCCGGTCGCCGCGCACCCGCTGCACTGCTTCCGCGATGGCGTGGGCCGAGTAGTTGTTCCCCGCCCCGCCAAAGAACGGGAGGCCGCCGGTCAGCGTCAACCCGCGCGGGTCGTTCACGTCGAGGCCGAAGTGGTCGCACTGGTTGAAGACGGGGATCGCGAAGCACGAGTAGAAGTCGATGTAGCGCATCTCCGCGATGCCCTTGCCCGCGCGCTCCAGCGCCGCATCGACGCTCGCCAGCGAGGCCGGATTGCCCGCGAGGTCGGGCCGCTGCGAGAGCTTCAATTCGGTCGCGGCGGTGACGGCGTGGATGTGCACCCACTTGTCCTCCGGCACGCCCAATTCGCGGGCCAGACCGGCGCTCGCGACAATGATCGCCGCCGCCTGGTTCACCTGATCGCGCGCGACGGTCATGCGGGTGTAGGGCTCCGCGACGATGCGGTTGCGGTCGGTGACGGTCGCCAGCTCCTCGGCGCTGCGCTCGACCGGCGCAGCCGAATGCGGGTTCGCCGCTGCAACCTTGGTGAAGGGCGCGAACAAATTGCCGATGGCGAGGCGGTATTCCTCCAGCCCCAGCCCGAGCCTATGCCGCCGCGCATTCTCGGCGAGGGCATAGAGCGGGATCGCCCCGCTCGCGCCGTGGGCGAAGAGCACCGGCTCCAAGAGTTCCTCGACCCCGAAGCCCTGATCCTCGAAGCCGCCTTCGATCTCTTCAGACCAGTCGGGAATCTCGCCCTTGGCAGTGAGCGCCAGCACGGTCGAGATCGCCTCGCTGCCGACAATCACCGCGCATCGGCTGTCCCCCGCCGCGATGGCCGCAGCAAACTCGCCTACCAATTGCTGGTTGGTCTGCCCGCCCGTCGTCGTCAGGATCGCCCGCGCAGGGTTCGCGCCGACGCGCTTAGCGATGGCGCGCGGGACATTGTTCGCAGCCCCGAACGGCGGCTTGCGATCGGGCCGCGACATTTCGAAGGCACGGATCGCGGCGAGGGTGTCGATGGCCTGCGCCACGTCACCGCTCGCCGCGCTATCCGCAATCGCCGCCGACAACGCCCGTCCGGCGAGGTCCATATAGGACAGCGCTTCGTAACCGGATTCTCCGACCCGTTCCGAATACTGTCCGACCCCGATGATGACGGGCGTGTTGTCAGCGATCATGTGCGTTCAGCCTCAGTCGACAAAGCCGTCGACCCGCTCGACGATGATCGCAGGCGCCATGCCGCCCGCCGCGCACATCGTGACGAGGCCATAGCGACCGCCGCGGCGTTCCAGCTCGTCGATCACGGTGCCGATCAGGATCGAACCGGTCGCGCCGATCGGGTGGCCCAAAGCAATCGAGCCGCCGTTGACATTCACCTTGTCCCAATCGAGTTCGAGATCGCGCACGAACTTGGCGGCGACGACAGCGAAGGCCTCGTTGATTTCGAACAGGTCGATATCGTCGGTGGTCAGCCCGGCCTTCGCCAGCACCTTCTTCGCCGCAGGCACCGGCGCGTTCAGCATCAGAGTCGGATCATCGCCCATGTTGCAGGTGGCGACGATGCGGGCACGCGGCTTGAGGCCGTGCTTTTCGGCATAGGCCTTGGAGGTGATCAGCACCGCCGCAGCGCCGTCGACCACGCCCGAGGAATTGCCCGCGTGGTGGAAGTGCTGGATGTCCAGATCGGGATACTTGTTGTTGATCAGCTTGCGGAAGGTCGTGCCCTCGGCGTCCAGCGGCACGTCGGCGATCTTGGGGAAGGCCGGCTCCAGCTTCGCAAGGTCTTCGCGGGTGGTCTGGGGGCGCGGATACTCGTCATGGTCGAGCAGCACCGTGCCGTCATCGGCCACCACCGGCACGACCGACTTGGCAAAGCGGCCCGCCGCCATCGCCTCGGCAGCGCGCTGCTGCGAGCGGTAGCCGACTTCGTCCAGCTCTTCGCGGGTGAAGCCTTCCATGCTGGCGATGGCATCGCCGCAGATGCCCTGGTGCGACTGCGGGTGCACGGCCTGAAGGCGCGCGTTGTAGCTGCCCATCATCGGCGGCTTGATCCCGGCGCGCATCTTTTCCTGGCTCATGGCGGCGGTGAGGCTCATCATCTCGGTGCCGCCAGCGATGACGCAATCTTCCATGCCGCTCATCACCTGCGCGGAGGCGAGCGCGACGCTGGTGATGCCGCCGCCGCAGAAGCGGTCGAGCGTGGTGCCGGAGGAGGTGATGTCATAGCCTGCATCGAGCGCTGCCATGCGGCCCATGTCGCCCGCCTGCATCCCGTCCTGAGTCGAGACCGACCAGATCACATCATCGACCGTCTTGGTGTCGAGATTGTTGCGGTCCTTGATCGCCTTGAGCACGGTTGCGGCGAGGTGCTGCGGATGCTCGGCCGCCAGCGCGCCCTTGCCCTGCTTGCCGATCCCGCGCGGGGTGCGCACTGCGTCGATGATGTAAGCTTCAGCCATGATGATCCTCGTCCGTTTCTAGCGAAATTGCGGTTGACGCGTCCGTAAACCGACTGCACCAGTGGCACAAGAATTGCGTTTCAAATCGCAATCACAAATTCGATAGGAGAGAGACCCGTGAGCGATACCGCCGCCCCTGAAGTGCTGACTGAAGTTGTCGATGGCGTGCTCATCGTCACCATCAACCGCCCCGAAGCCAAGAACGCCATGACCAAGGCCGCGGCCGAGGGAATCGCTGCGGCAATGGACCGTCTGGACGCCGAAGACGACCTGCGCGTCGGCATCATCACCGGCGCGGGCGGGACGTTCTGCTCGGGGATGGATCTGAAGGGCTTTCTGCGCGGCGAGACTCCCTCGGTGCCGGGTCGCGGCTTCGGCGGCGTGGTGCAGGCCCCTCCGGCCAAGCCGCTGATCGCGGCGGTCGAGGGCTATGCGCTCGCCGGCGGTCTCGAGCTGATGATCGCCTGCGATCTCGTCGTGGCGCACAAGGACGCCAAGTTCGGCATCCCCGAAGTGAAGCGCGGCCTTGTCGCGGCCGCTGGCGGCGTGATGATGCTGCCCGACCAGATCCCCGAGCGGATCGCGCTGGAACTGGCGTTGACGGGTGACTTCATCGGGGCCGAGCGCGCCTATCAGCTGGGCATGATCAACGAGGTGACCGAGGGTTCGGCGCTGGACGGTGCCAAGGCGCTGGCGGCGAAGATCGCGGCCAACGGCCCGCTCGCGGTGAAGGTCTCCAAGGCGGTGATGAAGCAGTCGCGCGGCTGGGCGATGGAAGACCGCTACGCCGAGCAGGGCAAGCTGATCGGGCCGGTGTTCGTCAGCCATGACGCCCGCGAAGGCGCTGCCGCCTTTGCCGAGAAGCGCAAGCCGAACTGGACCGGCAAATAAAAACGAGGCCGTTCTAGAGGGGGCGCTGATCGTTTCAGACCCCCTCTTGATCGGTTTAGACCCCCCTTAGACCCCTTCCAGACCCCCTTTAGACCCCGCTCAGACGCGGTGTTTCACGTGAAACATCGCATATCGGGATCACTTGGAGAGCAAAAAATGCCTGTCATCGACGTTCCGCCCCCGGCCTTCATGGAAGAAGAAGAGATCGCCATCTTCGCCGACGCGGTCGGCAAGTTCTACGCCCAGCACGCCCCCCAGAAGCGGGTCGAAAAGTGGCGCGAGGACGGGATGGTGGAACGCGAGTTCTGGCGCGAAGCCGGCGCAGCAGGCCTGCTCGGCGTTTCGGTCCCCACCGAATACGGCGGCCACGGCGGCGATTTCCGGCATGACATGGTGGTGATCGACCAGCAGGGAAAGCACGGCGTTGATGGATTCGGCGCGAGCCTTCACAACACGATCATCCTTCCGTACCTCGTGCGCCACGGCACCGAGGAGCAGAAGCTCAAGTATCTGCCGAGGCTGGTGGCGGGCGATCTGGTCAGCGCCATCGCGATGAGCGAGCCCGATGCGGGGAGCGATCTCCAGTCGATCAAGACCACCGCGCTCAAGGACGGCAACGGCTACCGGCTGAACGGGTCGAAGACTTGGATTTCGAACGGGCAACTTGCTGATTTCATTATCGTCGTCGCCAAGACCGATCCGGCGGAAGGCGCCAAGGGCATCTCGCTGCTGCTGCTCGAAACCGACGGCGCGGAAGGCTTCCAGCGCGGCAAGAAGCTCGACAAGATCGGCCTCGATGCTCAGGATACGAGCGAGTTATTCTTCGATAACGTCTTCATTCCGGGCGATAATCTGCTCGGCGGGGTCGAAGGTCGCGGGTTCTACCAGCTGATGGGCGAGCTGCCGCAGGAGCGTCTGGTGATCGCGATGAACGCCATTTCGGGCATCGAAAAGGCGCTCGATGTGACGGTCGATTACGTCAAGAACCGCAAGGCTTTCGGCAAGACGATCTGGGATTTCCAGAACACGCAGTTCGTGCTGGCCGACCTCAAGGCCCGCGGCACCGCGGCCCGGGTGTTCGTCAACGACTGCATCGCCAAGCTGCTCGAAGGCAAGCTCGACGTCGCGACCGCGAGCATGGCCAAGTACTGGGTGACCGAGCTTCAGTCGGAAGTCGTTGATAAGTGCCTGCAATTCCACGGCGGCGCGGGCTACATCAACGACTACGCCATCGCCCGCATGTACCGCGACACCCGCATTGCCCGCATCTACGGCGGCAGCAATGAGATCATGAAGATGCTGATCGCGAGATCTATGTAAGCGCAGCCGCCTCCGCGGCTGCGTCCTCGCTAGGCGTCCTCCGCTACGCTGCGGACCCGCTGCGGGCGGCCGGTCGGCCTTGCGGTCGCTAGCGCGACCGAGCCAAGGCGATGATCGAGGTAAGAAAAGGCGGCCCCGTTACGGGTCGCCTTTTTCGTTGCCACACGACGCCTCCGCCCAGCGCTGGCTCGACGCCACAGGCGTCGCGAGGCCACGCGGCCGAGCCGCAGGTGCTCCCGCAGCGAAGCGGAGGGAAACGCACCGAGGACGCACCCGCGGAGGCGGGTGCGCAAACAAGAAAGGGCGGCTCGCACCTAAGCGAGCCGCCCTCCTCTCCCGCTCCTTTTTGGAGCTAACTTGTTCTACGCGCTCAGAACTTGGCGCGCAGCGTCACACCGTACTGGCGCGGCGGCAGGGTGAAGGCCGAACGCGAGTTGGCCGCGCCCGAACCGCGCAGCGTGGTGTTGAAGGTCACCCCGCGCACCACTTCGTCGGTCAGGTTGTTGACCCAGCCTTCGATCGAGTAGGCGCCGTCGCCGAACTTCAGGCCGACACGCGCGTTCACGAACGCCTTGCCGTCCTGGATGTCGGCGATGATCTTCGGCGCGGTGGCCACTGCGGCCTGCACCTGCGCCTGGGTTGCACCGGCTGCCACGGTCGGCGGCACGATCGCCTGGGTCGAGGTGCGCTGATCGCTTTCCACGCGGACCTGACCTGCAGCGAAGAACGAAATCCCGTCGCTGAGCGGCGTTTCCCAGTTCACGCCCGCCAGCGCGATGATGTGCGGGGCGTTGGTGAGGTCGTTGCCGCACAGCGAGTTGACCGTCACCGCCGTCGAAGTGCCGGCGCAGTCGGTCGGGTAGCTCGCCTTGAGGAAGGTCGCCGCGAGGTTGAAGGTCAGGCCGGTGGCCGGACGGATCAAGCTCTCGATTTCAACGCCCTTGGTATCGGCCTTGGGCACGTTGAAGGTCTGGAACGCCGTACCGGTGAACTCGAGCACCTGGAAGTTGGTGAACTTCTCGACGAAACCGGCAACGTTGACGGTCAGCGCCCGGTCAGGGGTCTGCGCCTTCACACCCACTTCGTAAGAGTCGACCTCTTCCGATGCGAAGCGCGGATCGGCTCCGCTCACGGCTGCGGTCGCATCGAGGTTGATACCGCCCGACTTGTAGCCGTGGGTGAAGCTTGCGTAGGTGTTGATCTGCGGGCTGATCGCGTAGCCGAGCTTGCCGGTGTAGATCAGTTCCTCGTCCTTGAAGTTGGACTGGAAGGTGCGAACCAGCGGCAGCGCGGCAGCCTGCGGCAAGTTCACCGGCGCGGTGAAGCCGAAGCAGCCCAGACCGATGAACGAAGGCCGCAGCGCCGTCGGGATGTTGCCGAGGGCAGCAAGGGTCGCCGGGCAGATCGCGTTGTTGGTGGCAGGCTGCGTGAAGCCGCCCGACTTGTCTTCCCACGAGTAGCGCAGACCCACGGTCAGCTCGAGCCCGTCAGTGAGTTCGAGGCTGTTGTGCGTGAAGATCGCGTAGCTCTTGGCGTCCTGCTGGAAGCGGTTGGTGGTGCGCGTACCAGCCGGATCGAGGCCGGTGAACACGGTCAGCGGATTGGCACCGAGCGCGCCGGCGGTCGGCACAAACAGAAGCGCGCCGACGTTCTCGCCGTAATCGGCACCGAGCGCGAATTGCTGCGTCTGGTCGATCGACTCGTCGGAGTAGAAGCCGCCCACCATGTAGTTGAGCTTGCCGCCAAGCGCTTCGCCCTGCAGCCGCAGTTCGGCGGTCCAGGTGTCGATCGACAGGTCCAGCGCATCGACATTGAAGATGTCGAGACCGCTGAAGTCGGAGTCATACTTCTCGAAGCTCTTGTACTTGCGGTACGAGCCGATGAAGATGAGGTTGGCGTTGTCCGAAACCGGGAACTCGAGTTCGCTGGTCACGCCGTAGTTGTCGATGTTGGCTTGCGGCGCGAAGTTCGCCGAGACGACGCGGTTGTCCATCGCCCGCTCGAAGCCGTCATTGTTGCGCGCGGTGGTCTCGGTGTAGGGTTGGCCGTTGCCGCCGTTCGCGCCAAGACCGACAGCAGCATAGGCACCGCCCGTCACCAGCGGCGACTGGTAGAGCTCGATCGCGCCGCAGCAGCTCGACTTGCTCTTGGAGTAGTCGGCTATGATCCGGCCGCGAAGACCGCTTTCGGTGTCCCAGCCGATCTGGCCGCGGACAAGCCACTGGTCCACATCGTTGGTCTCACCGACCTTCGTGCCGGTCCGGTTGACGACATCGAGGAAGCCGTCACGCTGGCGCCATGCACCGGTCAGGCGCACCGCAACGGTGTCCTTGACGATCGGCAGGTTGATCGCGCCCTGCAGGGCCTTCTCGTTGAAGTTGCCGTATTCGCCGTTCACGAAACCGCTGAACTGGGTCACGTCGGGGCGGACGTTGGTGACGTTGAGAGCGCCGGCCGAGGTGTTGCGGCCAAACAGCGTGCCCTGCGGGCCGCGCAGCACTTCGACGCGCTCGACGTCGACGAATTCCGAGAGGGCCACGCCAGGACGCGACTGGTAGGCGCCGTCGATGAAGATGCCGACCGCGCTTTCGAAGCCGATGTTGTTCGAGGTCGTGCCGACACCGCGGACACGCAGCACCACCGAGCCCGAGGCGAGCTGCGCCTGGCTGGCGGTGAAGGAAGGCGCGAGCGCCGAGATCTGCTGGATGTTGACGACGCGCTGCGTTTCGAGCTGCTGCGGCGAGATGGCGGTCACCGCCAGAGGAATGTCCTGCACGTCCTGCGCGCGGCGGGTGGCGGTCACAATGATGACGCCGTCGTCACCGGCGGGCTGTGCCGCGGTATCGGTGTCCTGGGCAAAGGCGGGGGTGGTCAGTGCACTGCAGGCCAGCAGGCCGCAGGCGTAATAAGCGAACTTGCGCGTCATGGTTTCCCTCTCTCCACATACCAGCCGGTCTTTATGCCGGACTTGGTTTAGCGGAGCGGAACCTATCAGGGCTGCGCAGCCTAACAAGAGTCATAGGAAAAGTTCTGATCAGGCGTAGCAAATATGCAACATATCCTGCTGCGGCGCAGCATGAGTCCAATGCAACCTACCCTGCGGCAACATTGTTGCGCCAGACAGCGAAATGTCAGAAGCCGTAGCGTAACCCTACCCAGAAGGTGCGCGGGACGCCGACATCGATCGACCCGCCCTGATTGCGGGTCACGACATTCTCGTCGGTGAGGTTTTCGCCGCGCGCCACGAAGGTCAGCTTTTTCCCGAGCGGAACCGCCAGAAAAGCGTCGATCGTGGTCGCTGCGGGGAGCGAATCAAGCTCGCGGTCGTCCTCGTATTGGGCGGTGACGTGCCGCACGGTGCCCGCCAGCCGCCAGCCGGGCGCAGGCTCCCAGCCCAGCGTCAGCGTGGCGGCGAGTTCCGGGGTCTGCGCCGGGCGCTTCCCGTCGAGATCGGCAGACGGGCCGCTCCCGCGCACTTCGGCGTCGGTCCAGGCGAGCGCTCCGTCGAGGCTCACCGCGCCGAACTTCGCTGCAACACTCGCCTCTATTCCGCGCGCCTTGATCGCAGGCAGGTTCGCGCGGCGGCGCAGGTTGGGGCTGATCGTGACGTTGGCGATGGCATTTTCGACCTTATTGTCGAAGGCCGTCACCGCGATCACCACCGCATTGACCGGCTGCCAGTCGAATCCGATCTCGAAGCCCTGAAGGTGTTCGTTGACGAGGCCGGCATTGGCCTCGGTGGTGACCGGGAAGACCACGAAGGGCCGGTAGAGCTCGTTGAGGGTGGGCAGGCGCAGCCCGGTATAGGCCGCCGCGCGCAGGTCGAGGCGGCGGGTGGCGTAGAGCAGTGCACCTGCGCGCCAGTTCACCGACCAGTCGCTGCGGTCGGGCGCGATGAGGGTGCTGACCGGCGCGCCGCTGGCGCTCACCGCACGGTAGAAGCCGCCGGTTATGCTGCTGCGGTCGGCGCGCAACCCGCCGTTCAGGGTGAGCGGGCCGATCTGCCAATCATCTTCGAGGAAGACGCCGAGGTTGCTCGTCGCGCCCCCCGCCCGGCGGCGTTCGGTGATCGCGCCCGAGACGGCGTTGAGCGCCTCCTCCTGAAGCTCCCCGTCGGCGCGGCGGTAATCGGCGCCGATGCGGATGTCGTGGCCTTCGAGGATCGGCGGGCGCAGCTCGAACTTGCCGCCGATGCCGGTCGAGGGCGTGCGCCGCTGGTCGAGTGTCGGGGTGAAGCGGGTCGAGGAGATGACGATGTTCGAGAAGTCGCGCGTCTGCACATAGGCGAGCGCGTCGAACGCCCACGGCCCGCGCCCGACGAAGCGGATCGAGGCTTCCTCGCCGTCGCTGGTGGAGTCCGCGCCCTTGAAGCGCAGCGTGCGCGCATCGCGGAAGGCGGCGACGCGGGCCTGCACCTCGATATCGGCGGTGAGCGGCGCGACACCGCGCAGGGCGACGTTCCAGCTTTCGAACGCGGCGCGTGCGGTGGCGGGGACGCGCTGGCTCTCGGGCGTGGTGAAGAACCCCTGCCCCCGGTCCCAGCGCCCGCTCGCCACGGCGAACCCGCTGCCGAGCTTCTGGGTTAGAACACCGCTCGCCTCGGTCTCGCCGCGGTTGTTGATCGCCGTGCTGCCGAGGAACGGGTTGCTTGCCCCCGGCTCGGCGCTCTCCAGCTCGATGGTGCCTGCGAGCGCCCCTGCGCCGAACGGCCCCGAGCCGCCGCCGCGCGTCACGCGGATCGTGCCGAGCGTCTCGGGCGCAATGGCGGACAAGGGAATATAGCCGAAGAACGGATCGGCGAGCGGCACCCCATCCAGAAGCACCAGCGCGCGGCTCGTGGCGTTGCCGCCCAGCGCGCGGAGCGTCACGCCCTGCGCGCTCGGGTTCGACGAGCGGCTGTCCGAGCGGCGGAACTGCTGGAAGCCTGCGACATTGCGCAGCACATCCTCGATCCGGCCCGAGGGGCTGCTCACGATCACCGCGCGATCAAGCGTGGTGGTGGCGTAGATGCCGGTCGAGAGCGCAGGATCGAGCCCGCGGCCGGTGACGATAATCTCGCCCGTTTCGGGCTCGTCAGGCATGGCCTCCGGCGTCGCGGGCGGTGTCTCAACCTCCTGCGCGGCGAGCGGCACGGCGGCGGCAAGGAAGGACACGGCGGCGAGCAAGCGGGCGGCAAAGGTCATGGGCCGCGCCCTATAGGCTCGGCCCCGCCACGTCACCCCTGCACCTTGGCCAAACTCGGTTGCAATTTGCCATTCGAGACTCGCTTTTGCGGGCACGCTGTGGTTACATCGCTGTCAACAAGGGAGAGAGAGACCCGCCATGCTTGCTACACCGCCAGACTTCGACGTGCTGATCGTCGGTGCCGGAATCTCTGGCATCGGGATGGCTGCGCACATGGAGATGAAGGCGCCGCACCACAGCTACGCCATCCTCGACCGGCGCGATAACCTCGGCGGCACGTGGGATCTGTTCCGCTATCCGGGCATCCGCTCGGACAGCGACATGCACACGCTGGGCTTCGATTTCGAGCCGTGGACGCACGAGAAGAGCATCGCCGATGCGCCTGCCATTCTCGAATATCTCGACCGGATCGTCGACGAGCGCGGCATCCGCAAGCACATGCGCTTCGGCCACAAGGTTGTCGCCGCCGACTTCCATCACGACGACGCGCGCTGGCACGTCGAGGTCGAGAAGGCCGATGGATCGCGCACGCACCTCACCGCCAATTTCGTCTATCTGGGCTCGGGATATTACGACTACGACGAGCCCTATGATCCGGCCTTCGACTTTGGAGAGTTCGAAGGTCAGGTCCTGCACCCGCAGTTCTGGCCCGAAGATCTCGACTACGCCGATAAGCACGTCGTGGTGATCGGATCGGGCGCCACGGCGGTGACGATCGTCCCCTCGATGGCGCGCAAGGCGGCGCATGTCACCATGCTCCAGCGCACCCCGACATGGATGTTCTCGCGCCCCGCCAAGGATGCCTTTGCGAACTTCATGCGCAAGATCCTGCCCGAGAAACTCGCTTACCGGGTGACCCGCTTCAAGAACATCAAGATGCAGGACTTCAGCTTCAAACTGGCGCGCGACAAGCCGCAGAAGGTGAAGGACGCGCTCTACAAGGCGATCGAGAAGGCGCTCGGGCCGGATTACGACAAGGCCAGCTTCACGCCGCCTTACGATCCGTGGGACCAGCGCCTGTGCCTGGTGCCCGACGAGGACCTGTTCACCGCCATGAAGGCGGGCAAGGCCAATGTCGTCACCGGCCACGTCGCCAAGTTCGAGAAGGGCGGCGTGCGTCTCACCGACGGCACCTTCCTTCCGGCCGACATCGTGGTGACCGCCACGGGCCTCAAGCTCGCGGTGGCTGGCAAGATCGACGTGCGCGTCGACGGGGAGCCGGTGAAGTTCAACGAGCGGTTCTACTACAAGGGCTGCATGTTCTCGAACCTGCCCAACCTTGCGGTGGTGTTCGGCTACCTCAACGCCAGCTGGACGCTGCGGGCGGACATCAACTCCGACTATGTGTGCCGCGTGCTCGAGCATATGCGCAAGACCGGCGCGACCATCGCGACGCCGGTGCTCTCGCCCGCAGGCGAGGCCGCGATCACCGAGGACGACGTCTTCGACTTCTCGAGCGGCTACATCCAGCGAGGCAAGCACATCATGCCGCGCAACTCGGTCGCCTATCCGTGGCGACTGAACCAGGAATATGTCGTCGATCGCAAGCGCATGAAAGACGATCCGCTGACCGACGGCATCCTCACCTTCACCCGTTCAGGCGCCAACGCCCAGCGCGGCGAGCAGCAACTGGAGGCGGCGGAATAAGGGCGCAAGGCGGGCGACTATCCTCTTCCGATTGCGCCCGCCTTCCCCTAACCATTCCCCATGACCTCTCCCGACAAGATCTGGACCGCCGGACTCATCGTCATCGGCGACGAAATCCTCTCCGGCCGCACCCACGACAAGAACATCGCGCAGGTGGCCAGCTGGTTGCAGGTGCAGGGCATCCGCCTTTCGGAAGTGCGCGTGGTGCCCGATGTCGAGGCGCGCATTGTCGATGCGGTGAACACGCTGCGGGCGGCTTACGACTATTGCTTCACCACTGGCGGCATCGGCCCAACGCATGACGACATCACTGTCGACGCGATTGCTGCGGCTTTGGGCGTGCCGGTCGTCATCCACCCCGACGCCCGCGCACTGCTGGAACGCTACTATGCGACCCGCGGCGGGCTGAACGAGGGCCGCCTCCGCATGGCGCGCGTGCCCGAGGGCGCGGAGCTCATCCCCAACCGGATGTCCGGCGCACCCGGCATCCGCATCGGCAACCTGTTCGTGATGGCAGGCGTGCCGCACATCACTGCCGGGATGCTCGACGCGCTCACCGGCGAACTTGAAGGCGGCGCGCCGCTGCTGTCCGAGACGCTGGGCGGGTGGATCCCCGAAAGCGAGGTCGCCGAACTCTTGCGCCGCACCGAGGCAGCTTTCGAGACCTGCCAGATCGGCTCCTACCCCTTCTTCCGCGAGGGCCGGGTGGGCGCGAATTTCGTGATCCGTTCGGTGAGCGGCGACGACCTCACGGCCTGCGCTGCGGCGCTTGCCGAGGGTCTTGCCGCGCAAGGCTACCCGACCACGCCCGGCGGCATCTGACGGCGCCAGGAGACATCATCACCTCGTCTTAACCCTGCGGCAATATAGCCGGGCCATGACGACGCGGGTCTTCATCACGATCGACACCGAGTATTCCTCGGGTCTTTACACCGGGTCGGGCACCGCCGACCGGGCCGAGAACTATGCCCGCTCGATCGCCTGCATCACGCCCGAGGGGCCCGCCGGCATCACCCACAAGCTGCAATTGCTGGGCGAACACGGCCAGAAGGCGGTGTTCTTCGTCGACCCGATGCCCGCGCTGGTATGGGGCATTGCGGCAATCGAGGACGTGGTCGGGCCTATCGTGGAGGCAGGGCAGGACGTCCAGCTCCACTGCCATACCGAGTGGCTGGCGCACGCCGGAGCTGCCAGTCCGCTGCCGTCGAAAGCGGTCGGCCAGAACCTGTTCGACTTCCCCTTCGAAGAGCAGTGCGCCATCCTCGACTACGCGCGCACCGCGCTGATGGCCGCCGGAGCGCCCGCACCTGTCGCTTTCCGCGCGGGCAATTACGGCGCGAACGACGATACGCTTCGCGCGCTTGCGGCAATCGGGTTGCACTACGATTCGAGCCATTGCCCCGCCCTCCCCACCGGAGCGAGCCGCATCAGCCTCGGCACGGAAGACCGCGATCCGCTCGGCCACTTGGGCGTGCTTGAGGTGCCGGTCGGTGCGATCAGCACGCTGGGCGGGGGCCTGCGCCATGCCCAGATCACCGCGCTGACGCTCGACGAGATGCTTTCCGCGATCACCCATGCGCGGGACAGCGGGCGCGACAGCTTCACGCTGGTCAGCCACTCCTTCGAGCTCATCAACCGCCGCAAGCAGGCCGTGAACCACGTCGTGCGGCGGCGCTTCACCGGCCTCGTCAAAGCGCTTGCAGGGATGCGCGGCGTCGATACCGGGACCTATGCCGAAACCCCGCCCCGCGTCCGGCTGACCGGCGCCAATGCGGCGCTCCCGGCAAGCCCCTTGCGCACCGGCATCCGCCTCGCCGAGCAGTTCGTCTCCAACGCGCTCTACGGCGCGGTCTGACCTTCCGGAACGCGCCGGTGAGTGCCATCGACTTCACGTTGGGATCACGCCGCCTGCTCAGCGTGACGCGCGATCTGTCGAACTGGAGCTTTGCTCTCGAGGACGTGCTGGCGGGCGGGCTGCCCCCCTCCCCGCCAAGCGGGCGGGACGGGGTGCGAGTGCTCTCGGCGCCGACCGAAAGGCTTGGCGAGGTCACAGCACGCTACCCCGGCTTCGTAGCGGGCGGCCGGCAGGATTACCGTCGCCACTACATCGACATGGGGGTGGGCTTTGCGGCCTATATGGCGCGCTTCTCGGGCAAGACCCGCTCGACCCTGCGGCGCAAGGCGAAGAAGCTGGCCGAGGAGGCGGGTGGCTACGAGATCACCGAGCTTCGCAGCCCCGCCGAGATCGAAGCCTTTCTTGCTGCCGCCCTGCCGCTATCTGCGCGGACCTATCAGGCGCGGCTGCTCGATGCTGGATTGCCCGACACGCCGAACGCACGGCGCGCGATGCTTGAGGCCGCCGAGGCTGACCAGATGCGCGGCTTCCTGCTCCATGCGGGCGGGGAGCCGGTGGCCTATTTGTCGCTGCCCGTCATCGGGGCGACGCTGGTCTATGCGCATCTCGGCTACGACCGGTCATGGGCGCGGCTGTCGCCCGGCACCGTGCTGCAGATGGACGCGCTCGAGCGGCTATTCGGCGAGGCGCGCTACCGTTGGTTCGACTTCACCGAGGGCGAAGGCGCACACAAGGCGATGTTCGGCACGCATTGGGCGGCGTGCTCGAGCCTCGTGCTGCTCGAACCAACGCTAGCCAACCGCACCCTGCTGGGGGCGCGGGGGGCGTTCGATGCGGGGATTTCGGGCGCGAAGGTGCTCGCGCGGCGTTCAGGGGCGCTGGGCCGTATCCGAGCGCTGCTTCGGAGCTGAGTTCGTCCGCTCGACCGCGCTGCGGCGATTGGCCGCGTGCTGCTGCGCGCTGTCGACGATCGACGCCCGCACCGAACGGGCACCGCTCAGAGAGCCGTAGCGCAGCGCGATATAGAGCCACACCACAGCAATCGCACCGAACAGCGCACCCGCCGCAAGGCCGAGGCGCAGGTTGTAGTTCATCAGCATCGCGAAAGCGGCCAGCGCAACCGCGCCGACCATCCACTTGGGCGCGAGCCAACCAGCCAGACGTTCTGAAGGAACGGGCATGTGCAAAGACCTCTATGAAACAGCACGCGGGCAGGGGGGGGAGGGGTACCGCGTTGCTTCTACTGAGATGGGCGCGCGCGCGCCAAACACAAGGGGGCGAAGGACTTATCGGCGCAAAGACGAAGGGGCCGGACGCTTGGCGCTTCCGACCCCTTCATTTGTTTTGCTTGTGGCACCCCGATCCCGAAGGGATCGCAAGGCCGACCGGCCGTCGCGCCTACTGGCGCGGTAGCCAAGGGGCCGGATGGCCCCGCCGGCGCTTGAGGCGCTACAAATTACGCGCCTTCGACTTCCGACAGATCGACCTTCAGGCCCGGGCCCATCGACGAGGTCACGGTGACCTTGCGGACGTACTTGCCCTTGGAGCCCGAGGGCTTCGACTTCACGACAGCTTCGGTCAGCGCCTTGAAGTTCGCCTTCAGCGCGTCATCCGAGAAGCTGAGCTTGCCGATGCCGGAGTGGATGATCCCCTGCTTTTCGACGCGGTATTCGACCTGGCCGCTCTTGGCGTCCTTGACCGCCTGCGCGACGTTCGGGGTGACCGTGCCGAGCTTCGGGTTCGGCATCAGGCCCTTGGGGCCCAGCGTCTTACCCAGACGGCCAACCACGGCCATCATGTCCGGCGAGGCGATCACGCGGTCGTAATCGAGGTTGCCGGCCAGCATGTCTTCCATGAGGTCTTCAGCGCCGACCTTGTCAGCGCCGGCAGCCAGCGCCTTTTCGGCGTTGTCGCCGCGAGCGAAGACAGCGACCTTGACGTCCTTGCCGGTGCCCGAGGGCAGCGAGACCATGCCGCGGACCATCTGGTCGGCGTGACGCGGATCGACGCCGAGGTTCATCGCCACTTCGACGGTTTCGTCGAACTTGGTCTTGTGCTCGCGCAGCAGGGCCAGCGCTTCGTCAACGGTGTAGAGCTTCTCGCGGTCGAGACCGGCCAGAGCCTTCGCCTTCTTGGTGATCTTGGTCATGTGCTTAGCCCTCCACCACTTCGAGGCCCATCGAGCGGGCGCTACCGGCGATAATCTTCATCGCCTGATCAATGTCGTTCGCGTTCAGATCGACCATCTTGGCTTCGGCGATCTCGCGGATCTGCGCGCTGGTCACGGTTCCGGCCGAAATCTTGCTGGGCTCCTTCGAGCCCGACTTCAGGCCAGCCGCCCGCTTGAGCAGGAACGACGCCGGCGGGGTCTTGGTGACAAAGGTGAACGAGCGATCGCCGTAGACCGTGATGACGGTCGGGATCGGCATGCCCTTTTCCATTTCCTGCGTGGCGGCGTTGAACGCCTTGCAGAATTCCATGATGTTCACGCCGCGCTGACCCAGCGCCGGACCGATCGGCGGCGAGGGGGTTGCAGAGCCGGCGGGCACCTGCAGCTTGATATAACCTTCGATTTTCTTGGCCATGTGGCCTTACTCCTGTCGCACTGTTGCCCGCCACTTTCGAAACGGGCTCATGGTGAGCGGTTCAAGCGCCCCTGCTTGTGCATTGCAGAGGCTCCCGCACGGGATCACCCGGTCAAAGCCGAGCGAAGGCGCGCGGTTAGAGGCGCGGCGGGGAAAAAGCAACCCGGCTGTGACAGCGGCGCAGAGCAAGCGGACAAAGCGGACACCCTGTCCGCTCTGCGCGAATACTTTTCCCTCAATGCTTTCAGAATCTTACTGTAAATTACATGAAGCGGACGGACACAGATGCGGGGCGCGATATCACGCATCCGATTTCCAGCGGCCTCGCACAGCCGGGCAGAACGATGGGAAAGAGCCTGGGCGCACCTTAGTGGCTGGCAGGGGTGTAGGAAATGTCGGCAACCGCGAACTGACCGCCGATAGCGGGCGTTCTGCAAACGACCCCATGTTTGCCGTCACCGTCACCCCAGCGAAAGCTGGGGCCTAGGGCCTCTTGGAGCGGTGCTCGCCGCCCTAGGTCCCAGCTTTCGCTGGGATGACGAAAGTGGCAGCAAACCACCCACTCCCGGCCATTAAGGCGAAGCCCCGACAATTCTGAAAGCGGACGCAGCGTTCGTGATCTCCCCGCACGTCGCAGGGCTACGCCTCACGGCTGGCCGCACCTCCGTCCGCGATGCGCGGCACACGCATACCCTTGGTGCGGCTGGTGAGATGATACTTGCGGCACAGCGCGCACTTGTAGGCGCGCAAGGTCACGGCGGCGCGCGCGGCCACGATGTCCGCTTCCTCGCGGGTCTCGTAGCGGCGCTTGCGCTGGCAGATGCCGGGGCTGGTCTTCACAGCCTAGCAAAGCTCGCGACAGATCGGCCTCGCCAGAGGCCGCAAGGGCGAATGCCCGCCCGCAGGCGCCCGTAGCGGAGCGAAGGAACAGCGCCGAGGAAGCTCGCCCGGACGGGCGAGCGCAACCACTATTTCGCCAACTCGACGTGCTCGAAGTCGAGCTCGACCGGCGTCGCGCGGCCGAAGATCGACACGCTGACCTTGACCTTCGCCTTGTCGAAATCGAGCTCTTCCACGATGCCGTTGAAGCTGGCGAAGGGACCGTCGAGCACCTTCACCGAATCGCCGATTTCGTAATCGACGCTGATCTCGCGCTTCGGAGTTGCCTGGGCATCCGCCACGCCGCCGAAGTAGCGCGAGGCTTCACGCTCGGAGATCGCCTGCGGCTTGTTGCCCGAGCCGAGGAAGCCGGTCACCTTGGGGGTGTTCTTGACGAGGTGGTACACGTCGTCGGTCATGTTGAGCTTGGCCAGCACGTAGCCGGGCATGAACTTGCGTTCGACCTGCACCTTCTTGCCGCGCTTCACTTCGGTCACGGTCTCGGTCGGGACCTGCACTTCCTCGACGCCTTCGGACAGGCCGAGGCGCTCGGCTTCGGAGATGATCGCGTCGCGCACCTTGTTCTCGAAACCGGAGTAAGCGTGGATGATGTACCAGCGAGCAGCCATGGGAAATCCTTGGAATTGGGGTCTGACGGGCAGAAGGAGCGAGGGCGCGGGGCCTTACTGGAGGAGGCCGATCACGCCGCGCACGAGGGCGCCGAACAGGCTGTCGATCCCGAGGAAGAATGCCGACAGAATGAGCATGAAGATGAACACGAAGATCGCGGTGCGCACCGTCTCCTCGCGGCTCGGCCAGACGATCTTGTTCGTCTCGGCCTGGACCTGCCGCACGAACTCGCCGGGCGAGGTCTTGGGCTTCTTTTCTTCGGCCCCGGTTTTGGGAGCAATCATCTTGTCGGCCATGCCGCTTTTCCGTTCCTTCGCGTAGTGCCTTCACGTCTCGTCCGGCCGGCTTTCAGGTAGGGCTCCGCGCCGCCCGGGACAAGGTCGCCGGAGGGGCTGGAGAATCTGCCGATGTCGGAAAGACGGAGACGCCATTACGCGCAGGCACGCGCGATTGCAAGATCACTCGCGGGCGCGGCGGGCGGGCGCTTCAGCGCAGGCCGAGCAGGCGGGACAGCAGCCGGGGCTCGTCATGCATCGGCCGCAGCGGCCCGTGGATCGCCGCCAGCCGCGCCGGATCACGCGTCGGGCGCGGGCTGACCCACTGGTCGGGGCGCGAGGAACGGAAGGTGTAGGCGCTCATGGCAGTGTTTCCCTATGAAACCGATCAACGGTTCGTCGACGAGAATACACGGTTCGGCTTGCGGCGAGATGAATGGGCCAAGCGGATTCCAGCACATCGGCGGCGCACTTCCTGCAACGATGAGGTGAAGAGCGATTCGGCGCCAAAGGCGTCGCAAGGCCAAGCGGCCGCCCGCAGCGACGCGACCTTCAGGTCGCATGAGCGAGGAAATCGCATCGCGGAGGCGATGCGCAAACAAAACGCATTGGCAGGGGTGTGCGGACTCGAACCGCAGGCCCTCGGTTTTGGAGACCGATGCTCTACCAACTGAGCTACACCCCTGCAGCACGTCGAGCGGCGGCCTTTAACGGGGCTTCCGGCGATAGGCAATCCTCTTTGCCTCAAGGCCCGCCACCCTGTATTGTGCGCCGCAACCATGCACGCGCCTGCCCGCCCTCCTGTCCCGGTCGAGACCCTGCTGCTTGCCTATCGCAGCGGCATCTTCCCGATGGCCGACCGCCGCGACGACCCCGAGGTGTTCTGGGTCGAGCCGCGCGAGCGGGCGGTGATCCCGCTCGAGGGGCTGCACCTGTCGAAGTCGCTGCGGAAGGTGCTGCGCGGGGACCGGTTCACGGTGACGGTCGATCAGGCGTTCGGGGCGGTGATCCGCGCCTGCGCCGAGCCGCGCGAGGAGCATCCCGAAACGTGGATCAGCGAGCGAATCGTGCAGAGCTATATCGGCCTCCACCGAGCGGGGCACGCCCATTCGATCGAGTGCTGGCAGCCGGGCGCAGATGGCGCGCCGGAACTGGTCGGCGGGCTCTACGGGGTCAATTTCGACCGGGTGTTCTGCGGCGAATCGATGTTCAGCCGCGTGCCCGATGCGAGCAAGGTCGCGCTCGTCTGGCTGGTGGCGCTGATGCGACGCGCCGGGTTCGCGCTGCTCGACTGCCAGTTCATGACCGAGCACCTGCGCTCGATGGGGGCCGTCGAGATGGCGCAGGCCGATTACCGCCGGATGGTGGAGCGGGCACGGGGCCAGCCGCACACCAGTCTCGGCATGGCGTGGCGATACTTCGCGGAAGGCTATGCGGCGGGCGTGGCAGCCGGAGCGGGCGCGGCGGTGGCCGCAGCCGACGGAGCCGCCGAGGGCTTGGCCGACGGGTCCGCCTTGGGCGAGGCCGGGCCTTCCTCGCCGGGGAAGCGCATCACGCAGTCCTTGACCCAGACATCGTAGACCGGGTGCTCGACCACGTTGAGGCTGGGGCTTTCGAGGAACATCCAGCCCGAGAAGACGCGCGCATGGGTCTGCTGGCCGCGCCCGCGGACGTCGACCTGCACGAAGGCGCCGGTCTGCTGCGGCAGCTCCCACGGCGCGGTGCGCTCGCAGGCCGAGACGCGGACGATGACGGGGCCGATCTCCTTGGCCTCGCCCGGCTTCAGGCGGATCTCTTCCGAGACATTGTTGCGCTTGTTGAGAAAGCCCAGCACCGCAACACGCTCGTTCATCGGGGTCGCGCCGTAGTCATTGGCGGTGCTGGTCGCCCCCGCTTTGGGCGCGGCGGCCGCAGTCGCCTCGTCGAGCGGAACCTTGACGGTGTCAGGCTGCTTGGGCGCGAAGTAATCGCAGCCCGCCAGCGTCGGGGCCAGCACCAGCGGCAGCAACAGGACGAGCGCCCTCATCGCGCTGCTCAGTCCGCAGACCCGGGCGTCCAGGCCTCGTAGTCGCCCACCGCGCGGGCGCGCACGCCGCCGCGCTCGAGCGCGCCTTGCGGGCGATAGGCGGCCGCGGTGCCGGTAGCGTTGGGGGTGTAGTCCACCTCCCAGATCTTCGCGGGCGGCAGGTGGCTTTCGGGAACGTCGTCATAGGTGCCGTGGATCCAGCCGTGCCATTCAGGCGGGACGCGGCTGGCGTCATTGGCGCCGTTGTAGATCACCCAGCGCTTCTCGCGGCTGGTGTAGGAGCCGTCCGGACGACCGGCCGCCTTGGGGCGTGCGCGGTAGTACTTGTTGCCCGCGCCATCGGTGCCGACGTGCTCGCCCTTGGCACGGGCAGCCCAGAGCTGCGTGCCGATGGTCGCGCCGTCCCACCAGGTGAAGATTTTCATCAGGATACCCATGAGGAGCGCGCCTAGCGGATTCGGCGGGGAGCGCCAAGAAGGGAATGTCGGATTCGCGCGCGACTTTTGTTTGCGGGCCCGCCTCCGCGGGCCCGTCCTCGGTGCGTTCTGACGCTTTGCGTCAGGCACCTGCGGCTCGCGCCGTGCGCTCGCGGTCGCTTTGCGACCGGACCAGCGCCCACCTCAAACCCCTCGATTACTTCGGGAGCATCCAACTAACCTTGTCCCCCGCCACGATCCCAAGCGCTGCGGCGCGGCCTGCACGCAGTTCGAGCACTCCGCTGGCGACCCCGTTCGAGCTCACCGATTTCACCGAATAGGGCTCGGTGTTGGCGGCGATGTTGAGGATGCGCCCGTCCGTGCCGATGAAGATGATGTCGAGGCTGAGCGGCGTGTTCTTCATCCAGAAGCTGCGCGGCTCGGGGATGTCGGAGGGGAAGATCATGCCCTCGAAATCGCCGAGCGTCTGGCGGAACATCAGCCCGCGCCCCTGCGCTTCGGGGGTATCGGCCAGCTCGACCTTGAAGGGGATGCGCTTGGACCCACGCTCGACCACGAGGTCGATCACCTTCAGGCCAGAGACCGGGTGCACCGCCGTGCTCGCCTGCGCCGGCGCAGGGGTCTGCGCGCTCGCTGTCGCCCCGTCCCCGGTCGAGCATCCCGCCAGAGACAGCACCAATGCGGCCGCAGCCAGAGCGTGATTTACCATTGTTCCTCGGTCCCTTCCTCGTCGGCTGCTTCGCCGACCCATTCCTCGACATCCTCGATCCGCGACGCGGCAAGGATGACCTTCACGTGATCGTACTGGTGGCCTGCGCGCAGCATTGCTGCAACGGCTTTTTCGTGAGCCTTGCGGCGGGCGAGCGGATCGGCGGCATCATTCGGCGCACCATAGGGCCCGAGCCGCCGCTTGCTCGCCATCAGCGCCGCCGCCTTGCGCCCCGCCGCCTCGCCGGGGGCGTGCTGGCGGCGCAGGCTCTCGCCCACGCCCGCGTGCCGCAGCGTCTCCTCGACCCGCCGCGCACCATAGCCGCGCGAGCCCAGATCGCGGGCGCGCATCCGGGCATAGGCATCATCATCGACATAGCCCAATTCGACCAGCCGGGCGACGAGCGCGGGCACATCGATCTCGATCGTCCGTCCATCCGCATCCTCGGCCAGCCCGCGTTCACGGATCTTGCGGATAAGATAGCCTTCGAGCCGCGCGCCCGTGGAAGCGAAGCGGGCGGCGTAATGCAGGGCGAGATCGCGCAATTTCGTCTCGGTCAGCGGGGGTTTCACCCGCTTCTGGCCCCGGTTTGCGCCGGAGCGATCCTGCCCGGCACTATGACCGGACGATGACGAATTCGCTTTACGGAAAACCATTTCGCCTTATTCGTGCCACGTTTCTTATCAAATGCGAAGATTGGACGCCGCCGGTTTTGGTCCGGCGACACGGGGTTATGCCAGAGCGCGAACGGGAAGCCACCATGAACCGCGCCGCAACTTACGGGTATCGCTGAAAATTATGACCGAGGCTGCTCTGACGCCGACGCCGAATGATTGCGACCTGCCGCGAATCCGTGCGCAGTTTGCAACCTTCAACGAAGCGATCGACTATGCGGCGCGCAGTCGCAAGGGCTTGAACTTCCACGACATGCGCGGCGAATTGGCGCGGGTCTATCCCTATTCCCAGATGCGCGAAGATGCGCTGGTGATGGCCCGCCGGCTGGTCGCGGCCGGGATCGAGCCCGAGGATCGCGTCGCGCTGATCGCGGAAACCGGCGCGGAATTTGCCGCGCTGTTCTGCGCCTGCGTCTATGTCGGTGCGTGGCCGGTGCCGCTGCCGCTGCCCACGACCTTCGGCGGCAAGGACAATTACATCGACCAGCTGGCGATCCAGCTGATGAGCTCTGACCCCAGAGTGCTGCTCTACCCCGAGGAAATCGCCGAGATGGCGTCCGCCGCCGCCGCCCGCCAAGGGTGCGCCGCCGAAAGCTGGCAGGACTTCGCCAAGCGCGAGGCACCCGACTGCGCCCTGCCCGAAGCCTCGCCCGACGATATCTGCTACCTGCAATATTCCAGCGGCTCGACGCGCTTCCCGACGGGCGTTGCGGTGACCCACCGCGCGCTGCTGCACAATCTCTACGGCCATTCGACCACGATGGAGCTGGGCGAAAATGACCGCTGCGTCAGCTGGCTGCCGTGGTATCACGACATGGGGCTGGTCGGCTGCCTGCTGTCGCTGATCGCCAACCAGGTCTCGGGCGACTACCTCAAGCCCGACGCCTTCGCGCGCCGCCCGCTGGCGTGGCTCGACATGATCAGCCGCAACCCGGGCAACACGCTGAGCTATTCGCCGACCTTCGGCTACGACATCTGCGCGCGCCGCATCTCCAGCCAGTCGAGCGTCGCCGAACGCTTCGACCTGTCGCGCTGGCGGATCGCGGGCAACGGCGCGGACATGATCCGCCCGGACGTGATGCAGAACTTCGTCAACGCCTTTGCGCCGGCGGGCTTCAAAGCGTCGTCCTTCACCCCGTCCTATGGCCTCGCCGAAGCGGTGCTGGCAGTGACGGTGATGCCGCCGGGCGAAGGCATCCGCGTCGAACTGGTCGAGGAGGAACGCCTCTCGGGCGCCCCGCGCGATCTGTCCCGCCCCGCCCGCTACCGCGCGATCGTCAATTGCGGCAAGGCGCTCCCCGACATGGAAGTCGCCATCAAAGGCGAGGACGGCTCGCGCAAGGCCGACCACCAGATCGGCAAGGTGTGGTGCCGCGGGCCGAGCGTCATGCACTCTTACTTCCGCAACGAGGAAGCCACCAACGACTGTCTGGTGGGCGAATGGCTCGACACGGGCGACATGGGCTACACCGCCAACGGCTACCTATTCATCGTCGGCCGGGCGAAGGACATGATCATCATCAACGGCAAGAACCACTGGCCGCAGGATATCGAGTGGGCGGTGGAACAGCTCCCCGGCTTCAACCACGGCGACATCGCCGCCTTCGCCATCGAGATGGAGAACGGCGAGGAAGCGCCTGCGGTGCTGGTGCATTGCAAGGTCTCCGACCCCGAGGAGCGCATCCGCTTGCGCGACCAGATCGCCGACAAGGTGCGCTCGGTCACCGGCATGAGCTGCATCGTCGAGCTGGTCCCCCCGCGCACCCTGCCGCGCACGTCGTCGGGCAAGCTCAGCCGCGCCAAGGCGAAGAAGCTGTATCTGGCGGGCGAGATCGTCCCGATTTCACTGGCGGCCTGAACCCTACTCGCTTTCCTCCGCCCAGCCCGCCCGCAGCGGCGCGGCGCCCGGCCTCGTCGTGACCTTCACCCCCGCCCCGCGTAGCCCCTCGGCGGCGGTTTCTGCTTCGGCTTCGGGGCCGGTGAGCAGCACGTCGCGGCCCTGCCGCAAGGCCGCCCATGCGACCAGATCGAGCGCGGCGGCGCCTGCCTCGCTCGGCGCGCCGTCGGCAAACGGGATCGCCGCATCGAGCGCGGCGGCCGGCGGGATCAGTTCGATCGTCCACTCCGGCTCGCTGCCTGCAATCCGCGTTTCGAGCGCGCGGTAGGTCGCAAGGTTCGCGCCGTCGAGCCGCCGCGCCCGCACCATCGCGCGGCGGCGGGGCTCGTCGACCAGCACCTCGCCTTCCCCCACGCCTGCCGCCAGCGCCAGCCGCACCGCCAGCGTCGCGGCGCGGCTCGTGCCGCCGCGCTCGTCACGGTCGCGCGCCGAGGCGAGCTGGGCGCGTTCGGCAGCGGTCGGGTTGGTGCCGACCTGATACTGCACGAGATCGAGCGCAACCGGCTCCCCCAGCCGATTGGCAAGGACGCGCTGCACCGCGGCCTCGATCCCGGGCTGCAGCGCCGGGGTGAACACCACCGCATGAACGCCCACCGGCTTGGCCGCGAAGTCGATCTCCAGCGCATCGAGCTGCGAGCGCGTATCGAACTGCGCGGCAAGCTCGCTCCGCACGATCCGCTGGGCATTGGCCTCCCACGCGATCCGCTGCAACGCGAAGCCGAGCGGCACTGCCAGCGCGAGGAACACTGCCACCAGCATGACCGTTTCCAGCCGCGTATGGCTCTTGGAGAGATTGGCGCCGAAACCGTACAGCCGGGCCATCACCATGGCGGTCATCGCGATGGTGATGAAGTTGGTGACGAACAGCAGCAGGGCGCCCGAGAACACCGTCCAGTTCCACACCGCAAGGCCATATCCGACCGCGGCGAGCGGCGGCATCAGCGCGGTGGCGATGGCGACCCCGACGATCGCCCCTTCCTTGCCGCGGATCATTGCGTAGGCCCCGGCCAGCGCCGAGAACAGCGCCACGAACAGGTCGAACAGATTGGGCCGGGTGCGGGCCGCAATCTCGCTGGTCACGGCCTGGATCGGGGAGACGAACACCAGCGCCGCGCACAGCAGCACCGCCAGCCCCGCGCCGATTGCAAGGGTCCGCAGCGAATCCTTGAGCCACGCCCAATCGCCGATCGCCAGCGCGAAGCCCAACCCCATGATCGGGCCCATCAGCGGCGAGAGCAGCATCGCCCCGATCACCACGGCAGGCGAGGAGAGCAGCAGGCCGAGCACGGCAATCGCCCCGCTCATCGCGGTCATGAACAGGTAGTGCTCGGACAGCTGGCCGTCCTCGCGGCGACGCTCGGTGACCTGCACCTGATCGACCTCGCCGATCACGTGCACCTGCCACCAGTGACGGATCCCCTTGAGGCCCCCGCGCAAACCCGCCGCTCCGGAAGTTTCGTTCATCCATGCTCCCATGCCAGCGGACGTGCCGTGAGCCCGGGATAGCCCGCAAGTGACGGGAATGCCAAGCCAAGTGCCCAAAGCAGCATGGACGCGAGCGGCCAATCGGGCTTACGATGCGTCCGCGCGCTTGAAAGGCGTGTTTTAGATCACTAATACAGTGGGGACAGCCGCCTGCCGGGGCGCAGCGGCTTGAGGGAGCACGAGAGCAGGTATGAGCACCGAAACGCAGACCGTAACCGCGACGGAATTCACCCTCACCCCGCCCGATCCGGTGCCGGCGGTCGCGCCCGAGCAGGCGGCGGGGCTCGTGCCGGTCTCCACCGAACAGAAGTCCAAGCTCGACAGCAAGGTCGATGCCTTCGTCAACGAGCTGGTGGCGGCGGACTCCAATTCGCCGCAGTTCGGCGAGAAGGTCGATCAGATCACCCGCATGGGGCAGGAACAGATCCGCGCCGCCGCCGCCATGTCGAACCGCTTTCTCGACCGCCCGGTGCGCGCGATGGACGGGGACGGGACGGTGGGCAAGGACCTCGCGGAACTGCGCCGCACGGTCGAGGATCTCGATCCCGGCCGGCAGGGCAAACTGTCTGGCCCGCGCAAGATCCTCGGGATCATTCCCTTCGGCAACAAGATCAAGAACTACTTCGACAGCTATACCTCGGCGCAGGGGCATATCTCGTCGATCCTGACGCGGCTCGAAAGCGGCAAGAAGGAGCTGCACCTCGACAACGCCGCGATCGATACCGAGCGCCAGAAGCTGTGGGCCGCGATGGGCGAGCTGGAGCAGATGATCCACATCGCCAAGACGCTCGACGAGCGGCTGGAGCAGAAGGCGCTCGAACTCGACAGCAGCGACCCGGCCAAGGCCAAGGCGCTGCGCGAATCTGCGCTGTTCTATGTCCGCCAGCGCACGCAGGACCTGCTCACCCAGATGGCGGTGAGCGTGCAAGGCTACCTCGCGCTCGATCTGGTCAAGAAGAACAACGTGGAACTGGTGAAGGGCGTCGACCGCGCTTCGACCACCACCGTGGGCGCGCTGCGCACGGCGGTGACCGTGGCGCAGGCGATGACCAACCAGCGCCTCGTGCTCGGCCAGATCACCTCGCTGAACAAGACCACCGCCGACATCATCGATTCGACCAGCACGCTGCTTCGCGAACAGACCGCGCAGATCCACGAACAGGCCGCTGCGTCCACCATCCCGCTGGAGACGCTGCAACGCGCCTTCCAGAACATCTACGACACGATGGACGAGGTCGACGCCTTCAAGGTGCGCGCGCTGGATTCGATGAAGCAGACGGTCAACGTGCTGACCAGCGAGGTCGAGAAGTCCAAGGGCTACATCGCCCGCGCCGAGGGGCAGGCACAGGCGCAGGCGAAGGTTGCCTCGCAGACCCCGTCGCTGCTCGCGCTGGATAAATAATGCCCGACACGACCCGCGAATCCGATGCCATCCTGCGCGCGGCCAAGCAAAGCCTCGTGACCCAGCGCGACGGCGGCACCCACCGCCCCGCGCCGCGCGGGGCAAGCATCGGCAAGGGGTCGGCGGAGCTGAAGCTGAAGAGCCTGCTCAAGCGGGTGCGCAACATCGCGATTGCCGTGGTGGCTGTGTGGATTGGCGCGGGGATTTTCAGCGCGATTGTCGGCCCGCTGCTGTTCTGGGGCCTGATGGGGGCGATCCTAGCCACCGTCGTCGCCGTCGGCGTTTTCGGGGTCTTCCCCAAGGTCAGGGTGCCCAAGCGCGCCGAACTGAAGCAGGGCAACCCCAAGCAGATGGTCGCGCGCACGGAGCTGTGGCTGGAAGCGCAGCGCCCCGCCTTGCCCCCGCCTGCGCAGGTGATCGTTGACCAGCTTGGCGTGCAGCTCGATGCGCTCGGGCTGCAATTGCAGGGGCTGGGCGATGACGAACCGGCGATGGCAGAGGTGCGCGAGCTTGTCGGCGAATACATCCCCGAGACGATCGACAATTACCGCAAGATCCCCGCCAACCTGCGCAGCGAAGAATACGCCGGCAAGACCGCCGACGCGCGGCTGGTCGAGAGCCTCACCAAGCTCTCGGGCGAGGTCGACCGAGTGACACGGCGGCTGGCCGAAGGCGCGCTCGACGATCTGGCGATCAAGAGCCGCTATCTCGAATACCGTTATGGCGGGGCGGAGGCTCTCGAAGACGTTACCGGAATGCCGGACACCGGCGTGCCGCTCCCCGATTTCTCGGCCATCCCCGCCAAGCAGGCCAAAGAACAGGAACGCTGAGCCATGCGCGTCGCCTTGCCCCACACCCTCACCAAGGAAGAAGTGCGCACCCGGATGCACAAGCACGCCGACGAGATCGGCAGCTTCTTCCCCGCGGGCCTCGCCAAGGTCACCACCGATTGGCCGAGCGAGGACCGGATGAGCATCATGACCGAGGTGATGGGCCAGGCGATCCCCGGCGGCGTCGAGATCCGCGATCACGAGGTGGTGATCGAGATGGACCTGCCGCTGCTGCTCAGCGTGATGAAGGGCCCGCTCGAAGCGGCGGTGAAGAAGGAAGCGGGACGCCTCCTCGCTCCATAAGCGCGCCCTGACCGCGGCCTGCCCTAAGTAGTCTGCCCGGCTTCATCCAATTGCTATCGGTTCTGGCGTGTGTCATATGAATTAGACACACATATGTGCCTAATTTGCCTTACACTCGGGATTGTGGGGCGGATCGGCCCAGCAGCCGATTCGGGCAGGAAGGACGGGGCAGATGGCATCTGTCATGGAAAAGACAGCATCGCAGGAGAGCCCCTCCGACACACTGCGCAGCCACCTGCGCGCCGCGACAATGGCCGCGCACGAATTGCTCGATCACGCCATGCAGGCCGCCAGCGGATGGCAGTCCCGCGAAGATTACGCCCGCTTCCTCGCGCTCCAGCACGCCGCGCGCGCACCGCTGGAAGGATGGCTTGCCGCCCATGCCCCCGCCGATCTCATCCCCCCGCCACAGACCCCGCTGATCGCCCGCGATCTGGCGCGGCTCGGCGTGACCCTGCCCGCGCCCGCGCCGCTGTTCACGATTGGACGGGCCGGCACCGGACAGGCGCTCGGCGCGGCCTGGGTGCTCGCCGGATCGGCGCTTGGCAACAAGGCGATCGCCAAGCAGGTCGCGCGCATCGGAGCCGGAGAATGGCCCGCCGACTTCCTTGGTGACGGTGCGATGATGCACTTCTGGCAAGGCCTTCGCGCCCGCATCGAACAACCCGCCTCCCCCGCCGAAGCCGAGGGCGCCACCCGCGCCGCCGAGGCGGTCTTTGCGCATTTTCTCTCCGTCGCCGACCATCCGCAGGCCGCTGAAAAGGACCCCGAAAGCCCGCCTGCATGAACCTGCACCGGCGCAACGACACGCTGAGCGAATGCGACCGCGAGGCGATCCACCACATCGCGGCGGTGCAGAGCTTCGGCGGGCTGATCGCGGCGGATGGCGAGGGCCGGATCACGCGCCTCTCGGCCAATGTCGCAAGCCTGCTCGGCCTGCCCGGCGCCCCTGAAACCGGCACGCCGCTGGCCGACATCATCGCCCCGCCCGCGCTCGCCGCCCTCACAGCGGCACTCGCCGCGCTGACCGGCTCCGACATGATCGAGCGCCGCTTCGGCCTCGATCTCACCGGCGACAACCGCTTCTTCGACTGCGCGGTGCACAAGACCGGCGGCCTCGCGGTGATCGAGTTCGAGCCTCACGCCCGCAACGACTTTGCCGACCATGTCAGCATGATCGTCCCCGTCATCGCCAAGCTCGAACAGGCCAGCACCGTCACCGCGCTGTGCGACACCGCCGCGCGGCTGGTGCGGCAGATGACCGGCTATGACCGGGTGATGATCTACCGCTTCCACCCCGACGAAAGCGGCGAGGTGATCGCCGAGGACCGCGACGCCGCGCTCGAACCCTTCAAGGGCCTGCGCTATCCCGCCGCCGACATTCCGAGCCAGGCGCGCGAGCTGTTCCGCCGCAACCGCTTCCGCATCATCGCCGACATGAACGCGCGCGCCGTGCCGATCCTTCCGGCGCTGGAAGCGGACGACGCCCCGCTCGACCTGTCGATGTCGATGCTGCGCGCGCACTCGGCCATGCACCTTGCCTATATGCGCAACATGGGCGTGGGCGCGTCGCTTGCCATCGCCATCGTGCGGCACGACCGGCTGTGGGGCATGATCTCGTGCCACCACCGCGAACCGCGCTTGCCGCCCTATTCGCTGCGCACGGTGGCGGAGCTGCTGAGCCAGACCTTCTCGCTGATGCTCGACCGCATTCTGGTCGCGCAGGCCGAGGAATTGCGCGAGCGCGCGCGGCAATTGAATGACCGGCTGCTGCTGCGCATGGCGGGCGGCGTGACGCTGGCCGACAGCCTGCCGATGATCGAGGAGCTGCTGCGCGGCACCATCCAGCACGACGGCATCTCGCTGTTTGCGGACGGCGAATACCGCGCCAGCGGCGATGCGCCTGCCGAGGCCGAGTTCCGCGCCATCGCCCCGCTGCTCGCCAGCACGCTGGGCGGCTCGACCCACTCCTCAAGCCGTCTTTCCGACCAGATCGCCGAGGCAGGGGCCTTCGCACACCGCGCGGCGGGTGCGCTCATCCTGCCGCTGTCGCGCGGCACGCGGGATTCGCTGGTGCTGTGGCGCCGCCCGCTCGAACGCGTGGTGACATGGGCGGGCGATCCCGAAAAAGCCACCGCCGCACCCGGAGAACTGCTCCAGCCGCGTGCCAGCTTTGCCGCATGGACCGAGACCGTGCGCGGCCACTCCGCCGACTGGTCGCCCGAGGAATGCGAGATCGCCGCGCGCCTGCGCCGCACGCTCATCGAGGTGATCCTGCGCATGAGCGAGGACCTCACCCGCGAACGCGCCCGCGCTGCCGAACAGCAGGACCTGCTGATCGCCGAGCTCAACCACCGCGTGCGCAACATCCTCGGGCTGATCCGCGCGCTGGTCTCGCAATCGCAGGCCGAGGCGCTTTCGGTGCCCGGATTTGCCGCGATCATCGGCGGGCGGATCGCCGCGCTGGCAGCTGCGCACGACAACATCACCGCCAAGAACTGGGGCCCGGCCAGCCTTGCGCGGCTGATCGAGGGCGAGCTTGCGCCCTTTGGCGGCGCGGACCCCGCGCGCTTCCGGCTGAAGGGTGACGACGTGCTGGTCACGCCCGAGGCCTACACCATGCTCGCGCTGGTGGTGCACGAACTGGCGACCAATTCGGCGAAATACGGCAGCCTCTCGGCGCGCGCCGGGACGGTCGATGTGACCCTTGCGCGCACCGCCTTCGGCGATCTTGCGGTGAGCTGGCGCGAGGCAGGAGGCCCGCCCGTGACCGCGCCCAATCGCCACGGCTTCGGATCGACGATCATCTCGCGTTCCATCCCGCACGACCTTCAGGGCGAGGCCGATGTGCGCTACCGGCTCGCGGGGCTGGAAGCCGATTTCCTGATCCCTGCGCGCTATCTCGCCGCACCTGATGGCGCTGCCCGCCGCGTGCCGCCGCCGCGGCCCTCGCCAGTGCCCGAGAGCCGCAGCCTCCCCGCGCTCCAGCCGGGCCGCGTGCTGGTGGTCGAGGACAGCATCATCATCGCGCTCGACACCGAGGAGAACCTGCGGCGGCTTGGGGTGGGCGACGTGCAGCTCGAAAGCTCGGTGGCAGGCGCGCTGGCGGCGATTGCCGACCAAGCGCCCGATTTCGCGATCATCGACTTCAACCTCGGCGGCGAGAGCTCCGAACCGATCGCCGCAGCGCTGCGTGCGGCAGGCGTGCGTTTCGTTCTGGCAACAGGCTATGCGGAAGGCGCGGCGAGTTTCGAGCGGCTGGGCGCCGAAGCGGTGCTGAAGAAGCCTTACGGGATGACCGAGATCGAAGGGCTGCTGGCCGGAAGCTGACGCGTTTCAGACGCGTTTAGGCCCCCGCTTGATCGTTTTAGACCCCTGCTAGACCCCTGTTAGACCCGTTTTGATCGGGCTTTGCAGCGGTGTTTCACGTGAAACATCGCCCTTAGGCGGCGCGGGTCAGCAAGGTCACTTCGGCCGCGCTGAAATCGAGACTGGCGAGATTCTCGGCCACCAAACACTCCCCGGCCCCGGCCTTCGCGGTGCCATCCTTTGCGGTGATGGCCCCCGCCAGCGGCAGGGCCAGCAGCGCGCCCGGATAGGCGGCAAGGGTCGCAGCGTCGGGAGCGCCCTCGATCCGGTCGAGCCGGAAATGCGGGCCATCGACCAGCAGCGGACCCTCGGCAATCGTGCGGCGGTGCTCGGCGGCGTAGGAAACGCGCTCGGCGACTTCCAACCCGCGCGCCAGATGCAGCTCGCGCGGGCGGCCATAATCGTAGAGACGGAAGGTGGTGTCGCTGGTCTGCTGCACCTCGACCAGCGCGAGGCCCGGCCCGATCGCGTGGACGGTGCCTGCGGGGAGATAGAACAGGTCGCCGGGTCTGGCGGGGTGCCAGGCGAGCAGGCTCTCGATGGTGCCATCCTGCGCCGCCGCCGCGATTTCCTCGCGGCTCACCTCGCGCGCAAAACCGATGGCAAGCTGCGCATCAGGCTCGGCGTCGAGCACCAGCCAGCACTCCTCCTTGCCCGCCTCGCCGGGAAGTGCTGTAGAATCAGAGGGATGCACTTGCACCGAGAGCTTCTCCGAGGTGAAGAGATACTTCACCAGCACCTGCGGCACCTCGGGCGGAGGCTCGAACCAGATCTCCCCGATCCGCTCTCCGGCAGGCGCGGCGAAGGGAGCGGGCAGCGTATCGCGGCCCCAGACCTTCGCGACCATCCGGGTGGCGAGCCGGCGGGCGGTCACTGTTCCGCCGCGCCCGGCAGCTTGCCGACAGCTTGCGCGCCCTCGAGCGTGGTGACCAGCACCTCGCCGCCCGAGACGATGATGCACAGCCCCTCGACCCCGACCACCGACACCCGCGGGCCATCGGTGATGGCGAGCACCTCGCGGCAGTCGGCAAGGTCGACTGTCCCGCGTGCGACATTGCCGTCAGCATCCGCCTCGCCCTCGAGCGCCTCGGCAAGCGAGGCCCAGTTGCCGATGTCGGACCAGCCCATGTCGGCGGGGACCATCGCGGCGCGGGCGGTGTTCTCCATCACGGCGTAGTCGATGGATTCGCCCGCGATGGCGGCGAAGGGCGCGGCGGCGGGATGGAAGCGTGCGCCCTCGGTGTGGCCGCCCGCAACAGCCTCCCTGACCAGCCGCGCCATGTCGGGGCGGTGGGCGGCGAGTTCGGCCAGCAAGTGCCCGGCGCGGAAGGCGAAAATCCCGCCGTTCCAGCTATACTCCCCGCTTGCGAGATAGGCCTCGGCCGTGGCGCGGTCGGGCTTTTCGACGAAGCGCCGGATCGCGAAACCGCCCGGCAAAGCCTCGCCGCGCTGGAGGTAGCCGTAGCCGGTCTCGGGCCGGTCGGGCGCGATGCCGAAGCTCACGAGGTAATCCTGCCGCGCCAGAGCGGCGGCGGCGAAGGCAGCGGCGCGGAAGGCTTCGCGATCGGCGACATGGTGGTCGCTCGGGCAGACCAGCATCACCGCATCCTCGGGGAGCAGCGCGGCGGCGAGGGCGATGGCGGGGGCGGTGTTCTTGGCGGCGGGCTCGACAACCAGCCGCGCTCCGGGCGCATCGCCGAGCTGCGCGGTGACGAGTTCGGCATGGGCCGCGCCAGCGACGACCATCGGCGGAGCAAAGCGCGCATCGCCCGCCACGCGGGCCAGAGCCTGCTCGAACAGCGTCTCCTCGCTGACGAGCGGCAGAAACGGCTTGGGCAGCGCCTTGCGGCTCATCGGCCACAGCCGGGTGCCGCTGCCGCCGCACAATATGACCGGATAGATCGCCGTCACGCCAAAATGTCCCCGTCCTCGCTTTCGCGGGCTATATCAGGGGGAGACTGCGATACCATATCGAACTTGCGCAGCTCCCCGCATCACCGCCCCGTGCCACCGCGCTTCAGAACCATTTCTGGCGCCAGTAGAAGGGCGCGGCCACCGGATTGCCGCTGGCGTCCATCGCCGGGCGGAAGCGCAGGCGGCTCTCGACCAGCTGGCAGGTGATGCGGTCCGCCTCGGCATCGGGGCTGGAACGGGCCACGGAGCAATCGCGCGCACGGCCATCGGTGCCGACGATCACGCGCACGATCACCTGCGTGCCCTTGCGCGCCTCGCGGCCTCCGGGGGGCACGGGGAAGTCGCGGGCATTGTCGATGCTGCCGGAGATCACGACGGGCTTGGTGGCGGCCCCGCCGCCGCGACCGTCGCCGCCATTGCCGCTGCCGGTGCCGAGCCCGCTTCCCGCCGCCCCCGTGCCATCACCCGCAGCCGCTGCGCCCGCCTGCGTAGCGCTGCCGGTCGAGGCGGCCCGCGGCAGCGGCTTGTCGATCTTCAGCGGCTTGCGCGGCGGCGGGCTGGAGACAGGCTGCGCCACCGCATCGCGCCCCGGATCGCCCTGCGCACCCTGATCGGGTTCGGTGGCGTCCTCGGGCGGCGGCGGCTCCGGCGGCGGCGTGATGCTAAAGGCCGAGATCACCTCGCGCTCGACCACAAGAGTGATCTGCGGCGCAAACGCGCGGGCGAGGCCGTAGAGTGCGGCAAGGTGCAGCAGCACGATGCCTGCGACCAGCGGCCAGCTCAGCCGCCGCCGGCGTGTCTCGTAACGCTCGTTCCCCGCCATTGCGTCAGCCCGCTTTTCCATTCGCTCCATTCCGGATGCACTTGTCCCCGCAATCCGCACCGCAGTTCTATAACAGTGATGCGGCAATTGCGATGGAGCGCATTCGATCGAGCGCGCACTGGATCAGGACCGGCACGGCGTGGACGATTCCGCCGATGCCGAAACGGACCTTGCCCTAGGGGGTGAGGTCGGTGCGGAGCTGCGCGCGGCGCAGGCCCGGGCGGGCGGAAACACGGGATCGGCTGGCTCTGCCGCATCGTCCGCGCGGCGCGCTGGCGGGGCAAATCTGTTGCCGCTGCTCCAGTCCCTGCTGCGGATGACAAAGATTGCTTCCGGTTCGGCTGATCGCGCAAGCCTCGCCGCCGCGCTGTTCGGCGGGGTCGGCTATTGGGCGATCGCCTGCCTCAGCCTGTGGCTGTCCCACATGGGCGGCAATGTCAGCCCGGTGTGGCTGCCCAACGCATTTGCCGTTGCGCTGCTGCTGCGCATCCGGCTCGGGAACGAGGTGCCCTTCCTTGTCGCCTGCTTTGCCGCCAGCCTCGCGTCTAACGTCGTGGTGCATTTGCCGGACCCGGTCGCGCTGCTGTTCTCGCTCGCCAACATGATCGAGATCGTGATCGTGCTGGCGCTGACCCGTACGGCCACGCGCATCGATGCCAGGATGGACCGGCTGACTGATCTTGCCCGCTTCGTCTGGGCCGGCGGGCTGGTCGGTCCGCTGGTCTCGGCGATCATCACCGCGCCGGTGATGGGCACAAGTCTCGAAGATGTGCGCGCCGGGATCGTGACGTGGTTCCTCACCGACAGCATGGCGCTGGTGCTCATCGTGCCGACCGCGCTGCTGCTGGTCGATCATGTGCGCGGCACACTCGCCCCGGCGCACGCCAGCGTGCCGGAACGTATCGCCATGCTGATCGGCGGGACGGGGACCGCCTACCTCGTGTTCGACCAGAACCACTATCCGCTGATGTTCCTGATCCAGCCTATCATCCTGCTCCACGCGTTCCGCGTCGGCAGCCTCGGCAGCGCGTTGCAGGTCGGCGCCTTGTCGGTCGTCGCCGGGGTGATGACCTATGCGGGCGAGGGCCCCATTGCCGCGGCCGCGGGGGGAGGGATCGCCCAGCTGCACCTGCTTCAGGCCTTCACCGCCGCCAACTTCCTCACCGGGTTGCCCGTCGCCGCAATACTTGCCGGGCGCGACCGGATGCTGACGCGGCTCGCTGTCGGCAAGCGCGAGGTCGACCTGCTGGCGGAGAACATCAGCGACGCCATTCTGCGCTACGATCTCGACGGGGTGTGCACCTATGCCTCGCCCTCCGTGCGGGAGGTGATGGGGATATCGCCCGAAGTGCTGGTGAGCCGACACGTCGGCACGCGGCTCCATCCCGATGCGCGGGACCGCGCCTCGGAGGCGCTGGGCCGCCTGCTCGACGGGTCGAGCGAGCGCGAGCGCGTGACCTACCGCCGCTTTGCCGACGCCGCCGATGGAACGCCGGTGTTTCTCGAGGCCGATTGCGCGCTGGTCCGGAACCCAGAAAGCGGCGCGCCCGAAGGCGTGGTCGTCGCCGCGCGCGACGTGACCGAGCGGGTCGAGCTTGAACTGCTGCTCACCCGCGCCCGCCGCCATGCCGAGAACGCGGCGCGCGCCAAGTCCGAATTCCTCGCCAATATGAGCCACGAGATCCGCACGCCGATGAACGGGGTGCTCGGGTTTGCCGAGCTGATGCTGCAGGGCGAGCTGGACGAGGACCAGCGCCGCTTTGCCGAGCTGATCGTCCAGTCTGGCCGATCGATGATGATGCTGCTCAACGACGTGCTCGACCTCTCCAAGATCGAGAGCGGCCAGTTCGCGATCCATCGCGCGCCGGTCGATCTGGCGGCGTGCCTTGGCGAATGCGCGGCGCTTCACCGCACGGCTGCCGAGCGCAAGGGGCTGGTGCTGGAGATCGCGTGGGACGGCAGCGAGGGCGCGGAAGGCTCGCTCGGCACAGTGCCCGCGCCGTGGGTGCTGACCGACGGGCTGCGGCTGCGCCAGATCCTGCTCAACCTGATCGGCAATGCGGTGAAGTTCACCGAAGCGGGCCACATCCGCGTCGGCTACCGCGTCAGCCGCCAGGAAGTGCGGGTGACGGTCGAAGACAGCGGGATCGGCATCAGCCCGCTGCAGATCGAGGCGATCTTCCTGCCCTTCACCCAAGGGGAGACCGACACCGCGCGCCGGTTCGGGGGCACGGGGCTGGGCCTGTCGATCAGCCGCCAATTGGCCGGCCTCCTCGGCGGGCACATCGAGGTCGAGAGCGCGCCCGGCGAAGGCTCGCGCTTCACGCTGGTGCTGCCCGCGACGCTGGTCCCGCATCCTCCTGCGCATCCCCACCCCCATTTGCACGGGCATCCCGTCGCCGATGGCCTTCCCGAAGACCTGCACGCCCCAGCCCAGTCCGAAAGGGCCCCTTCCGGCACGGTCCCTTCCGACACGGCCTTTCCCGCCTCGCTGGTCCCAGAACTGCTCGGCCCCTCGCGCATCCTGCTGGTCGAGGATCACGACATCAACCGCATCCTCGTCACCGAGATGCTGGAACGCTGCGGGCAGGAGGTCGCGCTTGCGCATGACGGGAACGAGGCGATCGCGATGGTGATCGATTCGATCATGCGCGGGCGGCCCTATGATCTGGTGCTGATGGACGTGCAGATGCCCGAGTGCGACGGCCTCGCCGCGACCCGCGCGATCCGCGCCGAGGGGATCGGGCCGGGCCTGCTGCCGGTGATCGCGCTCACCGCCAACGCCTATCCCGAGGATGTCGCCGCCGCGCGCGAGGCGGGGATGCAGGCGCATCTCGCCAAGCCGGTGGTCTTCGACAAGCTCGCCCGCGCGCTGCAACGCTGGCTGCCGACCCGCATCGTCGAGGACGAGACGCCCGCGGCCCGCGCCGCGGAGATCACCCGCTCGCCGCGGCTGGTGGCGCGCTGGGAGGCGCGGCGCCGCGAGACGATCGCGGCTGTGGGCAAGGCTGTGGCCGAGGGTTGGCTGGAGGAACCCGAGCCCGCCGATGCCGAGCGGCGCACGATCCTCGCGCGGCTGCTCCACAAGCTTGCCGGCACCGCCGCCCTGTTCGACGAGCCCGAGCTGGGCGAGGCCGCAGGCACGCTTGAGCGGGCGCTGGTATCCGGCTCGACCAGCTGCGCGGTGCTGGCCGGGGCGATGCTGGACGTGGCCGCAGCACCGGACGCCGCGCAAGAGACGGGCCGCACGCCCGAGTGAAGCCGGGGCGGCGGCCGCGTCTGCTGCCCGCGCGTCTCACCTGCGGCCCCCAACCCAAGCCCCAACGCAAAAGGGCGACCCGTTGCCGGGCCGCCCTTTCGTGTATTCAGCTTGGAAGCGCGATCAGAACTTGACGCGAACCCCGAAGCGCACGCCCCACAGCGAGCCGCTGATCTGGGTCGCTTCGACCGGCGCGGCGAAGGTCGTGCCGGTGCGGTTCGAGTACTGGTACTGCGCGCAAGGCTGGCTCACCGTGGCAACGGCCGAACCCGGAGTGCCCTGGGCAGCCGTGAGGCACGCCACGTTCACGACGGAGGCGTTGTAGGGGAAGCCGACCTGACGGATCGTGCCCCAGTCCTTGTCGATGAAGTTGAGGACGTTCTCCATTTCCATCGACAGTTCGAGCTTGCCGCCGAACACGAAGGGCACTTCCTGACGGACCGCGAGGTCCAGCTTGTGCACCCACGGGGTCTTGGCAATGTTCTTCGGCGCGATCTGGCCCTGATAGTCCTTCAGTTCCGAGTTCAGGATGAAGTTCTGGAACCCGGCGAAGTCGAAGCCGGGGGCATAGCTCACCTTCGGGTCGGCGGAGATGCTGCTCACGTTCGGCACGTAGAGCAGACCAGCCGAGTTGCGGCCCGTCACGCCCAGCACGGTCGAGCGGTTGCTGCCCGCAGCCTGGTCGTTGTAGGTGTAGCTGTAACGCTGACCCGAACGCAGGTTGTAGAACAGCTCGATCCGGGTGTTGTTCTCACCGAAGATCTCGCCGTCGAAGCCGCCGCCCAGACGGAACTGGCTGTCGCGCTGGTAGTTCGAGATGCCCGTCGCAGAGAAGTTGGAGTCGATGCCAACCGCGGTGTTCTGGTAGTTCGAGAACGCCACCGACGAGGTGCCCGGGCTCTGATCGGTCACATCGCCGTAGGTGTAGGCACCGTTCAGGAACAGGCCCGAATCCCAGCGCTTGTTGAAGCGGCCAACGATGTTCCAGCTGTCACCGAAGTCGGTGTTGGTCAGCAGGATATCGGTGTTCACGCCCGTCTGGCCGGCGAGGATGTTGTAACGCTGGCGGCCGTCGGGCAGCGTGCCGTTGGCCACCGAGCGCAGGTCGGTCCACTCAAGGGCGTTCTTGACCTTCGAGTAGATCACGTCCGCACCGAAGTTCCAGCCGTCACCGAAGAAGCCGAGGTTGGCTTCGTAGTCGACCGAGCCCGAGAAACGCCACTGCGAGGGCGGCTCGAAGTTCGGATCAAGCGCGTTGGTCGGCGAAGTTGCGGTGCCGGTGGTACGGATCGCATCGATCAGCGACTGCGGGATGCCGGTGCCGCCCGAGACGTTGTTGAGCGTCGCAGCGCCGATGGTGTTCTGCTGGGCGGTGGTGAGGCCGGTGAGACCGACGATGGTGTAGGTGTCCTGCGCGGGCGTGGCGCCCGGGGTGCGGCGCACCTGGACACGGCCGAGCGTCGGGCCGGGGTTCGAGTAGCTGTTCGAAATCCACACCAGCGGGCTGCCGCCGCCGAACAGGCCGGCCGAACCACGCACCTGCAGACGGTCGGTCGGCTTCCAGTTCAGGCCGAAGCGCGGCTGAAGCAGGTCACGGCCATTGAGGTTGGCGGTGTTGGAGAAGCCGAAGCGGGCGAGGAAGTCGTTGTTGGTGAACGGACGATCCGGGGTGTCGAACAGGTCGTAACGCACGCCCGCAACCACGGTCAGCGTATCGGTCACGTCGATCGTGTCCATCAGGCCGAAGGTCCAGCTGTTGTTCTGGAAATCGGCGGCGACGGTGTCGATACCGCCGCGCAGCGGCACGGCGATGTCGACTTCGTTGGCGCGGCGGGCCTGAAGGTCCGCAACGCTGTCGAAGTACCACGCACCCGAAACGCGCTGGGCGAAGAGGTTGCGCACGTCCTGGCGACGACGTTCGGCGATCAGCTTGAAGGTGTGGCTTTCAGCCTTCAGCGTGGCGGCGAATTCGATGTTCAGCGACTGGCTGTCGAGTTCGTTCGCCTGACGGCTGATGTCGGGGCCGAAGTTCAGACGCTGACGGCCCGGGGCGCAGACCAGCGAAGCCGAACCATTGGCAGCGCCGCCGGTGGGCGGCGGAGCCGGGTTGGTCGGGTCGAGGCAGACCTGGAACTGGCCGAACGACTTGGTTCCGTAGGGCTCCTGCAGACGGATGTAGTCGGCATAGGACACGCGCAGAACGGTCGAGAAGTTGTCGGTCCACTGGTTGGTGGACTGGATGATCCCGAAGTTGTTCTTCGCGCCCTGCGTGTAGTTGTTCGACAGCAGGTTGTAGGTCGGGTTGTTGGCGACGATCTGGCCGGTGCCGGTCTGGCCGGCAAGCAGCGAAGCCTCGTTCCAGATGTAGGTTGCGGTCAGGCGGTGGCCGTCGGCAACGTTCCAGTCGAGCTTGGTGACGAGCTTGTCGTCCTTCTCGGTGATGTTGCTGGCAACGCCGAGGGTGTCGAAGCTGTAGACGTTCTTGGCGATGTCGTTGATCTGCGTGATCGCGGTATCGGTCAGACCGAGCTGCGAGGGCGCAACGTCGGCCGGGACGGTGTCACGGGTACGCTCGTAGGTGACCGCGAAGAACAGCTTGTCCTTGATGATCGGGCCGGTGACCTGCGCGGTGAAGATCTTCGATTCGAAGGCTCCGACGCGGGTCAGTGCGCGCGCCTTGGTGCCGCGCAGGCTGTCGTCCTGGTAGTAGGCGCCGCCGAGGAAGGTGAAGCGGTTGCCACCCGACTTGAGCTGCGTGTTGATCGCGCCGCCCTGGAAGAAGCCCTGCTGGATGTCGACAGGGGCGGTCTCAACCGAGAATTCGCCGATCGCATCGAGAGGAACCGGGCCGCGTGCCGAGACGAGGCCGCCCGATTCGAGACCGAACGGGTCGCCGAAGGCCACACCGTCGACGGTGAAGCGGTTGAAGCGGTTGTTCTGTCCGGCGATGCTGATGGCGTTGCCGTTGGTGGCGTCGAGGTTCACCAGCGGGTCGCGTGCAGCGAGGTTGCGGATGTCGCGGCCTACGTTGGCGACACCGGCGATGTCGCGGGCGGTAAGCACGGTGGCCGGACCGGTCGAGAGCGTGATCGCCGAGCGGGCGCGGGCGCCGGTGACGACGATCGTCTGGCCCTGCGCGGCGAGCGCGACGCTGATGCGCTGGGCCTGGCCGGCGGTGAGGTTACCGATGTCCTGGCTCGCGGTTTCGAAGCCGTCAGCCGCCACTTCGACGGTGAAGGGGCCGCCAAGACGCAGACCGGCCGCGTTGAAGCCGCCTTCAGCATCGGTGGTCTGGGTCGAGGTCGTGCCCGAGGGGACGTGGGTGACGGTGACGGTCGCGCCGACGACGGGGTTTCCGGCATCATCGGTGACAGTGCCGCGAACCGACGAGGTGGTTTCCTGGGCGAAAACCGGCGTGGCGATCGTGGTGGTCGCAGCGAGGCTGACGATGCTCGCCGCGAGGAGATACTTAAGCTTCATGGTTGAGGCCCCTGGTGCATGTGAAGAGGAACTAAACTGGTGTGACGAGGCCTGCGCTAGGCCTGAACGCTTGCGGCAAAGCGACTGTTCTGTGACAGTTTGATGAAATGCTATGCCCCTGCGGAGCGTTTCCTTAATTCGAGTCTACCCGAACGCCAGAAAAGTCTCGGATTTGCGCGCGTTCCGCCGCTTTGTGTTGCATCGCAGCAACGCCTGCGGGGAATTTCTTTTTACACATCAAAATGCGACGAGCCGATGCTCTTCAGGCGAGGTTGATCTCGCGCAGGCGCTGCATCAGGAAATCATGCGCGCTGATCGGCGGCAAGGGCGGAGTCGCACTGTCCGGATCGATACATTCGGGCAGCGGCTCGATCATGAAATCGGGCCGGAAATGCAGGAAGAACGGCATCGAGTAGCGCGCCCGCCGTGCTGCATCGCCGCGCGGGTTCATCACCCGGTGTGTGGTCGAGCGCAGCCGCCCGTTGGTCTGGCGCTGCAGCATATCGCCGATATTGATCACCAGCGCGCCCTCGGCCGCCGGGATCGGCAACCACTCGCCGGTCTTGGTGAGCAGTTCGAGCCCCGCTTCCTCGGCGCCGAGCAGCAGGGTGATGGTGTTGATGTCCTCGTGCCCCGCAGCGCGCACCGCGCCTTCGGGGGCACCTTCGGCGAGCGGCGGATAGTGGAGCAGGCGCATCACCGAATTGCCGTCCGTCACGCTGTCCGCAAAGAAATCGCGCGGGCGGCCAAGGTGCAGCGCGATCGCTTCGAGCACGCGGCCGCCGGCGACTTCGAAGGCCTCGTAAAGCGCAGCCATCGTCTCGTGGAAGCCCTCGACCTCGGTGGGCCAGACGTTGGGGGCCATGAACTCGGCGAGGGGATGGCCCTCGGGAAGCGTCCGGCCGACGTGCCAGAACTCCTTGAGGTCGAAGACCTCGGCGTCCTTGGCCTTCTCGGTGCCGAACGGCGTGTAGCCGCGCGCCCCGCCGCCGCCTTCGATCTTGTAGGCGCGCTTCACCTCGGCAGGCAGCGCGAAGAAGGCCTTGGAGACGGCTTCCGCCTCGTCGATCAGCGTCTGCGGAATGCCGTGATCGCGCACTACGGCAAAGCCATATTCGCCGAAGCTGCGGCCCAATTCATCGGCGATGGTGTCGAGCGGCTGGGCGAGGCTGACGGAAGCGATGTTGATCATGCGCGGCCCTTACACCCGCGCCCGCGCGCCTGCCAAGAGCCTAGAGCGGCAGGAACAGGCTCGCCAATGCGGCGCTCATCAGGTTGGCAAGGCTCCCTGCGGCAAGCGCCTTCAGCCCGAGCCGCGCGATCACGGGACGCTGGTTGGGGGCAAGGCCGCCCGTCACCGCCATCTGGATCGCGATCGAGGAGAAGTTGGCAAAGCCGCACAGCGCAAAGGTGATGATCGCCCGGCTGCGCGCAGTCAGCTCCGCGCCCTGCATCTTGCCCAGATCGATGAAGGCGACGAATTCGTTGAGCACGATCTTGGTGCCGAACAAGCCGCCCGCGATCCGCGCCTGATCCCAGTCGGAAATGCCGATCAGGTACATTACCGGCGCGAACAGGTAGCCGAGCAGCTTCTGGAAGCTGATCGTCTCGAACCACGTCGCGACATCGGGCGAGAAGGTAACGCCGGCATGGGCCGCAAGGCCGACGATCCCGCCGCCGATGCCTGCCAGCATGCCATTCGCCAGCGCCACCAGCGCGACGAACACCATCACCATCGCGCCGACCGCGACCGCCAGCTTGACGCCGGTCTGCGTGCCTTGCGCGGCAGCTTCGATGATGTTGGCAGGGCGCTGGCCTTCCTCGAAGGTTTCCGCGGTGCTCACTTCGTCGGCCTTGGCGCCGCCTTCGAGGATCGAGGCCGGGCCGACTGCGCTGATGCGCGCTTGCGGCAGTTCGACCTCGTGACCGTTCTCGTCATACATGACGACGCGGGTTGCCTCGGTCAGCGAATTGGCCTTGCCGCGCGCGCGGGCGACGGCGGCGACGCCGATATTGTCGCGCGGCCCGGGTGCAGCCGGATCGTCCGGCATGATGATCTTGGCCATCAGGATGCCGCCCGGGGCCGACATGAAGGCCGCCGCCAGCAGGAAGGGCACGGCTGCCTCGCCGATGAAGCTGGCGTAAGCGGCAAGGATCGTCCCCGCCACGCCCGCCATGCCCACCGCCATCAGCGTGAACAGGCCCGAGGGGCTCAAGGCGGCGAGATAGGGGCGCACCACCAAGGGGCTTTCCGACTGGCCGACGAAAATGTTGGCCGCCGCGCCCAGCGCTTCGACCTTGCTGATGCCGGTGATGAAGCCGATCGCCCCGCCGACCCAGCGCACCAGCTTCTGCATGATGCCGAGGTGGTAGAGGATCGAGACAATCGCGGCGAAGAACACGATCACCGGCAGCGCGGCGATCACGAAGGTGTTGGCAAAGGGATTGGTCTCCATCGGCCCGAACACCGAGGTGATGCCGATCTTGGAGAAATCGAGCAGCGCGATCACGCCGCTCGACAAGCCGCCGATCACCGCCACGCCCGCATCGGTGCGCAGCACGATCAGCGCGGTCACGGCCTGCAAGGCGAAGGCCGATCCGACCACGCGCAGGTTGATCCGGCGCCGCGCGGAGGACAGCGCGACGGCAATTCCGAGGATGGCAGCCACACCTGCGAGGCTCAGCAGGATGGACGTGATACTCCCGTTCACGGCGGCGAATTCCCTTGATGGCTGAAAGCTAATCCGACCCCCTGCGCGCAAAGGCACCTTGTCCTGCGCACAGCACGTTCGGGCGTGGCAGTTTGCGCCAGCAGTTGCAAGCCGGATGCGATGGCGCGCGCCGCAAAGCTGTCCGTAACACCGGTGACAGGCCCGTTGACAGGGGACGCGGGGCGCTTTTCTTTTGCCTGCGCGCTGGCTAGCGTCCCGCAGATGGAAACACCCCCTAACTCCGCCCCCACCTTCGCCAACACCGCGACGATGACGATCCCGCTCGGGATGTTTGTCTACACCCTGCTTTATGGCGGGATGACGGTGCTGGCCGGCGTGCTCGCCTTCAAGCAGGTGCAGCTGTGGCCGACGAGCCTTGCGGTGGAGAGCGGGATCTTTCCCTTCCTGCTGCTGGTGGTGATCTCCAGCACGCTGTCGCAGCTTTACGGGCGCGATGCGGCCAAGCGGATCGTGTGGTGGGGCTTCTTCCCGCTCGGCCTGTCGGCGCTGCTGATGTGGCTGGTGCTGTCGCTGCCCGCATCGAGCGAGATGATCGCCTTCCGCCCCGAAGACCTCGCTGCCTTCGAGCGAGTGCACCACTCCACGTGGCGCGTGTGGATGGCGGGCCCTGCGTCCTACATCACCTCGCTGCTGCTCAACATCTGGATCTTCGACCGGTTGCGCGGGAAGGACGGGGGCGAGAGCACGATCGGCCTGATGGTCCGCGGCGCGGTCGCCTCGGCGCTGTCGCAGGCGGTGGACTCGGTGATCTTCGTCACGCTGGCCTTCTACGGCGAGTTCGACATCACCGCCCTGATGATCGGCCAGGTGATCGCCAAGGTGGTGCTGAGCCTCGTGCTGGTGCCGTTCCTGATCACCGGCGGGGTGAAGGCGGCGCACTGGCTGGACGCGAAGAAGCAGGGCTAACGACTTACGCGAACGCCCCAGCAACTTCTCGCTAGTCACCAGATCGGCCTGAAAGGCCGCAAGGCCACGCGGCCGCCCCGCAGCGACGCGCCCGGAGGGCGTGTGAGCGAGGAAATCGCGCGCCGGATGGCGCGCGCAAAGAAGGAATGGTGGACCCGTCGGGGCTCGAACCCGAGACCTACAGATTAAAAGTCCGCCGCTCTACCAACTGAGCTACGGGTCCTCACTTGCGGCACGTCGGCAGCAAGGGCGCTCCCCTAAGGAGGGGGCGCGGGCGGGTCAAGCGGGCATGGCTTTGCGCAAGGGTGAGGCCGGTTTGCGGGTCGCGCCAGCCGGGGGCGATGCTGCAAGCGGGCATGAGCACGAAGTGGCGCTCGGCAAAGCGCGGGTGGGGGATGGCGAGGCCCGCCGATGCCCACACGCCGCCGCTCCACAGGATGACGTCGCAGTCCAGCACGCGGTCGCCCCAGCGTTGCCCGCGGCGGCGGCCGAATTCGCGCTCCATGCGCTTCAATGCGGCGAGGAGCGCGGTGGGGCTGAGCTCACTCTCCAGCACCAGCGCCGCATTGGCGAAGCGGCGGACGGCGGCGCCCATCGGCGCGCTGGCGATGACGGGCGACCGCTCGGTGACCGTGCCGAGGCCAGCGCATTCCTCCATCGCCGCGCGCACCACGTCCTGCGGCAGGCCATAGGCAACGTGCCGCCGGTTGCTGCCCAGCGCGATCAGGTAGGTGCTGCTCACCCCTTGTTCTCTGGCGCTCAGATGTCTTGCGCGATGCGGCCGTAAAGCTGCGGGCGGCGGTCGCGGAAGAAGCCCATGCCTGCGCGGTGCTTGGCCGCCTGCGCCAGATCGAGCCGCGCGGTCAGCACGCCCGTTTCCGACGCTCCGTATTCGGCGAGGTAATCGCCCCACTCGTCGGTGATGAAGGAGTGGCCGTAGAAGCTCTGGGCGCGGGTTTCGGGCCCTTCGTGGCCGATGCGGTTGGCGGCGACCACCGGCATGCAGTTCGACACAGAATGCCCGATCATCGCGCGCCGCCACATCCGGCTGGTATCGAGGTCCGCGTCATAGGGCTCGGAGCCGATCGCGGTGGGGTAGAGCAGCACTTCCGCGCCCATCAGCGCCATCACCCGCGCGCATTCGGGATACCACTGGTCCCAGCAGATGCCGACGCCGACCTTGACCATCGCCCCATCCTCGCCGGGCACGCCCCATACCTTGAACCCGTCGTTGCCGGGGCGGAAATAGTACTTTTCCTCGTAGCCCGGTCCGTCGGGGATATGGCTCTTGCGATAGGTGCCGATGATCTGCCCGTCGGGGCCGATCATCGCGAGGGTGTTGTAATAGTGGTGCCCGTCGCGCTCGAAGAAGCTGGTCGGGATCGTCACCTTGAGCCGCTTGGCGAGCGCCTGCATGGCCACGACGCTGGGGTGCTCGGCGGTCGGCCGGGCGAGCGCGAACAGCGCCTCGTCTTCCTCGCGGCAGAAATAGGGGCCGGAGAACAGCTCGGGCGGCAGAATCAGCTGCGCGCCCCTGGCAGCCGCCTCCTCGACTAGTGCGGCAACGGCGGCGATGTTGGCGGCCTCGTCCTCTGATCCGAGGGCAAGCTGAAGGGCGGCGACGGTGAGTGCGGTCATGCCGCCGCCCCATATAGCGATTTCGAGTTCGGTGGAACACCGAACGGCTCGGAAATCGCGGTCATCAAAAACGCGATTACTTCGCCTTCTTGAAGAGCAGCGTCATCCGGTCGCTTTCGCCCAGGCCCTTGAGGTCCTCGCGCTTGGTGGCGAGCACGGGGGGCATTTCCCACACGCCTTCCTTGTGGTCGGCGGTGTCCTTGGGGTTGGCGTTGATCTCGCTGGTGCCGACCAGCTCGAAGCCCATCACGCGCATGAAGTCGATCACGTCCTGCTGCCGCAGATAGCCGTTGTCGCCATTGGCGTAGGACCACGGCGCATCGGCCTTGGCGCGGTGCTGTTCGATGCCGAGCAGGCCATCATCCTTGAGCAGCTCGCGCATCGCGCGGAATTCGGTGTCGGCCACACCCGCGCGCAGCATGTTGTGCATGGCGCGCATCACGAGGATGCGGTCGAACGTGCCCTTCTGGCCCTCGAGCTTGTCGAGCGTGATGCCGCTGAACTTTTCCGCCGGCAGTCCGGTATAGCCTGCGACCTCGGCAGCATAGCCGGCTGCGGCGTCGCGGATCTTCTGCTGGCGCGCAGGGTCGGCGGTGGCGGTGAGCGGGTTGCCGTAGAGACCGACCAGCTGGCCCTCGCCGCCCAGATAATGGCCGAGCAGGCGCGAATACCAGCCGCCGCCGGGCGCATATTCACCGACCTTCATTTCCGGGCCGACATGGAAGAAGGCAAGCGTTTCGGCCGGGTGGCGGAACTGGTCGCGGGCCTTGTCGTCCTTGCGGGTCGGATGGTTGATCGCGCCCGACAGCGCCTCGCCGTGCATCTTCATGAAATGCGCGGTGTCCTTGATATGCGCCTCGTCGACGTCGGAGGAAGCGGCGGCGGGCATGGTGTGACCGGCATGCTGGGCGGCCAGCGGTGCGGCAAGTGCGAGCCCGCTCACAGCGGTCAGCGCAAGGATCAGCTTGTTCATCGTGAAACTCTCCCGGGAAATTGAAAGAAGCAGGCACTCACCAGTGGCAAACGCCGCTTGCTGCCCTATCTCTGGCACAACCAAACGGAGAATTCGAGTGAGCGATCAAGATACGGCAATTATTGCAGGCGGATGCTTCTGGTGCACCGAGGCGGTGTTCCGCGACGTCATCGGGGTGAAGACGGTCGAGAGCGGCTACATCGGCGGCACGAAGCCCAGCCCCACCTACAAGGAAGTGTGCACCGGCAACACCGGCCACGCCGAGGCGATCCGCGTGACCTTCGACCCCGAGGTCATCAACCTCGCGCAGGTCTACGACGTGTTTCTCGGCACGCATGATCCGACGCAGCTGAACCGTCAGGGCGGCGACGTCGGCACGCAGTACCGCAGCGCGATTTTCCCGCTCTCGGACCATCAGGGCGCCGAGGCCGAAGCCGCCATCGACCGCTGGAACGCCGACAACGGCAAGCAGGCGGTCACCACCATCGAGGGCCTGTCGGGCGGCGAGCAGACGGCGGAATGGTTTGCGGCCGAGGACTACCACCAGGAATACTGGGACAGTCAGGGCAAAAGCAATCCGTACTGCCTCGCGGTGATCCCGCCCAAGCTGATGAAGCTGCGCAAGAGCTTCCAGAAGTATGTGAAGGACTGAGCTGACACCTAACCTTCGTCGCCCCGTGCTTGACACGGGGCGACGATGTTGGAGGCGTCTTACCGATACTTCCCCGCGGTGATGAACTTGCCGAAAGCCTCGCACCAGATCACCACGGTATCGTATTTTTCGATATCCACCCCCGGCGGGATCTCGGTGATGAAGCCCTTGTAGCTCTTGATCGAGCCCAGTTGCACCGATTGCGCCTTGATCTTGCGGAAGCCCGCGTCGGTGTCGACGTAGCTGGGCGCGAGGTAGATCTTGTAGTCCGGCCCCGGCGCAATCTCGCCCTGATGGACGATCCGCTGCGGCGTCACGCTGATCGTGCCCGTGCCCCAGTGGACCGCGTCGCTGCCCGGCAGATCCTTCCTGAAGGTGGCGGTGTAGGCCGCGCTCTTGGCCGCGCTGGCGAGCTGGCCGGCATCGGGCGCGCGCTCGGCAACGAGGATCGGCAGGTAATAGACGCCGAGGCCGAAGCCCAGCGCGAGGGTGGCAAGGTGGCTGGTCGCCAGCAGGAGGATGTTTTTCATGGGAGGTGGTTCGCTGGTGGAGGCTGCGAAGGTTACAGCCTGCCGTAAAACCCCTCGCCGATTGAGGGTTAGGGCTTCACCCAGCGCGCCACGAAGAACCCGTCGAGACCGCCCTTGTCCGCCAGCATCCCGGGATGCGTGCGCAGCCAGCCCTCGGCCGTCGGCTCAAGCCCCGCAGGCAACTCCGCAGCAGTGACCGGCACAGCCGTCAGCCCCAGCGTCTCGTCCGCCCACGCGGCCTGCTCCTCGCCCTCCTCAACCTCCAGCGAGCACACCGCATAGACCAGCACCCCGCCAGGGTTCAGCCATTCGGCCGCCTTGGCGAGGAGAGCGCGTTGCAGCTCCACGGTGTCGGCAATCTGGCCCTTGCCGATGCGGTGCAGCACGTCCGGGTGGCGGCGGCAGGTGCCCGTGGCGCTGCACGGCGCGTCGATCAGGATCGCGTCGAAGCGGTGCTTGGGCTCCCACGTCAGCGCGTCGGCGCGGACCGGTGAGGCCTTCAATCCGGTGCGCTTCAGGTTGTCCTTGAGCAATTCGAGCCGACGCTTGGAGCTGTCGAGCGCGGTCACCTTCCACCCCGCCGCGACAAGCTGCATCGTCTTGCCGCCGGGCGCGGCGCAGAGGTCGAGCGCGTGCTTGCCCTCACTCGGCCCGAGCAGGCGCGCAGGCAGCGATGCAGCGAGATCCTGCACCCACCAGTCGCCCGCCTTGTAATCCGCGATGGTTTCCACCTGCGCGCCGCGCGGCAGGCGGACATGGCCGGGCGCGAGGCTCACCCCGCCCATCCGCACCGCGCGCGGCTCGGTCTCGGCGACGTCCTTCAAGGCAAGGTCGAGCTCGGGCGGGAAGACGAGGCCGGGGGCGATGGCCGCAGCCTTCTCCGCGCCCCAGCGGGCGACCACGCGTTCGGGGAGGGTCGGGACGTCGGGTAATAGCCCCTCCCGCTCGCGGGAGGGGTTGGGGTGGGCCTGTTCAAGCTCATCGTTGTCCGGCCCACCCCCGGCCCCTCCCGCAGGCGGGAGGGGAGTTTCAGCGCGTTTCATGATTGTTGAGAACACGCCATGCGCGAGCCTGCGCGGGCCGCCTGCGAGCAGCGGCAGGCCGGTCGCGATCACCGCGTGGGGCGGCGTTTCCAGCCGCAGCGCCTGCGCGAGCATCAGCCGCAGGACCATGCGCACCTTGGCGTCTTCGGGCAGGTTCTGCTTGGTCGCACTGTCGATCAGCGCGTCGAGATCGGTGAGCCAGCGCAGGGTCTCGCCCGCAATTGCCTTGGCCAGCGCGCGGTCGGGCGCCTTGCGGACATCGCCAAGCGCGGCGGTCTCGGCCTGCTCCAGCGTCTCGCCCCGCCGGAACACGGCATCGAGCAGGCGGAGCGCGGCGCGGCGCACGGGAAGTCCGGGGGTGGCTGACATTCGCCCGCCCCTAACCTTCCTTGAAACAAAGCGCCAGCACGCGCATTTGGAAGGCATGACCAAGGAAAAGTCCGAAGCCGCCAAGAACTTCACGAAGCCCGCCCACTGGACCAACGATCCGGTGCCCGCGCCGAAGGTCGTCAAGAGCGACGAGAAGCTTTCGCCCACCCGCTACGGCGACTGGGAAAAGGCCGGGATCGCCATCGATTTCTGAAGTTGCTCGTCATTGCGAGCCGCAGGCGAAGCAATCCATGACCAAACGTTTCGGCGCGGGGCGAGGGCGGGCCATGGATTGCCGCGTCGCCTCCGGCTCCTCGCAATGACGCGTTTAGAGGCCGCGTAGACACGTTTAGGCACCCTCTAGACGCGTTTAGACCCCCTCTAGACCCCTGTTAGGCCCCCTCCAGACCCCCTCTGAACTGCGATGTTTCACGTGAAACATCGCAGTTCAGAGCGGAACGAAGGTCACCTTGAGCCCATCCTTGGGCTGCGGGATCGGCCAGTCCTGCCAATCGGGATTGTACCCCTCGGCCGCCTCGATCCGGTAGCGCTGGAGCAGCTGGGCGAGCAGGATCTTGACCTGCATGTAGGCAAAGTGGAGCCCGAGGCACATATGCGCCCCGCCGCCGAACGGAACCCAGGCGTATTTGTGCCGCGCCTTCACCGCCTCGGGTGTGAAGCGCATCGGGTTGAAAGCATGGGGATTTTCCCAGTATTCCTCCGAATGGTGCGTCCAGTGGATGTTGATCCCCACCATCGCGCCTGCCGGAATGCGGTAGCCGCCATACTCGAACGCCTTGAGTGCGCGGCGCGGCATCGAGGGCACCGGCGGGATCATCCGCAGCGATTCCTTGAAGGCCATCTCGGTGAGTTCGAGCTTCGCCATGTCGTCGTAATCGAGCGGGCGCGGGTTGCCGTCACCGTCCGGGCCGCCCGTAACGGCAAGAATTTCCTCGCGAAGTTTCTCCTGCCACTCGGGGTTGGTGGCGAGGTGATAGATCAGCGAGGTCGCCGAGGAGGTGATGGTGTCGTGCGCGGCCATCATCAGGAAGTTCATGTGATCGACCACCTCGTCGACCGGTAGGAGAGAACCGTCCTCGCGGGTCGCGGTGGCAAACTGGCTGAACATGTCCTGCCCGCCCCCTTCCGCGCGGCGGCGCAGGGTCTCGGCGGTAAAGTATTCAACGAGATAGGCGCGGCCATCGACGCCCTTCTTCATCCGCGTGAAGGGCAGCGGCTTGCGAACCGGAGCGACCGAGGCTTGCACCATGTCGACGAAAGCCTCGTTGATCTTGTCGGCCTCAGGCCCCCACGGCAGGCCGATGAAGCTGTCTGCGGCCAGATCGAGGGTGAGCTTCTTGATCGCCGGGTAAAACTCCTTAGGCCCCGCCCAAGTGGCAACCTCCCGCGCAATCCCGCGGTTCAGCGCGCCCGAATAATGCCGCATCGGCTCCGGCTTGAAGGCGATGGAAAGTGCCCTGCGATCAATGCGATGATGCTCGAAATCGATCAGCATCAGGCCCCGCGGGAAGAGCTGGTCGAGCACTGGACCCCAGCCCTGTTCGGACGAGAAGATCTTGTCCTTGTTGAACAAAAGCAGCTCGTTGGCCTCGGCACCGATCAGCGCGATCTGCCATCCGCCGAACGCGCGGTTCTTGTAAACCTTGCCGTGGGTCTTGATCATCCGCGCCGCAAAAGCGTGCGGATCGGCGAGCATGGTGAAGGTGTTGCCGACCACAGGCCAGCCTGCCTCGCCCGGGATATGCGCCAGATCGGCATCGCTTACGCGCAGCTCGCTCCAGTGGCGGGGGGCGGCGGTGTCAGAGGAACGCGGGGCTTCGGCAAGGGTGGCCATGAGGGTCTTGATGCTCCGGTGAAGGTTCGGTTTCGCAACCGACCTGTCAGTAAATGCGACGGAACGTCAAATCCAGCCCGAAAGCTCGCGGTTCAGCATCGCCTCGATCATGGCAAGTCCGTGGTCCGAGGTGTTGAGGCAGTCGAGCACCGCATAGTCCTCGCCCCCATGCTCGGTGAACTCGTCACGGCCTTCGAGCGCCAATTCCTCAAGCGTTTCAACGCAGTCCGCTGCAAATCCGGGGGCGGCGACAACGAGCCGCTTGGTGCCCTTGTCGCCCTCGGCCATCAGCGTCGCATCTGTGGAGGGCTCAAGCCACGCTGCCGGGCCAAAGCGCGACTGGAAGGTCGTCTCGAACCGCACGCCTTCGAATTGCGGCCGCGTCGCCAGCTCCTCGCGCAGTAGCCGCGCGGTCTTGGAGCAATGGCAGTAATAGGGATCGCCTTTTTCGAGCGTCTGCTGCGGCATCCCGTGGAAACTCAGCAGCATCACCTCGGGCTTGAACGTCAGCGCCTCCACCTGCCGGGTGAGATCATCGGCCAGCGCGGCGATGTAGCTCGGTTCGTCGTGATAGGGCGGCACGAAACGCAGGGCGGGCTGCCAGCGCATTTTCTTGAGCACGCGCGCGACCTCGTCGAACACGGTCGCCGTCGTCGCCGCGCAGTATTGCGGGTACATCGGCGCGATCAGGATGCGGTCGCAACCGTCGGCCATCATGGTGGTCAGCCGGCTTTCGATCGAGGGATTGCCGTAGCGCATCGCGTAATCGACCGTGACCTTCTCGCCGAAACGCCCCACCATCGCCTCGGCCTGACGCGAGGTGATGTCGGCGAGCGGCGATCCGCGATCGGTCCAGATCTTGGCGTAGGCCTTGGCGCTCTTCTGGGGGCGGGTGTTGAGGATGATGCCGCGCAGGATCAGCTGCCATGCGATCGGCGGAATCTCGACCACGCGCGTGTCCGACAGGAACTGCTTGAGGTAGCGCTTCACCGAGTCCGGGTCGGGCCCGTCGGGCGTGCCGAGGTTGATCAGCAACACGCCGATCTGGCCGCTCTTGGCGGGAGGGTGGTCGCCCGGAAGGCGCTGGGTCTGCCAGGTCATAGCCCGCCTAACGGTCGGCAGGCGTTTCGTTTCCGGCCGCGCGCAATTGCCCGCACCTTATGTTGCAAAATTGTCGGGGTCATATGCCGTCCGAAAGTAGGGGCAGACGGCGCAGGCGCAAGCCAGTGGCCGAATAGAGCGCGTTGGCGATAGCGGGCGGCGCGACCACCGCGCCGAGCTCGCCCGGGTCGGCAGGCGCGGCGTCGCTGGCGAGGAACTCGATGCGCATCTCGGGACAATCGGCGAGCGTCGGCAGGCCGAGGGCCATGTCACTGTCCGCCTCGGGGAGCCCGGCACGCAAGGCCAAAGCATTGCCGAGCGCGATGCCGATGCCGAACACCAGCCCGCCCTCGATCTGCTGGCGCGCGATGTCGTGGTTGACGATCCGGCCGATATCGACTGCCGCCGACAGCCGCATCACCCGCACGCCCCCTTCGCCCTGTCGTGCGGTGGCGACGCAGGCGATGCGAGCCGCGTCGGGCCCCTCCCCGATGCGGGCGCAGGCGAGGCCCTGTCCGCTGTTGTCGAGCCCGCCGTCCCACTCGGCCAGTTGTGCCGCGCGCTGGAGGCAGGCGGCCAGCCGCACGTCGGCGCCGAGCATCGACATCCGGTACGACAGCGGCTCGCGTTTGAGCTTGGCGGCGATCTCGTCGATGAAGCTCTCGATCGCGAAGATCGTCGGCCCGTGGGCGTTGCCGCGCACCCGGCCGACGGGCAGTCCGATTGCCGCCGGGATATGCTCCACCAGCAGCGCCGGGATCTGATAGGGCGGGACAGCGCCCTCGCAGGCGAGCTGATCGGGCTCACCGGAGGTCTCGCGGATCGCCGCCGTGCTGGTGAGGTTGCCGAACAACCGCTTGCCGAATTCGCGCGCGGAAGGCGGCGTGGCGATGCGGATGCGCATGGCGTCGATCGCGCCCCCCTCGCCATTGGCCCCGGCCTTGGCAAGCTGCGCGCCGAGCAGCATCCACGCCGGAGCGCGGGGACGAGCGCGGATCAACTCGTCGCGGCGCGGCCAGGTCAGCTGCACGGGGCGCTCAAGCTCGCGGGCGATCAGCGCGATCTCGATGGCGTGATCATGCTCGAGCCGCGCGTCGAAGCTCCCCCCCGCCGGCACGGGGTAGAGCGCCACATCCTCGACCGCGATGCCGATCGCGCGGGCGGCGGCGATGCGGGTCTGTTCGGGCGCCTGCGTGGCGATCCACAGGTCGAGCCGCCCGTCTGCGTAGCGCGCGGCCGCCGTGGCGGTCTCGACCGGGGCGGCATAGGCGGGTTCGACCTCGTAGCGCCGGCCAATGTCGACCCTTTGGAGCGCGTCCCCGCCATACCCGGTCTCGGCAATCGTGTGTGCCTCGCCGCCGGTCAGCAGCGTGTCGAGCTTGGCGGCGATGTCGGTGCTGTTGACCGGTGCGGCGGTGGTCCATTGCGGCTTCATCGCGGCCAGCGCAGTCTCGGCGCTCCACCACGTGTCGGCCGCGACCGCGAGCCAGCGCTTGGACTGGACGATCCCCGCGAGGCCGCGAATGCCCGCAGCACCGTTGCGGTTGAATCCGGTTAGCTCGGAATCGTCGACCGGCCCGTGGCGGATCGACGCGAACACCATCCCCGGCAGGCGCACATCACCGGCAAAGCGGGTGGAGCCGTCGACCTTGGAGGGCAGGTCGATACGCGGGTAGGCGGGCGCGCCGTCGACATCGGCGGGAAGCGGCTTCTCGCGCATCGGCTCGGGGCGCAGGGGCGGCGGATCGGGAGGGGTGAAACCTGCCGCTTCCTCGGCAAGCTCGCCGAAGCTCGCTTTGTTGCTGCCGCGGGTGACGAAGCCGTTCTCGACCTCGCATTCCTCCCACGACACGCCCCAGCGGTCCGCGGCGGCCTGCGCCAGCATCGCGCGTGCGGCAGCGGCGGCCTCGCGGCAGGGCTGCTCGTAGGCGGCGAGCGAGGTTCCGTCGGCTGTCGCGTTGAAGCGTTGCGCACCGGCAAAGCGCCGCGCGATCAGGTCGTCGGTGCTGCCCGACACGCCTGCGAAGGCCGGGTCCCAAAGCGGCATCCACTTCGTCGCAAGCGGGACATTGCCATAAGCGCCCGAGACCGGCGCAGGCTCGACCGCGATCTGCCGCCAGTCCGCGCCCAGCTCGTAGGCGACGATCTGCGGGATCAGCGTGGTGATCCCCTGCCCCATTTCGAGCTGCGGCACGGCCACGGTGACGACACCATCGGCGGCGATCTTGAGCCATGCGCCGAACACATATTCGTCATTGGCGGCGACCAGCGGCGTGCGGTAGCTGCGCGGCATCAGCCACCAGGCAACGATCAGGCCGCCGCCTGCCGCCGCTCCGAACAGCAATCCGCGCCGCGTCACCGCCATCGGTCAGATCTTCCCCGTGTCGAGCCAGCGCGCGAGCCGCTCGGCAATAGCAACGAAGGGCGCTGCTTCCTCGGTGTCGCCCGCAGCGGGCGGCTCGCCCTTGTCGCCCGCGATCCGCGTCGCCAGCGTCAGGGGCACCCGGCCAAGGAAGGGGATTTCGAGTGCAGCCGCGAATTTCTCCACCCCGCCATGGCCGAAGGGATCGCTGATCTCGCCGCAATGGGGGCAGGCATAGCCTGCCATATTCTCGACGAGGCCAATGATCGGCACTTCGCCCTGCTCGAACAATTGCCCCGCGCGCGCCGCGTCGATGAGCGCCAGATCCTGCGGGGTCGAGACCAGCACCGCGCCGTCGGGCTTGTGGGCCGAGAGCATCGAGAGCTGCACGTCACCCGTCCCCGGCGGGAGGTCGACGAGCAGCAGGTCGGTCTCGCCCCAGTCGGCGTCGATCAGCTGCGAGAGCGCCTTGCCGGTCATCGGCCCGCGCCAGGCGAGCGCCTTTCCGGGGCCGACGATGTGCCCCATCGAGAGCACCTTGACCCCGTGCTTGCTGTCGATCGCGACGAGCTGGCTGCCATCGGCCGTGGCGGCGGGCTTGATACCCTCGGTCGCCAGCAGCTTGGGCTGCGAGGGGCCATAGATATCGCCGTCGATCACGCCGACGCGGCGGCCCATCCGGGCCAGCGCGACCGCGAGATTGGTGGTGAGCGTCGATTTGCCGACGCCACCCTTGCCGGAACCCACCGCGATCAGCCGGCGGCGGCGACGCTCGCCGGTGAGCGCGACGCGCACCTCGTCGATTTCGGGAAGCGGCAGGAGCGCGGCGGTGATCGCCGCTTCGAGCTCGGCGCGGCCGGAATCCGGCAGATCGCCCGCCTCGGCAACGATCACGGCACGCCCGTTCACGATGCGGGCCGAGCGCAGGCGATGGTTGATTTCGGGCGTGAGAGCGGCGCGAATTGCCGCCTCCTCGGCTTCAGGTTGGCGGGGCGGTTCAGGCACATTGCTCATGGCGCCACGCCTCTAACAGGAAAATCACGCAGCGAACCCCTGTTTTTCGCGAGAACCCGTGCCTATAAACCTCTTATGCAGAGAATGGACGGCTGGAGAGAGCGTCTTGGCGCAGGCCTTAAAGGCCTTGCCATGGCTGGCAAGAACAACCCCTGGGGCGGCGGATCGGGCGATGAGCCTTCCGGCGAGGACGGCGGCGATGGCGGTGGCCCGCGCAACCCGTGGCTGCCCGGCGGCGGCGAACCCGGCAAGCGCCGCTCGGCCAGCATCGAGGATATTTTCAAGAGTCGCGGCCCCGAAGGCCCGCGCCGAGCAGGTGGCGGCGGAGGCCCGACCTTCCGCCTGCCCGAGCGCCCCGGCGGCAAAAGCTGGCTCCCGGTGATCGCCGGCGGCATCGCGCTGGTCTGGGTCGCCGTGAGCAGCGTCCACTTCGTCCAGCCGGGCGAGCAGGCCATCGTCACATGGTTCGGCGGCAAGTATTACGGCACGCTCGATTCCGGCACCAACTTCACGGCGCCCTGGCCGGTGCACATGGTCGAGAAGCTGAACGTGTCGCAGGTCCGGCTCGAAGAGGTGCCCGGCACCAAGACCGAAAAGCTGATCCTGACGGGTGACCAGAACCTCGTCGACCTTTCTTATCTGATCCGCTGGAACATCTCGGATCTGGCGCTCTACAAGTACCAGCTGAGCGATCCGCAGAACGCGCTGCTCGAGATTGGCGAAGCGGCGATGCGCGCTGCGGTTGCGCGCCAGAAGCTGGACGCTGTCCTGACCGGCGCAGGCCGGGCCGAGATCGAACAGGACGTGCGCATGGCGATGCAGGCGCGGCTCGATGCCTACCGCTCGGGGATCAGCGTGCAGGGCATCGAAATCAACAAGGTCGACCCGCCGGGCCCGGTCGAGGAGGCGTTCAAGGACGTTTCCTCGGCACAGCAGGACGCCGATGCCGCGATCAACCGTTCGCGCGCCGTGGCCCAGCAGACGCTGGCGCGCGCGCAGGGCGATGCCCGCGAGTTCAACGACATCTACGAGGAATACAAGCTCGCGCCCGAAGTGACGCGCCGGCGCCTCTACTATGAAACCATGGAGCAGATCCTGTCGAAGACCGACAAGACCATCGTCGAATCCGGCAACGTCACATCGTACCTGCCGCTCCCCGAATTGAAGCGCCGCGCGCAAGCTGCGCCGGCCCAGCAGCAGGGGAATTGAGGCGATGAACAGCCTGCTTCAGAACTACAAGGCGCTCGCCATCATCGGCATCGTTGTGCTGGTGACCTTGTTTTCCAGCGTGAAGATCGTGCCTGAGACGCATCAGGCGGTCGTGATCCGCACAGGGCAGCCGGTGCGCGTGATCAACCAGTTCCGTCCGGACCAGCCCTATGGCTCGACCGGTGCGGGCATCGCGCCGCGCATTCCTTTCGTCGAGGAAGTGCGCATGATCGATCGCCGCGTGCTCGATATCGACATGGAACGCACCCAGGTGCTCTCCAACGACCAGCAGCGTCTGCAGGTCGATGCCTATGCGCGCTACCGGATCATCGATCCGGTCAAGCTCGTCGAAAAGGCCGGGACCGAACTCCAGTTCGAGTCGCAGTTGCTGCCGATCCTCACGTCGGTGCTGCGGCAGGAGCTTGGGCGGAGGCCCTTCACGGCGCTGATCAACGCCGAGCGCGGGTCGGCGATGACCAACATCACAAAATCGCTCGACGAGCAGGCGCGCATCTACGGCGTGCAGGTGCTCGACGTGCGGATCAAGGCTGCCGACCTTCCCGAGGGCCGTCCGCTCGATGCCGCCTTCACCCGCATGGAAACCGATCGTGAGGAGGAAGCCGCGCGCATCCGTGCCGCAGGGCAGCGCGATGCGCAGATCCTTCAGGCCGAGGCCTCCGCGGAAGCTGCGCGCATCTACGCCGACGCTTATGGAAAAGACCCGAAGTTCTACGACTTCTACCGGGCCATGCAGAGCTACAAGCAGACGTTCCTGAAGGGCGAAGGCCAGAGCAGCATGGTTCTGTCCGACGACAGCGAGTATTTCCGCCAGTTCAAGGGAAACCCCTGATCGACAAAACGTCGACAGACGGCGCTGAACGCAGGGCGACGTTCAATCGGCGTTCAGCGAAACGAGCCGCATTTGAGGCCGCCAATCCGGCAATCGGGGCGGCACCGCAAACGGTTTAGGAACAGGGCGACAGGCTCGCGCATTCCAGCCAGAATAAGGATCAAGAGGACGTGAACAAAGTGCGCTATGTATACGGACTGACGAGCGCGCTGCTGGTGGGCGGCGCTACGCTATCGCTGATCACCGGCTCGCCGCTCGGCGCGCAGGTTGCGCAGAACGACGGTGCGGTGATGGATCGGGTCGTGCCGGTTGCAGGTGCGCCGGCGAGCTTTGCCGATCTCACCGCGCAGCTTGCCCCGGCGGTGGTCAACATTGCGACCCGCCAGCGCATCGAGGTTGCCAACAACCCCTTCGCTGGCACGCCCTTCGCCGACCTGTTCAATCGGCGTCAGGGCGACGGCAGTGACAGCGGCGGCGGCGGCGGCGGTGAGCCGCAGACGCGCGAGGCGCAGTCGCTGGGTTCGGGCTTCATCATTTCGGCCGACGGGATCGTGGTCACCAACAACCATGTGATCTCCCCGCCCGATACCCGCGCCAAGCTGGAAGGCATCACCATCACGCTGCCCGACGGCAACGAATACGAAGCCGACCTGATCGGCGCCGATCCGGCGTCCGACCTAGCGGTGCTGAAGATCCGTGCCGACCGCACATTCCCCTTCGTCAAGTTCGGGGATTCGCAGACCGCGCGCGTCGGCGACTGGGTGGTCGCGATCGGCAACCCCTTCGGCCTCGGCGGAACGGTGACCAGCGGGATCATCTCGGCCGTGTATCGCAACACCGGCCAGGGCGGCGCCTATGACCGCTACCTGCAAACCGACGCGAGCATCAACCGCGGCAACTCGGGCGGTCCGCTGTTCGACATGCGCGGCAATGTGATCGGCATCAATAACGCGATCTTCTCGCCCTCGGGCGGAAGCGTCGGGATCGGTTTCGCGATCCCGGCCGAGATCGCCGCGCCGATCGTCGAGAAGCTGCGCAGCGGACAGGAGATCCAGCGCGGCTACCTCGGTGTCCAGCTTGCCCCGATCGACGAGGACGTCGCCGCATCGCTCGGCCTGCCCAAGCGCCGCGGCGAGCTGGTCCAGACCGTGCAGGACGATAGCCCCGCCTTGCGCGCCGGCCTGAAGCCGGGCGACATCGTCACGAAGGTCAACGGCAAGGACATCTCGCCCGAACAGACCGTATCCTTCACCGTCGCCAATCTTCAGCCGGGCGCCAAGGTGCCGGTCGAATTGGTGCGCAACGGCGAAAAGGTCGCCCTCACCGTCACGCTCGGCAAGCGTCCGACCGAGGCCGAGTTGCAGAGCCAGGCCCAGACCTTCGACCCCGAAGCCAACGAGCCGATGGCGCCGGGCACCTCGGACAGCACCATCGAGCAGAAGCTCGGGATGCAGGTCACGCCGATGACCGCGGCCATCGCCCGCTCGCTGGGCGTGGCGCCGGATACCAAGGGCGTCGTGATCGCGGCAGTCGACCAGAACTCGGATGCGGCGCGCAAGGGCCTGACCCGCGGCGACGTGATCCTCTCGGCCAACTACCAGTCGACCCCGACGGTCGAGGCGCTGCTCGCGCAGATCAAGGCCGCCACCGAGGCAAAGCGTGATGCGATCCTTGTGCGGGTCCAGCGCCGCAACAATCCGCCGGCATTCATAGCCCTCCGTCTGCGCTGATCGCAGCGCGGGCGAAATACAAAAGGCGCCGGGATCCGCTCCCGGCGCCTTTTTGTTTCCCCGCAGACCGGCGCGTTACTGCTCGGGCAGTTTGACCGGCGGTTGCGGCGGCGGCCTGCGCTGTTCGCGGCGCTGGTTCTGCTGCGGCAGCGCGCCGCCGGTGGCCTGCTCGAGAAACTCCTCGCTGGCAGCGGGCGGCGCGTTCGGCCCGCGCTCACCCTCGACCCCGAGCGGGTCCTGATTGGGATCGCGGCGGCCGGGCTCGACCATGTTGCCCTGCTCGTCGATGTAGTAATACTCGTCGGGTTCGCCGAACATCGCCTCCTGATCGGGTTCGAGCTGCCAGTCGGGCAGCTTGAGCTGGACGTCGAATTGCTCGACCGGGCGGCTCTTCACGGCAAAGCGCATATAGGCGGCGAAGGCCTGCGCGGGTGCGCGCCCGCCCTGCAGACCCGGCACCGCCTTGGCATCGTCGCGGCCCATCCACACGCCGGTGGTGATCCCGCTGGAGAAGCCGATGAACCAGCCGTCCTTGTTCGAACTGGTGGTGCCGGTCTTGCCCGCCACCGGGCGTCCGATATCGGCCGCGCGGCCCGTGCCGGTCTGCACCGCCGCCTGAAGCAGGTCGGTAATCCCGGCGACGACATAGTCCGGCACCGCCGGAGACGTGCGCGAGGCCTTTCGGGTGTAGAGCACATCGCCGCTCGAGCCTGTCACCTTGACGATGCCGTAGGGCTCCACTGGCACGCCCTTGTTCGCAACCCCGGCGAAGGCCTGGGTCATCTCGATCACCCGCACATCCGAGGAGCCCAGGACCATCGAGGGATAGGTGTCGATCTTCGAGCTGACCCCGAAGCGCCGCGCCATCGCCGCAACCGTGCCGAACCCGACCTCGTTGCCGAGCTGGGCGGCGACAGTGTTGATCGAGTAGGCGAAGGCGGTGCGCAGATCGGTCTCGCCAACGTTGCGCCCGTTCGAGTTGCGCGGGCTCCAGCCGTCGATCGTCACCGGGGTGTCGACCACCTTGTCCTCGGGCGTGTAACCCGCTTCCAGCGCGGCGAGATAGACGAACAGCTTCCACGCCGAACCCGGCTGGCGCATCGCGGCGGTGGCACGGTTGAAGTTGCTCGCCACGTAATCGGTGCCGCCAACCATCGCGAGGATCGCCCCGTCACGGTCGAGACTGACCAGCGCGCCTTGCGAACCCTTGGGCGTGTTCGCTTCGATCGACGCGGTCGCGGCGCGCTGCATACCGATGTCGAGCGTGGTCCACACCTCGATCGGCTCGTTGGTTTCGGGCAGGATGATATCGAGCTGCGGGAGCACCCAGTCGGTGAAATAGCGCACCGAGTTCTGCCCGGCCTGCTCCTTCAACTGCACCGCGCTGACATCGACGCTCGCCTGATCGGCGGTGATATAGCCCTGCTCGCGCATCAGGCCGAGCACCACCTTGGCGCGGTCGACTGCGGCCTGCACATCGGCGGTCGGCGAATAGGAGCTTGGTGCCTTTACGAGACCCGCGATGATCGCCGCCTCGCCCACGTTAAGCTCGGTCGCCGGGTGGCTGAAGAATTTGCGGCTGGCGCTGTCGATCCCGTAGGCGCCGCCGCCGAAATAGACCTTGTTGAGATAGAGCTCGAGGATCTGCTCCTTGGAGAACTTCCATTCGAGCGCCATCGCCAGGACCGCCTCGCGCGCCTTGCGGTCGAGCGAGCGGTTGTTGTTGAGGAACAGGTTGCGGGCAAGCTGCTGGGTGATCGTCGAGGTACCGCCGAGCCGCTTGCGCGATCCGGTGATGCCTTCGATCATCGCGCCCGTCAGGCGCACAGGATCGACGCCCCAGTGCGAACGGAAGCGCTTGTCTTCCGTTGCGACCATGGCGTTGGTCATATTCGCGGGGATGTTCTTGTAGTCGATCCAGTCGCCGAAGCTCGGCCCGATCTCGACCAGCTCGCGCCCGTCGCGCGCGCGCACCACGATGGTCTGGCCCGGCTGAGTTGCCTTGAGTGTGTCGTAGCTTGGCAGCGACTGGGCAGCAAAGCCGACCGCGAAGGCGAGGAACAGCACGCCAAGCAATGCGAGGCTTCCGCCCCACACCAACCCGCGCTTCAGCCAGATCCTCATCCGGGAGGGAGGCTTTGCGGCAACGGGGCCGGTGGGACCACTGCTCGGGGCGCCGGCGCGCTCTGCCGCTGCCCGCCGTTTTCCGCGTGCGCCCTTGTCCTGCAACCGCTCACCCCTTCTCGACATGACCTAGTGCCCATCTGATGCCCACCGCGTAGCGGGGCGGGTCGCGGCCCCTTGCATAGGCAAGTTGTAACCGGTGGTGAACCCGGGTTTACGCGGCTCTCCCCCGGCACGGCGCGTGAATGGCTCAGCTTTCGGCGGGGGTGAAGACCAGCGCTGCCGAATTGATGCAGTAGCGCAAGCCCCCCTGTTCGGGCGGACCGTCGGGGAAGACGTGGCCCAGATGCCCGCCGCACTTGCCGCAGCGCACTTCGGTGCGGACCATGCCGTAGCTAACGTCGCGATGTTCCTCGACCACCTCGCCGTCGGCGGGCTTGGTGAAGGCGGGCCAGCCGCAGCCGCTGTTGTATTTCGCGGTCGAGTAGAACAGCTGTGTCCCGCAGGCGGCGCAGTGATACTCGCCCTCGTCATAGAACTTGTCGTACTCGCCGGTGAAGGCACGCTCGGTGCCGGCTTCGCGCAGGACGTGGTATTGCATCGGGTCGAGCTTGGCGCGCCACTCGGCGTCGGTCAGGCTACGGGGATCGGAGTTGTCCATGAAAAGTCCTCTCTGCTCGGCGCCAATATCGGCGCGGCAGGGGCAATTCGCAAGCGCAGTGGCATGCGTTACCCGTCGAGCAGAGCGTAGTGCGGCGGCGGCTTGATCACGTCCATCCGCTCGGTGAGCAGCGGGCGGAAGCTCGGGCGGCTCTTGAACACCGCATACCAGCCGCGCGACTGTTCGTGCCCCGTCCAGTCGATCCCGCCGAGATAATCCGCAACCGAGATTTGCGCAGCGGCGGCAAGGTCGGCGAGGCTCATTGTCGAACCTGCCACCCACGGCCGGTTGTCGATCAGCCAGTCGAGGTAATCGAGATGCCCGTGTGCCATCTTCATCGCGTCGCGCAGGGCGCGGCTGTCGGGCGGCAGACGCAGAATGCGCTTTTTCATCCGCTCCGAGAGGAGCGGCGCGGTGACATCGGCGTAAAAGTTTTCGTCGAACAGCGCGACCAGCCGGCGGATCTCGGCGCGCTGGGTGGCGGGGCCGTTGATCATCGGATTGCGGTCGACCGTCTCCTCGAAATATTCCGCAATGGCGCGGCTGTCGGGGATGACGACGTGCTTGTCCTCCCTCACCAGCACCGGCGTGCGCCCCGCCGGGTTCAGGTTGAAGAACATGTCAGAGGCCGCCCAAGGGTCCTCGCGCACGAGATCGAAGGGAATGTTCTTCTCGCTCAGAAGCAGCCTGATCTTGCGGCTGAAGGGGCACAGCGGGAATTGATAGAGAAGCCACATGATGCGCCGCTCCATGCCCCATCCGGCGCAGCGAATCCAGCACGCGGGAGGGCCTGCGCGGGGATATGTAGGATGATTAGAGCCCTGCGGCCGATTTCATCGACTGGCAGGCGGGCATCAGCGCCGCGACACGCTCTGCGCCATCGGGCCTGTCATGATCCTCGACGCCGCTGACGGCAAGCGCGACGACGTCATCACGGCTCAACCCGGCCTCCTCCATGAGCTTTGCCATCACCTGCACGAAGAACTCGCGGCCGCCGCCTGCTTCCATGTCGGGATAGGCCTGCCCCCGCGGATCACCCGCCCTTTGCCAGCGGCTGACCGTCGCAAATGCAATCGCGCAACGCGCTGCGGCGGCCTGCTCGATCGGCAGCTGGTCGATCGTGACCGCGGACTGCGGTGCGGGCGGATCGGCAGGCGCCGGGGCAGGAGCATCCTGAAGCGCGAGCGCGGCGGCGAGAAGCGGCATGAGCATGGCTCCTCCTATGCCCGCCGAGATGAACCTGTGGCTACCGAAAAGCGCGTTGCCGCGCGGCGATATCCGTCCTAATCCGCAACCCACCTTATGAGAGGAGACGCAGTTTCATGTTCAGTCACATCATGGTCGGCACCAACGATTTCGACCGCGCCAAGGCATTCTACGATGCCGTGCTCGGCACACTCGGCGCCGCGCCGGGCAATATCAATGAGGCCGCAACCGGCCACAAGCGCGCGTTCTGGTTCCACAATGGCGGGATCTTCGCGATCAGCCAGCCGATCAACGATGCCGGAGCCTGCGTCGCCAACGGCTCGACCATCGGCTTTGCTTGCGACAGCCTCGAGCAGGTGCAGGCCTTCCACGACGCCGCCGTCGCTGCGGGCGGCAAGTCGATCGAAGACCCCCCGGGCCCGCGCACGGGCGCAATGGGCACGCTGAACCTCGGCTATGTGCTCGATCTCGATGGCCACAAGCTGTGCATGCTGCACCGCGCTGGCTGAGGCCTAACGGCTAAGTTCGAACACCGCGAATTCGGCGCGCCAGTTAGCTGCTGGCGCGCCGATTTGTTTTTCGCCCGAGAAGAACCACGCGCGCTCGATGGCAGCGCCCTTCAGGCGGGCGAGATCGCGGAAGTCCTCGACCGTGACGTGGTGGATGTTCTCGGTCTCGTACCAGCTCACCGGCAACGCACGCGTGACTGGCATCCGCCCGCCGAACATCAGCGCCGAGCGGGTCCGCCAATGCGCGAAATTGGGGAACGAGACGAAGGCGCGGCGGCCCACCCGCAGCAGCTCGTCGAGCATCAGGTCGGGCCGGATCGCGGTCTGCAACGTCTGGCTGAGGATCGCGTAGTCGAAGGCCTTGTCGGGATAGTTGGCAAGGTCCGCATTGGCATCGCCCTGCACCACAGAAAGCCCGCGCGACACGCAGCGTTCGACCAGCGCGCCGTCCAGCTCCATGCCCCGCGCGTCGCAACCGCTCGCGCTTTCGAGCTCCGCCATCAGCGCCCCGTCGCCGCAGCCGATATCGAGCACCCGGCTCCCGGGCGCGACATGGGCGGCGATCGCGGCAAGGTCAGGGCGCAGGGAAGAAGTCGGGAGCGTCATTCGACGAACCCCTTCACCACCCGGTCGAGCTGGTCATGTTCGAGCAGGAAGCTGTCGTGCCCGTGCGGCGCGGAGAGTTCGACGAAGCTGACCTTCGCGCCCGCCGCGTTCAGCGCGTGGACCACATGGCGGCTTTCGGCAGTGGGGTAGAGCCAGTCGGTGTCGAAGCTGACAATGCAGAAGCGCGCCTGCGTGCCCCGGAACGCGTCCGCCAGCTTGCCGCCGTGTTCCTCGGCGATGTCGAAGTAGTCCATCGCGCGGGTGATGTAGAGGTAGGAGTTGGCATCGAAGCGGCGGGTGAAGCCGCTGCCCTGATAGCGCAGGTAGCTCTCGACCTGAAAATCGGCATCGAAGCCGAAGCTCTTGGTGCCCTTGGTGCCGTCGGGACGGTCTTGCAGCCGCCGCCCGAATTTCTCGGTCAGCCCCGCTTCCGAAAGATAGGTGATGTGCGCGGCCATGCGTGCGACGGCGAGGCCGTTGTCGGGCTTGGCATCGCTTTCGTGGTAATTGCCTTCCGCCCAGGCTGGATCGGCCATGATTGCTTGGCGACCGACCTCGTGGAAGGCGATGTTCTGCGCCGAATGCCGCGCGGTCGCGGCGATCACCAGCACGCGTGTGGCGCGCTCCGGCCAGTTGGCGGCGAGGCTCAGCGCCTGCATCCCGCCCATCGACCCGCCGACCACGGCGTGAAGACGCTCGATCCCCAGCCCGTCGAGCAGCGCGACAAGGCCGCGCACCATGTCGCGGATTGTGATGACGGGGAAGCGCATCGCGTAAGGCTGCCCGTCGGCGGCGAGGCTGGCGGGGCCGGTCGATCCCATGCAACTGCCGATGACATTCGCGCAGATCACGAAGTGGCGATCTGTGTCGATCGGCTTGCCCGGGCCGACCATCCGCTCCCACCAGCCGGGCTTGCCGGTGATCGGGTGGGGGCTCGCCAGATACTGGTCGCCGGTTAGCGCATGGCACACCAGCACCGCGTTCGAAGCATCGGGCGCGAGCGTGCCGTAAGTCTCGTACGCGATCGCCGCGCCCTCGAGCACCTGTCCGCTGTCGAGCGGCAGGGGATCGGGGATGCGATAGACCGGGGAGAGCGGAGCGGCGTTCATTGGCCGTGCGAATTGGGCGAGCCCCCCGCCCATGTCAATCGCCACCCGATTGCCTCGCGTTTTCGCGCTGTATTCGCGTGCGCAAACTGGTTACACGCGCACCCCTCATGTCCAGACCTCAACCCAAGCCCTGGATCGAAGCGATCCACGCCTATGTGCCCGGCAAGTCCAAGTCGGCGAGCGGCAAGCCGCTGGTGAAGCTGTCCGCCAACGAGAACCCGCTGGGCTCGAGCCCTGCGGCGCTCGCGGCGCTGGCCGAGGCGCATATCGCGGCGGACTATCCCGATCCCGATGCGCGGGCGCTGCGCGAGGCGATAGCGGCGGTGCACGGTCTGGACCCCGACCGGATCGTCTGCGGCACCGGATCGGGCGAGCTGCTCCACTGCGCGGTGCAGGCGCTATGCGGGCCGGGCGACGAGGTGCTGGCTTCGCGCTATTCGTTCTCGCTGTACCCGCTGCTCGCGCAGAAGATCGGTGCGACCCCGGTGCTGGCGGCGGACGACCATTACGCGGCGAGCGTCGACAACCTGCTGGCGGCTGTGACCGAGCGGACCCGCGTGGTGCTGCTCGATAACCCGAACAATCCGGTGGGCACCTTCCTGCCGCCCGAGGAAGTGGTGCGGCTCCATGCGGGCCTCCCCGCCGACGTGCTGCTGGTGGTCGACGAGGCTTACGGTGAATATGTCGACCCGGCCCTCCAGCAGGCGGGCTTCGAACTGGCGGAGCGCCACGAGAATGTGCTGGTCAGCCGCACTTTCTCCAAGGCCTACGGCCTCGCGTCGGAGCGGGTCGGCTGGGTGACCGGCGCACCGCACCTGATCGACCTCGTCAACCGGATGCGCGGGGCGTTCAACGTCTCGGTAAGCGGGCAGAAGGCGGCGCTTGCGGCGCTGGGCGACCAGGGCTTCGTCGCTGCCAGCCGCGAGCACAATGCCCGCGAACGCACCCGGCTTGTCGAAGCGATTGCGGCGCTGGGCAACCACGGCATCTCCGCCTGCCCGAGCGAGGCGAACTTCCTGCTTGTCCATTTCGAGGGCGCGGTGACGGCGGCTCAGGCGCTCGAGGCGCTGTCCGATGCGGGCTACGCGGTGCGCCACCTGCCCTCACAGGGGCTGCCCAATGCCTTGCGCATAACCATTGGAAAAACCGAGGATATGACCCGCGTGATCGCCTGCCTTCGCGCGCTGTGCGGGGAAGCGGCATGAGCATTTCCCGCGTCGCGATCATCGGCCTCGGCCTGCTCGGGGGGTCGATCGGGCTGGCGGTCAAGGCGCGCGGGCTGGCGATTGCCACCACCGGCTGGGACCGCGACGCGTCGGTGCGCGAGCGGGCTGCGGCGCGGGGCCTTGTGGACACGGTCTGTGACCGCGCCGAGGATGCCGTCGCGAATGCCGACCTCGTAATCCTCTGCGTCCCCGTAGGAGCGATGGGCGATGCGGCGCAGGGAATCGCGCCGGGTCTCCAACCGCACGCCATCGTGAGTGACGTGGGCTCCTCCAAGGCCGCGGTCGCCGAGGCGCTTGCCGCCGCGCTGCCGGGCGCGACCATCATCCCTGCCCACCCCGTCGCGGGCACCGAGCAGAGCGGGCCGGAGGCGGGTTTCGCCACCCTGTTCGCCGGGCGCTGGTGCATCGTCACGCCGCCGGAAGGCGCAAATCCCGAAGCGGTGCAGGCACTTAGCGATTTCTGGACGGCGCTCGGCTCCAAGGTCGAGCTGATGGACGCCGCGCACCACGATCTCGTGCTCGCCGTCACCAGCCACATCCCGCACCTCATCGCCTACACCATCGTCGGCACCGCCAGCGATCTCGAGGACGTTACCCAGAGCGAGGTCATCAAGTATTCTGCGGGCGGTTTCAGAGACTTCACTCGCATCGCCGCCTCCGATCCGGTGATGTGGCGCGACGTGTTCCTGACCAACAAGGGCGCGGTTCTGGAGATGCTGGGGCGCTTCACCGAGGACCTTACCGCGCTGCAACGCGCGATCCGTTCGGGCGACGGGGACACCTTGTTCGACCTCTTCACCCGCACCCGCGCGATCCGCCGTCAGGTTGTGGAGCAGGGTCAGGATGACGAACGCCCAGACTTTGGCCGCGAACACGGCGCGTGAGCGTGTTTCTGCTTTGCAGACGATGTTCCACGTGAAACATCCGCGCAAGTGGCTGCCAACAAGGGGTCTAAAAGGGGTCTGGAGGGGGTCTAAACGGGCCTAAGGGGCGTCCAGAACGATCAAGCGGGGGTCTGGAGGCCACCAGAACCGCGCGCCCGCGCTTCTTCACACCCGAACGTCCCCTGACGCCCTGACTTCCGACGCGAATTCAGGGGATTAGCTCAGTAGGAACAGCCCCGAGACAAGGATCATGACGGCGGTCGCGGTCCAGCCGCCGATCTTGAGCAGCGGCGGCAAGGTCAGCCGGCCCATCACCTTGGGGTTGCTCGCCGCGAGCATCGTCACCACCATCAGCGGCGGCGCGAGCAGCCCGTTGAGGACCGCGGTCCAGTAAAGCGCCTGCATCGGATCGATGCCGATCAGGTTGAGCGCCACCCCGCCCATCACCGCGACGACAATCGCGCCGTAGAACGCCTTGGCCTCGTGCGGCTTGCGGTCGAGCCCCTCGGTCCAGCCGAAAGTCTCGGACAGCGCATAGGCCGCCGATCCGGCCAGCACCGGCACAGCCAGCAGGCCGATGCCGATGATCCCCACCGCAAACAGCAGGAAACTGAGATCCCCGGCAATGGGCCGAAGCGCACTCGCCGCCGCATCTGCCGACGCGATCTCGTTGATCCCGTTGGCGTGAAGTGTCGCAGCCGTGGCGATCACGATGAACAGCGCGGTCACACTCGTGACCCCCATGCCGACAATCGTATCGGTCCGCATCCGGTTGAGGCCCGGGCCCGAGGCGCGCGGGAACACGCCCAGGGGGTGCGTGTGCAGACGGTGCTGTTCTTCCACTTCCTGCCCGGCCTGCCAGAAGAACAGATAGGGGCTGATCGTCGTGCCCAGCGCGGCGATCACCGCCATCGCCGTGGGTCGGTCGAAGGTGAGCTGCGGCACCAGCACCCCGTGCAGCACCTCGCGAGGGGAAATGTCCGCGACGAAGGGCACAAGGATATAGGCCAGCAGCGAGAGCGCCGACCACTTGAGGATGCGCGTATAGAGCGAATAGGCGACGAACACTTCGAGCAGCACCGAAATGCCGCCGAACAGCGCGACATAGAGGATCGTCGGCCCCGGCAGCAGCAGATTGAGCGCAGCCGCCATCGCGCCGAGGTCGGAGCCGAGATTGATCGTGTTGGCGATCAGCAGGAGCACCACCGCCATCCACAGCACCGGGCGCGGATAGTGGCGCTTCAGGTTGTGGGCGATCCCGTGGCCGGTCACCGCGCCGATGCGCGCGCAGATCATCTGCGTGGCGACGAGCAGCGGGTAGCTGAACACCATGATCCAAGCGAGACTGAAGCCGAACTGCGCGCCGACCTGACTATAGGTGCCGATGCCGCTCGGATCATCATCGGCGGCGCCGGTGATCAGCCCGGGTCCCAGCACCTCACCCCAAGTGCGCGGGTCAGCTTCGGTGTGCCGCTCGTACTTGGGGTCGCCCCGATCGGTCACAGGCGCGATGATCCGGAATCGGGCAATGGTGGATTCAACGCGTTGATCGCAGCGTGCACCCGCGCCTCGACCTCACCGCGCGGGAGGCCTGCCGGGATTTTCTCGCCGACCTTGTAGGTGATCCGCCCCGGCCGCTTCACGACGTGGTGATACAGCCGCCCGCTATCAACCGCGATCGGCACCACCGGCAGTTTCAGCAGCTTGTAGAGGCCAGCGAACCCCGATTGCAGCGGCGGCCGCGTGCCCCCGGCAACGCGGGTGCCTTCGGGGAAGATCACCAGCGGACGGCCCTCGTCCACCCGCTGCTTGGCCAGCGCCAGCATCGCGCGCAGGGTCTTGGCGCCTTCTTCGCGCGCCACCGGAATGAGGCCGTAGACCAGCGCCGAATAGCCCCAGCCGGGGATGCTGAAGAGCTCCTGCTTGGCGAAGACCGCCGGGTCGGTGAACAGGCGGGGCGTGTCGATCGCCTCGAAGATCGCTTCGTGCTTGACCGCGATCAGCACCGGACCGGTGGGCAGGTCGCCGTCGAGCACCACCTCGATGCCGAGCACGTTCCGCACGCACCACAGATGCCAGCTGCCCCAGGTCGCCACCACCGGACGCAGCCAGCTTTTCCGCGCGACCACCGCGATCACGGAGGCAATCACCAGAAACACGCTGCCGCCGTAGAAGAGCGCGTAGAAGGCAAAGCTCCGCACCGCGGCGATTAGCCAGCTCAAAGGTCGGCCAGTCCCGCCGCGCGGCTGGCGAGCAGCTTGTGATATTCGATGAACAGCGTCTTGAGGCTGGGCTGCGAGGGCACCGCGTCGCGGATCACCGTGACATGGCCGGGCAGCGTCCGGTCGAGCTCGCCCGCGGCGCGGCGCATATGCCAGTCGGTGGTCACCAGCCGCAGCGAGCGGATTTCGTTCTGCGCGACCCATTTGGCCGTCTCGGCCGCATTGGAGCGCGTGTCGACCGCGGCAAAGCCCAGAGTGATACAGCAGGCCATCTCGCGCGGGGATACGCCGAACTCGGCGGCGAATTCCTGCGGGCGAACCTCGGGATCGACACCGCTGACCAGCATCCGCTTGGCCTCGCCCGAATTGAGCACCTTCAGACCGCGCGCGATCCGCCCCGGCCCGCCGGTCGGCACGATCACCGCATCGGTCTTGACGCTCTCCTTGGCAGGCTGCGGCAGAGCCACGACGAACCAGAGGAAGCCGATCGCCCAGACAAGGAAGAGGAGAGAGAACGCGCGCCTGATCATTCCTGCGGGACTTAGAGCCTGTCTCGGATAAGGGAAGCCTTGTCGTCGCTTCGGCGCCGCAGGAAAGGCGCCATGCGCCGTTACAGCATGTCCCGCAGAGCCAGCGCAATGGTGATCCGCGCGGTGGCAAGCGCCAGCAGCACGCCCGCGACGGGAATGGCGGCGATGGCCAGCCAGTCGACGAGCGTCAGCCCCCCGCCGCTCACCATCCCGCTGTCGAGCGCGGCGAATTGCTGGCCGAGCAGCCACACCGCACCCGCGCCCGCAAGACTGCCGATGACGGCGCCGAACGCCGCCTCGCGCACCACGTCGCGCAGGAACACCGCAGCGATCTGGCGCTGGCTGGCGCCCAGCAGGTGCATGATCTCGACCGTCTCGCGGGCCGCCGCAAAGGCGTTGCGCGCCGACAGCCACACCGCCGCAGCCGTCGCCAGCGCGACGAGGGCGATGAGGCCGAAGGCGAGGTATTGGAGCGCCGTCAGCGCATCCTGCACCGGCCGCAGCCAGTCGCCTTGCGCATCGACCCGCGCGCCGGGGACCTTGCCGGCCAGCGCCTTCTCGATCCGCGCGATCTCGGCCGGGCCGGCGCTGCCTGTGAGCTCCACGTCGATCAGCGCCGGGATCGGCACATCGCCGCTCGCCGCACCTTCGCCGAGCCACGGTTCGAGCATTGCGGTGAGTTCCGGCTCGGGCACCAAGCGCACGGCCTGCACGCCCTCGATCCCGGTGAGCACCTTGACCGCCGCCGCGCCGCGCGCTTCGCGAAGGTCGGGGTTGGGCTCGATCACCTGCACACTCACCGCGCGCGACAGGCCGGCGTTGGCACTGGTCGCGAGGTTGCGCAGGGCAAGGCCGCCCGCAGCCGCGATCACCACCAGCGCGATGAGGATTGCGATCACCCAGGGGATCGGCCCGGTCAGCCGGGTCGGTGGGAGCAGCCGCGCTGCCGCACGGCCACCCGGGCGCTTGGGCGGACGTTCTTGCGCGCGGTCCGTCTCGTCGCTCTCGGGCGCGGCGGGAAGCGGGGGGACGCTGCTCATGAGCCCGTGACGCCAGAAGGCCGAGGCGGATAGCGCAGCGCGCCGGTGGGGTCGGACAACTGGCCCTTGTGCAGCCGCATGATCAGCGAATCCGGCACCTTCTTGAGCAGGTGCACATCGTGGGTCGCCACCACCACCGTCGTGCCGACACGGTTGTTCAGCGCCTCGAACAGGCGCAGCAGCTTCAGCGCCATGTCGGGGTCGACGTTGCCGGTCGGCTCGTCGGCGATCAGCATCTTGGGCCGCGCGATCACCGCGCGGGCAATCGCGACACGCTGCTGCTCCCCGCCCGAAAGTGTCGGCGGCACAGCATGGGCGCGGTGCGACAGGCCCACCCAGTCGAGCATATCGCCGACCGCCTTCACCACCTTCTTCTCCTCGGTCCCGGCCAGCCGCAGCGGCAGGGCAACGTTGTCGAAAGCGGTGAGATAGGGGACCAGCCGGAAGTTCTGGAACACCACGCCGAGATGCCGCCGCAGTTCGGGCAAGCGACCCTGCGGCATGGTGACGAGATCCTGCCCGAACATCCGGATCGCCCCGCGCGAGGGGCGTTGGGCGAGGTAGAGCATCTTCAGCAGGCTGGTCTTGCCCGCACCGCTCGCTCCGGTGAGAAAGTAGAAGCTGCCGGGGAACAGCGTGAAGCTGAGATTGCTCAGCACCTCGGGATCGGTGCCGTAGCGCAGCCCGACATTGTCGAATTTGACATGCCCCTCGAGACGATCACTCATGGCGCAGGCCTATCAGGGGGGCAGGCGGCGGGAAAGCCGCAGAAACGCCGAGTTTCCCCGAGAATGGCCGATTTACGCCCCACAATGTGGAAAACACGAGGTAAATGGGACACTCGGAGATGCTTCCTCTTGTGTGAGGAAGCGCGAAGTCTATCACGAAATGTGACATGATCATCGCCTGCCCAGCCTGCGGCACCCGTTACGCGGTGCCCGATGCTGCCATCGGCAGCGAGGGTCGCACCGTGCGCTGCGCCAAGTGCAAGCACAGCTGGTTTCAGGAACCGGGCGAGATCGTAATGGCCGCCCCTCCGGCACGGGCTCCTGCGCCGACACCTACACCACCACCTCCGACACCAGCGGCGCCCCCGCCTCCGACCCCCGAACCCGAACCGGCCCCGCCGCCTCCCGTCCGGCAGCCGGCCCCGGCGCCCGAGCCGAGCAGCGAGGGCCCTTCGGTGAGCCACTGGCGCACTCCGGAAGACGCGCCCGCGCGCGGCTATTCGCCCGAGGATGGCTCGCTGGCGGCACGCGCGTTGCGGCGTGGTCTCGACACGCAAGGCGAAACCTCGCCGCCGCCTCCAAGGACGCCCGAGCCTCCGCCGCCGCCTCCCCCGCCGGCTTTCGCCGAAGCGCCCGCCGACGACGTGCCCGATCAGGCCTTCGCCGAGGACGAGGGCTATGAGGACGACGACGGCTCGCAGTTCGCATACCGCGCGCCCTTCACCAAGCGGCGCAATCCGCTGCGGATGTGGACCCTCGCAGCACTGTTCTTCGCGGCGCTCGCGGGGGGCACGGCCTTCGCGGTCAACCAGTACGGCCTGCCCGAATGGCTCCCGATCCAGCGCCCGACCTTCGGCGTCGGCCAGCCCGGGCTCGAGCTCGATTTCCCCAAGGCGCAGATGCGCAAGGAGTCGCTCGAAAACGGCGAGGTGATCTTCCGGGTGCGCGGGACCATTACCAACACCGCTGCCGAAAGCCTCGCCGTGCCCGATCTGCTGGTCGTCTTCACCGACCGCCGCGAGCGCAATATCGGCGACTGGGTGGTCAGGCCCGCAAAGCGCAAGCTCGCTCCGGGCGAGACCGTGACGGTGACCGAGGCGATTGCCAATGTCCCGCCCAACGCGGCATTCGCGGACCTCGGCTGGGCGCCGAATTAAGGCCCTTTGGCGGGCCATCGTTTAAGAGCTTGCGCGGGCGCAAACCCCTTGCTAGGGGCGCGCTCCTACCGGCGGGACCAGCGCTTTGGCTGTCCCGACAATACCCGAGTGCGGTCGTGGCGGAACTGGTAGACGCGCAACGTTGAGGTCGTTGTGGGCGAAAGCCCGTGGAAGTTCGAGTCTTCTCGACCGCACCAAACAGTAAGTCCTTGAATCGCAGGGATTTTTCTTTCCGAAGGCATCGCCAGAAAGCGCGCAGTTCTGCGCCTTTCTGCGCTGGGAAAGAGCCATGAGTGTGCCAGAGACGGCCTTTGAGGCGCTGTTATAGGCGCAAATCTCGGCCCGTTCTCAGCCCCTAAAGAACTGGCCGCAAGTCGCCGCAGCGTGTGGCGAGATTCTGGGCGATGGCCAACGAAGACTCTGTGCTTGGGCATGGAGTCATCGAACCGCTCTGACCACATACAGCGTGGCCGTTTCAGCCTTGTGGTCACGGCGGCAATAAAGTTCGAGTAACTGCAAGGGCACCAAGCAGTCTCTCCCGAAAGCATGATTTCGCTTTCGGGCAGAGGCGCCGCGAGAGTGGCGCAGTTCTGCGGGATTTCGGCGCCGGCTGCAGCTCGCCGAGTGACAGAGCAAGCGAGAAGAGCCGGATCTCCCGGCCCTTGTCTCCCCATTTCTCAGTGCGGAAAGAACTGACCGCAAGTGCGGCCCTGCATCGTCAGGTGGCGAAGCCCAGCATCCGCTCCTGCGCCCGCCAGCAGGGCGGGAGCTCCACCTCCAGCAGCGCCCGGCGATCGAGCTGTGCGGGCTGGCGACCATCGATGATCGCCCCGATTATGCTAGGGCTGAGCCATGAAAGCCGGAACAGCTTGCCGAGCTGCGTTCGGCATCGCCCCTCGCGCTTGCCGATCTGGTTGAGGCTGAGTTCGGGCGAAGCCAGCACCAGCTCACGGACCTCCATCGCCTCCGCGATCAGCCTGACCAGCTTGCAATCTTTCCGGTCTGTCGCTGCGGTGTTGTCGATCCGCAGCTTCGCCTCGCGGAAGGGCTTGCGCTCGGGGAGCGGAAGTTCAAGCGATGCCTCACGGTCTGAACCGAGCGCCGCTAGGTTGATGCTGACTCGCATGTCGTTCGAGCCGATGACGACGCTGGCGACCAACGACCGGACCGTGTCATCGCGTGTCGACGGGTGCGCCAGCTCCATCTTGCGAAGCCTTGCTGCGTCGAACAGCGCAGTCAGCTGACCTGCATCCTGCAGACCGGAGAGGCGCCGCAGCGCATGCTCGTCATCCAGCAGGTTGGTCAGGTAGCTGATGATGTGCCGCTCGATGCTGGATTGCGCGATGCGGCTTGGCGCAGCGGCTCCCGGCTTTGCCGCCATGACCTTACGGGTCTCGTAGTAGGCGTAACGGCGCGTTCCCTTCTTCGTATAGGTCGACACCATCGGACGGCGCTCGGGATCGGTCAGCAGCCCGCGCAGCATCGCTTCCTGTGGATCATTGCTCTTCCGCTTTCGGGGCGGCGCCTTCTGCTGCAGCCGCGCCTGCACTGCATCCCAAAGAGCCTCGTCGACGATCGCCTCGTGCTCGCCGCCATAGACCTTGCCCTTGTGCACGATCATGCCGCTGTAGATCGGGTTGGCGAGCAAATGGAACAGGCTCCCGCGCTTGAACGGGATGCCGCCCTTGTGCGGCCCGCTGGTGCGCTGCTGGACCTTGGTCCTGATCCCTTCCGCCTCCAGCACGGCGATCAGCTGGTTGGCCGAAGTCGAGGCGATGTAGCGCCGCATGATGGTCCGCACCCGTTCGGCCTCGTCCGGGACCGGCACCAGCTTGCGTTCGATCACCTGATAGCCGAGCGGCACCGGACCACCCATCCACAGGCCCTTCTTCTTGGAGGCAGCGATCTTGTCGCGGATCCGCTCGCCTGTGACCTCGCGCTCGAATTGAGCGAAGCTGAGCAGCACATTAAGGGTGAGGCGTCCCATGCTGGTGGTGGTATTGAACGCCTGTGTGACGCTGACGAAGCTCGCCTGCTTCGCGTCCAGTCGCTCGACAATCTTGGCGAAGTCGGCGAGGGAGCGGGTGAGCCGATCGACCTTGTAGACGACGATCACATCCACCAGACCTGCATCGACATTGGCAAGCAGCGCCTTCATGCCGGGTCGCTCCATGTTGCCGCCAGAGAAGCCGCCGTCGTCGTAGTGGGTGGGCACCAGTGACCAGCCCTCGTGACGCTGGCTCAGAACGTAGGCCTCGCAAGCCTCGCGCTGGGCATCGAGGCTGTTGAACTCCTGCTCCAGACCATCCTCGGTCGACTTGCGGGTGTAGACTGCGCAGCGCAGCGGCCTCATGCGGCATCCCCTGTCAGGCCGAAGAACGCGGGGCCATTACGGTGCGAGCCGGTGATCGCCTTAGCGATCGCGGTCAGCGAGCGCCATGTCCGGCTATCGTACTCGAAGCCCTTTTCGAGCACGATGACGGTGTGGCCAACCCCATGCCAGTCGCGCACCAGCCGCGTCCCGGGCGTGAGGCGGCGGGACGGCGGGGCTGTAGCGTTGTCCTGCCGGACAACCGCGATCGCCTGCCGCAGCAGCCGTTTGCTCTCGCGACTGAGCCCTCCCTGCTGCTTCTCCTGCAACCGGTAGGCGATGCCGAGCCGGAGCAGGTCCGGTGTCACGGACGGTGCGGGCGCGCCATGACAGCGCGCCCACTCCTCCTTCAGCCCTGCGGGCCCGAGTTCATCAAGCCGCTCGAGGGTCATCAGCGCCCGCCGACCCATCAATTGCTCTCCGCCTCGACTTGCTGGGTGGTCGGCGACGGTGAGGGGGACCGGTCTGAAGCGATCAGATAGATCGACTTGCCGTCCTTATCGCTTGCGCGGATCACCTCCCTGCCCTTCTTCCTCAAGCCCGTGAGGAAGGCGCGGCAGGTATGTGTCTGCCAGCTGGTCGCCTCGCACAGGGCCTCGAGGCTGGCCCCTCCCTCTCGGGTCAGCAGCGCCTCGACGACCGAGGCCTTGGTCTGGCGCGGCTGCTCGGCCACAGTGTTGCTCGCATCACTGGGAGCCGGTGGCTCCGCAGACGCGATGTGACCCGCCTTCTTGCGCGCGGTCGGCAAGGGTGATGACGTTGCCGACTTCTCATGGGCCTCTGAGGAGGCCCTCAGACGCTTCCTAGAAGGCTTCGTGCCGGTGACGGGATCAGCGCATTCGGCGGCGGGTGCAGCATCGGCGGGCGCAGTGTTCGTGCTCATCGTGGGTGGTTCTCCTTTTCGGAGCAGCGACGATCGCTGCTCTCACCAGGAGGAGCCCCGATGCACCGGTGGCGTCGAGGATGCGGCTGCTCAGCGGCCGCGATTCAGTGACAGCACCAATGCTTGCGGTGCAAGGGAAGTCGAGGGGAATGTCGTTGTCCGGCGGCCGCAGCTTTCAGCACACGCATGGTGTCGGAGACACCCTTGACGGATCGCCGTCTCTCACCTATCTCACTTTCATGCGTGAGGATTGTGAAATGATTCGATATTCGATGCTGGCCCACCCCGCTGGCAGCACAACGCTGGCTGGTAGCGCCATGGGACGGCAGATGCTTGCCCAGCTGATCGAGAAAACGACGCCAGTGGCGGAGCCCACCCTCGCCCTTCTCGATTTCGCGGAGGTGGATATCGCGACGGGTTCGTTCCTTCGCGAAGCCGTCATGGGCTTCCGCGACTTCTGCCGCAATGCGGCGGGCATGATCTACCCGGTTGTCGCAAATGCCAATGCGACCATCGAGGAAGAGCTTGCGACCTACCTTCGTGGTCGCAACGATGCCATTTGGGCGTGCACCCTCGACACGGACGGTACAACCACCGACCCGCACATCCTCGGCGAGCTGGACGCCGGGCAGATGAGCACCATTCAACTCATCGCCGCGCATTATCCGATTTCCGCACCGGACCTGGCCAAGCTCCGCCCCGATGACAAGATCGGCACGACTGCATGGAACAACCGGCTTGCGACGCTGTCCGCCAAGGGCATGCTGAAGGAAGTGCGCCACGGCAAAACCAAGCTGTTTAGCCCTGTGATGGAGGCGATCTGATGGGTGCCGATTTTATCCGCGAACAGTCCGGTCAACCCTGGAGCAAGCGTTGGAATAAGGGCAGGGACCGGCTCAAGGAACCGGGGCTGTTCGGTGTTCAGTTTGGGCCGCAGCAGCGCACCATCACGGCGGACATCGATCCCGGTTTGAGCGTGCAGGCTGGCGACCAACTGGTGGTACAATGCGGGTCTGGCAACGTCATGGTGTGCCGTGGGCAAAGCCGCATTGGCGCGGTGAATGGCCTGCCATCCGACATGCACGCATCCATCACTGAATGCGGCGGTGTCGCCCTTGGGATCGTCGAACGGGTCAGTTTGTTCGGCAACAGCGCGGAGCTTCGTTTGCAATGAAGAATGCCAACAACCATTCGCTGCCCCGCCTCGTGCGCAATCCGCAGAGTCTGTGGGACGATGCCGCGACCATGCCTTGTTCCTTGGGCTGTATGACCTGTGTTGACCGCCCTATCTGCGGTGGTGTCCATAACGGTGCCAGCTTCTTCGACTGCGGCGATTACTGCCGCTGCGAGGACAAGGGTACCTGTGACCTTGTTTGCCGAGGCAAGCCGAAGCAGTTTGTGGAACGCTTGAGGGAAGTCGGTGGGCTGGAGTTCGCGAACGTGCCCCGGGCTCAAGTCGTGCCCATCGAGGCAATACCGCCGATGGTCCCGTTGATCGATCATGCCACTGCGCGTGTCGGCACGCTCAACTCCCCGATTGTGGCGCTGCCGCTCTATGCGCTTTTGGATATCGACGCGGGCATGCTTCGCTATCCCGACCGCAAAGCGTTGAGCCAGAAATTTGGCATCGACCCCAATGCCCGGCTGGTGGTTTCCGGGGTGGCTCGGGACAGGAAGATCGAGCGTTACTGGGCAGCAAATGGCAGGCCTGACCTGCTTGAACAGTTGGCTGCCCTCGACATCGCGCTGATCACGCCTCCCAATTTCAGCGTGCTGACCGATGTGCCCCGCACCGATAACCTGCATGCCATGAAGCGTATCCTAATGGTGACAATTGAGATGATGCAGGCGGGGCTGCCGACCGCCTTGCATCCCAACGCGCGCACCGAACGGGATTACGAGCGCTGGGGCGAGTTGATCGCCGAACGCCCAGAGATCCAGTACTTGGCCTTCGAGTTTGCGACCGGCGCAGGCCGTGGCGAACGGCTGGATTGGCATGTGGCGCAGCTGACCGCGCTTGCCGCCCGCGTCCCGCAACCGTTGGGTTTGGTGATTCGTGGCGGCATGCGCGCGCTCGAACCGCTGCGGGCAGCCTTCGCATCGGTGACGATGATCGACACCGATGCGTTCGCCAAGACATGCTATCGGCAGGCGGCTCAATTCCGACCCGATGGAAAGTTGGTCTGGCGCAAGCATCCGACCCCGCCTGGTGCGCCGATCGATACGTTGTTGCAGCAGAATGTCGCGGCGCTTCAAAGCCACCATATCATTCTGGCGCGCAGCCACGCCGAGAAACGACGTGGCGCTGCGTCAGAGGGCTTCCGCGCGCCAGATCGCGCTGATCGTCATGCCTGCGAGGGCTGACGTATGGCTTAATCGCTGATCGCCATTGAGAGGATCGTCCGTCGGGCAAAGCACGAGCGCGTGGTCACCGGAGCGGAAGCGAAGCTCTGCTCGGTCGGTCACCATGGACCGGCAGAGCTGGACAAAGCCCTGCCCACGACCACTTGCCGTAGGGAAGCGCGACACGCCGGTTTTGATGGCCTCAGCCAGCGCCGCCCCCGCATCCGGCAGATGCGCGTAGTCGGGATTTTGCCGTAGCGTTTCCAGCACACCCATGCCGCGATCCGCCACTACAAACTCGAAGGAGCGATCCGTGACGGCATAGGCGACCAGTCCCGTATGAGCCGCGCCGCTATGCTCGTAGACATTGTCCTGCATCTCACCCATCGCTCCGAGGAGCGACGCAACGAGCCCGGCCGGAAAACCCCGGTTCTTCGCCACATTCTCCGCATGGAGCAGCCATTGCTGCCAGACCGGATCACCGGTCTCTACAGGGTTTTTAAGAGGAAGTGGGAAGGCTCCTGCCTGATCGCTAAAGCCACCGCCGAACGGTTGACCCGTCGCCCATGCCTCACGAACTTGAGAAGCGAACGCCCCCGCGAATGAAATAGATCCGTACTCACTCGGGAATTGCTGAGCACCTGCCAACAACTCAATGAGTGGGCCGATGCGGCCCGAGTTCTCAATCACGATCGAACCGTGATCCCGCAACCTCCCATGCGCTGCCTCTCGCAAGAGATCATCGACGTCAGAGAACTGAGCCTGAAGGGCGTGCATCATTGCCCAATATCACAAGGACTTGGTCAACTCCTACCATTCTCTCAATCAACGATGATCGGGGACTACGCCTGCCAAAGGCTGCGTCAAACGTTTCAAAATGCCGCCTTTTGCTGACTATAAGCGTCGAAGCGCTCTGTCGGCAGCATATGTCTGACGCGGACAGCCGGATGATGGCCGGGATCAGGGGGCGCAACACGAAGCCGGAGCTACTGATCCGATCGGGGCTCCATCGCATGGGGTTCCGGTTCCGAATCCATGGCAAGGGCCTGCCCGGGAGACCCGACATGGTGTTCGCCTCGCGTCGGGCAGTGATCGAGGTGCGAGGGTGCTTCTGGCACGGGCATGACTGCCCGCTGTTCCGCTGGCCGGCGACACGGCCGGAGTTCTGGCGGGAGAAAATTGCAGCCAACATTGCCCGCGATGCGCGCAACCGACAAGCGCTGCTTGATGAGGGCTGGCGTATCGCCGACGTGTGGGAATGTCAGATCAAGGGCCCTGTGCGGCGACCGGTCGAAGATTTGCTAGAGATTCTGCAGGAGTTTCTTTGCTCTCCTGCCCCTTATCTGTTGATAGGCGGCAAAGGCACGGCTCTCGCTTCTGACATCGCCTGAAAGCCAACTTCAAAAGCGATCGAATATTCAGGGGTGGCAGTGAAGCTCTTGCTTGGGCCACTGAAGCTTTATACACGTTGTGAAGGGAAAATTGGGGGAACTTCAATGCAGTCTTTTTTGTCGCGCGCTCTGATTGGCGCCTCGATGGTTGCGCTCGCTACTCCGGCATTGGCGCAGGAGAAACCGCAGCCGAATTCGCAGCAGTTTATCGTCAAGGACTTTTTCCTTCCCGACGGCAACGGCCAGCTCAATGAGTTCAGGGCTGCTGGTTTCGCGCAGCCTGCCGCGCCGTCAGTTACTCCTCGTCTTTGGGTCCTGCCTGTGATGAGCGTGGATCCGAATGGGCTGAAATTCTATGATGCCAACGGTATTCCGTTTTTTGCAAGCGCATCGTCAGACAAACTGGCTTTCTCCATTTCAGTACCACTAAAGTATAACGCTTCCCTGCCTGATCAGCGAAAGAAAGCTGCGATTGGTGCCGCTCTGAAGGGCGAAACAATCAATAGGTGGACAACCCATTGGTTAGCGGGGCCGAACATGCCGTTTGTGCACCAGCCTGTGCTTGGAGATCCAAACGTAGTCGGAATGGTGCAGCAGGCTTATCAGCAGCGCATTCCACTCTATCAAAGTCTTGAACAGGCAGGAGCAGCCTATCAAGGCTACCAGGCCCAGGCAGCAACCCTCAATGAGGTAAGCATCACACTGCTTGTCGATGGCGAGCCTGTCGCACGGCGTGATTACAAGGGTTCGCTTATCAACTACGGTAGCAACCTCCCGGCACTCACGATTGTCGGGCCGACTCTCTACCAGCAAAACAAGATTGCAGCAGGTGACTTCGAGATCAACGTTGGCTTCCGGTTCCTGGACGCGAAAACCTCCGTCGTGGAAGGCAAGTTCGAGGTGAGACAAGTACTCGACCAATTCGTCGAGGAAACCCAGAAGGCAAAAACCAAAAGCAGCTCGTCGGGATGGCAGGTGCTCGGCTTCGGAAGCCGCAGGTCTCGCCTCAAGACCAGCCTCGAGCAAAATTTCAGTTCAAATACGCAAGTTGAACAAATGCAGGGTACACGTATCGTTACTTACGATGCCACTGAATCGATGCTCGAGAAGTTCGAGGCGTCGTTCTTCCCGGAGATTAGCAAGCAGCAAGTGATGGATCGCCATCTGGCGGCGGCTGCAGAGGCACGGGCGTCCGGAAACGAGCAGCTTGCCAAAATTCACACTGATTATGCTGCAGCACTCCTGTCCAATGACGGGATCAAGGAAGTCGATATCGAAAAGGCGGCCGCTGCACTTTCGAAGAAGGATTATGCCGGCTTCATCGCTCATGGGACTCGGTTCTCCCAGAGCGATGCCACTCGAACTGACAATTTCCGCAGGGTGATCAACACGGAAGTCGAGATCAACGAGCGCAAGGAATGGCTCGACTATCGCACGACGTCTGTTCAGCGCGAAACGACCGTCCCGATTACAGTCGAGGCGGACCGCAAATGGAAGGCCGCCCTGGGACTCTGTGAGGCCGGAAACTACACGATTCCTTTCGCGGAACCGTGGGCTCCCCTGCGACCACAGGCCGTCACCGTGCTTAGCTGTGTCGAACCGACCGGGCCGCTTCAGCGTGCGGGCTTCCAACCCGGCATGTTGGTCATCGATTTCGATGGGGTGGCTGTGACAAGCGTTGGAGATATCGACGACCTCCTTGCTTCGCGGGAGCCCGGTGACAGCATTCTGGTTCGTTACATCGACATTCCTGCGTCAAACGCGCAACAGACTGCCGTGGCCAGCAAGTGGGTAACACTGGGACGCAGGCCATGAAAAGCAGGTCACATCCCTGCTTCTCTGCATTCAGCGCATTGCTCGTAGCCAGCATGCCCTTCAGTGCAACTGCCGCAGATTGCATGAGCAGCGAGCCCGAGGCGTGGCTCACCAGTACCGCACAGAAAGCCCTTTACTCGCGGCTTGGTGCTTACTTGAGTTGCCCTGACGATCTGACCGACGGGCCCTTGGCGGATCAGGGCGCGTGCAATTACCTCGTTGGAAGAGTAGTCAACGACGTCTACGGGTTCGGGGACTTCCGGAGGCCATCCGGTGGATGGCTTGCAGCGAACGAAATTGCTGCGTACGTCAAACGCGAAGAATCGAAGTGGGAGCTGATCGGACAGGCTAGCAGTCAGCAGGCCTTGGAGCAGGCAGCCGCCGCTGCCGGAGAGGGGCGGGCAGTGATCGCAGTTGCGACAGGGAGTCCAGGCCACGTCGCGCTCGTGCTACCAGGTCCACTCAAATTCTCATCCAGCTGGAACCGTAATGTGCCCAATTCGGCATCATTCTTTCTTGGCAACGTCGATCGAGCATATGTGTTTTGCAAGCTGTCATGGGCGTTTTCCTCAGCTGACAGTGTCCGGCTATATCGACGCAATTGATCAGGCCGTCACGATTGTTGAAGAGCCATACAGCGACGCCATGGCGTCCGGCAGTTGGCTGGCATTGATGCGCCACTGCGAGCGCACTTTGGGGGTTCCATCGACATAGATGGTATCGGCCGGGTCATAGAACACGAGTCCGCGGGCGATCGCACGCAGCAGCTTCCAGACATCGGTCCCTGCGCCAGTCACAAAACGGTCAGCGTAGCGGTATTCGGGACCATTTTCTCCTTCGCGCTTCTCGGACGCAATATAGAGGGCGTTGGCGTGCTTGGCATTCCAGCAGTTGGCGAGCTTCTCCAGCGACCAGCCAGCGGCAATCTCGCCAGTCTCCACGTTGAACAGCTCGACCCCGACCTTCTCCGGCGTATCGAAACTGCCGTCCAACGCATCGAAGCCGGAGACCCTCATCGCGAGCCCGGTCGAGCCCGCCATCTGAAACCGCGCACCAGCAGCAAGGACTGATGATTGCGGCTCATACCAGTCAGGCCACGGGGAAGTATTCCGGACAAGCCCGACATATGCCTCGGCAACATCGGCGAACGAGCGGTATCGCCAGCCATTTTGCTGAAGCCACTCGGAACCAGCCGATGATGAGAGTGAAAAGACAGTTGACCTGCAATCGCGGGATTTCGCGGCAGAGTACTGCGGAACGGCCGATAAATTCGCGCATCCTGCAAGAGCCGACGGCATGGCAAGGACGAGCGTAAGGATCTTCTGCTCGATGTTCCTCACGCTGAGCACCTCCCTGCTGGTGGGATAGGAAATCACAGCTGGCAGTGATCATTCGGTCGGAGAGCAGCCTGCGGCTGCGAATGGGCTGTGAGCGAACCCACAGCCCATCACTTCGTAGAAGCAACAAATAGCAGCCGATCGACCAAACTGAACTCTGGCTTTCCCGGCCGACCGCAACGACCGGCGCGGGAAGCCTGCACAAGCCCGTTACAGCTCTGCTATCGTCCAACCGCCCTCGACGCCGATTGACTCCATCTTCGGGATTTCCATGGCTGCCTCGCCAACGCGTCCGTAGACATCGAACTCGGCTCCGCCACCCAGCGTATCCTCGATGGCCGACTTGAAGTTCTCGCTAAGCGAGAACCCGTCAACCGGGCTGTCAGCGGTTTCGCAGCCATCTATGAATGTGCCGCCCTGCCACGTGTCCGGGAAGATCTCCTTGAAGTTCTCGTAAAGTTCACGACCCGAGAAGCCGAAGTCCTCCACTTCACCGGGCATCGGCTCGGTATGCGTGCCAATTTTTGAATCGCCCTTATCATCCAGAATCGCGTGACCCGAGAACAGCACGGCTTCGGCCGCGTCGAGAACCGGAAGGCCCTCGACAGGGGTTCTCTGCACCGCGTCACCGATCCGCTCGACCTTGTAGAGCGGCTGATTGGCTGGATCAGTGAGGTCCATCTGATAGACATCGCCCCAACGAGGATCGTTGAACGCTGCATCGAGCGCAGCGTCAAGAATGTCGGTGTCATCCCATGCAAGCACGATGATCATGTTCAGCTCCCCACGTACGTGTAAATGGTGGAATCATCGGTCGGACTCCAGACCTTGGTGTCGTTTGTGATGCCCCGGGTCCAGTCGAACTGCCACTCCACGTGAGGCCTCAACCGCACCGAGAATGGCAGGTCCTTTGGCAGTGCGTAGATCGTGCCGAAGTACCATTTGAAGCCAGCGTATGACGGCTGGAAAGGGTTTGCTGGAACTCCCGGGCTGATGTGACCTATGCCCGGAAGAGCGGCAAACCAGTTCACATTATGCCCGACCGGGGCATGCGCGAACTTGACCGAGGGTGATGCGAAATTCGCGCCAAAGCTTCCGCTCATGCCGGCCTGCATGATCGCTTCGCCTCCGAAGGAACCCCCGGAGAGGTTGCCGCCGATGTTAAACCCTGTGCTCTCCGAAGCTACAGTCGAAGTCGGGCCGGAATCCCAGAGAATGGCACGCTCATCACTCGTCTGAAGCTCGACATAAAGCGCCATCTGCGTGCAGTAGTAGCCGACTGAAACCCAGTTTTCCGAGGGCTCATACGATCGCGGCGGGTTTCCGTGTTGCACGCCATGCTGGAAATGCCCGAAGAGCGAATAGAAGTCGTACTGCGTGTTCTTGGAAGCAAGCTTGAATGCGGTCGCGTGAACAGAGGCCGAGAGCTGCTGGTCGCCGGTCTGGACAGTGCCCCAGCCCGCGTCAGGTCTGCCGTTCAACGTGGTGGAGAGATTGAACATCTCACGGCCCGGATCCCATGGGCCAGATGGACTTGTGATGCTGTCTGTCATGCTTCTTCCCTTCCAGTTCAGTGGAGAGGCAGAACCCGAAGGCGACCGTCTGCCTGCGGAAGACAGCAGACGGCGGACTCTGCCTTGTTGCACCGGCTGACGGAGTGGTCCCGACCGCTGCAACTGCTCCCTCATATCTGTGGGTGCGAGCTTCGCTTAGTCTCACAGGATCAGAACTGTAGTTCATGGATATCACGACGTTATCGATCCAAGATTATGAACTCTTAACTGCCCCAAGCCAGACGCTCTGCCTCCTCGAATACGTGGATCCAGGCCAATCCGAATGGGCGACGAATCATATCTGAACATCCCGATCGTAAGGTCAGCAAGCTGGCGCTGGAGGCCGGCCGAAGGTCGATGGCGGCGTGATTTCGGCTTGCCCGACACTTGCACTACGGTCGAGTTGAGCACGCTGCATGCACCCGGTGGTGACCGATTCGACTACTGGTGCAGCGGGGCGCTTTACGAGTTTGCACCCGACCCACTGCCGACAGAGGAGACGCAGCGCTTCTCAGCTCACGGTCGGGCGGCCCTCAACGGGCCCGTCTTGTTGCATCATTGGAAATCAGCAGCGATGAGCGGTCGGCGGACGAGGGAAGCGATCGACCGTGACGGCGGCGAGGCAATTTGCATCGGTGTGGTAGTCAGAGGACACCGCCTCTCCGATGACAACGGTCGTGAAAGCCAGTCCGGCCCGGGTGAGGCCTTCGTTTATGACGGCGCACAGCCCTCACGTGTCGCCTGGACAGACCACGAAGGCATCCATCTCACGCTTCGGAGGCCCCTCGTGAACTCCGTGCTTGGTCGGCAGGTACCGGCAGCCGCTGTGTTGGCGGAGCGCATAAATGCAAGTCCATTTTTCGCAGTGGTGCGCGACCACCTCGTGACTACAACGAGGGTTCTCCGCAATTTGTCCGCAGCGGAGCAGGTGTTCGCACTTGAACAGGCAGAACGTCTGGTCATGTTCATGCTCGCCCGGTGCGCCGGTGACCTAGGCATAGCCAGTAACGGACATGCGAACCTTTACCATGCTGCCATAAGGTTGATAGAGTGGCACTTGGCTTCGCCGGACCTAACACCTGACTGGCTCGCCAGCCGGCTGCACTGTTCACGGGCGACACTTTACAGAGCGTTTGCCGAACAAGACGACAAGGTAAGTGCAGCAATCGTCCGCCTCCGGTTTGAGCGAGCTTACCTCGCTCTGCAAGCGACCGGGCCAGAGGTGCTGATCGGCGAGATCGCGGCTCGGTGCGGGTTGTATGATACGAGCAACTTCAGCCGGCAGTTCCGAAGCCGTTTTGGCTGCGCGCCAAGCGATCTGCGGGGGTAAAGCCAAGCATGAGGACTTTCCTGGCCCAAACACCCCTTAACATAAGATCACTTTCAGCGCCTGCCATTTCTGTTACCGGTGCGCGCGCAAGCAGGTTTTTGCGGGCCGAACAGTCTTACGCCTTGCGACGCGGTAACGTGATGAAGCGCTTGCTTTTCCAGCCCGATCAGACAGACTGATGGTTCTTGTTCAACGGGGGTTGCAATGTCCGACGAACTTCGCCGCGATACGCTGTTCGTGGCGCTGACGCGTCCGCAAATGTTCGCCGGCGTGACCTATACATTCTTCGTGATCAACGCGATCGCGAGCGTTGAGCTTTTCCTGATCTTCCGTGCCTGGTGGGTGCTGCTTGCGGCACTCGTAATCCATGGCCTCGGCATGCTCGCTTGTCTCGAGGAACCGCGCATCTTTGACCTTTGGATTACACGGGTGCGCAACTGCCCGCGGATCAAAAATCATGCGATCTGGAAATGCAACTCCTACCGCCCCTGACCCGTGACCCGAAGGTTGCCGCGCGAGAGGCTCCGGCAGGGGCGCACCTGCCGTATGCGCGGCATATCGATGAAGTGACCATCCAGACCCGCGACGGGCTGCTGATGCAGACGATCCGTCTGGGCGGATTGCTGTTCGAGACCGCCGACAGCGTCGAGCTCAACTACCGTGCGGGTCTGCGCGACGCCATGTTGCGGACGATCGGGTCCTCGCGCTTCGCAATCTACCACCACGTGCTGCGGCGGCGCGCGGAGGCGACCCTTTGCCCGGTCACCGCCGATGACTTCTCGGCCCGGCTCGACGCGCGCTGGCAGGAGCGGCTGGGCGGTAAGCAGCTCTATGTGAACGAGCTGTTCGTCACCATCATCCGCCGTCCGCTGCAGGGTCGGATCGGGATTGCTGATAGGATACGCAGCCTCGTCACCGGCAAGTCGCGGCGCAACGCGGTTCAGATCGCTGCTGAAAAGCATGCGTTAGACCGCGCTCGTGAGGCTCTTATGGCCTCGTTAGGTGCCTATGATCCGCAAGTTCTGTGCATCTACGACACGCCCGACGGCAAGCGCTCCGAACCGCTCGAGTTCCTGTCCTGCCTGTTCAACGCAGACCTCAGGCCCGTCGCGCTGCCGCACGGTGATCTCGGGCACTTCATCCCGGCGCGGCGCGTGAGCTTCGGGCAGGACTGCGTCGAGCTAGGTCCGGCAGGCCCCCTATCGCGCCGCTTTGTCGCAATGGTCTCGATCAAAGATTATCCGGGGGCGACCTTCCCGGGCATGTTCGACGAGCTCTATCGGCTACCGTTCGAGCTGCAGGTCACCCAAAGCTTTGCGATGGTCGAGCGCGCTGCTGCGCTCGGCCAGATGAACCTGGCGCTGCGCCGCATGCGCTCGGCCGAGGACGAAGCGCTGTCACTGCGCGACGAGCTCACCTACGCAAAGGACGAGGTCGCCGCGGGTCGCGCCGGGTTCGGGGAGCACCACTCCTCGATCGCGGTACATGCCGATGATCTTGCGAGCCTGGAGAACAACGTTGCAGAGGTGATCGCGCTGCTTGCCGATCTCGGGATGAATGCGGTGCGCGAGGATATCGCGTTGGAGCCTGCCTTCTGGGCGCAGTTCCCAGGGAACTTCCGATACATTGGCCGGCGCGGGCTGGTCTCGACCACCAACTTCGCCGGACTCGCCAGCCTCCACAACTTCCCGGTCGGCCGTGCGCAGGGCAATCATTGGGGCGAGGCAGTGACCCTATTCGAGACCACGGCGGCAGGGCCCTACTTCTTCAACTTCCACCGCGCCGACCTTGGCAACTTCACGGTCATCGGCCCCTCGGGCTCGGGCAAGACGGTGGTTCTCAATTTCCTCCTCGCGCAGGCGCGGCGGTTCAACCCGCGGATCATCTTCTTTGATAAGGATCGCGGCGCGGAGCTGTTCATCCGTGCAATCGGCGGACAGTATGACCGGCTGCGGCCCGATGCACCGTCGGGCCTCAACCCACTCCAGCTCGAGGACACCCCTGCCAACCGACAGTTCCTGATCGAGTGGCTGACCTTGCTCGCAGGCGGCGCGAGCAGCGCCGAGCTCGACCAGCTGCGAGACGCGATCGAGACCAGCTTTGCTCAGCCTGCTCCGCGCCGACGCCTGCGCTACCTGGTCGAGCTGTTCCGCGGTGGTGCGCGGCCAGAGCCCGACGATCTCCATGCCCGCCTCCGTCCCTGGTGGGGTGAAGGCGAACGCGCATGGTTGTTCGACAACGAGCGCGATCTCACCGACCTTGCCGCCGATACCGTCGGGTTCGACATGACCGCGATCCTCGATGATCCGACCTGCCGCACGCCGGCCATGTTCTATTTCTTTCACCGGGTCGAACAGCGCCTCGACGGGACTCCTGCGATCATCGTCATCGACGAGGGCTGGAAGGCGCTCGACGACGATATCTTTGTGCGCCGGATCAAGGACTGGGAGAAGACGATCCGCAAGCGCAACGGCGTGGTCGGGTTTGCGACCCAGAGTGCTTCCGATGCACTCGAGAGCAAGATCGCCAGCGCGATAATCGAGCAGGCCGCCACCCAGATCTTCATGATCAACCCCAAGGCGCGCGCCGAGGACTACATCAACGGGTTCGGGCTCAGCCGCCACGAGTTCGATCTGGTGCGCACGCTTCCTGACAGCTCGCACTGCTTCCTGATCCGTCATGGGCGAGAAAGCGTGGTCGCGCGACTCGACCTCTCAGGCGAGAAAGAGATCCTCACCATCCTGTCGGGCCGCGAGGCGACCGTGCGGATGTTCGACGAGCTGGTCACCCGCACCGGGCCAGACCCGGCCAACTGGCTCCACCTGCTGCTTGAGAAGGCTGCCTGATGACCTGCCCCGCAATCATCACCGGCGACAGCTTCCTGCTGCGCGTCCTCGCGCATATCGACTGCCAGGCCCAGGTGATCGGCTCCTACGGCTATCTGGCACTCGGCCAGCCCGGCTCCTCGGCCGCCCAGCTGATGACCAGTCTGCTGACACTGTTCATTGCCCTATTCGGGATCCGCCTGCTGTTCGGCCCGCCGCCGGGTGCGCGCGATCTGGTGTTCGATGTGCTGAAGATCGGGATCGTACTGACGCTGGCGTTCTCATGGCCCGCGTTCCGCACAGTGATCTATGACGTGACCCTGAAAGGTCCGGCCGAGATCGCGACGGTGATCAGCGGCGCAAGCGGCAACGAGCGTCCGGGCGAGGGTCTGGCGCGGCGCCTGCAGCGGTCGGACAACGCCATCGTTCGCCTTACCGAGGTCGGAGCTGGCCGCAATCTTGGCGCGCTGATCGACAAGGACGCGCCGGGCGGGACGTTCGAGGGTTCCGCGATCGCTGACGACACCGCATTCGGCTCGGCGCGCCTCCTGTTCCTTGCTGGCACGATCGGTACGCTTGCGCTGCTGCGCATTACCGCTGGCCTGCTGCTTGCGCTCACTCCGCTTGTGGCAGGGCTTTGGTTCTTCCCCTGGACACGCGGACTGGTCGCGGGCTGGATCAGGGGGCTGGTGCTGACCATGGTCGGCTCGGTCGGAACGGCCATCGTTCTGTCGGTCGAGCTTGCGATCATTGAGCCCTGGCTCGCCGATGCGCTGAAGGTGCGCTCGCTTGGCTATGCCATTCCGGCAGCGCCTACAGAGCTGTTCGCAATCATGCTTGCGTTTGCCATCGTCCAGCTGATGATGATCTGGTTGCTGTCCCGCGTGGTGTTCACCCGCGGGTGGCTGACCCTGCCAGACTTGCCGCGCATGCCGGAGCCGCAGCTTGTGCCGCAGCAGTCTTTCGCTGGCAGCAGGGTCGCCGGCGAGGTTTCGTTCAACCGCGCGGAGCAGGTGAGCAATGCCGTTGAGACGGTCGTTCGCCGCGAGCAGACGCTCGCCAATGACCGGATCACCCGGACGGCCATGACCAGCATGAGCGACGGTGCATCGGGACCGACCGGTGGTAGCCCTGCAGGTGACGGCGGAGCGCCGCGGCTCGGCAGCTCGTATCGCCGGACGTCCTTGCGCACCTCGCGCGCCGGGCAGGCAAGGGACCGCAGCTGATGAATATGAAGCCGCAGCACGACTTCAGCGAGGATCTGGCAGAGCTTCCGGTGGCTGCCAGCTGGGCAACCAGCGTTACCGACGATCTCGAACGCTCGAGCCGCCGGGCGTGGAGCGTCGCCATCGTCGCGGCAATCGTCGCACTGCTCGAGGCGGTAGCGCTGGTATTCCTCGTGCCGCTCAAGACGGTGGTGCCGTACACCCTGCTAGTTGATCGCCAGACCGGCAATGTCGAGGCGCTGGCACCGCTCGATGCGCAGGTGGTGAACGCCGATCCCGCACTCACCCGCTCGTTCCTTGTTCAGTATGTGATCGCGCGTGAGAGCTTCGCGCTTCCCAGCCTGCAGGATGATTATCGCAAGGTGTCTCTGTGGTCCGACCCAAAGGTCCGCGAGAGCTACCAGCGCGCGATGAATGCGACCAACCCGGCCAGTCCGCTCTCAGCGCTGCCTCGGAATGCCGCCATTCGCACGCAGGTGAAGAGTGTCTCAAACCTCGCTGACGGACGCGCGCTGGTCCGGTTCCAGACCACCCGTATCGATCCGGGCTCGTCGCCCCAGCCGCCCGAGCATTGGGCCGCAATTGTGAGCTACAGCTTCAGCAAGGCCGAGATGAGCGAAGCGGATCGCTATGTGAACCCGCTTGGGTTCCAGGTGACCTTCTATCGCCGCGATGCCGAGACCCTGCCCGAGGAAGGGATCATCAACGGTGTGAAGGTAGAACAGCCACGGAGCACCGCACCGTGATCCGCACACTGCCTATTGGCCTTGCTCTGTTTGTCGCCGGGGCGCAGGTGGCAGCGCAGGTGTTCCCCATACCCGGCGCCGAGACCCCGCGCATCCAGATTGCCGAGTGGCAAGCGGGAGAGCCGCTTGTGCTCACCGCTTTGCCGCAGACTGCGCTCACGGTCATGCTGGAGCCCGGCGAGAGGATCCAGCGGGCGACGCTGAATGGCAGTCCGGTCTGGCAGGTCGCCATCTCGGCCGAGGCCGACAGCTTTCAGGTCACGCCCGGCCTGGGCGCGGTGCCCGCCAGCCTCTCGGTCGAGACCGACCGGCGCGCCTACAGCTTCTTGCTCGAGACCGGCGATGGGCTGCAGGCTGCTTATCTGGTGCGGCTGCAGTATGATGGCGGCCAGCCAGCCTATCAGCCGCAAGCACAGGCCGAAATACTTTCCGGTCTGGACTGGACTTATCGCATGCGCGGCGATCGCTCGGTTCGGCCGACCTCGATCCGCGACAACGGGGCAAAGACCGTGATTGAGTATGCGCCGGGACAGGCCCTGCCCGCGGTGTTCGCAATCGGCCCAACCGGCGAGGAAGAGGTGGTCGACGGCTACATGCGTGATGGACTCTTCATCATCGACCGGGTGCACCAGGAACTGGTGTTCCGCATCGACAAGGCCAAGGCAATCGCCACCCGCAGCGTCCAGGCTGCCACGCGGGGGAACGGCAAGGGATGAGCAGCGCAGCAGACCCTGCAGTTGGCCCCAGCGATGGCTACGATCCCGCCGATGTGCGGCCTGTCATTCCAACTGGTAGCGGCAGCAATATGGGTCTTTGGGCCTTCCTTGCCGTGCTGGCCGCGTTAGGCGGCGTTTTATTCAGTGCGCTGAACGCTTCGCGGGAAGAAGCGCAGGCACCGTCTGTCCGGCAAGTCGGATCGGGTGAGGCAGTTCGGATCTCATCGCCGCCGCCGCTTGATATCCCGGCGGGTTTCGCGGACGATCCGCGCGGCGATCTGCGCCCCGTCGTTCGGCTTGCGCGTGTCGACGCCGATGGCCGGCAGCCCTACCCGACATCGCCGTCATACCGGCCGCAGGCACCGGTGCCTTACAGGCCAGCTCCACTTCCTGCGTCCGCCCCCCTCTCTCCGGTTCAGCTCCAGCAACAGCCTCCCCGCGTGGTGTTCGACAATCGGACTGCCCCGCCTCCGGTGGCCGTTCCGTTCGGTCGCGGTGAGCAAGGACAGGCGCGCGTCACCGCCGAGCGCTTCCTCAATCCCTCGCTGACCATTCCGCAGGGTACGGTTGTCCCTGCAGTTCTTGAGACTGCCTTGGACTCCACCCGTGCGGGCGCTGTGCGTGCGCTGGTTCAGCGTGATGTCGCAGGGTTCGACGGGAGCCGGGTCCTGATCCCCCGCGGCAGCCGGCTCTATGGCGAGTATGAGGCGAACCTTCAGTCGGGCCAAAACCGGGCGTTGGTACGCTGGACCAGGCTCATCCGCCCTGATGGCGTGACCATTGCGCTCGACTCTCCCTCATCCGATCCGCTTGGCCGCGCCGGCATCAGGGGCAAGGTCGATAGCAAGTTCCTGCAGCGCTTCGGCGGTGCGCTCTTGCAGTCGGCGCTCGATCTGGGTGTGGGCATCGCTGTGAACCGCGCGTCGGACGGTGTGATCGTCGCTCTGCCCGGCAGCACACAAAACCTTCAGGTCACCCAGCCGCAGCAGATCCAGCCAACGCTCAAGGTCAAGCACGGAACTAGCGTCTCAGTGTTCGTGGCGCGCGATCTCGATTTCTCGACTGTGGACCGGTGAGGTGAGGAAGTGACCACCACCGAGGCCGGCTACTATCTTGACAGTTTCCTTGCGCCGCTTGCGCCGTTCCTTGAGCGGCCCGGCGTCACGGACATCTGGATTAACCGGCCCGGCGAGGTCTGGCTTGAGAGCCTTGGCGGTAAGATCGAGCGCGTTGAGGAGCCCGCACTTAATGATGCGCTGCTGGAACGGCTTGCGCGGCAAATCGCAGCGTTCTCGTCGCAGGGGATCAGTCGTGCGCAGCCGCTACTGGCCGCAACTCTGCCCGATGGCTCGCGGGTCCAGGTTGCGGCGCCACCTGCCACGCGGGAGGGGCACGCATTCGCAATCAGGCGGCATGTGTCTGCTGATCTGTCACTGGCTGATTGGGAGGAGGCCGAGGCGTTTGCCGATGTTGAGGCCGGCCATGGCGAGTTCGTTGACGAACGACGCTTCCGGGCGCTGACCGGGCGCGAGGTGTCCAGCAATCTGCGTGAGGCCGTTCGGGCACGCCGCAATATTCTGGTGTCGGGTGGTACCTCAACGGGCAAGACCACCTTTCTTAATGCGCTTCTTGCCGAGATCCCGGCTGAGGAGCGGCTCATCTTAATCGAGGACACCGCCGAGTTACAGCTGCGCCATCCCAATGCGGTCGGGCTGATCGCTGCGCGCGGGGAGCTGAGCGAGGCTCGGATCAGTGCCGAGGATCTACTGGTTGCCGCGCTGAGGATGCGGCCGGACCGGATCATCCTTGGTGAGCTGCGCGGGGTGGAGGCGTTCACATTCCTGCGCGCGGTTAACACTGGGCATCCGGGGTCAATGACGACCATCCACGCCGATACGCCGCAGCGTGCGATCGAGCAGTTGGCGTTGATGGTGCTGCAAGCCGGATCAAAGCTCAGCCGCGATGATGTGCGGCACTACGTGCGCGAGAGTGTCGATGTGTTCGTCCAGCTCGAGCGGCGCAACGGTAGGCGGCGGGTCAGCCGCGTGCTGGTGGCGGAATAGCGGGTGATGGAGCCGGCAATGCAACAGAGCCTGCTTGAGGCAGGTGGCGGGGTGCCGATGGTAGAGTCCGCACGCTGGGTCGAGCAGGCGATGCTGGGCGAGATCGCGCTTGGGCTGTGCGTGATCGCGGTGGCGTTCATCGGAGCATTGATGCTGACCGGGCGGTTGCCGCTTCGTGAGGGCGCGCGGATCTCGCTCGGGTGCTTTCTCCTGCTTGGGGCGCCAGTGATTTCGGCCGGGTTGGCGGGAGGGCGAAACGAAGCAGCTGTAACAACAGCACCAGTGTCCCGGGCTGCGCAGTTCGAGAATACGCGGCCGGATCTACCGCCTGCTAATTTCGATCCTTATGCTGGAGCATCGCTGAGGAAAAGGTGATCACTCGCTTCATCTGCCGGATCGGCATTTGGGCCTGAAGCCTATTAAGCCTCTGATTAAGTGACGTCCTCGAAATCTTGTCCGTATTCCAAATGAGCAAGTACGTCGGCTAGCGTCGACCTCAGTTAGGATATAACTTTAGACGTCTTCCGACACACGCCCGCGCCAAATTCCTCTTCAAGAAAAATCAGATCCGAACCACCCTCTGCATCGCTATTGTTCAGAGTTCTCTGATTAAAGAGGTAGTGCACTGAACCATTCTAAAGATCTTATCTTAATTCATTGAGGTTTATCAGATAAACAGATGTTCGCTAGGTTAATCACCATTTTCTTAGTGAGTCACTACTTTTCGATACACGTATTTGCCTAAAGAGCACCCACAAACTCACTATGAAAGTATAGATGCTCGAAATTTTTTGAATTGGCGATCCATGCCTCCATTTTATCAGAGCGAGCCAACGCATCGCGTGATAGTGACCTTCTTTTGCGGCTTTTTCTAGATACCTGATCGCTAATGTCTTATCCGTTTTGCCTAGCCTATTAGTATAAAATGCATGCCCTAGTAAATATGCAGCTGGAGAGAAATTTTGCTCGCAAAGCGCGCGAAGCTCTAATTCTGCCTGAGCATAGTCTTTTTTTGCTTCCAGATACCGTGCGAGTCTGTAAGCCGCTTCGATTGAGCCCATTTGTTTTGCCTTCTTGAAATATTCTATACCTCGTTCCTCATCAATTTGGGTCCCATACCTGCCTGTTAAAAGTGCGTCGCCGACGGCGATCATTGCGATCACCGATCCTTTTTCCGCCAAAGCCTCAAGGCCATTGATGCATTGGCGCCGATTATTATTCAAATCATCTAATTCAAGAGCCACTTCTCTATTCAATGGATCACGCTTAAACTCAATTTCATAATTGTTCATCTTAGCAGTTCCCATCAAATGAGTACTCGCCTTTGAATCCACTCATGCAACCAAATCGCATTCGCCCCCCGAAGCGCACTCAAGTTCTTTGTTATGCTGTATGATTACGCTGTCGGGAATCAACAACAAGATGCCACCCCTTAGCACGCGGAAGATTGTAAAGTCGTCAGGGCGAATTCCTCTTTTGCCACGATCTGGGGGCGGTGCGGAACCAGGAGTAGCCGGCTTACCTCTTGACGGAGGGACTGGTCGTTCTGGACGTCCTTCGGCATCTTCTGGCTTAGGTCTATCTGGCTCTTTAAGTGGCGGAGTTTCAACTGGCGGAGGCGCCGCAGGGTTCTCAGGACCGGCCGGCGGTTGACATACTGTTGTTAAGAAAAGCATGCATAAATCAAGTAGCCCTCCTTTTTTCTCCTTGCCCTTTCCTGGTTCGTCCTTGGGACCCATATTGAGGGCTTGTTCTCGGCTGTCGGCAAGTGCACCTTCAAAGGCAAGAAACGACCCTCCGGTACAGTTATTGGCGCCCTCGATGCGCGAACCGCAGCCCCCCATCGCGGCCATGCCACTCGGATCTACCTTATTAACCGGATCATTCGCTAGATAAGCGTAGAGGTTAAACTGGTCTTCGTATCCGATGGGGTCGGTCTGCAAGAACCTTCCAAGTGTGGGTGAGTAGATGCGGGCCTTGTAGTAGTACATGCCCAGCTCGGGGATCCACGCCTGACCGGTGTAGCGGAACCGCCCCTTTGTGGCGATCCCGGTCGACCCGCCTGTTGCAGAATCGCTCTGCGTCGCCGTGTCGGGAATGCCGTATTCGTCGTAGGTGTTGATCTGAGTCCGATTACCGGTCTGGTCGGTTACCGCAACGATCGAACCACGAGGGTCGGCGTGCACATAGCGGCGAGCGGTTACTGTCTGGCTAACACCTTCGTACCAAAACAGCGGATCGTCGGCGTCTGCGCTGCTCCCGTGCACGTGGCGCCGCAGCATGGTGCCCGCACTGTTGTATTCGGCGATCAGCGCGTTTCCATCATAGACGAACCGCTGGATGCCCATCGGCCCGCCAGAGATCTGGTAGAGACGACCAGTAGGATCATAGCGCAGCTCGGCCAGTAGCGTACCTGCGTACGACAAGGCATTGCAGTTTGGGTTGCCCGTACCCTGAAGGCGAAGTTCGACGAGGCGGTTCTCGGCATCGTAGAGGTAGACCCGGTTACCATCCGCGGTGAGGTTTCCGTTCGCATCGTAGCAATATGCGTTGCTACCGCCGACGTCGTACTGGTTGAGGCCGTTGGTGGCGTAGCTCCGGACGTATGCTGCCGACGGAAGCTGCCCATTCCACGAGTAGCTGTCGTTCGTCTGGGTCTCGCTCAGGATCTGCGAGGCTGGGTTACGGGTGTAGTTCCACGTGACGTCGTTATCTGGGCCGTTGAGATCGAATCCAATCGAGGCAAGACGTCCGGCTGGATCATAGGTGAAGCTGCGCGCGTTGGCGGTCGTAGTCAGGCTTGTCCATGCCAGCTGCGTGCCGAGCCCGCGGTTGTTGAACGTGGCCGTCCCGAGCAATGTAGTCCCGTCCCGCAGACCGGTGACCCTGTTGAGGCCATCGAGGTCATAGCCGAAGAACTGCCCGTCGGGGTACGTCACCCGCGTCCGAGCACTGTTGGCATTGTACTGCGAGGATATCGTCCGGCTTGTTCCGTCAGTGTTCTGATTCTCGGAGGTCAGCCGCCCGAACCCGTCGTAGGCGTAGGTGATGCCGACGCCGGTAAGACTGTCGAACCGCGCCTTGGTCTGCAGCCCACGCAGGTCATACTCGTAGTAGACGTCGCGCGTATGGAAAGCAGGAAGCCCGGTGCAGGCCGCGCCGCTGGCGGCGCAGGCATCCTTCATTGTAACCCGGTTCAGCGCATCATAGGTGAACGCGATCCGACGCCCGTCACGCTTGCGCATCCAGAGCCGGTTGCCATTGGCGTCGTAGCTGTATTCCTCGAAGTCGCCGTCGTTGAGAGCGCCCGCCGTGTTCAGCGCGGTCGCCTGCGTCGAGGGGTTGAACGCGGTCGGCCGGGCCTTGGCCGGGAACACCCAGCGGGTCTGCCGGTCGTGACCGTCATAGCGCAGCTCAGCCCGGTTGCCATTGGCATCGATCACGTTCTGGATCTTGCCGTTAGGCGTGTAGCTGTAGGTCACATCGACGATCTCGACCGAGGTGCCAACCGCTTTGCGTACCTGCAGAACCTGCCTGGCCGCATCGTAAAATGTACGACTGATCCGGTCCGGACCTTCCGAGCCCTGCGTCCCCAGCGTGCATGCGCTCGCCGGCAGGGAGCCATAGACCGCAGGGTTCATACGAACCGCTGTGCACTCCAGCAGGCCGCGATTATTGTAGCTGTATTGCACGAGGCTGACGGTCACGCCGTCTGAGCCGATGACACGCTCGGTCACCTTGCGGTTCTGCAAGTCGTAAGTGGTCTCGGACGTAGTTAAAACCTGAAAACCGATCGTCGGTGATGATGCAAAAGTAGGCCAGTCTGCTGGTGCGTTCTGCTCCGATTGCCAGCTCTTAAGCTCCCCGGTTTCGATCCTAATGGGATTACCACGCAGGTCATAGGTCGTGCGGGTTGCCGCATGCTTGAGCGGACCAGCGCCATCTGGATCTGGCGCGATCGTCCCCGTCACACGGCCCATGCCGTCATAACGGGTCGCATAAGTGTGCGGAGATGCACTCGCTTGCGCCAACAGCGCCGAGCCCGTCACATACGTCCCAGCTACCGCCAGAGCCATGCCAGCGCGCAGCATCATGTGCCTCAGTCCGCTCATGGGCAGGTTGCTCCCGCTCCGAGAGGCTTCGTTTCCGCGATTCGGCGCCCACGCTGGTCGTACTGGTAGCAGGTTTGCAGCGTCTGGCCGTCGGCCACCACCGCAACGCCGCGCAGCCACAGATTGTTGGGACCAGTGTTCGGGCCATAATCGTAAAGCGTGCGGACCTCGTCCGATGCGCCGGCTGCGCAGGGCGCAGACGGATTGCCGGTGGCCGCGCTCGTCCGACACATACTTTCAGACACCAGCACCCATATTTGCGGCCCGGACTGAACGAAGCCGCCTCCCGAATTCGCGATCCAAACCGAGCGTTGTGCGTACTCATACCGCGTTTGTGGGCGGACCCCGTTGGGCGCCGCTGGCAGCGTTGAAGTCAGGATCCTCCCATGGACCGAGCTGTAGGTGTTGTTGGTGACGTTCCCATTGGCATCCGTGACGGTCAGCGGCTTACTGCATGTCTTCGGGCTGCTGCAGGCAAAGACTACGGTTTCGACGATGGAGGGTAGATTCGACCCTGGCTTTGCCACGCGCTCGGACCTGACGGTGTTCCCGTACTCATCGTAGTCGTAGTAGACCCGGTCGCCTTCGGGGCTCGTGACATGATAAAGATAATTGACCACGCAGCGATTGGTCTCGGTTGGGGGTAGGCTGGCGGCGATGATCTGATCGCAGTACTCCATCGTCCACTTTCGGCCGAGGGGATCGATGATCTCCACAGGACCAGATGTGACCTGAATTCCTTCAAAGGAGCCTTCGACGACCGGTTGAGAAACAGTGGCGTCAGGTCCCATCGATCTCGGTAGCCGCGGAAACGCATAGCGTATGACTGTTACATTGCCGGCAGCGTCAGTGTACTTTCCTCCGGCGATCGCATTTATCGACCCGTCAAAGCTGGGAGGGCTGTCGTATTCGTATGAGTAGCTCTCGCCAGTCGCGAAACCCTGATAATCCGTGATGAAGTACTGTGCGCCCTCTTGGTCAAGTTTGCCGCTCATGTCCCACGTCATCGACGGGATCGTCTGTCCAGGCGGGATGATCCCGAAGGCGCCGTTCGAGCCCCCGCCGATGGTCCAGGTCGCCCCAGACGCATCCGTTGTCGAATTGCCATTGTACAGGCTATGCGGCGCACTTGCCGGGCAGACGTTGTTCGCTGGCTTCAGCGTGTAAGCGAGGTTCAGCACGCAAGCCTTGGACGGCTGCACCCCGGAGGAAGGATACTCCAGCAGAAGCGCATAGCCCCGGCTGCTGACCACGCTGCGGAGGCGCGTGCCATCAGCTTGGCTGGTTGGGTTGTCGTATTCGAACGTGAAGCGTGTGCCGTCGGGGTCGATCTTTTCGGAGACGTACGCGCAGCGCAAGACTGTTGAGCAGTCCCCGCTCCCGATCGGCCGGAACTTCAAGATCGTCCCATCAGCGCCTTCGTAGGTGTAGACAGCTGACGCACTTGCGCGATCGCCGGCAACCGTAAGCCGGGCGATCTTATATCGGGCTTGGTTGACGAAAGCCGTGCTGGACGAAAGGCTGTCGAAGGTCTCCGTCTTACCCGGCCAGCGCACGCCCATTCGGTAATCCGGATAGCTCACGCTGTGCTCAAATTCCTTCTTTTCGAGAAAGACTTTCCGCTCGGTGATCAAGATGTGCCAGTTATGGGCGAGGAAATTGAAAGGGTTTGCATGCCAAGGCACCGGAACCATCTGGGTACGCGTAAAGGACAACCCATTGCTGTCGCCGATCGACACATCGGTCTGGCTGAACGCATACTGCCCCGTGCGCATGTCCACGCCGCCGGGCGAGATCGCCATTTTTTCCGCTGGCGGCGTGACGATCGTCGACCGCGCCCCGCCGGTGCTCTGAGCGAGCGCACCGTGCCCGGCCAACATGATGGCTGCGCCAGCCATGATCCGGAACCATCCTCGCAAGATCATCCCTGATATTCTCCAACTTGCACTGACTGACGCGGCCGTTCCGCGCACCTCAAACGATTGACTGAGAGACAGCCTTTACTGGGCGTCCTCACCCCGCCAAAGTTGCGAAGTTGCAGAGTTCGTCGAGGCTAATGCCATGGACGCGCTCGAAGCCTTGTTTGAACGAAGCCGGCGCTTTGGCTGCGGCCGCGCAGATGCTGGTGCGAAACTCGGGCAGCGGATCGGCCGCGGCCTGACAGGACCCTTGCGTGAACCCGCGCGCCTCGAGGGCCGCGACGCTGGCTGGCGCGACATAGAAAGTGAAGCTTCGCTGCGAGCTATCCCGCTTTGTGCCGGCCATGCATTGCGGACCGCTGCTGGACTGGCCAGCGGCAGGAGCGGAAAGAGCGACGAACGCGAGAGCAGATCCGCAAGCGAGCGCCGCAGACGTGAAGGCGAGCTTCTTCATGGTGCAACTCCCGTTCCATAAGCCGATGGGGTGACCTCAAGGCGTGAGGGCACCGGCATCGAGTAGCCCGGGTCAAAAGGCTGTCCCAAATTGCTGTCGTAGACCACGATCTCGTCGCCGAACTCGGTGGGGTTGCCGATTAGCTCACAATAGCCGTCGATCACACCGGGGACGATCTCGAAGCCCACGCAGTTGTAGGTCGACTGGTGCGAGGCCAGCACGTTGAGGCTGGTGTCGGTGAGCGCGATGGTCGAAGTCGGCGTCGGTGTGGGTGTTGGCGTCGGAGTGGGTGTTGGCGTCGGTGTTGGAGTGGGCGTCGGTGTAGGCGTAGGTGTAGGCGTGGGGCTCGGCGGACCTGGGGCCGGCCCGACTGTTGGCGTGCACAGCGAGGTGCCGGCACTGCTGTTCGCGCGGTACTCGGTCCGATTGCCGGCTGCATCGTAGCAGATCGACTGGGTCTCGGAATTGTTCTGGCCGCCAGTTGTGACCACGCTGGTCAGGCGCCCGAGCGCATCATAGGTGTAGGTCTCAGTGCTCGACTGAGCACTCGCCATCGAGGCACACGTCAAAGCCGCGAGCGACGTGCTCGCGAGAAGAAACATCCGGCGCATAGAAAGCGACCCCTGTTGCTATCTGCACCGCCTAGCATCAACAAAAATCCAAGTCAGTCAATAGGGTAACTGCACTCGCTCTACACCGCAGATTTCCGCGAGTCCGGTAGTAAACACCCCCGTTACTCTTGCATTCTCGCGGACTGACTAGCGAATCAAGGCAGGTCATCGCGCGTCTTTGCCTGCGCTACGTCCCTCCTTCACCAAATTGCTCCGTAAGATGCAACGAGCGGAACCCGAGCATCTTGATCAGCCGCCCCCGATGCCAGTTCACCTTGCTGTAGACTTCACGCGACCTGAGCCATCGGCGTGATGCGGCCGCGATCCCGACAAAGTAATGGCGGGGTAAGACGCCAGCCTCATGGCGAACTAGTGTCGCTGCCGTTTGAATCGTCCGTTCGCCGAGGCCATGGTGGATTGCCGTTCGTGTCCTCATAGGCGCGTTCAAACTGAGCCAGCGAGCGGTAACCCTGCTTCTTCAGGACCGGGGCTAGAACGGCGTTCGCTACACGGTAGGCCTCGGGACATGGTTTCGAGTTACCGGAAATAGCCTTCCACATCTCAGCTTTGCGCTTATCGCTCGCAAGCGCCTTTTGAAGCTGGGCAGATCGTAGCTCGAGATGAAGCGCAGCCAGCCATTCGAAGTCCTGCGCAATCTGCCACCGTTTCGGCAAAAGCGCATCATGATGGTAAAATGAGAACGACGCGAGGCGGAGCGTCGCATCGGCAGCTTTCGACCTTGCCTTAATCTTGATCACTATCGTCATGAAAGCGACATCGCGCTCGGCTCTGATCCATTCGTAATGGGCGACTTGCGTGTCGTCATAGGGGCCTTGAATGCGATATTTCTGACGATGTTCATCAATCAGAATGTCATCGGGGTGAGGCCACGGGTAATCAGGTTCGGATCGTCCTTCCAGCTTCGCGAGATCCCAAGCCTTCTTCTGAGATATTTTGAGCTCGGCAATGTGCTGGAAAACTCGACGGTTCAGATCAGCCTGCTCCACAGCTGACATTTTATCGGCATCAGCCTGAATCGCCTCGCGCGCAATTTCGCGTCTCTCGAGGTTGGCGGCCTGCTTGATGACATCGCGCGCAGCCAGCGCATTTCCTTTCGCAGCCAAGCTTGCCTGGGTGTGCAGAATTACCTCCTGCATTTTTATATGTTCGGCCTTCCCTTCGACATTCACTTTGACCTTCTTGTCGAGCACCTTTCGCTGCATGGCATCGAGCTCGCTATCACCAGTCGGCAAGTTTTTGCTGGCCATCTGCTTCTTCCCCGTACCTTTGGGTCGTCCCTTGCGGTTGCCGGACTCGCCCTTGCGCCATCTCGTCCACCACGGGGTTTTGCCGTACCCGACTTGATCGTCGTCGCCGCGATCATCCCCCTCAGCCATGAGCCTTCTCCTCTTCGAGAGCTGTGAAGGCGATGCCGCTGGCTACGTGCACCGCATCGCGGCCGGTGTACGCCTGCCACCGGCGGATGATGGTGTCGCAATAGACGGGGTCATATTCGATGATCCTCGCCCGCCTCCCGGTCTTCTCAGCTGCGATCAACGTGGTGCCTGAGCCCGCAAAGCAGTCGAGCACGATCTCGCCGCGGCGCGAGCAGTCGCGGATCGCATCGGCAACGAGCGCGACCGGCTTGACCGTCGGGTGCATGGCGAGTTCCTCATCGCGCCTGCCACCGATCGAGGAGATGCCGGCATGGTCCCAGACGTTGGTGCGATAGCGCCCGCTCTCACCCAGTCCGAAGGTGTTGGTATGGGCTGCGGTGCCATGCTTGAAAACGAAGATCAGCTCGTGTTTCGACCGGTAGAAGGCGCCCATCCCGCCATTGGTCTTGTTCCAGACCACGAGGTTCTTGAGCTCGGTGAACACCTGACGTCCGGCTGACACCAGCTCGCCCATGTGGCGCCAGTCCATGCAAACAAAGGCGATGGCACCATCGCGCATGACGCTTGTCGCATTACCGAGCGTGTCGGTGAGGAACCGGGTAAACTCGGATTCGCTCATCTCGCCGCTGGCGAAGGCGAACTCGCGATGCTTTACCGAGCCGAGCCCGCATACATTGCCGTCGATCTTCACGTTGTAAGGCGGATCGGTGAACACGATGTCCGCCTTGCGGCCCTGCATCAGCGCTGCGAAGTCAGCCGGATCGCGCGCATCACCGCACAGCAGGTAGTGCTCTCCGAGCTTCCAGAGATCGCCGCGCTGCGTGACGACGACGTTGGAAGACTCTGGCACCGCATCTTCGGGAGCATCGCGCGTGTCGGGGTTAGCCTCCCTCGCATCGTCCAGAATGACGTCGATCTCGGCCAGGCTGAACCCGGTGAGGTCAATATCGAAGTCGATGTCGATCAGCTCCTGGAGCTCCTCCGCCAGCAGCTCCGGATCCCAGCCCGCATTGAGCGCGAGCTTGTTATCCGCGAGCATGTAGGCGCGTTGCTCAGCCGGCGACAGGTGGGACAGCGTAAGCGTAGGCACCCGCTTCATACCGAGAAGCTTGGCTGCCTCGACCCGGCCGTGGCCAGCTATGATCTGTCCATTATCATCGATCAGGACAGGGTTAGTGAAGCCGAAGCGCTCGATGCTGTTCGCAATCTGGCGCAGCTGCTTCCTCGAATGGGTGCGCGCATTGCGCGCGCAGGGGGTCAGTTCATCAATCGGGCGTTCGATTACGGCGCGCGACGCGCCTTCCTTCAAAGTGTGCATGATTTTCATCCGTGAATAGTGGAACGATGGAAGTGTGGTTCCTGGCCATGTTCATCTCCTTGTGGTTGGCTGGCAGATTCTAATTTTCACGGCGGGCAGAAAACAAGAGCGGAAGGGCACAATATTTTTTGGGTGTGCTGTGGATAACGTGGATGAAACGAGACTAGCACTTAATCTGGCGGTCACCTGATGGTGGGATTTAGGAGGATCAGGCTGACGCTACGCAACCAGTATTTGCACGAGATATTCCCTGTTATCGCGATTTAAATTCCCTGCTATTCAACAGCGAATTCCCTGTTATTTCTTCGCCCCGCAGCCGAGTGCCGCAATGGAATATCGCGGGATCACTGGAGCTTGCGCTGCGAAATGGGGCCTAGAAACGGCTTCATTCGCCGATAAATCGCTCAAAAACAGGGAAATCCGGCAGAAACAGGGAAGAGCACCGTTCGCTGCGGACTGCGTCGCGCACCAAACATTCTTCTGACAATCCAGATCTTGCCGTCCGGCGCCCCTCAGGGTCGAATGATTTGCCGTGCGTGACAGGCCGCCGTTCAGGGGATCGTTGGCCAGCCATCCTGCCACACGATGCGGCGGATGAGCATGACCCGGCGCGTGTTGGGCTCTGCCTCGGGACGGGCGCGGTCGTGCGTGCGGTCGGCGGCGTGGTAGAGCACCCAGTCGGTGCCGTCCGGTGTCTGGATCACCGAATTGTGCCCGGGGGCGTTCCAGCGCGCGTCGGCGGCGAGGATCACGCTGCTCGCCGCCCCCGTCGCCTGCGCCAGAGTCTCGAACGGGCCGGTAGCCGAGCGCGAGCGGGCGACCATCACCGCGTAATGGGCCTTGGGCCCGCAGCAATTGTCGCCCGAGTAGAACAGGTAATACCACCCCTCGCGCCGGATCACCCAGGCGCCCTCGACGAGGCGCTGGTAGTTCGCCGGATCGTCGGTGGGATCGACGGCGACGAGCGGAACGGGCGCGCTGCCGGGGGCGAAAGAGATGCGGTCTGGACCAAGCTCCTGCACCTTGATCGGCCCGAAGCCCGAGCCCCAGTAGAGCAGCCGCTTGCCGGTCGCCGGATCGTCGAAGGCCATCGGGTCGATGTTGACGAAGCCCTCGCCGCACAGCAGCGGCTTGCCGCTATCGGTGAAGGGGCCTTGCGGAGACGCGGCGGTGGCGACGCCGAGGCACAGGCCCTGTTTTTCATCAGTCAGCGCAGCGTCGGGCTTGGCGGAGAAGTACATGAAGTAGGTGCCATCGGCATGGATGACGTGCGGTGCCCAGAAGTCCTGCGTCTTGCTCGCCCAGGCCGGCTTCACCGGGAGGGCGTCACCGATCGGCTCCCAACGGGCAAGGTCGGGCGAGCGGGCGAGCTGGATATTGCGCATCGCCCCGCCCTCATCACCCTGCGTGGCATAGGCGTAGTAGAACCCGTCCGGCGCGCGCAGAACAGCCGGATCGGGAAAGTCGCGGTCGAGGACGGGGTTGGCGGGGGCCATCATCGCAGCAGGCGCGGCGGGCTGCCGCGCACATCCGCCGGTGCCGAGCGCGAGGGCCAGCGCGGCGGCGAGCGGGAGCCGGCCCACGCGCTGCCTCAACCGACGGTGAAGGTGACGGTGCCGCTCATCGCGTGGCCATCAGCCGCGGCGGCCTGCCAGCGCACCTCGTAGCTGCCCTTGGGCAGCGCATTCTTGAGTGTCAGCGTCAGCGTCTTGCCATCGGCCGACCAGGCGGGGGTGAAGTTGCGGATCGCCATCTCGCCATGGTCCTTCATGCCCGGCATTGCGGTCATGATGATCGCGGCGCTCGCCTTGGCGGGGTTCACCTTCTCGCTGAACGTGAGGGTGATCGCCTTGGGCGCCTTGGCCGCACCGCCCGCAGCGGGGGTCGAGGCGGTCAGCTTCACATGGGCGAGCAGCGGCGCGGCGGGGGCGACGACGGTGAGCGCGAGGGCGGCGAGGAAAGCAGGGATACGCATGGGGAGAGAAACGTCCTTCGTGTTGATCAGAACCAGAAACGGATACCGGCCACGAGGCTGGTGACGGAGGGATCCTCGCCCCGTGCGCGCGCAAAGTCCGCGCCCTCGCCTGTCCGCCACGATTGCTCGATGCCGACATAGGGCGCGAACTCGCGGGCGATCTCGTAGCGCAGCCGCACGCCCACCTCTATCTGGTCGAGCCCCGCGCCGATGCCAAGCGCAGGGATGCCCTGAGCCGACAGATTGGCCTCGGCGCGCGGCTGGAGGATGAGGCGCTGGGTGATGCGCTGGTCGACATCGGCTTCGATCCGCGCTGTCACGTCGCCGCGCTGCGAGAGAAACAGCGCCGCGTCGATCTCGAACAGGTAGGGCGCAAGGCCCTGCACGCCGATCACCGCATGGGTGGTGTCCGGGCCCGCGAAGTCGTGGCGCACCCCTGCCTGCACATCCCAGAACGGCGCGATGGCTTTGGAATACAGCGCCTGCACCTCGGCATCATCGGGCTTGGCGCCGAACGCGCCTTCGCCCTCGGACTTGAACCACAGCCGCTCGGTCGGGCCGCCGTAGTAGCCCTGAATGTCCCAGAGGTAGAGGTCTGCGCCGTCGCGGACTTGCGCTTCCATGCGGTCGCCCTGCAACCAGAACACGGGGAAATCGCCATGCTCGCGGCGGATCGCATCGCGCGATGCCGCCATCGCCTCCTTGCCCCAGATGGCGTCGGCGGCGCGGGGAGGCCCGCTGCCGGCTTCGGGCGGGGGCGGGGTCTCCATTGTCGGGCCGGGCGATACGGGCTGGTCTGCCATCGCGCCCATGTCGTGCCCGGCGTGCTCGTCCTGCGCGGCAAGCGGCGCGGCGGCGAGCAGGGCGACGAGCGGCAGGGCGATCCTCATGCGCCGCCCTCCGGCCCCATGACCGTCACGGTCTGCATCATCCCGCCATGCATATGGTAGATGAGGTGGCAGTGAAACGCCCAGTCGCCCGGCTCGTTGGCGGTGAGGTCGAAGGTCGCGCTCGCCCCAGGCTGGACGATCACGATGTTCTTGCGCGGCTGGTGCGCGGGCGCCTCGCCGTTGACCAGCGTGAAGAACATCCCGTGCAGGTGAATGGGGTGCGCCATCATGGTGTTGTTGACGAGCTTCACCCGCACCCGCTCGTTCCATGCAAAGCGGATCGGATGGTCGCTGACGGCAGAGTACATCTTGCCGTCGAAGGACCACATGTAGCGTTCCATGTTGCCGGTGAGATGCAGCTCCAGCAACCGCGACGGCTCGCGCGTGTCGCGGTTGGGCTCGAGCGCGCTGAGCATCTTGTAGGTGAGCACGCGGTGGTCCGCATCGCGCAGGCCGAGGCCCGGATCGCCGAGCTTGTCGACGGGGTTCATCGAAACCATGTCGATGCCGGGGCCGACCTCCACATCGGGCGGCAGCAGCAGCGGATCGCGCATTTTCATGCCCTCCATGCTGTGCCCGCCGTCGCCGTGGTTCATCCCCATGTCGCCCATGTCGAGCAGCGGGGGCTTGCGCAGGGCGGGTACGGCAGCACGCTCGCCCGGGCGGCACGCCAGCATCGCCAGCGCCATGCCCGAACGGTCCATGCTCTCGGCAACGATCGCATAGGCCTCGGCGCGCGGCTCGATGATCACGTCATAGGTCTCGGCCGCGCCGATCTGGAACTCGTCGACCTCGACCGGCCGCACGTTCTGCCCGTCGGCGGCGATCACCGTCATCGGCAGGTCGGGAATGCGGAGATTGAAGAAGGTCATCGCCGAACCGTTGATGATCCGCAGCCGCACCCGCTCGCCGGGCTTGAACAGGAATTCCAGCCCCTCCAGCGGCCCTCGCCCGTTGGCGAGGTAGGTGTTGGTCGAACCGGTGACATCGGCGATGTCGGTCGCGGGCATCCGCATCTTCGCCCACATCCGGCGATCCTTGGCGGAGAGCTTGTAATCGTCATTCCAGCTGGTCTGCTGGTAGTTGAAGTAGCCTTCCCCCTTGCGCAGCTTCTCCATGATCGCGTGGGGGTGGAGCGGGGTGAACTCGCTCAGCAGCAGGATGAACTCGCGGTCGTATTGGACCGGCTCCGCCCCCGCCGGATCGATGATCAGCGGGCCGTAATGCCCTTGCTGTTCCTGAAGGCCGGAATGCGAGTGATACCAGTAGGTTCCCGACTGGCGGATCGGGAATTCGTAGCTGAAGGTCTGCCCCGGCTTGATGCCCGGAAAGCTGATCCCCGGCACGCCGTCCATCTGGAAGGGCAACAGCAGCCCGTGCCAGTGGATCGAGGTGTCTTCGCCGAGATGGTTGGTGACGTTGAGGCGCACGTTCTGCCCCTCCTTCAAACGCACCAGCGGCCCTGGGACCGAGCCGTTGACCGCGATCCCGTGGCCCTTGCGCCCCTGCACCACGCGCGGGCCTTCACCCACCTCAAGGTCGATCACCGCACCCGATACCTGATCGAAGCCGGCGCGGATCGGCGCGCCGCCCTTGCCGCCGCGGTGCATGGAATGTCCCTGCGCCCAGGCGGGCATCGCCGCAAAGGCGGAAGCCGCGCCTGCTCCGGCCAGCAGCCGTCGGCGGGAAAGACGGGGGAAGATCATGAACCTTATACGCTCCGGGCGCGGGCTTTGGTTGCAGGTGCTGCCGATTCCTGCCCCGGCGAACCGAAGGCGGCGATGATTGGACAAGGGCCGGGCTCGCCGCGTGCGCAATCCTGCGCAAGGTTGTGGAGCGCGGCGCGCATCGTCTGCAGGGTGGCGATCCGTTCGTCTATCGCGGCAATGCGCGCCTCGGCGAGCGCCCTCGCGGCGGTGCGGTTTTCGGGATCGAGCGCGAGCAGCACAGAGGCCTCCTCGAGCGTGAAGCCCGCGGTCTGTGCGGCGCGGATCGAGCGCAGGCGCTCGAGATCGGCAGGGCTATAGCGGCGTGCACCGGCCCCGCGCGGCGGCTCGGGGAGCAGCCCGCGGCGCTGGTAGAAGCGGATCGTCTCGACCGAAACACCGCCTGCCTTGGCCAGATCACCTATTTTCATCACGACCTCTTGAAACCGTACCATAGTACGGGACTTATATACGGGTCATCCGTTCGCCTTCAAGGGAACAATCGAGATGAAAAACGCACCCAAAATCGCCGCGCTCTATCGCATGGTGATGCCGGAGCACACCTGCCCCTATGGCCTGAAGGCGCGCCACCTGCTGCGCCGCAAGGGATACTTGGTGAACGACCGTCACCTCACCACCCGTGAGGAGACCGACCGCTTCAAGGCCGAGCACGGCGTTGCCACCACACCCCAGACCTTCATCGCGGGCGAGCGGATCGGGGGCTATGACGACCTGCGGCGGTTCTTCGGGCTCACCGTTGCCGATCCCAAGGCGACCACCTATCGCCCGGTGATCGCGCTGTTCGCGATGACCGCGGGGATGGCCGTCGCGGCGGGCTATGCCGCGGATGGTGCGCTGATGCCGGTGCGGGTGGGCCAGTGGTTCATCGCCTTCAGCATGTCCGTGCTGGCGCTGCTCAAGCTGCAGAACGTCGACAAGTTCGCCACGATGTTCCTCAACTACGACCTGCTGGCGAAGCGCTGGGTGCCCTATGCGAGCATCTACCCCTTCGCCGAGGGACTGGCGGGGGTGCTGATGGTGGGGGGCGTGCTGAATTGGCTCTCGGTCCCGCTCGCGCTGTTCATCGGCACGGTGGGCGCGGTGTCGGTGTTCAAGGCGGCCTATATCGACCGGCGGGAACTCAAATGCGCCTGCGTCGGCGGGGACAGCAACGTGCCGCTCGGCTTCGTCTCGCTGACCGAGAACCTGATGATGGTCGCGATGGCCCTGTGGATGGCGGCGCGGATGCTCGGATAGTCCCGCCGCTACTTCAGGAATTCCACCTTGGTGCGCCCGCTCACCATCAGCGCCAGCCGCGCTGCGTCCCAGTTGGTCAGGCGCACGCAGCCGTGGCTCTCGGTATGGCCGATCAGCGCCGGTTCGGGAGTGCCGTGGATGCCGTAATGCTCCTTGGAAAGGTCGATCCACACCACCCCCACCGGGCTGTTCGGCCCCGGGGGCAGATGCTGCTTGGTATCGCTTTCATCCGCATCCCAGAACAGGTCGGGATTGAAGACATAGGGCGGGTTGTAGGCGATGCCCTTGACCTTCCAGTCGCCGATCGGAAGCGGATCGTGCTCCGATCCGGTGGTGACGGTGAAGCCCGCCACCAGCTTGTCGGCAGCGTCATAGGCGCGCAGCCAGCCTGCACTTTCGTCGACCTCGATGCGCGCCACTTCGGGCTGGGAGGTGCCGACGCCGAGCGAGCGCAGGGTGACGAGCCAGTCGGGCTTTTTGACCTCGGCGGGGTCGATCACGTCCGCGCCGATGTTGGGGACGCGGATCTGCTGGCCGGGGGCGAATGCGGGTGCGGGCGCAGGTGTGGCAGAGGGCGTTGCCGCAGGGCTGGCGGTGGCCGTGGTCGTGGGCCGCGCGGCGGGGTTCAGTGCGGCGAGCACCTCGGGCGTGGTGTGGAACCGCTCGGCGAGCTTCTCGGCCATGCTCTCGTAGCCGAGCTGGCTCAGCTTCGCCTTGCCGGCCGCGTCGTCGGGCAGGGCCGCGAAGGTGATCTTGGCCCAATCGTCGGGGATGGTGACGACGCGGGTTGCAGGAATGTTGGACCACGGCGCGAGCGCCTGCGCGGTGGCTACGTCGAGCTTGCCGGTCTCGGGAAGTCCGCGCGCTTGCTGGAAGGCCTCGAGCGCGTTGGCGAAGGACCGGTTGGCCTTGCCGTCGATCACGCCGGAGGAAAAGCCGAGCCGGTCGAGCACCACCTGCGCCTGCATCACAGGCCGGGGCTCGCTGTCAGGTGCGCCCGCCTCGGCCACCTTCCCCGAGGCAGGATCGCGGGAGGCCATGCTGTCCGCGCCTTCGATAACGGCGGCGGCAGGGGCATCGGGCTTGTCGGGCGCGATGCGATCGCAACCGGCGAGCATGAGCAGGGCGAGCGACAGGCAAGCGCAACGGATCGACGAACGCATGGAATTTCCTCAGGTGAGGGGGTTAAGCGGGATCAGGCGGGGGTTTCGGCGACCCACTCTCGCGCGGCCTCGATCTCTTCGGCTTCGAAGCTGCGGGATTCGAGCGGGAGGACTTTGCCGAACGCCTCGACCGCAGCTGCCGCGATGGCCGGGGCAGCGACCACGGCATAGCGGCGCACCGGCCCGACAGACTTGAGGCTGGTCCACATCCCCTCCGCCGACAGGAACGCGCCGGGGCTGAAGTGTTCGGTCGCCCGCATGTCGAGCAGCAGGGCAAGATCGTTGCCCTCACGCATCGCGCTCTCCACCACCCGCGCCATTTCGAGCACCTGCGCATGATCGAGCGTGTGATCGAAGGCAAAGGCGATCAGGGTGACATCGCCCCGGTGCAGCATCTCGACATTCATGGGGCGGATTCCTTGCGCGTTTTAGTCCCCCTCCAGATCGGTTTAGACCCCCGCTTGAGGCGTTCTAGAAGGGTTTAGACCCCCTCCAGACCCCCCAAAAAACGGCAAATTCCGGCTTTTCGGGGGCAAATCGGGGGTTTTGCGGGGTGAGAGGAGCGACACCCTTCCGCGTGTGCAGGCCGGGCGTCCCTAACCTAGAGTGGCATACTGGCGCAGCATGCTGGAATTGTTGGGCGGGACTTAAAATGTCCTGCAATTCCAGTTGGTAACATGCTTGAAGAGCGTGCCGTTCGGCCCATTGCCCTGTCGCTTGGACGCTAAGGCCCGCCGCTCCCGGAAGGATGGGGGTTATGCCTGTCGTCCGTTCACAAGGAGACTGCGCATGACCACGTCCGAAACCGCATCCGACCTGCGCGAGGAACTCGGCCACGACACCGCCCACCTCGCCGACACCCTCAAGGGCCGCGCCAAGCAGGAGGCAGAAACAGGCAAAAACAAGGCGTTGGGTATTGCCGGGTCGGCAACGGGCGCGCTCGGCGCTGCCGCAGACCAGCTGCGCGACAACCCCGAAGCGCCCGAATGGATGGCGACCGGCCTGCAGAAAGTCGCCCGCCAGATCGAACAATTCGCCGGCAGCCTCGAAGGCCGCAGCATGGATGATCTAGGCCGCGAAGCCTCGCGCTTTGCACGCGAAAACCCCGGCACGTTCCTCGCAGCCGCCGCCGCTGCGGGCTTTGCTGCCGCGCGCCTGTTGCGGGCCGGGGCCGATCACAAACGGCATGGTCAGGGCGCTGACGGGCAGTCGCAGTATGAAACCACGCCGCAGCAATCCTACACCGCCAATGAAACCCCGGTCTGGCCGGCCGACGAGAACGTGTTGCCGACCGATTTCGGCGGCAACGATTTCGCTCCGGCCTACGGCGCCGAAGGAGGGACTGTCCGGTGAACGACCCGACCCGCCCTCCCATATCCGGCCACACCGCCCCCGGCGGCGGTGAAGACCGCAACATCGTCGACCTCGTCAGCCGTCTCACCCAGCAAGGCGCCCACCTCGCGCGCGAGCAGGTGAACCTGATGCAGGCCGAAGTCCGCGAGGCCGCGCAGGATCTCAAGGCCGCGATCGCTGCGATGGCCGTCGCCGCCGTCGTCGGCATCGCCGGGCTCGGCGTTCTGCTGATGGGGATCGCCTACCTCGTTGGCGAAGCGATCAACAACCTCGCGCTCGGCACCATCCTGGTCGGCGTCGCCACCCTGCTGATCGCTCTCGTCCTCTATCTGAGCGGCCGCAAGAAGGTCGCCGCCACCCATATCAAGCCTGATCGCTCGATCGAGACCATTCAAGACACCCCCGCCGTCGCCACCGGCGACCTGCACCATTCCGGAGCACGATAATGACCGACACCACCACGCAGCAGCGCACCCCCGAGGAAATCGAACGCGATATCCGCGCCACGCAGGATGAAATGAGCCGCACTGTCGAGCAGATCGGAGGCGAGCTCACGCCGCGCAACATCATCAACTCGCTCTTCGACAAGGCTGAAGAAGGGGGCATCGATGCGCACTACCTCTTGGACGGCGCGCGCCGTAATCCGCTCGCTCTCGGCCTGATCGCTGTTGGCGGTTTGTGGCTGATCAGCGATGCCGATGCACGCCCGTCGGCGTTGGGGATCGGCGGCAGCGGATCGAAGCCCAAGAGCGACACTGGTCGCGTGAGCGCCGCTAACTGGCATCCCGACCACCGTCGCTATGTCGATCACATGGGCGCGTGCCAGCCCGGCGAAGGCGAGGACGAACAAGCCTATCGCCGCCGTCGCGACCTTACCCGCGCCAACTACTTCATGGTCGAACAGGGCCACGACGAGGACGAAAGCGCCTTCCGTCAGCGCCTCGACGCGGCGACCGAACAGGCCCGCGACAGCTGGAACAAGGCCAGCGGCGGCGCTCGCCGGATGGCCGATAGCACTCGCGATCGCACCAAGGTGGCGGTCTCGGACGTGAAGGACTTCTACGGCGACAATCCGCTCTTGGGCGGGATCGCGGCAGCCTTTGTCGGTGCGGTGGCGGGCTCGATGCTCCCGGCAACGCAGACCGAGGAGCGATATGTCGGCGGGCTCGGCGAACAGGCGCTCGGCGCGGCCGGTGCGCAGGCGAGGAAGGCTGATTCGGCAGTCCGGGAAAAGAAGAACGACATGATCGGCCAGATCGACGAGCGCATCGGATCGGGCGGCCAGCAAAACGACGGCATCAATGCACGGCAGGACGCCGACATGGGCCAGCAAGCCTGACGTTCCGGACGAGCCCGGCTGCACCAAGCAGCCGGGCTCGCTCCCGTCAGAGCGCTCGCTCGACCGCGAAGTCGATCGGCTTGAAGCTGCCTCCGTTCGAGGCATAGGCCGAACACGCGGTCAGCCCCACCACAAGGTCCATCTCGGCGCGCAGGCGCAGTAAATCACCCGGTTTCGTCTCGGGCGGCAGCACGGCGATCCTCCCGTCGGCGGCGACGGTGACTTTCATGAAGATGTTGAACGCCGTCGGGATTGCGTCGGGCTCCAGCCCATATGGGGCCAGCGCCTCGGCGAGATTGCCGAAGCAGCCGCGGTGCAGCGGTTTGTCCGGGTAGAAGTGGCGAAACGTCCCCTCCGAGCAAGGGGTCAGCAGGAAATCGTGATGCGGCGCATGGTCTTCGAGGATCGTCAGCATCACCCGCGACCGGTTCGACCAAAGTCGGTTGCCCTCGGTCAGGCGAAGGGTTTCCTCGTAATCGAAAGTCCGCCCGTTGGAGAGCACCTCGGCCGGATCCTCCAGAGCGATCGCCAGCATATCGCTGACCTGCCCGCCCTCGGGATCGATCACGGTGAGGATATCCCCGCGCGAGAGCCGAACCGCGGTGCCCGAGCGCGGCGGAATGCGATGCGTCACAAAAGGTCCTCGGGCACGAAGGGGCACACCCAGTCGCCCTTGACGTCGCGGCCACTATACTGCCGCGCCTCGCTGATGTCGCCGTGGCGCTCGACCATCGGGTTGACGCTCCCGTCAAAGGCCTCGTCGCGCGCGAGGATCACCTCGCGCATCCGCTCGTAGCGTTCTTCGGCGCGCAAGCGTTTGAACTGGCTGTGCAAATTGAACACGATTGCCGGGAAGGGCAAGCGGCGGGCACGGCGTGACGCGTTGGGGTGGAGACCCACTGCGAAATAGGCCTTGCCCCCGAAGCTCAGCGCGAAGTCGGGGTGATCGGGATCGTCGCTGAAGCCCGCGGCCTGGGCATGGCCCGCCTCGCGGTCGAGCGCAGTCAGGGCGCCGAGCCGCTGCCATAGCGCAGTCTCAAATCCGCGCTCGTCAAGTCCGACGGGCCCTGCAAACACCACCGCGAGGCTGCGGAAACCCTTCTCGCCGGCATCGGTGGCGCGGCTCCACTGGACCAGCCTGTCGTGGATCCGCACATCGTCGCGCGCGCTGCGCAGCGAGAAGGCGGGCTCCACTGCCAGATTCCCCTGCGAAAGCGCCGATTTGGCACCGACGCACGGAAAGTCCGGCTTTTCGACGAGGTTTGTCATCGCCGCGGCGAGGCGCGGGCTGGGCGCGTCAGGCTCGCGAAACGCGGGGCGGACCGGCTGCGACAGCGACGCCTGACGTGACGGGCGGTGTATGGTGAAGGGATACGTCATGTAAGCCACCTTAATTGTGAAGCCGAGATTGCGGGGGGTCAATCATTCACCGGGAGCACTCGCGTATCGGAGAAAGCGAGGTGCTGTCTGGGCGCGACAAGAGAGCAAGGATTGCCTTAGGGTCGGGACCGGATTTGCCCCCTAACCTGGGTGACAATTGCCGCCAAAACGCAGGCAGGCGGTGCCTTGACTGCGATCATGGGAGCTATTTGGCAGCAGCTCTAACCCTTTTACAAAGCCCAAGAACCTGCCTGCGCTCTCCCCGCAGCGGCCTTGCATGACTACGCGGTTCGTCGCAGACGCTTTGTTAAATCCTGCGCGCGCATTGCGGCCATCGTGAAGGACAAACTGCGCCTCAACGCCATCCGCGACCTCGATCTCGAGGCTATTGCCGATCGCGAGCTGTTCTCGCGCATCACCCTCCTTGCCAGCACCATGCTCGGCTGCCCGATTGCGCTGCTCTCGGTGGTCGAGCAGGACCGGCAATGGTTCCTCGGCCGCACCGGCACCGATCTTATCGAGACCCAGATCGAGGACTCCTTCTGCGCGGTCTGCGTGCTTGGCGACGGGCCGCTGGTGGTCGAAGATGCGCGCACCGATCTGCGGCTGCAGGGCAGCACGCTGGTCACGGGCGCGCCGTTCATCCGCTCCTATATCGGGGTGCCGATCCGCGGTGACGATGGCGTGGTGCTTGGCGCGCTGTGCGGGATTTCGCCCGAGCCCGACGCCTTCCGCCCAGAACAGATCGCGCCGCTGGCGATGCTCGCCGAACTCGCCGAACAGAGCATCACGCTGCACGCCCGCACCCGCGCGCTGAGCCTCGCCAACGCGGCGCTCCAGCAGTCCAGCCAGATTTTCCGGCAGGCGGAACGCGCGGTCAATGTCGGCAGCTGGCGCGTCGATATCGCGACCCGCCGGCTGCACTGGTCGGATCAGGTCTTCGCAATCACGGGGCTCGAACCCGCGGTATCTGTCAGCGTGCCCGAAGCGGTAAAGATGTACAATTCCGAGGACCGCGAGATGGTTTCCGGCGCGCTGAGCGACACGATCGAGCACGGCAAGCCGTTCATGTTCGAGACCACGATCAACCGCCGCGACGGACAGCCGCGGCGCATCCGGGTGGTCGGCGAACGGGTCGATGTCGATGGCAGGCCCGACTGCGTCGCAGGCATCATCCTCGACTGCACCGACGAGCATATGCGCAATGTGGCGCTGAAGCGCGCGGCGGAGCGCGACCGGCTGACCGGACTGTTCAACCGCGCCAGCTTCGACAGGCGATTGGCCGCCGCGATGCAGCGCGTCGAAGCGGAGCCTGTCACGATCGCGTTGCTCGACCTCGACGGATTCAAGGACGTCAATGACACGCTCGGCCACCTCGTCGGTGACCGCGTGCTCGAGACAATCGCCGGCCTGTTGCAGACCAAGACTGCCGACGGCGTGTTCCTTGCACGCTGGGGCGGCGACGAATTCGCGCTGCTGTTCCCGCCCTCGATGGCGCTGGAGGAGGTTACGGCGCTGCTTGACGGCCTGCTGAGCGAGCTTGCCGATATGCCGCCGCTGGGGACCCTGCATCTCAGGATCGGCGCCACCTGCGGCGTAGCGCGCATGACGACCAACGCCAGCAGCGAGGAGATCATGCGCCGCGCCGATCTTGCGCTCTATCGCGGCAAGGAACAGGGACGCGGCGCGGTGGTGTGCTGGGATCGCCAGATCGAGGCCCGCCAATGCGAACGCCAGCGTGCGATCGGTCAGTTGCGAAGCGCGCTCGACCGCGGCCGGGCGGTGGCCGCGTATCAGCCGATCGTCGAACTCGCGACCGGACGCGTGGTCTCGGTCGAAGCCCTGTTGCGCCTGCGCGACGAGGAAGGCCGTCTGGTCGCGGCGAGCGAGGTCTTCTCGGCGCTGCTCGATCCCGAATTGTCGCGCCGGGTGTCGCGCGTGATGCTCGACCAGGTGGTGACCGACGGGCCGGCGATCCTCGCGCTGTTCGGGCCCGACACCCGCATCGCGCTCAACCTATCGGACGCGGATCTCAGACGCGGCGACTATGTGCGCCACCTCATCGAGGTGATCGACGACAGCCCGCTCACGCCGAAGAACATCTGCATCGAGGTCACAGAGACCATGCTGCTCGATGCCAGCGGGCACCTGCGCGCCTCGCTCGCCACGCTCGACGAATGCGGCTTCACCATCTGCCTCGACGATTTCGGAACGGGCTTCTCCTCGCTCACCCACCTGCGCGCCTTCCCGATCCACAAGGTCAAGATCGACCGCGACTTCATCGCCGGCATCGGCGAGGACCACCAGTCGCGGCTGATCATTCAGGCGATCGTGCAGATGGGGCACAGCCTTGGCCTGCGCGTGGTGGTGGAAGGCGTCGAGACCGAGGAGCAGGAGATCTTCCTGCGCGGGATCGGCTGCCGCCATGTGCAGGGCTACCGCTATGGCCGCCCGGGCCTGCTGGCGGACCTTCAGGCGCGCTTTGGCACCGAGCCTTCGCGCCTGCGCGCCTAGTCAGCGGGCGAGAAGGGCCTCACGCGGGGCGTCCCCGGCCTTGAAGATGAAAGTCTCCGGGTGCGTGCCGCCACCGATGTTCACCCGGTTCTCCTGACGCGCCCAGACATCGGTGAGGATCTGCGAATCAAACCGCAGCCCCGCCTTGCCGTCGGCAGGGGCCAGCACTTCCTGGTAGACCCACAGGCTGCCGCCATCGATTTCGCTGCCCACATAGCTGGGCTCGACGGCGGTGCCGTTCACTTCCAGCAGGAACCGCTTGGTGACATAGCGGGCGAAGGCCTCGCGGCTCTTTGCGCTGCCGATGATGTCGGGGGCGGTGATCCCCTGCGCCCGCAGCGCGTGCTCGGCATCATGGAGAGGCACCTGATGGGCGATCTCGATCATCCCCGTCCGCGAATTGAGCGAGACGGTGCTGATCGCGATCTTCTGCTGGTGCGCCAGCGCGCTGCCGACCCCGACCGGGGCGAGCAGCAGCGCCAGCGCAATGAGCAGTCGCCGCAGGCTCACTTGCGCTTCTTCTCGGGCTCGGCGCCGGCGGCCTCGCCCATCAGGTCGCGGCTGAGACGCGCCTTGCTGGCTTCGTCCTTGAACGCTTCCACCCGGCTGGGGATGATGCGGCGCGGATAGTTGTTGTTCTCGATGTCGGCGTCGCCTGTCTCCCATTCGGGATCGACCACCACCTGCACCAGTTCCTTGCCCTTGGGGAAGACGAGCAGCTTGGCCACTTCCTTGGCGTTACGGCGCCAGATCTCGGCCGGGATCATCATCTTCTCGGTCTTGCCGTCGGCGAAGGTCAGGCCGAGGATGATCGGCATCACCAGACCGCCCTTGTTGCTGAAGCTGAGGACGTAGTAATTCGCGTCCTCTTTGACCGCGCGGTCAAAGGCGGCGCGCTCCCACGGCAGCAGACCATCGAGGAACTCGGTGTAGCTCTTGCGGTCCTTGGGGGTGACGGTGAACTCGTCGTTCTTGTCGTAGAAGTCGGTGACTCCCGGGTTCTCGAGCACCCAGATCGGCAGGCCCTGCTGCTTGTTGAGGCCGGTGCCGACCAGACCGGGTTCATCCTCGCGCTCCTGACGGCGGCGGGGCAGGTCGATGTCGGGGTTCTTGCTGTCCATCTTGAGGCGGTAGATCGAGTCCAGAGAGATATCGACGTGATCGGTGGTGTAGAACCATCCACGCCAGAACCAGTCGAGATCGGTGCCCGAGGCTTCTTCCATCGTGCGGAAGAAGTCCGCCGGGGTGGGCCGCTTGAACTTCCAGCGGCGGGCATATTCCTTGAACGCAAAGTCGAACCGCTCGCGCCCGATGATCGTGTCGCGCAGCAGGTGCAGCGCGGCTGCGGGCTTGCCATAAGCGTTGGAGCCGAGGTTGGTGATCGAGTCCGACTGGGTCATGATCGGCTGCTGGTCGCTCGAGATCATGTAGCTGACCATGTCGCGCGGAATGCTCCGGCTCCACGGCATGTTCGGATCCCACTCGTAGCCTGCGACCGAATCGAGGAACGAGTTGATCCCCTCGTCCATCCACGTCCACTGGCGCTCGTCCGAGTTCACCGTCATCGGGAAGTAGATGTGGCCGATCTCGTGGATCACCACGCCGACCATCCCGACCTTGGTGGCCAGCGAATAGGTTCGCGAGCCGTCCTTGTTGAGGATCGTGCGCGGGCCGTTGAAGGTGATCATCGGATATTCCATCCCGCCGACCGGCCCGTTGACGGACTGCGCGGTGGGATAGGGATAGTCGAAGCTGAAGCGCGAATAGACCTTGAGCGTGTGGGCCACTGCGGTGGTCGAATATTTACGCCACAAGTCCCCGCCCTCCTTGGGCCAGAAGCTCATGGCGAGCACTGTCTCGTTCTCGGCACCGGGCTGCTTCACGCCCATCGCGTCCCACATGAATTTGCGGCTCGACGCCCAGGCAAAGTCGCGCACGTTGGTGGCGGCGAACTTCCACGTCTTGGTGCCCTTGGGATTGCCGGCCTCGGCGGCGGCCGCTTCCTGCGGCGTGACGACGAACACCGGCTCGGCGGCGTTCTTCGCGGTTTCGAGCCGCTGACGCTGGGCGGCGGTAAGCACCGCGTCCGGGTTCTGGAGCGTGCCCGTCGAGGCGACGATATGATCGCTCGGCACGGTCATCTCGACATCGTAGTCGCCGAACTCGAGGGTGAACTCGCCGCGGCCGAGGAACTCCTTGTTGTGCCAGCCTTCGTAGTCCGAATAGACCACCATGCGCGGGAACCACTGGGCGACGAGGAAGATGTCGTTGCCGCCCTTCTTGGGATCATCGGGGAAGTTTTCGTAGCCCGAACGCGCGTTGATCGCGTCTTCCTCGACGATGTTGAAGGCCCACTCGATCTCGAATTGCGTGGTCTCGCCCGGCGCGAGCGGGCCGGGCAAATCGATCCGCATCAAAGTGCCGACGATCGTGTGCGGCAGCTTCACGCCTCCAACGCCCGTGACCGCCGTGATATCATAGCCGTATTCGTTGTCGGCCATCGCCTGCTGGCGGCGCAGTTCTTCCATCGACAGCTTGGTCGGCTCGCTGCCCGTTCCGAGCGTCACCTTCGGCCCGCGGCGACCGGGACCGCCGAAGGCGTCGGTCAGCTCGGACATCGAGTCCTTCTTGAAGATGTTCTGGTCGAGCTGCATCCACAGCCACGGCAGCGCGTCGGGCGAATTGTTGGTGTAGGTCACCGTCGCGCGCGCGGTGATGCGGCGCTTGGTTTCGTCCAACTGCGCCGTGATCTTGTAGTCGACCTTCTGCTGCCAGTATTCGTGCCCCGGCGCGCCGCCTGCCGTGCGATAGGTGTTCGCATCGGGCAGAACCTCGTCCAGCTGACGGAACTTGTCCTCGAAATTGCCCTTGGTTTGCTGGACACCCTGAGCATGGGCAGGAAGGGCAAACAGCAGGGCAGCAGCGATCAGTACGAAGCGCAAGGGTCGTTCTCCGGGTAAAAGCAGCTGGCTTGGAAGCGCAAAAGCGTTCCGTGCGCAAGCGGGTATAATGCGCAGAACAGCACTTTTGTTTCGTGCATGGCATCCGCAACACTTTCGCACTATCGCCGGACAATCATGACCCAGCCCGAATGGTACGCCCTGCACGAAGCTGCCTGCCTGCGCGCAGAGAGCACTTATCGCGATCCCGACACCGGCTACACCGTGTTCACGCGGGTCGCCCACCTCGCCCGCGGCAAGTGCTGCGGGTCGGCATGCCGCCATTGCCCTTACAATCACGAGGCCGTACCGGGCCGCAACTGACCACCGGAGACGTATCAATGAAGACCCGCGCCGCCGTCGCTTTCGCCGCCAAGCAGCCGCTCGAAATCGTCGAGCTTGACCTCGAAGGCCCGAAGGCGGGCGAAGTGCTGGTCGAGATCATGGCGACCGGCATCTGCCACACCGACGCCTACACATTGGACGGCTTCGACAGCGAGGGCATCTTCCCCTCCGTGCTCGGCCATGAAGGCGCAGGGATCGTGCGCGAAGTCGGCCCCGGCGTGACCTCGGTGAAGCCCGGCGATCACGTCATCCCGCTCTACACGCCGGAATGCCGCCAGTGTAAGTCGTGCCTTTCGGGCAAGACCAACCTGTGCACCGCGATCCGCGCCACGCAGGGCAAGGGGCTGATGCCCGACGGCACCACGCGCTTCAGCTACAAGGGCCAGCCGATCTTCCACTACATGGGCTGTTCGACCTTCTCGAATTTCACCGTGCTTCCTGAAATCGCGGTCGCGAAAATCCGCGAGGACGCGCCCTTCCAATCCGCCTGCTACATCGGCTGCGGCGTCACCACCGGCGTCGGCGCGGTGACCAACACCGCCAAGGTGCAGGTCGGCGACAATGTCGTGGTATTCGGCCTCGGCGGGATCGGCCTCAATGTCATCCAGGGCGCGCGGCTGGCGGGTGCCAACCTGATCGTCGGCGTCGACATCAATCCGGCGCGCGAGGAATGGGGCAAGCGGTTCGGCATGACCCACTTCCTCAACTCCAAGGGCCTGAGCCGCGAGGAGACCGTCGCGGCGATCGTCGCCCTGACCGATGGCGGTGCGGATTACACCTTCGACGCCACCGGCAATACCGAGGTCATGCGCACCGCGTTGGAAGCCTGCCACCGCGGCTGGGGCACCTCGATCATCATCGGGGTGGCAGAAGCGGGCAAGGAGATCGCGACGCGGCCCTTCCAGCTCGTCACCGGGCGCAATTGGCGTGGCACCGCGTTCGGCGGGGCCAAGGGCCGCACCGATGTGCCCAAGATCGTCGACATGTACATGACCGGCAAGATCGAGATCGACCCGATGATCACCCACGTCATGGGCCTCGAAGAGATCAACACCGCCTTCGACCTGATGCACGAGGGCAAGTCGATCCGCTCCGTCGTCGTTTTCTGACCGGCTGAGCCACCCGCGAAGCCCTTGGTTAACCGGGTGGTTACGTGCGCGCGGTATGGCCGGAGGCGATAGTGGCCCTCCCCCCTGGGGCCCGGCAGGTGAGTGATGTACGCAAGCAGGATTGCAGCCGACCCCGTGACGGTCGCGGCGAAGCCGCCGCGAGCCCGCGCTGATGGCTGAGGGCCCTTTGACCGAAGGACCCGCTCCCTCGCTCGCGTCGCAGGTGCGCACGGCGGTCATCTGGCGTTCGGGCAGCCAGATCGGCACGCAGATCGTGTCCTGGGCTTCCACCCTGATCGTCATCCGCCTGCTCGCCCCGCAGGACTACGGCCTGTTCGCGATGGCGCAGGTCATGCTGATGCTGCTCAACACCATGAACGGCTGGGGCCTCACGAGCGCGCTGATTCGCGAGCCCGAGGTCAGCGAGGAGCGGCTACGGCAGGCCTTGGGGATGCTGATCCTGCTCAACGGCGGCCTTGCACTGATCCAGTTCCTCGCCGCGCCGCTGGTGGCGCTGTGGTTCGAGCAGCCGATGGTCGCGAACCTCTTGCGCGTGCAATCGCTGACCTATCTTACCGTCCCGTTCTGCGCCCTGCCCTATGCGATCCTGTCGCGGCGGATGGAGTTCCGAAAGCCCGCGCAGGTGCGCCTCGCCTCCGCGATCGCCGGGGCGGTCACGGCGCTGACGGGCGCGTTGAGCGGCTGGGGGGTGTGGACGCTGGTCTTCGCCCCGATGATGATGTTCACCACCGAGGCGGTCGGCATGACCTGGGCCGCCCGCGCGCCGATCCGGCCAAGCTTCCGCTTCAAGGGCGCAGGGCAAATCGCGGGCTTCGGCGGCGTGATGACCGCCACGCAGCTGTTCTGGTTCGTGCAGAGCCAGGCCGACGTGATGATCGCGGGGCGCGTGCTCGATCCGCACGAACTGGGCGTCTACACCACCGGGCTGTTCCTCGCGCAGCTGCTCGCTGCCAAGTTCGTGCCGCCGATCAACGAGATCGCCTTTGCCGCCTATTCGCGCCAATACGCCTCCCCGCAAGGCGCGCCCGCGGGAGACTTGGGTGCGGGCGCGCTGCTCTCCACGATCCGGCTGGTGATGATGGTCGCCCTGCCCGCCTATGCCGGGATGGCCGCGGTCGCGCCGGTGCTGGTGCCGGTGGTGCTGGGCAAGCAATGGCACGAGATCGTCCCCTTCCTCCCGATCCTCGCTGCGGCGATGGCGATGATGACGCTGCAGATCCTTTTCGCCCCTGCCACCAATGCCCGCGGGGTGCCCTTGGCGGCGCTCCGGATCACGATGATCGGCAGCGTGGTCATGCCGAGCGCCTTTTTCATCGGCTCGCACTGGGGGCTGCACGGCTTTGCCTGGGGCTGGGTCGGCGGGATGGCGGTGCTGACCTCGGCGACGGTGATCCTGTCGGGCGGGATCATCGGATTGCGCCCTTCCGGCCTCGCCCGCGCGATCCTGCCGCCGCTGGTCGCTGCGCTGCTGATGGCTGCCGGGGTAAAGCTGGTGCTCGGACTGCTCCCTGACGGGCTGATGCCGCTGGCGTCGCTCGCCGCCTGCGTGCCGCTGGGCGTGGCGCTCTACCTCGGCGCGCTGAAGGCCATCGCGCCGCAGCGGCTTGCCGAGGCGCTGAATTTCCTGCGCCATCGGGGCGAGGACGAGGCGGCTCCCGCTCCCGCCGAATAGCCTCCCCTCACAAAAGCGCGCGATTGACTTGGGCCAAGCGATGGGGTTGGTCGCCGGCATGAGCCTCACCCGACCCGCCCCCGAAACGCGTTTCCACCCTGTTGCAGGCACCGACCTCGCTGCGCATTACTGGCCTTCTGAGGGCACCGGCGCACCGCTGGTCTTTGCCCATGCGACGGGCTTCCACGGACGGGTGTGGGACGCGATCATCGCGCGTTTTCCCGACCATCCCGCCTATGGCCTCGACCTGCGCGGGCATGGTCTGACCGACGGCGGACCGGTCAATGACTGGCGGGTCCTGGCAGACGATGTCGCTGCTTTCCTTGAACAAACCGGCATCAGCGGCGCGATCGGCATCGGCCATTCGATGGGGGCGCACACCCTGCTGCAAGTCGCCGCCGATCATCCGGGACGCTTTGCCCGCCACGTGCTGTTCGATCCGGTGATCCTCGCGCCCGATTTCTACGCTCCGGGCCAGCCGCTCTACACTGTCGACAACCCCCACCCCGCGATCCGCCGCAAGCGCGACTTTGCGTCCCCCGAGGCGATGATGGAGCGGTTCCGGGAGCGCGATCCGTACAACCTGTTCGACGCCCGCGTGTTCGAGGATTACTGCCGCTTCGGCCTCGTCCCCGCCCCCTCCGGCGGGGGCATGGAGCTCGCTTGCGCGCCCGAGGACGAGGCGTCGGTCTATGCCTCATCCCGCAGCAATCCGGGCATCATCGAGGCGGCGAAGCGCGTCGATATTCCGGTGCTGGTGGTGCGGGCGCTGTTCACGACGCTCAACGATTTCAAGAGCTCGCCGACCTGGCCGGAGCTGGCGAATGTCCTGCCGCAGGGGACTGACCTGCACCGGCCGGACATGACCCACTTCCACCCGTTTCAGGACCCGGCGGATGCGGCGCGGATCATTGCGGAATTTATCGACGAAGGGTGACATTTCGCCAATGTTTCACGTGAAACATTGGCCGCCTCACCCCGCGGCGGCCAGCAAATCCCTGATATCGTTCTGAATTCGCGACAAGTCGGCGGCGTCCGGTTGTTGGATATTGGCCCCGATCTGCCCCGCCAGCCCGCCATAGAACGCCTTGAGGCTGGCCTGCAGCGGATGGTCCGGCGACACCGACTGGGCGAGCCACAGCATGATCGTCTGGGCCCGGTCTAGAGGCCCTCTGGACGGGGTCTGGGCCCGTGCAAAACCGATCAAGGACTGGCCTAAAGCGGCCAAAGCCTCCTCTAGACAGATACGCGTGAGGTCCGCGCTGCCCGATGCCTCGATCCGCGCTTCGAGCGCGACGCGGCGATAGGCGGCGGCGGGATTGCGATTGAGCATCTGCATCACGCGGCCTCTTTAGTTGTTCTTCGCCGACCAGATGTCGACCTGCTGGCGCAGGAAGCTCAAGGTCGATTGCGAGGCGGACACGCGCCGTTCGGACGCGGTGAATTCCTTTGTCAGCCGGGTGCGCAGCGTGTCCTGCTGCTCGGCGATCTTGGCGAGCCGCGCGTCGCTTGCCGCAAGCTGCGTCTCATACCGCTTCAACGATCCGCCGAGCGAGGAGGGATCGGTGGTGAGGCCGTTCTCGCGCGCGAAGCGGTCCATGGTGGCAAAGACGCCGTTGACCCCCGCGGTGAACATCGCCGCGACCCCTTCGGGGCTGGTTTCGAGCGAACGGTTGAGCCGCGCGGTATCGAGCTTGAAAGTGCCGTCGCGGTTCAGGGCGAGGCCGAGGTCGCCGAGCGTGCGCGGCTCGCTGCCGACAGCGCCCGGCATCACCACGCGGCTTGCCAGCCCGCCCAGATCGCGGCGCAATTCGCGCGCGCCCGGATCATTGCCGAGCTCTCCGCCCACAGGTGCGGCCAGCTGGTTGATCTGCCCGACGATGTCGTTGAGCGCGGTCACGAAGTCGCCCATCACGCCCGAAACCGCATCCGCGCTGTTGGCGAAGCTCAGCGTGGTCGGCGCGCCCACATTGGTGGCGGTGAGATTGAGGTTGAACCCACCCGGCAGGCCCGTAACGCGGTTGGTCGGGCTGGTCATCGCCACGGTGTCGAGCCGGAAAGCCGCATCGCGCGCGGTGGCCCGAAGTTCGCCGCCGGTGCTCGCCGGGCTCCAGCCGAGATAGCTGAGATCGCCCGGCACATTGTCCGCCGGATCATTGACACTGGCGGCCTCGATCACGAAGCCGCTCGCCGCGCCTTCCTTGCCCTTCATCACCAGCTGCGCGCCATTGGGGCCGGTCGCGACATAGGCGCTCACCGCCCCGCCGCTCGCGGTGTTGATCTTGGTGGCGAGCGTCGCGAGGGTGTCCGTCGCGGTGACGGTAATGGGCACAGCGGCCTGCGCCGTATCGGCGGTGAAGCTGCTGCCAGCCACCGTGCCGAAGCGCAGCGTCAGCGTGCCTTCGCCCACCAGCGTGTCGCGGGTGGTGAGCGCGCGCGACACCAGGGTCTGGCCCTGAGCCAACTGCGTCACTTCGAGCGAGTAGCTGCCGCGCGGGCTCACGCCGGGGGGCACGGTCACCTTGGCGATGGCCGGGTTGGCAAGCTCGGGCTTGGGAGCAAGGTCGCCGTTCCGCACCCGGTCACCCAGCGCGCTGGCTAGGCTGTTGAGCGCCCCGCGCAGCTGCCCTGCCGCGGAGACCTGCGCCTTCAGCGCAGTCTGGCGGGTGGTGATCTGGTCGCGCTGCGCAGCAAAGCTGGCGGCCGAGATGTCATCGGCAAGCTTGATGAAATCAACGCCGCTGCCCGCGCCAAGCGCCGAGATGATCGAGGAGCCGGAGGTGGTCATGGCATGGATAACGGGCAAATGGCGCGAAGTTTAAGCATGGGCATCGGGCCTCCCGTTGGTATCGAAACGCAGGCCCGTCGGCACATCGATCACCGGGCGGCGCGGGCGCTGGCCGCGCTTCAGGGCGAAGACGAAAGCGACCAGCGAGGCGAGCGCGATGTAGAGCTCCTCGCGCACCATCTGGTTGGGGCGGGTGGTGTAATAGACCGCGCGGGCAAGCTGCGGATATTCGAGCACCGGCACGCCGTTTTCGGCGGCAATCTCGCGCATCGCCAGCGCGGTTTCGCCCCGGCCTTTGGCGAGCAGCAGCGGCGCGGGTGCGCGGTCGGGATCATAGGTCAGCGCGACCGCGAAGTGCATCGGATTGACGATCACGAACTGCGCTTCCTTCATCGCCTTGGCGACCCCGCCGCGGGCCAGATCACGCTGGCGCTGGCGGCGCGCGGACTTCATCTCGGGCGAGCCTTCGGACTGCTTGTTCTCGTCGCGCATTTCCTGAAGGCTCATCTTTAGCCGCTTGTTGCGCTCGATCTGCCGGCGCAGGATTACGCCGTGCTGATGGGCGGGGTGAGCATTGCGCGCGGGTCCGTCCGGCCCGGCAAGCTCCTCGCCATCGACGCAGGGGACGTGCGGCCCGGTCACGGATTGACCGGCGAGCCGACCCGCGATCCCTCCTTCGATTGTCCCGCCCTGTGGATCGCCCCTTCCGCGCGCGACCATGCCGTGGCCGAGGGCTTCCTGGTGGTCGACCCCGCCTCGGTGATCGCCACCCACGCGAACCAAGCGCTGCTCACCGAAGCGCACCAGCTGCTCGGCCCCGACGAGGTGCGCGAATGGGTCGAGGGGCTGAAACAACGCTCCCCCGCGCTGGTCGAGGCGGTGCATCCCGATCCGCTGCCGCTCGCCGCACTGACCCGCACCCTGCGCGCCCTGATCGCCGACGGCATCGGCCTTGCCCACCCGCAGCCGCTGTTCACTTCGCTGGCGCTGGCCTTGCAGAAGACATCCGACTTCGACGCGGTGATCGACGCGGTGCGCGCCGACATGGCCCCTCGCCTCGTCGCCCGCATCGCCGCTCCGGGCGAGCCATTGAAGGTGGTGACGCTCGATGCCGGGCTCGAAGCGGCGATCCTCGGCGGGATGATCGATCCGGCTACCGGTCAGCCGCTGATCGAACCCGATTGCGGCAGCATGATCGTGCGCGAGGCGGGGCGGATTGCCGATGCCGAAGGCACGCCCATTGCGCTGATCGTCCAGCCGCCCGCACGCCGCGCGCTCGCCGCGCTGCTGAAGGCGCGCAGCCCACGCTGCCTCGTCCTCTCCATCGCGGAACTGCCCGCCAGCCAGCCGATCGCGGTGGTCGGCATCATCGGTGCTGCCGAAGAGGCCCCCGCCCTAGCCGCGCCGGGCGCTCAGGAGCTGGCAGCATGAAGCACGATCAGGCCGCTTTCCGGACGCTCACCCCATCCTTTGCCGGGCCCTATGCCCCCGCCCGCGCCGAGGTCGAGGACCGGGTGCGCCGCTTCCTCCCTCTCGTGCGCCGCACGGCGTGGCTCATCAACGGGCGCGGGCGTGAGGGGCTGGAGATCGAGGACCTAGTGCAGGTCGGCATCCTCGCGCTTACCGAGTGCGCCCAGCGCCATGCCGGGCCGACCGAGGACGGGTTTGCCGCCTATGCCAAGATCCGGGTGCGCGGGGCGATGCTCGACGAGGTGCGCCGCGTCGCGCACGGCAGCCGCACTGCGCGCACCAAACGCGCTGCCTATGATCGCGCGCTGGCATCCCTGCGCGGGTCACTGGGCCGCGAGCCCAGCCGCGCGGAACTTGCCCGCCTGCTCGATCTGAACGATGCCGAATTGCTCGCGATCGAGGCCTCGGGCGTGAAGCTCACCCCGATCGACGATGCCTATGACGAGACCAGCCTCGCCTTCGCCAGCGACGATCCCGATCCCTTCGAGGCGCTATGCGCCGCCGAGGACCGTGACCGATTGCTGAAGGCGATGATCGAGTTGCCCGACCGGCTGAAGCTGGTGCTACAGCTGTTCTTCGTCGAGGAGTTGAACCTCACCGAAATCGCCGCCGTGCTCGAAGTCAGCGTGCCGCGCGTCCACCAGCTGCGCGCGAAGGCGCTGAAGGACCTGCGCACGCTGCTGGAGAACGGCGATTAGAGGCGCTTAGCCCGCATCCCCGTCCGCATGGCCGCGGCCTTCGTTCGTGGTCCGCTGCGATCCGGCTGCGCCTTCACCGCCTTCGGCCTCCCACCAGTAGGTGCGGCGCTTGGCGTCGCCGGTGCCGACCTCGTTCATGGTCTTGGCATCATACAGCCGCCCGCCGAGCATCACCTTTTCGATGTGGTCGGAGTTGGCGATGTCCTTCGACGGGTCGTCCGAGAGGATCACGAGGTCCGCCAGTTTGCCGACCTCGATGCTGCCGATGTCCTTGGCCATGCCGAGCGACTGGGCGGGGACAATGGTGCCCGCCTTCAGCGCCTCGACCGGGGTCATGCCGCCGCGCACGAAGCTCCACAGCTCCCAGTGCGAGCCGACGCCGGCCTGCTGGCCGTGCGCGCCGATGCTGACCTTGACGCCGCGCTGCGCCAGCTTGTGCGCCTCGCGGGCGTTGTTGTCGTCGACATAGGCCCAGTCGGGCGCCTTCACGCGGCGGCCATTGTCGGCGAGCAGCATCTTGGGCGGGCTGTGCACCATCAGCGGGTTTTCCCAGACATTGGTCGCCTGCCGCCAATAGGGGTCGCCCGCCAGCCCGCCATAGGTCACCACGAGGGTGGGCGTGTAGTTGGTGTTCGACTCGCTGAAGAACTGCAGCACGTCCTCGTACATCACGTCGACCGGCACATTGTGCTCGAGCGTCGAGTTGCCGTCGGCGGCGATGTTCATGTCCATCCCGAACAGCGAACCGCCCTCGGCGACCACCAGCATATTCTCGGCCGCCGCCGCGCGCACGACCATCTGGCGCTGTTCACGGCGCGGCTGGTTGTAGTTCTTCACCGAGATGCCGCCCTGCGCCTTGATGCGGCGCACGTGGGCGAGCGCGTCCTCGTAGCTGTCGATCCGGGCGAAGACGTCGGGCGCCTTGGCGCCGTAGATGATCTCGCCGGTCGAGAAGATGCGCGGGCCGAGGGTGAGCCCCGCACGCTGGCGCTCCGCCGCGGCGAACACCATGCTCGCCTGGCTCGAAGGGTTATGGGTGGTCGTCGTGCCCATCGCGAGGTTCTGGATCAGTTCCCAGTTCTGCTGCGGGATGAGATCGCCGACCCCGTAGGCGCCGTGCGCATGGGCATCGACGAGGCCGGGCATGATGGTCTTGCCGCTGGCGTCGATCATCTTCGCATCGCCGGGCAGTTTGATCTTCACCAGCGTCGCATCATAGACGCCGGTGATACGGTCGCCGTCGATGACGATGAGGCCGTTCTCGATCACGCCCGGATCATTCGCGTCCAGCCCCGGGCGCATGGTCAGCACCCGCGCGCCGGTGATGACGGTGACGCCCGAAGGCTTGGACTTCTGCACCGTCACGCCCAGCGGAATGCCGCTGGTGGGCGGGGTGTAGGCGGCAGGCGTCTTGTCGTCCGCCGGTTTGGGCGCATTGGCGAAAAGCTTGGAGACGCTGGCGCTTTCGAGGCTCGGGCCGATCGACCAGAACAGAGTCTCGCCGCCCTGCGCCCAGCCGAGGTAATCCGCGCCGCCGGTGCTGACTTTGGTGACGGGCAGCGAACCGCCCGTCTCGCTGACGTCGACCGGCTTGCCGCCGGGGACCAGCGGCATGGCGAAGACTTCGTAGTTCTGGCGGAAGGCGATGGTGCGGCCATCGGGCGAAATGCGCAGGTCGTTGGCAAGATCGCCCTTGGCGTGGACGCGCTTGGCGTCGCCTTCGAGGTCGGTCGAGACCAGCGCCAGCTTGCCGGCGTCACGGCTCAGCATGAACAGGCGGTCGCCGCCCGCGCCCCACTGCGGGTTCGCGCCGTCGCGGGTGACGAGCTTGGGCTCGCCCGAGCCGTCGGTCGGCATCACGTAGATGCCCGGGTTCTCGGAGAAATCGGGCGCGGTCAGGAAGCCGCCCTCGCGCTTTTCGAAAGCGAGCATCGTGCCGTCGGGCGAGAAGGCGAGGTTGCCGAAGTGTCCCGGTCCGGTCAGCACGCGGCGGTTCTGGCCGTTCGCATCGGCGATCACGACTTCGCCGAGCTTGGCGTCGCTCCAGCGGACGTAGGCGAGGCTGTTGCCGTCGCGGCTGAAGGCGGGGAAGTCCTCGATCACGTCGGCGGTGTCACCGGTCAGCGGCGCGGGCGCGTCCTTGCCCTTGGCCGACTTGCCGTAGAGCCGCCCGAGGCTCTCGAACACGACGCGGCTGCCATCGGGCGAGAGCGTGGCGAAACGCGGCATGGTGGTGGTGAAAGTGTCGGGCGCAACGTCGATCACCGGATGCGGCGCATCGGCCACCGCGCGGGTGTCGTTGATGGCGAAGGGGATCACCGCATGGCCGGTGCCGTCGGCGTTCACGCGGTTGAGCTTGCCGCCCGCCCAGAACACGATGGCGCTGCTGTCGGGAAGCCAGTCCATGTTGGGATAGACCCCGGTAACCGCCCAGGTCTCCTGCACGTCGAGGTCGAGCTTGCCGTAGATCATCCGCTCGCGCCCGCTGGCGATGTCCTTGACCCAGAGCTGCGTCTGGTCCTTGTCGCGGCGCACGAAGGCGATCGCCTTGCCGTCGGGCGAAGGCGCGGGGCGCACCGCGCCGCCGTAGCCGCCGACCGCCGTGGTGACCTCGCCGGTCGCCAGATCATGGCGCTCGATGGCGAAGATGCCGGTCTGCGAATCCTGCGCGTATTCGAAGGTGTTCCCCGGCGTAGTGTTGCGGGTGTAGTAGATCGCGGAGCCATCGGGCGCGAAGGTCGGCTCGCCGAGCTCCTTCTGCAGCTTCTCGTTGGCGCGCTCGACCACCTGCACCCCGCCGCCGCCGCTGACGTGGTAGAGCCAGACCTCGCCCGTCCCGGCGCTGCGCTCGGTGGTGAAGTGCTTCTTGGCCGCAATGAAGCGCCCGTCCGGCGACCAGCTTGGCTGGTTGACGAGGCGGAAGTCCTCCTTGGTCACCTGCCGCTTGTCGCTGCCATCGGCGTTCATCACCCAGATATTGTCCCCGCCGCCGCGGTCCGAGGTGAAGGCAATCCGGCTGCCATCGGGCGAGTAGCGCGGCTGCACGTCCCACGACAGGCCCTCGGCAATGCGCTTGGGCGTGCCCCCTTCGATGGGCATGGTGTAGATATCGCCGAGCAGCGTGAAGGCGAGCGTCTTGCCGTCGGGGGCGACGTCGACATCCATCCACGTGCCTTCATCGGTCTTGATCGCGACCTGCTTCAGCACCGCACCCTTGGGCGCCTCGACGCTCCACTTCTCTTGCGATCCGGCGTCCTTCTTGGGGGCGGCGGCGAGCGGTGTGGCAATGCAGGCGGCCCCGGCGAGCAGGGCGGCGGTGAGATAGCGCATGAATTGAGTCTCCCTTGTCGGCGCGGGAGACTAGCGGCGGGAAAGGATATTGCTAGGGGCGGTAACGTCGTTGGTCGATTAGGAACGGCCATCAAGGGGCAAGCACAGGGAGGCATGATGCTGCGCAGGATCACCGACAATTTCGCCGCGCTGACCATCGCGGGCGTGGCGCTCGCGTGGTTCTTCCCGCCCGCCTTCACATGGATGACCGACGGGCGGATCTCTGTCGCCGGGCAATCGCTGCTGAACCTCGCGCTCGGGGTCATCATGCTGGCGATGGGGCTGACGCTGACATTCGAGGATTACCGCAAGCTCGCCCAGCTGCCCAAGGCGCTGCTGGCAGGCGTAGGCTTGCAATTCGCGATCATGCCGCTGTCGGGCTTCGTGATCGCGCGCGGGCTGGGGCTGGAGCCGGGGCTGGCGGTCGGTCTGATCCTCGTCGCTTGCTGCCCGGGCGGCACCGCCTCGAACATCGTCACTTACATTGCGCGCGGGCACGTGGCGCTGTCGGTGGCGATGACGATGGCCTCGACCCTCGCCGCCGTGGTGCTGACCCCGCTGCTGACCGGATGGCTGGCGGGCGCGTATGTGGCGATCGACCGCTGGAACCTCCTCGCCAACATGATCGCGGTGGTGCTGGTGCCGGTGGTGCTGGGGACGCTGCTCAACCGCCTCTTCCCCCGCGCCGCCGCGCGGGTCAGCGCGGTGCTGCCGCTGGTCGCGATTCTGCTGGTGGTGCTGATCGTGGGCGGGATCGTCGGTGGGGCGAAAGCGCAGATCTCGGAGCACGCGGGCGTGCTGCTGCTCGCGACGTTCCTGCTTCATGCTTCGGGCTTCGCGCTGGGCTATGTGCTGGCGCGGGCGCTGGGGCTGGAGGAGATCGCGGCGCGGACGATCAGCATCGAGGTGGGGATGCAGAACTCCGGCCTGGGTTCAGGCCTCGCCAAGACCCCCGCCTTCGCCGCGCAATTCGCGAGCGTCCAGCAAGCCGCCCTCGCCCCGGTTCCGGCGGCAATTTCGGCTGTGTGGCACGTGCTGATCGGGAGCCTGCTGGCGGGGTGGTGGCGGCGGCGGGGGTAGTAGGCGGAGCCGCTAGCGCCGCTTGCCCGGACCGCCGAGGAAAAGTAGGAACCAGAGCACCCAAACGATCGATACGACCGTCCCGGTCGCTCCGACGAGATATAGCAGTTCGAACACCGGACCCTGCTTGTACTGCGCGAATCCGCCGAGGCTGATGAAACCCGAGAAGGCAAGGTTGGGGGCAGCAAGACCCTCGAGACGGTCCACGCCTCGCCGCCTGTTCCAGAGGAAGATCATAAGCGAAGGCACGAACATCAGACCGACCCTGACGTCGGACGGGACGCCCAATCGTCCCAGCATAAGCATCAGCAGCACGCCCGGTCCGAACATCAGTGCAAACAGAAAGTACCGCCTGATCCCCTGCAACTTGCCGGTTGACGTCACCCGTACATCCCCCGCTTCGGCCCGAGATAGCCGAACAGGTACGCCCCCACTTTCCGCATCTGGATCTCCTCTGAGCCTTCCGTGATCCGGTAGCGGCGGTGGTGGCGGTAAATGTGTTCGAAGGGCTTGTGCCGCGAATAGCCGATGCCGCCGTGGACCTGCATCGCGCGGTCCGCCGCCTCGCAGACCAGCCGGTTCGCCCAGTAATTGCACATCGAGACCTTGTCCGAGATCGTCCGCTCGATCTCCTCGTGGGGCATGTTGTCCATCTCCCACGCAGTCTTGAAGATCAGCAGCCGCAGCATCTCCGTCTGCGTCGCCAGCTCCACCAGCGGGAACTGGATCGCCTGATTGCGGGCCAATTCCTCGCCGAAGGGCTTGCGCTGGCGGGCGTATTTCACGCTCTCGTCTATGCAGTAGAGCGCCGCGCCGCAGCTCGACGCCGCCTGCCGGATGCGGTTCTGGTGGACGAAGCTTTGCGCCAGCGCGAGGCCGCGGCCTTCGACGCCGAGGATGGCGCTATCGGGCACCCAGACGTTTGTCACCGACAGGCGCGGGTGATCGGTGGGCATGTTGAAGGTCCACATCCACTCCTCGATTTTCAGGCCCTCGGTGGGGTTGGGGACGAGGAAGCAGGTGATCCCGCTGGCGTCGCCCGCCTTGCCCGCGGTGCGCGCGAACATCGCGCAGTGGGTGGCGACGTGCATGCCGGTGATCCACATCTTCTCGCCATCGATCCGCCAGCCGTCGACCCCGTCGCGGGTCTCGCGCACCGCGACCGTCTCCATGTGGGTGGCGTCGGAGCCGTGGTCGGGCTCGGTGAGGCCGAAGGCGACGCGCCGCGTGCGCCCAAGCTCTCTGGCGAACCCGCCGAGGATGAATTCCTGCTTCTGTTCCTCGGTTCCCCACTGGTCGAACATGGCGACGAAGGGGAAGTTGCCGACGATGGAGTGTTCGTTCTGGAGATCGTTGTGGAGGCCCAAGCCTTGGCGCGCGAAGTGCTCGCGGATCACCGCCATCCAGAGGTTGCTGCCGTCCTTCCCGCCGTAGCGCTTGGGCGCGGAGAAGCGCCAATGCCCGGCGCGGTCGGCGCGGCGGGTGGCTTCCTTGAGTAGTTCCTCCCACTCGTGCCGGGGCAAGCCGCCGCCCTCGAAGTCCGTCCGCGCATATTCGCGGCGGTGGTCGAAGAAGCGGATGTTGTCGTCCTGCTGCTCGAGCGGCTTGATCTCGGCAGCGATGAAGGCGTCGAGTTCGTCGAGATAGGCTTGCAAGTCGGGGGGGATGGCGAAGTCCATAGGTTATTCCTCATCTACTTCGAAAGGCCACTTCTCCAACGCTACCTTAAGCGCAGGGTACTTAGGCGAATCCACCCTGACTTTTGCAGAACAATCACTCCGAAGCGTCGCGAGTAGTCCCTGTTCATGAAGGCCTGCCTCACCGCTTAAGCACCTTCGTGCCAGAAGGCTGTATTCCGCCCTCGGCATCAATCTTCCGTAACGAGTGAGAATGCCGAGCGCATTCTGTGCTACAGCCAGCTGAAACCGGTCGTGGCCAGTCAAAAGCGGTTTGATCGTCCCGAGCCACTCTGAAACTGCCAAAGCCAACTCACCTTCCTCAGCCTCACCAGGCCCAACGTCGATTTCGTAAGGCGTTTCGACCTCTCGCGCCCGCTCCATCTCCGGAGCATCCTCCTCCAGCAGCAGCAGCAGGTCGAGTTCCTGCTCGCTCGTCCGGCGCGAGATGACGACGCGTTCGAGCATCCGGTCGGCGCCGGAGCGCCATTGGGCGGCCATCTTCAAGCAGCCCAGCGCCCACCACACGGTGCGATAGATCGTCCAGAAGCGGAAGCGCGCCGGATCGACCGTTACCCCCGCCTCGGCCTCGTAAGCGGCGAAATAGTCTGCAAGGCTCCCCAGACCCAGCGCCGGGCGGTCGTAGCGGGCGAAGCGCCACACCGCCATGCAGCCGAAGGCGAGGTCCTCGTGGGGGTCGCCGAAATGGGCGATCTCCCAGTCGAGCACGCCGGCGAGGTGCGAGCCCTCCACCAGCAGGTTGCCCATCCGGTAGTCGCCGTGGTTGAGGACGGGCTCGACCTCGGGCGGACAATTGTCCTCTAGCCAGCGCAAGCCGAGCGCGATGATCGGGCGATCCCCGCCCGCGTCGAGGAACTGCGCTTTGAGGTCGGCGATGGCCGCGCGGTAGTCCATCACCGGCACGCCCTCGGGCACGTCGTCCTGCCGTAGCCGGTGAATGCGCGCCAAGTCCCGCGCCGCCTCCCGAAGCAGCCCCTCCGGATCGTCGCAGGCAAGGATTACCTTGGGATCAGCCGTCCCCGGCAGCGCGCGCATCACGAAGCCCGAGCCCAGCCCGTCGGCTTCCTCCAGCACCGCCACCACTTCCGGCGCGGTCACGCCCTTGGCGCGCGCGGCTTCGATCAGCGCAGCCTCGGTCGCGTGCCCGTAAGCCCGCCCCTCCATGAAGGCGAGGCTAGGCGCGCGGCGGAGCACGTAGGCGGCGCTTTCGTTCTCTGGGCCAGCGGCAAACCGCCAGCTTTCCATCACCGCCCCGCCCGTCAGGCGCTGCGGCGCCAACGACAAAGCGCCGAGGCCGACGCGGGATGCTACCCGCGCCAGCCCGGCGCTCAATTCGTCAGCAGTAATCGCCACCGGAGCTTACGCGGGGACGTTGTCCTTCTTCACGGTGATCACCTGCGCGTAGGTGAACTCCTTGAGGCCTTCCTTGCCGTATTCGGCGCCGAAGCCCGACTGCTTGTGTCCGCCGAACGGCGCGAAGGGCGAGAGGTGGAGGTATTCGTTGACCCACACCGTGCCGGTTTCGAGCTGCTCGGCGATCTTCACGCCGTTGTCGGGGTTGCCGGTCCACACCGCACCGGCGAGGCCGTATTCCGAGTTGTTGGCGCGCGCGATGACTTCCTCTTCGGTCGAGAACTTCATCAGCGGCATGACTGGGCCGAACTGCTCCTCGGCCACGATCCGCGCGTCTTCGGGCGGGTTGTCGAGGATGGTCAGCGGCACGAAGTAGCCCGTGCCGGTGGGATCGGTGTTGCCGCCCAGCAGGAACTTGTAGCCGTTGTCCTTGGCATCCTCGATCAGCTCGAGCACGCGTTCGTACTGCTTCTTGTTCTGGATCGGGCCGACGCCGGTGCCCTGCTGCGCGCCGTCGCCGACGGTGACGGTCTTGGCGTATTCGACGATCGCTGCGGACAGCTCGTCATAGATATCCTCGTGGATGTAGACGCGCTTGGCCGCGACGCAGATCTGGCCCGCGTTCGAGAAGCTCGACCAGAACAGCTGTTCGGCGACCTTCTTGGGATCGGCATCGGGGAGCACGATCGAGGCGTCGTTGCCGCCCAGTTCGAGCGTGATGCGCTTGAGGTCGGCCGAGGCGCCTTCCATGATCTTCTTGCCGGTCGCGGTCGAGCCGGTGAAGGTGATCTTGTCGATGTCCGGGTGCGAGGTCATCAGCGGGCCGAGCGAATCCTCGCCGGTGATGATGTTGACGACGCCGGCCGGCACCTTGTCCGCGATCAGCTCGGCGATGCGGAGCGTGGTCAGCGGGGTGAAGGGCGAGGGCTTCAGAACGATGGTGCAGCCCGAAAGCATCGCGGGGGCGATCTTCTGGATCGCCATCATCACCGGGAAGTTCCACGGCACGATGCCCGCCACCACGCCGACCGGCACGCGGCGGGTGCGGCTCAGGCGGGTGTCGCTATCCTCGGTGATCTCGTCTTCAAGGCTCAGCGTCGACTGCGCCGCGCTCATGCCCGCAGCGCCGTAGATTTCGCCCTTGGCCTGATCGTAGGGCTTGCCCTGCTCGCTGGTCAGCAGGCGATAGAGCTCCTCGGCATTGGCCTTGATCGCACCCGAGATCGCCATGATCGCCGCGCGGCGTTCCTCGATCGGCGTGTTCTTCCACGTCTTGAACGCGGTGCGCGCCGCGGCGACCGCCTTGTCGAGCTCGGCCTGACCGCAGGCGGGCACCTGGCCGATGACCTGCTCGGTGGCGGGGTTCACCACATCGAGCATGCGGTCAGTCGTGACCATCTCGCCGCCGATAAGGTTCTTGTACTGGGTGACCATGTTGTATCCTCTCTAACGAATGGGGGGAGTCGTCCCTCTCCCGATCAGGTTGGCGCGTTGCATAGCAAAACGCAACGCTTGCGTTGGCGCCATCGCTAGCGCGGCACGCGGGCGCGATCACCTGACGATTGCGCTATCGGATGGGCGGCCTATGGAGACGGCGCACAGCACGCCTTCGAGGAGCCCTCGCATGACCGACACCCGCCCCGACCTGGTGATCTACGGCAGCCCGATCTCGCCCTTCGTGCGCAAGGTCGCAGGCGTGTGCATCGCCAAGGGCGTGCCCTACGAGGTCGAGGCGATCAACGTCTTCGACCCGCCCGCGTGGTTCCGCGACATCTCGCCGATGAAGCGCATCCCCGTGCTGCGCGACCGCTCGGTGGCCGAGGAAGGCATCGCGGGCACCATCGCCGACAGCTCGGCGATCTGCGCCATGATCGAGAAGAAGCACCCTTCGCCTGCGCTCTATCCCGACGATGCGATGGCGCTGGGCGAGGCGCTGTTCATCGAGGAATATGCCGACACCGCGCTGGCGATGGCGGGCGGCCTCGGCATCTTCCGCCCGATCTTCTTTGCGGTGAGCAAGGGCGAGGAGCCCGGCCTCGACAAGGCGCGCGAGGCGTGGGGCACCCAGCTTCCGCCGATCTTCGACGTGCTCGAAATGCGGCTCGGCGGACGCCAATTCTTCGCAGGCGGCGCGCTGTCGATTGCCGACATCACGGTCACCACCGTGCTGATGCAGGTGTCGCTGGTGGCCGAGACGCCGCTCGCGAAGTGGCCGGGCCTCGCGGCACACTTCGAAGCCATGAAGGCTCTGCCGCTGATCGCACAACCTTATGCCGCAGCGGAGAAGATCGTCCGCAGGGCCTTGCCGACCCCCTTCGACCTGACCTAAGTCCCTCCACGCGAACAACGAACAGGCGACCAGCATGGCCAGCGAATGGTGCATCGGGATCATCGGCGGATCGGGCCTCTATGCCATCGACGGCATCGAGGACGCGCAGTGGATCGCCATCGAAACGCCGTGGGGTGACCCCTCGGACGAGATCCTGTGTGGCACGCTCGGCGGGGTGAAAGTGCGCTTCCTGCCCCGCCACGGACGCGGGCATCCGGTCTCGCCGTCCGAGCTCAATTCGCGCGCCAATATCGACGCGTTGAAGCGCGCAGGCTGCACCGATATCCTCGCGATCAGCGCGGTCGGGAGCCTTCGCGAGGAGCTTGAACCGGGACGCTTCGCCGTGGTGGAGCAATTCATCGACCGCACCGTGCATCGCCCCAGCACCTTCTACGGCAGCGGCTTTGTCACCCATGTCTCGATGGCCGATCCGGTCTGTCCGCGCCTCTCCGACATGGCCGCCCACGCCATCGCCGATGCCGGCGGCAAGGTCGCGGTCGGCGCGACGTACCTCGCGATGGAAGGCCCGCAATTCTCGACCCGCGCGGAAAGCCGCATGTACCGCCAATGGGGCGCGGACGTGATCGGCATGACCGCGATGCCCGAAGCGAAACTCGCCCGCGAGGCGGAGCTGCCCTATGCGCTGGTCGGCATGGTCACCGACTACGACTGCTGGCGCGAAGGCGAGGCGGTCGATGTGGCGCAAGTGGTCGGCCAGATGCAGGCCAACGGCGCGCTGGCCCGCGCGATGGTACAGAACTTCATCGCTGCCCTGCCGCAAGAGCGCGAGCCATCGCCCATCGACTTCGCTTTGGACGATGCCGTGATCACTGCGCCGAGCGAGCATGATCCCGAGGTGATGGCGAAGCTGGACGCCGTGGCGCGGCGGTTGTTTGCGTAACGCTCCGTCATCCCAGCGAAAGCTGGGACCTAGAGCGGCAAGCACCGTATTTCGCGGCCCTAGGCCCCAGCGTTCAACCTTCGGTTGTGCTTCGCAGCCGCTGGGGTGACGGGAAGGCCTAATCCCCCACGAAATCCCCCGGCGTGCCCTCGTGCGGGGCCTCGTGCGTCGCCCAGTCGGCACCGCCCGGCGGCGCAACAGGCACCCCCGCTGGCCCCGCAGGTTCGCTCGCCTCGCCGTGGCGAAGGCGGTGCAAGTGCACCTTGGCGATCATGTTGGCGCTGATCGGGGCGGTCATGAGCAGGAACACCGAGACCAGCAGCTCGTGCGTCGTCCACACCCCTTGCACGAGGTGGAACCACAGCACCGAGCCGACAAGCATCGCCCCCAGCCCAAGCGTGCTCGCCTTGGTGGGGCCATGCAGCCGCTCCATCAGCGAGGGTAGCCGCACCAGACCCCAGCTCCCCACCAGCGCGAACCCTGCGCCGATCACGATGAGCGCGCTGACCAGCAGTTCGGGCAAAGCGGCGGCGGTCATTCGATGATGTCCCCGCGCAGCAGGAACTTGGCGTAGGCGACTGTGCCGACGAAGCCGACCATCGCCAGCAGCAGCGCGGCCTCGAACGAGGTGCCGCTGTTCGTCGCAATGCCGGTCAGCACGATGATGCCGATGACGTTGATCACCATCGTGTCGAGTGCAAGGATGCGGTCGGCGACGCCCGGGCCCTTGAACAGCCGCCACAGGTTCAACGCCAGCGCGAGGCCCAGTGCGCCAAAGCCGAACGTGAGCGCGTGCTGGATCATGCGAAGATCTCCATGAGCCGCGCCTCGTAGCGCGCCTTGACCTTGGCGACCTCGGCGGCCGGATCGGGGGCGTGGAGCGCGTGGACGAGCAGATACTTCCCGCAGGCCGAGACATCGGCGGAGACCGTGCCCGGCGTAAGGCTGATCGTGCCCGCGAAGACGGTGATCGCCTCGGGCGTGGTCAGTTCGAGCGGGATGGTCAGCCATGCGGGCTTGAGGTCGCGGGTCGGCTTGAAGAGGATGATCGCGGCGACCTGGAAGTTTGCCACCACGATGTCCCACAGCACGATCCCGAAATAGGCGATGGCGGGGAGGAAACGCACCTTGGGTCGCCCCGGCCACCACGGCGCGGTGAAGATCGGCACAAGGATGCCGACCACGAGCCCGAGGAACAGCGCGCCGAAGCTGACCTCGCCGACCATTACCATCCACATCGCAACGAGCAGGACGCTGAGGCCCGGGTGGGGGAAGAGGCGGCTCATGGCGCGCGGTCCTTCAGCACGACGCGGGCGCTCTGGGCAGGGTCGAGCACCTGCGCGGCGGTGGCTTCGGCATAGACGCTCGCCCAGCCCGCGCCTGCCGACAGTGCGGCGAGAAGCGCGAGTGCGGCGGCGGGGGCGATGAAGTCGAGGCGGTTGGCAGGGGCCGGCGGCGCCTCGCCCTCGGTCGCCTTCCAGAACACCGCGCTCCCCACGCGCGCGAAGCCGATCACGCCGATCAGGGTGGTACCGAGGATCACGCCCCAGCTCCAGCTCCAGTCGGGCAGCGCCGCCACGGATTTGAGGATCAGCAGCTTGCCGATGAAGCCCGAGAGCGGGGGTAGGCCCGTCGCGGCGATGGCGGCGGCCATGAACATCAGCCCGATCCCTCCCCTAACCGCAAAGGCCGGGCCGGGGCTCGCATTGTCGGAATAGGCCCCGCGCCGCCGGGCGACGACATCGGCGACTAGGAACAGCGCTGCCGCCGCCAGCGTCGAGTGGACGAGGTAATAAAGCCCCGCGCCGAGGCTCTGCGCGCTCCACCCGGCGACCGCGATCAGCAGCGTGCCGGTCGATCCGATCACCGCGTAGGAGGCCTGCTCGGAGAGGCTTCGCGCCACGAACACGCCCGCAAAGCCGATCACGGCGCTCACCAGCGCGGCGGGGAGCAGATAGGGCGCAGGCACCCACGCCGCCGCGCCCGCGTCCGCGCCGAACACCTGCGGCACCACGCGGATGATCGCATAGACCCCGACCTTGGTCATGATCGCGAACAGCGCGGCCACGGCGGGGGTCGAGACCGCATAGGTCCTCGGCAGCCACAGATGGAGCGGCGCGACGGCGGCCTTCAGCGCAAAGACGCTCACCAGCAGCAGCCCCGCGATCCGCAGCAGGCCCTGATCCGCCGCCGGAACCTCCGCGACCGCCAAGCCCATGTCCGCCATGTTGAGCGTGCCGGTCAGCGCGTAGAGCATCCCCAGCGCGATCAGGAAGATCGCCGAGCCGACGAGGTTCACCACCACATACTGCACCCCCGCCTTCAGCCGCGCGGGGCCCTGTCCGTGGAGCATCAACCCGTAGGAGGCGATCAGCAGCACCTCGAAGAACACGAAGAGGTTGAACAGGTCGCCGGTCAGGAACGCGCCGTTGAGGCCCATCAGCTGGAACTGGAACAGCGGGTGGAAGTGCCAGCCCTTGCGGTCCGCTCCGGTGACGACGGCGTGGGTCAGCGCGATCAGCGACAGGACCGCCGTCAGCACCAGCATCAGCGCCGCGAGCCGGTCCGCGACCAGCACGATCCCGAAAGGCGCGGGCCACTCGCCCAAAGCATAGGCGGTGATCGTCCCGCCCGAGACCCGCCCCATCAGCACCAGCGCACATCCCAGAAGCGCGAGGCACGACACCAGCGAGATCGCCACGCCCAGCCCCCGCCGCCGCCGCATGGCCAGCAGCGCGAGCGGCGCGGCGAGCGCGGGGATGGCGACCGGCAGGATCGGGAGGTGGTCCAGAAGGCTCACGGCCCCTCCCCCTCCGCCAGCCCGTGCGCCAAACCGTCCTGGGCATCGCAGGGCACGGTGTCGCCGTCGACATGGTCGCTGCCGGTCTCGAGGAAGCTCCGCAAGCTGAGGATCACCACGAAGGCGGTCATGCCGAAGGTGATGACGATCGCGGTCAGCACCAGCGCCTGCGGGAGCGGATCGGTGTAGGCGCTCACGGCCCCACCCTTAACAGCGTCCCAGATCGGCGGGCGGCCCACCACCAGCCTGCCGCTCGCGAAGAGGAACAGGTTCACCGCATAGGAGATCAGCGTCAGGCCGAGCACCACCTGAAACGTCCGCGCGCGCAAGGCGAGGTAGATGCCGCCTGCGACCAGCACGCCGATCGCGCTCGCGACGAGGAACTCGTAGGTCATGCCCCGGGCTCCTTGCTGGCCCGCGCCGCGCGCTGGGCGATGTGACTGAGCTGCGCCAGCGCCAGCATCACCGCGCCGAGCACCGTCAGGAACACGCCCGCATCGAACAGCATCGCGCTCGCCAGCTCGAACTTGCCGACCAGCGGGAGATGGAAATAGTCGAACCACGAGGTCAGGAAACTGGCCCCCAGCAGCATCGCCCCGATGCCGGTTCCCATCGCCAGCAAGACGCCCCAGCCGATCAGCCTGTGCTCGCCGAAGGGCAGCCGCTCGTCCGACCAGTCGAACCCGGCGGCGAGGTATTGGACGAGGAAGGCGATCCCCACCACCAGCGCGGCGATGAACCCGCCGCCCGGCTGATTATGCCCGCGCAGGAACAGGAACAGCCCCACCGTCAGCGTCAGCGGCAGGATGATCCGGCTCGCCGCGACCAGCATCATCGGATGGCGCTCGGGAGAGTGCGGCATATCCGCGCGCCACGCCCTGAGCCGCGCCCCCGCCTTGCCCGTCGCGGCGGTATCGAGCAGCGCGAAGATGCCGAGGCCCGCGATGCCCAGCACGATGATCTCGCCCAGCGTATCATAGGCGCGGAAATCGACGAGGATGACGTTGACCACATTGGTCCCGCCCCCGCCGGACTTGGCGTTGGCGAGATGATAGGCGGCGATGCTCGGTCCGGGATCGCGGGTCAGCATCGCCCAGGCAATCCCGCCGATTAGCGCACCGCCGGTGATGGCAAGGCCAGCGTCGCGCCACTTGCGCGCAGGCGTGGAGAGATTCGGCGGCTTCTTCGGCAGCAGGTTCAGCGCGAGCAGTAGCAGCAGCACCGTCACCACCTCGACCGAAATCTGGGTAAGCGCGAGATCGGGCGCGGAGAACTGCACAAAGGCGAGGCTGACCACGAGGCCGATCACGCTGATGTAAATGAGCACGCGCAGGCGGTTCTGGGCACCATTGATCACCGCCGCCGTGGCCGCGATCAGCAGCGCCCATGCGATGATGCCCGGCACCGAGGCAGGCAGGCCCGGTCGGGAGCCGGTCAGCACGCCCGCGCCCCCGGTGGCCCCGTCGATCACCAGCAGGATAGTGACCGCGAAGCTCGCGAAAAGCATCGTCTGGAGCGACGGCGTGTGGGTGGCGACGATCGCCTTGCGCGCCCACTTGTCGGCGAAGCGCATGGCGAGGTCGAACAGCAGCTTGGCGTCGGGCAGCGGCGTGCGCTCCCACACGGCCAGCAGGCGCTTGTGTTGCCACAGCAGGAGCGCGCCGCCCGCGACCGCAATCAAGCTGAGGATCAGCGCAAGGTTGAAGCCGTGCCACAAGGCAAGGTCGAGCTCCGGCACCGGGCCGCCCGTCACCGCCCCCGTCACCGCGCCCACCAGCGGTGCGGCGAGCGTCATGGGGATGAGGCCCAGCAGCACCGCGAGCGTGGTCAGCAGAGCGGGGCTCGCCCACATTCCGGCGGCCGGATCATGCGCCCGCGCGAAGGGCTCCGTCTCGCGGGGCTTGCCGAAGAACAGATGCACCGCGAGCCGCAGCGAATAGCCGACCGAGACGGTGGCCCCGAGTGTCGCCAGCACCGGCAACAGCCACGGCAACCCAAACAGTCCCACGTGCAGCGTCTCGTCGAGCATCATCTCCTTCGAGATGAAGCCCCCGAACGGCGGCAGCCCCGCCATCGAGGCGGCGGCGAGCGTCGCGATCAACGCCGTGACCGGCATCGCCTTCGCCAGCCCGCCCAGCCTGCGGATATCGCGCGTCCCCGTCTCGTGCTCGACAATCCCGGCGCTCATGAACAGCGCCGCCTTGAACGCCGCGTGGTTGAGGATGTGCAGCACCGCCGCCAACGCCGCCGCCTTCAGCGAAAAGCCGAGCAGCATCACCAGCATCCCGAGCTGCGAGATGGTCGAATAGGCGAGGATGCTTTTCAGATCGTGCCGGAACAGCGCGACCTTGGCACCCAGCAGCATCGTGACGAGGCCGGTGGTGGTGACGATCAGCGTGTAGGCCTCGGTCCCCGACAGCACCGGCCACAGCCGCGCGAGGAGGAACACGCCCGCCTTCACCATCGTTGCCGAGTGGAGATAGGCGCTCACCGGCGTCGGCGCGGCCATCGCGTGGGGGAGCCAGAAGTGGAACGGGAACTGCGCGGACTTGGTGAAGCAGCCGACGAGGATCAGGCCGAGGATTGCGGGGTAGAGCGGCGAGGCTTTCACGATGTCGCCGCGTGTCAGGATCGTGGCGAGGTCGAAGCTTCCCGCTGCCAGCCCCAGCAGCACCATCCCCCCGATCAGCGCCAGGCCCCCGCCGCCGGTGACCGCCAGCGCCATGCGCGCACCCTGCCGCGCCTCGGGCTTGTGCTGCCAGAAGCCGATGAGGAGGAAGGAGGCGAGGCTCGTGAGCTCCCAGAACACCAGTAGCAGCAGGACATTCCCCGCGATGACGATGCCAAGCATCGCGCCCTGGAACAGCATGAGGCTGGCGAAGAATTTGCCGGTGTCCTCGTGCTTGCCGAGATAGAAGTGCGCGAAAATGACGACGAGCAGTCCGATCCCGAGGATCAGGAGCGCGAACATCAGCCCGAGCGGGTCGACCATCAGGGTGAGGTCGAGGCCGAGGCTCGGCACCCATGACCAGCTGGCGGAAGCGGGGATGCCATTGAGGGCGGGCGCGGCAAGGCTTGCCAGCAGCGCGAGGCCGAGCGCGCTCGCTCCGCCCGCGATGCCGGAATGCACCGCGCGAGGGCGCCCGTGCAGCAGCGCGATGGCGAGCGCGGCAAGAAAGGGGAGCGCGGTCAGCGTCAGAAGCGTCAGGCCCATCGGCATCGGCGGGTTCTCTCGGCCTTCCTTATGGGTGGTCGGGTGGATCGGACCTCCAGGGCATAGACGAGGGGGTCTTGCGGGCACAACCGAAACCGGACTGCGGGGGCTTGTGGGCGCATCGGACAGAGGTGGCGCGCAAATGCTGGCGGTTTCAGAGGCCTCGTAGACGGTTCTAGACCCCCGTTAGACGCGTTTAGACCCCCTCCAGACCCCTTTCAGACGCGTTTTGCGATGTACTTGCGGCGGTGTTTCACGTGGAACATTGCCGGGGAGCGGTGTCGGGATCAGTCGCCCTCGAACTCCATCAGCGCGCCGACTTCGATCCCTGCGGCGCGCAACCGCTCCGCCCCGCCGAGATCGGGGAGGTCGATCACGAACAGCGCATGGCTGATCACCGCCCCCGCCATCCGCAACAGCTCGGCAGACGCCAGCGCGGTGCCACCGGTCGCGATGAGATCGTCAACGATAACAACGTTCTGACCGGGTTCGATCGCGCCGGGGTCCATCTCCAGACGGTCGGTCCCGTACTCCAGAGCATAGTCGATGCCGATGGTCGGGATCGGGAGCTTGCCCGGCTTCCTGACCGGCACAAACCCGATGCCGAGTTGGACCGCCACAGCCGCGCCGAAGATGAAACCGCGCGCTTCCATACCCGCGATCTTGTGCGCGCCCGCTCCGGCGGCAAGCTCGGCGAGGTGGTGGACGCTCGACGCCATGCCCCGGTGGTGGCCGATCAGCGTGGTGATGTCGCGGAACTGGATGCCCGGCTGCGGGAAATCCGGCACGGTGCGCACGAGCGCTTTGAGGTCCTCGGGCGAGAGATGCGGCTCATTCATGTCGGATCGGCCCCTTTCGGTTCCTTCAAAAGCAGAGCGCCCCGTCATCCGCAAGGGATGACGGGGCGCCATGTTACGCTGAGCGAAGAAGCCTACTTCTTCTTGGGCTTCAGCCCGGCCCAGATCTGCTTGTAGCTCAGGAAGGCCAGCGCCGTCGCGAACAGCAGGAAGCCGATCACGAACCAGCCGGTCTGCTTGCGCTGGATCAGCGAAGGCTCTGCAGTCCAGGTCAGGAAGGCGGCAACGTCCTTGGCCATGTCGGCCGTGGTGTTGGGAGCCCCGTCGGCGAAGGTCACCTGACCGTCGCTCAGCGGCGGCGGCATGGCGATGTTCACGTTGGGGAAGTGCTTGTTGAAGTACAGGCCGTCAGGCGTCTCGAAGCCGACCTTGGCCGCCTTGGCGGGATCGGGTTCGCCATAGCCCGTCAGCAGGCTGAAGACGTAGTTCGAACCGTCGTGACGCGCCTTGGTGATCAGCGAGAGATCGGGCGGATGGCCCTGGCCCGCGTAGTACACCGGCGGGAAGTAGTCGGTCGGCTTGCCCGGCAGGCTGGTTGCATCGCCGGTTGCCGGATCCTTGCCCGGGATGGTCCAGGTCGCTGCTTCCGCGCTGACTTCAGCATCGGTGTAGCCGAGCTGCTTGAGGTCACGCAGAGCCACGAACTTCATGCTGTGGCAAGCCGAGCAGACTTCCTTGTACACCTGATAGCCGCGCTGCAGCTGGGCGTAGTCCCACTTGCCGAACGGGCCGTCGAACGAATAGCCGCCCGCCGGGCCGTGGCCGTGCTCGTAAAAGGCCGCAGACGGCTGCAACTCCGGCTTCGGTCCGAAGGCGAGGTTGTAGGCACCGGGAAGGAGCGACCAAAATAGCATCACCAGGGTAATGGCGAGGCCTGCGATGATGCCGCCGAGACGAATAGTCATGTCCGAACTCTTTCTCTTATCGGTTCAGATTGCTTGGGTGTGCGCGCCGCCGATTACTCGGCGGGTTGCAGCGAACCATCGGTCGCGGTGCCGGGGAGACCCTCGACGACGCTTTCGGGATCGATCTTGCCACCACCCGAAGTGCTGCCGGGCTTGTCCCCGCCGAGCACCGCTTCGGTGATCGAGAAGGGCAGGGGCTTGGGCACTTCGATCTGGCTGATGATCGGGAGGATCACCAGGAAGTGGAGGAAGTAGTACGCCGTCGCGATCTGGCTGATGATCACGTAGGGCTCTTCAGCCGGCGCACCGCCGCAGATGAACAGCGTGATCATGGTCGGGATGAGACCGAACCAGAAGAACTTGCGGAACAGCGGACGGTAGTGGCCCGAGCGCACCGGGCTCTTGTCGAGCCAGGGCAGGAAGAACCACAGCAGGATCGATCCGAACATCCCGATCACGCCCAGCAGCTTCGCCGGGATCAGGGTAATGCCGGTGAAGGGGATGGTGAGATCGCCGGTGAAGGCGCGCAGGATCGCGTAATAGGGCCAGAAGTACCATTCGGGCACGATGTGCGCAGGGGTCGAGAGCGGGTTCGCTTCGATGTAGTTGTCCGGGTGCCCGAGGTAGTTGGGCAGGAAGAAGATCATCGCGGTGAACAGGATGAGGACCACGCCGAGGCCGAAGCCGTCCTTGGCGGTGTAGTAGGGGTGGAACGGCACGGTGTCCGATTCCTGCTTCACTTCCACGCCAGTCGGGTTTGACGAGCCGGGGATGTGCAGCGCCCAGATGTGCAGGATCACGACACCCGCGATCACGAAGGGCAGCAGGAAGTGCAGCGAGAAGAAGCGGTTCAGCGCGGCATTGTCAGGCGCGAAGCCACCGAGAATCCAATGCTGGATCGGCTCGCCGACCAGCGGGATCGCGCTGAACAGGCCGGTGATGACCTGCGCGCCCCAGAAGCTCATCTGGCCCCACGGCAGCACGTAGCCCATGAAGGCGGTGGCCATCATCAGCAGGAAGATCACCACGCCCAGCAGCCAGATCATCTCGCGCGGCGCCTTGTACGACGAGTAGAAGAACCCGCGGAAGATGTGCATGTAGATGACGATGAAGAAGAAGCTCGCCCCGTTGGCATGGGCGTAGCGCAGCATCCAGCCGTAGTTGACGTCGCGCATGATGTGCTCGACCGTCCCGAAGGCGACCAGGCCGTTCGCCGCGTAGTGCATCGCGAGCACCACGCCGGTGACGATCTGGACCATGAGGAAGAAGCCGGCGAGCACGCCGAAGTTCCACATGTAGTTGAGGTTGCGCGGCACCGGATAGCCGGCGCCCACCGCGTTGTAGACGAGCCGCGGAACTGGCAGCTTCTCGTCAAGCCACTTGGTGAAGGCGGACTGCGGTTCGTATTGCTTGGCCCAGGCGAAACTCATGGCGTTCTCTCGGCTTGATCGGGGTGGAAGGTCAGTCGGTTGTAATTATGGCGTAGCTACGAAAGCTCAGCCGACACGGACGACCGTGTCGGACTTGAACGTGTAATCTGGCACGTGGAGGTTCTTCGGCGCCGGGCCCTTACGGACGCGCGCTGCGGTGTCGTAGTGCGAACCGTGGCAGGGGCAGAAATAGCCGCCGAAATCGCCGCGGGTCTCGCCTTCGGCCGCGCCCAGCGGCACACAGCCGAGGTGGGTGCAGACGCCCATGGTGATGAGCATGTCCTCGTGACCGGCCTTGGTACGCTCGGCCAGGGTCTGCGGATCACGCAGGGTGCTCACGTCGACCTTGTTGGCTTCCGCGATTTCCGCAGGCGTGAGGCGGCGCACGAACAGCGGCTGCTTGCGGAACACGGCCTTGATCGCCTGACCGGCCTGGATCGCGCTGATGTCGACTTCGGTGGTGCTCTGCGCGAGCACGTCCTGCGAGGGGTTCATCTGGCTGATCAGCGGCAGCAGGACGGAGGCCCCGCCGACGCCCGCCGTGCTGAGCGCGGCGATGTGAATCCAGTCGCGGCGACGCACGCCATCTTCGGTGCTGAGTTGAGTGGTAGCGGCCGGTTCAGTAGCCATTTCGTCTTACCCTGCTCGTTTTGCCGCGCCGGAGAAAGCCTGCGCGGCGTGTGTTCCAGTGGCGGGGCGTGAAAGCCCCGGTCCGATCCGTCGATTGGTCCCCGCTCCGGGTCAGCGGACGCACATCTGGCGCACCTGATCCGAAACTCGCGGCGGCAATTAACGGCAATCCAGCGAAAATCCAACCTCGTTTTAAGCAAGCCACGTTCTCACACTTGCAAGGCTGGATCAGGGCAGCGCGATCATGCTGATCTGGCGGCCATAATTCGCCTCGCCCGCCTGTGTGGCGCGCCGATGGGAGTGGTAACGCATGACGTGAGAGAATGTATCCCGGCCCATATCCGCAATTTTGCTAAGACCTGCGGCAGAAAGCCGGTCCATGATGAAACCAGGGAGGTCGAAATGCCAACGCTGCGTGCCTTCACGCTCTGGTGCCGGGGCAAAAAACCGCTCGGCATCCTCGGGGAAGCGGGCGCGGAACGGGGCATCGACCTCGTAGCTGGCCTGCGCGATCGTCGGCCCGAGCACAGCGGCGATATGGGAGCGCCGGGCGCCGAGGGCTTCCATCGCGGCAATCGTGTTTTCGAGCACGCCGTCAACCGCACCCCGCCAGCCGGCATGGGCCGCACCGATCACGCCGGCTTCGCGGTCGGCGAAGAGGATCGGACCGCAGTCCGCCGTGACGATCCCGAGCACGATGCTCGGCGTCGCGGTGACCACAGCATCGGCGACCGGACGCCCTTCGGCGGAATCGTCCCATGTTTCGGTCACCGTCACCACATCGGGAGAATGCACCTGGTGCGGCGCGGCAAGTGTGCCGCCGGGGAAGATCGCCTCCGCCGCCGCAGCCCGCAATGCTCGGACATCGGCCCCGTCACCCGGCCCGCCGAAGCCGAACTGGTGCGCGTCGCCCGCGCTGCCGAAGAAGCCATGCGGCACCCCCGCCAGCAGCGGCGAGCCCTCGATCTGGAACGGCGTCACCGGTCAGCCTTCCAGCGAGCGGCTGACCTGCTCGAAGGTATCGCGCGACAGGTTGCCGCTGGCGAGGATGCGTTCCAGCTCCGCCTTCATCAGCGCCGCCCGGCCCGGCTCGATCCGCCGCCAGCGCCCGAGCGAAGGCACGAAGCGCGCCGCGGTCTGCGGGTTGATCGGATCCAGCGCGAGGATCACGTCGGCGACCATCCGGTAGCCCTCGCCATCGGCCTTGTGGAAGCCCTTGGGGTTGCCCGCAAAGGCCATATGCAGCGAGCGCACGCGGTTGGGGTTCTTCATCGTGAAGTCCGGGTGCTCGGCGAGCTTGCGGACATGGGCGATCACGTCGGGGTGGAGCGACAGCGCCTGCAAGGTGAACCACTTGTCCACCACCAGCGCATTGTCCTTGTAGCGCTCGTAAAAGGCGGCGAGCTTCTCTTCGCGCTCGGGCGCTGCGAGCCCGCACAGCACCATCAGCGCGCCCTGCCGGTCGGTCATGTTGTCGGCGGCGTCATACTGCCGCGCCGCCAGCTGGGCCGCGCGGGCCGGGTCGGCAGCGGCGATGAGGGCGAGCGCGGTGGTCTTGACCTTGCGCGCCCCACGTCCCGCCGGATCGGCGAGCGCCACGGCAGAGGCGCGGGCGTGGAGCGCTGCAAGCTCTCCCGCCAGCGCCGTGCCGATAGCGGCCTTGAGGCCCTCGCGCGCCGTATGGATCGCGCCGGGATCGGCCTTGCGTGTGCCGGTTGCCATCGCCTCGAACAGATAGGTCTCGGACGGGAGCACCATCAGTTCGCCGCGCATCGCGTCTTCGAGCGCATTGTCGGCGAGGCTCGACCGGAACGCACCGATGATCGCCGCTTCGCCCGCAGCCTGCTCGTCTGCCGTGAGCGTGCCGCTCGCCGTGCCGACCAGATGGCCAAGGGCGAGTTCCTGCAAGGCTTCCGAACGGGCGAAAGGATCATCGTCATGCGCGGCGAGGAACACGAGGTCCTCGCGCTGGAGGTCGCGCTCGATCACCACCGGAGCCGTATAGCCACGGTTGATAGAGACCACCGGATCGGGCCCGGCGAGGGGAAGGTCGAAGGTCTGCTCCTCGCCGGTCAGCACCACCAGCTGCTCGGCCCCGAGGACGCCATCGCGCGAGTGCACCGCAAGCTTGAGCGGGATCGGCATCGGCAGCTTGTCTGGCTGGCCCGGGGTGGCGGGGACGGTCTGCTTCAGGGTCAGCTTCAGGGTGTCGCCCTCGACCGCCTGCGAGACGGTGACGCGCGGCGTTCCCGCCTGCGAATACCAGCGGCGGAACTGAGCGAGGTCGATGCCCGCCCCGTCCTCGATCGCCTTGACGAAATCCTCGCAGGTCGCAGCTTCCCCGTCGTGCCGGTCGAAATAAAGGTCGGTGCCGGCACGGAACCGCTCCACGCCCACCATCGAGCGCATCATGCGGATCACCTCGGCGCCCTTGTTATAGACGGTCGCGGTGTAGAAGTTGCTGATCTCGCGGTAGCTGTCGGGCCGGATCGGGTGGGCGAGCGGGCCGGCATCCTCGGGGAACTGCGCCGCGCGCAGGATGCGCACGTCCTCGATCCGCTTGACCGCTTGCCCACGTATATCCTGCGAGAACAGCTGGTCGCGCAGCACGGTGAAGCCCTCCTTCAAGGAGAGCTGGAACCAGTCGCGGCAGGTGATGCGGTTGCCCGACCAGTTGTGGAAATACTCGTGCGCGATCACGCCCTCGACTGCGTCGAAATCAGCGTCGGTCGCAGTGTCGGGGTCGGCCAGCACGTACTTCGTGTTGAAGACGTTGAGGCCCTTGTTCTCCATCGCCCCCATGTTGAAGTCGGAGACGGCGACGATGTTGTAGAGGTCGAGATCGTATTCGCGGCCGAACACTTCCTCGTCCCACTGCATCGAGCGATGGAGCGATTCGAGCGCATGGTCGGTGCGCGCGAGGTCTTCAGGCCGCACCCAGACGTTGCATTCGAAAACGCGGCCCGAGCGGGTGGTGAAGGGCTTGGAGTTCGCCACCAGATCGCCCGCGACCAACGCGAAGAGGTAGGAGGGCTTGGGCCACGGATCGTGCCACTCGGCCCAGTGGGTGCCATCGGCATTCTCGCCCGCGTCGGTGCGGTTGCCGTTGCACAGCAGGATCGGGAAGGCCGATTTGTCGCCCTCCATCCGCACGCGATAGGTGGAGAGCACATCGGGGCGATCGGGGAAGAAGGTGATGCGGCGGAAGCCCTCCGACTCGCACTGGGTGCACAGCATTCCGCCCGAGGCATAGAGCCCCATCAGCTGGGTGTTGGCACCCGGATCGATCTGCGTGACGATGGTGACGGTGTGGCGCTCGCCCGGGAGCGTGACGATGAGATCGGGGCCGTCCATCCGCCACTCGGCGGGCGCGCCATCGACCGTCACGCTCTGCGCGGTCAGGCTGTCACCGTTAAGGCGCGCCTCGTGGGAGGGAGCGGCGGCAGGGTTGCGCTCGAGGGTGAGCGTCGCTGTCACGGTGGTCGCTTCCAGCCCCAGCCGGAAGTCGAGATCGGTGGTCGGCACGGCCCAGGGATAGGGCTGGTAATCCTCGCGCCGGATCATCGGCGGCTCGTGCGGCGTGGGAGCGGCGTCGGCGATTTCGGGGTTGCCGTCGGGCGTGGTGGGGGTGGTTGCGATGTCCATGCGCGCCGATTTAGGTTGATTCTCGCGAGGGTCCAATGATTAGGTTTGGCCCATGTCGCATTTGCTGATCTTCGGCCTCGGCTACACGGCGGGGCGCATTGCCGAAGCGATGCGGGCGCGCGGCTGGCAGGTGCGCGCGACGGGCAGCGCGGGCGATATCGCCTTTGCCGATCAGGACGCGGTGCTGGCGGCGATTGGCGCGGCGACGCACATCCTTTCTTCCGTGCCGCCCGAGCGGGCTGGCGGTGATCCGGTGCTGGAGAGCTACGGCGCGGCGCTGCAAGGCGCCAACAAAAGGGGGGCGCTGTTCTACCTGTCCTCGACCGGCGTTTATGGCGACCGCCAAGGCGCATGGGTCGACGAGGCGACGCCGACCATTGCGCAATCGGGAGAAGGCCGGCGCAATGCACGGGCCGAGGCCGATCTGGCGTGGTTGGAGATGGGCGCAAGGGTGTTCCGCCTGCCGGGTATTTACGGCCCGGGGCGCTCTGCGCTCGACCGCGTACAGGAGGGCAAGGCAAGGCGGATCGACCTGCCGGATCAGGTCTTCAGCCGCGTCCATGTCGATGACATCGCCAGCGGGGTCATCGCCGCTATGGAGAGGCAAGCGCCCGCAGGAGCCTACAATCTCGGCGACGACCTGCCGTGTAGTGGCAACGCAGTCACCGAGCACGCCTGCCGCTTGCTCGGCCTGCCCCTGCCGCCGCTGGAGTCGCTGGAGGGAGCGAACCTTTCCGAGATGGCGCGCGGCTTCTACATGGAGAACCGGCGCGTCGCGAACGGCAAGGCGAAGCGGGTGCTGGGGTGGGCGCCGAAGTATCCGACCTATGTCGAAGGGCTCGCCGCCCTGCTCTGATCAGCGCCTGAGCGCGCCCGACTGCTGCACCTGCACCGCCTTCACGCGCCGTGCCCTGAGCGCCAGCCCCATGCCCAGCAGTGCCAGCCCCATGCCGCCGGCCGACAGCGCGTCCCAGCGGAAATCCTCGAACAGGGTCGAGAGCAACATCGCCACGCAGACGGTGACAATCCCGTTATAGGCCGTCCGCCCCGCGCCGATCTCGCGCACAAGATTGTAGTGCAGCGGGAAGGTCACCACCGAACCGATGATCGCAAGATAGGCCGTCCCCGCCCAGAACTGCCACGCGGTCGGCACCTGCGGAGGCCCGAGCGTCAGGAACGCAAAGCCGAAATCGAAGATCGTGCCGTAGAGCATCGCCCAGGCGAGCAGGCTCACCATCGGCACCCCGCGCCCGGTCGGGTTGGCCTGCACCACGTTGGCGATCGAGGCAGCGAGCATCCCGCACACCGCCAGCACAATACCGAGCCCGACATTCCCTCCCAAAGGCGCGGCGTTCCATTCATGCACCAGCAGCAGCGACACGCCCGCGATGGCGACGAGGCTCCCGCCGATGAAGCCGCCTTGCACAGCCTCGCCGATGAACACCCGCGCGAAGATTGCGTTGGGCACCATCAGCAGCGCGAACATCACCGCGACGATGCCGGAAGTGATGTGGCTCTCCGCGTTGTAGACGAACAGGAAGTTGCCCGAGAACTGCGCGATGCCGACGCCGAGCGCCAGGAGCTGCTCGGCGCGGTTGAGCTTCAGCCGGTTGCCCATCACCACCGCCAGCGCGAACAGGGCAGGCGTCGCCAGCATGAAGCGGAAGAACACCCCCCATGCGGCGGGCACGCCCGAAATCTGCCCGGTGATGACGAACCATGTCGAGCCCCATATCGTCCCCGTCAGCATGAAGGGGATCAGCACCCGGGGGCTGAGCATGGCTGGCGCGGAACCGCCGCTCATAGCGCGGCGATCGCCTTGCCGAGCGCGGCCGCATCCTCGGTGCGGGTGTTCCATGCGGTGACGAAGCGGGCGGATTCGGCGCCCCAGTCATAGAAAGCGAAGTCCTGCGCCCTGAGCGCGGCGCGCTCGGATTCGGTCAGGTGCACGAACAACTCGTTCGCCTCGACCGGGTGGAGCAGGCGATCCGCGCAGCCCGCCGCCACTTCCCGCGCCGCCGCATTGGCGTGGCCCGCGTTGGCGAGCCACAGGTCGCCGTCGAGCATCGCGAGGATCTGCGCAGCGAGATAGCGCCCCTTGCATTGCAGGTGGCCTGCGCGCTTGCGGCGATAGCGGACTTCCATCGCGCGCTCGGGGTCGAACAGCACCACGGCCTCGGCCCCCATCCCGCCGTTCTTGATGAAGCCGAAGGCGAGGCTGTCGACCGGGCCGCTCGCCGCGCGGGCTGCCTGTTCGGCCGATCCGCCGAGGAAGGCTGCGGCATTGCCGAACCGCGCGCCGTCCATGTGGAGGCCGAGCTTGCGCGCCTTGGCGAAGGAACCCAGCGCAGCGAGTTCGTCAGGCGTGTAGGTGCGCCCGTATTCGCTCGCCTGCGTGATCGCGATGGCGTGGGGCTGCACCTGATGGACGTCGTTGCGGATCGGGTCGATCAGCGCCGCGATGCCCTCAGGGCTAAGCTTCGCGCCCTCGCCCTCGGCGTGCATCAGCTTGGCGCCGTGGAGGTAGAAGCCGGGCGCACCGCCTTCGTCGACCTCGATATGCGCCTCGCGGTGGCAGACGACCCCGCCGTGGGGCTGGCACATGGTCGCGAGCGCGAGGCAGTTCGCCGCCGTCCCTGTCGCCACCCACAGCGCGGCGCATTCCCGCCCGAACAGCGCGGTGAAGCGTGCATCGAGTTCGGCCGAGAAGCGGTCCCCGTCGTACGGGTTGTCCGGTTGATCGGCGCTGCGCATCGCATCCCACAGCTTGGGGTGGACGGCAGCGGCGTTGTCCGACAGGAAGGGTTTGAGCAAGGTCATGGGCATTCGCCTCTAGCCGCACTTTCCGGCGTGACAAGCGGGAGCAGACAGACATGAGCGATGATCGCGCAAAGGTGACAATCACGCATCACGTGCAGGGCACTGGCGGACGCTATGTCGCGGCTGTCGAGGGCACGGCGGAGCAGGGCTACCTCGAATGGGAAGCCGGCGGCGAAAAGGACGGCAAAGAAGTGCGGGCCGCAGCGCACACCATCGTCCCGCGGGAAATCGGCGGACGCGGGGTCGCTGGCGCTCTGGTCGACAGGCTGGTCGAGGATGCAGAGCGGCAGGGTTTCCTGATCCGCCCCGATTGCTCCTACGTCGCCAAAAAGTTCGGCGAGAACCCCGGCTGGTCCTCGCTCAAGGCCTGATCCTCAGCCTCACCCAGCGGCGCATCCAGCCGCGAGTAGTCGGTTCCGGCGATAGTTTCGAGCACAGCCGCGCGCATGGCACGGGCATTCTCGACCGGCACGCCATGCATCTCGAAAATGCCGCCCGCGAGCCCCAGATGCACCGTCGCATAGCCGCGCCGCTGGGCAATCGGCCCCTGCGCGATCTCCACGGAGTGCAGCTTCAGCCGCGTCGCGATCTGGAGGGTCGGCGAAAGGAAGCCGTGGCTGCCATAGACCTGGGCGGCGTCGATCGCATCGCGCCGGAACTCCCAGGCATAGAGGTTCGCACCCACCGCAATTACCGCCATCCCGAGCGGGATGAGGAACAGGCCGAAGGGCAGGAAAATCGCCGCCGGAATCGCCCAGATCGCGAACATCGCGCCATCGAGAATCATCTTGTCGGTGCGCTGGTTTGTGCTGGCGCGGTGCCATGCGGTGCTATCATCGGGCAGGCGGAAACCTGCAGATGAGGCGATCCGGTCGATTTCCTCCAGCTTGGCGAAGGGCGCGACCACGTGGCTCTCGCCCGCCGCATCCTGCGCGAGGCTGACGAAACTCAGGGAACGCCAGCCGAAGCGGTACCGCACCAGCCCGGTGCCGATCACCAGCCCCTGTACGCGGTGCGCGGGCATCACGACATCGGTGCGGGTGAGAAGGCCCCGCTGGCGGCGGAACCCGCGTAGCGACCGGGTCAGGGTGAAGCCCCAGTCGCGCAAGAAGGTGCGCACGACGCCGGTCGCAACGCCGATGATCATCAGGCCGACCAAACCTGCCGCCGCGCCCGCCGCCTGCACATAGGGCCCGAGATGCGCGACCGTGCTGCCCTGCTCGGCCAGCCAGCGCCGCCACAGGTCGACATTCCACACGTCGATCGAGGTAACGTTGTCGACATATTGCAGCATCCCGCCCAGCACCGCGAAGACCGCGAGCGAAAACTCGAACAGGCCGAAGGTGAAGAGCCGGCCCGGGGTGAGGGCGTAGAGCACCTCGCCCTCGTCTGTATCGGGCGTGGGCGATGTGGCGGGATCGGCGCTCGCCGCAGCGGCCTGCTCCTCGTCGCGGCGCTCGCGCACCAGCTGGCGCAGCGCCTCGCCCTGCGCGGTGGTGAGGTATTGGAGCGCCATGTCCTCGCCCGCGCCCGCGCCGGTCTCCAGCTTGACCGCGACAAGGCCGAACAGGCGCGGCAGCAGCGTCGCCTCGAGGCTGACGTCCTGAATGCGCTCGTAGGGCACCGAGCGGGCCGAGCGGCTCAGCACCCCGCTTTCGACGCGGATGTCCTGTTCGCCGACCGTGTAGGTGAGCCGCCGCCATTTGACGAAGGCAGTCGCCCCGCCGATCACCAGCGCGGCAATGCCGACGCCGAGCGCGATCCATATCCGCTCGCCCCGCCCGATGCCGGAAAAGGCGATCGCCGCGGCCGAGATGATCGCACCGCGCCCGGCCGCCAGCGCGCCCAGCGCCACGCTGAGCGGCGCGGTGCGCTGCGGCTCGATCACCGGATTGTCGCTCACATCGTCTCGCGGCGGATATGGGCGCGGATATCCTCGCGCATCTCGCGCGCAAGGTCCTCGCCGAGGCCGGGGAGCGAGACGGAGGCATTGTGGTTGCCCGCAGTGTGCAGCGTCAGCGTGGCGATGCCGAAGAAGCGGTCGAGCGGGCCCTGATCGACATCGATGTGCTGCACCCGGCCGAAGGGCACCACCGTGTCCGAACGGAACAAGAGCCCGCGCACCACGCGCAGGCGGTCGGCGCTCATCTGGTAGCCGCGCGCGCCATAGCGGCGCTGCGGGATGCGCAGGATCAGCAGGATGGCGACCAGCAGCACCGGCCCGGCGACCACCCCGGGGACCAGCCAATCATTGGCCCGAAGCACCCCTTCCGCCACCAGCGCGCCGACGAGGAAGGGGATCGCCGTGATGGTGGTGCGGACCCTGAGCGCCTTGGCGTAATTGGGGTGGAGCCTGGTCAGCTCTGCCTCCTCCGCGATCGGCGGCGTGGCGGGGTGAAAGGCGGGCGTGTGATCCATGGTGCATTACTGGCGCAACACAGTGCCGCTGCGCAAGCAATATTCCTGCGGCGACTAGCGCATTTATGAGGGCGACGGCTCGCCCTCGCGCCCCTAGAACCTTCCGCAAAACCTTATCGGGAGAGACACATGACCACGCTCCATTCCAGCCTCGGCCCCAATCCCCGCCTCGTGCGGATGTTCATGACCGAGAAGGGACTGGTCGAGGGGCGCGACTTCACCCGCGTGCATTACGACATCATCTCCGGCGCGAACCGGACGGACGCGGGCTACGTCGCGCGCAATCCGCTGGGCACCACGCCGACGCTGGAGCTGGATGACGGCACCTGCCTCACCGAAAGCTGGCCGATCTGCGAATATGTCGAGGAGCTGCATCCCGAGCCCAACCTGTTCGGCACCACGCCCCTCGAGCGCGCCACGGTCCGCAAGTGGACGCGATTGTTCGATCAGGAGGTGGTCGTGCCGATGACGATGGGCTTCCGCGCCACCATCGGTCGCCCGATGTTCGAGCCGCGCATGAGCGTGCTCTCGGAAGGCGCCGGCGCGGAGATCTTCGCGATGGCGGACGAGAAGTGGCGGCTGTTCGACGGCTTCCTCGGCGACAGCGATCACATCGCGCTGGGCCGCTTCACCTTTGCCGACCTCATCATGTTCGCCTTTGCCAATTTCGGCTTCACCGTGGGGTGGAAGCTTCCGCAAGGGACGGACAACCTCGCGCGCTTCGTCGCGACGCATAACCAGCGCCCTTGTGCGGCGGTCTGGAAAGAGGCCGAGTAAATGCCCGATCTCTCCGGCAAGGTCGCGATCGTCACCGGCTGCGCGAGCGGGATCGGGGCGGCGACCGTGCGGCGCTTCGTCGCTGATGGAGCGCGGGTGCTGGGCACCGATCTCGATGGAGTGCGGGGCCAAGCCCTGTGCGACGAGGTGGGCGCGAAGTTCGCGCAGCAGGACGTCTCGGACCGTGCGCTATGGCCGCAGATTGTCGCCCGCGCCGTCGAGGCCTTCGGGCGGCTCGACATTCTGGTCAACAATGCCGGGATGGTCTCGGGCGCAGGCATCGGCGATCTCGATGACGAGGCGATGTTCGCCGCGTGGGACAAGGTTCTCGCGGTCAATCTTACCGGCACGATGGCGGGCTGCCGCGCGGCCATCGCGGCGATGCGCGAGAACCCCGGCGGCGCCAAGGGAGCCATCGTCAACATCGCCTCGACCACCGCGATCGCCCCGCTACCGACCGACGTCGGCTATTCAGCGAGCAAGGGCGCGGTGCGGGTGCTGTCGAAGTCGGTCGCGACGTGGTGCGCGAAGGCAGGGTTGGCGATCCGCTGCAACACCGTGATTCCGGGCGCGACGCACACCGGTATCCTCGATGCGGCGGAGGTCACCATGCCCGGCCTGATCGCGGCGGTGGCGAAGACCTCGCCGCTGAACCGCCTTGCCGATCCGTCCGAGACGGCGGCGGCGATTGCCTTCCTTGCCAGTGACGAGTGCCCCTTCATGACGGGAGCCGAAATGCTGGTCGACGGCGCGGCGATGTCGATTCATCCCGGTTTTTAGGCCGGACTTCTAATCGCCGCGCATCTTCTCCAGATAGCCGCTCGGCCCCATCTGCGCCGCGGTCCATGCGAAGATCGCCATCGAGGCGATCCCCGCAGCCAGACACACCCCGAAGACCGCCACCGCTAGCGCGCTGTCGCCCTGCGTCGCCTTGAGGTTGTCGCTGAGCGCGCCGATCACACCGAGCCCCAAGGTCTGGCCGATGAGGTTGTTGAAGAACAGCGCGATGGCGACCGCGAAGCCCCGGCTCGCCGGTTCGACCGCCGCCTGCACGCCCGACAGGATGCCCGCCTGGCTGGCGACGTAGATCGCGTAAGCCACTCCGAACCACACGAGAAACATGGTGAAGTCGCTCGACGTCAGGCTCAGCGCCAGCGGAGCGACGCAGCCGAGGCTGACGACGCCGGGCAGCCACGCCCGCCAGCGTTCGTCGCGGCGGGTCAGCCACTGGGTCAGATAGCCGCCGAGGATCGGCCCCGGAATGCCGCCGAGGAAGAAGGTGAAGCCGAGATACAGCCCCACGTCGCCGGTCGAGATCGGGAAGGTTCGCAGCATCACCGCCGCCATCCAGAAGGCGAGGCCGTAGCCGATCATGATCTGCACCGCCCAGCCCAGTGCCAGCCCCATGAACACGCGGTTGGTCAGCAGGCTGCGGATCGTCTGGCCGAGCGGCAGCTGCGTCATGTCGGTGCCAGCGGGGGCATAGCGCCCGCGCATCGGCTCGCGCACGGTGAGGTAGATGATCCCGCCCAGCAGTAGCCCCGGCATCCCCATCAGGATGAAGGCCCAGCGCCAGTTGAACATCTCGGCCAGTTGTCCGCCGATGATCAGCCCGCCCGCCGTGCCCATGCTCGCGCCGATGGTGAGGAAGCCCATCGCCTTGGCAAGCTCGCCGCGGGTGAAGTAATCGGCGACGACGCTCTGCGAGGAGGGGCCGGAGCAGCCCTCCCCCACGCCCACGCCGGTGCGCGCCATGAACAGCGTCCAGAAGCCCGTCGCCATGCCGCAAGCGGCGGTCATCAGGCTCCAGAAGCCGATGGCGACCGCGACGATGTTCTTCCTCACCGAACGGTCGGCGAGCCGCGCGGCAGGGAAGCCTGCCAGCACGTAGATCAGCGAGAAGGCCAGCCCGCCCAGCAGGCCGAGCTGGAAGTCGGACAGGCCGAACTCGGCCTTGATGTCCTGCACCAGGATGCCGAACACCAGCCGGTCGGCGACGCTGAACGCGCTCGTCAGCGTCAGCAGGCCGAGCACATACCAACGGTATGCGCCCGGTTGCGCGGTATCAGTGATGGGGCCGGGCGTAGAGGCCATTGTCCACCGGGATCGTCAGGCCGTTGAGGAAGCGCGCTTCGTCGGACGCGAGGAACAGCACGCAGCCCGCCACGTCCTTGGGAGACCCAAGCGCATCGGCGGCAAGCGGCCCCTCGGGGATTTCCATCGGCGTCGTGCCGCCGCGGCCCGAAATGCCCATCACCATCGGTGTCTCGATCCCGCCGGGCGCGAGCGCGTTGACCCGCACGCCGTAACCCTTGTCCTGAAAATCGACGGCAAGGCTGCGGGTCATCCCCGCAATTGCCGCCTTGGACGCCGCGTAGGCGGGGATGTTGCCATAGCCCATCAGCGCCGCGGTCGAGGCCATGTTGATGATCGAGGACCCGCCCCCGCCGACCGTCAGGTGGCGGTTCTTCATCAGCGGCAGCGCGTGCTTGCACCCGAAGAAGGTGCCCATCACGTGAATGTCGAGATGCAGGCGGAAATGCGCGGTCGAGCATTCCTCGATGCTTTCGAAGATGACGTTGCCCGCGTTGTTGACAAGGATGTCGAGCCCGCCGTGGCGTTCCTTCACAGCGCGGATCACCTCGGCCCATTGGGCCTCGTCGGTAACATCGAGCGCCATCGCATCGCCGCCGATCGCATCGGCCACCTTGTGCGCCAGCTCGGCATCGCGGTCGGTGACGATCACCGTCGCCCCTTCACGCGCCAGAACCTCGCAATCGGCCTTGCCCAGACCCATCGCCCCGCCTGTCACGAGCGCAATCCTGCCCGCTACCCGTCCCGCCATGCTGCTCTCTCCCAAAAGCTTGTGTTTGTTGGGGCCAGCCTATCGGAGGGGCCAAGCCAAACCACTGTCGAAAGCGCGAGGACGCTACGGAAGGCGCGCGCTGTATTGTCCCGGCCCGAGGGAGTGGCGATCATGATGGACGCAAGCGAAGTCGCGCAGCTGAAGGCGCTGATGGAATGGGAAGGCACACGCACCGCGCCGCCCGAAGGTTTCCCGCGTCTCCCCGATATGCCTGCGGGGCGCTACACCTCGCCGGAATACTTCGCGCTCGAACAGCAACACGTGTTCCGCAAGTCGTGGCTGTTTGCAGGGCATCTCGACGAGATCCCGGAACCCGGCTGCTATATGCGCTGGCACAATGCGGGCGATCCGATCGTCATCGTCCACGGCATGGACGGCGTGGTGCGCGCCTTCCACAACACCTGCCGCCATAGGGGCGCACCGGTGGTGACCGAAGATCGCGGCAAGTCCTCGCGCCTGATGTGCGGCTATCACAACTGGACCTACAAGACCGACGGGAGCTTGGTGGGCGTGCCCGAGCGGCGCGACTTTCCGGCCGATTTCGACATGAGCTGCCGCGGGCTGCTGCCGGTCAGGTGCGAGCTGTTCGGCAAGATCATCTACATCAACTTCGACATGGACGCGATGTCGCTGCTCGACTGGCTCGGGCCACTGGCGCGCGAGTGGGAGGAATTCGCCTTCGACCGCATCAAGCTGGCCGCGCGGCACTCCTTCGACCTCAACTGCAACTGGAAGGTCGCGATGGAGGCCAACATGGAGGTCTACCATGTGCCCTTCATACACCCCAACACCGTCGCCCCGCTGGTCGACCCGGCGCGCAACCTCAACACCATCTATCCCAACGGCCACGCGCGAATGCTCGCCCCGGCGCCGCGCACCACCGACCGCGAGCACGTGCGGGCGATCGATAGTCCGGCGGGCTGGCAGCAGATCGAAAGCGTCGGCGAGCTGGGGCGCACCTGCACGCAGAGCTACACGCTGTTCCCTAACTGGGTCTCGCCGCTGAGCAACTACTTCGTGCCGCCGCTGGTGTTCTGGCCGACCGGGCTGGGCACGACGCGGCTGGAGCTAGTGACGATGGCGCTCGATTGGGGGGACGAGCCTGCGCCCGACCTCTGGACGGTGCCGGATGCGAGCCAGCCCAACGGGCGACAGATGAGCCCGATCATCCTCGAGGACACGCAGTTCGGCGAGGCGATCCAGCAGTCGATGCAGGGCTCGGCGTTCCGTTCGGTGCCGCTGTCTTATCAGGAGGCGCGGATCTACTCGTTCCACCAGAGCCTCGACCGGATGATCGGGGCCGAGAATGTTCCGGATCATCTCAAAGTCGAGCCGGTGATCGGGGCGGAGTGGGTCTGGCCCAACGATCCGCGCGTTGCACAAATGGAAACAGAACAGGCGCGCGAGGCCGCAGAGTGACGTTACGGCATCGCGCTTTCGGCGGCGATGTTGCGTTTTTGTCGCAGTTTGGCGGGCTCACTATCGCTTTTGCGGATGGCGCCAATCCGGCTGCAACATACACCGGACGCCATACCGGAAGGCGCAAAAGAGAAGCGCCACCGGGAAGGGGATAACCGGGTACGCGGGAGAGCCGCGGCCTACAGGGGAGAGTGGATCATGAATACATTTCGTGCCCGATTTGCGACCAACAGCCGGCGCGCCTTGCTTTGCGGAGCGGCGCTGACCAGCCTCGCCGTGATGCCGAGCGCCGCCTTCGCGCAGGATGCCGGCGCCAGCGCCGATGCGCCTGAACCGGACGACAACGTCATCATCGTGCAGGCCCGCCGCCAGAGCGAATCCCTACAGGAAGTTCCCGTCACGATAACCTCGGTGAGCGGCGAGACGCTCAACAACTACGTCAACAACAACGTCGCCTCGCTCACCAGCCGCGTGCCTTCGCTGCAGGTGCAGGTCGGCGGTTCGGGTTCGGGCGGCCAGCTCAGCTTGCGCGGTGTCGGCTCGTCGAACATCTCGGCATCCTTCGACAGCGCCGTGGCCTTCGACTTCGACGGTGTGCAGGTCTCGACCATGCGCCTTGTGCAGACCGGCTTCTTCGATGTGAAGCAGGTCGACGTGCTCAAGGGCCCGCAGGCGCTCTACTTCGGCAAGTCGGCGACCGCCGGCGTGTTCGCGATCCAGAGCGCGGATCCGACCTCCAAGCTCGAAATCGGCGGCACCGCCAACTACGAGTTCGAAGAGCACGGCTACCTCACCAGCGGCTACATCTCGGGCCCGCTGAGCCCGACGCTCGGCTTCCGTGTCGCGGCGCAGTACAACGACATCAGCCGCTTCATCCAGCTGCAGGACAACCTGCCCTCGGGCAACGGACGCTATCGCGGCCAGTCGAGCTTCATCGGCCGCGCCACCCTCGCCTGGGAGCCGAGCGCGACCTTCAGCGCCAACCTCAAGGCGCAGTACACCCACACCGAGGGTGACGGCGCGATCCAGCACTCGGACGTCTATTGCGGCGCGAACGGCGTGGCCGACCCCGTGTGGCTGCTGCAGGGCGTGGTCGCCATCCCGGCGGGCTACGACTGCAACATCAAGGACAAGAAGTTCTTCATCCCCGATGGCGCACCGGCGCTTTCGGCCAAGGTTCCCGGCCCCTCGGCTGCGGCTGGCCGCAACGGCGTGCCGTTCAGCCAGTCCGACATCTGGTTCGGCCGCCTGCTCGCCAACGCCGACCTGACCGACAATCTCCGGCTGACGTCGACGACCGGCTACGTGAACATGGATGCGGTCGACTTCGACTGCTACGGTTACGGCGGCCTCGGGCCGGCATTCTCGCCGATCGGCAATGCCACCAACAACCCCGGCTTCCTCGCCGCGAACGCTCCGGCGCTCGCCGCGACCAACACCCCGGGCCGCGCGCAGGGCACGGGCTGTTCGGACCCGAACAACAAGCTCAAGCAGTTCACCCAGGAACTCCGCCTGGCGTCGGACTACGACGGGCTCGTCAACTTCATGCTCGGCGCGTTCTACGAAAAGCGCACCTTCGTGTTCGACACCTCGCAACAGGCCGTCAACATCTCGCTGATCGCGCCCGATCCGACCACCGGCAACACCTACGACTGGGACAAGACCCACGTCACCGACACCAAGGCCACCTCGCTGTTCGGTTCGTTGATCTTCAACCTCAGCGACAAGGTCGAGCTGACCGCCGGTGCGCGCTACACGCACGAAAAGAAGACGCAGGTCATCACGGTGCCGTACCTCCACGGCTTCCTGCAGGGCCCCGGCTTCGTGCGTCCGGGCTTCAACTCCGGTCCGATCCGCTTCAGCGACAACAACATCTCGCCTGAAATCACGCTGAAGTATCAGGTCAACCCGGACTTCAACATCTTCGGTGCCTTCCGTACCGGCTTCAAGAGCGGCGGGATCGACAACTCGGCCCTTCCCTCGAACAGCCTCAGCCAGGCGGCACTGTCGGGTAACTTCTCGTCGCTGATCTACGGGTCGGAAAGCACCCGCGGCGGCGAAGTCGGCTTCCGCACGCAATTCAACAACCGTCGCCTGACGATCAACGGCACTGCCTACAAGTATATCGTCGACGATCTGCAGGTGCAGAACTTCAACGCGGTGACCATCCAGTTCATCACGCTGAATGCCGGTCAGCTGACTTCGCAGGGCTTCGACCTTGAAACCCGCTGGCGCTCGCCGGTGAGCGGCCTGAGCTTTGCGGCCAATGCCGGTTACCTCGATGCCAAGTTCACCAAGGACTTCGTGTCCGCGGCGGGCATCAACATCAAGGGCCGCGACGCACCGCGCGCTCCGAAGTTCTCGGGCAACGTGTCCTTCGACTACGAAGCGCCGATCAATGACGGCCTCGGCATCTTCCTAGGCGGCAACATGCTCTACTCGGGCAGCTACTACGCCGACCAGCAGGCCTTCGACGACTACAAGCAGGGCAGCTACGTCACCTTCGACGCCAACATCTCGATCGGCCATCCGGACGGCAACTGGAAGGTGTCGCTGATCGGCACCAACCTCACCGACGAGACCTACGTGGTTACTTCGGGCGGCCGTCCGTTCCTGCCGCCGGGCGGCGCTGGCGGCTTCGGCATCCCGCGCGGCGACGACTCGGTGGTTTCGATGAACCGCGGCCGTCAGCTCTACGTGCAGACGACCTTCAAGTTCTGATCGCTCGATCAGACGCGAAACAAGGGAGGGCGGGCTCGCAAGAGCCCGCCCTTCTCATTTGAGGCGCACAAAAGTGCCAATTGCCCCGCCCGCGCACGGGGCGCAGAAACCCCCTACATCCGGGAGAGGAATACCATGACACGCGAAACGCTGGTCGAAATGACCCGTAACCTGGTCGCCCACGGCGCGGCCGACACGATGGAATATGCCGACGATGTCGTGCGCGTTCCCGCCGCCGCCTACACCGACCAGGCGGTGTTCGAGCGCGAGAAGCACCAGATCTTCCGCCGCCTGCCGTTGATGGTCGCGCCCAGTTGCGAGCTGCCCAATCCCGGCGACTTCAAGGCGATGAACATCTGCGGCGTGCCGCTGCTGCTCAGCCGCCAGAAGGACGGCAGCATGGGCGCCTTTCTCAATATGTGCACCCACCGCGGCAACCCGCTGGCGGCGGGCTGCGGCAATGCCAGCCGCTTCACCTGCGGCTATCACGGCTGGACCTTCAAGGCCGACGGCGACCTGATCGGCGTCGCCAGCCCCAAGGATTTCGGCGCGATCGACAAGAGCCAGCATTGCCTGACCAAGTTCCCGGTCTACGAGAACGCGGGCCTGATCTGGGTGACGCTCGATCCCGCATCCAAGCTGTCGATCGCCGATTACCTGTGCGGCTTCGACGCGCTTCTCAAGGCCTTCGAGTTCGAAGGCTGGACGCTGTTTGCCCAGCGCACGCTGGAGGGGCCGAACTGGAAGACGGCCTATGACGGCTATCTCGATTTCTACCACCTGCCGGTGCTGCACAAGGACACCTTCGGGGCGGACTTCTACAACCGCGCCAACTACTTTGCCTTCGGCCCGCACCAGCGCCTCTCGACCCCCTCGCAGTTCGCGATCAAGGTTTCGGGCGAGGACGACCAGCAGATGGACCTGTCGGTGATGGCCGATGACGAGCTGCCCCAGGACGTGCTGGTGCAGGGCGTGTGGACGATCTTCCCGCACATCTCGATCGCCAGCTTCTACGGCGGCGGTCAGCGCGGGGCGATGATCAGCCAGCTGTTCCCGGGCGACGCGGTGGGGACGAGCTTCACGACGCAGTTCTTCGTCATGGAGAACCAGCCCGAAACGCCCGAACAGGTGCAGGCGGCGCACGACCAGTTCAACTTCCTCGAAATCGTGGTGCGCGACGAGGATTACGCGACCGGCAAGCGTCAGCAGCAGGCTTTGGCCTCGGGGCTGATGAAAGAGGTGCTGTTCGGCCGCAACGAGAAGGGCGGACAGGTCTTCCACGGCTGGGTCGAGCGCCTCGTGAACGCGAGCGACGACGAGCTGGTGGCGATCTTTGCGCAGGAACAGCGGCAGGCGGCTGAGTAGTCTGGGAGGGCGCCTCCGCGCCCTCCTCCTCGCTAGACGCGCAGCAAACCTGCGCCCGCTGCGGGCGGCCAGTCGGCCTTGCGACCGCTTCGCAGTCGATCTGCTCTACACCGTCGCCCCTGCGCAGGCAGGGGCCCATCCAAGGGTGCGCATAGCATCAAAGTCCAATGGGCCCTGCGCCTTCGCGGGGGCGACGATGGTGAAGTTGGACGTTTCAGACCCCCGCTAGACCCCTTCCAGACCCCCTCTAGCCCGTTTTAGACCCCCTCCAGACGCGTTTAGGCACCCTCCAGACTCCCGCCTGCAACGGTGTTTCACGTGGAACATTAGTCTGCGCAGCAGAAACATCGCCATTCCGGGGTCTCAGAACGCAAACGGCCGAACCGGAACGCTCGGCCCCTTGATGGTCGGGTTGTCATTGAGCGCCAGCTCCACCAGCGCGGTATCGAAGAACTCGTGAAGCTCCGCGATCAGCCCGTCGCGGATGGTCAGCACCTGGCAATAGGTCTGGAGATATTCGTGGCCGTTGGTGCCCATCCCGCCGCCGTGCATGATGCCTACCACGCGGTTCTCGTCGGCGCACATGATCCGCCATTGCCTTGAAAAGCGGATAGTTTCTGCGACCAGCTTGCCGATCACGCCGTCCGCCACGACAGGCCCGAAGCACTCCGCCTTGCCCTCCCAGCGCCCCGAAACGGGGGTAGTGCCGACAAGGTTGAACACCACGTCATCCGAATGCAAAGCGGCGAGCGTGTCGAAGTCGCCCGCCGCCAATGCCTCGTAATACCGCGTGACGAGCGCAATATTCGCCGCGCGCTGTTCGCTCATGGTCCTAGCCGAACGCCGGGCGGTAGTTGGTCTCGCCCCATTCCTGCCGCTTGGTCCAGGCACTCATCGGTTCAAGCTTGCCCTCAAGCTCCGGGAATCGCTCGTAAACATGGTCCATGTCGACCGCGAAGGGCTTGGTCGGGGCGTTGTTGTTGTAGTCGTAGAAGGCCTCGATCCCCTTGGCGAAATCGGCGCGCATTTCGGCCGGCATGGTGTCCCCAGCCGCCTCGACGAGGTAGCGGCCGAACTCCTCCGGGGTGCAGGGATCGTACTTGATTTCCTTGCCTAAAGCCTGGCTGAGGCACTCCGAAACCTGCTTGCCGACCATCCGCTCCGGTCCGCCGATATTGAGCCAGGCGCCCTCCATGTCGGGCCGCTCGAGGCTCGCCAGCATGAACTTCGCCACGTCGTCGAGGCTGATCCAGTTGGCCTGCAGATCGGGGTTGTGCGGGTACACGTAGCGGCCCTCGCCCACGATGAAGGGGCGTGCCCAGTTGGTCAGCAAGTTGTCCATGAATAGCACCGAACCGAACACCGTCCCCGGCGCGCCCGAGCGCCACAGGGCGTTGATACCCTTGGTGTTTTCGCCATAGGTGAAGGGGTCGCCGGGCTTGTCCGGGATCCAGCTGGAGGTGTTCCAGACGACGCGTTTGACGTTGGCGTGAGCCGCAGCTTTCCCAACTTCACCGATCAGGTAAGCGCGGTCGGCACGGGCCTGAAGCGGGTGGGTGTAGAAGATGTAGTCCGAACCCTCGAGCGCATCGGCGAAGGTGGATGTGTCGTAGAGGTCCATGGAGCGCACCTCGACCTTCTCCACCCCATCGATCGGAGCGCCCTCCAGCGCGTCCGCCCGGCGCGAGATCGCGCGCACGTCATAGCCGGCGGCGAGTGCCTGGCGCACCTGCGCAAGGCCCTGCCTCCCGCTCGCGCCGATCACTGTGATGAGTGCCATGAAGTTCTCTCCCTCTTGTGGTTTGTGCATGAGAGTAGGAACCACCCCGCAGCGGCGCACCGCGCCAAAGTGATAGCTGGCGGCCTTCCGGACCCTGACAAAAAGACGGGGTTGCCGTAGCGGCGCGCGGGCCGGACAGTGGAGGCATGGACAACCGCTTCTGGCGCATCGCGCGCCGCCCCGAGGGGACCGATTTCGCCGCTGCGTTGGAGCTTGTGGAGGCCCCGCTCGCCCCCCTTGCCGAGGGCGAGATCCGCATCCGCAACACCCACCTGTCGATGGACGCCGGAACCCGGATGTGGCTCTCCGACCGGGAGGACGGCTACCAGCCGCCGCTCCCGGTGGGCGGGGCGATGACCGGGCTGGTGCTCGGCGAGGTGATCGAGACCCGCGCCGAGGGTTTTGCTGTCGGAGATCTGGTGCGCGCCTTCGGGCAGTGGTCTGATGTTTCGACTGTCGATGCAGTGATGTCGGGCGCGCTGCTGCTCGATCCCTCCGTCGCCGACCGCCGCGCATGGTTCGGGCCGCTCGGCATGAACGGGTGGACCGCGCTGTGGGGCATCGAACAGACCGGCGCGGCCAAGCCCGGCGAGCGGGTGCTGGTCTCCGCTGCCGCAGGGGCGACGGGTATCCTCGCGGTCCAGATCGCCAAGCTGCTTGGCTGCGAGGCGTGGGGCATCGCGGGCGGGGCGGCGAAGTGCGCCTATCTGACTGGCGATCTCGGGATTGCCGGAGCGGTGGATTACAAGGCGGCTGATGTGGGCGCGCAGCTCGACGCAGCAGGCGGTTTCGACGTCTATTTCGACAATGTCGGCGGTGGTCTGCTGGATCAGGTGCTCACCCGCATGAACCATTATGGCCGGGTAGCGGTATGCGGGCTCCTGGCGGACTACACCGGGGGCACCCGCACCGCGCCGAAGGAGTTCGACCAGGTGCTGATGCGGCGCCTGAGGATCGAGGGCTTTTTCTCGCCCGACTTCATGCACGAAGGCCCCGCCCTCACCCGCCGCCTGCGCGACTGGACGGAAGGCGGCGAACTGGTGATGCCCTATGACGTCACGCACGGGCTCGAGAACACGCTGGGCGCCTATGCCAAGCTGTTCACGGGCGGCAATATCGGCAAGGTGATCGTGGAGCTGGAAGGATGACAGGAACGCTCGAAGACCGCGAAGCCATCCGCGACCTGCTCGCCGCCTATGCCCATGCCATCGACCGGCGCAGCTGGGGCATGATGGAGCGATTGTTCCATGCCGATGCCACCTTCCGGTTCGGCACGATCGAGGGCGACTGGCGCGGCTTCGTGGAGCAGGCGCGGGCGGTGATCGATCCATGCCTCGCCACCCAGCACCAGCTCGGCCAGACGATCTTCGGCTTCGAGGGCGAGGCCGTATGCCACACCGAAACCTATATGACCGCGATGCACACCATCCCCCCCGGCTACTCCTTGGCGGCGGTGTTCCCCGACAAGGGCGTGATCTACTCGGCCATCGTCGCGGGGCGATACGTGGACCGCTTCGAGAAGCGCGGCGGTGAATGGCGCATCGCACAGCGCACGGGGCTCTATGACTGGCGCGAGTTCAGGGTGGTCGAAGGCGTGGACCTCTCCGACACCCCGGAGGGCGCGGCGGGCTATCACGACGAGCGCGACCCCTCGACGGCGGCGGTGAGGCAGTGGCTCGGCTAGGGCCGCTTGAAGGCGAAGACGCCCGACATCGTCGCAATCTGCTCATCGCCGCGCCAGATGCCGCCTGACGTATAGGCCGTGCGCCCACCCAGCCGGTCGATCCGCACCCTCGCCTCGAGCCAATTGCCGAGCCGCGCGCCGCTGAGGTAATTCACCGTAAGCGTCACCGTGGAAGGCGTAAGCCGCGGGCGCTCGGCGTCGAACACCGCATGGCTCAGCGCCACGTCGGCAAAGGTCGAGATCACCCCGCCATGCGCTGCGTCCTGATAGTTGATGTGGTGCGGGCATATCATCAGGCCCACGACCTGTACGCCCTCGACTGCGGGGCCCAGATAGTAGGGCCCGCCATGATCGAGAAAGCCGGGGGTGAAGTCGGCCGGTTCGAAGCCTGCGGGAATATCCATGCCCCACCCTACCGCGCCCTCGCCCGCGCGCCGCTATGAATTGTGCCAATGACAGCCGCACGCGGCGGGTCTATTTCCCTGGGCATGGGAGAAAACACAGCATTGGCAGCGGAGTCCTTCTGTGACGTTGTGCGCGAGCACGCGCAAACGCAGGGCGGCATCATCGCCTTCACCTTCGGCACCGAAGAAATCAGCTTCGCCGAACTCGACGAGGGTGCGAACCGGGTGGCGAACGGCCTTACCGCGCTCGGCGTGAAGCCGGGCGATCGCGTCGCGTTCCTCGGCAAGAACCACCCGCTCTACTTCGAGGCCTTCCTCGGCGCGGCGCGGATCGGCGCGGTGATGACCCCGGTCAACTGGCGCCTCGCCCCGCCCGAGGTCGCCTACATCCTCGACAATTGCGAAGCGCGTGTGGTGTTCGTCGGCGAGGGCTTTGCAGAAGCCCTGACCGCAGCCCGCGCCGAAGCAACCCGCATCGATCAGGTGATCGGCATCGACGCCCCCGACTACCCGGGCACCGACTACCGCACCTGGCGCGACGGCTTCGCCGCGACGCCGCCCGCCCACCGCGTGCGCGCCGGCGACGACGCGCTCCAGCTCTATACCTCCGGCACCACCGGCAAGCCCAAGGGCGCGGTGATGTCCCACGGTTCGATCCTCTCCAGCCGCGATGCGACCGCAAGCGGCGAGGAAATGCGCACATGGCAGGAGCCGATCCCGGGCGATGTCACCCTGCTCGCCATGCCGTGCTTCCACATCTCGGGCACGGGCACCGGCATCGGCACAATGGTCGCAGGGACGAACTCGATCGTCATCCCCGAGTATGACCCCACCAAGGCGCTCGACCTGATCGCCAATTTCAACATCTCGAAGATCTTCCTCGTACCCGCAGCGATCCAGATCCTGCTGAATCACCCGCGCGTCGCCGAGACCGATTTCAGTCGTCTCAAATACATCACCTACGGCGCCTCCCCGATCCCGCTGGAGCTGATGCGCGAGGCGATGCGCGTGATCGGCTGCGGCTTCGTGCAGATGTACGGCATGACCGAGACCAGCGGCACGATCGTCGCGCTCGACCCCGAGGACCACGTACCCGAGGGCTCGCCGAGGATGCGCTCCGTCGGCAAACCGCTCGCGGGCGTCGAGATCAAGATCATCGACGAAGCGGGCAATCTCGTCCCGACCGGCACCGTGGGCGAGATCGCGACACGCTCGAACAAGAACATGCGCGGGTACTGGAACAACCCCGACGCCACCGCCTCGACCATCGATGTCGAGGGCTGGCTGCGCACCGGCGACGCGGGCTACGTCGACGAGGACGGCTACCTCTACATCCACGACCGGGTGAAGGACATGATCATCTCGGGCGGCGAGAACGTCTACCCGGCCGAGGTCGAGAACGCGCTCTATTCCCACCCCAAGGTCGCGGACGTTGCGGTAATTGGCGTGCCCGACCCCAAATGGGGCGAGGCGGTCAAGGCCTGCGTGGTCGTGAAGAACGGCGAGGAACTCACCGAGTCCGAATTGATCGCCCACGCCCGCACGCTGATCGCGGGATACAAGTGCCCCAAATCGGTCGACTTCATCCCCGCCCTGCCGCGCAACCCTTCGGGCAAGATCCTGCGGCGCGAACTGCGCGCGCCCTATTGGGTGGGCAGGGACCGGGCGGTCAACTGACGTGTTGCCCGTGCGCCAACTGGCCTACAAGGTGAACGACCTTGAGGCAGCCGCGGCATCGCACCACCGCCTGTTCGGCTCGGGCCCGTTCTTCGTGCTGCGCCATATCGCGCTGTCGTCCTCACAGCATCGCGGGATTGCGCGGCCCTTCGACCACTCCAGCGCCTATGGCCAATGGGGCAGCGTGATGGTCCAGCTGGTGGTGCAACACAATCCGGACGACAGCGGGTTGCACGACATGTTCCCGTTCGGCTCGGGCCGGGAAGGTCTGCATCATGCGGCGCTTTTCGTCGACGATCTGGAGGCAGCGATTGCGCACTTCGCGGACCAAGGCGCGCCGCTCGCGCAGCTCATGATGACCGTCACCGGCACCACTTTCGCCTATGTCGATACGCGGGACAGCCTCGGCCACAAGCTCGAACTGTACGAACCGACGGCGCAGCTCACCGGCTTCTACGACTTCGTCGCCGCCGCAGCGCAAGGCTGGGACGGCACCGACCCGATCCGCGAGCTGCACTAGAGGCTTAGAGCCCCTCGGGCGCGTCCATGCCGGCGTGGCGGTGCGCGGCAACCAGCGTGTTCCGCAGCAGCACCGCGATGGTCATCGGCCCGACTCCGCCCGGCACCGGCGTGATCGCGCCGGCGACCTCAAGGGCCTCGCCGTAAGCAACATCGCCCACGAGCCGCCCCTTGGGCTTGTCGTCCGTGGGCGGCAGCCGGTTGATACCGACGTCGATCACGGTCGCACCGGGCTTGATCCAGTCCCCGCGCACCATCTCCGAACGCCCCACCGCTGCAACCACGATATCGGCGCGGCGCACCACTTCGGCGAGGTCCTTGGTCCGGCTGTGCGCCAGCGTGACGGTCGCGTTCGCATCGGTCAGCAGTTGCGCCATCGGCTTGCCGACGATGTTCGAGCGCCCGATCACTACCGCATCGAGGCCCGAGAGGTCGCCCAGCCGGTCCTGCAGCAGCATCAGGCAGCCGAGCGGCGTGCAGGGCACAAAACCCGTCTGCCCGACCGCGAGGCGCCCGGCGTTGATCACATGGAACCCGTCGACGTCCTTGTCCGGATCGATGGCGGCGATCACCGCCTGCTCGTCGAGGCCTGCCGGAAGCGGCAGTTGGACAAGAATCCCGTCAACCTCGGGGTCGCGATTGAGCCGCTCAACCAGCGTCAGCAGTTCTGCGCCGCTGGTTTCGGCGGGCAAGCGATGCTCGAAGCTGGCGATCCCCGCCTCGATGCAGGCGCGGCCCTTCGCGCCGACATAGACCTGGCTCGCCGCGTCCTCGCCGACCAGCACAACGGCGAGGCCCGGCGCGCGGCCCGTAGCCTGCCGAAAAGCGGCAGCGTAGGCGGCCACGCGCGCACGCAGGCCCTCGGCGACAGCCTTGCCGTCGATCCGCGCGGCTTCACCCATCAGCGCAGCGCGCCCTGCAGCAGGTAGCCCATCGCATTGAGGATCATCAGGAACACCATCGGCGAGAAGTCGATCGCTCCGGTATCGGGCATCACGCGCCGGATGGGGCGCAGCATAGGCTCGAACAGCCGGCTCAGCGCATCATGGACCGCTCCGGCGAACTGGTTGCTCGGGCTCACCACGTTGAAGGCGAACAGCAGCCCGATGATGAACCAGATGATCAACAGCATGTTGGCGGTGTTGATCACCATCAGGAAAATCTGGAGAATTGCGTCACTCATTGCGTGTCGTTTCCAATGCAAAGGGCTTGGGCCCTGTGATGTCCCTGGGGAGGCGTATTAGCTTGTTAATACGCCTCGCGCCAGTCCGAGTTCCCGCTCAGGCCCGCACCAGCGTACCGGCGCCGCGCGCGGTGAAGAATTCGAGCAGCATCGCGTGACCCACACGTCCGTCTAGCACCACCGCCGCCTCGCAGCCCGATTGCACGGCGGTCACGCAGGTTTCAAGCTTGGGCACCATGCCGCCGCGGATCACGCCGTCCTCGCGCAACTTGGCGATGTCGGCGGGGGTGAGGTCGGTGAGGAGCTCGCCGTCTGCGTCGAGCACGCCCGCGACGTCGGTCAGCAGGAACAAGCGCGCCGCGCCCAGCGCCGCCGCGATTGCGCCTGCCATCGTGTCGGCGTTGATGTTGTAGGTTGCCCCGTCAACGCCCTGCGCAATCGGGGCGATCACCGGGATCATACCGGCGGCCACCATCGTGTCGATCACCGTGGTATCGACCGCCGCGGGCTCGCCGACGAAGCCGAGGTCCACGACGCGCTCGATATTGCTGTCGGGATCGCGCGTGGTGCGGCTGACCTTGCGCGCTGTCACCAGACCGCCGTCCTTGCCCGAGATGCCGATCGCCTTGCCGCCTGCCGCCGCAAGCCAGCCGACCAGTTCCTTGTTGATCGCGCCCGAGAGCACCATTTCGGCGACCTTGGCGGTGGCCTCGTCGGTGACGCGCAGTCCGTCGACGAAGGTGCTTTCCACCCCCAGCCTTGCGAGCATCTGGCCGATTTGCGGGCCGCCGCCGTGCACCACCACCGGGTTGATGCCGACCGCCTTCAGCAGCACGATGTCCTCGGCGAAATCGCGCGCTGCTTCGGGATCGCCCATCGCGTGGCCGCCGTATTTCACGACGAACGTGCGCCCCGCATAGCGCTGGAAATAGGGCAGCGCCTCGATCAGCACCTCGGCCTTGAACAGGTCGGGCGTCGCGATCGTGGGGTAGAATTGCTTGTCAGTCACTGGCGATCATGTCCCGTTGGCGTGCTTCCCGCTTGTGCGGTGCGCCGTAGCGACTTGCGCGCACCGGGCCAAGCGGCTTGGTGGCTACCAAAAAAGGAAACTAGGCTTTTCATTTGGTTAATGATATTTATTGGCCCGGGGGTCGCGCCTCATTGCAGCGGAAGGGTGTTCATGAGCGACGAAGGCAGCGAAAAGCCGACCGGTGATCCCCAGGGGGGAGGCCGGCGTCAGGGCGACCGGCGCAAGGCCCAGGTGCCGTTCGAGGGGCCGGACCGCCGCAAGGGTGACCGCCGCTCGGGCACCGACCGCAGGGCCAATCCGCGCGAAGATGGCGAGGGCTGAGGCTACCGAATTTTCCCCGAAAATTTAACGGGTTGCGGGCGGGGCATCGCCTCATGCCCCGCCCGCATAGACGCGCGCCTAGGCGGCGGGTGCGTTTTCCAGCATCGCGGCGATCTCGTCGAGCAGGTTCAGGCGCTCGCGCTTGAGCGTTTCGAGCCGGTCGTCGCTCGCCGCTTCTGCTTCGATTTCAATGCGATGGATCGTCCGGTTCACCTCGTGATGCCGCTCGGCAAGGCGCGCGAAATGGGGGTCGGTGAGCTTCAGCCGGTGGAGCGTTTCGGCGTCTTCGGGGAAGGTATCGGCGAGCTCGTGGGGGGTGTGGGCGGACATCGGGTTCTCCTGGGTTGCCGCCCATGACTAGGCCCGAGGGGGCGATCCGTATTTGACCCACATCAACATCGCCGCCGCATGATTCGCCGCGAAAAGCCCGCGCTACCGCCTGTCTGGAGGGGGTCTAAGGCGCATCAAAACGATTCAATGGGGGGTCTAAACGTGTCTAAAGGGGGTCTAGAAGGGTCTAGAGGGGGTCTGGAATCGTCCCCTTGGCGAGCCATCTGTTTGAAATGCTTGGGAAACCTCGCGCGGCTGGCACATTTTCGGCGGATAATCGCCGGGTCGCAGCAGGCGCGGGAGGCTCATCTAGCCCTCATGCCGCCCCGTAGGAAAGCGCCTCACCAGAGCCACAACGCCAGACCCGCCAGCGCAATGATCTGGAGCACGGCGATGGCGCGCAGGTTGCCGCTGAAGGGCTGCTTCCTCGTCTTGTGCCGGAACAGCGCGCGGGCCGCATAGGCTCCGGGCGTGCCGCCGAGAAAGGCGAGCCGCAGCAACGTCCCCTCGGAGATCCGCCACGCGCCCGTTTCCGCGCGGGCCTTGTCGATGCCGAACGCGGCGAAGGCGAGGAAGTTGATCGCGATCAGCGCGGTGGCGATGTTGGCTGGGGTGAGCCACGCCTTGGCGGCTGCGATGGCTTCGGGGCCGACGAGATGTGCGAGCGATTCCATGATGCTAGCTTAGCGCGGGAGGGGTTGCCGAAGGGTTGACTCCGCTTTTGCCTGGCCCACCCCTAGCCCCTCCCGCAGGCGGGAGGGGGACTGGGTAGCGCCATCTTCTCCCCTCCCGCTTGCGGGAGGGGTCGGGGGTGGGCCTCTCTTGCTTCCCAATCCTCACCGATCTAACCTTCTGAAATGCCTGACTGGAAGCCCCGCAACACCGCGCGCGCCCGCACATTGCGCCGCGAGGCGACCCCGGCGGAACGGGCGCTCTGGCCCTATCTGGCTCGCAGCCAGCTCGGCACGAAGTTCAGCCGCCAGATGCCCCTCGGCCCGTTCTTCGCCGACTTCCTATGCCGCGAGTTGTCGCTGGTGATCGAGCTCGACGGCCACAGCCACGATGTTGCGCCCGAACGTGACGCACCCCGCGACACTTGGATGGCCGCGCATGGCTTTACCGTGCTGCGCTTCACCAACGCCGAGGTGCAGGGGAATGTCGAAGGTGTGGTGACCGCAATCCGCGTCGAGGTGGATCGGCTGCGGGCGGCTAGAGGGCTGCATGAGTAACCCTTCCCGCCTGCGGGAAGGGAGCGAGACTTGGTCCGGACTTGATCCGGGCCTAGTCGCAGCGGGTTGGGCCTGTGCCGAGATCTGAGGAAAGGCGCCTCTCGATATGCCGCGCTTGCCCACCCATAACCCCTCCCGCCTGCGGGAGGGGGACAGTGTTGCGCTTCTTCTCCCCTCCCGCTTGCGGGAGGGGCCGGGGGTGGACGCGAGCCTCAGGCCGACGGCCGCAGCCTGATGCTGGTCAGCCTCAACCGCCGTCCCGGGCTTGACCCGGGATCCCGCTGTTCGTTCGTCGGTGCGGAAGGGAGCGGGGCCCCGGGTCAAGCCCGAGGAGACAAGGAAGGCTCAAACAACACAGCTCACCCATCTGAACGGTCAAACGCTTGTGCGGAGAACACCTTAGGGAAAGAAAAAAAGGACTTCGAATCGACACTCATATTATGAAGGAGCGAGTATGCCTCGATCAAGCTTTTGAACTTTTCTCGGCCTTCGCCGTAAGCGCAATTGGCAGCCAATAAGATTAACTCAGACTCTGAAAGCGTAGCCCTAAGAATTTGAATATAGAAATACTTGCCCTCGATTTCTTGATCGTCCACGAATTTTACAAGATGGTAGAGAAATCTAAAATAATGAGCTAGATCGTTATTATATTTTTCGTATGTGAGCTTCCAAGAATTATCCCAGCCAATAGATTGGTTGTTGCGAAACACATATACCATCGACCTAAAGGCATCTTGGCCGACACGCTGAGGACCGGACCCGTCGATATCTATCGATGCCACATTGTTTCTGTGGTGCTCAAGCAACTGGAAAAATGTTTTTTCGAAAGCACTCTTCCTTGCAGCCTTATCGCTCTCTTGTTCCCGATCGACGACACGAATTAGCTCCGCGCTTTGCGCTCTATAAGTGGCAATTGCGCTAACCGCAGCAATAGAAGCCATAAGTGCGCTCAAAGGGCCGAATGAGTCGCCGAACGCACCCGGATTGGTGAAATCCCAATTTACTCCAAGCGGGTTCCACCCGAGCCCGCTTTGCACGACGAAAAACACCCAAACGATGAAGAGCCCTATCAGCGATGTCGCCGCGCTGCGACTAAGCGGGATCATTTACAACACGAAGCTGATTGAGTGAAAAGGTAGCTGTCCTCAATTCATTGCGCTCGTCGAACCAGTTGCAGTGGGCATTACTGCCATTGATCCAACCGACGGTCATAATTGGCCCGCCTGATTTAAGCTGAACTAGACTTCCAGGCTGCATCGCCCCCTACTCCGCAGCCTCAGCCCCAAACAGCCCGGCTTCAGCCACAACGCTGTCATCCTCGTTCACGGCCTTCGCCTTCTGGCGGCTGTCGAAGCTCGACCACACCGAGTTCCAGTCGCCGCGGGTGGCGCCCTTGGAGTATTCGGTGGCGCGGGTTTCGAAGAAGTTGGCGTGCTCGACGCCGTTGAGGAGCGGGGCGAGCCAGGGGAGCGGGTGCTCCTCGATCATGTAGATCTCCTGCAGGCCGAGCTGCTTCAGGCGCCAGTCGGCGATGTAGCGGATGTAGCGCTTGATCTCCTTGGCGCTCATGCCGTTGATCGGGCCCATCTCGAAGGCGAGGTCGATGAAGTTGTCCTCCAGACGCACGGTCTTCTGGCAGATGTCGATCAGGTCTTCCTTCACCGCCTTGGTGAGGCACTGGCGCTCCTCGCAGAAGGTGTGGAACAGCTTGATGATGCCTTCGCAGTGGAGGCTCTCGTCACGCACCGACCAGCTGACGATCTGGCCCATGCCCTTCATCTTGTTGAAGCGCGGGAAGTTCATGAGCATCGCGAAGGAGGCGAACAGCTGGAGCCCCTCGGTGAAGCCGCCGAAGGCTGCGAGGGTGCGGGCGATGTCCTCATCGGTGTCGACGCCGAACTGGTTGAGGAAGTCGTGCTTGTCCTTCATTTCCTCGTATTCGAGGAAGGCGCTGTACTCGCTTTCGGGCATGCCGATGGTGTCGAGCAGGTGCGAATAGGCGGCGATGTGCACCGTCTCCATGTTGGAAAAGGCGGCGAGCATCATCTTCACCTCGGTGGGCTTGAACACCCGGCCGTAGTTCTCGTGATAGCAGTTCTGCACCTCGACATCGGCCTGGGTGAAGAAGCGGAAGATCTGGGTGAGCAGGTTGCGCTCGTTCTCGGTGATCTTCTGCGCCCAGTCGCGGCAATCCTCGCCGAGCGGCACTTCTTCCGGCATCCAGTGGATCTGCTGCTGGCGCTTCCAGAAGTCGTAGGCCCAGGGGTACTGGAAGGGCTTGTAGGTCGAGCGGGCTTCGAGAAGCGACATGGGCGAATACTCCTAAGGCAAATGAGAATAGCAGATACGGAAGCGCGGCGCTTCCGGATTCAAGGCTGCGTCAGGGCGCGTAGGCGATGACGACGTAGAGGCAGAAGGGCACGAACATCGACACCATCGCGACGTGGATCATCGCGGCGTTGCGCGAGTGACCCTCGACGTTGCGGCGCAGTTCGCGGACCGCGTTGAAGGCGAAGACGGCACTGACGACCAGCCCGATGACGCCCATGACAAACGGCAAATTCATAGTGTGATCGTCCCCGTTGATCGCAGTGGTGCAGCCGGCGCGCCTGCCCCCTTGGCGGCGCGCCCGGCGCGGGTGCTTACTGGCAGCTCAGGCATTCCTCGTAATCGGTCTGGTCGCCCGCGGTGAGCTCGATCTTGGGAGCTTCCGAGGTGTTGTCCGCCTCGACCCCGCCGACGAAACCGGCGCGCTGCACGCTCTTGGAGCGGAGGTAGTAGAGCGACTTGATGCCGCGCTCCCACGCCTGGTAGTGCAGCATCATCAGGTCCCACTTGTCGACGTCGGCCGGGATGAACAGGTTCAGCGACTGGGCCTGGTCGATATAGGGCGTGCGGTCGGCGGCGAATTCGAGCAGCCAGCGCTGGTCGATCTCGAAGCTGGTCTTGTAGACGCCCTTCTCCTCCGGCGTGAGGAAGTCGAGGTGCTGGACCGATCCGCCCCGCTCGAGGATCGAGTTCCAGACATTGGTCGAGTTCTTGGACTTCTTGTCGAGGAGCTTTTCCAGATACGGGTTCTTGACGATGAAGCTGCCCGACAGGGTCTTGTGGGTGTAGATGTTGGCCGGGATCGGCTCGATGCAGGCCGACGTCCCGCCGCAGATGATCGAGATCGACGCGGTCGGCGCGATCGCCATCTTGCAGCTGAACCGCTCCATCGCGCCCATGTCGGCAGCATCGGGGCAGGGCCCGCGCTCCTGCGCGAGCAGCATCGACGCCTCGCACGCCTTGGCGTGGATGTGCTTGAACATCGTGAGGTTCAGCGCCTTGGCCATCGCGCTTTCGAAGGCGACGCCCTTCTGCTGGAGGTAGGAGTGGAAGCCCATCACCCCGAGGCCCACCGAACGCTCGCGCTCGGCCGAGTACTTGGCGCGGGCCATCTCGTCGGGCGCGCGGTCAATGTAGTCCTGCAGGACGTTGTCGAGGAAGCGCATCACGTCCTCGATGAACTGCTTGTCGCCCTTCCACTCTTCCCAGGTTTCAAGGTTGAGCGAGGACAGGCAGCACACTGCGGTGCGATCATTGCCCAAGTGGTCGATGCCGGTCGGCAGGGTGATTTCCGAGCACAGGTTCGAGGTCGAGACCTTGAGGCCCAGATCGCGGTGATGCTTGGGCATCATGCGGTTCACGGTGTCGTTGAAGACGATGTAGGGCTCGCCGGTGGCAAGGCGGGTCTCGACCAGCTTCTGGAACAGCGAGCGCGCATCGACCGTCTGGCGCACCGAGCCATCGCGGGGCGAGCGCAGCTGGAATTCGGCCCCGTCGCGGACCGCGTGCATGAACTCGTCGGTCAGCAGCACGCCGTGGTGCAGGTTCAGCGCCTTGCGGTTGAAGTCGCCGCTCGGCTTGCGGATCTCGAGGAACTCCTCGATTTCCGGGTGGCTGACGTCGAGATAGCACGCCGCCGAACCGCGACGCAGCGAGCCTTGCGAGATCGCGAGGGTCAGCGAATCCATCACGCGCACGAAGGGAATGATTCCGCTAGTCTTGCCATTGAGGCCGACCGGCTCACCGATCCCGCGGACATTGCCCCAATAGGTGCCGATCCCGCCGCCCTTGGACGCGAGCCAGACGTTTTCGTTCCAGGTGCCGACGATCCCTTCAAGGCTGTCCTCGACGGAGTTCAGATAGCACGAAATCGGCAGGCCGCGGTTGGTGCCGCCGTTCGACAGCACCGGGGTCGCCGGCATGAACCACAGGTTCGAGATGTAGCTGTACAGCCGCTGGGCGTGGTCCTGATCATCGGCATAGGCATCCGCGACGCGGGCGAAGAGGTCCTGATAGGTCTCGCCGGGCAGCAGGTAGCGGTCGGTCAGCGTGTCCTTGCCGAAATCGGTGAGGCGCGCATCGCGGCTCTCGTCGGTGACGACGGTGAAGCGGCGGTCATTGACTTTCTTGCTGTCGATCTTGCCCGCGTCCTTGGCGGCCTCGGCCATCGCGCCAGCCAGCGCCTCGCCCGCCTTGGCGGCGATCAGCACATCGGATCCGGTATCGCTCGTCTTCATCGTCACAGCTTTCTCATCACCCGCAGAAGGCACCGCAGGCGCGCCCGTTTCGGTCTCGTTGATCACATCACCCGGCACGTTTTCGCTCGCCTTGAAGTCCATCTGAAGCCCACCTTGTCCCCCGAATCGTCCCGATGGCGCAAGAGGCCATGTTCTGATTCTGTTCTATACCGGTTGGTCCACAGACTTGCCAACAGGAACGCCCGTTGCCGGGCCTGTCTGCAAGTCGGTTGATCCCCTTTGCGGTGCGCGGCGGACCCGTTCTCCGGAGCGAATCTCCCTCCGTCTGCCCTCTTCGGGGCGGCGGGAGCTTCACCATGGGTTGGGGGTCCGATTTGCACCGAACCACTAGATGATGAATCACCTGCGGACTCCCGTCAATCGGCGATTAAGCACCTGGTTACCATTTAAGGGGCTTCATCACCCTGTCACAAACCCGCGACGCGTGGACCAAGCTTGAGTCGCGAGCCCCGCAAGCCCCAAACTGAATCTGTGAAGAAAAATATAGTGATTGAATCATTCGAATCCACCCGTGAATCTTTTGCACGGGCCGTGGTTCGAATGTTGCGTTGCGGGGGTTGGTTCGGGTTGGCATCACCCATCGAATGACCGGGCCTTTCAGCTCTTCCAAATCCTGTTGCAGATACAGGGGCCCCGGCGGCACATTCCTGCTATCGGTCTCAGCAGGGTGGGGTTGGCGTGTTTGGGGAGCAAGCCACGTGTCGTCGCAATCTCGAAGCATGGTCAGGACGCGCCGCATGGCCGCGCACATCTGGTGTTCGTCCATCGCGTTGCTGTTGATGACCCAGCCCGCTGGTGCACAGGCCGAGGGAGACTTCATCCACCCCGGTGCCATGACCAGTGCCGAACGCCTCGACGACGTCGCAGCACGCATTGCGCTTGGCCGGGAACCATGGACCAGCGCTCTGGACGAGGTGGCGGACCTTGCGGTTCCGCACCTCGCCGCGATCGGGCATATCAACCCGCGCGTCGAGACGGAGGCGCAAGCGTCCAAGCGCCTTGCGATCAGCACCTATGCCAACGCGCTTGTCTGGCGATTGACGGGATCGGAGCGGCATGGCCGGGAGGCGCTTCGCCTGCTTGACGGTTGGGCGAGCTTCTCCGGTTTCACCGGCGGCACCGATCAGGACAAGCTGCAAGCAGGGTGGCTCGGGTCTTTGCTGGGGGAAGCTGCGGAGATCATGCGGCAGCATCCGCGTTGGTCAGTGCACCGCAAGACAGCCTTGCAGACAATGTTCCGGCGCAGCTTCTACCCCCATCTGACGCAGGCCAGCCCGTGGAACGGCAACGTCGATCTCACTCAGGTGAACGCCTTGCTCGCCATCGCGGTTTTCAATGAAGACCGGGCTGCATTTGATATGGGCATTCAGCGACTGGAACGGCGCAGCGCGGCCTATTTCTATCTGCAATCAGACGGCTTGCCGCCCACGATCGATGGCGATGGCGGCGATACCAGCGCCTTCTGGTCACACCCCTTGCGCTGGGTGGACGGGCTGACGCAGGAAACCTGCCGCGACAATGGTCATCATGCGCAATATGCTCTCGCATCCGCCTTGCATTCAGCGGAAATTGCCTGGAACCAAGGGGTTGATGTCTATGGCCGGCAGTCGAGCCGCTATGTGGCGGCGATGGAGCTTTTGGCGCAGCAACTGCTGACCGGCGATATGCAGGGCATCTGCTCGAATCCGGCGGCCACCCGGACCGTTTTCGATACCTTTGAAGTCGGCTTCCGCCACTTCCATGACCGCATGGGGCTGCCAATGCCGTACAGTCAGCGACTGATCATGGAGCGGGTCAGGCCGCATGGCTTGTCTGACTGGAATATCTTTCACGAAACCCTGACCCATGCAAAGTAGGTGAAGGGCAGATTTGTTCATGAGAGTGCGGCCTGACCCAAGGCGCTACCCGCCGCCCGAAAGCGGACGCGCCGCTACCCAGCCGCCTCCGCAATCGCCTGCGCGGTCTTGTAGTCGGGCTTGCCGTTGTTGAGCCTGAGCGACTTGTCGGTCACCACATAGAGGCGCGGGATCTTGTAGCCGGCCAGACCGGCGCGGGCGTAGGCGTCGAGCGCGGCTTCGAGCCCCTCGGCGCTGCCCTCGGGCTCGACCACCGCGACCACCTTGCGACCAAAACGCGTGTCGGGGAGGCTCACCACCCGCACGTCCTTCACGCCCGCGTGATCGAGCAGCACCGCCTCGACCTCCTCGGGGAAGACCTTTTCGCCGCCGGTGTTGATGCACATGTTGTCGCGGCCGATGAATTCGAGCGTGCCGTCCACCGTCCAGCGCGCGCGGTCGCCGGTCATCAGCCAGCGCTTGCCGCCGATTACCGGGAAGGTCTGCGCGTTCTTCTCGTCCTCCCCGAGGTAGCCCAAGGGCAGCGGGCCGGTGCGCGCGACGATCCCGACGCCGTCGCTGCCGAAGGGGATTTCGTCGAGGTTCTCGTCGAACAGCTTCGTATCGCGGCCCGGGCCGGGGAGCGGCTGGAACTTGCCCCCGCCGCTGGAGCCAGCAGCGGTTGTGATGACGATGCCGGTGCCCGAACTTTCCGAAGAGCCGAGCGCGTCGATGATCATAAGTGCGGGATGATGGGCGATCAGCCGTGCCTTGAGGGCAGGCGAGAACACCGCGCCCGATGAGGTGATGCTCCGCAGCGAGCCGAGCACCTCGGCCCCATCTCCGCGCGCATCGAGCCGGTCGGCCAGCGGCAGCGCGAAAGCATCGCCGACGATGAACATGCCGCGCGCGCCGACACGCTTCACCTCGTCCAGCGCCGCATCGGCGTCGAACTTGGGCGCAGGCAGCAGCGCCAGCGTGCCGCCCTTCAGCAGGTGGATCACCGCCGTGAACTGCCCCGCGCCATGCATCAGCGGCGAGAGCAGCAGCAGCGGCGAGGTGCTGGCGGGATGCTCGGGGCCGATGCGGGCGGCTTCGGCGACCTGTTCTGCGAGGCTATCGACGACCAGCGGCGGGGTGCCGGGCGGGCGCTGCCACACGCCGATGTTGAATGCGCCCCACGCCTCGCGCATCGGCCACATCACCGCCTTGGGCATTCCCGTGGTGCCGCCGGTGGCGGTGAGGAACAGAGCCTCGGGGTCATCATGGATCGCGAAGTCTGCGGGCACGTCGCTAGTGCACAACGACTCCCAGTCGGGGCCGCCGACGTCGATGGTCAGCGCGCCTTCCGGGACGGCCTCGCGCGCCGCATCGGCAAAGTCGCTCTCGGTGAACAGCGCCTTCAAGCCGAAGCGGGTGCAGATGTCGGCGAGCTCGCGGGCCCTGTAGTGGTAGTTCACGTTGACCGGCACCACACCCGCCTTCGCGCATCCGAAATAGGCGAGCATATAGTCGGGCGTGTTGCGCAGCATCTGCCCGGCGATGTCGCCCGGCTTCAGCCCGCGCGCGGCGAGCCCCGCCGCGATCCGGTCGGTCAGCGCATCGAACTCGCCCCAGGTGACGACCCGCTGCCCATGCAGCAGCGCCGGCCGCTCCGGCGGGATCGCCGCCGCCAGTGCCTTCAGCACCACCCCGAAATTCGCACCCCCGAAAGCCATCCGCTTGTTTCTCCTATGTCACTTTCGCTAGCCTCGCCCCGACCCGCATTCCCCTACGTAAATGATGAGGACAATCGAAAAAATTGCGGTAGTCTCTCGAATCAGAAAACAAACAGAAGGAGGAGGGCCCGGGATGGCTACCAATGTTGTCGAGTTGCGCACGCCGCAAGGACGCGAATCGCTCGAGCTGCTACTCGAGCAGGTCACCATCACCTGCCCCGAGGATATTCACGACGCTGCGGTCGCGCTGGCACGGATCGCGCAGGAGCGTGGGATGCAGATCGCGGTCTGCGACGACATCTCCTCCAAGGAACCGATGGTCGATGCCGACGGCACGATCCTCAACGCCGACATTTTCCGCTGGCTGGATGATGGCGCGCGCTGGTGGGAAGACCACCGCCTCGCCCTGCACTCGCCGCTGCCGCGTGCCTGCCGTTACGAGAGCGAGCCCTTCTGGGTGAACCGCCACGGCTTCAACACCCGCTGGCGCAACTCCTACCTCGGCGAAATCGATCTGAACGACTTCGAAAAGCGTTCGCTTTGCAAGGCTGCCATCGTGGTGCCGGTGCATCTGCCGTTCGGCCAGATTTCCGCCAGCAGCTTCATCTCGATGGACCGCGAAAAGGAAGATCTTTCGGCCGAATTCGCCGAATATGGCGCATTGTTTGCCATGGTGACGCGCTGCTTCGTGGCAGGCTACGTCCAGGCGAACCGAACCAAGCGTCGCATCCCGTCCGACTGCGTGCTCTCCAAGCGCGAGGTCGAGTGCCTGCGCTGGGCCGCGATCGGCAAGACCGACAAGGAGATCAGCATGATCCTCAATCGGTCGCACGCCACGATCCGCTACCACATCCACCGCGCAGGCGAGAAGCTGGACAGCGTCAACCGCGCGCAGACGATCTTCAAGGCGGGCCAGCTTGGGTACCTCGGGGCTTCTGATTGACTTGCGAGGGCGCCTCGCGCCTTAACGCTTCTTCATTGCGAGCGTAGCGAAGCAATCCATCGACCCGCCGCCTTCGGCACGGTCAGGCCATGGATTGCTTCGTCGCCTGCGGCTCCTCGCAATGACGAGGTGGTTTAGTTCAGCTTCCTCAGCGGTTCCCACCCATCCCAATCAACACCAGCCGCCTTGATCATCCCGAACAGGTCGGGCCCGTCCTTGGCCTGCTGGAGAATCTCCACCAACGTCCCCGGCCCGCCGCCGGCATCGACATAGATCACTTGGCTCGGCCCGAAAGTGCCCTCGATCACCACCTCCGCGCCAGCCTCGTCGCAAACGCGGCGCGCTTCGGCGAGGTCGTCCACCAGAATGCAGACATGGTGCAGCCCGTTGCCGGTTGCGCCATATTCGCCGCGGTAGATCGAGGGGTGGTCGTCCCTCGGACGGATCAGTTCGATCTGGAGGTCGCCCCAATAGGCCAGCGCGAGGTCGAACACGGCGTCGGTTGGCTCGCCCCGGTACTTCATCCCGTCGAGGTGGATGCCCTCGATGATGTAGAACGGGCCGACGCCCATCACCTCTGTCCAGTGCTTCACCGCCGCGTCGAAGTCCTCCGGCACGAAAGCAAGCTGCATGATATCGCCGAGCGCGGCGATTTTCCCCGGAAGCGACATGATGTTCCTCTCCAATCCGATAGGCCCATATGCGAAGCTGTGTGATATTCTCCCGACACAACACTGCACAAAGTGCGAGGACGAGGGACGGGGTTCATCCCCGAAAGGACGCGTTAGGCCGATGAACGAGATCAAGGACATTGCCCGCGGCGATCGCTGCCCGGGGCTCAGCTATACCGACATGCTCAACGGCGACACCCGCCGGGCACCGGATTACCTGTTCGAGGAAACGACGATCGAGATGGGAGACGACCCGCTGCCGGTCGCGCCCTATATCTCCGAGGAATTCGCGGCGATGGAGCGCGAGAAGCTGTGGCCCAACGTCTGGCTCTTCGCCGCGCGCGAGGACGAGCTACCCGACGTTGGCGACACGGTTGTCTACGACATCGCCGGTAAGAGCTTCCTGCTGATCCGCCAGAAGGACGGCGGCGTGAAGGCATTCTACAACGCCTGTCTCCACCGCGGCCGCAAGCTGCGCACCGAGAATGGCCCGTCGGTGCAGCTGCGCTGCCCGTTCCACGGCTTCACTTGGCGCAACGACGGGAGCCTGAAGGAAATCCCCTGCTCTTGGGACTTCAAGCACCTCGAAGGCAAGGACATGGACCTGCCGCAGGCGCGCGTGGAGCTGTGGCAGGGCTTCGTGATGCTCACCGAGAACCATGCCCTGCCCGACTTCAAGACGTGGCTCGGCCCGGCAGCCTCGCACTATGAGCGGTACGACTTCGAAAATCGTTACACCGGCATGTGGGTGCAGAAGAAGATCCCGGCCAACTGGAAGGCGACCGCGGAAGCCTTCATGGAAGCATGGCACTCGATCACCACCCACCCGCAGCTGCTCGCCTTCCTCGGCGATGCCAACACCCGCTACGACCTGATCGGCGACCACTTCAACCGCGCCATCACCCCCTCGGGCGTGCTGAGCCCGCATGTTAAGGGCAAGAACTCCGACTACGTGCTCGAGAAGATGAACGAGTTCTCGGGCGGCGCCGATGCCAAGACCAACCGCCGGTTCAACGCCAGCGACGAGCCGGTCGAAGGCTACGATGCCGAAGACCCGCTGGGCGCACGAAAGGTGCTCGCCGACGCGGGGCGCAAGGGCTTTGCCGAGAACTACGGCTACGACTACTCGGACGCTGCCGACACCGAGATTCTCGACAACTTCACCTACAACATCTTCCCCAACTTCGCGCCGTGGATCGGCTTCCTGCCGACGCTGGTGTACCGCTGGCTGCCCGGCGACACGCCCGACTGGTGCATCATGGAAATCCGCCTGCTGTTCCCCACTCCCAAGGGTCAGGAACGCCCGCACGCGGTCGCGCCGACCTACATCCCCGATGATGAACCCTTCGCCTGGGCGAACGACATCATGGGCCCGCAGCTCGCCAATGTGTTCGATCAGGACATGGCGAACCTTCCTTACGTGCAGGAAGGCATGAAGAGCATGAAGGACGGGCTGATGGAGCTGGGCCACTATCAGGACAGCCGCGTGCGCCACTTCCAGACGACGCTGATGAAATACATCAACGGGGAGCTGCCTGCGGTCTAGTTGCAGGGCATGGGCTTTTCCTTCGAACTCACCGGGCGCACCGCGCTGATCACCGGCGCATCATCGGGCCTCGGCACCCGCTTCGGGCGTATCCTCGCCGCGAGCGGCGCGAATGTGGCGCTCGGCGCGCGGCGCAAGGACCGTCTGGAGGAGCTCGCCGACCGCATCGGCGCCAAGGCGGCGGCAATCCAGATGGACGTCGCGCACGAGGCCGACATCATCGCCGGATTCGACGCTGCCGAAGCCGCCTTTGGCCCCATCGATACGGTGATCGCCAATGCCGGCGTCGACGGCGCGGGCATGGCGACCACGATCTCCGAAGAGGAGATCGAGCAGACCCTCGCGACCAACCTCAAAGGGGCGATCCTCACCGCGCGTGAGGGCGCCAAGCGGATGATGGCGCACGGGGTGACCAAGGGCCGGATCGTCATGATCGCCTCGATTACCGCCTTCGAGCCCTCGCCCGGCCTCGTCGCCTATGCCGCCAGCAAGGCAGGCGTGGTGCAGGCGGGCCGCAGCATGGCGCGCGAGTGGGCGCGGGCGGGGATCAATGTGAACACCGTCTCCCCCGGCTACATCCGCACCGCGATCAACGATGCGTGGTTCGACACCGACCTCGGCAAGAAGCAGGTCGCGCGCTTCCCCAAACGGCGACTGATGGGCGAGGAGGGCCTCGACGCGATAATGCTGTTCCTGTGTTCGGACGCGGCGGAGTTCGTGACAGGCACCAACTTCGTGCTCGACGACGGTCAGACTCTGTGACGAAACGGCTGATCTCGCTCGCCGCCGGGATCATGCCCGAGGCCACCCCGTCGCAGCTGATCGAATGCGCCGCTGCCACGGACTTCGACTTCGGCGGAATGTGGGTGGAGCGCGAGACGTGGACCCCGGCGACAACCCGCGCCATCCGCCAGCAGGCGCGCGATGCCGGTGTGGAGCTGCTCGACTGCGAGGTCGCGTGGATCATGCCCGGCGCGCCCGATCCGTGGCTGACCGAGCTGGTCGACATCGCCGCCGAACTGGGCGCGAAGAACCTGCTGTGCGTCTCCTCCGACCCCGACATGGCCGCCACCACCGCCAAGTTTCAGGCGATGGTCGACCGGGCGAAAGGCAACGGGGTCAGAGTCAATCTCGAGTTCGGCATCTTCACCGAGGTAAAGACCATCCACATGGCCCGCGCCGTGCTCGAAGGCGTCGATGGCGATGCCAAGGGGCTGCTGGTCGATACGCTCCACTGGGCACGATCGGGCGGAACGGCGCAGGATCTCGCGGCAATCCCGCGCGAGTGGCTCAGCTACTGCCAACCTTGCGATGCGCCTGCTCAGGGGCCGGATGTGACCAACTTCGACGACATCATCGAAGATGCGATCAACCGGCGGATGCCGCTCGGCCAAGGCGGATTGCCGCTCGCCGCGATGGTCGATGCCTTGCCCGATCACCTGCCGATGGCGATCGAGGAGCGTTCTTCGGCGTTGCGGGACAATTTCCCCGACCTCATCGAACGCGCCCGCGAATGTGTCCGCACCAGCCGCGCATGGCTGGACGCCCGGACGTGAGCATCCTCCCCGTCACCCTCGTCCAGATGGCCTATCTGGTGCCGAACCTCCAAGAAGGCTGCGCGGCCCTGAACCGCGCTTTCGGCTGGGGCCCGTTCCTCGGCGGCACCGAGGGCGTGCTGATGGACCACACCTATCGCGGCGAACCCGCCGAGCCGATCCGCATCCGCGGCGTCTTCGTGCAGACCGGCACCATCAATGTCGAGGTGATCGAGGTCGTCTCCGAAGCGCCGAGCGCCTTCCACGAGATGCTGCCGGCCGATGGCCAGCCGGTGCTCCACCACTGCGCCACCTTCGCCGCCGATTACGAGGGCACGCGCGACCACCTGGTGGAGCAAGGCTATCCGGTGGTCAGCGAGTTCGGCTTTGCCGGCCGGCGCATCTGCTATGTCGACACGCGCCCGCTGATCGGCTTCATGACCGAGATCTACCCCGACCTGCCGATCATCCGCGCCATGTATGCCGAGACGGTCGAGGTCACGAAGCTGCGCCCGGGCGATCCTGCGATTACCCCCTTCACCACCCCGCGCTAAGCTTATTCAGACCCCGCGCGCGTGGCCCGCGATCTCTCCGGCGAGGCGCGGGATCAGCGGGATGGGCAGGTCGTGCCCCCAGCCGGGGATCGTCACCAGCCGCGCGCCAGAGATCGCCGCGGCGGTCGCCTCGCCGCCCGCCAGCTTGACCAGCGGATCGGCCTCGCCGTGCAGCACCAGTGTCGGCACATTGACGCTCGAGAGGCGCGAGGTGCGGTCGCCATCGTCGATGATCGCGGCGAGCTGACGCGGCAGCCCAGCCGGATAGACCGAGCGGCGCATGTTCTTGAGAACCCGCTCGCGCTGGTCGGCAGGGTCAAAGGGAAAGCCCGAACTGCCGATGTTCTTGGCGATGTTGAGCCCGTGGGCGACGAGCGTTTCCTCGTCCATGCCTTTCAGCGGCGCGACCAGCGCGTCGATCGCGTGCTTTTCGGCCTGGGGCAGCTTGCCGTTCCCCGTGGTCGACATGATCGAGGTGAGCGTCAGCAAGCGCTCGGGGTGGTGCACCGCCATCAGCTGCACGATCATCCCGCCCATCGACGCGCCGACCACGTGCGCCTTGGCAATGCCGAGCGCGTCGAGCAGCCCGATCCCGTCGTCGGCCATGTCCTTCAGGGTGTAGGGCACCTTCGCAGGGAAGCCGATCTTCTTGCGCAGCACTTGGATCGCAGGGCTGGGGGCGCGGGCACCCTCGAACTTCTGGCTCAAACCGATGTCGCGGTTGTCATAGCGGATCACCCGGAACCCGTCGCCGACCAGCGCCGCGACGAGCTCGTCCGGCCACAGCGTCATCTGCGCGCCGAGGCCCATGACCAGCAGGATCACCTCGGCATCGGGGTTTCCCCCATTCTCGAGCGAGTCTTCGTAGAAAATCTCGATGCCGATGTTGGGGGTGATGACGGTGGGCATGGGCGGCTGATCCTCTGGTCAGGCCCGCGTGGTCATTTCCACACGGGTCCGGAGATATCGAAGCCGCGCGCGTCCAATTGGTCAAGCACCCCGCCCTCTTCCGCCAACACTCGCAAGGGGACAACCGCCAAAGTCGTGCCCTTGGCGGCGCTCGCTTCGGCGATGCGGTCGACCCAGATGGTGCGCAACTCGCTGCCGATCGTCTCGTCCGCCCAGGGCCAGCATTTGCCGAGCGCCTGTTCGAGCGGGTTCGCCATGACAGCGGGGATCGCATAGCGCCGCCAATCGGCCGCGCGCTGTTCGACGATCTGAGGTCCGGCCTCGACCGCGTCCATCGCGGCTTCGAGGCAGGGGACATGCGCGGCGGGGGGCGCGTCTGCGAGATTGTCGAGGATGTCCTCACCGCGCAGCGAGCCGGCGCGGGTGGTCGGCACATTGGCCTTGTCAGCGGCCTTGCTCACCACGTCCGAGGCATCGTCGGCCGTGTCGCGGTTAAAGCGCAGCTCCTTCCTCAGCATTTCGAAGGAGGTGAGCAGGAAGGATTGCCGCGCATAGTCCTCCTTGTGCGCCGTGCCGAGTGCGGACAGCCGCTGCCACTGGGCAGGGGTGAGGTATTGGCTCGCAACGGTCTTGTCGGGGAGCTTGGTGAACTTCGAGCCGGAGAACAGCAGCCGCAGGATATCCCCCGGCGAAATCTTCCCGCGCGCGCCCAAGATCACCCGGTCGGCCTGCGCCGTCGCCTCGCGCAGCCGGTCAGGCTGCCACGGCGTCGTCTTGGGGATCGCCCGCATCTCGCCGACGAGGATGACGGTGCCGGTCGGCGTATCGATAATCCACATCGGCGCGCCGGAACGCTGCGCGGTGACGACGATGGCGTTGTCGGATTCGGTGGGCTCCTGTGCGGCCAGCGATGTCGCCGCCAGCATCGCGAGGCCCGCCAGTCCAAGCATTCTCTTCATCGCAAGCGCCCCTGTGATTATCAATTGGCACACCGCTAGCCCTGCGAAACTGAACGCTGGCCGAATTCGAACGGCCTAGGGCACCAGCACCGTATCCCTCGGCTCGTCATCCAGCTCGGGATAATCCAGCGTATAATGCAGGCCGCGGCTTTCCTTGCGGTGGAGCGCCGACTTCACGATCAGCTCGGCCGATTGCAGCAGGTTGCGCAGTTCGATGAGGTCGGTGGTGACGCGGAAGCTACCGTAATAGTCCTCGACCTCGCGCTTCAGCAGCTCGATGCGGCTTGCGGCGCGCTGCAGGCGCTTGGTGGTACGCACGATGCCGACATAGTTCCACATGAAGCGGCGGATTTCGGTCCAGTTCTGCTTGATGACCACCTCCTCGTCGGAGTCGGTGACGCGGCTTTCGTCCCACGGCAGGATCGCAGGCGGCGCCTCCAGCGTGTCCCAGCGCGCAAGGATGTCCTGCGCGGCCGCCTCGCCGAACACGAAGCATTCGAGCAAGCTGTTGGAGGCAAGGCGGTTCGCGCCATGAAGGCCGCTCTCGGTGCACTCGCCAGCCGCCCACAATCCCGGCACGTCGGTGGTCGCGTCGAGGCCCACCACCACCCCGCCGCAGGTGTAGTGCTGCGCAGGGACAACCGGAATCGGTTGCTTGGTCATGTCGATGCCGAGGCCCATCAGCTTTTCGTAAATCGTCGGGAAGTGCCCCTTCACGAAGTCGGCGGGCTGGTGGCTGATGTCGAGGTGCACATAATCGAGGCCGAAGCGCTTGATCTGGTCGTCGATGGCGCGGGCCACCACGTCGCGCGGGGCGAGCTCCATGCGCTCGGGATCGTAATCGACCATGAAACGGCGGCCGGTCTGGGGGTGGAGCAGGTGGCCGCCCTCGCCGCGCACAGCCTCGGTGATAAGGAAGTTCTTGGTTTCGAGGTGGTAGAGGCAGGTCGGGTGGAACTGCATCATCTCCATGTTGGAGACGCGCGCACCCGCCCGCCACGCCATCGCGATCCCGTCCCCCGTCGCGCCGCGCGGGGCGGTGGAGAACTGGTAGACGCGCCCGGCGCCGCCCGTGGCGAGGATCGTCGCGCGGGCGAGATGACGCTCGACGCGTCCGGTTTCCTCGCACAGGGCATAGACCCCCCACACACGGCCAGCAGCGGAGAAGTGCTCGCCGTGGCGATCGGTGATGAGGTCGATGCAGGTGCGGCCCGGCAGCAGCGTGATGTTCGGATTGGCCTCAGCAGCCCGCAGCAGCGCCTCCTGCACCGCCCAGCCGGTCGCGTCGTCGACATGGACGATGCGGCGGTGCGAATGGCCGCCCTCGCGGGTGAGGTGCAGGGCATTGGTCTCGCGGTTGAAGGGCACGCCGAGTTCGCAAAGCCGGTCGATCGAAGCGGGTGCGCGTTCGATAACGAACTCCACCGTGGCGCGGTCGTTGAGCCCGGCGCCCGCGACCATCGTGTCGCGAATATGGTCCTCGAAGGTGTCGCCCGCATCGAGCACGGCGGCAATCCCGCCCTGCGCCCAGGCGGTCGACCCGCCGGTCAGCGAGCCCTTGGCCAGCACCAGCACCCGCCGCGTCTCGGCCAAGGCGAGCGCCGCGGTAAGCCCTGCCGCGCCCGAGCCGATCACCAGCACATCATGCGGCGGCTGCATTGCATCGTCTATCACCATGCGCTTAGCCATGGCCCGCAATCTGCGGCTGGGCAAGAGTCGGGGTGCTAACGCTTTTGTAGGTCATCCTTAGGGATTGCGACCTAAGTTGGCACACGACTCGATGGTAACGCGGTTCCGAAGCTCGCATCGGACGGACCGGTTTTCGTCATCGAGTCACACACACTGTCCAATGCCTTCCTTTTTGCGGGACGCACCTGAGCATGTCCATTTTTGGCCTTGCCGCCTGTCTGTTCAACCGGCACGCCCCCTATCGGAGGGACGTATCGTGGAACGGAATGACCTATATTGGTGAATGCCGTCACTGCGGCGCTGCGGTCCTGCGCGTGGGGCGCCACAAGTGGCGCAGGCGATCGGACAAGGGCGGCGCGCAAAGCGGCGCGACGCGCTGATCAGCCAGCCGAGTCGGGACCGGCGGCAGTCAGCTGGACGAAGACATCCTCCAGATCAGCTTCGCGCGTCGTGACGTCGACGATTTCGAGGCCTTGCTGCTGCAGGATTGCCAGCACCTGCCCCGCGCTCAGGCGATCCTTGTCATAGGTCACCTCGACCGCCCGCGCGCCGTCCCATTCGACCTTGCCGAAAGCCGCGTGCGACGGGGCGGAGGCGAGATCTTCGGCCGCCGTCACCGCGACGATCTTCTCGCGCGCCATCTCGACCAACTCGCGGGTCGGCTTGTTGGCGATCAGCTGGCCGTGGTTGATGATCGCGATACGGTCACACAGCTCCTCGGCTTCCTCGAGGTAGTGAGTGGTGAGCACCACAGTCACGCCCTCGCGGTTGAGTTCGCTGACCAACTCCCAGAGCTGACGCCGCAGATCGACATCGACCCCGGCGGTCGGTTCGTCGAGCACGAGGATCGGCGGCGAGAGGACCATCGCCTTGGCAACCAGTAGCCGCCGCTTCATCCCGCCCGACAGCGTGCGCGCATAGGCATCGCGCTTGTCGGCAAGATGGACGGCCTGAAGCAGCGCCTCGCTGCGGCGCAAGGCGGCGGTGATGCCGTAGAAGCCGGCCTGGTTCTCCAGCACCTCGAAGGGCGTGAAGAACGGATCGAAGACGATCTCCTGCGGCACGATCCCGATCGAGCGGCTCGCGTTGCGGCGGTCGTGGTCGATGTCGAAGCCCCAGATATCGACGCTACCGGAGGTCTTGTTGACCAGTCCGGCGAGGATGTTGATCAGCGTCGACTTGCCCGCCCCGTTGGGGCCGAGCAGGCCGAAAATCGAACCCTCGGGCACATCGAAGCTCACCCCGCCAAGTGCGAGTTTGCCCTCGGTCATGATGCCCTTGGCGCTTTTGGCGGGGGCATAGCGTTTGACGAGGTTGTCGATGCGGATGGCGGGATCGGCTGGCATAGGGAACGCCTAGGCAAGGCTTGCCGCAAAGGCAATTGAACTCGCCGGGCTAGGCCTGTATCGGCAAAGCATGAGCATTCCTCCTCCTGAAGTGCTGCTGGTCGATGGCCACCGCGTATCGTGCGACGGGGCCAGCGGCATCCGCGGCGGCGCGGGATATCGCCCCGCCGCGCTCGGCCATCCGCGCGTGTTTCTCGAAATCGACGAGCACGGCTATGTCGACTGCGGCTATTGCGACCGGCGCTTCGTGCTGCGCGGCGGCCCGGCGGACGGTGCCGATCAGACCACCCTTCCCGATATTGCCGCAGGGGCGAGCTGACTCGGCCGCTCAGCGCAGGTTCAGCGAGAGCGTGGCAAGGCGGACGCCAAGGATTTGCAAGGAGAGCGTGTCATGACTCGAGTCTCTGTTTTCACCCGCACCCTGATCGGCGCTGCCGCCGCCGGACTGGCGCTCGCCACCGCGCTGCCAGCGGTCGCGCAGGACCAGGGCGAGGTCGAAGCCAAGGTCGATGGTGCCGCAACCGGCACCAAGGGCGAAGAGCGCCTTGCCAAGCTGCTTGAGGGCCGTGTGGCGGGTCAGCCGGTATCGTGCATTCGCACTCTCGGCCGCGACCGTCTGCAGATCATCGACCGCACGGCCTATGTCTATGGGTCGGGTAATACGATCTACGTCCAGCGCACCCGCGACCCGCAGCGGATCGACGATTCGGACACGCTGGTCACCAACCGTTTTTCGGCGACGCAGCTGTGCCGGCTCGATCAGGCGACGACCATTGACCGCTTCACCGGGATCTTCACCGGCGCGGTGTTCTTCGATGACTTCGTGCCTTACACGCAGGTGAAAGCGGAACCCTCGGCCGAGGGCTGATCGACCCGGATTGTGAGGTCGGGCATTGGGTGCCCGCACGTATCGCAGCCAAGGTGGACAACGGCCGGGTCCGCTACCGGACAGGCCGGATTCTCGCTGATCCCCGGATAGCGCCGCGCCGAATCATCGGCGCTGGCAGGTGACCAACCGAGCGGCATGTCCTCCGCCTCAAGGTGTGTGAGCACCTGCGCAGCTTGGCGATACGCGCTCACTTCCGCATGAATCTGCCCAAGCGAGGTGCCGTCCCCGAGCGCGGCAAGACGCTCGTCGCAAGCGACCTGCTGGAACTCGCGCGCAGCGCCACTGGGATTGCCGAAAGCGGCGGTGAAATCGAACATGTGGGGCTCTTCGCCAAGGGCGCGAACCGAGGCACCGGGCAGGTTGCCCTGCCACCGCCCGAGCGCCCAGGCCCAGAGCATCAAACCCGTAATGATGCCGCCCAGCACTGCTGGACCTCCAAAGTGATCCATCGCAACCTCCCCGCCCAAGAACCTGTCCGAATGGCCAATCCCTGCCATCCGGAAGCACGCAACCTCATATGGCTGCGCCGACCCCCTCCAGAGTCGGCACCGCACCGCTATGGTGCCGCAGTGCAGCACCGACGGAAATGCGGGGAGATACCTAGTGAGTTTCCCTAGGTTTGGCCCCTATGACTGTCACAATTCGGAAAGGTCTTGGCAGGCTACGCGCGGGCCATTGCCTGCATACGGGCAATGATCTCTTCGGCCTGGAGCATGATCCGGTCGATCAGCTCTTGGCAGGTCGGGATGTCGTGAATCAGGCCGGCCACCATGCCGCAACTCCACGCGCCCGCGTCCATCGTGCCTTCCATCATGATCTTGGGGTAGACCCCCGCGACCTCGGGCAGGATGTCCTGGATGGTGATGGCATCGCCCAGTTCCTTTTCCTTGATGATCAGGCGTTCGACCGCGGCATTGTTGAGGACGCGCTCGGTGTTCCGGAGCGGGCGCATCACAAGCCGCGTGTCGAGTTCGGACGCAGCAAGGATCGCCTGCTTCACGTTCTCGTGCACCGGCGCCTCCTTGGTGGCAATGAAGCGCGTGCCCATGTTCATGCCCGCCGCGCCCATCGCGATCGAGGCGATGAGGCTGCGCCCGTCGGCCATTCCGCCAGAGGAGACGAACGGGATCTCCAGCTCGTCCGCCGCGCGGGGCAGGAGGATGAAGTTGGGCACATCGTCCTCGCCCGGGTGACCGCCGCACTCGAAGCCATCGACGCTTACCGCATCGCAGCCGATGTCTTGCGCCTTGAGGCTGTGGCGCACGGAAGTGCACTTGTGGATCACCTTGATCCCCGCGTCCTTCAGCGGCGGGAGCAGATCGACCGGGTTGCGCCCGGCGGTCTCGACCACCTTCACGCCGCCATCGATCACCGCCCTTAGCAAGCCCGGATAGTCGGGCGGCGTCAGGGTCGGCAGGATCGTCAGATTCACGCCGAACGGCTTGTCGGTCATGTCCTTGCAGCGCGCGATCTCGTTGGCGAGCTTTTCGGGCGTGCCTTGCGTGAGGCCTGTAATGATCCCGAGCCCGCCTGCGTTCGACACCGCCGCCGCCATTTCGGCGAAGCCCACATAATGCATCCCTCCCTGGATAATCGGGTGCTGGATGCCGAACATTTCGGTGATGGCGGTCTTCATGGCGATATGTCTCCCCTCGCAATGCGTGTTTGCGTGGGAGACAAGCCGAGATACGCGGGGCTTTCAAGCCCGCTTTTGAAGAGGCCGCCGCCTGCGCGTGCAGGCCGTAGCGTCAGGAGGAACGGATTTTCGCGCCCTATGCGCGCTTGAAGGCCAGCATGAAGGTGACCGGGACCGCAGGCGTGATCGAGGGCAGCTGGGCCATGGCGCGCAGCTCGCCGAGCTCGTCGGTCAGACCGAACATGTCGGTCGAGATGATTACCGGCGCGGTCGGGACCACCGTGACCCGATCTTCCGCGACGCGGGTCACGAGCACTTCGGTTGCGACATCGCTGGACACGCCCTTGATCGTCACGCTCGCCTTCAAGGGGCGGGTGATCGACTTGCCCACCGCCAGCCCTGCGAAGGCCGCAGGATCAAGCTTGGCCATGACCGTCGCCTTTGGATTGTCGGCCACTTGGAAGAACACGTCGCGCATCCGCTCGTCGCGCAGTTCAGCGCCGGTGTCGACCGATGCCAGATCGATCTCGAGGCTCGCGGTCCCATCGGGCGCGACACTGCCAGAGAGGCGCGGGAAGCGGTTGGTCTCGGCCACCTCGCCCGCCTTGATCGAAACGTAGGTGAGCCGCGATCCGGCTGCATCGAGCGTCCAGTTCCCCTCGGTGATCGGCGCGGGCGCTGTGGGGGTATCGCTCGGCTTGTCGGGGGCCTGCTGCGCGCAGGCCGCAAGCTCTAGCGTCAGGGCGAAAACAAGGGCAAGCGGGCGAAGGTTCGGCATCACGTTTCTGCGGCCTCTTGTCCAAATAGCGCGGACGGCAGCGATATGCGATTTGCTCGGCAGGCGGAAGAGGGCGTTGGGCGCAGCCACCCGTCCTTTCCCCGACCGACCTATTCCCACTCGATCGTGCCCGGCGGCTTCGACGTGTAGTCGTAGACCACCCTGTTGATACCGCGCACCTCGTTGACGATGCGGGTCGCGACGCGGGTGAGGAAGCTGGCGTCGTAGGGATAGACGTCGGCTGTCATTCCGTCGGTCGAGGTCACGGCGCGCAGGGCGCAGACGGAATCGTAGGTGCGGCTGTCGCCCATCACGCCGACGCTCTTAACCGGCAGCAGCACAGCAAAGGCCTGCCAGATCGCATCGTAGAGGCCGGCGGTGCGGATCTCCTCGAGATAGATCGCGTCGGCCTTCCTGAGGATGTCGCAACGCTCCTTGGTGACCTCGCCCGGAATACGGATCGCGAGGCCCGGGCCGGGGAAGGGGTGGCGGCCGACGAAGACGTTGGGGAGACCCAGCTCGCGGCCCAGCTCGCGCACCTCGTCCTTGAAGAGTTCGCGCAGCGGCTCGACCAGCGCCATGTTCATCCGCTCGGGCAGGCCGCCGACGTTGTGGTGGCTCTTGATGGTGACGCTCGGCCCGCCGGTGAAGGAGACAGACTCGATCACGTCAGGATAAAGCGTGCCTTGCGCGAGGAAGTCGGCCCCGCCGATCTTGCGCGCTTCCTCGTCGAACACGTCGATGAAGGTCTTGCCGATGAACTTGCGCTTGGCCTCAGGGTCGGTGAGGCCGGCAAGCCCACTCAGGAACAGCTCCTCGACATCTACGTGCACCAGCGGGATGTTGTAGTGGTCGCGGAACAGGGTGACGACCTGCTCGGCCTCGCCCAGCCGCATCAGCCCGTGGTCGACGAAGACGCAGGTCAGCTGGTCGCCGATCGCCTCGTGGATCAGCACCGCAGCAACCGCCGAA
>JANNZG010000008.1:0-2176 GCA_031410495.1 Porphyrobacter sp.
ACCCCGGCGACTTCCTTGAAAATTTCGATCTGCTGCAAGGCATTCTGTCCATTGGTGGCATCGAGCACCAGCACGACATCGTGCGGGGCATCGGGATTGAGGCGGCCGAGCACGCGGCGGATTTTCGCCAGCTCGTCCATCAGCTCGCGTTTGTTCTGGAGGCGCCCGGCGGTGTCAACGATCAGCGCATCGGTGCCCTTCTCGGTCGCGGCTTTCACGGCATCGAACACCACCGAAGCCGGATCGCCGCCTTCGGTCCCGCGGATCAGCGGGGCACCGATACGGTCTGCCCAGACCGCCAGCTGCTCGATCGCGGCGGCGCGGAAGGTGTCGCCGGCCGCCAGCATCACCGCATAGTCCTGTTCCTGAAACAGATGCGCCAGCTTGGCGATGGTCGTGGTCTTGCCCGAACCGTTGACGCCGATGACGAGGATCACCTGTGGACGCGGGAAAGCGATGACATCGAGCGGCTTGGCGACGGGGCGCAGGATCGTGGCAATCTCGTGGGCGACCGCTTCCTTGATCGACTGCGCGTCGGCGCCGCGCTCGAAGCGTTCCTCGGCCAGCTTTTCGCGGATGCGCAGCGCGGCGCGGGGGCCGAGGTCGGAGAGGATCAGCGCGTCTTCCAGATCGTCGAGCTGGTCCTCGTCAAGCCGGGTTTTGGTCACTGCCGAGGCGAGGTTGTCGGTGATCCCGGCAAGGTTTTCGGACAGGCGCTCGGAAGTCTTGCGCAGGCCGCCGAACAGGCGTTCGCTCCAGCTTTCAGCGCTCATGCCAGCATGCCTTCGATGATCCGGTTTGGCGTGACCGTCACAAGCGATCCGGCGAAGGTGCCTTCCGGCAGCTGTACCCGCGCGAAATTCGGCGCATGCCCGGTTCCGTCGCGCTCAGTGATGACTTCCAGCTTCTGTCCGAGCAGTGAGGACAACCATGCCTGCCGCTGCCCGGCGACCGCTGCGCGCAGTTCGGCGGCGCGGCGCTTGATTGTCGGCGCATCGACCTGCGGCATGCGCGCGGCGGGCGTTGTGGCGCGCGGCGAATAGGGAAAGATGTGGCCATGCACCACGTTCAACGCGCGGATGATCGAAAGGTTGCCGGCATGTGCGCCCGCGCTTTCAGTCGGGAAGCCGGCGATCAGATCGGCACCAATGGCAATGTCCGGGCGGCGCGCCTTCAGGCCTTCGACCAGCACGATGGCTTGCTCGCGCGAATGGCGGCGCTTCATGCGCTTGAGGATGAGGTCGTCGCCCGATTGCAGTGAAAGATGCACATGCGGCATCACGCGCGGCTCTGAGGCGATCAGGTCGAGCAGCAAGGGGTCAATCTCGATCCCGTCGAGCGATGACAGGCGCAACCGGGGCAGGGCGGGCACGCCGACGAGTATAGCCTCGACCAGTGTGCCGAGCCGGGGGCTGCCGGGCAGGTCTTGCCCCCACGAAGTCAGGTCGACCCCGGTGAGCACCACTTCCTTCACTCCGGCCTCACAGTGCCGGGCAATCTCGCTGACGACCTCTGCCGTCCCGCGCGAACGGCTGGGGCCACGGCCTTGCGGGATGACGCAGAAAGTACAGGCATGATCGCAGCCGTTCTGCACCGCGATGAAAGCGCGGGTGCGCGCCTGCAAGGCGGGCTCGGCGCGGTGGGGCACATTCCATGCGCGCGGCTCCAGCTTCGCGGCATTGGCGATCAGCCCATCCACTTCAGGCATCGCGGCCAGCATGTCACGCTCCACTTCGGCGGCGCAGCCGGTGACCAGCAGGCGCGCGGTGGGGCGCTCGCGCCGGGCGCGGCGGATTGCCTGACGTGTGTGGCGCACCGCCTCGGCGGTCACCGCGCAGCTGTTGATCACCACCAGATCATCGCCCGCTGGCAACATGGCGCGCAGGCTTTCGCCCTCGGAAAGGTTGAGCCGGCAGCCGAGCGAGACAACGTGCAAGCTCAAGCTGCGACTCCGAAATCAGTCGGATCGAAAGTGCCGCGAAAGCTTTCCGTGGCAGGCCCGGTCATCACGATCCGGCCCAGCTCGTTCCACTCGATCCGTAGCGGCCCGCCGGTCAGCGTGACTGTCACCGCGCGATCCACAAGCCCGCGCCGCATTGCCGCGATGGCAGTGGCGCAGGCGCCGGTGCCGCAGGCGCGGGTCTCGCCAACTCCGCGCTCCCAGACGCGCAAGGTG
>JANNZG010000009.1:0-2566 GCA_031410495.1 Porphyrobacter sp.
GAAGACGTGCTCGACGCGCCGTTCGGCGGTGCCGGGCCGTGCATGCACGAAGCGCTGTTCAGCGATGTTGGCATGGCCGAGGGCTTCTCGACGCTCGACATCGCCAAGGGGCTGATCGACGAGGGCTTCCACCCGATGACAGTCTATTTCCCGCTGGTGGTCCACGGCGCGATGCTGGTCGAACCGACCGAGACCGAGAGCAAGGCCGGGCTCGACCGGTTCATTGGCTCGTTGCGCAGTCTGGCCGAGCGCGGGCGGGCGGGCGATGTCTCGCTCAAGACCGCCCCGCATTTCGCGCCAAGGCGGCGACTGGACGAGACGTTGGCGGCGAGGAAACCGGTGCTGGTGTGGCGGGGGGATACTTTTCCTCCCCCGCCGATCCCGTCACCCTGAACTCGTTTCAGGGTCCATTTCTCGCCACTGCCGGATCGCTGTAACGAGAGCCACGCAACCGCAAGGGCGCTCGCTCGACAAAGCTCCGGTTGCGCGGCGCGATGGATGCTGAAACAAGTTCAGCATGACGAACTAGGGTTGAAGTCGGGGGTGCACATATGAATCAAAACTGGCTCCAGACCCTGCTCCCGTTCCTCATCCTCGCGGTGGTGTTCGCGCTGCGGTTCCGCAACATGAAGAAGGCCAGGCCGCTCAAGGTCGGACGGCTGTGGATCGCGCCCGCGCTGATCACGCTGGTCGCGGGGTTCGTGCTGGTGACCATGCCGCCGAGCGCGCTGGGCTGGCTGGCGTTCTTCGGCAGTGCCGCGATCGGCGCGGCTGTCGGATGGAAGCGCGCGCACCTGATGCACCTCGAGCGCGACCCGGAGAGCGGCGACCTGATGATGCGCCAGACCCCCGCGGCGCTGATCCTGCTGCTGGGTATCGTCGGCGTGCGGCGGCTGGTGTCCTACGAAAGCTCCGGCAGCGCGGCCAGTACAGGTAGCTCCGGTAAGCTGGCCGGAACCGCGCTGGTCTTCACCGACGCCGCGCTCGGCTTCGGCCTCGGCATGGTTGTGGCGATGCGGCTGACGCTGTGGCTGCGCGCGCGGGAGCATTGAGCGACACCCAACTCGCCTTCCATTCCTGTCACCCTGAACTCGTTTCAGGGTGCATTTCTCGCCATTCTCGGAGCGCGGTAACGAGAGCGGCCCAGCCGCCAGGGCGCTCGCCTCACAAAGCTCCGGTTGCGCGGCACGATGGATCCTGAAACAAGTTCAGGATGACGATCTGGGTTGGGGTGAGGGCGGCGTAACCATGTGGCAATTCCTGTTCACCCTCACCAACGCCATCGCGCTGATCGGCTGGGTCCTCCTCGCCGCCTTCCCGCGCAAGCCTTTGCCGATGAGCGCGGTGCTGTACCTCGGCGTGGCGCTGCTGTGCCTGTGCTACACTGCGATGTTCGCAGGTCTGGTCGGCGGCTGGGCCGATCCGGGCGCGGTGGCGGGGGCGGCTCCGGTGGACTACGCCAACTACTCGATCCCCGGCATCCGCGCGCTGTTCATGACCGACGGCGGGATCGTGGTCGGCTGGACCCACTACCTCGCCTTCGACCTGTTCACCGGGCTGTGGATCGCCCGCGACGCCGACGCCAAGGGTTTCTCGAGGGCCGTGCAACTCCCCTTCCTGTTCGCCACCTTCATGGCCGGCCCGATCGGCTTGCTGAGCTGGCTGGTGGTGCGGGAGTCCAGGGCTAGGGCGGCGGCTAAGGCGAAGTAGGACGGCTAAGGCTGGCGGCGCTCATTCGCCGGTGAGCGTTGCTTCTTCGACTTCACTTTTCATCACTCGCTCGATTCCGAGGCGGAAGAGTTCGAGTTCCGGATAAGTCGTGAGAAAGGTCCCCCGCACGCGATTTTCGGGATGGTTGTCATCGGCAATTTCAAACCGAACCTTCAGGTTGCCACGAGTATCTGCGGGACTGATCTCGAGTTTTTGTATGAGGTCATCGCCTTCGTGCATATCGTAACCCCATTGAATTGAAATGACTGTGCCTTGGGGCATCGGGTAAACGGCGAGAGATTCAGCGAAGCTCACCACATCTTGCCACTGCACCCAAAATCCGCCCTTGCCGGAGAATTGAGCGGTCGCAACTGACAAAAATAGTCTGCCGAAATCGTCCCGATCCAGCTTTGGATTGAAGTAGCTCGGGTCGTACCGGTAAGACAGTCTGAGGGCGCTGCGCATTTGTCGGCTATGCACCTATCAAGGTTCAGCAACCAAACAAAAACCCCGCCCGGATCGCTCCAGGCGGGGTTTCTATTTCACCCAACGGATGCGGCTGAGGCTTACCCAGCCCCGCCCGCCGCCAGCGCTGCGAGCAGCAGCAGGGCAACGATGTTGGTGATCTTGATCATCGGGTTCACCGCCGGCCCGGCAGTATCCTTATAGGGGTCGCCTACGGTATCGCCGGTGACGGCGGCCTGGTGCGCCGGCGATCCCTTGCCGCCATAGGCGCCCTGTTCAATGACCTTCTTGGCATTGTCCCAAGCGCCACCGCCACTGGTCATCGAAATGGCGACGAACAACCCTGAAACGATCACGCCCATCAGCAGCGCGCCGAGCGCCGCAAAGCCAT
>JANNZG010000010.1:0-110474 GCA_031410495.1 Porphyrobacter sp.
CGCTGCAAAGCTACATGCAGCTGTTGAATTTTAAGATGGTCGCCTTGATGGATTCTTCACAGATCGCAGTGTACTCGTTCTACAGGGCTCAAGTCTTACCTACACAGGCTCAAACGGAATCCGTACGCACATCTTCGTTGGAAGTGTCAATAAAGGTATAAAATAACTCGCCGAGAAACTTGAACAGCTCGTTGAGCATCCGCTCGAACCAGCTCGGTTCGCGGGGCGGGATTTCGGGGATGGTGACGGGGGCGAACTGCACATTGCCGTCGGCATGCAGGGCTTCCCACCCGGCGGGGGGTGATCCGCCTGAATTGGTTAGCGATTCGGAAGGGTTCGTTGCGGCCGCTGCGGTCATCCCGTGACGGGTGGTGACATGCCGCTCGGCCCGGCGCAACGGGAAACCGACTCAGCGGCGCATCAACCTCTGGGACGGCCCTGCTCGTAGCTGCCGAGGATGCGCAATTCCTTCGAATGGAAGGCGCATTCCTCGAGTGCACGGTCCACCGCTGCATCACCCGGCGCGCCGATGATGTCGGCGTAAAAGGTCGTCGCGGCGAAGCTGGTGCCCTGCTGGTAGCTTTCCAGCTTGGTCATGTTTACGCCGTTGGTGGCGAAGCCGCCGAGCGCCTTGTAAAGCGCGGCGGGGATGTTCTTCACCTCGAAAATGAAGGTGGTCATCACCGGCTTCCCCGCAAGCGCGCTCGCCGCGAGCGGCTCGCGGGCGAGGATCACGAAGCGGGTCATGTTGTCGGCGCTGTCCTCGACATTGCGCTCGATGATGGTGAGTCCGTAGAGTTCGGCAGCGAGCGCCGGTGCGATGGCGGCCACCGAAAGATCTCCGCGCTCCGCCACGTAGGCCGCCGCGCCCGCGGTGTCGGCATGGCTCAGGGGCACGATGCCGCGCGCGCGCAGATAATAGCGCGACTGGCCGAGCGCCTGCGGGTGGCTGTATGCCGCCTCGAAGGCGCGTCCCGGCCTCGCCTCTCCCAGCGCCATCAGCGCATGGTGGATCGGCATGAAATACTCGCCGACGATATGGAGCCCGCTCTCGGGCAGCAGGAAGTGGATGTCGGCAACGCGCCCGTGCTGCGAGTTCTCGATCGGGATGATTGCAGCGCCCGCACGTCCGTCTTTGGCCGCCTCGAGCGCGTCCTCGAAGCTGAAGCAGGGCAGCGGGGCGAGGTCGGGGCGCGCTTCGGTGGCAGCGCGGTGCGAATTCGCGCCCGGCGAGCCCTGAAAGGCGATCGCGCGCGCAGGATCGGCCGCAGCAGCGGCGCGCATCCGGTCAACGATTTCGAGGGCGGGGCCGGGAAAGGATCGCATGGTGCACGCGCCTATAGCCTGCTTGCAAAAGGCGCAAGAATTCGTGGCACGATCAGTCTTGCGCGCTCCGAGCGCCCCCACTATGGACCGCGCGGGATGACACAGGACAACTCTTCGAAAAACGATTCCGCAGGCCAGACTGGCGGCGGTGATCTGTTCAACACTGCCGCTGGCTGGGTGCTCTTCGCAGGCATCGTCGGCTTGGGCCTCGCGCAAGTCTCAAAGGGCTATTTCCACGGCAGCAAGCCGGAGCGCCCCGAGAAGCTTGGCTACGTGATCGAAGGCGCGGTCGAGGAAGCTGCCGGACCGGCGGAAATGACCATGGCCGAGGCACTCAACAAGATGCCTGCCGCCGAGCAGATCGCCGCGGGCGAGAAGATCTTCTCGAAGTGCCAGAGCTGCCACACGATTACCGCTGGCGGCCCCAACGGCATAGGCCCGAACCTCCACGGCGTGCTCGGCGAGCCGATCGGCAAGGGCCGCGGCTTCGCCTTCTCCGACGATCTGGCGGGCAAGGGCGGCAATTGGGATTGGGACACGATGAACACGTGGCTCAAGAATCCCAAGGGCTTTGCCGCGGGCACGAAGATGAGCTTCGCCGGCCTCTCGAAGGTCGAAGATCGCGCGGCTGTCGCCATGTATCTGAACTCGCAGGGCTCGAACCTGCCGGTGCCGAGCTTCGTTGCCGATGCGGCGGCGGGCGAGGCGGCAGAGGGCGAAGCGGCAGGCCCGGCAGCTACGGAAACTCCGGCGCCCTGAGCCTTTCGAGGGCAGGCTGGAGCATTCCCGCCTAGCCTTTGAAACCTTGAGCGATGACATACCACTCCGACGAGCCCTTGCGGCTCGCGGGGGGTTTGGCGTGTTTCACGACAGTGAAGTGCTTCTTGAGCAGCGCCAGAAGATCACTATCGGTGCCGCCCGCCAGCACTTTGGCGACGAAGGCCCCGCCGGGCGCGAGGTTCTCGGCCGCGAACCACGCTGCGGCCTCGACCAGACCCATCGTGCGCAGGTGATCGGTCTGCTTGTGACCTACCGTGTTGGCCGCCATGTCCGAGAGCACGAGATCGGGCGCACCGCCCAGCGCCTCGGCCAGCCGCGCGGGAGCTTCGTCCGCCATGAAATCCATCTGGAAGATCGTCACGCCTTCAAGCGGTTCGACTTCGAGAAGGTCGATCCCCACAATCTCGGCCTTGGGCGACTTGGCGCGCACCACCTGGCTCCAGCCGCCCGGCGCAATGCCGAGGTCGACGACCCTTTGGGCGCCCTTCAACAGGCCGAACCGCTCGTCGAGCTCGATCAGCTTGTAAGCGGCGCGGCTGCGATAGCCGTCGGCCTTGGCCTGCTTCACATAGGGGTCATTGAGCTGGCGTTCGAGCCACCGCACTTGGCTGGCGGTGCGGCCCTTGGCTGTCTTGACCCGCTTGCTGGGCTCTTTGGAGCCGCGCGTCATTGCGCGGTTCCGCCCGGCCGCTCGGTGCCGCGCTGGCGGTGGAGCGCCTTGAGGGTCTGCTCCGATTGCTGTTCTGCGGCCATGATGCTCCTGAGAATTCCTTCGCGGATGCCGCGATCGGCCACCCCTAGGCGTCTTGCCGGCCACAGGTCGAGGATTGCCTCGAGTATAGCGCAGCCTGCCACCACCAGATCGGCACGGTCCTGCCCGATGCAGGGGAGTGTGGAGCGCTCATAAGGTGTCATCACGCTGAGCCGCGCGCTGATGTCGCGCATCGCAGGCGCGGGCACGATCAATCCGTCGACCGCCTTGCGATCATAGCTCGGCAGTTCGAGATAGAGGCTGGCGAGCGTTGTCACCGTGCCGCTGGTGCCCAGCAGGCGGATGTCGGGATGGGTCGCGGCTCCGGCGACGCGGCCTGCAAAGGGCGTGAAGCTTTCTGCCACCAGCTCGCGCATTTTGGTGAAGCGGGCGATGCGCGCCGCCTCGCTGTCCTCGCCGCGGCCCACGGTATCGGTGAGCGAGACCACGCCCCACGGTACGCTGTGCCAGTCGAGGATGCGCGGCACGCGGGCTCCGCCATCGCTGCGTGCCTCGACCAGCACCAGCTCCGTGGAGCCGCCGCCGATGTCGAAGATCACCGCCGGTCCGTCGCCGGATTCGAGGAGGATGTGGCAGCCCAGCACGGCGAGGCGCGCTTCCTCCTCGGCGGAAATGATATCGAGCGCGATGCCGGTCTCGCGGCGCACGCGTTCGATGAAGGCAAAGCCGTTTTCGGCGCGGCGGCAGGCCTCGGTCGCGACCGAGCGGGCGAGGCGGACGTTGCGGCGCTGGAGCTTGTCGGCACAGATGTTGAGCGCGGCCAGCGTGCGGTCCATCGCCGCTTCGGAGAGGCGCCCGCTGGTGGCCAGGCCCTCGCCCAATTTCACGACGCGGCTGAACGCGTCGATCACCGTGAAGTCGCGGCCCGAGGGGCGGGCGATCAGCAAGCGGCAATTGTTGGTGCCGAGGTCGAGCGCCGCATAGGCCTCGCCTTGCGACCTGACGGTGCCAATGTCGGCGAGGTCTGGCCGGGTCTGGCTGGAACCCTTGGCGCGGCCATCGCGGCCAGCGGCTCTGGGGTCGGGCTGAGGGGGGCGTTTGTAGCGGAAATCGGCTACCTTGCCGGACTTGCTGCCCCGGTTTTTCCCAGCATTGATATTTCTGTCCGGCGGGAGTGTTTCCGCCATGATCGTAACGCTTTCAATATCACCAAGCGCAGGGACGCCTGCGTTTGGCACTTGGTCCCAAGCTAAACCAAGCGCGGGGCAAGAGCAAGCAGCGGGCGCAACGCCGCGCTTGACCTTGCTGCCTCACGAAACTAGGGAGCGCGCTTGCCGATGCCGCAGCTTGCCTGCAGCCGTGCTGATGCCCCGTCCTCTAATGGTAAGAGAGCGGACTCTGACTCCGTCAATCAAGGTTCGAATCCTTGCGGGGCATCCAAACTTTCACGACATCTATCGATTGCTTTGCCGCGCGCCGCTATTGCGCCGGTTCGCCCGGACTGTCTGCGTCCAGCACCAGCCGGTAGCCCATCGCCGGTTCGTTGAGGATCATCCGGGGCGCGGAGGGATCTTCCTCCAGCTTCTGCCGCAAGGCCCGGATTGCGACCCGCAGGTAGTCGATGTGATCCTCGTGCGCAGGGCCCCACACCGCGCGCAGCAGATGCCGATGCGTCAACACCCGGCCCGCGTGCCGCGCAAGTTCAGCCAGCACCGCGAACTCCTTCGGGGTGAGGTGTACCGCTTCCCCTCCGCGGCTGACGGCATGGCGGAACAGGTCGATGGTGATGGGGCCGCACAAGATCGGTTCCTGATCCTCGCCCGGGCCGAGATCGACAAGGTTGTCGATGTAAAGCTCGAGCTTCGTCGCTTCGCCGGCGACGGCTGCGGCAGCCTCCTTGTCGCCCGGATTGCGCCGCAGGCTGCGCGCGCCGGCCTGGATCGCCAGCAGGCGCGGCTTCACGTCTTCCCCGATCGAAGCGAGCAGCACGGCGCGCATCCGGTCGCGTTCGCGCGCGGCAACGCCGGCGTTGGCTTCGGCTTCCAGCCGCGCCCGCTCCAGCGCCAGCGCCGCCTGATCGAGCAGGTTCTCGAGCAGCTCGCGCTGGCTTTCGGCCACAGGTGGCATCCCGTCGGTCCGCGCGAGGCCGACCGCAGCGTGCACCTTGCCTTGGCCGATGACGGGGTTGAACTGCCAGTCGGCATGACTGACCCGCTGCAGCCCGCGCCCCGCCACCTTGCCCTGTTCGAGCGTGGTCGCCAGCGCGGCTTCGTCGTTGGGCGCAAGCACCGCAGTCGAAGGCTGGGCGTCGAGGATCGCAGGCGGTTCGGAGTCCACCGCGAAGACCGCGTGGCAATCGAACAGCCGGGCAAGGTCGGTGACCACCACATCGGCGACGGCTTGACGGTCGGTGCAGGATAGCAGCTTGCGGGCAAGGCCTGCGATCGTCGCATTTCGCGCGGCGCGTTCCGCAGCGAGCTGGGTCTGCGTTCGCATCGCGCTGGCAAGCTGGCTGGTGACCGCCGCAATGAGGAACAGCGCCGCGACCGTCACCAGATCGGACGGGCTGCTGATCCTCAGCGTGTGGAACGGCTCGGTGAAGAAATAATCGAAGGTCAGGGTCGCCAGGACCGAGACGGCCAGTGCGGGCAGCAACCCCGAATAGCGCGCCGTGACGAGCACAGGGGGCAGATAAAGCAGAACCACGGCAGTCGGCTCCCACCCCGGTGCAAGCAGCACACCGGCTGCGGTCGCGGCGAGGGTGAGCAGCAATCCCAAGGCGAGACCGAGCGCGCGCGAGCCAGTGCTTGGCAGGAAAGCGTGGGGTGTATGGGTATCGTCGGGCATGGTCAGAAGATGCGCCCCAATGCCCCGCGCGTCGAGTGCCGAACGGCTTGAGAGCGCCCATTCCACATGGAAACTTTATGCCCTTCGGGTGCACATGCGGGGGCATGAAAACAGCACAATTCGACCAGCCGGACGCGGTTTCCGCCGCTCATTCCGGGCCCCGCGATAGCCTCCCCGTCCTCATGATCGGCGCGGTCGGCGTGGTCTTCGGCGACATCGGCACCTCGCCGCTTTATGCCCTGAAGGAGAGCTTTGTCGGGCCGCACCCGCTGGCAGTCGATCCGCTGCACGTGTTCGGCGTGATCAGCCTGATCTTCTGGTCGCTGATGCTGATCGTGACGATCAAATACGTCTTCGTTGCCATGCGCGCCGACAATCGCGGCGAGGGCGGGTCTTTCGCCCTGCTGGCGCTGCTGGCGCGCCATGTTCACGGCCCCCGACTGAGCGCGGCGCTGGTCGTGCTGGGCGTGCTCGCGGCCTCGCTGTTCTATGGCGATGCCATGCTGACGCCTGCGATTTCGGTGCTCTCGGCGGTCGAGGGGCTGACGATCGTTAATCCTGCCTTGGGAACGCTGGTCCTGCCGATCGCGGTGGTGATCCTGATCGCGCTGTTCCTGATCCAGTCGCGAGGCACGGCAAAGGTGGGCGCGATTTTCGGCCCTGTGGTGCTGGTCTATTTCGCCACACTGGCGACGCTCGGCGTGGTCAACATCGTCCAGCGGCCCGAGATCATCGGCATCCTCAACCCGCTGTGGGGCGTGCGCTTCTTCGCGAACGATCCGCACCTCGCGTTTCTCGCTATGGGATCGGTGTTTCTCGCCGTCACCGGGGCCGAGACGCTCTACGCCGACATGGGCCATTTCGGACGCCGGGCGGTGGGTTTCAGCTGGCTCGGGATCGCTTATCCGTGCCTGATGCTCAACTATATGGGGCAAGGCGCGCTGCTGCTGTCCGACCCCTCCGCGGCGCAAAACCCCTTCTACCTGATGGCCCCCGAATGGGCGCGGCTGCCGCTGGTGTTCATCGCCACGGCGGCGACGATCATCGCCAGTCAGGCAGTCATCTCGGGCGCCTTCTCGGTAACGCATCAGGCGGTCCAGCTAGGCTTCCTGCCGCGCCTCAAGACGCTCCAGACCAGCGCCAAGGCGGCGGGGCAGATCTACATTCCGGCGATCAATTGGGGCCTGCTGGTGATGGTCTTGGTGCTGGTGCTCGGCTTCCGGGAATCGACCCGGCTCGCCTCGGCCTATGGCATCTCGGTGATCGGCACGATGCTGATCACCACGCTGATGCTCGCCGTTCTGGTGTTCCGCGTGTGGCGCTGGAACAAACTGCTGGCGACCGCCACCATCGCGCTGTTCGCTGCTGTCGACATCATCTACTTCGCCTCGAACATCGCCAAGATCCCGGACGGCGGGTGGTTTCCGCTGGCCGTCGCAGGGGTGCTCTTCACCCTGCTGACCACCTGGGCGACGGGCCGCAAGATAATGCGCGAGCGGATGGGGGAGGGCGATTTGCCGCTCACCGTCTTCATCGCCTCGACCGCCAAATCGGTGCACCGGGTGCGCAATACTGCGGTCTATCTCTCGGCTGCGAGCACGGGCGTTCCCTCGGCCCTGCTCCACAATCTCAAGCACAATCAAGTGCTTCACGAGAAGGTGCTGATCGTCACCGTGCAGGTCGAGGAAGTGCCGCAGGTGATGCCCGAGAACCGCATCGAAGTTCACGACCAAGGCCACGGTTTCTACCGTGTCATCATCCGTTACGGCTTCATGGAAGAGGTTGATATTCCGCGGGAACTGGCAGGCCTCCCCTGCCTCAACGGCACCTTCGACCCGATGACGACCAGCTATTTCCTCGGCCGCCAGAAGCTGATCCCCTCGGCCGACCATCCCGGCATGGCGCGCTGGCGCGAGGGGTTGTTTGCGTGGATGTCGAAGAGCTCGGAAAGTGCGATGGAGAGCTTCAAGCTGCCCACCAACCGCGTGGTCGAGCTGGGCAGCCAGCTTCAGATCTAGCAGCGCTCCGGCCCGCTTTGCGGCGATGTTTCACGTGAAACATGGCCGCCAAATGGCAGCAAGCGAAGCCTATTGCGGGTCTAACGGGGGTCTGGCAGGGGTCTAACCATGACCGACAAAGACCTGACACACCGCAAGTTCTACCGTGCGGGCGAGGAGACGCGCTTCGCCGAGGGCGGCCCCGAACGCACGCCGCAGACCGCGCACCCCGCCTACAAGCTCGCCTTCCGCGACACCGATTTCCTGCTGCGCGACGAACTTCGCCCCGTCCGCTTCCAGCTCGAATTGCTGAAGCCCGAGATGCTGCTCGACGAGGCGCGGGTCGGATCGACGCTGGTGATGTACGGCTCGGCCCGCATCCCCTCGCCCGCCCAGGCCGAGGCGCGGATCGAGGCGGCCAAGAACGGTACCGAATACGATCAGAAGGTCGCCCAGCGCCTCGCCGAAAAGGCCAAGTATTATGACGAGGCCTATCGCCTCGCGCGCCTCGTCAGCGAGAAGGGCATCATCGAGAACGGCGAGCGCCAGTTCGTCGTCACCACCGGCGGCGGGCCGTCGATCATGGAGGCGGGCAACCGCGGCGCGTCGGACGCCGGGTCCGAATCGATCGGGCTCAACATCGTGCTGCCGCATGAGCAGGCGCCCAATCCCTATGTGACGCCCTACCTCAGCTTCCAGTTCCACTACTTCGCGCTGCGCAAGATGCACTTCCTGCTGCGCGCCCGCGCGGTGGCGGTGTTCCCGGGGGGCTTTGGCACCTTCGACGAGTTCTTCGAGCTCATCACCCTGATTCAGACCGGCAAGATGAAGCCGATGCCGATCATCCTGTTCGGCAAGGAGTTCTGGGAGCGCGTGATCAACTTCGAGGCGCTGGCCGAGGAAGGCGTGATCTCCAAGAGCGACCTCGACCTCATCACCTGGTGCGAAACCGCCGAGGACGCATGGGCCTGCATCGCGGACTTCTACGAGATCAAGGATCCGCTGGCGGAGGATTGAGGGCGTATCTTCTCCGCTCGTCCTGAGCTTGTCGAAGGACCGCTTTTTCTTGATCCTCGCGTTTCGCCGCCGAAGGAAAGACAGTGCTTCGACAAGCTCAGCACGAACGGCTGTAAGCTAAGCTCAGTCCAACCGCCGCACCGCCTGATGCCCGAGCGGCCCGTGGCCCGCGCCGTACCCCGGCGCATTCTCGATCGCCCGGACAACGAATTGGCGCCCCAGCCTGACCGCGTGCTCCATCGACTGTCCGTGGCCTAGCAAAGTCGCGATGGCGGACGAGAGCGTGCAGCCCGTCCCGTGGGTGTGCACCGTGTCGATCCGCGCATGGCCGAAGGCGGCGGCACGCTGCCCGGGGGCGAACAGCACGTCGGTGATGCGGTCATCCTCGCTGAGCATATGCCCGCCCTTGGCCAGCACCGCCGCGCCGGTCGCCTCTGACAGCTCGCCTGCGGCGTCGATCAGGTCCTGCGTGCTCGCCAGCGGACGCCCGATCAACGCGACGAGTTCGGGGAGGTTGGGGGTGATGAGCGCGGCGCGAGGAAACAGAAGTTCGCGCATCGCCGCCATGGCGTCAGGCGCGATCAGCGCCGCGCCCGAGGTTGCGATCATCACCGGATCGAGCACGATGGGCGCAGTGACGCCCTCCAGTGCCCCGGCCACGGCGGCGATCACGGCAGCATCGTGGAGCATCCCGATCTTCACCGCGTCGACCCCGATGTCGTCGAGGCACGACGCGATCTGCTCCGCCACCATCTCGGGTGCAATCGGCGCGATGCCCTGAACACCCACGGTGTTCTGAGCGGTGATCGCAGTCACCGCAGTCATCGCATAGCCGCCGAGCATGGTGATCGTCTTGATGTCGGCCTGAATGCCAGCGCCGCCGGAGGAGTCCGAACCGGCGATGGAGAGAATGCGAGGGGGCTTGGGGACGGTCATGGCCGCGTCATTAGCCTAGCGCCGCGCATACACAAAGGCCCCCGCCGGCGATGCGGCGGGGGCCTCGTGATCATGCGCCGGATGCGGGCTTAGCCTGCGGGGTTCTGCTGGATCGCATTGGCCGCGACACGCACACGCTGGGCCAGCTGATCATCGTTCTTCATCGCGTTGTTGATCGCGACATAGGTCTGCGGGTCTAGACCGGACTCGGTGACGATCGTGGTCAACTGCTCCTGGGTCGCAGTCTTCGTCTCGCCGAGTGCGGCAATCTTCAATGCCGCGGCGGCAAAGCTCGCGACCTGCTCGTCAGTGAAGGTGGCCGCCGTGGTGGCTGCGGTATCGGTCGCCGGATCGGCTGTCGATGCCGCGTCATCCTGCGTGGTTGCCGGTGCTTCGGCTGCGGTGTCCGGTGCGGTGGTGTCCTGTTCCGGCTGCGACTGGGCCGCGGCTCCGCTGGCTGCCACGAAGGCCGAGCCGGCGAGAAGGATCGGAAGAATTTTCATAGTCTTAACTCCGAAATGGCGTCCCCTGTGCACCCAACTTCGGGAGTCGCGGGCGACTTGCCAAGCTTCGGCTTGCCCGATCGTGCAGGAATAGGGACGGACAATCGGAGACGAATTGTTCGCGCGACGAACCGAGGCAGACCGATCGTCCGCCGCGTACCTCAGCCCTTGAATTTGCGCTGCGTCGAGGGCGGGAACTTCGCGTGGAGCGCCTTGGCCCGGACCGGCCGGTCCATCAGCTCGCCGCCGCAATTGGGGCAGCGATCGTCGAGATCCTCGGCGCAGTCGGCGCAATAGGTGCACTCGAAGGAGCAGATGAACGCCCCGGGCGCATCGGCCGGAAGCAGGATGCCGCAGGTTTCGCAATCGGGACGCATTTCGAGCATGGCGCAAGTGTAGCGCGCGATCCCGGCGGGCAAAAGCGCAAAACCGGGCCTTCACCAGGTCTTTACGGGTCGCGGCCTAAGGAAAGGCAATGGAACAGGGCAGATTCAACTTTTCGGTGGGCGCGGCAATTGGCTTGCTGCTGCTGTCGAGCAGCCCGCTGGGCGCAATGGTAGGGCTGTTTCTGGCCTTCACCGTGGCCCTGTTCATCGCACCCATGCTGTGGATGCTGGCAGGCGCGCTGGGCACTGATCTCAATACGATCATGCAGCCGATGCTGTGGACGCTGGGGATCGCCTATGGAGCCTTTGCGCTGGCGCTGGTGGGCTTGTTGGTGGCCGCGATCCGCCGGGGCGATATGTCTGCCGCGCGGCTTCGTTTCGCCACGCTCGCATGGATCATCGCGATCCCTGCGATCCTGTATCTCTCGTCCGAGGCGCTTGTCGACGCCTGGCCGTAGGGCCTGCTAAACTGCCCCGCGCACCGCTTCGCAGATGGCGTCCACCACCTGTTCCACCTGTGCCTGATCGTCGCCTTCGGCCATCACGCGGATCACCGGTTCGGTGCCCGAGGGGCGGATCACGAGGCGGCCGCGGCCGGCAAGGCTCGCTTCGGCATCGGCGATCACGGCCTTCACATGCTTATCGTCGAGCGGCTTGCCGCCCTCGTAGCGCACGTTCTTGAGGAGCTGGGGGACGGGGTCGAAGACGTGGAGCAGCTCGCTTGCCGGCTTGCCCGAGCGCACGAGGCTGGCGAGCACCCGCAGCGCCGCGACCGTGCCGTCGCCGGTGGTCGCGTAGTCGAGCAGGATCATGTGCCCTGACTGTTCGCCGCCGATATTGTAGCCGCCCGCCTTCATCGCTTCGAGCACATAGCGATCGCCGACCTTGGCGCGCACGAGGTCGAGCCCGCGGCCAGCGAGATAGCGTTCGAGGCCGAGATTGCTCATCACCGTGGCGACGATCCCGCCGCCCTTCAGCGATCCGCGCTCCTGCATCCGCCCTGCGATCAGCGCCATGATCTGGTCGCCATCGACCGCGCGGCCCTTCTCGTCGACCACGATCAGACGGTCGGCGTCGCCGTCCAAGGCAATGCCGATATCCGCGCCTTCCTCGACCACCTTGGCCTGAAGCGCGGCGATGGCGGTGGAACCCACGCCGTCGTTGATGTTGATGCCGTTGGGCGTGACGCCAAGCGCCACCACTTCCGCGCCCAGTTCCCAGATCGCCGAGGGCGCCACCTGATAGGCCGCGCCGTTGGCGCAATCGACCACCACCTTCAGCCCGTCGAAGCGGATCTCGGACGACACTGAATCCTTCACCGCGTGAATATAGCGCCCGCGCGCATCCTCGATCCGCCGCGCGCGGCCGATCTTCTCGGCGGGCACGAGCGGGATGTCGGTTTCCATCAGTCGCTCGATCTCGATCTCGGCCTCGTCGGAGAGCTTGAAACCGTCGGGGCCGAACAGCTTGATGCCGTTATCGGCATAGAGGTTGTGGCTGGCCGAGATCATCACGCCGAGGTCAGCGCGCATCTCGCGGGTGAGCAGCGCGATGGCGGGCGTGGGCAGCGGCCCGGTCATGATCACGTCGATCCCGACGCTCGTAAAGCCTGCGACCCGCGCGCTTTCCATCATGTAGCCCGACAGGCGCGTGTCCTTGCCGATCACCACCCGGTGGCGGTGTCCGCCGCGCACGAAATGGCGGCCCGCGGCCTGTCCGACCTTCATCGCCGTCGCCGCGGTCATCGCGCCCGTGTTGGTGCGTCCGCGGATTCCGTCGGTTCCGAACAGCTTGCGTACCATGAAATCCTTCGCCCCTAATCGTCAGGCGCTGGCCCGACATTATTGTCTCGCGCTTCTGGCGCGGTTATCGCCCAAAAGAAAGGGCGCTCGGGCCCCATGAAGGATAGACACTTGCTGGATAGTGAAAACGCGCGCGCCGCGAGCGATAATGCGAGCGACGGGGCCGGGCATGGCAAGTTCGGACTGGTCTCGATCCGCCTGCCCGTGGCGCTGACCTTTGCCGCGCTGGTCGGCGGGTTGCTCGCGGGGATCGCAGGCGGCTTGCTCGGCGCGCCCGCGTGGTTCGGCGACATCGCGGGGCTGATCGGCGGGCTGTGGCTGCGCGCCTTGCAGATGACGATCATCCCGCTGGTCGCGGCGCTGCTGGTGCTGGGGCTGACGCAGATGATCTACGCCGCGCGGGTCGGCACGGCGGCGCGGCGGATGATCGCGGTGATGGTCGCGGTGCAGCTCGCGGGCGGGGCCTTCACCTCGATCGCCATGCCCGCGCTGCTGCGCGCCTTCCCGGTGCCGCAGGGCGCGGGCGCGTTTCTGGCGCAGACCCCCGCGACCGTGGGGGAGGTGCCCAAGGTGCTCGATTTCCTCGCCAGCCTCGTGTCGCCCAACATCGTCGCCGCCGCGGCCGAGACAGCGATGCTGCCGCTGACGCTGTTCTTCGTGATGTTCGCGGTGGCGATTACCCGCCTGCCGCAGGATCAGGGCGAACGGCTGCTCGGCTTTTTCCATGCGCTGGGCAATGCGATGCTGCTGATCATCGGCTGGGTGCTGGCGATTGCGCCTGTCGGGGTGTTCGCGCTGGCTTACGGTGTCGGCGTGCAGAGCGGGGGCGGGGCCTTCGCCGCGCTCGGCCACTACGTGCTGACGGTGACCGCGATGGGCACCTTCATCTTCCTCCTCGCCTATGTGATCGCCATCGCGCTTGGCCGCACCGGCGCCAAGTTCGTCACCGCGATGCTGCCTGCGCAGGCCGTGGCGCTTTCGACCCAGAGCTCGCTCGCCAGTCTTCCTGCAATGCTGGACAGCGCCGGACGGCTAGGCCTGCGCCCCGCGACCGCCGAGTTCGTGCTGCCGCTCGCCGTGGTGATCTTCCGCGCGACCAGCGCCGCGATGAACCTTGCGGTGGTCTACTACATCGCCGCGCTAGCCGGGGTGGATGTATCGCCGACCGTCGCCATCGCGGGCATCCTGATCGCCAGCGTCATCAGCCTTTCTGCGGTGAGCCTCCCCGGTTCGATCAGCTTCGTCGTCTCGATCGGGCCGATTGCTCTGGCGATGGGCGTGCCGGTCGAGCCGCTCGCGCTGCTCGTCGCGGTGGAGATGCTGCCCGACCTGATGCGCACCCTCGGCAACGTTACCATGAACGTCGCGGTCACCAGCGCGGTTGACCGCTCGTCCGATGAGGCTATCGCCCAGACCTGAACCTTGCCTTGAAGCTGCAACCCTTCGCCCACATCTGCGTTGCACCACAGTAACCCGACCGATTCACCAAACGACCCTGGAGAACACCATGGCTTTCGCACTTGCCCCGCTTCCCTATGCCGACACCGCGCTTGAACCCGCCATCTCGGCCGAGACCCTGTCGTTCCATTACGGCAAGCACCACCAGACCTACCTCGACAAGATGAACGCCGCGATCGAAGGCACGCCGCACGCCGACGCGTCGCTCGAAGACATCGTCGCCGCCTCGCGCGGGACCAACCAGGGCCTGTTCAACAACTCGGCGCAGACCTGGAACCACGCCTTCTACTGGAACTCGATGGCGCCCGCGACGACCGAGGCTTCGGCTGAACTGGTCGCCGGGATCGAAGCCGCCTTCGGCTCGGTCGATGCGCTGAAGCAGCAGCTCAAGGACCGCGGCGTTGGCCACTTCGCATCGGGCTGGGTGTGGCTCGCCGAGAAGGACGGCAAGCTCTCGATCGAAGAAACCCACGACGCCGACACGCTCGCCGACAAGGGCTTCAACCCGCTGCTGGTGCTCGACGTGTGGGAGCACGCCTACTACCTCGATCACCAGAACAAGCGCCCGGCCTATCTGGACGCGGTTGTCGAGACCAAGCTCAACTGGGCCTTCGCCAGCGAAAACCTCGCGCGCGGCACGGTGTGGACTTACGCCTGATTTTTATCGGCTTGTGAATTGAGGAAGGCCCGGGGCGGAGACGCTGCCGGGCCTTTTCTTTATTCTCGGCGGGAGGATGGATCGTCGGGCCGACCTCTCACGGCCCAGCAATCAGACCCATCACCGCAAGAACCATAAGCAGCACCGTAACGAGGATGGGAGTTCCGACCAAGGCAGCTCTAAGCGGGCGCTTGGCCTGAACTGCCCGCACGAAAGCGGTCGCCAGCCCGGCTAGCCATAGTGCCCCCGCGACGTAGATCAGAGCGTCCAAATCGATTGGCCTACCCCCGCGTGCTGACCCCGTTGCCCGCGGCTACCATGTCCAGTTCTTCGAGGATCGCGCGGTGCGCAATCGCGTCGTCGGTGGAGCGGCGCGGGATGTTGCCGCTTGCCAGCATCTCCGACAGCGCGGCGCGTGCGCGACCGACCCGGCTCTTGATCGTGCCGACCGCGCAGCCGCAGATCTGCGCCGCTTCCTCGTAGGAAAAGCCGCCTGCGCCCACCAGCAGCAGCGCCTCGCGCCGTTCGGCAGGCAGGGTCAGCAATGCGCGGTGCAGGTCGGAGAGGTGGATCGGTTCCTCCTGTCCGGCGGGCGCGGTCAGGATGCGTTCGGCCACGCCCTCGTCATACTCGCCGCGGAAGCGGTTGCGGCGCATGTCGGTGAGGTAGGCGTTGCGCAGGATCACGAAGGTCCAGGCGCGCATCGAGGTGCCCGGTTCGAACCGGTCCTGCGCGGCCCATGCCTTGAGCAGCGTCTCCTGCACGAGATCATCGGCGAGGTCGGGGCGGCCGCACAACCCCCGCGCAAAGGCGCGCAGGTGGGGGACGACTCCGGTGAGATCACGCTTGAAGTCGGATTTCTCCGAGGCCGTGCGCGGCGTATCGGGCCGGCCTTCATCGCTCATTGACTGGTGTCCGGGCCATCGCGTTGTGCGCGTGCCGGGGGAGCCGCGTCGAGACGGTCGAGAAGGTCCTTGAAGCTGTCGGGAAGGTCTTCCTCGACGACCGAATCGTAGAGTTGCTTCAACCCGTCGGCCCACTCGGGCGCACGCTGCCGGGCGCCGTTACGGCCCCCGCCGTTGCTGCCATCCTGTGCGTGATTGGAGGCCATGTCGGTAAAGCTCGTCCCTCGATCCCGTCGTCCCGGCCCCACCCCGGGGCCGATGTCGCTGCGGGAAAGGGCGACACGTGTTGCGTTGCCCTGTTCCCGCGCTGCGGAGTTTGGACGATTCGGGAACGATGCGCTACCAGTTTGGTTCCGCCTGTTCGCGGCAGGATACTTGTACCATCGCAACCGAAGCCCTCAGCACCGAGCCCGAAAGCGCCCTTCCGCCCGCGACGGCGGAGCGCGCGCGGCGCTGGCTGGTGCTCTACCCGCGCGCGATTCCGCTGGCGATCTTCCTCGCCATCGCCGCGATCACCGCGCTCAGCGTCTTTGCGATCGAGAGCAACGCCCGCGCCCGCGAGCGCGCACAGATGCGCGAATATGCCCAAGGCGTCGCCGCCGCGCTCGACCGCAGCGGGAGCGGCTTTGCCTCCTATCTGAGGGCAGGCGCGGCGCTGTTTGCCAGTCTCGACGCAGTCACGCCCGAAACATTCGACAACTTCGTACGGGCGCTGAAGCTCAACACCGAATATTCAGGCGCGGAAGGGATCGGCTGGATCCCGGTGATCGAGGCGCGCGACCTGCCCGCCTTCCTCGCCAAGACCCGCGCCAGCCAGCCCGCCTATCCCGATATCTATCCCGCGCCTGCCAGTCTGGTGACCGGGCGGGTGGCGCCTGTCGCGATGTTCGCGCCCGCCACGGCACTCAACCGCCGCGCGCTGGGTTACGACATGTATTCCGACCCCGCCCGCGCCTCCGCAATGGCCGAGGCGGAGCTGAACCTGCGCCCCGCCGCCTCGGGCCGGATCATCCTGATGCAGGAGACCAGCGGCACCGCGCCTGCCTTTGCAATCTATATGCCGGTGTTCCGCATGACCGGGCCGGGCGGGCCAGGGCTCGCCGGCTTCGTCTACACCCCGTTCCGCGCGCGCGAATTCCTCGATTCGGCAATTGACCGGCAGGAAGGCGAACGCTTCGGGGTGAGGCTCTACGACGGCGAGGTGAACACCGGGCACCTGCTCGTCGCGCAGTCGGTGGGCGGGGCGGCCAAGGAGACCGTCTCGCAGGAAGTGAACATCGCCGACCGCAAGCTGATGCTGGTGATCGAGAGCGCCCATGTCGGCGTGCTATCGCCGCTGTCGATGGTGACGCTGGTCTTCGGTCTTGCGCTCGCCAGCCTGCTGATGCTGCTCGCGCGGCTTCTGACCCAGCAGGCGTTCGAGGACCAGGCGCGGCTCGCCTTCTTCGAGGAGCAGCACTCGATCCGCAATTCGCTGACCCGCGAGTTGAATCACCGGGTGAAGAACACGCTCGCCAACGTGCTTTCGATCCTCTCGCTGACGCGGCGGCGGTCGACCGATCTCGACGAGTTCGCCGACAGCTTGCAAGGCCGCATTCGGGCGCTGTCTGCGACGCATGACCTGCTCACCGTGACCGACTGGGGCACCACCCCGATCCGCGCGGTGATCGAGGCGGAATTGCAACATTTCCGCGAGGTGCTGGGCGATACGATCGTGCTGGACGGCCCCGATCTGGAGCTGGCGCCCAATGATGCCCTGTCCTTCGGCCTTGCGGTTCACGAGCTTGCGACCAACGCCGCCAAATATGGCGCGTTGAGCGTGCCTGACGGGAAGATCACGATCCGCTGGCAGCGCGGCGCGGAAAAGCCGGCCGATCACGGCGCCGAACAGGCCCCCGAGACTGCCTTCGCCGAGGTCGAGTGGCAGGAAGTCGGCGGGCCGCCCGTCGCCACCGTGCGCCGCCGCGGCTTCGGTACCGAATTGATCGAGAAGGTCGTCGCCCACGAGCTGCGCCAGCCCGTAACGCTCGACTTCGCACCCGACGGTGTGCGCTGCGTGCTGCGCGTCCCCGTGCGGCGCCCGACAGACTTCCGCATCCGCGAGAGGGAAGCGGACCGGACGGTGATCAAGCCCTAGGTCTGCGCCACCGAGGGTGACACGAGAACTAAAGCGGCTTGGTCGATCCGAAGAACAGCGCCTGACTGATCGCCGCGCGCACGGTCGCTTCCTGGAAGGGCTTGGTGACGAGGTAGGTTGGCTCCGGCCGGTCGCCGGTCAGCAGGCGCTCGGGGTAGGCGGTGATAAAGATCACCGGCATCGAGCCGACGCTCAGGATGTCGTCCACCGCATCGAGGCCTGAAGAGCCATCGGCCAGCTGGATGTCGGCGAGCACCAGCCCCGGCATCGCCTCGGCGACCGCGGCGCGGGCCTGCGTGCGGGTCGCGGCGGTGCCGCTGACGGTGTGGCCGAGGCCGGTGACGAGGTCTTCAAGCTGCATCGCGATCAGCGGCTCGTCCTCGATGATCAGCACCGAGGTGGTCTGCTCGCGGTCGATCTCGGCCACCGCAGCGGCGACCAGCGCCTCGACCTCCTCGAGGGTGCGCTCGAGGATCGCGGCGGCTTCGGCCATCGTGAAATCTTCGAGCGTGGTGAGTAGAAGCGCCTGCCTCGCGGGCGGGGTGATGACCCCGAGGCGTGCCTGTGCGCCGGCTTCGTGCTCGCTCGTCGGCGCGCTTCCGGCCACGCCGCGCGCACCGCTCGCCCAGATCTTGCCGAAGGCGCGATAGAGCGGCACGCGCCCCTCGGCGAGGGTGGCTTTCAGCTCTTCGTCCGCCAGCACGGCTTCGAGCATTTCGCGGACATAGGCATCGCCGCTCGCCTGCGATCCGGTCAGCGCGCGGGCGTATCGGCGCAGGAAAGGAAGGTTGGCCGCGATCTGGCTGGCGAGGGACATGAGGCACCTTTTGACTGATCGAACATTCCGGCAGGATTCGCCGGATCGCGAGATTCGCAGCCATAGCGCGTCGTATTCGCGACGTCGCGGCTAACCCGCAAGCATCTGAAAGATAGAGATCTTTCGCAAGGTTCCGTAAGGTAAGAAAAAATTTTCACCTGTCCGGGAACCGCTCGCCGAGCCGATCATTTTTCCTTTGTCACCGCCGAGACCCCCCTCCCGTCCAAGCGGCTGGTGATACGATCCCGAAAGGCCTCTACTCGCTTTGCGAGTGGAGGCCTTTTTTCGTGGTGGCCACCATCGGCGGCTCTACATCATCCCAGATCCCGCTCGTAAATCACATACTCGCGGTTGACCTTGCTCCGGATCGCGTCGGCGATGGCGTTCATGCCCTGGTTGTCGTCGAGCACCCAGCCGAGCTCGCCGCGGGTCGAGCCGAATTTGGTATTCGCCTGAATGCGGATATCCTCGATCATCATGAAGGCAAGCTGGCCTGCCATCCGGCTACTGTGGAACTCCTTCAGCACCCCCATCAGCGGCACCCGCATCCCTGCGCCCTTTGGGTGGCGCAGCCAGCGCAGCATGGTGATCCAGCCGAACGGGAAGAGCTTGCCTTTGATCTTGGCCAGCGCGTCGTTGATGTCGGGCCAGGTGAGCATGAAGGCCACCGGCCGCCCGTCGAGCTCGGCGATCATGTTGAGCTCCTCGAAGATCAGCGGGCGCAGCTTCTTGCCCGCATAGGCGACCTCGCGCGGCGTGAAGGGAACGAAGCCCCAGTTGTCCGACCACGCATCGTTGAGAATGCCGAGGATGATCGCCACTTCCGAATCCCATTCGGCCTTGCGCACCCGCCGAATGGTGATGTGCTCGTTCTTCTGGCCCGACTGGATGATCCGCTGGACGAGCGGGCCGAACGGCTTCGAGATGTCGAGATCATAGGTGTAGAGCGTCTTGGCGCGGGTGAAGCCAGCGTCCTCGATCCACGCGGCATAATGCGCAGGGTGATGGCCCATCAGCAGCATCGGCCGGTGGTCCTGCCCTTGCACCAGCAGGCCGGGCTCCTCCCAGATCGACAGCGAGATCGGGCCGAGCACGCGGGTCATGGCTTGGCCCTTCAGCCAGCCTTCCGCAGCGTCGAGCAGCGCGCGGGCAACCGCCTCGTCCTCGGCATCGAAATAGCCGAAGAAGCCGGTGCCCGGGCCAAAGCCCTGCTCCGGCGGCATGGCGAGCGCGAGTTCGTCGATATGGGCAGAGATACGCCCGACCGGCTTGCCGCCGCGCTTGGCGATGAACAGTTGGACGCGCGCATGGCCGAAGAAGGGGTTCTTGTCGGGATCGACCAGCTCGATCTGCTCGGCACGGATCTGCGGCACGAAATTGGGCAGGCGGTCGGAAAAGGCACGGCCAAGGTCGACGAACGCCGCCCGGCCGCGCTTGTCTGTGACCGCTTCGATCACTATTTCGCCTGAGTGGCTTGCCACATCCGTCACGCGCCGGTCCTCGTATTGCTTTGGGTAAAGGCGTCTGTGTCGCGCCAGCGCCATTCACGCAAGGCTATCGATCACACTCACCAACAACGCGCGTTTGGCCGCAGGCGCGTTTTCGGGTAGGGCGAAGGCAGGAACGAAGTACCCATGACCATGCACCAGACCATCGACCAGAGCCGAACCGACCTGCGCGAACCCGCACCCCGGGCGACGCGCGCGCAGTTCATGGCCGAGGACGACAAGGCGATGCTGCGCGCCGCGCGCGACTTGACCAAGGGGTTGGGCGAGGCCAATCCGCGCATCTACTGGACCGATATGCTGTTGTCCGCAGGCGTCGGCTATGCGGGCATTGCGATCGCGATCCTGTCGGCCAGCATCGGGGTGAAGGTCGCGGCAGGTGTGGTCGCGGCGCTGGCGCTGTACCGCGCGCTGATGTTCATCCACGAGCTCACCCATATCCACCGCGATGCCCTGCCGGGCTTCCGGACGGGCTGGAACCTGCTCGTCGGCATCCCGATGCTCACGCCCAGCTTCATGTATGAAGGCGTGCACGTGATCCACCACAAGCGCACGCAGTACGGCACGGTGGAAGACCCCGAATACCTGCCGCTGGCGCTGATGAAGCCGTGGAGCCTGCCGCTGTTCGTGCTGGTGGCCATGCTGCTGCCGGTGGCGCTGATTGTGCGCTTCGGCGTGCTCTATCCGCTGGGCCTGATCGTCCCGCCACTGCGCAAGTTTACCTGGGAGCGGTTCTCCGCCCTGTCGATCAACCCCGAGTTCCGCCGCAAGGCGCCCGAGGGTGACTTCGCGGGCCGCGTGCGCTGGCAGGAAGCGGGCGCGAGCGTCTGGGCGATGGCGTTGATCGCGTCGGTGTTCGTGATCGGCTGGCAGCCGCTCGCTACGGCGCTGGCGATCCTGTCGCTCGCCGCAGTGCTCAACCAGCTGCGCACGCTGGTGGCCCACCTGTGGGAGAACGAGGGCGAGGCGATGACGGTGACCGCGCAGTTCCTCGACAGCGTCAACGTGCCCCCGCCGGGTCTCGCGGGCGAGATCTGGGCACCGGTCGGCCTGCGCTATCATGCGCTGCACCACCTGATGCCATCGATGCCCTACCACGACCTCCCCGAAGCGCACCGCCGTCTGGCGGGCGAGCTCGGCACAGGTTCGACCTACGAGGGCGCGAACCACCCGGGCCTGTTTGTGCTGGTCGGGCGGATTGCCAAGAGCACGATGGGGACGCGGGCTTAAGCCCCTTCGCTAATCCAGAAAGCAGATCATCGCGCAGCGCCGCTCGGCGTTGAGACCGTCGTCGATCTCGTTCGCCAGCTTGCCCGAGAGGCGCAGGTGGGCGTCGAGCGCAGTGACCTCCTCGAAGCCGAGGCGGACGTAGAAGGGCGCGCCCTCCTCGCGGTCGGTGGTGAGGGTCAGCGCCTTGAAGCCGGTGTTGCGCGCATCGATTTGGCCTGCGCGCAGCAGCCCCGATCCGATCCCGCGCCGCTGGAAGGCAGAGACGACGTCCATCTCCCAGATATGCAGCTCGCGCCGGAACGGTTCCGCCACGAGGAAGCCCGCCATCGCCTCGCCCACATGGGCGACGAGGCAGTGGCCCTTGCGGATCAGGCGGGCGTAGTCGGCCTCGGTTCGGGATCCGGCGGGGTTGATCCCCGGCATGGCCTCAGCGTCTTGAGGGCGCGCCAGCCGAAGCGACCAATCGTTCCGGGCGCTCACTCCTCGGTCCGGATCAGCACAGTCTCGCCGAGCAGCAGGAACAGCAGGAAGGGCGCCCAGGCGGCAAGGAAGGGCGGGTATCCGCCGAAGCTGCCCATCGCCAGCGCCGCGTTGTCGACCACGAAATAGGCAAAGCCCAGCGCCATGCCGATGATCGCGCGCACGAACAATTGGCCTGAGCGTGCCAACCCAAAGGCGGCGATCGAACCGAGCAGCGGCATCAGCAGCGCCGAGAGCGGGCCCGACAGGCGGTGCCACCACTTGGCGCGCATCTCGTCGGTGTTGCGTCCGGCCACCTCATAGGCGTCGATCGACTGCTTCAACTCCCAGAAGTTCTCTGCATCGACATCGACCGATTGCAGCATGATCCGCTCAGGGGTGAGCGCCTTGCCGACGACCATCGCGGGCACGCGCTCGGTCACGGCGCCCGCGACATCGAATCGCACCGCGTCTTCAAGCCGCCAGCCGGGCGCGGCATAGACGGCGCGGGGCGCGCGGATTTGCTCGCGGATGATCCCGCCCGGCGCGCGGATATACCAGGTCACGTTGGACAGCAGGAGAGCCTCGCCCGAGCCGGTCAGAGTCGAGGCTGCAAGGATGTTGTCGCCGTCGACGAGGTAGAGGTTGGAGCGCGGGCCGTTCGTCCCGGCCTTGGCGGGGACCGCGCCGTATTCGACCGCTTGCCACGCATCGAGGGTGGCGTTGGCGCGGGTGACGATCCGCTCGTTGAAGCCGAAGCTGAGCGCGGAAACCAGCGCGGCGGTGAGCAGCAGCGGGGCGAGCACCTGATGCGCGGAAAGCCCCGCGGCCTTCATCGCCACGACCTCGCTGTTCTGGTTCAGCGTCACCAGCGTGATCAGGGTCGCCAGCAGCACCGAATAGGGCAGGAAGCGGCTGACGAGCTGCGGTGCGCGCAGGCTCACATATTGCAGGATCTCGGCCTGCCCGTTGCCCTTCACCGCGAGGATGTCGCCCGTCGCCGCCAGCAGGTCGAGCGCCAGCAGCACCAGCACCAGCATCACCAGCACCGCAAGGATGCGCACCACAAACAGCTTTGCAAGGTAGAGCGTCAGGGTGCGCGAAGGGAAGAAATCGAACTGCATCGCTTCGCGCCTATTCCGCCGGAGCGGCTTCCGCCACCAACGCCGCGTCCCCACGCGGGTTGCGGCGCGAGAAGAGCTTGGAGACGCGCTTGGCCAGCCTGTCGAACACCATCTCGAGCGCGCCGATCGCCTGCCCGCCGGGGACATAGGCGACGCGGTAATACATCCACACGATCAGCGCGGCGAACACCGCGAAGGGTACCCACAGCGCCAGCACCGGATCGACCCGGCCCAAGGCCGCGACATCCTCGCCGTACTGGTTCACCTTGTGATAGGCGACCACCATCACGATCGAGACGAACACGCCCAATGCGCTCGTCGATCGTTTGGGCGGGATCGCCAGCGCCACCGCCAGCAGCGGCATCAGCATCATCATCACCACCTCGACGAGGCGGAAGTTGAAGCTGGCGACGCTCGCATCGCGCTCCTCGATCGGGCTGGCGCGGTTCCAGCCGATCCGCAGCAGTTCGGGGAGGATATATTCGCGGGTCTCGTTGCCGCGCGCGCGGAACTTCTCGATTGCGGGCAGGTCGATCGGCAGGTCATGGCGGCTGAAGGACAGCACGCGCGGGGTCTGCCCCTGCATCCCGGTGTCCTGAATGATCGTGCCCTCGGTCAGGCGCAGGATGATCGTGTCGGGATTGTCCTTGGTCGCAAGGAACGCGCCCTCGCGCGCGGAGATCGACAGCACCTGCCCCTTGGAATTGGCGACGCGGGCGAAGATCCCGTTGAGGCGCCGCCCGTCGTCCTCGCTCCCCTCGATGCGCAGCGCCATGCGGTCGGCCAGCGTGGTGAACTCGCCGACCTTGATCGAGGCGCCGAGCGCGCCGGAGCGCAGCTCGTATTCCATCTGCTCGTAGTAGTAGCGGCTGACCGGCTGGATGTAGAACACCAGCGCGATATTGATCGCCACCAGCACCAGCGTGATCGCATAGGGCATTCGCAGCAGGCGGTTGTAGGACAGGCCCACGGCGCGCATCGTGTCCAATTCGGATGAAGTTGCCAGTTTGCGGAACGCGAGCAGCACGCCGAGCAACAGCCCCAGCGGGATCGCGAGGCTGGCATATTCGGGCACCAGCGCGCCCAGCATCTTGAACACCACGCCGACGGGCCCGCCCTCGACCGCGACGAAATCGAACAGGCGCAGCATCTTGTCGAGCGTCAGCAGCGAAGCGGCCAGCGCAAAGACGCCGAGCATCGGCACGACGGTCAGTCGCAGGATGTAGCGATCAATGCTGGAGATGCGGCTGAGCAAGGGGCGAAAGTCCGAGGTTTGCGCGGTGGCTAGCCCGCCCTAGCGGCTTAGCGCCCGCGCGTCATGCCCCCAAATGATGTGAAGCACGCTGTCTGAGCGCAGCATTTACCAGAAGCGGCTGCCGGAGATCCCCTTGAAGGGGCCGGCCTCACGCGAGGTGATCCACCCGCCGTAGAAGCCGCCGGACTGGGGCGTGACCGGCTGGCCATCGATTGTCACCTCGTCGAAGGGCGCGGCGTAGAAGGCGATGTGATCGCGGATGCCCGCGAAAGATAGGGTGGGTGAGGGATAGGACCAGCCCGCGCCAGCGATGCGCTCGCCGTCGATCACCACGTCCCAATAGACCGCCTGCCCCTTCCACTCGCAGATCGAGCGCGCTGGGTTCGGGGCGAGGTGCGCCATCGCGATGTCGGTCTGGGGGATGTAGTAGGTCGGCGGATGCGAGGTTTCGAGCGTGCGCCATGCGGCGCGAGTGTCGGCGAGCACCACGCCCTTGTGGACGATGCGGATATGCCGCGGCGTCGGCTCGGCGATAGCGGGTCGGGGGTAATCCCAGACGCTTTCCTGTCCGGGGAGGACGGGGTCCGGATCGGGGTGGTGGGACTGGCGGCTCACGCCAACAGGCCTAGGCCTTCTCCAGCGTGCACTGGAGCGGGTGCTGGTTCTGGCGCGCGAAGTCCATCACCTGGTTCACCTTGGTCTCGGCGACCTCGTAGGTGAAGATCCCGCATACGCCCACGCCGCGCTGGTGGACGTGGAGCATGACGCGGGTGGCCTGTTCAAGGTCCATCGAGAAGAACCGCTTCAGGACGAGCACCACGAATTCCATCGGGGTGTAATCGTCGTTGAGCATCAGCACCTTGTACTGGCTCGGCTTCTTGGCCTTGGCGCGGGTCTTGGTGGCGACGCCGACCTGACTGCCGCCCGAACCGCCCCCGTCCTTGCCGCCATCCTCGTCCTCGCTGCGAACGGCAACGGCTGCCAGTAAGGGCAGCGCGTCGGCTTCGGCGCGGATCGAGAGGAACGGTTCGGGCATAGACCTCCATTATGGGAGTCGCTTGCCAAGGTGCAAGCGATTGGTTGAATCATTTGGGCTGCGCAGCGCCTGCACCAAAGAAAAGGGCCGACCAGACACTGGGTCTGGCCGGCCCGCGCTTTTCAGCGCGCTTTCGTGAACCGGGTTGGGAGAGAGAGGAGAGAGGCCCGGCTCAGAAACTGTTGTCGCTTACGCGGCCTTCTTGATCTTTTCCGCGGCAACGCTGACGCGGTTGGTGATCGGAGCGAAAGCTTCGTTGTAGAGCTTCACCCAAGCTTCGGTGCGCTTCGAACCGTAGGAAACCAGCGCGTCGAAGTTGCGACGGGCGAGTTCGCCCTGGAGCTGCATGAGCTCGGTCGGCGACTTCACGGCAGCCATCTTCTTGGCGTCTTCGGTGACGGTTTCGATCACGGTCTTGCCAGTTTCGACGTTGGTCTTGAGCAGGTCCTGCGCACCGGCGAAGAAGATCTTGCCGCTTTCGACGACGGCTTCGACGTTCGCCTTGGTGAACTCGGTCGCTTCGGCGCCGAGCACGGTGCTCTTGGCGTAGGCGGTCTTGGCGCGGGTCTGGACGTCGGCGAGGACTTCCTTGGCGGTCGCGGTGATGTCGGTGTTCTTGGCAGTGGCCATGATGGTATCCTTGATCTTGAGAATAGGGTTGGTCGTGGGCGCGCCGACGGGCTTTGCAGCCGTCTTGGCCAGCGCGGGCTTCTTGATCGGGGTCTTGGCTGCCGTCTTCTTGACGGTCTTGGCGGCAACCTTGGTGACCTTCGGCGCCTTCTTGGCGGCCGGGGCCTTCTTCTTGGGAGCGGCGACAATCTTGGCGGCGACCTTCGCGGCCGGCTTGGGCGCGGGCGCAACCTTCGCAGCCTTGGGGGCGGCGACGGGGGCGGGCGCAGCCACCGGGGCGGCGGGCTTCGGCGCAGGGACGGCCTTGGCCGAGGCTTCGGCGTAAGCCTTCTCGGCGGCTGCGTCGATCTTCGCGACGGGAGCCTTCACTTCGGGAGCAGCAGCAGTCTTTTCAACTTCGGACATGACGACCTCGCTTCATGTTGCACTGCACAAAATAGTGAATGCGACTGCGAAGTCAAGCGTGTTTTTGTGCACTGCACAATGATGTAGGAAATCGTTTCAGTTCAACTTGTTGATCCTACACTGCCGTATGCACTTGCTGAACAAACGACCGGTCAGCGGGTCTTCACATAGCGTCCCGGAGCATCCTCGATCACCGTGTCACCCTTGCCGCCGGGAACGCGCTTGCCCTTGGCGGGCACCCGCGCGTCGGACTGCTTGTGGAGCCATTCGAGCCAGTGCGGCCACCAGCTCCCCGGATGCTCGGTCGCGCCTGCAACGAAGTCCTTCAATGAGGGCGCTGCGCTGTCGCCGATCCAGTACTGGTACTTGCCGGCAGCGGGCGGATTGACCACGCCCGCGATATGCCCCGAGCCTGCCAGCAGGAAGTCCATCGGCCCCTTGAAGTGCTTTGTGATCCGCCACACGCTCTCGGCCGGCGCGATGTGATCCTCGCGGCCCGCCTGCACGAAGCTGGGGGTGGCCACGAGGGTGAGGTCGATCGGCGTGCCGTCGGCTGAAAGTGCGTCGGGCACCACCAGCTTGTTGTCGCGGTAAAGGTCGCGCAGGTAGGCATTGTGCCACTTGGAGGGCAGGTTGGTGACGTCGCCGTTCCAGTGCAGCAGATCGAAGGCCGGATAGTCCTCGCCCAGCAGGTAGTTGTTGACGACGTAGTTCCAGATCAGGTCGCGGCCCCGCAGCGCGTTGAAGGCGGCGGCGAGGTAGCGCCCGTCGAGATAGCCGTGCGGCGAAAGCTGCCCGATCATGTCGAGCTGGCCCTCGTCGATGAAGTTCTTGAGGTCGCCGCTCTTCTCGAAATCGACCTGCGCCGTGAAGAAGGTCGCCGACTTGACCTTGTCCGCCTCGCCCCGGCGGTGGAGCAGAGCCAGCGTCGCGGCGAGCGTCGTGCCGGCCACGCAATAACCGATGGTGTGCACGGCAGGCACATCAAGCCGCGCGCGGACGTGGTCGATGGCGTCCATCTGGGCGCGGATGTAGTCGTCCCACACCACCTCGCCCATCGTTTCATCCGCCGATTTCCAGCTGACGACGAAGACCGAAAGGCCCTGATCCACCGCCCACTTGATGAAGCTTTTCTTGGGTGTGAGGTCGAGGATGTAGAAGCGGTTGATCCACGGCGGGAAGATCACCAGCGGCACTTCCAGCACCTCGTCGGTTGAAGGCGAATACTGAATCAGCTGATAGAGCGGCGTCTCGTGCACCACCTTGCCCGGCGTCGCGGCAAGGTTCTCGCCCAGACGGAACGCGTCGGGGTCGGTGTGGGTGAGCTGCCCGCGCTTCATGTCGTTTACGAGGTGCTGCATCCCGCGCACCAGATTGGCGCCCTTGGAGTCGATCGTGCGCTTGAGCACCACCGGATTGAGCGCGAGGAAATTGTCCGGGCTCATCGCCTCGGCCAGCGCCGACACGGCGAATTCGAGCTGCTGGCGCTTGGCGCGGTCGAGCCCGTCCATGCCTTTGACGGCCTGCCGGAAGTAGTCGGCGAGCATAAGGTAGGTCTGATGGAGCAGCAGGAAGGCAGGGTGCGCGCGCCACGCCGGATCGGCGAAGCGGCGGTCGCTCTTGGGCAAGGTCGCGGCATCGGGCGCTTCGGCGGCCTTGCCTCCGGTGGCGCCTGCGGCAAAGCTCTGCATCACGCCCGACCACAGCTGCATCTGGTCCTGCGCCAGCTTGGCGGAGGCGTCGAACATGTTCTTGGGCAACTGGCCGAGCATCGATTGCGAGATCACCAGCCACTGCGCGGGATCGAGCATCGCGCTGCCCGCGCCCTTGGTGGCTTTCTCGGCTGCGGACTGCGCCTGATGGGTCGCAAAATCGAGCCACAGCTGCTGGAGCTGTGCAGCGGTCGCGCTCCATTCGGCCATGTCGCCGGCCTCGAGACCCTGCCCGAGCATCGGCTCCAGCCCCTTGCCCGCGAACATCTCGCGCATTGCTTCGCCCTGCATGTCGAGGAAGCCCTTGAGCCCCTCGCCTGCCGCCGCCATGAGGTCCGTATCCTGTGCCATTGCTCGAAATCGTCCTGTATGATCGGGCTGCCCGCGATAGTGCCGTCAATCGAGTCCCATCGCAACTCGCCGAAAACCCGCTTCCCTGCTAAAGCAATATTCGCCAAGGAAAGTGTGCAGCGGCTGCATCAATGCCGCGCGTGACGAGGTAATGACGGCCATGAATGACCAGTTCTATCGCATGAAGCGGATGCCACCGTATGTCATCGCGGAGGTGAACGCCATGCGTCATGCGGCGAGGCTTTCAGGTCAAGACATCATCGACCTCGGCATGGGTAACCCCGATCAGCCGCCGCCGCAGCACGTTATCGACAAGCTGTGCGAAGTTGCGGCCAAGCCCGACGCGCATGGCTATTCGCAGTCCAAGGGCATCCCCGGCCTGCGCCGCGCGCAGGCGGGCTACTATGCGCGCCGCTTCGGTGTCGATCTCGATCCCGAGACCGAAGTCGTGGTGACGATGGGCTCGAAGGAAGGCCTCTCCAGCCTCGCCACCGCGATCATCGCGCCGGGCGACGTGGTGCTGGCGCCCAATCCTTCCTACCCGATCCACACCTTCGGCTTCATCATCGCAGGCGCGACGATCCGCTCGGTCCCGGCAACGCCCGACGAGCACTACTGGGAATCGCTCGAGCGGGCGATGAACTACACCGTGCCGCGCCCTTCGGTGCTGGTGGTGAGCTATCCTTCCAACCCGACCGCCGAGACGGTCGACCTCGCTTTCTACGAGCGTCTGGTCGCCTGGGCGAAAGAGAATCAGGTCTGGGTCGTGTCCGACCTTGCCTATTCCGAGCTCTATTTCGACGGTAATCCGACGCCCTCGATCATGCAGGTGCCCGGCGCAAAGGACGTCGCGATCGAGTTCACCTCGATGTCGAAGACGTATTCAATGGCCGGGTGGCGGATGGGTTTTGCCGTCGGGAACCGCCAGCTCATCGCCGCGCTGACTAGGGTAAAGTCCTATCTGGACTACGGCGCCTTCACGCCTATTCAGGCGGCGGCCTGCGCGGCACTCAATGGCCCGCAGGACATCGTTGCAACTAACCGCGAGCTTTACGGCAAGCGCCGCGACGTGATGGTCGAAGCCTTCGGGCGCGCGGGCTGGGAGATCCCTCCGCCGCCCGCCTCGATGTTCGCATGGGCACCGTTGCCCCCGGCGCTGAAGTCGATGGGCAGCCTGGAATTCTCCAAGCAGCTTCTCACCCAGGCGCAGGTCGCGGTCGCGCCGGGCGTGGGCTATGGGGAGAACGGCGAAGGCTATGTGCGGATCGCGATGGTCGAGAACGAGCAGCGGCTGCGACAGGCTGCGCGCAATATCAAGCGCTACCTCCAGTCGCTGGGAATCAATAGCTCGGCGGCATGAGACTACCTTGTTCAGGACATTTCACGATTCGCCATGAATGCTGTAAGACGTTCCTTCTGGGGCGAAACGTTTCTTAACAGCGATCAACTGCTCAGGGAGAAGTAAATGGGGTCCGGAGCCGCTCGCCGGCTGACCGACAGACAACGCGCCGTGATGGAACGCATCGACCGGCGCGTCCCGATCAAAGTGATCGCCGCCGAGCTCGGAGTATCCGAGACCCGGATCAATCAGCATATCCGTGCCCTTAAGGATTTCTACGAGGCGGGAAGTCTTGGGGAGCTGGTGGAGAATTACCGCGCTACGATTGCACCCGAACCCATTGAAGAACCTGCCCAAGAACCCCTTGTTGAAACTCCTGATGCAGATTTGCTCAAGGTCTTCAGCGAAACTGCATACACAAAATCGCAGGTTAACGGGCTGGCTGAATTGGCTGATTTCAGCGGACGGGACGACCCGGGCCAACTGGTGCTCAGCGACGCGATGCCCCTGTTTGAACAGGCGCCGTGGCTGAGGACAGGAGAGCCGAAGGTGGTCCCCGGAGTGCTCGATGGTGAGCATGCCGTTCTGTTTCGGCTTGGGGCAATCATCGGGATTGCATCGGGAATTCTTGCAGCCGTGATCCTTGCGGTCACTGCGGCGATGACTCTCAGCGCGGCGACGGACGGCAAGGCGAACTACTCTGCTGTATCAGGGGTCGCGGCCGGGTGAGCACCGGATGCGCTGGAGACATTCGATGGAAGACCGTATCCTCGCCGATGCCTACAATCTCAAGAAGCTGATCCGCGAAGCCGAAGCGCTCGCCGATGAATCGATCATTGCCATGGCGCGGCTGAAGCAGGCGATGCTTTCTGCCCGCCAGAACCCGGAAGTCGAAGTGCACACCGGCCAGCGCGCCCTGCTGCGCCTGACCGAAGCGGAAAGCCAGGCGCTCGCCATGTCGACCAACCTGCTGCGCGTGCATGACGAACTCAGCAAGGTCGCACAGGTCCACGCGGGCGGCGATAGCGGCATTCCGACCACCATTCCTCCTGCCGAAGTCGATGCGACGTCGGTCGCGAAGGAGCGGCTGCACGCCTGATGCAGGAACTGCTCGAACTGTTCAACGCCTACCGGGCCCCGGCCCAGCACCTTGTCAGCCTCCTTTTGGCGGTTGCCATCTGGCGCTGGGGCGGGGCCCCGGAACGTTGGCTGATCAGCGTGTTTCTCGCGACCATGGTCGTGCCGATTTACCTGGCAAAGTGGCTCGGTTTCGACGCCTACGAGATCGGGCCCACTGCTCTTTACGTGGTGGTGATGGACCTGATCGCCGCCGCGCTGTTCACCAGTGTCGCGATCAATGCGAACCGCAACTATCCGCTGTTGATCGCAGGGTTCCAGCTGGTGGCAGTCGGAGCGCACCTAGTCCGCTCGATGGTTGACAGCGTGTCGCCGCTGGCTGTCGCCATCCTCGTGATCGGGCCGTCCTATTGCCAGCTCCTGCTGCTGATCGGCGGGTTCGTGCGCCATATCGAGCGCCAACGCCGCTTCGGCCCCTATCGCGAATGGCGCTTGGGAGCGCAGAGCGCGCTGTGGCGGCCTACATGATGGCTGACGCCGGCGCGCCCTCGAGCGGATATCGCCTTTGCCGCTGCTGATGCCCGCCCTCACTCTCGCCCGCCCCACGGTGCCGGCGCCCGAGCAGCGCAACGCGGCGATGATCGCCTATCTGCGCGACGTGGTGCTTGCGCCGCCGGTGCGGCACGAGCGCGGCCACGCCATCTTCGTCGACGCGAACCGCGGCTGGCTCGGGGATGCGCCCTGCGGCATCGGCACGATGACGACGCTCGCGATCCGGATGCGCGTCCTGCTGGGCGAGGCGCTGCGCCATGATGCGGCCGGCATCATCCTCGCCCACAGCCACCCGTCGGGACATTGCCGCCCGAGCGGCTGCGATATTGCCGCCACCCGCCGCCTTGCGGAGGTCGCGGGCGCGCTCGACATCAAGCTGGTCGATCACCTCATTTTCACGCCTGACGCGGTCTATTCGATGCGCGCGGGAGGAATGCTGTGAACGCGCCGCTGCCCTCCGCTCTGTTCGCAGGCACCGTCGTGACCGGTCCGCGGTTCCGCGAGGCGGGCGATATAACGCTCGACCAGCTCCACCATGACGGGCGGGTCGACGATGTCTGGCTAGGCCTTCACCCGCGCGAGTTCGCGATGCTGTGGCATCTGGCCGAGCGGCCCGGCAAGCCGATCGCGGAGACGCAGCTCGCCGCCGACCTGTGGCGCATCCGCTTCGGCTGCGAGACCGGCAGCATCGCCGCCCATATCGAGCGGCTGCGTGCCCGGCTCGAGGCGGTCGGCCTTGCGCAGCTGATCGCTAGCGACGGCGCGGGGCACTATTCCCTCGCGGTGCCGCCCGCCTCCGGACTGCTGCCAGTCCCGACCCCGCGCGGGCACTAGTCGCACTGGACTTGGTTCGGGCGATCCGCCAATCTCGGGGCCGCTATTCAGACTACGAGGGATCCCACGCCATGTCCGCTGTTGCCACCACGATCGCCAATGATCGCATCGCCATCGAGCTGGGCGAGGACGGCGTCGCTGAAGTCCGCTTTGTGCGGGGCGACAAGATGAACGCGCTTGATCACGAGATGTTCGAGCGGATTATCGAGGCCGGTCATGCCCTCCAGCGCATGAAGGGCCTGCGGGCGGTGGTTCTCTCGGGCGAGGGGCGGGCTTTCTGCGCCGGGCTCGACCTATCCAACTTCTCGCGCAAGCCTGCCGAGGACGAGCCGAGTTTGACGGAACGCACCTACGGCAATTCCAACCGCCCCCAGCAGGTGGCGATGCAGTGGCGCAAGCTCCCTGTGCCGGTGATCGCGGCGGTCCACGGCGTGTGCTTCGGCGGCGGTCTCCAGATCGCCAGCGGGGCCGACATCCGCATCGTCCACCCCGCAACCCGCATGGCGATCATGGAGCTGAAATGGGGCCTTGTCCCCGACATGGGCGGCTACGTTTTGTGGCGCGGGCTGGTGCGCGACGACGTGCTGCGTGAGCTCATCTACACCAACCGCGAGTTCAACGGCACCGAGGCGCTGACCCTCGGCCTTGCGACCTATCTTGATGAAAATCCACGCGAACGTGCGCTCGACATCGCCCGCGTGATCGCCAACAAGAACCCCCACGCGATCCGCGCCGCCAAGCGTCTCCAGGCCGATATGCTCGAGCGCGATACCGATGCGATCCTGATGGAGGAGAGCATCGAGCAGCACGGCATCATGCGCAGCCGCAACCAGGTCGAAGCGGTGATGGCCGAGATGGAACGCCGCAAGCCGAACTTCGAGGACGTTTGAGCCAATCGGAAAAAGCGACCTGCCAGCCGGAACCCCCGACCACCCAGTGTTTCACGTGAAACACTGCCATTTCGCCTCTCTAGAGGGGGTCTAACGGGGGTCTAACAGGGGTCTAAAACGATCTAGGACCCCTCCAGAACGCGCAAGGGGCGGTCTAAAACTGCCTGCTTTTTGTATCGGGAAGAGATCACCGTGCAGGCGCGCGCCCGCATTCAGGCACCTTCGCGCGCGTCATGAGTGGTTTCAGGACTCGGGTGAATGCAGCGAAGAGGGCTGCTCGATGGCCTGATGGTCCTGAAGCCATTTGGCGGCGAGCGAACACAAGGCCGCCCATGCAGCCCCGATTACCCAGCCAGCAAGAACATCGGTCGGCCAGTGCACGCCCAGAAAAACCCGCGTCGTACCGACCAACAGCGTCAAAAAGATTGCGGCCCCGATAAGGTAAAACTGGATTTGGCGGTTAGCTTCGCTTCGGGCGAGTAGCACCGAGAGTGTCAGGTACACGATCGCGGAATTCATCGCGTGTCCGCTCGGAAAACTGGTCGATGTCACTTCGACGAGATGCGGGACAATCTCCGGCCGGGGCCGGACGAAAATGGCCTTGATCATGGAACTCAAAGCCGCTCCGCAGCAAACTGACAGGACGACAAACCCCGCCGTACCGTACCTGCGCATCGCGACCAGTGATCCGGTGGCCAGGATCGTGACAAGGGTCAGAACGGGCGCACCGCCCAGTGCCGTCAAGTCGATCATTGCCGGCTTGATCCAGGAGGGCCCAACTATCTCCGAAGCATTTCCGGTGGTTCTGAGAGCACGCATTATCGCCTTGTCGATTGCAAAAGTGTCGCCTTCGAGAACCTCTGACGCGAGCTTGGCCATTCCGAATAATGCAGTCGCGCCGAACAAAAACGCGACCAAAAGGCGGCTATCTTGCCGGAGCGACTTTGCTAACGTGACAATGAAGTTAGCCATATCTGCTCCACATAAAGCGCATCAACCGAGCCGTAGCACCGTCGCGCCAAGGACCAGCAAGCTTAAAGACCGGCACTTCAATTTGATAGAAAACTTGCCGGGCCTTGCGCACCAAGAACCCATAAGCGGCTACGCCGGATCGGGTGCAAAGCCGTCATAGAACAAGGCAAGCTCGAATGCCCGCTTCGGGGTCGCTAGCCGACCGGGAGCTTCCAGCGTCTCCGCAGCCGTTCCGGACCTTGCCTACCATCCCTGTTTCACCCGAACACCGCCACGCATTGCAGCCCGTCGAGCACCTGCTTGCCGTCCGCATCCCACAACCTGAGCCGCTCCGACGAATAGCCCGCGTCGGCGTGCTGGCTGGCGTTCTCCGCCAGATACCACCCATCGCGGGAGCGGCTTTCGGGGTCGAGCACGTTGAATGACCAGTTGATCGAGCTGATCGGGCCCTGCCGCTGCATCGCGCGCATCGCGCCGGGCGGCATGACGTCGCCCATCAGCACCAGCTTGGAGACGGGGTCGAGGTCGTGTTCCTCGGTCAGCCGTGCCCAGCGGCGAACGGTGGCACCGCGGTCCGTGCCCTTGGGCTGGCCGTGGCGCAGTTCGAAGTTCTTGGCGACGAAGGCCGGGGCGAATTCATGCGTGACGCTGGCATTGTCCTCGGGCGGGCCGGGCCAGTCGTCGGGGAGGGCGGAAGGGTTCACCGCGTTGGGCTCGCGCCCCTCACCGAACAGCCAGAAGGCGCTGAGCGCGACCTTGCCGTCGCTGATGATCTCGCTGCGCAGCTGGGTGACGTTGCGGCCCTGACGGACGATCTCGGCCTTGAGCTCGATATCCTCGCCGACCGGCGCGACGAAGGCGACTTGCCCGGCGCGCAACGGCGGAAGGCCGGGAAAGGCGCGCACCGCCATCGTATAGGCAACCAGCGCCGAAGCACCGCCATAGAGTGTGCGCCCCTGCATCCAGTCGGCGGCATGGTCGAGGCGGGCGGGTCCGGGCTGGCCGGTGACGGGTGCGAGCAGGCTGGCGATGGTCATGGGCCCAGCTTTGACGCGCGGCGGGGCCCTCGTCCAGACTGACGTTAGGGAAGGCCCGCTTGCAATCTCGGATTGCCTTTGCGCTGTCGAATCGCTAGTGCGCCGCTTCCGTCCGGGGCTTTGGCCCCTGAAGGCTCGGCCCGATGGCGGAGTGGTTACGTAGAGGACTGCAAATCCTCGCACGCCGGTTCGATTCCGGCTCGGGCCTCCACCTTTGCATTGCGCCTGCGGCCCGCCCATATTAGGGCCGCGAGCGGGGATGCCGCTTTAGCTCAGTCGGTAGAGCACATCATTCGTAATGATGGGGTCACGTGTTCGAGTCACGTAAGCGGCACCAGCCTCCCTTCCCAAAACGTCTCAAAAGGTTGATTTTCTGGGGGTTTCGAGCCATAGTGGCCGGAGCCGATGTCTCGCTTTGTTCCATAAAATGCCCCCAGATTTCACGAATCTGGGGGCAACGGTGGGGGCAAAGCGACCAGAAAAAAGGCGTTGCCCCCAATGTCCCTGAAAGCTGCACAAATTCCGGCGTTTAAGCCAACCGATACCCCCTATCGCAAGTTTGACGGCAAAGGTCTCTACCTTGAGGTCCGTCCGAACGGTTCGAAGCTCTGGTATTTCAAATACCGGTTCCTCGGTTCTGAAAAGCGTCTCTCATTCGGTACCTTTCCCGAAGTGAGCCTCGCGCAAGCACGGCAGCGGTGTGATGATGCTCGCCGGTTGATCGATGCGGGCGAAGATCCGCTGCACAAGCGCAAGATGGAGAAGATCAGGGCGCGGATTTCTGCCGACAACAGTTTTCAATCAGTTGCTGAGGATTTCATCGACGTAAGGTTTGTTGCCAGCGGAAAGGCCGAGGCAACCATCGAGAAGGCCCGCTGGTTTCTTTCTCACCTGACCCCTTCGATTGGCCCCCGTCCGATTGACGCGGTCGAACCTGCCGAAGTTCTTGCCGTTCTCAAGAAGATCGAGCGCGCCGGGAAGCGCGAGACGGCCATCAGGACGCGCGCGTTTGCCAGTCGGGTATTTCGGCATGGCGTGGCGATGGCCTTATGTAAGCATGATCCTGCTGCGCTGCTCGGAGGGGCCTTGGCGACACCCCAGGTGACCCACCATGCGGCGGTTCTCGATCCGAAAAAGCTAGGAGAGGTTCTCTGCACGATCGATGACTATGGCGGGGGAACGATCGTCAAGATTGCGATGCAGCTCCTGCCTCATGTATTCCTTCGGCCGGGTGAGCTGCGCTTCGGAAAATGGCCAGAGGTCGATTTCGACGAAGCTATCTGGCGGATACCCGAAGAACGCACCAAGCTTAGGCGGCCTCACAGCGTTCCGCTGTCGCGGCAGTCGCTTTCGCTTCTGAGACAACTACGCGAAAACACCGGCTGGATGGAATTCATGTTCCCCGGCGAACGGTCCCACCGCAAGCCCATGTGCGAAAATGCGATGAACCTTGCCTATCGTCGGATGGGCCTTGGGAAGGACGTGGTGACTGCTCATGGATTCAGGGCAACTGCCAGCACCTTGCTCAACGAGAGCGGGAAGTGGCACCCGGATGCAATTGAGCGGGCGCTAGCGCATGGCCATAGCAATGCCGTCAGAGGGGCATATGCGCGCGGTCAGCATTGGGACGAGCGCGTCGCGATGGCGCAATGGTGGAGCGATTATCTGGACCAGCTGCGGACGGGAGCCGACGTGATCCCCATCCGAAGGTCTGCCAGCAACTAGTTGGCGGAATAGCTTGCGGGATTTTGCATCCATTCTTCGACTGCGGATTCCCGCCATGCGCAGCAACGCTCGGCAATTTTTACCTGCTTGGGAAACGTCCCTGCGTGGATCTTGCGATAGAGGGTCGCCCTTGAAAGCCCCGTGCGATCAAGCACCGCGTCGAGCCTCAGAAGTCTGTCAGGAGTGTGAGACATGATTGGAAGTGACTCCATCTGGTCGTCCAAATTGGTGCCCCTTGATCAGAATTGTGCATTCGCTTTTCTACGTCAATCGAGCGGCATCGCGCGATATCGGCATGCTTCCGGCTGCCGGAAGTTGAGGCGCACGGCAGATAGTGTTGGCGTAGGTCAAATATTTTTCGAGGCTCTGCTCTCAATTCTGCCGACAGACGCTATGGTCAATGAACACTCGGTCCATTCGGTGAACCGTCGCACCAGTGTTGTTCGCACACTCCCAGCGCTTTTTGGCACTGGCCAGGTGCAAGCCGCTCAATGGCTTGCTAGGTAGTCGGACGATGCGCACCGATCTCGATCATCTGCCCCCGCAAAAGCAGCGCGAGCTTGAGCGCGTGGTGCAGCTGATCTTCGAGGAGTTCGACGACGCCTTCGCTCTCGCCAAGCACGAGTGGAAGAAGGCCGGGCGCATACTCAAGGTCATCCTTTACGGAAGTTATGCCCGCGGTACCTGGGTGGAAGAGCCCCACACCGCCAAGGGCTACCGGTCAGACTTCGATCTGCTGATCATCGTCAGCGACAAGCGGCTCACCGACAGGGTCAAGTACTGGGCGAAGCTCGATGAGCGGCTGATGCGTGAGTATGGGGTGACAGGCACGCTCCAGACGCCGGTCAACTTCATCGTCCACACCCTTCAAGAGGTAAACGACGGTCTCGCCCATGGACGCTACTTTTTCATGGACGTGAAGGCCGAAGGGATTGCGGTCTACCAGTCCGATGACACCGAGCTTCACACGCCCAAGCCGAAGACGCCCACGCAGGCGCTTGCGATGGCGCAGGAGTATTTTGACGAGTGGTTCCCGAGTGGCGCGGAGTTTTTCGACAATTTTAAGTTCAACCTTGACCAAGGCCGCGCGAACAACGCCGCTTTTCAGCTACATCAAGCTACCGAACGGTTATACCACTGCGCCCTGCTCGTGTGCACCTTTTACACGCCCCACAACCACAACATTGCCCTCCTGCGGGCCCAAGCCGAGCGGATCGATCCTCGCTTGACCTACGTCTGGCCGCGCGAGCTGAAAAAAGATCGGGCACGGTTCGAAAAGCTCAAGGACGCCTACGTCAAGGCGCGCTACTCAAAGCATTATCGCGTCACCAAGGAAGAGCTCGAATGGCTAGGTGCACAGGTCGAGGAGTTGGGCCGCGTAGTGCACGAAGTCTGTTCCGAACGGATCGAGAAGCTCAAGGCAGCAGCGCAGGCGAGGCCTGACAAGGTGCAATGACCTCACCTCGTTGATGTCGGCCAGACCACATTGGACAGGGCGATAATGGGAAAGTTCGGGCGCAATCAGCCATGCCCATGTGGCAGCAAAAAGAAGTTCAAGCACTGCCATGGGTCTACCAAAGCAGCGGCGGGTTCCTTTCCGGCAGATGCGCTGAACCAAATCGAACGAACGATGAGGGCACAAGATGCTACCTTGCGGCGGCGGCGGCAGCAGCAAGGCCTAGGCCGCCCGATCATCTCAGCCGAGATCTCCGGGCAACGCGTTATCTTTGTCGGAGGTCGGTACTACTGGTCGTCGAAGTGGCGCACATTTCACGACTTCTTGAGAGACTATCTTCTAGGACATCTAGGCCAAGAATGGACCGCTACGGAGCAGGCAAAGCCTGTGCACGAACGCCATCCCATCCTCAAATGGTATGCGCTTGCGATCGAACAAGCGGGGCAAGGGCATACAGCAGTTGGGCGCATGTTAAGCGCGCCAATGACTGGCGCGATACGCGCGTTCATGAACCTCGCTTACAACATCTATCTGATCGCCCATCATGGTGACGGTCAGGACATGGCCGACATCTATCTACGTCGGTTGCAAAGTGCACGTATCGATGATTTCACGGGCGTGCTTTTTGAAACTTATGCCGCCGCAACGTTCCTAAAGGCTGGCTTTGCGCTCAAATATGAGGAGCTCGCGCGACGATCAACATCATGCGCAGAGTTTGTCGCCACTTGGCCTCCTACTGGTGAACGTTTCTCGGTAGAGGTCAAAGCTCGTAACCCGGATGGAGGCGCAAGCGAGCCGTCCACTGGAAACAAAAGATTGGGGATCGGAAGAAGGCTCGTGAAGGCGCTTTCGAAAAAGCTCGATCATACCCGTGTTGTGATGATTGAAGTCAACGTTCCCGACGAGCTAACCATAAGTGATCAGCTCCATGGTTGGGCTGCAACAGCTGTTTCAGAAGTGCGGGGCAATGAACCAGCCACGCAACGCGACGGATCACTATACCCACCTGCATATGTCTTCGTCACAAACCATGCATTTCATCACCACCTGTCAAGCACAGCAGGCGGTATCCAGGTCGTGGCAGACGGGTTCCGCATCCCGGATTTCGGACCTGAAGTGCGCTACACTGGCTACGCAGACGTGCTGGCAGCGCGAGAACGGCACGCCGCGATGATGGCAATGATCGATTCAATCAGGACGCACTACGAGATACCAGCTACGTTTGATGGAGAACTGCCAAGTTCCTTGACCACGAACGGTTCACTTACAAGACTGCGCATAGGACAACGCTATCTCGTCCCGGATGAAACGGGGACTGATGTTCCTGGCCGCCTTGTTAGCGCGACCGTCATGCATTCCGAGAAAGCCGCTTACGGCATCTATGAGCTCGGCGACGGTCGAAAAATTATCGCAACTTGCCCGCTCTCACCCGAGGAGCTGGACGACTACCGCAGTTACCCCGACACGTTCTTCGATGCGATAACACCTGTCGCATCGAAGGCATCAACCTTCGTTGAAAAATGCGATTTCCTCTTCTCAACCTACCAGCACAGCACGCGGGATAAACTGCTCGAATTCATGCAGAACGCACAAGATATCGAATATCTCAGAACGCTCAGCCAACGTGAGTTGGCAATCATCTACTGTGAGAGAATGGCGATTGCGATGGGCGCTTTGGAGAACGAACAAAGGGCAAATGATCGTCCCTGACAGCGCGCCTTCCAACCAGCTGCATGTGAACTGCTCGACGGTTCGCTCGCTCACAAACAGAACTCAATCGCGCTGTCAGCAAGATCGAGCCCTATGAAGTTCTTGTCTGGCGGGCAGACCGCCAGCTTCGCCAGCGCCCTGGCGATGGCGTTTCAAATGCACCAGAGCTTGGTCGCCATCCGCGAGCCTACGCGCCAATGATGCGCAGCAAAGGCAACAAGATTGCATGGATACAACATAAGTCCGCGCACCTGCGATGCAGGTAGACTGCACTGTGATTGAACAGTCGTGACCTCGCGGATGCAACGCGAATTCAAAATAACCCCACCGCGATTGGTCAAGCGCGCGAAGGCTCCTTTGACGATTTAAATGACCTTCAAGAACCTGATCGGAGTAGAGAAAATGAGGGCAAGATAAAGCGAGATTCCTCGCTGCCGGGGCGCTGCCCCTAAGTATTTGTCTGCACATTGTTTTTGGGCGCTTTGCGACCGGGTTGGCCAAGTAGCCGGGTGGCCCTCCTTCCATTTTCTCATTTGTTATCAATGCGAAAATGGGTGGCGGTGGCCGTAGGCGCTCTCTGACGACCCGCCGTTTGCCACCGCTGGCAAGCCGTTGCACGCTAGGCTGCTACGCCTCGATTTACGGACTTGCGCACCTGATTCCGACTCCCAATCCTCACCCCATGGCAGGTGATGACGACAGCTTTCGGATCCGTCCCGGCAGGGTTCGCGATCGCGGCGCAGGCATGGCCCGGGTGGCCCGCCCGCGCCCGGTGCGCCATCGGCCCAAGAGCTTCACGGCGCAGGTCAGTCTCGCGATCCGCCGCGCGGGCGGTAACCCCAGCCAGCTGTCCGGGACGAGGAAGGCAAGCGGAAGGTGCAATGCCCGGGGGCGCGGCGCAAAGGTTGCAGCCGGACTGAAAGGCCGGAATGGCTGGAGCCGGGACGCGAGCGGAGTGCGCACCCGCGCGCGCCGGGTGGCGGTGAAGGCACGGATCGTGAAGCTCAACCCGCAGCGCGGGGGCACGCGCGGGCGGCAGTTTGTGAGCGCCAAGGCGGTGGATGCGCATCTGCGCTATCTGGAGCGCGACGGCGTCACTCGCGATGGCGAAAAGGGTCAAGTCTATTCCGCCGACCATGATGTGGCGGATGGTTCTGCCTTCCTCGACCGGGGCCGTGAGGACCGCCACCAGTTCCGCTTCATTGTCTCGGCAGAGGACGGCGTCGAGCTATCTGATCTGCGGCAGACCACGCGTGACCTGATGGCTCAGATGGAAGCGGACCTTGGCACCAGGCTCGACTGGATTGCGGTCGATCATCACAACACCGGTCATCCTCACACCCATATTCTGGTGCGCGGTATTACCGAGGACGGCAAGCGGCTCGACATCGCCGGAGACTATATCGCGCACGGCATCCGCGAACGCGCGAGCGAGATCGTCACGCTGGAGCTGGGCCGCCAGACCGAGCAGGAGGTCAGCCGCCAGCTTGAACGTGAGGTCAATGCCGAGCGGTTCACCCGGCTCGATCGGATGCTGATCGCCGAGCAGGATGCAGGGAGCGAGTTTGCCGACCTTCGTCCCGACAAGGACATGGCCCTGACCATGCGCCAAAACCGAGCATTGATGATCGACCGTGCCCGCAAGCTGGAACGGATGGGGCTGGCGACCGAGCACACACCGGGTGTGTGGACCATCTCACCCCGAGCTGAGCAAACGCTGCGCGAGATGGGCACGCGCGGCGATATCATCAAATCAATGCATCAGGCGCTGGACCGCCAGGGACTGGCCGAGCAGCGGGCCTATGCGGGATATTCCATCCACCAGGCCGCGCCGCCCGATCGCATCGTCGGGCGCGTCGTCGCCAAGGCACTTGGCAGCGACGAGCTGGGCGAACGCATGGGGCTCACCATCGATGGGATGGATGGGCGTGTTCATTACCTTGAGGTCCCGGCATCCAAGGCGGAAGATATCAGTCGCGGCAGCATCGTGGCTGTTAATCCGCCACCAAGCAAAGCGCGCACGGCAGATGAGAACATCCGCCAGCATACCGACGCTAGCGGCATTTACCGACCATCAGCTCATCTGGAATCGGTGCGCGAGACCATGCCCCGCATCGACCACGAGCGGCATGTCCAGTCGCATGTCCGCAGGCTTGAAGCCTTGCGCCGGGCCGGGATCGTCGAGCGCCTTGATGCTGATCGCTGGAGCGTTCCCGCCGACCTGCCGGAACGCGGCCTTGCCTATGACCGGCAGCGGTTTGGGAAAGGCCCGCGTATTGAAGAGCTGTCGCACCTGCCGCTCGACCGGCAAGTCGGCCATGAAGGCGCGACCTGGCTTGACCGGACCATGCTTGAAGGCAGAGGCGAGAACATGCCCCACACCGGGTTCGGCGGCGATGTCCGCGACGCATGGGAAGTACGCAAACAGGCGCTTGCCGACATGGGCTATGTCCGCGACCTTGGCGGCGGGAAGTTCCGCGCGCCCAGCGACCTGCTCGTCCAGCTCGAAAAGGCCGAGGTCAACCGCGTGGGCAGGAAGTTTGCCGGCGAGCGCGGGCTCAGCTGGCAACCGACCGGAACAGGCGATCACGTTTCGGGCAAGCTGGTCGGTCAGGCACAGCTCGCCAGTGGGCGGTTCGCCATGATCGACAATGGTCTCGGGTTCCAGCTCGTGCCGTGGAACGACGCTCTTGGAAAGCGTCTGGGTCAGCAGATCGACGGTGTCGCCATGTCTGGCGGGGGCATTGACTGGTCGCTGGGGCGGAGCCGCAGCCGGGGGCTGGAGTTGTGATGGTGATCCATGAACTGCTGATGGGTGTCGGTGACCATCTCCGACCCACACGAAGCAAAGGTTCCGCAGCCTCCCCCGGTTGCTTCGCGAAGTTTCGTTTTGGACAAGGGCCTACGAGACAAAAACGATCCTTTTGGCGGCGTATAATCTAGCAACTGCGCAAGAGCCTGCGTTCGGACCGCTGCCATTTCATGTCGGAAGGCCAAGAAATACCTCATTCTCAGAGAAAAGGCCTGACTGGATTACATGCGCCTTCAACGCGCCGGGATCTGTCGAGTAAGCGACGAGCGCTAAGCTAGACTTGGCTCGGCTACAGGTGACGTAAAACAGCCGCCGTGTCCGATCCAAGGATGAATCCTTGCCTTCTTCTGCATTTTTCAGATCGCTGGCGCTCGGTGCTTTGGCTCCAAGCAACTTATCATACCCGAAAAGAAAGCCACGGGCGTCACCGTCGTCCATGAGAACCATCACGCGATCGAATTCGAGTCCTTTAACCCCCTGGTGGGTGTCAAAGGAAGCCTCGTGCGCAACGTAGGAGGCGTAAGGCGCAATCATTGAAAATGGACAATTCAATAGGGTCAGCAATGCCGCGACATTCTCGCTAACCGGATCGGCTTCTTCATCGCCTTCGGAAATGACCGGCTCCGCCCTCGATGCTGCCAAGGCGGTATTGAGGCTGTCGGGCACAACGAAGAGATCGGTGCTCGCGACGTTTTCCAGAACGGCACCGCAAGTCGGTTCGCCGTTCGCCCAAAGCGACATCAGACTATCGATCGCCGCTTGCGCGGTGCGCAACTGATCCAGCGGCTTTTCCGAGCCCTTGAGCATCTCCTTGCTCAATAGCGGCGATGATTCACGGATGAGCTTGGTTGCTAGGAACCTGTCGCCGCGTTGGGTGGCCGTTACGAGCGGAAGAACGCTGTGCGTGAAAAACCTAGTCGGCGCGAAGCTACCGTCGAGAAACGCTGTGCGGAATGCTTCGACCGGCGCGATCGCCTCGAAAAGTTGCTCAAATCCCATCCGCTTAGCTGCCATATGGTGTTCAAGCGTGAGAATCTTGCACTGGTCGCGATCAACCCAACCCGCATCGCCGGTGAGGTTGGCCATGTAAGCGCGAACGCCTTCTTCCGTTACAGGTTTATTGGGTGTGTCGACAGGGAATACAAAGAGCCGCGCCCATCCTTCTTCTGCGTCATCGCGAGGTTGCTGCATCTGCTTGTCGGCATCCGATCGAATGGCATTGATCAGGCGTACGATGCGCTTGGGGCTGCGGTGGTTGAGCACCTTCTTGGGAGTTTTCCAGCCTGTTGGAAGCGCGCTCTCGATGTTTTCTTTGCCGTCTAAATAAATGCGCTGCATTGTGTCGCCGATGAGCCCCAGACAGAAGCGGCTTGCATGCGCCTGTTGAACGGTCAGCAGGGCATCAACTAGCGTCTTGTTCGTGTCCTGACTCTCATCGATCAGCAGAAACGGAAACTTCTCGACGAGCATGCGCTGCATCAGAGATTTCTCAATCAGAAAGCTCGAAAAAATCTTGATGACTTCACTGTGATTGAGGGCGTTGCGTTCGCGATTGTCGCTGTTGGGATTGTAGGTGAAAGCCTTGATCTCATCGAGCCGGGCAAGACGGCGCTGCTTTGATTCTATCGACGCAAGCCGCGCTGCGGAGGCCTTCGTACCGGCGCGACCCCTCGTTTCTTCGTCCGTCAAATCGGCGATCTCAATTTGAAGATTGGTGCGCAGCCATTCCCTTATGTCGGCGTTGAACCCTTGGATTTGCGACCACGCAAAACTATGGATGGTTCTGACGATGAAGAGCGGATCGTATTCCAGCCGGCGCGTGATCTCGTCACAGGCGGCGTTAGTGTAGGTGATGACCGCTACGCGACGCGCTCCCAGACGAAGGGCATCCCGATACTTGGAAGCGATATGCCGAAGCGCGTTGACGAGCGATCGCGTTTTCCCGGAGCCAGCTCCGGCGAACAGGAAGAAACTCGCGGGGTTTTCCAAGTCGAGATACGACGCAATCTCGTCCTCGACGCCATCGTCGAGCGTGATATTCGACTCGACTGGAGCGCTCTCGACGTTCATGCGGCCTCCTCATCGACAACGTCGTCGCCGGACTCCTCTTCGAGTGGCGCGACGGCGACGAGCCCCAGCTCGGTCTGTTTCTGCTCCAGCTGCGCAGCTAGCCACAGCAAGCCTCCGCGAATATACTTGGGCGGTTTCAAGTCACCGGGATTGTCGATCTCAAGGAGGTCGAGCGCGAATTCTGCTTTGCCGCCACCCTTTAACGTTTCTCTCATCGCTGCGCTGAGAGTCGCGAAATCAGCGCTATTCTCAATATCTGACCGAAATTTTGCGATGAGGCCTGTGCCGGGAAGCGTGGCGAACAGATCAATGTTGGCAACTACGATCGAATCCTCGAGCGTATAGGCCAACGCTTCGGTCACGGCACCCTTGAACTCAATCTCGGTCGGACACTGATAAGCGACGCGCAACGTGAATTGCTCTGCTTCATAGCACTTCGATTTTTCGTGCTCCGGCTTGTCCAGTAGAGCATCTAATTCAGCAATTGCGGGCCACCACGTTTTGAGAGTGTGGTTACGCGTGGTGTAGTTTGCCCCACGCACGGGCGCCGCACTGGAGCCTCCCGCATCCTGAGAATCGATGTCGGTGACGACCAGCGTTGTTAGTCCGATCCTCTCGATGAGGCTCCGCAGCTTATGGGCATGGCTGCCTCCGATTTCGAGCCAGGTTATGTAGCTCTCGGCGAGCTTCTCAAACTCTGTATGTGAGTTCACAAAGTGCGGAACAAGAATGCGTTCGGCAGGACCTTCGATCAGCACCGCAGCGTCGGCGAAGAACAGATCGCAGTGGGTGACTTTCAGGTAGCGGGTCACGAAGCGTTTGGTTTCCTGCTCGCCACCGAACGCCTCGCCGACATTCACCACACATGATGTTGGGATGGCATGCTCGCTAGCTGGTAGCCGTCGGAAATAGCGCAGAGAGTCAAAGTGACATTCGTGGGCAATGTGGCTGGAATGGGTGCTCACTACCATTTGCGTAACGAAGTTGGCTCCAGCGCCTAATTGGACATGATTACGAAGGATTTTGTAGGCTTGCCGGATAAAAACCTGTTGCACCTGAGTGTGCAGATGCACCTCCGGCTCCTCAATCAGGACAAGATGCAGCGGCGGTATAATCGCATCATCAGACGCCTTGCTTTGCGCCTTTCCGACCCTCATCCAGCTGTCGCGAAAGGCCATAAGGCGGAACACCATGGAAATGAGGTTCTGGTAGCCAAGGCCATTTGAGTCTTCGGGCAGGTATAGATTGATCGGAGCGCCGCCTGCCTGGGTTGGCACAACGAATTGCACTGCGGCGTCATGGTTGAGCCCTTCGGCGGGCCTCAGGCGCGTCGAGATATTGAGCTTGGGATCTGTGACGCCCGGATAGCCAAGTGTATGCATTTCCTTGAGCGGGCTTTCAAAGCCATCGCTGAGGCGTACATTGAAAGCCTCTTGCGCTTCCTCGATTGCTTTCAGCGCGAGAAGGTCTTTGGCATCCGGACTCTCATACGGATCCAGATGGTTCTTGTAGTACTGGCGGAGTTGGGATGAGAGCTTGCGAGACGTCGTGGCCGACCCAGACGCTTCCCCGTCCTCCATGCTGCTTTCGCCGGGATAGCCGAAGCCGCGTTGCGCACTGATTTCATCAATCCGGATAAGACCTTTGAACGGATCGCCTTCTATCGGCTCGCTTCCAGTGAGTGCTTGCGGATTAGCCCGTCCGTGCAGCGGATCGACGCAAGCGGTCGGGTCCAGCACATAGGTGTGGATCGTGAAGTAGCGCGAGATGCGGCGTTGCAGGAACTCCACCAAAGTTCGCGGCCAGATTGCCACTTGAAAAAGTGTCGGGTCCTGACCTTGTTCAGCAGCGAGCGCGGCACCCGCTCTTTGCAACTCGCGGGCGTCCGCCCGCGCAGTCAGGTAATCCTTCTGAAGTCGCTCTCGATCCTTTGGTTCGTACCTGACACGGACCCCAAGACGACCGCCAGCCCAATCCAACGTTGGCAAAATGCCCTGAACATAGTGCACTTCGTTCTCTTCGACCTGCAACCAAACGTCGAGAAACGGTAGGAACGTATCCCACTCAGGTTCCGGCAATGCTTGCTGTGCAACGTGCGCCGCTTCCCAGTCAGCTCCCATCGCGTCAATTGCTGGCCAATGGGACAGTGTAAAGTCATTGATGCAAAAACTAGTCCGTTCCCGATCGACTAGAAAGTAACGCAAAGCGGTAATCGCTGAAGTCTTTCCGCTGTTGTTTGCGCCAACAAAAACCGTCTTGTCAGCAGATAGGCCAATTCTGGTTGAGACCAGCTTTCTGAAATTTGCTATTTCAACAAATTCGATCCGCATAGCCCCTCCGAATTTGGATCATATCTGAACGAGCCAACCAGATGGAGCGCAGACGTTGGCCGTGATTTAATTATAGGACGGAAAATGTACTTAGTCATGCTAGCTTAGGATAATGCCTGAGATACCAGGACTGAACCTCCAATTGCTCATCAGTTGTCAATCCGTACATATCGTAGACGACCTCATCGATGTCGGCTGCGATCGGGCGATAGTCAAATTTTAGATCAGACTGCTGCGCTTTGACGATGCGAACAACAAGGGCCTTGATCGCCTTTGCTTGGTCAGCGTTTGGCACGACGATCGGCAGATCGTCCACTTCCGCATGCACGCCGTGGTTGATGAAGTTCTTGCCAAAATACCGTAGTAACTTAGCGGATAAAATACCGATCAGAATCTCGCGCTCTATAACATCGCAGAAGATATTTGAGCCTGTCTGATCAAAAACACCGCCGTGGCCGAGTCTAAATGTCGGAGAATAAATCCCTGTGTTTGAGAAACTTATGCCCTTACGAAAGTAATATTGAGGGTTTCGGAAAACTGCGCCCTTGTGGTGCTGCATTTCGCTAACAGCTTGCTCTGACCAATCAACAAAAAATTCGACTGGCCGCCAGTATTCTGCGAGCAGGCCTTTATCGATATCTGCTGCGCCCGCCTTGTCGAGAGGGACCCAAAATTTATCGGACGTTGGATCATTAACAACGATACCACTTGATTTTTCACTGGGGGTCAGGGCAGCGAGCCCAATGTCGTCGACGGTCTGGGCGGTGTTGACGGGCTTGTACCCACCCTTGGCCGCGCCGCCTGTCGTTCCAGGCGCCGTACGGAAAAACCTCGGGTTGTCTCCAGACTGTAGGCCGAACTTGACTACCGCGATATCCGAAAGCCTGACCAAATGCCGCCCCCGCACTGTCTGTGCCCGTGCATTAATGAACTGCCCTGGTCCTGCTGGTAACTTAAGATCCACAGGCATCGCTGTCACGTCTGCCATGAATTCGTAGAGGCTTGGTCGCCCTTCAAAAATCGGCTTGTTAGCGTAGCGCCCGATTACTCCTTGCCTAACCTGATAGCGTTTGGCCAAGTCGTCCGCGAATGGCCAAGTGCCGGAAGCATTTAGGTCCGCAAGTATCGCAGCGTATGCGTCAGCAAGCTCGGCTCTATCAGTCTGCGGGTGGAAGCGGCCTAGGTCGTAGAATTGGTAAAAATTTGCATCACGGGCGACCGGGTCGTCGCACCGTTCCAGCTCAATGATTACAGGGAATGTGTCTATGCCGGGAAACGTTGCTCGGTGCAGCTTTACGACCCTAATGATTTTGGACCGACCGAGGATTTCTTCGCGAAGCTTTCGGTGACCACCGATTGTCAGAAATGAAGAGCTGACAATATAGACAACTCGCCGGCCGCTCGGCAGGCGCGCGAGTGCATTAGCGATGAAATAGCCGTAGCTGTCCTTACTCTGGAGCGCGTAAACTGCGTCGTATCCGGGCCCCTCAACGACCTTCACGCCGTACGGCGGGTTGCCTATGATCAAGTCGGGGTTGAGTGCACGTTTCGCGCTTGCCCGGAGGTTTTTCGCCGAACCGATGTCCGTCGTTTTGTGCATATCGAAGCCAGCGTCAGGATCGATCGTAATCGGGTCGAGCGAGTTTTGTGTATCGATTGACCGATCTGCTAGCCATGCTTTCCGCCTATCAACCTCTGCGCTCGGGCTTACATTGTCCTTTAGTTGCTCAAGGAAGGTCGAAAGCAGAGTGAGTTGGACGGCGAATGGGTCGATATCTCTGCCATAAACATGCGCTAGTGCTTCTGCATGAGCACCCGTTGGATCTTGTGGTAGACCCGCAGCCAGATTAGCCGACATCACCTCGTCAACGTAACGACGATAAATCTCGCGGTAGAAATGACCCGAACCACAAGCGGGCTCTACTGTCTTGCGACCACGGAACCCACCCAAATATTGGTTGCCGAGTTCAACCATAAATCGCATCGTCTCGTCGGGAGTATAAACCGCGCCAAGACCAGACCGGATTTCATCACTGATCAGCTTTTCATAAAGATCGCCAATGACGTTGCTGCGCTTCGCTGCCGACCCGTAGATGACGGCCGTGCGGATGTCGATCGAGACTAAACGCATACGGATGTCCTCAAGCGTCGTTTCCGACGGCATGAAGCGGTCATAGTCTCGGGCCTGAAACAGTTGGCCGTAACGGCTCATGTTGGCGGAAAAGCCGAAACGAAAGATATCCGCCCAGGAAACCCTCGCGATGTCCGTCCCGAGCCTCCGATAGAAGGCGCGCGAACGAGAAAAAACGCGCAGCGCCGACAATTCGTCCTTTCCATTAAGTCCGGCTAGGACCTTGTAACCGAAGAGACCTCCGATTTGGTCGTACTGCCTCTGTGGAAAAAGGGTATGAATTATCCTGAGACTGTCTCCGCCCCGAGCAAGATCCTCGATCAGCTTGATAAACAGAATCTTGATCGTGAAGTGCAGAGCCACTCCTTCAATCGCCTGCCGGATTGCATGCTGCCGTTTGGCCGGTTCATTTGCCCCCTTTGCAGTCTCCCCTAAAAAGGTACGGCGTGTCGTGATGATGTCGTCGAGATGCGCGCCGAGTGGGTGATTTCTCGTTTCTAGCTTTTGCGTCGTTGGATCAAGGAAAAGCGCCGCTACGTCCTGCGCAACCTTCGCCTTGAAGTCACGCAACATCCCGAGCAGTTGGGCCTCGGTCAGCATCTGCCTGACTTCGCCAGGTTTCTCCGCAGTCACTTGTATCCAGCTGGCCGCCGGTATCGGAGCGTAGTGTGGCTTGCCGTCGACCGGATCAATCGTCGCCGTGATCTGCAGAAAGCGGTGCTCGCGGCCGTTTGATATGATCAGAAACGGCACGGGCCGGTCAAAGAAATCCGACGTCGCGTAGCCCCTCGCCTGGGCTACGTCAGCATCAGTTAGGTCGTGGACATACCTTTTGCCCTCTAAGACAGCATAAGGATAGCCACCGGACAGGTACAGGCCATCGTACCGGCCTGTGCCGCCCATCGCGGTCGGCAGCGTATGTTGGGCTTGGTAGTCAAGGCTCGATGCTGGCGGGAACTTATATTGCGCGGTCAAAAAGGGCAGGATGAGTGTGTCGACTGTGTCCTGCTCGGTGTAGCCAATATATCTGGGGTCGATTTGAACCGTCACTAAGGCCAATCCTTTTTTCCGAGGCGTCTAGCGCACCCTAGCATTGCAGCCTCTTCAAATGTGAACGGCATGATGTCAACGTGAGCAAACCCGACATTTTCGGGAACCGCAACTGCTAGCAGAACGGGCGGTGCGTGAGAGGAAGAGTAATGCCCCACCAACGGTGCGGCGCTAACAATAAGGCTGGATGTGGGTCCGCCTTTGGTAATTTTCTTATGACTCACAGCTTCGTCGTCACCAAATGTCGCACCAAATTGCTTGGCACAACGGCGGGTTTCTGCGGGTCCCGTCCTTGGCGCCGCCAGTTAGCAAAAGATCCAGTTCGCCCCATCTCAATCAACTTGATCGAGTTTTTGAGCTGCCCTTCGGGCCACCCGCTCTATCCGCTGTCGCGGACCGGGCCTGTAGTCCCGGCCCATCCGGGTGACGATCAGGAGCGTGGCAAGCAGAGCGGGATTTGCTGAAGGACGCGCTCGGTCCCGCGCTTCGCGCTCCTGCGGGCGCGGTGTTCCTTAGCTAACCCGCAGGCGCTCTTGCCTCTCTCATTGCCGGACGCCCGCTGGCCCACTTGGCCCGCGCGCAGGGCGTCCGGCGGCTTCGCGCCGTGCAAGGGCGCCGTTCTTGTGCGGATCGCTGCGGCGATCCTTGAGGGGAACGCCAAGGGCTTTGCCCTCTCGTTCCCAAACCCCAATCATCACCCCCGTGTGGCGGGCTGTGCCCGCTGGCCCGCGCCAGGGCATCGATTGGGGTTTTCCCTCCCCCTCCCATCCTCGCCGGAAGGCAGAGCCGCATGCCGCGTGACGGATGCGGCTTTGCCGGATGGAGTTTGGACCATGGGTGACCTGATCTTGAATTACCGTGCATGCGGGGCCGAGTGCCGGGAGGATTGGCTGCGCATGCTGGCGCATGACAATGGCTTGCCGCTGGTGGCGGTGCAGCAGCTGGCGGACGAGCTGGGCGAGCGCGAGGATTTCGGCGAGCTGGTGCGGCTGTGCGAATGCGGCGGGAGCATCGTGTCATGAGCGGCGCGGTGCTGACGCGGGCCGAGCGGATTGCGCGGCTCAATGATCTGGCGCGCCGCGCCATGGGGATTGCCTGCGTGGTGGTGGCGACCGAGGGCATTCGGACCTTGCGCGAGGCGGACCAGTCGCGGCTGCGCGAACTGGTCGAGACCTTCAATGCCTTCACGTCGGACAATGATCCCTATGGCGAGCGCGACTTCGGGGCGATCTATCAGGGGGTAGATGGGGTCTGGTCGACCTTGCGGCCTGTTGATGTTGCCGTGACCGTGTTCTGGAAGATCGATGCCTATGACCGCGCGTTGCGGTTCGGCAGCGAAGACCCCGCCGATCCCGCCGTGACCCGGCGGGTGCTGACGATCATGTTGGCGAGCGAGTATTGATATGGCTCGCCTGTCCCACACGGTGGAACCGTCGCGCCTTGCTTTCGGCACGTGGTGCCACGCGAGCGAAAAGCAAATCGGCGAAGGCGATATTCGGGCCAGCTACAGCGCTGATCGGATCGGGATGGTTCAGCCCATCCGCAAGCCATTCCGATATAGCGGAGAGCTCTGGGTCTGTGTTGGCACAGGCCCTTCGGGAGCCGAGGCCTACCGGCTTGTCCACCCCTCCCTCTACGGCGGTACTACCCGAACCTATGCCGAGCGCTGCCGGGATGGCGATCGCACTCGCGGTGATCCGGCGGGGTTCTATGACGGTATTACTGTGCGCCATGCCGGGCGGGAACTTGTGATGGCCGGTCCGCCCGTCATGTTCGTTGCAGGTGAGGAGGCGCAGCTGTCGCTGTTCTGATAAGATGGCTCAGCTCTATCCGTATGCACAGTGCATGATGCCGCCTTAGGCAGAAAATGATCTTTGCCTCATAGCGTTATCTGGTTTTCGTCCTTCTTCTGGATTATCGGTCAGAGACTGACCGACGGGGGGACGCATAGATGAATTTGAGCCGACTTCGCATCAAGACCATGCTCGCCGCATGCGCGATCTCACTTGTGGCTTTCCCGCCAAGCCTGAGCGCGAAGGATCAGTATCATCTACGGTTTGAACCGAAAGACGGTCAAGAACTGACCTGGAACCGCGGCGTGCCCTCAATCGATAGTGCAGCAGACGGCTCAATCGTCCGACTTATCGACGCAAAGGATCAGCTTCCAGACGATCAGACCACCTTCCGCATCAGTGTTCTCAATACGGGGGATGCTGCAGTCAATATCGATCCAAGCAACATCTGGATTGAGGACGCCGAGGGCAATCGCGTGGCTATGCTCAGCCATGAGGAGCTCGAAGGAAGGCACCGGCGAGACGTCAAACGTCGGCAGGCGCTCGCCGTTTTGGGCGGAGCACTATCGGCTGGTTCAGCCAACGGCTACACGTCCGGCACATATAACTATAGCGGCACAACAACCAACGGCACCTACTTCAACGGATTTGGAACCTACTCGGCCTATGACCCCGCCCTTGCTGCTCAGCAAAGGCAAGCGGCAACCGCACAAAGCCAAGCGACCTTCAATGCCATTCAGATCAGGCAGCTCGCTGGCGCAGAAGCCCTGAACGGCATGTTGCGCATCACCACTTTACAACCCGGCGAGATCACGAGCGGGATAGTGGCGTTCGATCCCCCGAAGAGCTTGCGCAAGCAGGCGGCCGCAAAGCCGGCCACAATTGTCGTCAAGATTGGGGACGCCGAACACCGGTTTCAGGTCAATTTTGTCGAACTTCCTTAAACCGTCGCAGTACTCGCTTCGAGCAATGCAGCGAGGTCGGCATCGGTCAGCCGCATTGAAAGCCGGTGATCCTCGCGCCGGACGGTACGAGCCGTTGTCGATCTCCTTGGCGCGCAGTTAACGCACTGAATGTGATTTTGCATTATTGGGCGAGGCAGGCGGCAAAGCAGGTGGGGAAATAGCGGTGCCCGATCTTTCGGTCTGGCGGCTTCGTTTTGAGCACCTGTACTGGCCGCACGCGGGCGAGGGTCAATGTCCGGCCCGCGCCGGTTCCTTGCAGTCACCCGTGTAGGACATGACCCCGCGCCCTTGCCCGCGCGGCCTTTCGTTCTGGTGCAACGAGCCACCAACACGAAAGGAACATCTCATGGCCCGCACTACCCAAGCATCCGCCCAAGCCACCGCGACCGAGCCCAAGGCTCCGGATTTCATCGCGTGGCATGTCAGCAATCGCGGCGACAAAGCCTTCTGGACCAAGGTCGGAGCCGCCTGGTTCCACCGCGACCACAAGGGTCTGTCGCTCCAGCTCGAAGTCGTTCCGATCAATGGCCGGATCGTCCTGCGGACGCCGCTCGACGACGAGGCCAAGGAGGGGCGGTCGGGCGCTTAGCGCCCGGCCTTGCCGCTTGCGGCGACTACCAATTTCATAGGATCGACCAGACCGCTTTTGTCCGAAACTTGTATCCATATTTCGGACATCAAGGCTTATGCATTCGACCGCGTGATCAACGGTTCGGGCAGTCACTGACTGCAGCTTAAGCTTAGTCGCGTCATTCTATGCGAAAAATCGCATAAACCGCTTTTATGCGATTTCAGACATAAAGAGGCCTCGCGTGAGGCCTCACAGCTTCTTAACGTGCTGATGCGACAACACAGTCCGCTACCCCGGATGACATCATGCCGAGATCACGACTATTAACCTGCCTTGCCGCGCTGATTGCGCTGAGCATTCCGGCGATGGCTGCTGCCCAGGTCATCGAAGGGACCGCCGAAGTCATCGATGGCGACTCCTTGCGTGTAGCCGGGACCGAGGTCCGTCTGTTCGGCGTCGATGCGCCTGAATTCTCGCAAATTTGCTACAGTAATGGCTCGGAAGTCGCTTGCGGTGCGATGGCGAAGGACGTGCTAGCAGGCCTGATCGGCAGCGCCGTGTTGATCTGCCAGCCACGCGATACGGACACTTATGGCCGGATCGTTGCGACCTGCCGGACATCCGGCGTGGATATCGCCGGTGCACTTGTCGAAGCGGGCTGGGCCACGGCGTTTCGGCGGTATGGAAACGACTACGTCTCCGCCGAGATGCGGGCACGCGCTGCGCGCACTGGCATCTGGCAATGGGACTTCCAGATGCCGGAAGATTACCGGGCGAGCCAGCAGAGCGACCCGCAGCCGAGAACGGCGCAAGCCTCGCCGCGACCTGCGGGGCGCGCACGCCGTTACGAAGGCAACGGACAGTGCCTCATCAAGGGCAATCACTCCCGGCGCGGTGACTGGATCTATCACTTGCCTGGCATGCCCTATTACGATGCCACTCGCGCGGAAGCGTACTTCTGCACCGAGGCCGAGGCCCAAGCGGCGGGCTATCGCCGTGCGATCGTACGATAGGATGAGTTTTGCTTCGGCTCACACAACAGTGCGCCTCGTGATCACCGAACCTTGTCAGGCTTCGCTTTGGCTTCAGCCTTGAGCTTTTCAAGCCGCTCCGAGCACACTTCGTGCACAACGCGGCCGAGCTCCTCGACCTGCGCACCGAGCCATTCAAGCTCTTCCTTGGTGACGCGGTAGTGCTTCGAGTAGCGCGCCTTGACGTAGGCGTCCTTTAGCTTCTCGAACCGCGCCCGATCGCGCTTGTTTTCGCGCGGCCAGACATAGGTCAGACGGGGGTCTATGCGCTCAGCCTGGGTGCGCAAAAAACCGAGGTTGTGAACGTGCGGGGTGTAGAAGGTCGTGACCAAAAGCACGCAGTGGTAGAGGCACTCTGTCGTCTGGTGCATCAGAAACGCCGCTTCCTTTAGGAACTCCTGATCGATTGCATCCTTGGTGAGCTTGAACTTCCTCATCGACGAGGGGAACCACTCCTCGAAGTACTCTGTCGCCATGGCGAGCGCCTGCGTTGGCGTCTTCGGCTTAGGGGTGTGCAGCTCAGTGTCATCGGACTGGTAGACCGCGATCCCTTCGGACTTCACGTCCATGAAGAAGTAGCGCCCATGGGCGAGCCCGTCGTTCACCTCCTGCAGGGTGTGAACAATGAAGTTGACCGGTGTCTGCAGCGTGCCGGTCACACCATATTCGCGCATCAGCCGCTCATCGAGCTTGGCCCAGTATTTCACCCGGTCGGTCAGCCGCTTGTCGCTGACGATGATGAGGAGATCGAAGTCCGAGCGGTAGCCTTTGGCGGTGTGTGGCTCGTCGACCCAGGTTCCCCGCGCATAGCTCCCGTAGAGGATGACCTTGAGGATGCGCCCGGCTTTCTTCCACTCGTGCTTGGCGAGCGCAAGGGCGTCGTCGAACTCCTCGAAGATCAGCTGCACCACGCGCTCAAGCTCGCGCTGTTTTTGCGGGGGCAGATGATCAAGATCGGTGCGCATGGTCAGACGAGTGTAGCAAAGGCGGACTCGGCTCGCACCTTTGTTCTTACTCTGTTTGTTCGAAGGCGCGTTTGCCGCGTCGGCGCCACAGGAGCAATGCCTGTTCGCGTTCCTCGCCCTGCAATCTGGCAGCAATGGCGAGGAACGCGCCCAGCAGCACCGGCCGGTCATCGTCGGTGAGTTCGATGAGCCCAGCCTTCTGGACGAGGCCGCCGAGTTCGATCAGCTGCTTTGTTCGTTCGCGGCGCTTGATCTGCCAATCGCGCATGTCGGTGCGTGCCTTGACCGCCTCAAGCCTGTGCCGCGCTGCTGTCAGCTTCGCGAGTGCTGCTCGGTTGCTGGTCAGTTCCTTTGGCAGAGTTGCGGCTCTTGCTCTGAAAGAACGCGCTTCCACGCTTGCGCCAGCTCTCCCTCTTCGCGGCCTCTGTCGTCTCCGCAATGACGAGAAGTGCTCCCGCCAGGGTCTCGGCGTCGATGTTGTCGGCACCGGCGGCGATCACCAGCTCGCCGAGCTGCTGGACGCGGCGTTCCTTGAGCAGTTTCGCCTTCTCGGCAAGCGCCTTGAGCTCGGCATCGATATCACGTGGTTTGCGCATCATTGGTCTCCGTTTGGGGGTGAATGCGCTGATGATAGTTGGTGAACGCCGTCAATGCTTTAGTGTCGCCGGGACCGTCTGGGACCGGGTAGTCCCGAACAGGATTTTATCATGTGAGGGCGCGCTTATACGTCGTGCCGACGTGGCTTGTGCGGTGTAGCTGGATCGCCGTCATGGCGATCTACCACCTCTCCGTGAAAGTGATCAGCCGCTCGGCCGGGCGCAGCGCGGTTGCTGCTGCTGCCTATCGCTGTGCCGGACGGCTGCATGATGAGCGCATCGATCGCACCCATGACTTCACCAACAAGGGCGGCGTGGTTCATTCCGAGGTGCTGCTGCCCGAAGGTGCGCCCGGGCATCTCTCCGACCGCGAGCAGCTGTGGAACGCGGTCGAGGCATCCGAGAAGCGCAAGGACGCGCAGCTGTCGCGCGAGGTCGAGTTTGCGATCCCGCGCGAGCTGAACCGGGAACAGGGCATCGCCCTCGCCCGTGACTTCGTGCGGACTGAGTTTGTGGATCGCGGCATGATCGCCGATCTCAATGTCCACTGGGACATCGGCGCGGATGGTCTGGCCAAGCCCCACGCCCATGTCATGCTGACGATGCGCGAGGTTGATGCGGATGGCTTCGGCGCGAAGGTGCGCGACTGGAACCGCACCGACCTTGTCGAGCAGTGGCGCGAGCGCTGGGCTGACCATGTCAACCAGCGGCTGGCCGAGCTAGATATCGATGCGCGCATCGATCACCGCAGCCTTGAAGCGCAAGGCATTGTGCTGGAGCCGCAGGACAAGATCGGTCCCGCCGCCTCGCGCATGGAGGGGCGCGGGCTCGAGGCCGAGCGGATCGAGGAGCACCGCGCGATTGCGACACGCAACGGCGCGCGGATCATTGCTGATCCGTCCATCGCGCTCGATGCGATCACCCACCAACAGGCGACCTTTACCAACCGCGACCTCGCGCGCTTTGTTCACCGCCACAGCGACGGGAAGGAGCAGTTCGACGAAGTCATAAGCGCCGTCCGGAAATCACCCGATCTGGTCGCGCTCGGCAAGGACGGGCGCGGCGATGAGCGGTTCACCTCGCGCCAGATGATCGACACCGAGCAGCGGCTGCAGCGCGCGTCGGAGCTGATGGCGGAACGCAGCCACCATGCGGTGAACGAGCGCGGTCGAGACGCGGCGCTGGCGCGCGCCGCGGAGCGCGGTCTGGTGCTATCGGGCGAGCAGCGTGCCGCGTTCGAGCATGTCACCGGCGAGCGCGGTCTCGGCGTCGTGGTCGGCTATGCCGGCACCGGCAAGAGCGCGATGCTCGGCGTCGCGCGCGAGGCTTGGGAGCGCGCCGGGTACGATGTTCGCGGGGCTGCACTGTCAGGCATTGCCGCCGAAGGGCTGGAGAACGGTTCGGGCATTGCTTCGCGCACCATTGCCAGCCTGGAGCATCAGTGGAGCGAGGGCCGCGCGTTGCTTACGTCCCGCGATGTGCTGGTGATCGACGAGGCTGGCATGGTCGGCACGCGCCAGATGGAGCGCGTGCTGTCCCATGCCGCCGATGTGGGCGCGAAAGTTGTTCTGGTCGGCGATCCGCAGCAACTGCAGGCGATCGAAGCGGGGGCCGCCTTCCGGGCGATCCATGAACCCCATGGCGGGGTAGAGATCACCGAGGTGCGGCGCCAGCACGACGACTGGCAGCGCGATGCGACGCGGCACTTGGCCACTGGCAGGACCAGGCTTGCCATTGCCGCCTATGACGAGCGCGGAATGGTGCATGCCGCCGAGACGCGCGAGGCGGCCCGCAGCGAGTTGATCGAGCGTTGGGACCGCGAGCGGCAGGTAGACCCAAGCGATACGCGGATCATCCTCACACATACCAATGACGAAGTGCGCGCGCTCAATGAAGCGGCGCGTGCGCGGCTGCGCGAAACGGGTGAGCTTGGGGATGATGCGCCCATCAGTACTGAACGCGGCGAGCTAGCATTTGCCAGCGGTGACCGCATCATGTTCCTGCGTAACGAGCGCGAGCTCGGCGTGAAGAACGGCACACTTGGGACCGTCGAAGAGGTGACTCCACAGCGCATGATCGTGCGGGTCGATGATGGGCGCAACTTGGCTTTCGACCTCAAGGACTATGCGCATATCGATCACGGTTACGCCGCCACGATCCACAAGGCTCAGGGCATGACTGTCGACCGGGCGCACGTGCTCGCGACGCCCGGCATGGACAGTCACGGGGCCTATGTTGCGCTCTCTCGCCATCGTGATGGTGTGGCGGTGCATTACGGTCAGGATGAATTTGCCGATCAGGGCAAACTGGTTCGCACGCTCAGCCGCGAGCGCGGCAAGGATATGGCCTCCGATTACGCGCGCGATGATCCCGCCCAGGCCTTTGCCGAGCGGCGCGGGATCACGTTCCGCGAGCGGGTTGTCGAGATCGTGCGCAAGGTGCCGGAAAAGGCGCGGTCGATCTTCGCCAATTTCCGTCCGCCGGAGCGCCAGCTTGCCGATGCAGTCAGCGACGAGATCGGAGCTCCCGATCAGCGGCGCGCGGTCGAACGCTATGCGCGCGCTGCCGTCGACATTGCCGAGACGCGCCAGCAAGGCTTGCCCGCTCTTCCGCACCAGCGCGACGCCCTGGAGAAGGCAGGGCGAGCACTTGACGTGATCCGTCCGGATGCTGCCGCCGATCTTGCCAGCGCTCTGCGGCGCGAGCCTGAACTGATGCGCGAGGCAGCCGCTGGCCGACCGCAGTCCGCAATCCGCGCAATGCAGCTCGAAGCCGAAATCCGTACCGATCCTGCTCAGCGCGCCAGCCGCTTTGTCAGCGACTGGCAGCGCCTGAGTAGGGCTCGCTATGCACTGCTGCGCGAAGGCAACGGCAGCGGTGCAAGCGAAGTCTCACGACAGATGGCCGGGATGGCGAAGAGCCTCGAACGCGATCCGCAAGTGGAGTCGCTGCTGCGGGGTCGCACCCGCGAGCTTGGGCTCACCATGGATCCGGGTCGCGATCTGACCCGCGAGCTTGCTGCCTCACTGACCATGAAACGCAGCCGCACTCTCGGCATGGAAATTTAGGAGAAGGACAATGACGAATACCGAACATGACCCGATCGAAATTGCGGTTGAACCCAAGGCCGCTTCTCAGCCAACGGATGCGGATATTGATCCAGCTGCTGCCGCATTCACGCGCCTCGAAGAGGAAATGGCGCTGATGCGACGGGCCGTGCAGCAGCTCGCTGCCGAGCGTGCCGATATCGTTATTCCCGATTACGATCCTACACTGAAAGAGATGGCAAAGCAGCTTGGCGCAGTCGGCGGATACCTGAAGGGCATGACAGCGCATCCGGCGATGCAGCTGACCCCCGAAACCGTCGCCGATCGCATCGCTGTCGCGGCGCAGTCGGCGCGGCGCGCTGATCAGGATCAGATTGTTCAGAGCCGGACCGAATTACAGCATGCGACACGGGAGCTTCGCGCCATCACGAACAGGGTTCGCACATCCGCCGATCAGCGCGCAATCGTGTTGCGCACGGCAATCGCCAGCGCGCTGACAGCGGTCTTGGTGTGGTCCTTCCTTCCCGGCGCTGTTGCCCGCGCATTGCCTGATAGCTGGCACTTGCCGGAGCGCATGGCGACGCGGATGTTGGACGCGCCTACCGCGACTGAGGCAGGAGTGCGGCTGGTCCGGTCGCAAGACCCGGAAGGCTGGAAGGCGATGCAGTTTGTCGCTCAAATTGAGATGCAGAACCGCGAGGCGCTCGCAGCCTGCAGAGCGAAAGCCGAGAAGGCAGGCGCTCCGGCTCGCTGCACTGTCATGGTCGGCAATTGATCAGACCGACCATGGTAGCCATTAGATCGCAGCGCTGATCGAGGGGCAAGTGCCTGAGGTCGTCGGAAATCGCGCAACGGCTACATCACCGGGTGTAACCCCATGGGTTACATTTGTATTGACTTTGCGTGTAACGCATGGCATTACACATGCATGGAGATTGGCAGTATCAGGCACAAGGCTCTCCGCAAGTTCGCAGAGTCTGGGAAGCCGAAAGGCCTGATGGAAGCCGACCGTCTGATGCGGATGCTCGCGTATATCGCTGCGGCTGAAGGCGTAGACGAACTGGCTGTGCCACCGAACTTTGGCTTCCATGCCCTGACCGGAGATCGCGAAGGGTACTACGCTATGACGGTAACCAAAAACTGGCGGCTGACATTTACATTGATCGACGACACCACGGTCGCCGACCTCGATCTGGAGGACTATCACTGATGGCCATCACGCTGCATGAGAGCTTTGCGATCCACCCAGGGCCATGGCTGCTTGAGGAGATTGTGAAGCCGTATGGGATGACGGTATCGAGCGCGGCTGAGCATCTCAAGGTGACCCGGCCTGCACTAAGCCGCGTGTTGAATGGCCGGGCCGCGCTTACGCCTGGCATGGCGATCCGGTTTGAAAAGGCGTTCGGGATATCGGCAGCGACCATGCTTCGCATGCAGTCGGCACATGACTTGGCTCAGGCAAAACAGGAAGCCGCGTCAATCAACGTCACGCGGGTTCCAGAGCCTGCGCTCTAAGCACAGTCAGCTCAGCGAAGAGCCGACCCGGAATGCATCTCACCGCGTTCATTGGATCCCGCCCAAGCGTCTCCAGATGGCGACGCTGAACTTTTCGGAATGTTCACTTCTTTATCCAACAATGCCAAAAGCATGCTAACTTATTGGCGTTGCTCGGTGTGGCCCGCGATGACGCTACAGGGGAGAGGTGCCAATGACCGATACGACGCTGCACAATCCGGATCGCTTCATGGTCGATTTGCGGCAGATACTGTCGCAAGGGAAGAAGCGGATTGGACTGCTTCTGGGTGCAGGCGCACCTGTCTCCATTCGCGTCAACGCAGATGGCAAGCTTGATGCGAGCGGCGCGCCGCTGATTCCTGACGTTGCCCGCCTAACCCAGATCGTTGTTGATGACTTGGCCGCCGAGGATCGCGAGGTCATTGATAAGCTTCTGCCCGAGCTGGGTGAGAACCCCAACATCGAGACAATTCTGACCCGGGTTAGAAGACTGTCCCAGGCGATCGGAGGTGCCGAGGTTTACGGACTCAATGGCATCGCGTACGAGGAACTTGCCCAGCGCATTTGCGAGAAGATTGGCGCAATCGTCGCGAGTCCGCTTCCGGAAGAGCCGAACGCCTTCACAGAATTGGTTTCCTGGATTGGCGGGACCCATCGGGACCATCCCGTGGAGATATTCACCCCGAATTACGATCTTTTGCTTGAAGAGGCCTTTGAGCGGGCGAGATTGCCTTACTTCGACGGCTTCACCGGCTCTCACAGACCATTTTTCGATCCCACGAGCATCTCAGAAGACTCGCTCCCAGCTCGGTGGTCGCGAATGTGGAAGATACATGGATCACTGGGCTGGGAGATAAAGCCGGACGCAATTATCAGAACCGGTAGTCGTGAAGCTGCGCAACTAATCTATCCCGATCATCTGAAGTACGAGCACATAGCAAGGCAACCGTATTCCGCGTTATTCGAGCGGCTAAGAGACTTCTTGACGACGCCCGACACGATTTTGATTTGCTCGGGCTTCTCATTCTTCGATGCGCACATAAGCGCGGTTTTGGACGAAGCGTTGTCTTCAAATACCCACACCGCAGTACTTGCGTTTCAGTTCAAGCCCCTCGATGAAGAGGAACTTGCGGCAAAATTAGCTCTTCGTCGGCCGAACTTGAGTGTTTATGCGCGCGACGGTGCTGTGATCTTCGGGGTCAAGGGCAAGTGGAAGCCTGGAGAGCCGCCGACCGAAGAATGGAAAAGCATCCGTCGTACATTTTGGCAATCAGACGCAGGTGGCGAAAGCCAGTTTGTTCTCGGAGATTTTGTCCGACTTGCACGCTTTTTCGCATTGGCTCAGGCCACGGACATACTTTCCAGATCCGAGGCTCACGAGAAAGAAGACGAAGAGCAAGCTGGCGCACAAACGGTTGCGGGTGCCGAAAATGCTTAGTCGCGATCCAACATTTCTTGGAAGCGTCGCATCGGTTTCTGGTTCGGCGGTAAGCGTTCGTCTCTCTCAATCCGTCGCGTCAGGTCTCTCAATGATCGAGGGGCGGGCCTACCGCATCGGGCAGGTTGGCAGCTTCGTCAGGATTCCGCAGGGATATCAGGAACTGTACGGAGTCGTTTCTGGTGTGGGCGCCAAGGCCGCGCCCCATTCCGACGTTGCTACGGAAGTCGACACTGGTCGGTGGATGGAAGTTCAGCTCGTCGGAGAGGCGATAAGCGGGGTCTTCGAGCGAGGCATTAGCCAATATCCCAATGTCGGGGATGGGGTGCACATCACCACCGAGAGCAGCCTCGCCAAAATTTACGGCGCAAGCGAGCGGGGCCAGATCACTATTGGCTCCTTGTCCAGCGCCGAGAGCATCCCCGCTAAGTTGGCCTTGAACGAGCTGGTTACTCGTCATTCGGCGATCTTGGGCTCAACAGGTTCGGGTAAATCGACAACCATCGCGAGCTTATTGCGCTCAATTTCCAGCTCAGAAGAGGGGGTAGAAGCATACCCAAGCGCTCGAATTCTGATGCTCGACATACACGGCGAATATTCGGCTGCTCTTTCCGATATAGCCACGGTTTTTTCGGTTGACCCGCAAGCCGGTGAACATGAATTACTCATGCCCTATTGGGCATTGGATGCATCCGATTTGCTCGACTTTCTCACTGGCGGAGTTGATGGCGCACGCGAAACCGCATTCACTGACAAAATTTTCCAGCTCAAGGTAGCTTCGCACGCGGCTCAGAATTTTCCAGGCGTTCAAGAAAGCTCGGTCACAGTCGATACGCCTCTCCCGTTCAGCCTCAAGCAGCTATGGTATGACCTTATCAATTTCGAGATTGCCACATTCGAGGGGCCAAACCGTGACCAGCCTACGCTGCAAAATCCAGGCGATGCAGACCAGCTTGTCCCTCCAATTTATAAGCCTCATGCCATGGGAGCCCAAGGCCCGTTCTTGAACCAACAGGCCGTTGGAATCCGAAGGCAGCTCAATCAGCTTCGCTCATTGCTGCTCGATCGGCGTTACAATTTTCTCCTACATCCGGGCGACTGGGAACCCGAATTGGACGGGACGATCAACAAGGACCTTGATGAACTATTGGCAGGATGGATCGGCGGTCCCAAGCCGATCACAATCCTTGATCTTTCGGGCGTTCCAAGTCTCGTTCTTGAAAGGTTGGTGGGCTCAATTCTCAAGGTCGTTTACGAATCAATGTTCTGGAGCAGAGAGAAATCAGAAGGTGGGGTTGAGCGCCCGCTTTTAGTCGTGATGGAGGAAGCACATCGATATCTGTCCAGCAGAGCAAATGGGCTCGCGTCCCAGACTGTCCAAAAGATCGCAAAAGAGGGCAGGAAGTATGGCGTAGGTGCAATGGTTATCAGCCAGCGGCCTTCCGAGGTCGATGAGACGATCCTTTCTCAGTGCGGGACCTTCTTCGCTTTGCGTCTATCCAATCCTCAAGATCGGGCAAGGGTTCAGGGTACATTGCCAGATGGACTTGTCAGCCTGCTTGAGGTTCTACCCGTCCTGAGAACTGGTGAGGCTATTGTCATGGGAGAGGCTGCAAAGCTTCCAATGCGCTGCCGGATCACCCTGCCGCCGGAAGAGCATCAACCCAGAAGCAGCGATCCTAAGGTGAGTGAACGGTGGTCGACACCTCGCCGAGAGGAGGGCTACGATCGCGTCGTAGCCTCATGGCGAGCCCAGCGTCCTCGGGCAGTCATCAATGCCATCGAGATTGAACGACAACCCGTCGATGATGGATCAGAGAGCGATTAGGAGGTATTTATGGAGAGGTACTCTGTCGCGTCATCAAATATCGCTTCCATTGGTTACGATGCCCCGTCCCAGACACTGGAAGTCGAATTTCTGAGTGGAACGATCTATCAGTACTACGGCGTGCCCGAGAATATGTACGAACAGCTCATGCAAGAGTCTTCAAAGGGACGCTTCTTGGATACCTATATCAAGAATGCCTACGGATATTCTCGAGTCGGATAAAAATAATTGAACTTTCTGAGGGATATATGCGCCTTTCAAAGACGGAATTCATCCACTATTTGAATTGCCCGAAGTCCTTCTGGCTGCTTTTGAAAGCGCCGAATGAGTATCCGCACGGAGAATTTTCCGTTTTCCTCCAGAAACTGACGCGCGAGGGCTATGAGGTCGAGCAGTATGTCCGGCAATTTTTCGAGCATGCGCAGGAGCGCTCCGCCGACTTCCAGCGGGTGTTCGAGACAGAGGACGGCCTCTTTGCCCGTGCAGACGCAATTGAAGCCATAAACGGCGGCACGGTCCTCTACGAGATCAAATCATCGACGAGTGTAAAGGTCGATGCTGCGCACAATCACCTCAAGGATGCTTGTTTTCAGGTTATCTGCGCCGAGAGAACGGGACAGAAAATTGACGCCGTTTCCCTTGTGCATCTCAACGGAAATTATGTGCGGGACGGAGAAATCGTTCCCGAAGAGATGCTTGTTTTTGAAGATGTGACTGAACGTGTCCGGGCAATCGAGGCTGAGACGAAAGCCGAGATCGGCGAGGCGCTCGCCCTGCTTCGCGAGGTTGAATTGGACCGGTCCGGTTGTTCATGTATCCACAAATCCCGCAGCAATCATTGCGATGCGTTCGCCCTTTTCAACCCCGCCATTCCCAAGCCCTCAATTTACAGCATTCCGAGGCTCAGCGCGAAGAAGCGGGCGCAGCTGATTGCAAGCGGCATTCTTGATCTTCTGGCGATACCTGATGACTACACCCTCTCTGCAAACCAGGCGGGTCTGGTCCAGGCCACGAAGTCGGGTGCGCCAATCGTCAATCCTGACGGGATCAGGGCATTCCTCGCACAGCTTAGCTTTCCGCTCTATTTCCTCGACTATGAAACCTTCGCGTCCGCCGCGCCAGTCCTTGATCGTACGAGCCCTCACAAACACTTTCCAGTCCAGTATTCGCTTCATGTCCTTAACGCGGACGGGTCGCTCAACCATCATGAGTATTTAGAGCGAGAATTGCGGCTTCCCGATCGGCTGGTCGGAAGGCTAGGGGCTGACATCGGCGATGAGGGCAGCGTCATTTCTTGGCACGCTTCATTCGAGAAAACACAGAACAAGGAGATGGCACGCCTTTTTCCTGATTTTTCTGACTTTCTTGCTGGCCTGAATGATCGCATGGCCGACCTCGAGGATGTCTTCAAAACGGATTATGTCGATGCCCGTTTTGACGGCTCAACGTCCATCAAGAAGGTGCTGCCCGTGGTCTGCCCCGAACTCAGCTACAAGGGGCTCGATGTGCAGGATGGCGCTTCGGCTATGGATGCGTGGCAGAAGATGGTGACAACCCAAGGCGAGGAGAGCGACAAGATCGCTACCGCGCTCCTTGGCTACTGTAAACTGGACACCTTTGCGATGGTCGAGATCTATCGATTCTTGGTGCGGCTGACCGCTTCAACTTCCTTCCAGTCGTAAATGGTCAGAAGATCATCGACAAAAGTAGCCTTCACTTCAACCAGAGCTCCCATTGGAACCCATCCCATTGTGTCGTCCGGCACAAAGGGGGCGTAGCGCGCACCGTCGGTGGTCTCGAAGGTGACGGCTCGCCCACCATGAATTTCAATCATCCGCCCGACGTACGTTTCGACTGTCTCAGTGTTCCGCACCACCCAGCCTTCGAGAAGATAGTCTTGTCCATATCTGGTCAGCGGACCTCGAAGATGAAAGTCGGCCAGTACGTCGTGAATTGGAGGGCTCTTTCCGTCGGCAATGGAGACCTGGTACTCGCGCTCGCTCGTCCGGACGACCGGGGTATCTCCCTCGAATACGAGAATGCCGGTAGCATTGAAGTCCAGTGGCACGTAGGCGGAACCGGATTGAGCGAATTGGGGTGCGGTACCAGCCTGCGGCGGACCGCCGGCAAACACCGAGGAAAATTCTTCCAGAGAAGAGCCTGTAACGTCCGCCAAGAGCTTCCGTTCTTTTGCAATCGCAGGGATGGCATCGCGTTCTACGAGGAACTCCTCTCTTGAGGTGCGAAAGCCACAGCGAGCTGCTCCGCTTTCAATGCAAGCCTTTGCGGTCTCAGTAGCAAAGGAGCTCTCACTTTCACCCTTAAGCATATCCGCCCCTGCGAGCGCGAGTGCTGCAAGCGCAACCGCCGGACCCGTCGCTGGATCGCGAAGAATGATCATGAGACGGCTGCGGAAGCTGCCCCGACCAAGGTAGACCACCTCGATCGCCTCGACCTGCTCCTCACTGAGGTAGGCTTCAACGAAGTGCAGGAATTCTCTGCCAAGCGCCAGCGCATGTCTGGCGCTGAGCCGACCATTTGTCTGGATGAAGAATTCGATCTCGGCGTCGGAAAAGGGCTGCATATTGACATAGTGACCGAAGTCACGACCGCAGGGCAATAGATTTCACCAAGGGCACCAGCAGGGAGTCCTCCCTGCACAAGCTAGCTGATGTTCGAGAAACCCAGAACATCGCTTTGCCTCGTATTCATCCCTCAGCGGGCCTCAAGTTTTTAGATGGTTTCGAGTACGATCATACAGTAGCGACGATTACGGACAGGGCATCTACGGCTGCCAATGTTCGAACTCGATCCCAAAAACCTTTGGGCTCAACTGATAGTTAGAGCCTTTGGGATCGATGTAGGCGACGATGAACTCAGACGGCGGGTTGGCGGCTACCGCCTTGAATGAGCGACCGCCCGCTTGCGTTAGCGTAGAAGGCTGTTGGCCGCCGATAAAAAATGCCATCTCGCGGCGCACGCCGAGCGCTTCTTTCAGCAGATCTTTGGTGAACTTTGCGACAGCCTTGCACTCGACACCTAGCGCAATCTCATCGTGTGCGGGGTAGCCGATCGTCGCGGTAGTCACAATGATGTCCAGCTCATGTCGGCGACTATTGTCCCAGCCCGACGTTGTATGGTGATGACCAAGTGTGTCGAACTCAACGTTCAGAAATATCCGATACATAGTGCTGTTCGAGAAAGGCGCCTTCATCTCAAAGTGCGCGTCGCTCATTTTGATCATGCCTGGCGAGGCTTTGAACTTAAGCTGGGTGGGCGCGGCACTTGAGGGCACGAAAGTCAGGGTAAAGCCCCTGTTTTTGAGTTCAGTCAGAACCTTGGATAGCACGAAAAGCTCGTAGAGCTTGCCATCCTTCAAGGCAGCCAAAGCTTTCGATCGCCGGGTTGCTTGGCGCGATAGACAGCGAACACCCGCCGAATTTCTTTGATTGCCCGTCCCCTAGCCCCGGTATCCATTAAGCGTCCTCCCCAAAGCGGAAGCCGTCTTCCATAAGGCGGTGGACTATGCGGGTGATGTCATGGCGCAGTTCGGCAAGGTCAGGCGCGTCGGCAAGATCGATCTCGCGCGGCCCGCGATCGTCTGCGAGTTCAACCGCTGCGCGAGACGGACCTTCGCCTAGGACCATGCGACGTATTACATTGAGCGAAGTCTCAGCGACGCTGCGATCCTGTATCGCGAGGTGGCGTTCAAAGGCGTTGAGCATCTCGATGAGACGTTTCTGCGGGTCGTAGAGCTCGATCTCGCCAGTCTCAGGGTTAGTGACAGTGTAATGTCGCTCATCGGCAAGGTCAGGTGCTCCCGAGAGCGAGAGCTCTTCAGCCACCACTTCAATCAGCGCGCGAAAGTCCTCGTCGTCCATCCATCACCCACATCATACAATTCAGTCGAAGCGCCAAACTTATCAGCTAGTAGCCTATCGGGCAGAAATCGTGGAGCAAGCGAAACTGCTTCGCAGCGTGGTTCAAAAGCCCTTCGGCGTATGCTCAGGACGCAACGCATGCCCCCCTTGGCGAGCGGCTTCCATTTAGGGTTTAAGGTCACCGGCTGGAGTGGAGAATACTACTCGAGTGGGCCATAATGAGATCATATGGGTTGCAGGTAGACGAATCGCCATGTAGTGAAGCAGTAAGATCCTTGAAGAAATCAGGAGACAAACCGCTTCATCGATTTTTTCTAGTGCCAAACGTTGTGCCATAGCGAATAACCAAAACTACATTGAAAAATAATAACAATTTATTACTTGTTATTATTGTTTTCTCTTCTGGCACCACTTCAATCCCCGCACCAAGACGCAGAGACACCACACTTCCGAAAACTAGCGCTTGAGAGCGGAGTGCAACGCGTTCGCGTCTCCTTCCTACCAGCCGCGGCCCGGTCCCTTCACATCCTGCGCCGGCGTGCCGAGAGGGGCGAGGGGTTGGGGCTTTAGTACCGGCACAGGCTCGCGCGTGATGGCCTTGTCGAGCAGGTCGACTGCCGCCTCGAGCTGCGCGTCCTTCCCGGCGAAGGCGGCGTGGGGCAGGTTCTCCACCTCCACGTCGGGAGCGACGCCAAGGCCCTCGACGATCCACCGCCCGTCGATGGCGTATTGCGGGCTCTCGGCGGTGCGCGCGATGCCGTCGTCGGAGAGCGTGGGGCGATCCGACAGCCACACCCCTGCCCCCGCCGTGCGCGTGCCGACCAGCGGCGCGATGCCGAGCGCCTTGATGGCGGCCGCGAAGGTCTCGCCGTCGGAATAGGTGCGCTCGTCGATCAGCACCGCGATGTGCCCGCGATAGGCGTTCTGCATGTTGGTGCCGGGTAGCCCGGTGCCGTTGGCGTTGGCCCAGAACGCCCAGGCCTTGCGCAGCAGCATCCCGATGATGATGCTGTCGATAGAGCCGCCGTTGTTGCCGCGCACGTCGATGATCAGGCCCTGCTTGCCCAGCTGCGGGAAGTAGTCGCGTGCAAAGCTGGCGACGTCGTCCGGCCCCATGGCGCGCAGGTGGAGATAGCCGATCTTGCCGCCCGAAAGCCGCTCGGTTTCGGCCCGCTTGCCTTGCACGAAGTCGAAGTAATTGGCCTGCCGGTTCCCATCCAGGGACATCGGTTCGACGACTGCGCTGAGCTTGCGCGCATCGCGGGTCAGGTCGAGCCTGACCTGCTGCCCGGCCTTGGTGGCGAGCGCCAGTTGCAGGTCGGCGAGAGTGGCGACGGGGCGGCCATCGACGAGGCGGATCACGTCGCCCGGCTGCACGTCCACGCCGGGCCGGCGCAGCGGCGGGAGCTGCGACACCAGATCGGCCTCGGCGCGCAGGATGCTGTCGATCCGCAGCCCGTCTGCCACAGGGGTCACAGCCGCGCCGAGGAAGGCCATCGCGGGGTTCTCGCGGTCGACCCGCAGCTCCCCGCCGCCCACCTGGCTGTGCAGGGCACCGACCTGCGAGACCATCTCACCGAGCACCGCATCGAGCTCCGAACGGCTGCCGATCCGGTCGAGGAACGGCTCGCGCGCGGCGCGCACCGCGTTCCAGTCGACACCCCGCAAGGCCGGATCGTAGAAGAAGTCGCGGTGCAGTCGCCACGCATCGACGAACATCTGCCGCCACTCCGCGCGCGGATCGATGGTCAAACGCCAGTCGCCGAGCCGCACCTGACTGGCGGCGAGCTTTTCAGGCAGTTTGCGGTCGGCGGGCACCAGAGCCAGCGTGGGCTTGTTGGGCGTGCCGCCCACCACCAGCGCGTTCTGGCGATCCGCGGAAAGCTCCATGAACCTTGCGCCCGGCGCGAAGACCTCCTCGCGCGGGTCCTTCTTGTCGATGGCGATGGATACCACGTCCTCGCCGCGCCGGGTGTAGAGGAACTTCTCGTTGGCGCGCAGCAGCCCCTCGACCCCCGCCTTGACCGGCAGCTTGTAGAGCCGCGCGGCCACGCCATCGAGCACGATGTTGACCTTGGCGGGGGCGGGCTTGGCCTTCTTGTCCTTGCCCTTGCCTTCGTCCTTGCCTTCATCCTTGGCGCCGTCGGCCTTTGCCGTCTCGTCTTCGGGCTTGTCCGTCGCGGCGGCGCGGGTCAGCTCGTTGTCCTCGCGCATCCGGAAGGGCGATGCCGGATCGAGTTGCAGCCCGTAAACCTCGCCCCGGTCGCTGAAGGCGACGCCCATGTTGCGGTCGCCCCACGGGCTGCCCGGCTCGGGCGCAAAGTTGCGGTCGGAGATGAAGTAGAGCCACGCGCCGTCATCCGCGAAGGTCGGGGCGTAGTTGTTGTACTTGCCCGAGGTCGCAGCCACGCGGCGGCCCGTGGCAAGGTTCTGGATCATGATGTCGGAGGTGTTGCCGCCGTTGGTCAGGGCGACTTCGGCATAGGCGATGTGGCTCGAATCCGGCGCGAAGGCGAGGTCGCCGAAGGCATCGTCCCCGCCGCTTTCGTTCTTCGCGAGCAGCGTCACCTTGCCGGTGGCAACGTCAACCTTCTGGAGCCGCGCCTGCTTGTCCCAGACGACGATGGTCTTGCCATCGGGCGCGATCGCGAAGGACCAGATGTGGGCGTCGTAGCCCTTCGTCACCGCGACCGGCGCGCCGGTGCCGTCGGCGGGCATGGCGTAGATATCGCCGCGGTCGCCCTGGTCGAGGACCATGAACACCTTCTTGCCGCCAGGTGCCTGCACCGCCTGCCGCGAGCGCGCCGTGAGCGGAACGGGCAGTTCGATACGCCGCAATTGCCCCGGAGCCGCCAACGCCGCGCGTCCGCGTGCGGTGACCGCAACCGTCTCGCCCGACGCCGAGATCCGCGCGCCTTCGAACCAGCGCAGCGGATCGTCGATGGCGCGCACGCGGGTCTGCTCGCGGTCGGTGACAATGTCGATGGCCAGCTTGGTCAGCGTCCCCTTGGCAGTGGCAAAGACATGGAGATCAGCGCCGTTCTGCAGGAACACGTCCCCGCCATCGATGTTGGCCTGAAGCACCGGGAAGGGCAGGTCCGGCGAGTCCTGGCGGACGCCGCTCCCGTCCTCGGCGACCGACCACACCGCGTCCTTGCCGCTCTTGTCGGAGATGAAATAGATCCGCCCGCCAGACGCCATCGGCATCCGGATCGGTGCGCCGAAATCGGCGAGGAGCTGAACCGCCTCGTCCTGCGAGCCGCTCTGCCAGCGCCACAACTGCTCCATGCCGCCGCCGCGATAGAGCACGGCATTGTCGCGCGCCCGGGCGATGAGGCCGCGGCGCGTGAAGAACAACGTGCGGCCGTCCGAACCGAAGGTCGCATCATTGGCGCGCCACAGGGGAACCGGCTTCGCCTCGCCGCCGGCCGGATCGACGGTGTAGAGCACCTCGCCCTGCCCGCCGCCCTTGAGCGACGAGGAATAGATCACGCGGCCATCGGGAGTCCAGCCGATGGTGCGCACGAAACCGCCTTCGAATGTCACGCGCGTGGGCCGCCCACCCGCCACCGGCATGACATAGATGTCGGCGTTGCTATCGTAGCTGGCGGTGAAGGCGATCAGCTTGCCATCGGGCGAGATCGCCGGCTCGATTTCCTCGCCCTCGTCATTGGTGAGGCGAACCGCGCTCCCCCCGTCGCGGGCGCTGCGCCACAGGTCGCCCTCGCTGGCGAAGACCAGCACATCGCCGCTCGCCGCGGGGTACTGATAATAGCCCTCTTCAGCCGAAACCGGTGCCGCCATCAGAGCGAGCACGCTGCCCGCGCCGAAATGAAATGCTTTCATGTAATTCGCCCCCTGGCTTGAAGTGCGATCTTGATGTCGCAGCTTGGGGCGTAGAGCAAGCTGACCGGCGTTTTTGTCCGGACCGGTCGTCGCGATACCAGCGCGGCGGCTTATCCGAGGGCGGTCTTCGGGAACATCAGCTGGAGCGCGAGGGGCGGCTTGAACGGCGCCCATTTGCCTTCCGGCTGCGCCAGGCGGTCGGCTATCGCGACCATCACGCTCGGATTGACCCCAAGGCCGATATGGCTCGCATAAACCTCGATGTTCTCGCTCGGCGTGGCGGTCGGCTTCTGCACCGATCCGCGCCAATGCACGATGCCGTCGGTCTTGGTCAGGATCGAGGTGGTCGGCACCGGCGGCGCCTCGCCCAGACTGCGGAATCGTCCGCCCCGCATCGCCTCGGGCTCCTTGCCGTTGAGCCTTTCGAACAGACGCGAGGCATTGGTATGGTTGCGGTCATCGGAAATCGGGCTGCCGAGGCTGATCACCAGCCGCACCCGGGCAGGGTGCAGCTTGGCAAGCTCGCGCGCCAGCACGCCGCCAAGGCTCCACCCGACCAGCGAGACCTTGCGGCCGCTTTCGTCATTGAGCCGCTTCAGCTGCGCCTCCAGCCGCGCGATCAGTGCGTTGTCGACCCGGACGTTGCGCCCGCTGTCCCAGCCGTGCGCGTCATAGCCGAGCTTCTTGAGCAATCGCCGCAAGGGGACGGTCGAGGTGTTGGTGGCCATGAAGCCCGGCAGAACCTGCACCGCGTGCCCGTCACCCTTGGGCAGGTGCGACAGCAAGGGGCGGGTCATGTAGAACGCGCCAAGCTCCAAAAATGCGCGCCCTTCGGCGAGCGTCCAGAAGGGGCTTGGCGGGCGGGCGGTTTCTGCCTGTGCGCGTGCGGATGCTGCTGCGGCCATGTTCGTATCCTTCGTCGTTTCGGTCTTGCGGCCGGTCATGCAGATTTGGTTTTCGCCGGAGCGCGCTTGCGCTTCGCGGCGGGCGCCGGGCTGGGAGCAGCGGCGGCATGCTCTGTAGCAGACAGCAATTCTGCGAAACTATCCTCGATGCACTTCACGTAGAAATCGGGGTCAGGCAGCAATTCGCGGTCCGCCGTGAAAGCGATCGTCGCCTCGTCGCAATAGCTCTGCACGACATGGCCGAGGCCGAGACCATCGGTGAGGCACAGGAGCCCCATCATGCTTTCCAGCCGGGCGCCAGCGAAATGGATCGGCACCGGCGGGCCGGGCACGTTGGTCACCACGGTCGTGAATGGCGGGGCCACGCCGCGATTGGCAAGGCCGAGACGGGTGTAGAGCTGCGCGCCCAGCGCCATGAACAGCGCAGGGGAAACCTTGCTCATCTCGGTCATGTTGCGCGCGCCGATGGCGTCCGACATCGCCTTGCTGTTGGCGGTCTGCGACAGGACAAAGGCGAGCCGCTCTGCCGGGTCCTCGATATGCGTGCCGAGCGGCGCGATCATGGCGGCCACCTGATTGCCCATATCGCCCTTCTCGCCGCTCGAGCGCACCGAGATCGGCGCCATCGCAGTCAGCGTCTTCTTGGGCAAATCGTCCTTGGCGAGCAGGTATTTGCGCATCGCCCCGCCGATAATGGCGAGGAACACGTCATTGACCTTCGCCCCGTCTGCCAGCGCGCGGATTGCCTTGATGTCGGCCAGCTTGAAGCTGCGGCCCTCGACCACGCGGTGCGGAGAGATCGCGCGGTTGAACCGCGATTTCGGGGCAAGCATGTCGGAACTGACGGTGAAGTCCTTGACCACCAGCCCCTTGATGGCCTTCGCCAGACCGGGTGCGGCCTTGGCGGCCACTTCCAGCTGCTTGAGCGGGTTGGTCACCGCGTTGAAGTAGCTTTTGCCGAGCAGCTCGATCGGGTTGGGGATCCGCCCGGGCTTCCAGTTATCGGGCGTCGAAGGCGGCGGATCGCCGGGGCGCAAGGTGTGCAGCGCCTCCATCAGATCGATGCCGCTCATCCCGTCGATGGCCGCGTGGTGCACCTTGGTGACCATCGCGAAACTGCCCTTGGCAACGCCGGGGACATTGTCGAGCCCCTCGACCACGGTGAACTCCCAAGGCGGCCGCTCGAGATCCAGCGGACGGGCGAAGATGCGCGCGGCCTGAATGCAAAGCTGCCGCCAGTCGCCCGGTTGCGGCAGGGCAACATGGCGGACGTGATATTCGAGATCGAAGTCCGGATCCTCGACCCAATAGGGGTAATCGAGATCGAAGGGCACACGCACCAGCCGCTGGCGCATGGTGCGGCTCAGCTGCGCGCGCTCGCCGATGAACTGGAGGATGTCCTTGAAGCGCACGAAGCTGCCGGGCGCGGTCTCCGGGTTGTAGACCAGGATCGAACCGATATGCATCGGCGAGTTGCGCGTTTCCAGCGCGACGAAGGACGCATCCATTCCCTGCAATTGGCGCAAGGTAATCTCCCCGTTGCCACCCTTTTGTGGGTGTTTGTTGCGTGAAGGCTAACAGACGCGAGGGCACGGTCAACTTGCCGCGCCCGTCAAGCGCCCTCGGGCAGAAGCGCGAGGAGCGCGAAGCTGGCGAGCCAGTGTTCGCCCATGTAGTCGCCCTCGACATGGGGCAGCGCGGCGACGAGGTGATGATCGGCTAGCTGGCGAAGCTGCGTTTCGCTCGCTCCGCCAAGCCGCGCGCCGATGGCGTTGAGGCACCACGCGCGGCTCAGATTGAGCCCGTCGAGATGCGCGATCTTGCCGTCGCTTCGATCGGAGACGGTGACCGGGCGGCATTCGCGCGCCAGCCAGCCGTTCTCGATCACCAGCGCCTCGAACCAAGGCGCAAAGACGAGATGCGGGCGCACCTCGGCCATCAGCAGCGCGGCGGTGAGGACGGGGGAGAGGAACTCGTCGCCCCCCGGCTCCCACCCCGCGTAGTCGCGGCGATGCCCGAAGGCGCGCTCGGCCCAGTCGTCGATCAGCATCACCAGATCGGGGTCGCGGCTCTCCGCCCAGCGCCGCGCCATCACCAGCGCGAAAGCGGTGTTGAAGTGGGTGCCAACGGTAATCGGATAGGTGAGGATGCCGAGATAATCGCGAAACCGGTTCGCAAAGGCGCGCGCCAGCGGCTCGAGCCGCGCGCCCCACTCACGGTCGCCGTGACGCGCGGCCTCGTGATGCAGATACATCAGCCAGCCCCAGCCATAAGGCCGCTCGAACCCCCGCGCGGATGGACGCTCCAGATAGGCGAGTTCCACCGCCAGCTTCTCGTCGGTGAAGGTCTCATCGGCCAGCACTTCGATTGCCGCCGCCTCTGGCATGGCGGGATAGAGCCGCCGGAGGGTTAGCAGCGTCCACCAACCATGCACGCAGGAATGCCAGTCGAAGCTGCCGAAGAACACCGGATGCGCCTCCTGCGGCAGGCGCAGATCTTCTGGCCCGGTGAAGACGTGATCGTCCTTGTAGGGAAAGGGCCGCGCCACATGGCCGAGCGCCACGCGCGCAAACCGGCGGGCGGTGTCCTCGGTCAGTGCCACAGCCAGAAGGCTCCCACATAGATGATCAGCACGTTGCACACCCACAACGGCACCGCCGTGCCGATCTGCTGGCGGATCACCGCGTTCTGGTCCTTCAGTTCGAGCAGCGCGGCGGGCACGATGTTGAAATTCGCGGCCATCGGGGTGAGCAGCGTGCCGCAGAACCCCGCCAGCATCCCCACCGCGCCGATCACCGCCGGATTGCCGCCGTCAGCCTGGATCAGCAGCGGGATGCCGATGGCCGTCGCCATGACCGGGAAGGCGGCAAAGGCATTGCCCGTGATCATCGTGAACAGCGCCATGCCAGCAGCGTAAACCACCACGGTCACGAACACGCTGCCTTCGGGAATGATGCCGCCAGCGACACCGCCGATGATCTCGCCCACGCCGGCCGCTGCGAAGACCGCGCCGAGCGCCGCCAGCATCTGCGGCAGGACCGCTGCCCAGCCGATGGAGTCGATCAGCCGCCGCCCCTCTTCGGCGGGGGCGAGCAGCGGCGGACGCAGCCAAGCCATCGCTGCGGCCAGCGCAGCGAGGACGCCGATGCCGAACAGGATCAGCGTCTCGCGCCGAGCCTCGAACAGCCCGGTCTGGCCCAGCGGCGTGTAGTTGTAGAGCAGCGTCCCCGCGACCGCCGTCAGCGGCACCACCAACGCGGGCAGGAACAGGCGGTTGCCCAGCCGTGCGGCGTGGGCCTGCCGTTCCGCCGGCGTGGTGGTGGGCGGATCGCTGCGCTTCAACCCGCCGAACCCGGCAATCGCCACCAACGCCAGCACCAGCACGCCGTTCGCCAGGTCGGAAAGGTGGCTGCCGAGGAGGAAGCTCGCCGCCAGCAGCCCCCAAAAGGCGGCATTGCCCCAGCGCCCATCCTTGAGCGATAGCGCCGCCCAGACCGCGAAGGCCGCGCCGGCGAGCACGTAGAGCCATTCATAGGTGATCACTTGGCCGCCCTCCCCAGCCGCCGGTCGAAGGCAAGGATGCGGCCCGCATGGATCACGAAGGCGCAGATCGCGGTCGGGATCGCCCAGAGCGACAATTGCAGCGGGGACAGCGGATAGCCTGCGCTTTCCATCACGCCCTGGATCAGCAGGATCGAGGCTATGGCGAAGAAGATGTCCTCGCCGAAGAACAGGCCGACATTGTCGGTCGCTGCCGCCATCGCCTTGACCTCGTCGCGCGCTTCATCGGAGAGGTCGCCATGCGTCTTGACCGCCGCCGCCTCGGCCATCGGCGCGACCAGCGGGCGGACCGCCTGCGGATGCCCGCCGATGTCCTTCATGCCTAGCGCCGAGGCGAGTTGCCGAAAGGCGAGATAGGCGACCAGCAGCTTGCCCATCGTCGCGCCCCGCATTCCCTCGATCACCGCGCGGGCGCGCTGTTGCAGCCCGTATCGTTCGAGCAGGCCGATCACCGGCAGGATGATCCACGTGACCGAGATATAGCGGTTGTCGTTGAAGGCCTTGCCGAGCGCCTCGATCACCGCAAGCAGATCGAGCCCCGCCAACACGCCGGTCACCAGCGCGGCGCTGACCACCACCAGCAGCGGATTGAAGCGCAGGGCAAAGCCCACAACGACGATGGCGATGCCCGCCAGCGGCCAGTAGTTCATGATCCTTCCCCTCCAAACCCGCCGCCGAAGCCCCCGCCCCCGGGCGTCAGGATCACGAAACTGTCGCCGGACCGCATTTCAGCGGAGCCGGTCGCGCCCAGTTCCTCGATGGTGCCGTCGGCCTGCTCCACCCAATTCTTGCCGGGAAGCGCATCGCCTCCGCCGCCAATGCCGCGCGGCGCGATCCGGCGGCGGTTCGCCAGCATGTTGGCGCGCATCGGCTCGAGAAAGGTCACGCGCCGCACCACCCCGTCGCCGCCCCGATGCCGCCCCGACCCGCCAGATCCACGCCGGATCGCGAACGCGTCGAGCCGCACCGGCAGGCGCGTTTCGAGGATTTCGGGATCGGTCAGGCGCGAATTGGTCATGTGGGTCTGCACCGCGCTGGTGCCGTCATGGTCCGGTCCCGCGCCCGATCCGCCGCAGATCGTCTCGTAATACAGGTGGCGCACGTTGCCGAAGTAGAAGTTGTTCATCGTGCCCTGCGAAGGCGCGAGCCTGCCTGTCGCTGCGAACAGCGCGTCGGTGACCACCTGGCTGGTCTCGACATTGCCCGCCACCACCGCCGCGCCGGGACGGGGATTGAGCATCGAACCCTCCGGCACGATCAGCGTCACCGGGCGCAGGCACCCGTCATTCATCGGAATCGCATCGTCGATCAGTGTGCGCAGCACATAGAGCGCGGCGGCGCGGGTGATCGAACGCGGGGCGTTGAAATTGTCGGGAAGCTGGTCGCTGGTGCCGGTGAAGTCGAACACTGCCGAGCGGGCGTCGCGGTCGATGCGGATAGCAACCTTCACCACCGCGCCGTTGTCCATCGGATAGGCGAAGCTGCCATCCTCCAAGCTGCCGAGCAGTCGCCGCACGCTTTCCTCGGCATTGGCGAGGACGTGGTCCATGTAGGCGCCCAGCACCTCGGCTCCATGCTCGCATGCGGACCCCTGCAACAGCTCCGCGCCGCGGGTGCAGGCGGCAAGCTGGGCCCGCAGGTCCGAAAGGTTACGATCCGGATTGCGCGCCGGGAACTCCGCCGACGCCAGCACCTTGCGCATCTCGGCCTCGCGGAAGTGGCCTGCATCGACGAGCAGGGCGTTGTCGATCAGCACACCCTCTTCGGCGATGGTGCGGCTTTCGGGCGGCATCGATCCGGGCGCGATCCCGCCGATGTCGGCGTGGTGCCCGCGCGCCGCGACAAAGGCATCAGGCTCGTCGCCCGTCTTGCCGTAGAACACCGGCACGATCACCGTGATGTCGGGCAGGTGCGTGCCGCCGCGATAGGGATCGTTGAGGACATAGGCATCCCCGCGCCGGAACCCGCGCCCGTCGCGCGCGGCCCCTCGGGCCTCGATCACCCGCGCGATGCTGTCGCCCATGCTGCCCAGATGCACCGGAATATGCGGCGCATTGGCGATCAGCGCTCCCGCCGCATCGAACAGCGCGCAGGAGAAATCGAGCCGCTCCTTGATGTTCACCGAGGTCGCGGTGGATTGCAGCACCACGCCCATCTCTTCGGCGATCGCCATGAACAGGTTGTTGAAGATCTCAAGCCGGACGGGATCGGCAGCGGTCCCGGCGGCGCGGTCGCGCGATAGGGCCGCGCTGCGGGTGAGGATCAGGCTGCCCTCGTCCGCAAGCCGGGCCTGCCAGCCCTCCTCAACCACGGTTGTCGAGCCGGGGTCAATCACCAGCGCGGGGCCATGGATCACCTCGCCTGCCCGCATCCCGGCGCGGGTGACGGTCGGCCACTGGCCCGAAGCCTCGCCATGCACCGCGACCGGCTCGGGCGCCGCGCCCGCCAAGCCTTCCGATGTCCCCCGCGCCTCGACGCTCAGCGCCTCGACGATGATTGCGCCCTCTGCATCGGAATAGCCGAAGCGCTGGCGGTGGAGCGCGCGAAAGGCTGCGTCCATTGCCGCCGGATCATCGCAGGGGATCGCCAAGAGGCTGTCGCTCCCGGCAAAGCGCAGGCGTGCTCTTGCGTCGATGCTGATCGCATCTGCGGCGATCCCCTGAGCCGACAGATCCCGCTTTGCCTGCGCCTCAAGCATGGCGAGTTCGTCCGCAAAGCTCTCGCCCAGCGGCCGCATCAGGCTGACCTCGCGGATCACCTTTACCGGGGCTAGCCCAATGCCATAGGCCGAAAGCATCCCTGCCAGCGGGTGGACCAGCACCGTCTCCATCCCCAGCGCGTCCGCCACGCGGCAGGCGTGCTGGCCGCCAGCGCCGCCGAAGCAGGCCAGCGCATAGGTCGTCACGTCATGCCCGCGCGCAACCGAGATCTTGCGGATCGCTGCCGCCATGTTGTCGACCGCGATGGCGAGAAAGCCCTCGGCGATGGCAGACAGCGAACGCGTTTCGGGCAGCATCGCCGCAACCTCCTCCAGCCGAGCGCGCGCTTCATCGGCGTCGAGCGGTTCGTCACCACGGGGGCCGAAGACGGCGGGGAAGAAGGCCGGGTCGATACGCCCGAGGAACAGGTTGCAATCGGTCACCGTCAGCGGTCCGCCCTTGCGGTAGCACGCGGGGCCGGGGTCTGCGCCCGCGCTCTCCGGCCCGACGCGGAAGCGCGACCCATCGAAGCGGCAGATCGAGCCTCCTCCGGCGGCAACGGTGTGGATCTGCATCATCGGTGCGGCGACGCGCACGCCCGCCACCACGCTGTCGCCAGTAAGTTCGATCTCGCCCGCGTAATGCGCCACATCGGTGCTGGTCCCGCCCATGTCGAAGCCGATCAGCCGTGTGTGGCCGAGCGGTTCGCAGGCCGCGACCATGCCCACCACGCCGCCCGCCGGGCCGGACAGGATCGCATCCTTGCCGCGAAACGCGCCGACCTCGGCAAGCCCGCCGTTCGATTGCATGAAGCGAAGCGCGCCCGTGGCGGGCAGGCTGGCGGCGAGCGCATCGGTGTAACGCCGCAGAACCGGCGAGAGATAGGCGTCCACCACGGTCGTATCGCCGCGCGGGATCAGCCGGATCAGCGGGGCGACCTCATGGCTGACGCTGACCTGCGCAAAGCCGGTCTCGCGGGCGATCTGCGCCAACCGCGCTTCATGGGCGCGGTGCTGCCAGCCGTGCATCAACACGATGGCGAGCGCATCGAAGCCCTCGTCGCGCAGCTTCTTGAAGGCGGCGCGTGCGGCCGCCTCGTCGAGCGGGCGCAGCAATGTGCCGTCCACCGCGACGCGCTCGTCGATCTCCACGACGCTCGCAGGGAGCTGCTCGGGCAGCACGATATGCCGCGCGAAGATATGGGGCCGCGCCTGCGTCCCGATCCGCAACGCATCGCCAAAGCCGCGGGTGATCGCCAGCGCCAGCCGCTCGCCCTTGCGTTCGAGCAGCGCATTGGTCGCCACGGTGGTGCCGATCCGCAGCTCGGCAATCGGCGCCTCGCCATAAAGCACCATCAGCCGCCGCACCGCCTCGCTCGCGGCGTCGGCATAGTGGCCGGGGTTCTCCGAGAGCAGCTTGGCCGTCACCAGCCGCCCGTCCGGCGTGGTCGCGACGACATCAGTAAAGGTGCCGCCGCGGTCGACGGCAAAGCGCCACGCTGGAGATTGTGCCACAGTCATGCGGCGTATCTGTTGTCCAGCCCTCGCCACAAAGCAACTGCGACGCAAGGATGGGCTGCTTTCAGCCTGCGTGGATCAGCGCGGTGCCTTCGCAGAAGCAAACCTCAGCTCGCCGCCCCGCACCAGATCCTGATGCGTCACACGCGTCATCGGCTGTCCTGACCGCAGGGTGACGATGCGGTCAAGATGAACTGTGCGGCGGGACATTCCTCAGGAGCGTGAATTGCGTTCAGACCGTTCGCGACACCGGCACCGCGCCCTATTGCGGATTCAGGATAATCCAGCCCTGCGGCCTATCTTTGTAGTTCGACGCTTTGAAACGTCCGAAAGCCTGCAAGCAGTCCATGAATTTGCGCTCGAACATCGCGTCTGCATTGGTCTTCTCGCACCCTTTGGGCTTCTCTTCACCCGACTTCGGATCTTTGAACTCTCCGTCGAAACCGTCGGCCGTGGCGAGGCGCATTTCGGGCTTGTCGTTGCGCAGCCGGATCGCTTCGATGGCAGACACTTCGGACTGGTTGACGAGCAGGCTGTAGGCGCGCTTGGCGGAGGGTATCGCTCCCCTTTTGCCGTCCGCTTCGTCGTCGACCTTGGCGACAGTCGGGCCGTTGCGGATCATGTAAACGGGCGACGCGTTCGCAAGCGCATCCGCATCGGATATGCTGGCCAAGCCCGGGTTCGCGCGTTTCGCCCTGACCTTTGCAAGAGCCTTGACCGACTCCCACAGGAACATCGATTGGCGCACGCCGCCGTCGTAATATGTCACCGTATCCGCCTTACCGGGCGCAGTCGGAGAGGCTGACGTGACCTGCACCTGCTGGTAGAAGAACGGCATGGCCACCGATGCCAGCGCGCCGCCGGTGATGCATTGCTGCGCGGTCTTCACCGACATCTTGTGCTGCATGGCAGCCTGCGCGATCGCGCTGACATTGACTGCCTGCATCTCGCCCGTGCGGGCTTCTACAAAGCCGAGCATGACCACAGGCGCCCCCGGGGTTCCCAAGGCCTTGATGAGGGGGCAGTCACCAAGGGCCAGCGTGTCTGTAGGAGTCCCGCTGCAAAGAGCCTTCTCGATTTTCAACCGCAGCGGATCGAGCTTGGCGACCGAGCCCCTGAACAGGGCTCCGAAGTAGGTGCCGCGGTTGACAATATCGCTCTCATTTTTGATCGTGTATTCGTTAGCCAGCTGGCCCATGATTTCAGCGGAGTCCGCGCCGGGCGCCTGGCTTGCGCCCACGAACAGCGCCTGCAAGGCCCCGGTGCTCACCCCGGTGATCATCCCGAAGCGCGGCATGGCGTTCTGCTTGTTCAGTTCCTCAAGATACCCCGCGCCGAACGCCCCCCATTGCCCGCCGCCCGACAGCGCCAGCACAGCCTCGTCCCCGCTCTGCGCAAGCGCGCGATCGCGAGGCAGGGTCAGCCCGATCAGGTCTTCGTAGGCCTCGGCCTTGGCAAGGTCGCTGGCATCCTTGGCAGTCGCCGACTGTTTGGGAGGAAGAAGGTCGGTCTGAATCTCCGTGAACGTTGCAGAGCGCGGGACGGCGCCCGTGAAGGGGATGCGGAACGGGTCACAGCTGACCGTCATCGGCGTGGTCGCGCAGCCGGCGAGGGAGAGCCCGCCTACCAGCAGGGCAAGAGCGGTGCGCATGATCAGGTCTCCTCGGGATAGGACGGTTTGGGCGGGGGAGGCGCGGCCCCGTCATCCGGCGCGGGTGACGGCATCTCCAGCAGGCCGTAATCGATGAGCCCCTTGTTCCACAGCACACTGGCAAAGGCCGGATCGAGCAGTCTTGCGCGGGTGGCCCGCCACCGGTCGATCTTGGAACCCGCCGTCCCGGGCGCGCCGAAGTCGTGCCAGACCTTGTCCTTGCCGAGTTTGCCGAGCTTGCCCCAATGCATGCTGTAATCGAACGCGCGCCCCAGCGCGTTGGCCCCGTCGAGGCAGCTTCTGATGAGCGCCGCGCCGGCAGCGATCACATCGCCGACCTGGGGAGGGAAACCGGGCGCGTTGCGCGAAAATCCGTCGATCTCGATCACGCAGGTTTCGGGGAAGCGGGTGAAAGCAAGGGTGCCGCTCGGCTTCGAGACGAACCGCATGGTGAACACGAAGGTCGGGTCCAGTCCCCTGACCGCCTCGCAGATCAGCGGGATGATCGTCGGCACCTCCTCGCGCCGCACGGCGAAGGACGCGTTGTAAAGCGCGCCGGGATAGCCGCCGGTGATCTCGTCGGGATGCAGCTTGTTCCAGGGCACATTGAGGGGCGGGTGCTTGAAATCGGGTGTGGCCTCAAGGACCATGCAATACTGGTCGAAAGCGCCCGGGACGGCACCTTCGGGTTCGCCAGCGGCCTCCATTTCGGCCTTCGCCGACAGGTAGGCTTCGATCATCTTTCCCGACAGGTCGGCAAAACTGCGGGGGGCGACCGGGCCGTCGGGTTGCAGGGCGTCCCGTCTGCCGGGCAGATAGAGAGTCTGCACCGCCGGATTGCCGTCCCAGTTCATGGGGTCGATGGTCATTTCATAGAACTGCGGCTTGTCGGATACGGTCTGCAAGGCCTTGGCGATCTTCGGCCAATTGCCCGCGGCGATGTCGGCAAGCCAAGCGGGGCCGATGAGCTTGCGCGAGATGTTGAGCTCGTAACCGACGTCGCTGACCAGCTCGATCGTCATGCCGTTGACGATCCCCATCCCGCCCAGATGCACCAGCACATCGGCGAAGACCGCATCGTCGCGGATCGGCGGCTCGGTGGTGAAAGTGGCGATTGTGGCATCGTTCAGCACCGGGCGAGACCTGCGCTCGATCCAGACCGATTTCTTCGGCCCGGTCACCAGATGAAGGCCCGTGACGAGGTCCTGGATCCCGCCAAAGCCGAGCCGCGATCCGTGGCTTCCCGTGGCGACCGCGCCAGCGACGGTGAGGCCGAGATGGGTGCCCGAGGTCTTGACCGAAAGCTTGTGCTTGGCCTGCGCCCAGGCCAGCAATTCGCGCAGCCGCGTGCCGCCTAGAACGAAGGCCGTCCGCCGTGCCGGGGCGTAGGGCTGCTCGGCCATGTGCCACGTCCGCGCGAGGGCAAAGCCCGACAGGCCGGTCATGTCGATCTGCGTATCGGTCGCGCCGACCAGCGACGAGAAACTCCAGCCGCGGCCGATCGGGACAAGGTCGACCGCCTTGCGCTTGGCGACCAGCAACGTGGGCGGATCGATAACTCTGGCAATGTAGTCCTGAAGCACCTTTGCGGTGGCGGCAAACATCGCCGGGCCGGGCTCGCCCGCCAGATCGCTGCAATTGATGGTCGCAGTATCGCGGACCGTGCCGTCGGGGTACTCACCTTGAACCAGCACGCGGTAGCGATCCGGGTCGTTGTCTCCCACAGGAACGTAGCGCCCCTGCTGGGTCAGGTGATAGTTGCGCCACTTGCTCATCATGTTTTGCGAGATGCTCGGCACTGGCTGCTCTCCCCCGTCTGGCAATTGGCCAGATCCCGGCAAGAAACTGACACGCAGCGTCCCCAACGCAATGCCGATCGCGCAATTCACGCCTGAACCTTGCGCTTTTCACGCTTTGCGAGCGCTTCTTTCACATCCCCTGCGCGCAGCCCTCGGCAGAAGACCCCCCGAAGCCGCGCGGCACCCGCCGGCCGGGTTTCAAGGGGGGACAGAACTATGCGGATGGCAAAAGGCTTGCTGGGGGTATCACTTGTCGCGCTGCTGGGCGGATGCGCGACGGTGTCGTCGGAAGCCGTGGGGGTGACTGTGCAGACCCGCCCGGATGGCAAGGCGGCGATCAAGCCGGGCCTCACCTATTACCTCCCCCGCCAGCTCGTGAAGCTGACCGTGGTGAAGTCCGAGCTTGAGGCGAAGAAGCTGCTCGAAGAGCAGAACAAAGCTGCAGGCGAAGCCGAAACGGCCAAAACTGCTCGCAAGAAGATTGAAGGTGATATCGCCGCGATCAAGGACAAGATGTTCACGGCGAGAGACAACGCCTCTGTCAGCGCCATCCTGAAAGAGGATTTGGACAAGCTCAACACAGCTCTGACCGCCGCCAAAGCGGCCGAAGACACTGCAGTCGCGGCAGCGAAAGTGGCGAGCGCCAAGGTCATCGCCTTCCGCCCGTCCACTGCCGACGGAAAGGGCAAGGAGTCGGTGCTGACCATCGAGCTGCTGCCGATGGCGCCCGACCCGGCCTACGCTTTCCGGGTCGATCCCAAGCACAGCATCTTCCGCGATGACCAGCACAAGATCGCGCTGACCCCGAGCGGGCTGCTGACCTCGACCGATATCGTCGCATCAGACCGCACCGCCGACATCCTCGCCGAGATCGCGACGGTCGCTGGCTATGCGGCGGGTGGTCTGGGAAAAGACGGCACGGATCTGTCCGTTAAGCAACTCGATGATAAAAAAGCGGCCGAGAAAAAGGCTTGCGAGACGGCCCCCGAAAAGGTGGTCGCCATCGTCGACCTCGCCGATCAGGCCGAGATCGATCGGTTCAACACAGACGTCCTGTGCCTTGGCATCAAGATCGATCCGGTCGATGCCGCGTCGACCTTCCCCAAGGGTCTCACCAAGGTCGAGGACGCGCCAACGCTGCCGGGCCTATACTACCGCCCCAGCGTCAATGCATCGATCAGGGTATCCTATTGCGGTGAGGATGTCTGCTTCGGCGAAGACGGCTGGTTCCTCAAGGACACCCTCAACGTCCCGCTCCCCCAGTTCGGTGCGATTTCGCCGGTGCCGCAGCGCTCGGGCTTCATGACCCGCACGGCGTACAAGAACACCTTCAAGGACGGCATCCTCGTCAATTACGACGCTGACCGTCCCAGCGAGCTGCTTGAAGTCGCGCGCACGCCGGTGCGGCTGGTGGACGGCTTCTTCGACGGGTTCAGCAAGATCATCAGCCTGCGCACCGGCGCCAATACCGATCGCGTCAACCTGTCAGCGAGCGAGATTGCCACCTTCCAGTCGCTCGCCGGCGATACAGAGAAGCTGCGGCTCTACCAGAAATGCGCTGCTGAAAAGAAGGCGGCGGACGAGCCTCTGACGCCGTGCCTCGATCTGCTCGACTGACCATGCGCCCGGGTGGAAGCGCCTATCTGAAGCGTCAGCCGGCGTGGCTGTTCATCACCGCGGTGGTGCGGCGTGACGCCCGGTTTCTGGGTGTCACGCTGCTATCCTGCGCAGTGGCGGCGGTGGTCGCTTCGTTCCAGTGGTCGGTCTACACGTCCTTCGTGCGCACCGGTTCGGTCGCCCCGCAATGGCTCGGCGGCGACGTGTGGATCAGCGCGCGCAGCGTCGAGTGCTTCGATTTTCCCGATCCGATCGCCGAGGATTACGCCGCGCTCGCCGCCCGTGCCATGCCCGACATGCGCTTCCGCCGGGTCGCGTTCGGCTTCGTCACCTGGCGCTCGCCGACCGGGCGGCAGGGGAATGTCGCGCTGATCGGGGTCGATGATGTAGCGCTGCCCGATAACGGGTTTGCGGTTGATGCCTCGGATGCCGAGCGGCTCGATCTGGTGGCGGGAGACGGGGCGCTGGCGACCATCGGCGGCGACACGATGGTGCACGCCGCCACGATCAACGGCCTGCCGACCTTCCTCGGCGCGCCTTACGTCGTGACGGGGTTCGAACGGGCGCGCGCGCTGCTGCGCATGGACCCGGCAAGCACCGCCTTCCTGATCGGCGATAGCGACACACCGGTGCAGGGGCTGAGGCTGACCCGCAGCACCCTCGCGCGCACGTTCCCTGATATCGCGGTGCATTCCGCGGCAGAATTTGCCGAAAGTTCCTCCGCCTATTGGCAGCGCAAGACCGGCGCGGGCCTTGCCATCCTGCTGGCAGCAATTCTCGCCGGTCTGCTGATGGCGATCCTGCTGGTGAACGGGGTGCTGCGCTTCATCCAGCGCTATCACCAGGACATGGTCTCGCTTCTGGGGCACGGCGCCAGCCAGGGGGACATTGCGGTCATCGTCGGCGGGATTGCCGCGCTGATTGCCGGGGCGACCGCGATGCTGTCGCTACTGGCGACGCCGCTGATGATCTGGGCGGTGCAGCCGCTGCTGCCGTGGACGGCCTTCCACGCGGTCGACGCACTGGTGCCGCTGGCCGGGATGCTGGCTGCGCTGCTGCTCGCGATCCTTGCCTCGCGCCGGGCGATTGCCGCCTACGGCCCCGAAGCGGTGTTCCGGACATGATGATCGCGCGCACCCGCCTTTGCCTGACCATCCTCTCCGTGCTGGCCGGGTGCAGCATCGGGGAGAGCGAGGCGCAGACAGGTCTGTCTTCACCATATGCCGCAACCGCCGTGGGCCGGGTCGACACGGCAGGCGAGGCGCGGCAGCTGGTCGCCGAGGCGGACGGCGTGATCGCCGCGCTGCTCGTCGAGCGCGATCAGCAGGTGAAGGCAGGCCAACCGCTGCTCAGGGTCGGGTGCGCGCCGCGGGCCTCGGAATCCGCGCAGGCGCGCTCGCTCGCCCGGCGGGCCACGGCGGCCGAAAGCCTCATGCACGAGGGCACCCGCAGCGAGACCATCCTTGCCGCCGAAGCCGCGCTGCAAGGGGCAGAGGCGCGGGTGGTGGACAGCGAACAGCGCTATCGCCAGGCGGTGCCCCTGCTCGACCGCGGGTTCATGTCGCGGCGCGAATACGAGGCGCGGGTCAATGCGCTCGACGTCAGCCGTGCCGACCGGGCCCAGGCCGCCGCGCGCCTCGCCGAGCTTCGCGCCGGGCCGCGGCGGCAGGAGCGGGCGATGGCCGCCGCCGATGCCGACGCCGCAGCACAATCGGCAGCGGCGATGGCCGCCCTGCAGGACCAATGCACCCTGCGCAGCCCGATCGACGGGCAGGTGCTCCAGATCCTGCGCCGCGAGGGCGAGTTCTCGGGCGCGAGCCAGGGCGTGCCGCTGATCGTGGTCGGCGACGTCTCGCGCCTGATCGTGCGCGCCGAGATCAACGAGCGTGACGTTGCCGCGGCGCGGGTCGGCGGCAAGGTCGACGTGTGGCTCGACGGCAGCAAGCAGCGGTGGCGCGGACGGATCACCGAAATCGCCGGGGTGATGGGCCGCAAGAGCGCGCGCTCGCTCGATCCCACCGACCGCTTTGATCGCGACATGCGCGAGGCTTTCGTCACGATCGACGGCCCGATGCCGCCCGCCCTCGTGGGGCTGCGGGTGATGGTGGGCCTACGACCGTGAACGCACCGGTCATGCCCCTCCCCGTCCCGCCAGCGGACGCCGCCAGCCCGCCGATGATCCTTGCGGGCGTCGCCCATCAGGTCAGCGAAGCGGGGCACGTCAAGCCGACGCTGGCCCCGCTCGACCATTGCTTTGCGCCGGGGCTCCTGCACGTCGTGGGCGGGCCTTCGGGCGCAGGCAAGACCACGCTGCTCTCGATCCTCGCCCTTGCGGTAGCGCCTGCGCGCGGGGACGTGTGGATGGGCAGCGAGAACCTCTCCCGCCTTGCGCCGCCCGCGCGGCAGGACTGGCGGCGGACGCATCTCGGCCTGATTTTCCAGACCGTGCGGCTGGTCAGCGTGATGACGGTGGGCGACCACGTCGCGCTCGCCGCCGCGATCCGCCGCCGCCCCGACGCGATTGCCGATGGCCGCCGGATCCTCGCCTCGCTGGGGCTCGAGGGCAAGCTCGCGCACCGGCCCGACCAGCTGTCGGGCGGCGAAAAACAGCGTGTCGCCATCGCGCAGACGCTGTGCGCCGGCCCCAGCGTGCTGCTGGCGGACGAACCGACCGCCGCGCTTGATCACGCCAATGCGCAGCTCGTGGCCGATACGCTGCGGTCCTACGCGCAAAGCCGGAACGCCGTGGTGATCTGCGTCTCCCACGACCGCGCCCTGCTCGATCATGCGGACGAACTCTTGATGCTCGAAAAGGCCTGACCGGCTGCCGTCAACCCACCCAATAAGGAGCAAGCTCGTGTATAATGACAGATTCTTCGATGCCATCTCGGATATGATCGATCATGGCAATGTCGTTGCCGGGCTGCATCTGCTGGCCGGATCGCTGATCTCTGCCGAGGCCGGCGAGGCGGCGCGCAGCACGCTGCAACAGCATCGTCTGCACCGGACCTTGATGCTCGATCCCTATCTTGCCCACGCCTATTCGAAGCCGCGCGGCTATGCCGGAGACGCCGCGCTGATCGACCTGATCTACGACCAGACCCCGCCCGAGGGGACCTGCGATCTCGGCCACCAGCTGTTCGAGGTGACGACGGGCTTCCCGGTGGCCCAAGCCGTGCGCGAGCGCATGGTGCACGCGACCACGACGCTGGAACAGAAAGTGCGCAGCGGCCAGAGCGTGCTGGCGCTGGCCTGCGGGCATCTGCGCGAGGCGGACGGGTTGGTCGGCGAAGACCTCTCGCGGGTGGTGGCGGTCGATCAGGACCCGGCCTCGATCGCCCGCATTCGCGCCGTTCACGGCGATGCCATTGCTATCCATGAAGCCAATGTGCTCAGCTATCTGCGCGCGGCGGCCCGCGATGGCGAGCGGTTCGACTTCATCTACACCCTCGGCCTCACCGACTATTTCGACGATCGCGCCATGTCGCTGCTGCACCAGCTGATGCACCGCTGCCTCAATCCGGGCGGGTCGATCCTGATCGCCAATTTCCTGCCCGATCATATGGCGGCGGGCTGGATGGACGCGGTGATGGACTGGCAGCTGATCTACCGCAGCGAGACCGAGCTGCACGGGTTCGCCGCCGAGATCGAGATGGAATCGCGCACCTGGAGGGATAGCACGCAATCGATCGCATGGTGCGAGATGAACGCCGTCGGCTGAGACAGCGGCCGCGCGGGCCTCGCGGTCAGCGCGGCACCATCGCAACGCCGCGCTTCAGCAGCTCGCGGTGGGCATCGTTGCGCAGCAGGAAGGTGGCAGCATCGATGCCGCCGTGTTCTTCGACAGCCAGCGCAGCGGTGCGCGCCTTGTCCGCTTCGCCAGCGAACATCGCGGCGACCGCCAGTCCCGCCTGTGCGAGCAACAGGCCGGGGGAGGAAAGCGTGGCCTTTTCCAGCACTGCCTGCGCCTCGGCATGCTGCCTTCCATCAGCAGCGACAGGCCAATGCCGGTCAGCGCATAGGCCCGCACCCCTGACGACGGGTTGATGCGCAGGCTCAGCTCCAGCCGCTCTCGCGCGCGAACGCCGTTGCCCATCGCGATGTCCGCCAACCCGCCCCAGAACAGCGTCGGCTGATAGGCGGGGAGCAGGCCAAGGGCGTGGCTGATCAGCTGATCGGCGATCCGCATGTCCCCGCCGACCATGACCAGCGTTCCCACGGCATAGCCGATCGCCTCGACATTGTCGGGGCCCAGCCGCAGCGCGTTCTGGAAGTGCATGATGGCCTTGTGCCGGGTGCCGGGCAGCTCGTCGCTCCACCCGAAGCCATAGGCCGAGGCATTGCAGAACCCCGCCAGCGCGGCAGACAGCGCGCAATCGGGGCTTTGCGCCACCAGCCGGTCGGTCAGGGCGATCGCTTCGAGCGTGCTGTCCTTGCGCCAATCGCGAAGCAACGCGTTGGCGCGCCAGTAGAGGGCATAGGAATCGTGATCCGCGAGCGGGGCCACACGGCCCTTGTGGCGCTCCGAAAGGTCGATCTGTGTCCACACCTGCGGCGCGACGGCCAGCGCGATGTCCTCTTCAAGCTGGAGCATTTCCGAAAGGCTGGACGTGAAGGCGCGGCCCCAGATCTGGTGGCTGGTCTTGCCGTCGATCAGCTGCACCGCGGCCCGCAGGCCTTCGGGCGTGATCCGCAGCGATCCGGTCAGGACGTAGCGCACGCCGAGCTCGGTCGCGATCTCGCCCAGCGGCAGGTTGCGCTCGGCAAGTGCAGCGCCGGCGCTGCTCGCGACGACGAACAGCTGCGGGAACTGGGTGAGAGTCAGGGCGAGCTGCTCGGCCATGCTTTCGCCCATCCATGCGTCCGCTGGCCCCTGGCTTGTCACCTTGAACGGCAGCACGACCAGCGACGGCTTGGGCGGCACGGCAGGGTGCACATTGCGGGCAACATCGCCAATGGCGGGAAGCGGGGCTCCGAGGATCTCGGCCGGGCCGGGAAGATCGACCGCGCTGACCGGCGGCAGGCTGTCGGCCAGATCGACGACATGGCGGCGCTGCTCGCGCAGCCAGTCTTCGAACTCCTCGCAGTCGCGAAGGTCGAGTCCTTCGAGGAATTCGCCATGGCTGCGCAGCGCAATGCGCGAGCCCGACACCGCCAGCTCGTCCATGTCGAGCGTGATCGCATCGAGGTTGAGCCGCACCCGCCGGGGCTCGCGCTCCAGCAGGTGGCCCGCCTCATTCTCGGCCAGCATCGCGGCGAGATTGGCGAGCTCGCGGCGCAGGCTCGATTGCGCCTGCGCCGTCCCGCGCGAGCCCCACAATTGCGATTGCAGCCACGCGCGCGACCGCACGCCATTGGGCGCCATCGCCAGCATGGCCAGCATGGCAACGGCCTTGCGGCTGCGTATCTCGACGCGCGCGCCCTCGGCCGTGAAGAGCCCGAACGGGCCCAGTAACTCAAGTCTGAATGCCCCCAAAGCGTTGCCCCGATCCGCTTGGTAATCTTTTTGCTTATGCAGCATTAAGCATGGCTCGATTCACCGGTGACCGCAAGCATCAGGTGGCGGGATGCTCGACTATGGAATGGTAGATGCGCGCGCGGGTTTCTGGCGGATCTTGAAGATGTCGCGGATGCCCATGTGGATGATCAGGCCCAGCGGTCCGGCAAGGGCTGTGGCGGCAAGTCCCGGTAACAGCCAGACATGCGGGATATCGTGGCGCGGCCCGTCCTCGACCTGCCAGCTGGCCACGAACAGGCTGAAGGCCTGAAACTGGACAAGCGCGATCGATGCGGCTGCCGGACCGCCTGCCATCGCCGCTGTCCATCCCGACGCCCAAAGCTGGCCCGGCACCGCGACCCCGAACTCCTGCCACGCCAGAAGTGCCCAGAGGCAGGCCAATAGCATCGCGCAGGTCCGCGCGGTGAACCAGCACCACCGGTGCGCGGCCGGTGCCAGAAGCAACGCGCCCCAGCCCACCGCAAGCAGCACATCGCGTCCCCACAGCAGCACCGAGCCCTGTTCCATAGTTACCCCCCCTGCCAAAAGCCGCCCAAGCTGACCCCCTGCTCTTGCTGCGCGAGCGCTGACCCGATTGCAACGGGGCCCGTTAGCCCGCCTCATCGAACAGCCCGGCGTTCACCATCCGACAACCGCTAGCAAGGCTGAACTGAGGGGAAAGATGCAGCTCGTCACATTCCATTATAACGTTGATAAATCACCATTTTATCGCCCATGTTAATGTACTGCAGTGACCCAATGCGCTCGGAGGCGTCGCAGCAATCAACCAATTCTTCACCATAGTTAGTTAACGCCACCCTAGGTGTATATCAGAAGACACAGGGGCATGGTTTTGGCGCGGATTTTGTTAGCGGAAACAGACGCATTTGCCGGAGAGACCATCGCCGCCTGTCTTGAACGTAGCGGGCACGAAGTCATCAGAACGGACAATGGCGAGGAAGCCATCGCGGCCCTCACGGTCCGGGCACCGCATCTCGTCCTGACCGAAATCATGCTGCCGATGCGCTCCGGCTTCGAGATCCTCGGCGCGGTCCGCGTTTTGGACCCGATGGCGCGGATGCCGGTGATCTTCGTGACGGCCAACGCCTCGGAACGCGAAATGGACCGCGCGCTGGCCGCCGGCGTCACCGACTACATCGTCAAACCCTTCCACCTGCGCGAACTCGCACTGCGGGTCGATCTGGCGCTTGAGCGGCGCGCGGCGGCGATGGCCGTGATCGCCCGCTCCGGCTCGGCCTTGCGGCGGGCGCTGGGCTTGTCGGTGGCTGCATGAGCCCGCGCGCCCACCGGGTCTTTGCCGCACCGTTCGCCACGCTCGTGCTGGCGGCGGCGAGCGGCACCGCCGCCCATGCCGAAACCGCGCCTATCGGCCCGCCCGACGAGCAAGCAGCCGCCGAGCGCCCCGAAGAGCGTCCCGCCAAACCCCCCATCGTCAAATCGGTGTTCATCTCGGGCTCGGTGTCTTTCGTCGATCTGCGCGGCAAGGACGGCGTCTGGTCGCTCGCCAATGCAGGCATTGCCATCAACACCTCCGAAACCGGCGTCACCATCGCCGAGGTGCAGCGCACCGCGCGTCCCGGTCTTGAGAACTGGCGCGGGTCCGTACGCCACGAGGAACAGCTGTCGAAGGACACCCGTGCCTATGTGCGCGTGGCGGTCAGCACCGGCGACCCGCTGCGCGAGGACTGGGGCGTGGGCGCGGGCATCAGCCAGCGGATCAGCAAGGCGGTCCAGCTGACCCTCGACGGGCATATGTCGCGCTATTCGGCCGCCGCGCTCGCCGGAGGCGCCAAGCCGCGCTTCACCGGAATCGGGATCAATCCCGGCGTGGTCATCACCCCCAAGGGCACGCCGCTGGAAATCGACGCGCAAGCGATCATCCTGCGCAACGACCGCAAGGAATGGCAGCTCGGCGGTGCGGTGCGGGCGACCTATTACACCGGCGACCGCGACCTCCTGTTCGCCGGCCTGTCGCGCTATCCCGAGAACGAGCTTGGCGTCGTGCGGCAATCCACCTCGTTCTATGCCGGGATGCGCCGCGAGCTTGGCCAAGGCATCGGCCTGAGAGTCTCCGCCGAGCACACCCGCCTCGAAAACACCTGGACGGCGCGGACGATCAGCGTCGGCCTCGAAAAGCGGTTCTGAGGAGCGCGCGCGCGGCACAATGACGCTGTTCTGGGCCATGATCGAGGGGTTGCCCCCTTTGCGGTTTCCCGAAGGGCCGACCGCGGCCGTGGCGGGCGGCTGCGCGTTGCTGGCAGCGATCTTCCTGTGGCTCCTCGTCCGCCGCGTGCTGGCGACATTGCGGCACCGCAACAGCCAGGCGGCGAACCTGTTCGGCGTGCGGGAGCTGACCTCCTGCGTGATCGGCGACGGCCCGGTTGATCTCGATCACCTGCGCGACACGCTCGAGCAGACGCCGACGGCCGCCATCCTCCAATTCATGCGCCTGCATCGCGGCGCGCCCCAAGCCGTGGTGATCGCGCAGGCCGAGCTTGCCGGCGTGTTCGACCCGGCGTTGAAAGCCCTGGGATGCGGCACTGTCTCGCGCGAGATCGAGGCGCTCAAGCAGCTCCAGTTCGCGCGCGGACCACGGTTCCGGTCCGCTGTGCTGAAACAGGCGATCAGAGGGTCCACACCGCTCATCAGGGTCGAGGCGCTGTTCACCTATATCGCGATGGGCAGCAGGCCATCGGAGATCGCGCTGGCCGCTTGGATCGACGACACCGGCCCGACATTGACACCCCGTCACCTCGCCCTGTTCCAGCTGGTCGCCGATCGCCTTCCGGGCGATTTGTCGTATCTGGCAAAGGCCGTCGAAACCCGTGCGTTTCAGGAGCAATTCGCCGTGCTCGCGGTCCAGCACGAACACCTCCACCATCCGCTGCCCGCGATGGGTGCCGCCGCCCGGCTGCGCGCGCCGGTCAAGCCTGCGCTCAGGATCGCGTGATGTTCGCCTACGTCGAGCCCCTCGCCCCGGCGGGACTGGCCCTTTACAATACCCTCGTGGCGTTCTGCATCGTGGTCGTGGTGCTGCGCAACGGCGCGGCGGTGATCCAGCTTGCGGTGGCGCTCTATGCCAACCGCCGCGAGGCCGAGCCGACCCGGGACGCCTTCGACCTGTGGCAGCGCACCGAAGCCACGGCCCCGCGCATCTCGGTGATCGCCCCTGCCTTCAACGAGGAACTGTCGATCGCGCAGAGCATCCAGTCGCTGCTCTCGCTGCAATATCCGGACCTCGAAGTGATTGTCGTCAACGACGGTTCCAAAGACCGGACGATGGCAATCCTCCACGACACCTTCGGGCTGTTTCCGGCGGAGCGCGAGATCGACCGGGCGCTGCACGGCACCCGCGTGGTCGGAACCTACGCCTCGCGCGATCACGACAACCTGTTCGTGGTCGACAAGGAGAACGGCCGCAAGGCCGATGCCACCAACGCGGGCATCAGCTATTCGACCGGCGAGCTCATCTGCATCATCGATGCCGACTCGGTGATCGATCCCGAAGGCCTGCTGCGCGCGGTGCAGCCCTTCATCGAAGGCGACGAAACGGTGATCGCGGTGGGAGGCAGCATCCGCATCGCCAACGGCTGCACGATCCGCAATGGTTCGGTGGTCGATGTCGGCACGGGGCGCGACTGGCTGCCGCTGTTCCAGACGCTCGAATATTTCCGCGCCTTCCTCGGCGGGCGGGTCGCCTCGGCGCGGCTGTCGATGCTTCTGCTGATCTCGGGCGCGTTCGGCCTGTTCCGCCGCGATGTGCTGATCGAGGCGGGCGGATACCAGCACGATTCGCTGGGCGAGGATCTTGAACTGCTCGTCCGCCTGCAACGCATCGCCTTTGAACAGAACCGCCCGCACACGGTCGCTTACCTCCCCGAAATCTGCTGCTGGACCGAGGCGCCCTTCACCATCGAGGGCATCCGCAACCAGCGCACCCGCTGGCAGCAGGGCGGGCTGCAGGTGTTCTTCAAGCACCGCAAGATGCTCTTCAACCCGCGCTACGGAAGGCTCGGGATGTTCGCCTTCCCGCTCCTCGCGCTCGAGGATCTGATCGGGCCGATCGTCGAGCTGCTCGGCTATATGCTGATGGTCGTCGGCCTGATTTTCGGCATCCTCAATTCGGCGGTGGCGATCCTGTTCTTCCTCCTGACCTGCGTGTTCGGCTCGCTGATGAGCGCGGCGGTGCTGATCATCGAAGAGCGCCAGCCGCGCCCCGTGTTCGGCGCGCGCGATCTGGGCTGGCTGCTGATCGCGGCGGTGGTGGAGAATTTCGGCTATCGCCAGCTGATCCAGTACTACCGCCTGCGCGGCGTGGTGCACTTCATGAAGAAGAAGACCGCGTGGGCCGCCGTGCCGCGCATGGGTCTGGGCGTGAAGGCGCCGCCGCGCCATGCAGGCGAGCGGCGCAAGGCAGACCGTTCGATCGAAGCGCGCGCACCGGAAGCCCCGCCCGCCTCCTGACCCACCCCCCTTGTTTTGCGGCTTGAGCTTTGGCGGTTTTCGTCCGACCAAGGCGGCAAGGCACTGACAGGGGAATTTGCATGAACACGACCCGCCGGATGCGCTTCGGGGCGCTGCTGCTGGCTGCTTGCCTGCCGCTCGCGCCGCTTGCCGCTCAGACTGCGCCGGTGGAGGTGACGGTGCCCTCGGGCGAGACCGGTCTGCTGCCCGTGCGCACCGAAGCCGCCAAGGGCCGCATCTTGCTCACCCTCCCCCGCCCGGCCGAGGACGGCGTCGCGCTGCGGGTGCTCTACACCACCGCGCTCCGAACGGGTCTCGGCTCCGCGCCGCTGGTGCTCGACCGCGGCAAGACCGGCGGCACCCAGCTGCTCGCCTTCCGCCGGATCGGCGGCAAGATCGCGGTGCAATTCGAAAACCCGCGCTTCCGCAATTCCAGCGGCGATGCCGACCGGCAGAAGGCGGTGGCGAGCGACTTCGGCATCTCGACCGTATGGCTGACCGACGTGGCCGAGACGCTCGCCGACGGGCGCATCGTCATCGACATCGCACCGTTCCTCGCGATGGACACGCTGGGCATCGCGCCCTCGCTCAATCAGGAGCAGGACTCGCTCGGCGTCGGCACCTCCGCGTCGGGCGGCAAGGGCTTCCGGCTTGACGACAAGCTGAGCCTTGCCGACCCCGCGTCGGTCAAGCTGTTCCCCGACAATCTCGAGGTCGACGCGGTGCAGACCTACGTCTCGGACAATCCGGGGGCCGAGGTCGAGAACGTCGTGCCCGATCCCAAGAAGGTCACGCTCAGCGTCCACCACAGCTTCGTGCGCCTGCCCGCGCCGGGCTTCGTGCCGCTGGCGTTCGACCAGCGTCTCGGCGGGTTCGCGACTCAGGTGGTGGACTTCGGCGTGCCGCTCGGCGGGGCCGTGGTGAGCGATCTCGCCAACCGCTTCCGGCTGGAGAAGACCGATCCCACAGCCGCCCGTTCGCGGGTCAAGAAGCCGATCACCTACTACCTCGACCGCAACACGCCGGAGCAGATCCGGCCTGCCCTGCTCGAAGGGATCGGCTGGTGGAACGACGCCTTCGACGCCGCCGGCTTCATCGACGCCTTCAAGGTCGAACTGCTGCCCGAGGGCGCGGACCCGCTCGACGTGCGTTACAACATGGTCAACTGGGTCGACCGGGCGACACGCGGCTGGGCTTACGGCCAGCAGATCGTCGACCCGCGCACCGGCGAGATCGTGAAGGGCATGGTGGTGCTCGGATCGCTCCGTGCGCGGCAGGACATCCAGATTTTTCAGGCGCTGGTCGGTGCGGGCGAGGTCGGCAGCGGCGGGCCCAACGATCCGGTCAAGGTCGCGCTTGACCGTCTGCGGCAGCTGGGCGCGCACGAGGTCGGCCACACATTGGGCTTCGCGCACAACTTCGCGGCCAGCACGCAAGACCGCGCCTCGGTTATGGACTACCCGCCGCCGCGCATCAGCCTCGTCGATGGCAAGCCCGACCTGTCGGACGCCTACGCCAAGGGCATCGGCAGCTGGGACACCGCCACGGTGCGCTGGCTCTACGGCGGAGCGGACGAGGCCGAGGTCGCCAAATCCGCCGCCGCGTTCCGCTTTGTGCAGGACGACAACGCCCGCGCCCCCGACACCGCCTATGCGTGGGGCGGGCTGTGGGACGACGGGGCCGACGCGACCGCCGAGCTCACCCGCATGATGCAGGTGCGCGCCGCTGCGCTGTCCCGCTTCGGCCTCGGCGCATTGAGCCCCGGCGAGCCCGTCGCCAACCTGCGCCGCCGCTTCGTGCCCTTGTGGCTGCTCCACCGCTACCAGCTCGTCACCGCCGCCAAGCAGGTAGGCGGGACCGACTTCACCTATGCCGTCAACGGCAGCGGGCGCGAGGCATCGCAGCCGGTCGCCCCCGTCCGGCAACGTGCCGCGCTCGAAGCGATCCTCGCGACGATCCGCCCCGAGGCGCTGCGCGTGCCCCCGGCCCTCCTCCCGCTGCTCTCCGCCGCGCAGAACGGCAACAGCGACCGGCAATATGATGTCGAAGTCTTCGCCACCGCCGGAGGCCCGGTGTTCGACCCGCTGGTCGCCGCCGATGCCGCCGCGCAGCTCACCGTCCAGACGCTCATCGCGCCGCGCCGCCTTGCGCGGCTGGTGGCGCAGCAGCAGGGCGATCCGGCGATGCTGGGGGTGAGCGAAGTGCTCGACCGGCTGACCGGCACGGTGCTCGCCTCCACCGGAGACGACCTCGGCCGCCGCATCGCTTACCGCACGCTGGTGACGATGGCGCAGGTCGCCCGCCGCCCGGACACCACCCCCGAAGTCGCCGCCGCGCTCGACCAGAAGCTAGAAGACATCGGCCGCGACCTCGCCAAGCGCAAGGCGCGCGGCGACGAGCGGGCCTGGGCGCTCAGCCTGTCGCGCCGACTGCTCGATGCCGACCAGCGCGAGAAGCTCGCCGCCAGCCTGCCCCGCGCCGTCACCGTCCCGCCGGGCGACCCGATCGGCGAGGACGACTGGATGGATCTGGCAAGCCTGCTCGCGCCCGCCGAGTAGGCTCTCAGAAGCGCGCCGCCATTCCGACGAAAACGGCGATATCGTCCGCGGCGCGGCTCGCACCGATGTTGACGCCTACGTCGATCTGCCAGTCCTCGGCAACGAGGTAGGTCAGCCCGGTGTCGAGCGTCACGACATCGCTGGCGAGGTCGCTGCGGCTGAACTCCCACACCACCTCGGCATAGGTGCCGACGCGGTCCGACACGTCATAGCCTAGCGAGGCCGAGGCCAGCACCGCGGCATCATAGGTCGGATCATCGCCGGACCGGGTGAAATTGGCCGCGCCGTTCAACCCGAGGTCGAACTTCTCGCCAAGCTTGATCGCCAACGGCACGATCAACCCGAAGGCTACCTCTTCTTCGCCGATCCCGTTGCGCTTGTCGGTCGGCAGAGTGATATAGGGCAGCAGCGCCAGCGCGGTATCGCCCGCCCGGTCGAGGCCGTCATTGCCCCACAGGTTGTATGTGGCGCGCAGATCGACACTGCCGATCCCGCGCTCGGTGACGCCGCTCCCGCGCGGGTCGACGATGCCATAGGGTTGCCACGCGACATCGAGCTCCAGCCGGTCGCTCACCCCGATCCGCACATTGGTGGTGCCGAATTCGTAGACATCGCTGACCACCCCCGCAGCATCGGCCGCCGAGCGGGTGTAGCCCAGCAATGTCGTCTCGATCTGGATATGCCCCGCATCAACCGTGAAGGGGCTCTCGGTCACATCGGGGCGATCGGTGGTGAAATCGCGCAAAGGGCCCGGGGTATTCGCGAGGATGAAGGCATCGTCCTGCGCATCATCATCCTGCGCTGCATTGTCCTGCGCGGCGGCAGGGGCGGCCATCACGGCAAGCACCAGCGCCAACGGGAAAACGGGGTCAAGACGGCTCGGCATGGATGCATCCTCGCAGGTCGGCGCCTATCGCGAAACCGCAAAAAGGGATGCGCCGGGAAGGCTGTGGAGGGCCTTCCCGGCGCGAGTCGGGGTCATGCGCAAGGGGGCGTCGCATGGCCCACAGAGAGCTGCGTCAGCCGCCGCCTCAGTTGATGCGGTAGACCACCGGGCAATTGACCACGAAGCCGACCGCGCGGAAGTCGCCGCCGTCGAGGCTCTTGAGGTAGCCGCGGGTCGACAGTTCGGCCGCCTGCAACGCGCTGGTGATGCGGTAGCGGTAGCCCTTGTCGATCGCTTCCTTGGTCCACACCGCCGGGAACAGTCGCCAATACGGCGAATAGTCGAGGTTGATCGTGGGGATCCCACCGAGCACGTTGAGCGGCCCGCGGCCATCGGTCAGCGCGCTTTCGAGGCCCTGGCGATGCGGGTTGTCGAGACCGCGCGGGCCGTTGACCACCACGACGATGCGCTCGGCGGATTCGCCGGGCGATGCGTCTTCGAGCGCGAAGGGCACTTCCTTGAGCGCCGGCGAATAGGTGGCGGTTTCGAGGCTGGCGACCAGCGGATCATTCGCTTCGGTCGAGAGGTAGAAGATCGGCTTGTCGAAGGTAAAGCCAAGGGTCATCTTGAGAGTCACGGTTTCGTCGCGCGGGCAGATCGCGACGACCTTGTCGTGGACCTTCGAATAATCGACCTTGCCATCGCACATCGTGTTGAGCTCGGCCTCGCTCGCCATCGAGAGGACCGGCGCGTTGAGGATGACGCTCTTGCTGGCAGTGTCGATCAGCACGGTCGGGGTATACTTCGCATCGCCGACGCTGCCCGGCTGGAAGCTTTTCGGCGGGAACGGCGCATTGGCCGGGCCAGGGACGATCGAGAGGCTCGGCTTGAAATCGACCGATCCGCCGCTGAACACCATGGTCCCATCCTTTTCGATCTTCGCGTGACGGGTCACGTCCGCGACGAGCGCATAGGCGAGCTTGGGCGCGTAATTGACGCCGTGCAAATTCGACAGGTCTTCGTCGGTGGTGTCGGTGATGATGAACCAGACCGGGGTTCCATCAGGGTTGCGGCCCTTGCGCAGCGGCAGGGTTACCGTGCCTTTTTCCAGATCGATGTTGCCGGACTTCAGCAGCACCACCGGACCGAGGAATGAGGGGTTAACTTCCGACGGTGATGGCTGCGCGACAATGGTCTTGAGGTCGGGTTGGATCGAAGCCGGGGCCTCGCGAATTTCCGACAGCGGCCTGCCTTCCTTGCCGCGCACGACGACGTCGGCACTGGCGACAGACGGCAGCGCGAGCGCCAACACCGCCCCCGTCACCGCGATCCCGTTTCTGATTAAGCGCATGATCTGCTCCTTTTGTTTCGGCAGGAATGGGCGCTGCCGACCGCCGCAATCGATTGATGCGCTTCGGGGCCCCGCCCTTCTTTCGTGAAGCGGCACGTTTTTGCCGTTTCTCGCGGTTGCGGCGCGTTGACAGGCCGGGGCCTGCGTCCCACGGGAAATCCCGCGCAAGAATGCGAAAGCGCGCGCGTCCGGCGGGCGCTAAGGCAGGGGTGCGAAAGGTGGTCCGGACATGACCTGGCTCAGGTGGATCGAGAGGTTTTCCCGGCGCCCGGAGGGGTCGCTGGCGCCGAACATGCCGCTCACGTTGGTGACGCTGCGCATCGCCCCGGCCGCCGCAGGCGACGAGGTCGGGTTCTACCAGAGCGCCGAATATGGCGCCTTGCTGGAATGGGCGCGGATGGGGCGTTTCGTCCTCGCGCTCGCCAGCACCGAGCGCGACGAGCTCACGCTGCTGTGCGTCCAGTCGCCCGAAGAGATGCGCAAGGAGATCGCCGAACTGCCGCTGGTCGCCGCCGGGCTTGCCACCGCCGATATCCGCGCGGCGATGTCGCTGCGGATGGACAAGGGCGGGCACGAAATCCTGCAATAGCGGGTTCGGCGCAGGCTGGTGGCATTGCCCCCGCCGGGGCCGAAAACGCGTTGCCATTTCTTGCGCTTTTCTCGGCGCGGGCGGAACGCTCGCCTGTTCAAGGTCGGCCGCGCGGCGTAATATCTGCAGTGTCACGTTGGCTGGATATTCGTCCGGTCATGTCCTGGGGAGGGCAAGACAATGACACTGATCGGGGAGCCGACTTACAACGTCGGCGAGAATGCAGCGCCGGAATTCCTGGCCCACATCAAGTGGTCCGAGAAGCCCGACATCACCTTCTTCGAGACCGGCAGCCTGCCGGTCGTCGCGCTCCGTCACCACCGCACCTTTGCCGAAGGTCCGATAGAGCTCGTCGCCGATGTGCCGGCTGGCGAGGACTGGGACGCGCTGTTCGTCAACCGCAGCGGATCGGGCAAGGTCGCTATCGACTTTTGCGGCGCACGGTCGGAAGCGGCGCTGCACCGCGACCTGTGCTTCTTCCTTCCCGCAGGCGCCGACAACCGCATGCGTTTCGGGAGCGATGTGGGCGCTTTCGTGCTCTACCTGAAGCCCGGCCTGATCGGATCGCTCGCGGGGAACGAGGGCAAGGAGCCGGACGAAATTGCCCCGATCCTCGGCCAGCAACGTCCGCGCGTCGCGCACCTCATGAGCCTCATCGAAAGCGAGCTGCGCCGCCCGAGCCTTGGCTCGCGGCTGATGATCGACGGGCTGCTGCGCGCCATCGCCGGGCTGATGGCGACCCGCGACGCGGTGCCCGAGCCGGTGGACCGCGACCGCATCTACCTCTCGCCGCCCAAGCTCAAGCGGGTCATCGACTTCATCGAAACGCACCTGCATGACAGCATCGGGCTCGACGATCTGGCCGAGGCGGCGGGGCTTTCGGCCAACCACTTCCTGCGCGTGTTCAAGCTCGCCACCGGGGAGACGCCGTACCACTTCCTGCGCAACCGGCGGCTCGAACGCGCGCGGCAATTGCTCGCCGATGATGACATGCCGCTGGCACAGCTGGCGCTCGAATGCGGGTTCGCCAACCAGGCCCATTTCACCGCCGCCTTCAGCCGTGAACTGGGGATTTCGCCCGGCCGCTACCGCCGTGCGGTGCGTGCCTGAACACGCCGCGCGTTTGCGATAAACCCCTCAGATTTCTGACAAGAAGGCCGCGCCGCCGAGGCGCATGGAAGGCTCCCATCCTTAGCAAATGGAGCCTCACACCATGCCCAAGAACCTCACGAGAACCGCGACGCTGCTCGCCTCGGCTGCGACGATATTCGCCGCCAGCCCCGCGCTTGCCAGTGACAGCCATAGCGCCGCTCCCGACCCCGCACCGCGCCCCGATATCGTCCTCATCAGCGCCGCAGCAGCCACCGCAGCAGCCGCTGCCGACACCCCCGCCGACACCGACCTCGGCGGCTGGACCCCGCTCGGCAGCGAGCCGTTCGGGCAGGAGCTGTTCGCCAAGTGGGTGCCTGTCCCCAACGGCAGCAGCGGCGCGCCGCGGCAGGGCTGGCTCGGCACCGCGGACGGCTTCTTCACCCGCGAGGTGCACCTTGCCTACACCTATGTCGACGTCGACGGCCCCGATGCCGAACAGGGCCTCGCGCGGTTCCACCTGCCGCTCTCGCGCCGGTTGTGGGCGGGCGTCGAGGTGCCGTTCTATCAGGACCAAGGCGGCGATTCCGACTTCGGCGACATCACGCTCAACACCCAGCTGATGCTGGTCGAGAAGCGCAACGTCTCGCTCAACGCCGGCGTCGGCTGGCGCCTGCCGACCGGCTCGGACAGCTTCGGCAACGGCGTGTTCGCCGCCCAGCCGCAATTGAACCTGTTCACCGATGTCGGCGGCGGCTTCTCCTTCCGCGGTCGGGTCGCCTACGACTTCCCCGATAGCGGCGCGCCCGAAAGCTTCATCCTCAACGGCGCGATCGGCCAGACCGTCACCCCGCATGACAGGGCCCCGCTCGGCGACTTCACATGGTACGTCGCAAGCACCTGGCGCGAGTTCCAGAACGGGCCGACCTTCGTCTCGGTCACGCCCGGCGTGCGCACGCATCTCGGCGGCAACCTGTTCATGCTTGCAGGCGTCGAGATTCCGCTCACCAACTCCTCGCAATTCTACAAGGAAGCCTTCACCGTGCAGCTGGTGCAGGGCTTCTAGAGCAGCACCTCGCGGAAGGTGCTCGGCGCAAGGCCGGTCACCTGGCGGAACCGGCTCGAGAACTGGGCGTGCGTGGCAAAGCCCGTCGCCGTAGCGATACTGCCGATCGGCAGGTCACGCTCGCCCAGCAGCTCGCAGGCCTTGGCGATGCGCTTGCGAATCACGAAGGCATAGGGCGGCATGCCCGTCGCCGCACGGAAGCCGCGCGCGAAGTGGAAGCGGCTGTAACCTGCGATCCGCGCCAGATCGTCGAGCGTGATCACCGCTTCGAGATTTTCGGCAATGTGGTCGCTCACCCGCCGCACGCTGGTCGAACTGATCAGGATCCGGGAATCGCGCTGCGGCACCGCAGCCTGATGCTCGAACAAGCGGAACAGCACCGCCTCGAGCGCGGCCTGCTGCTCCAACAGCGAAACATCGTCCGACGCGCTCGCCTGCACCAGCGCGGCGAGCAATTGCCCGATCAGCGGGTCGTAGGTGCCCACCTCCTCCTTGAGGCTGACGCGCGCCGGATCGCGGTCGAAAGCCTCGCCGATCAGCTCGGCATACCAGCGCGGTTCGAGATAGACATGGCCGAAGGCGATCGGCCCTTCGGTGCGCCAGCTGTATTCGCTGCCTGCCTCCACCGTGGTGAAGCCACGATTGCGGACATCGGCGGAGAACGCGTGTCCCTTGCCGCTGCGCGTCACGCGCTTGTCCCCGCCCAGATGGACGACGAGGTAGTGATGATCGAGCGGCGGCTGCTTCATGCGCCGCGCAGTGCTTTCCCAACGCTGGACAATGGCGCCCGCCACTTCGCGCGGCTCGCTCGCCACGGTGCGCGGCGTTTCCGCCCAGTCCCGCCACGACAGCGGATGATACGTGAGCGAAGGCAGCGGCTGCGAGGGCATGTGCATACGACAAGGCTTATCGCGAAAAGAATTCGCCACAAGTGTAACCTTGGCAGCGATCCTGCGACGAACGGCCCGTCGCATTCCCGCACCCGGGCGAGGCCGCCGCCGCGCTGTCGCAGGCCTTTTCCAAAAATCGCCGGTAACCGCAAAGCACCGGCCTGCGAACCCCGTTTCGATTGCCACAAGGACACTTCGCCGATGAACGCCCAGTCCACTTCCAAGCCCCGCACCCTTCTCGCCCTGCTCGGCGTCGTTGCCGCTGTCGGCGGCGCCGCGCTGGCGCTGCACCGTGATGCGCCTGCCGCTGCTGCACCGGCTGCCACGCCGCCGATCGCCGCCGCAGCCAATGGGGAGCCTGTGCTGATCGAGCTGTTCACCAGTCAGGGCTGCTCGTCCTGTCCGCCCGCCGACAAGCTTGCCGAGACCCTGTCGCGCAAGCCCGGACTGGTCGTGATCTCGCGACCGGTGACCTATTGGGACCGGCTCGGCTGGAAGGACACGCTGGCCCGCGAGAGCAACACCGCGCTTCAGCAGGATTACGCGCGCCGCGGCATTGAAGGCTATAACGGCGTCTACACCCCGCAGGCGGTGGTGGACGGCAGCTTCGGCACGGTGGGATCGCAGGCCAACAATGTCGCCGACGGGATCAAGCGGTTCGGCGGCAAGAGCGATGCGGCAATCCGTGTGAGCCAGAGCACGGATGCAGGTTATACGGTCAAACTCACCGGCGCGGGCAAGGCGCCTTCCGAGCTCGTGCTGGTCGCCGTCACCCGGCATGTCGACGTGTCGATCGGAAGCGGCGAAAATGGGGGCCGCAAGGTCGGCTATGCCAACGTCCTGCGTGCCGAACGCAAGCTGGCCGATGTCAGCGGTGCCGCCAGCGTTGCCGTCGCTCCCGATCAATTGAAGGTCAGCGGCGCTGATCGTTATGCCGTGGTGCTGCGCCAGCCCGGCGGCGGGCGGGTGCTGGCGGCGCGTTGGCTGTCCTAGATCGGAACGGCACCACCCGCGTCGCCCGCTCTGGACTCGACTGCCCAATTATTGGCAGACATGTCTGCAAGAGTTGGCACGACAGGGTTAATGTGGGGTCAAGACAACAATCTCAATATCTTCAGTGAAGTCGGGTGGCTGGCGCGCCAGCCGGCCGACTTCCGCGAGGAATGCCTTTCGCAGGGCCGGATCATCACTGTGCGGCGCGGCGAGGCTATCTATCGTGAGGGCGACGAAGGGCTGAGCATCTACGGCCTGATGTCCGGCTCGATCACGGTGCTGATCGGTCCCCCCCGCCTCACGCCGCGAATCCTCAACATCATGGGTCCGGGGACGTGGTTCGGCGTGGGGCCGGTGCTGACCGGGGGTCCGCGATCGGCAGAGTTCCGCGCTTTGAGCGAATGCCAGCTGCTGATGGTGCCGGGGCCGGTGGTCGAACAATTGTCGAGCGCCCGGCCAGAATATGCGCGGGCAATTGGTGCCCTTGCGATCATCGGCCACGAGGCGGTGAGCCGGGTCGCGGGCGAGTTGCTGATCCCCTCGTCGAGCCGCCGCATCGCCGCGATAATCCTGCGCATCGCCGCGCCCGACAGCGCTGAAGCGCGGGTCGGCATCGATGGCGTGCTGGTGACGCAGGCGCAGCTCGCCGAAATGGCGAACGTGTCGCGCAATGTCGCCAACGGCGTGCTGTGCCGGTTGCGCGATGCCGGATGGATCGAGACGAGCTATGGCCGGGTGAGCGTGCGCGACCGCGCAGGCCTCGCCGCCTTTGCCTATGGCGAGGATTGAGGCGCGGTTTCAGGGGTGGTGCAGCGCGGTTTAGGTAGCTTCCAGACCCCTGTTAGACGCGTTTAGACCCCCTCTACACCCCTTCCAGACCCCCTCCAGAACGCTTCAGTCGCGGTGTTTCACGTGAAACATGGAGGTTTGGCGGGGTGCCGTCAGCCGGCTGCCTGTGCCAACCGCGCGCGCACCTCGGCCTCGCCGATCAGCGGCAGCAATTCGCCCATATCGGGGCCATGATCCATGCCGGTCAGCGCCTGTCGGAGCGGCAGGAACAGCCCCCGCCCCTTGCGCCCCGTCGCCTCCTTCAACGCGCCGGTGAGCATCGCCCAGGGGTCCTCGCCCCACGCGAGCAGCTGTTGGGCTTCAGCGAGGAACGCCTTGTCTTCCGCAGTGAATTCGGGCTGCGCAATGGGCCCGGTGACGAGCTTCCACCACTCGGCGGCCTCGCCAAGATGGGCAAGATTGGGCCGTACCGCGTGCCATCCGGCAGCGTCCATCCCGTCCGGCAAGCGCCCCGCAACCGCCTCGAAAGGCAGCTGGTGGATGATGCCCGCATTGAGGCGCTCGAGATCCTCCTCGTCGAACTTCGCCGGAGCGCGCCCGAAGTTGGAAAGATCGAAGGTCGAAACCAACACACCGCGGTCCGCAATCGGCTCGACCGGCTGCGACGTGCCAAGCCGGGCCAGTAATGCAATGATCGCCTCAGGCTCGATCCCGCGCTCGCGAAAAGCATCGCAGCCAAGCGACCCGAGGCGCTTCGAAAGCTTCCCTTCGCGGCCCACCAGCAACGCCTCGTGCGCGAAATCGGGGAGCGGATTTGCTGCAGCAAAGCCTGCAGCATAAAGTGCGGCAAAGATCTGAATTTGAACGGCAGTATTGGAAACGTGATCCTCGCCGCGGAGCACCTGCGTGATGCGCATATCGATGTCGTCGACAGCGCTCGGCATCATGTAGAGCCACGATCCATCCGCGCGGCGGATGACCGGGTCGGAGATCTGCGCCGCCTCGAATTTCTGAGCGCCGCGAATGCCGTCGTTCCACGTGATCGGCTCGGCATGATCGAGCAGGAAGCGCCAATGCGGGGCGTCCCCGTCAGCCTCCCTCTGCGCCCGCTCGGCGTCCGTCAGCTTGAGCGAAGCGCGGTCGTAAATCGGCGGAAGTCCGCGCGAAAGCTGGATCTTGCGTTTGACATCAAGCTCTTGCGCGGTCTCGTAGCAGGGATAAATCCGCCCCGCGGCACGCAACGCATCGAAGGCTGCCCCATAACGGTCAAGCCGCGCCGACTGCCGCTCTTCGCGGTCCCATTCGAGGCCGAGCCATTGAAGGTCGGCACGGATCGCGTCGACATAATCCTCGCGGCTGCGCTCTGCGTCAGTGTCGTCGATGCGCAGGATGAAGGAGCCGCCCGCCTGCCGTGCCAGCATCCAGTTGTGGAGCGCGGTGCGGATGTTGCCGACGTGCAGCCGGCCGGTCGGCGAAGGGGCGAAACGGGTGATGGTCATGGCCCACGCGGTAGAGCGCAGGCGCGCCGCCCGCAAGCGGTCAGAGGCTGCGCAATTCCGCGGCAGTGAGCGCCAGCGCGCCCTCCCACAGGCGGTGCGTCCGGTCGATGCGGATCAGGCCCGAAAGCGCCGCCTCGAAGCCCGCGCGATCACCCTGCGCGGCCGCATCGACAAAGGCGCCGATGGTGGCTTCGTCATGGCTCATCAGCCGGCAGCAGAAGCGCGAGACTGCGATGTTCTCGGGCCAGCTCGCGGCGATGGCTTGGGCAAGGATGAGAGCCTTGGCGGCAACGTCCACGCTCCCCAGCTTTGCTGCGAGCTCGGGCACAGGGTCGCACCCGATCCGGTCGTGCAAAGCGATCAGCCGCAGCGCGTGGAGGAAGCGGCCGGCGATCGGCCCCAAGGTCTCGATCCGCGGCGGAACCGCCAGCGCAGCGACGATACCCTTCGTGGCGGCCGAGGGTGAGCGGTCTTGGGGCATGGAACCTCGCTTGCAAACTGATCGGACGGTGCAAGTGCGACTCCTAATATCGTTGCGAATGATTTGCAATAGCGGTTATGCGTCGCCGGGTTTACGGGCAAAGAAAAGCCCCGCCGAAGCTTTCGCTCGGGCGGGGCCATTCTTGCCGTGAAGGCAGGCGGGGTCTTACTCCTCGCCGGCGTCATCCGCGTCGGCCACGGGGGCCGAAGCCGCCATCGCAGCCATCGCCGCCTTCATCTTCTCTTCCGAGCCGATGGCATCAGCCGCCGGTTCGACTTCGCGCTGGCCCGTAGCAACGAGGGCATCCTGCTGCTTCTTCCAGGCCGCCTTCAGCGCCGCATCGCGGCTGTTGGCGGTGACGCGCAGGCGGTTCATGCCCGCGCCGGTACCGGCGGGGATGAGACGGCCGACAATCACGTTTTCCTTCAGACCGATCAGAGTGTCCTTCTTCCCTTCGACCGCCGCCTGCGTGAGCACGCGGGTGGTTTCCTGGAAGGAGGCCGCCGAGATGAAGCTGCGGGTCTGCAGCGACGCCTTGGTGATGCCGAGCAGCACCGGCTTGCCTTCCGCGGGCTGCTTGCCCTTGGCCAGCTTGCCGTTGATCTCGAGCATCTCCGCCAGATCGACCTGTTCGCCGGGCAGCAGGGTGGTGTCCCCGCCATCGGTGATCTCGACCTTTTGCAGCATCTGGCGAACGATCACCTCGATGTGCTTGTCGTTGATCTTCACGCCCTGCAAGCGATAGACTTCCTGGATCTCGTCGACGAGGTACTCGGCAAGTGCCTCGACGCCCATGACTTCGAGGATGTCGTGCGGGTTCGGCGAGCCGGAAACAAGGGTATCACCCTTCTTCACGTAATCGCCTTCCTGCACGTCGATCACCTTGGTCTTGGCGATCAGGTACTCGACGGGATCTCCCTCCTCGGGGATGATCGCGATCTTGCGCTTCGCCTTGTACTCGCGGACGAACTCGATCCGACCAGAGATCTTGGCGATGACCGATACGTCCTTGGGCATACGCGCCTCGAACAGTTCGGCCACGCGCGGCAGACCGCCGGTGATGTCGCGGGTCTTGGCAGCTTCGCGGCTGGCACGAGCGAGAATGTCGCCCGCTTCGACCGTCTGGCCATCCTCGACCGACAGGGTGGTGCCCGGAGCGAGCATGTAGCGCGCCGCTTCGGTTTCGCCGCTGCCTTCCGCCAGCAGGGTGAGCCGCGGACGAAGGTCTTCCTTCTTCTTGCGGCCCGTCGCACGGTTCTCGGTCACCACGCGCTGCGCAATGCCGGTGGCGTCGTCCATCTGTTCCTCGAGCGTGATGCCCTCGGCCAGATCGACATACCGCACCACACCCGACTGTTCGGTGATGATCGGCAGGGTGAACGGATCCCACTCTGCCAGACGGTCACCGATCTTGGCGTGATCGCCGTCCTTGAACTTGATCACCGTACCATAGGGCACCTTGTGCATTTCGCGCTCGCGCCCTTCGGCGTCGATCACGGCGATTTCGCCGCTGCGCGACAGGCTCAGGATGCGGCCCATCTTGTCGGAGATGGTCTGCATCTCGCGGTACTCGACGCGGCCTTCCGAGATCGCCTCGAGGTGCGAGGTTTCGTTGAGCTGCGCCGCGCCGCCGATGTGGAAGGTCCGCATCGTCAGCTGGGTGCCGGGCTCGCCGATCGACTGCGCCGCGATGACGCCCACGGCTTCACCGATGTTCACCGGAGTCCCGCGTGCAAGGTCACGGCCGTAGCAGGTACCGCACACGCCCATTTCGGCTTCGCAGATCAGCGGCGAACGGATGCGGGCAGACTGGACTTCAGCCGCTTCGATATCCTTCACCATCGCTTCGTCGAGCAGGGTGCCCGCCGGAACGATCACATCGCCGGTCGCCGCGTTGAGGATGTCCTCTGCGACGGTGCGGCCGAGAATGCGCTCGCCGAGCGAGGCGATCACCGAACCGCCCTGCACGATGGCGCGCATTTCGAGCGCGTTCTGCGTGCCGCAATCTTCCTCGACGATGACGCAATCCTGCGACACGTCGACGAGACGGCGGGTCAGGTAACCCGAGTTCGCGGTCTTCAGCGCGGTATCCGCGAGGCCCTTGCGGGCGCCATGGGTCGAGTTGAAGTATTCAAGAACGGTCAGACCTTCTTTGAAGTTCGAGATGATCGGGGTCTCGATGATCTCGCCCGAAGGCTTGGCCATCAGACCGCGCATCCCGGCGAGCTGCTTCATCTGCGCCGGGCTACCACGGGCGCCCGAGTGGCTCATCATGTAGATCGAGTTGATCTGGGCTTCCTTGCCCGTCTCGGGGTCGATCGGCTGCGCCTTGATCTCGGCCATCATCGCGTCGGCGACCATGTCACCGCACTTCGACCAGGCGTCGATCACCTTGTTGTACTTTTCCTGCTGGGTGATCAGACCGTCCTGGTACTGCTGCTCGTAACCGGCAACCAGCTCCTTGGTCTCGTCGACCAGTTTGATCTTTGCATCGGGGATGATCATGTCATCCTTGCCGAAGCTGATCCCTGCCTTGAACGCGTGACGGAAGCCCAGCGCCATGATGGCGTCGGCGAACAGCACCGTGTCCTTCTGGCCGGTGTGACGATAGACCTGATCGATCACGTCCCCGATCTCACGCTTGGTGAGCAGGCGGTTGATGATGTCGAAGGGCACCTTGTAGTTCTTGGGCAGGCACTCGCCGATCAGCATGCGGCCCGGCGTGGTCACGAAGCGCTGCATTGCCACCGTGCCGCTTTCATCGGCCTGCGGAACGCGGGCGAGAATGCGGGTGTGGAGCGTGACAGCCTTGGCTTCCAGCGCCTGGTGCACTTCGGCCATGTCCGAGAAGCGCGGAAGCTTCTCGATCTTGGTGCCGTCGGCTTCCTCGATATACTCGGGGTGCTTCTCCTGCCGCTCCATCGAGAGGTAGTAGATCCCCAAGACCATGTCCTGCGAAGGCACGATGATCGGCTTGCCGTTGGCGGGCGAGAGGATGTTGTTGGTCGACATCATCAGCACGCGCGCTTCGAGCTGGGCTTCCAGCGAAAGCGGCACGTGGACCGCCATCTGGTCACCGTCGAAGTCGGCGTTGAAGGCCGAG